>NZ_JBIDCQ010000007.1:0-449117 GCF_043204655.1 Micromonospora sp. NPDC047762 | reverse complement strand
GAGGGCGTTGACGAGTGGGAGCCGGTGGCGCCGTTCGCGTTGCTGTCGGACGCGGACCGGGCCGCGCTGCCGGACGACCTCACCGACGCCTACCCCGCCGCGCAGACCCAACTCGGCATGCTCGTCGAGCTGGCCACCAGCGGAGCCCGGGCGGCCTACCACAGCGTCATCGCCCACCAGGTCCGCGACGGGCGACCGCTCTCGGCCGACGCGCTGCGGGCCGCCGTCGCGACGGTCGTCGCCCGGCACGAGATCCTGCGCACATCGTTCGACCTGACCGGTTACTCGGTGCCGATGCAGCTCGTTCACGCCGAGGTGACCCCGCAGGTGACCGTGGTGGACGGTCGCGACGTGCCGGCCGATGAGCAGGTGCGACGCTTCGAGGAGTTCGTCGCGACCGAGCGGTCCACCCCCTTCGACCTGGCTGTCGCGCCACTGCTGCGCGTCGCCGCGCACCAGGACGGCGACGCGAGTTGGTGGCTGAGCTTCACCATCTGCCACGCGGTCACCGAGGGCTGGAGCAGCGCACAACTGCTCGCCGAACTGCTGGCCGTCTACGCCGACCTGGCCGACGGGCGGAGCCCCACCGAAACCGAACAGCCGGTGGTGCGGTACGCCGACTTCATCGCCGCCGAGCTGTCCGCGCTGGCGTCCGACGAGGACCGGGACTACTGGCGCACGGTGGTCGACGGGCGCAACCCGTTCGTGCTCCCCGCGGGCTGGGGTGAGCCGGGCGATCCGACGGCCATCTCGACGACCGTCGACGTCACCGATCTGGACGAGGCCGTCGCACGGTTCGCCTCCGCGGCCGGCGTCTCGGTCAAGGCGGCGCTGCACGCGGCGCACCTGAAGGTGCTCAGCCAACTCACCACCGAGCAGAGCTTCCACGCCGGGCTGGTCTGCGACGCCCGGCCCGAGGTGCTCGGGGCCGACCGGGTGCAGGGCATGTATCTCAACACTTTGCCGTTCGGATACGAGCGCACCGCCCGGACGTGGCGCGACCTGGTGACGGCGGTCTTCGACCAGGAGGTAGACCTCTGGCCGCACCGGCGGCTCCCGCTGGCGGAGATCCAGCGGGGCAGCGGTCAGCGGCTGCTGCGGGTGCTCTTCAACTACCAGGACTTCTCCCGCGCCGGGCAGTCGGCGACCATGACCGGCACCGAGCCGGTCGTCGTCGGCAGCGCCGGCGACGGCGCCACCGAGTTCGAGCTGTCGGTCTTCGCGCACCGGGGCAACTACCAGCTATCCAGCCGCAGCGACGTGCTCTCCCGAGCAAATCTGGAGCGGCTGGCCGGCATGTACCGGGCTGTGCTGGCGGCGATGGTCGCCGACCCGGCCGGTGACGCGCAGGCTGTCCACCTGCCCGGTGGCGAGCGGGAGCGGTTGCTGGGCGTGGTCGACACCGGCGTCGAGGAGCCGGCGACCGGCACGGTGGTCGAGCTGTTCCAGGCTCGGGTGGCCGCCGCACCCGACGCGGTAGCGGTGGTCGCCGGCCCGACCCGACTGACGTACGCGCAGGTAGACGCACAGGCCAACCGGCTCGCCGGGCACCTGCGGGCCGTCGGTGTGGGCAGGGGCGCGGTGGTCGGTGTCTGCCTGGATCGAGGTGCGGACCTGGTGCCCGCCCTGCTCGGCGTGCTCAAGGCCGGTGCCGCCTACCTGCCGCTGGACCCGACCCAGCCGGCCGAGCGCATCGCGTACCTGCTCGCCGACGCAGCCGCCGGGACGGTGGTCGCCACGGGTGCCCACGTCGACGCGCTCGCCGGTCACGACGGGCATCTGGTGCTGCTCGACCGCACCGACCTGACCGGCCACCCGGAGACCGACCCGGCCGCGGTGAACGACGCCGACGACCCGCTCTACGTCATCTACACGTCCGGCTCGACCGGCCGCCCGAAGGGTGTCTGCGTCAGCCACGCCAACGTGCTGAGGCTGCTCGACAGCGCGCAGGAGCACTACGCCACCGACGAGACCGACGTGGTCGCGCTGTTCCACTCGTACGCCTTTGACGTCTCGGTGTGGGAGTTGTGGGGTGCGCTGTTGCATGGCAGCCGACTGGTGGTGGTGCCGCCGGCGGTGGCCCGGGTGCCGGAGGATCTGCTCGACCTGCTGGTGGAGCAGGAGGTCACTCTGTTGGCCCAGACCCCCACGGCCTTCCGGGGACTGGTTCGGCTGGCCGCCGACGGTGACCAGCGGCTGCGGCGACTGGTGCTGCGCGCGGTCGTCCTGGCCGGCGAGCGGCTGGACTTCGCCGAACTCGCCCCGTGGGTCGATCGGCTCGGACTGGCCCGGATCGCCCTCGTCAACATGTACGGGATCACCGAGACCACTGTCTACTCCAGCTATCACCGGGTCACCCGCGCCGACCTCGCTGCCGGGGTGGGCAGCCGGATCGGGCGTCCGCTGGCCGGTTTGCGCATGTACGTACTCGACCAGCAGGGGCACCCGACGCCGCTCGGTGTGCCCGGCGAGATCCACCTGGCCGGACACGGCGTGGCCCTGGGCTATCTGAACCAACCGGCGCTGACCGCCCAGCGGTTCGTGCCCGACCCCTACGGCCCCGCCGGCAGCCGGATGTACCGCACCGGCGACCTGGGGATCCGCCTACCCGACGGCAGCGTGGAGTTCCTCGGACGGCTCGACGACCAGGTCAAGCTTCGCGGCTACCGGATCGAGTTGGGCGAGGTGGAGTCGGCGCTGGCCGCGCTGCCGGCGGTCGCCGAGGCGGCGGTCGTCCTGCGCGAGGACACTGCCGGCGATCCACGATTGGTCGGATACCTGGCCGGAGCGTCCGGGCAGCGGCCGAGCACGGGTGAGCTGCGCGCGGCGCTGGCCCGCACGCTGCCGGACTACATGATCCCGTCGGCCTTCGTGACGCTGGACCAGCTGCCCCGCAACAACAGCGGCAAGCTCGACCGGCGCGCGCTGCCCGCGCCGCAGGACGGCGATCCCGGCGACGGGCGGGCCATGGTCGGTCCGCGTACCGCGTTGGAGGAACGGGTCGCCGGGATCTGGGCGCAGGTGCTGGGCCTGCCGGCGGTGGGCGTCGAGGACGGCTTCTTCGAGCTGGGTGGCCACTCGATCAAGGCGCTGGTGCTGGCCAGCACGCTGCGGACGGCCGGCTTCGACGTCTCGGTCGCGGACGTGATGGACCTGCAAACCGTTTCCCGGCTGTGCGCCGCGCTGGTCGACCGCACCGGACCGGTGCACGTCGACCGCCCGGTGGAGCCGTTCGAGCTGGTGTCCGCGCCGGACCGGGCCTTGCTGCCGGATGGCCTCACCGACGCGTACCCGCTGTCCCAGGTGCAGCTCGGCATGCTGCTGGAGATGCTGGCCGACAACGGATGGAACCACTACCACAACGTGACGTCCTTCCTCGTCCGCGAGGACGACCCGCTGGACCTGGCGACGCTGCGCGAGGCGGTGGACCTCGTGGTGAACCGGCACGAGGTTCTGCGCTCCTCGGTGGACCCGACCGGCTACTCGGTGCCGATGCAGCTGGTGCATCCAGCCGTGCGGGTGCCGGTCGTGCCGCACGACCTGCGCGGGTTGTCCGAGGAGGACCGGGAGGCCGAGCTGCGCCGCCTCGTCGCCGTGGAGTACGCGTCGCCGTTCGACGTCGAGCGGGCGCCGCTGCTGCGGTTCACCGTCTGCCGGGAGACCGACCGGAGTTGGCGGTTGGTGCTGACGATCTGCCACGTGGTCGTCGAGGGCTGGAGCCTGCACGCGCTGGTCGCGGCGATCCTCGACCGCTACCGCTCGATGCGCCTCGGTGCCGGGCCTGAGCCGGAGCCCCTGCCGGAGGTGCGGTTCGCCGACTTCATCGCAGGGGAACGTCGCGCCCTGGAGTCTCCGGTGGACCGACGGTACTGGCAGGACCTGATGGAGCGGTGCGTGAAGTTCACCTTCCCCACCGGCTGGCTGCCCACATCGCCGCCGCCGACGCGTACCGCCCACACCGCCCGGGTGCCGTTCCGAGACCTGGAACCAGGGCTTCGCGCGCTGGCCTCCAGCGCGCGCGTCTCGCTCAAGGCGGTGCTGCACGCCGCGCACCTGACGGTGCTCGGCCAGCTCACCGACGAGCCCCGGTTCTACAGCGGCCTGGTCTGCCACACCCGGCCGGACATGCCGGGCAGCGAGCGGGTGTACGCCATGTCGCTGAACACGCTGCCGTTCCCGTACGAGCGCGACTGCGCCACCTGGACCGAACTGGTCCGCCGGGTGCACGCCACGGAGGTCGAAATGTGGCCGCACCGGCGCTACCCCGCGCCGGCGATCCGACCGGCGGGTTCCGGCACCCGCCTGCTCGACGTCTACTTCAGCTACCTCGACTTCAACGAGGTGGTCGGTGAGCACGTCGAGGCGGGCCCCCGGTACGCCGCCGCCAGCTCGGAGTTCGCCCTGGCCGTCTCGGCGGTCGCCGGGCACCTGGAGCTGAGCAGCGACAGCGACCACCTGGAGCGGGCCGAGGTCGAGCGGTTGGCCGCGATGTACCGGCTCGTGCTCGACGCGATGGTGGCGGACCCGGACGGCGACGCCCGCGCGATCCGGCTGCCCGAGGCGGAACGGCACAACGTGCTGGTGGGCTGGGTCGGGGCGACCGACGGCAACGCGCCGGAGCCCGGCATGGTGCCCGACCTGGTGCGGGACAGGGCCGCCATCGCGGGCGACACCGAGGCGGTCGGCGAGCTGAGCTACGCCGGCCTCGACGCGGCGGCGAACCGCCTCGGCTGGCACCTGCGGGAGCGGGGGGTCGGGCCGGAGCGGGTGGTGGGAGTGCTGCTCGACCGGGGTGCCGACCTCGTCACGACCCTGCTGGGCATCTGGCGGGCGGGCGGGGCGTACCTGCCGATCGACCCGTCGTACCCGGCGGCGCGGATCGCGTCCATGCTCACCCAGGCCGGGGCCACCGTCGTGGTCACCAGCAGCGCCTACGTCGACCGGTTCACCGGCGTCGACCGGGTGCTGCTGGACGTCGACGCGGGGCCGATCGCGGCCGGCCCCGACGACCAGCCGCCCGGCCGCACCGACCCGGACCAGCTCGCGTACGTGATCTTCACGTCGGGGTCGACGGGACGGCCCAACGGTGTGCAGGTCAGCCACCGCAGCCTGGCCGGCTACCTGAACTGGGCGGTGGACGAGCTCGTCGCCGACCGGGTGGGTGGCGCGGCACTGTTCTCGTCGGTCGCCTTCGACATGGTGGTGACCACCATCTGGGCGCCGCTGGTCGCCGGGCAGCGGCTGTGGCTGATGCCGACCGACGCCGGGCTGGACGAACTCGGCCCGCGGCTGGCCGCGGCGGGGCCGTTCAGCTTCGTCAAGCTGACCCCGAGTCATCTGGACCTGCTCGCCGGGCAGTTGTCGAGCGAGCAGGCAGCCGCGCTGACCCCGGTGCTGGTGCTGGGCGGCGAGGCGCTCACCGCGCGGACCTGCGCGCGATGGCAGAAACTCGCACCACGGACCGTGCTGCTCAACGAGTACGGACCGACCGAGGCGACGGTCGCCGTCAGCCGTTACCCGCTGACCGGCGCGCTCACCGGCCAGGTCGCGCCGGTCGGCCGGCCGCTCGGCGGGATGCGTACCTACGTGCTGGACGCTCGGCTGAATCCGGTGCCTGTCGGCGCGGTCGGCGAGGTCTACCTCGGTGGACCGCAACTGGCTCGGGGGTACGCCGGACGGCCCGGACACACGGCCGCCCGGTTCGTGCCCGACCCGTACGGGCCGGCGGGCTCCCGGCTGTACCGCACCGGTGACCGCGGCCGTTGGTTGCCGGACGGGCAACTCGACCTGCTCGGCCGGGTCGACGACCAGGTGAAGATCCGTGGGCACCGGGTCGAGCCGGGCGAGATCCGCGCGGTGCTCCTCGAACACTCCGCCGTACGCGACGCGGCGGTGGTGGCCCGCCCGGCTCCGGGCGGGGGCAACCAGCTGATCGCGTACCACGTGGGCGGTGCCGACGACCTGGCCGGGCACTGCGCCCGGCGGCTGCCCGCGGCCCTGGTCCCGGCGGCCTTCGTGCCGGTCGACGCCATCGCGCTCAATCCCAACGGCAAGGTGGACCTGCGGGCGTTGCCGGCGGTGCCACCGCGGACGGAGGCGGAGATCGCCCCGCCGCTGAGTCCGGCCGAGACGATCCTCGCCGGGATCTGGGCCGAGGTGCTGGACGTGCCCAGGGTCGGTCGTCAGGACCGGTTCTTCGCCCTTGGCGGGCATTCACTGCTGGTGGTGCCCGTGGTCACCGCGGCCCGGCAGGCCGGCCTCCCGCTCACCCTGCAACAGGCGATGATGGACCAACCGCTGGCAGACCTCGCCGCCGCGCTCACCGTGGCCGTTACGGCCCCGAGGCCCGGTGCGGCGCGAGCCATGGCGCTGCCCCGGATCGCGCCGTTGCCCCGGGTCGCTCCACTGCTCGCCGAGGCGCGGGTGCCCGGCGCGTCGCTGGCCGTGCTCGCGGACGGCGAGTTGGTGCAGGTCCTTGCTGTCGGGCACTGCACGGCGGGCGGTGACGCCCCGGTGACCCCGGAGACCATCTTCCAGGTGGGCTCGGTCAGCAAGCTGGTCGCGGCGGTGGGTGCGCTGGCCCTGGTCGACAGGGGAGCACTCCAGCTCGACGCGGACGTCAACGCGTACCTCAAGGGGTGGCAGTTGCCCGCCGACCGGCCGGTGACGCTGCGGCAACTGCTCGGCCACGTCGCCGGCCTGACCTCGACGGGCAGCAGCGGACATCCGCGCGGAGGCCCGGTACCGCCGCTGTCGGACCTGCTGCTCGGCCGTGGCGTGCCCACCGAACCGGTGCGGGCGCTCGACGCGCCCGACCCGGTCGCGGTGGAGCGCAACAGCCACTTCGTGGTGGTCCAGCAGCTCATGGAGGACGTCACCCTGACATCCTTCGCCGACCTGATGGCCGAGCTGGTCTTCGCACCACTGGGGATGACCGGCAGCAGCTTCGACCAGAGCTTTCCGGAGACGTCCGGCCGGCCGGTGGCAGCCGGGCACGACGAACGGGGCGAGCCACACCCACACGGTTGGGCGGTGCGTGCGGACCTGGCGGCAGCCGGCCTCTGGACCACCGCTACCGACCTGGCCGCGCTGACCAGTGAGATCCAGACCGCCTACCAGGGTGATCCGGCCCTGCTCAGCCTGGAAACGGTGAGGGCACAACTGACCGCGGGCCCGGGCGGCGTCTTCGGGCTCGGCTGCATGGTGGACCGCATCGAGGGGAGTGCTGGAACACACGTGGAGTTCACCCACCGGGGCCACATCACCGGCTACCGGGCGCTCGTCACCGGTCGGGTTCCGGACGGGGCCGGGCTGGTGCTGCTGACCAACGGCGAGGCAGGCGACGAGGTCATGTCGCTGCTGATGTCGAACACCGCACGGACGGAGGACATGTGATGAGGACCTTTCCGAGCGTCTCCGCGACGGTCACCGACCCCACCGTCCAGCAGGTGCGGCACCTGGTGTCGATCCGCGACCTGACCGATGGCGACCTCTACTCGATCGTCGCCCGGGGCGCCGCGTTCGCGGCCGGGGAGTGCGGGAGTCCGCTCGCCGGGCAGGTCGCCGGGGTCTACTTCCTCAAGACCTCGACGCGTACCCGGACCGCCTTCACCAGCGCCGCACTGCGGCTCGGCGCCGGCGTGATCCAGTACGGCCCGCAGGACCTGCAGACCAACACCGGGGAGACCAGCGCCGACACCGGCCGGGTGCTGTCCGGCATGCTCGACGTGCTGGTCGCCCGCACCGCCGGTGACCCGGCCGAGTTGCGGGCCTGGTCTGCCCAGAATCGGATGGCGGTGCTCAACGCGATGAGCGCCGAGGAGCACCCCACCCAGGCGCTGACAGACCTGACCACGTTGCTGCGGCAGTTCGGCCGGATCGAGGGGTTGCGCCTGCTCTACCTGGGGGAGGCCAACAACACGGCCACCGCCCTCGCCCTGGCGCTCACTCGGTTTCCGGGCGTTGAACTGGAACTGCGCACCCCGCCCGGTTACGGCCTGCCCGCCCAGATCCTGGCCGACGCCACCCGGCAGGCCGAGATCAGTGGGGCGAGCATCGTCGAGCGGTGCCACATGTCCGACCTGCCGGGCGATCTCGACGCCATCTACACCACCCGCTGGCAGACCACCGGCACCGTGAAGCCGGACCCGGACTGGCGACACGTCTTCGCCCCGTTCCGGGTCGAGCAGGAACTCTGGCGGCACAGCCCGAACGCGGTGTTCCTGCACGACCTGCCGGCGCATCGCGGCGAGGAGGTGACCTCGGAGGTGCTCGACGGGCCGGCGAGCATCGCCTTCGGTCAGGCGGAGAACAAGCTCTACAGCGCTATGGCGGTGCTGGAGTGGTGCCGATCGCGTGCGGGTGGGACGACGCGGTGACGGTCGTCGAGCCGCCGGGCAGACCCGCCCGCCGCGCGGCGAGGCTCACCCGCAACCGGGACTTCCTGTTGCTCTGGACCGGCTCGGGGCTCTCCGCGCTCGGTGCCCGGGCCACCTCCATCGGCTACACCCTGCTGGTCTACTGGTCGACCGGTTCGGCCACCGCAGCCAGCCTCGTCACCTTCGCCGCGCTGCTGCCGAACCTCGTCGCCCAGCTACCGTCCGGCGCGCTGGTCGACCGGTGGAACCGGCGTTCGACGATGTTGGTCTGCACCACCGGCCGCGTTCTCGGAGCCGGCAGCGTGGCGGCGGTGGTGCTGCTCGACGCGGTGCGGTTGCCGCACCTGATGGTGGTCGCGTTCCTGGAGGCCACCCTCGGCATCTGCTACGCGTTGGCGGAACGAGCCGCGGTCTGTGCCGTGGTGCCCCGCGACCAACTGGGCGCGGCGATGGCGGCCAACGAGTCGCGGGCCAATGCCGCCAGCATCCTCGGTCAGCCGACCGGCACCGTGCTCTATGCCGTGGCCCGGTTCGCACCGTTCCTATTCGCCACCGGGGTGCACCTGATGTCGTTGGTGACCCTGCTGTTCGTCCGACGGGACCTGCGGGCGTCCCGGCCCCCGGACGGCGCGGCAGGCGGGCTGGTCGCCCAGATCAGGGAAGGTGTCGTCTTCATCTGGGGCAAGCTCTACCTGCGTCGGGCGCTGTGTCTCTTCGCGGCCAGCAACATCCTCTTCCAGGTTCTCGGCCTCGGTCTGGTGGTGCTGGTCAAGGATCGGGACGGCACGCCCGCGACGGTCGGTCTGCTGCTGGCGGTCAACAGCGTCTTCGGCATGGCGGGCGCGATGACCAGTAACGCCTACCTGCGCCGGTGGGGCATCCGCCGGATGATGATCGGCATCCACGTGGTGTGGGCGGTGCTGATGCCGCTGCTGGTCGTGGCACCCGGGCTGGTGGCGGTCAGTGTGATCCTGGCGTTGATCAATTACGGCGCCGGGATCGGCAATGTGGCCGGGATGCTGTACCTGCTCAGGACGACTCCCGACGAGCTGCGCGGCCGGGCGGGCTCGATCTTCACGCTGCTCTCCTCGGGCGCCAACTCGATCGGCGCGCTGTTCGCGGGCTTCCTGCTGGACGCCGCACGCATCGAGGTGGCGTTGGCCGTCGTGGGCGCGACGATGGTGGTGATCGCGGTCTTCGCGGTACTGGCCTTCGGCACCCGTGCCGCCGCGGAGGCGGAACGGGCCGAGGCGGCTGCCGAGCGGGCCGACGCCGAGCGGGCCGACGCCGAGCGGGCCGACGCCGAGCGGGCCGACGCCGAGCGGGCCGACGCCGAGCGGGCCGACGCCGAGCTGGCGGCGACGGCAGCCGGTCGCGACCCGCATGGCTGAGCCCGGCGACGATATCGAGGAAATATGGCCGCCCACGTCAGGCTGCCCGGCACAGGACCGACCCTGGCGTGGAGGAGACCGACCGATGAGCGAGCACGGCATGTGGCAGCCGCACGAGATCACACCCAGCAGCGCCGGATGCGCGGCCACCGTTGACGGGCTGATCGGCCATCTGCGGGAGCTGGACCTGACGGCGTTACTCACCACCGAGAAGGCGCTGGTGTTCCGGGGCTTCGGCGTCGAGCCGGGCGCGCTGGACCAGGTGATGGACATGGTGCTGCCCAACCGGCTCGCCTACGTGCATGGCAACTCGCCACGTACCAAGGTCGGCCGCAACGTCTACACCTCGACCGAGTACCCGGCGCCGTACACCATCTCCATGCACAACGAACTGTCGTACGCCGCGCACTGGCCGGCCCGCCTGCTGTTCTACTGCCAGCTCGCCGCGCCGACCGGCGGTGCCACCCCGGTGGTCGACGCCCGTCACTGGCTGGAGTCTCTCGACCCGGAGGTCCGCGACGCCTTCGCGGGCGGGGTGTGCTACCAGCAGAACCTGCACGACGGCCTGGGGCTGGGCAAGAGCTGGCAGCAGACCTTTGAGACCGAGGACCGGGCGGAGGTCGAGGCGTTCCTCGACGGCACCGGGGCGACCTGGACGTGGACCGCGGAAGGGCTGCGGGTGAGCCAGGTCCGCCCGGCCACCACCCGGCACCCCGTAACGGGGGTGGAGGTGTGGTTCAACCAGAGCGACCAGTGGCACCCGGCCGCTCTGGACGACGAGGTCGCTCGGGTGATGACCCAGGTGATGACGCAGGACGAACTGCCCCAGTCGGTCACCTTCGCCGACGGCAGCCCGATCCCCGCCGAGTACGTGTTCCAGATCCGCGACCGAGGGCTGGACGCGGCGATCGACGTGGGCTGGCGCGTCGGTGACCTGCTGCTGATCGACAACGTGCTGGTGGCGCACGGTCGGCGGCCCTACACCGGGAGCCGCCGCATCCTCGTGGCGATGTCGGACTGACCGGGCATCGGCCGGCGGGAGGAGAAACGTGGAGATGACAGGGGCCGGGGTGCGTGGCCGGTGGCTGCGGACCTTCCGCCGAGCTGAGCGGTCCGACCTGCGCCTGGTCTGCTTCCCGCACGCCGGTGGGAACGCCAACGTGTTCCAACCGTGGGCGGGTCTGCTTGACGGCGCCACCGATCTGCTGGCGGTCTGCTACCCGGGTCGGCAGGACCGGCTGCTGGAGCCCTGCGTGGATCAGATGGACGTGCTCGCCGAACGGATCAGTGACGTGCTCGTGCCGTACCTGGACCGGCCGATCGCGTTCTTCGGCCACAGCATGGGCGCGTCGGTGGCGTACGAGGTCACCCTGGTCCTGGAGTCCCGCTATGGGTTCACGCCGAGCGTGCTCTTCGTCTCGGGACACGGCGCGCCGCACATCTCCCGGGTCGAACTCGACCCGGATCTCGCCGACGACGAATATCTGCTCGGCCGGATCGGCGCCCTGGGTGAGGTCGATCCGGTGCTGTTGCGGTCACCGAAGCTCCGCGAGCTGATCATGCCCTCGCTCCGGGGGGACCTGCGGATGCTCTACCGCCACCTGCCGCGCGAACCGGCGAAGGTCCGAGCCCCGATCGCCGCCTACCTGGGGACCGAGGACCCGACGTGCACCACGTCGACGGTGCGGGCCTGGGGGGAGTTGACTACCGGCGGCTTCGAGTTGGCGACGTTCCCCGGTGACCACTTCTATCTCGTGCCGGAACAGGAGCAGGTGGTTGCCGCGGTGACCGCCCGCCTGGGCTGACCGACGGACCACGCCCCAAGGGACGGTCGCGGGAACCGTGGCCAGAGGAGAGGGCGGTGGGGCCGCTCGGTGGCTCTGTGGTGTACGGGTCACCGTCGGATCAAGCCGAGTTGGGTTGCGGTGGCGATGGCGGCGGTGCGTGAGTCGACGCCGAGCGCCCCGTGGCTGAGGCGCTCATCCGCGCCTCGGACCAGCAGGACGTGGTGGCTGTCACGCTGGTGATCCTCAGCGTCGTCGCGGTGATCCTGGCGTGGGTGCTGGTGAATACGATCTTCGCACTCAAATACGCCCGGCTGTACTACCGCCACGATGGCGGCATCGACTTCAAGCAGGACGATCCACCGGCGTACGCCGACTTCGCGTACGTCGCCTTCACGGTCGGCATGTCCTATGCCCCGGGCGAGAACGAACCGACAAGCAACCGCGTGCGCCGGATCGCGCTCGGGCATGCGCTGCTCTCTTACACCTTCGGAACCGGCATCCTGGCCGTCGCGGTCAACCTGGTCACCAATCTGGGCCAGTCATGCCCCCCCGGGCAGCGGAACTGGTGTGACCTGGTTCGTTGTCCTGCCACCACCGTCGCGGACGTCGAGTCAGCTCGGCGGCTGTTGCCCCTGCGGTCCGACCAGCCATGTCGTGACCTGCCTCAGGGGCTGGCTGCTGTTGACGATCCTTTTCATCCGTTGCCACGCGGCGTGGGCCGGAGACCCGCCCAGCACGCCGCCGAGACCCCCCATGCCGCCGCCAGCCACCGTCCCGCTGCTCTGAGCAAGTTGCTGAGTGCTCTGTCCGAGCTGCTGGGTGGCCTGCCCGAGTTGTTGGCCGACCTGCTGGGTCGCCTGCTGCAGCGTCTGCGACAGCGGTCCATCGGGTCCCAGCGCCTCCTGCGCCGTCTGCCCGACCTGGTTCACGGCGTTGTCCACTGTCTTCACCAGCGACTCGATGATCTGGGGGTTCCGCTCGATTGTGCGGAGGGCGCTGTCGAGGATGCCCCGGAGCTCATCGAGCCGAACCTCAAGCATCGCCTCGGCCTCGACGCCCTTGATGTCGACCTTCACCGTGCCGAGACGCGCCTGAACGCCCACGTCGAGTTGGAGCAGGCTGCCCAGCCGTGCTCGCAGAGAAACAGAGGTGTCCAGATCGTCTACCTCGACGTAGATCTGCTCAACCTTGACCTGCGGGATCTGGAGGACGACGTCCGGGTCTGACATCGTCTTGCTGCTGCGTACACCAGCCGACTGAGGAAGGCTGTGCGCACCACCCTCCGGAATGAGGGGGTGTTCGCCGGGCTTGGCACCCGTCGGCGCGGCGGCGACACTGCGGCTCTCGCCCGGCCCGGCGGATTTTGCGCCTTCCTCGGCGTCGCGCTGCCCATCAACGCGCTCACGCGGTTGCGCCGGCGACTCCCGTGCGCCCGTGTCCCGGCTCTCCGGTTCGGTCATCACGCACTCCTCGGGCTTCGCCTGACGTCCGAACGGGATCAGGTGCCGATCCGGCGGGGCTGGAGCTGTCCCGACCCCGGCCCGGTCAACTTCCAGAACTCCTGCGGCAATTGGTCGACGAAGTCCCCGTACTCCTTCGCGCTGGCAGCCTCACGGAGGGTGTCCAAGACGGCTCGCGCTCCGTCGGTGGCCACCTGGTGATCCACCCCTGCCCGGGACTGCACCCGTTGGAGGAATTCGGTGAGGCCGAACCGTTGCGGATCTTCGGTGGGCCTGGACACCAGGCCGCGTAGCTCCTCGGGGAGTTGGGAGGCAAGGTCCCTTGCCTGGCCACCGGTGACCCGTTTTGCCACGGTCTCAAGCGTGGCGCGGGTGATCGGTTCGGCCTTTTCGGGCGGAACCTTGGGTCGTGCTGCCACAGACTGAATGAACTCGTTGTAGTTCACCTCGGATCCCCTCTCGAACCGGATGGCGGCGGGTACCCGCCGCCGTCGGGGTTAATCGGCGGTTCGTCCGTCCTCAGGGTCGTGGCGGACTGTGGGTGATACGTCGGGCCACGGGCGACTGGTACAGGCCAGCGCTGGTGATGGCGTAGAAGACGGGCAGAAGGACGAAGATGGCCAGGCCGATCAACGGCGCGACAAGGTAGCCGACCAACCCCGCGAGGACGTACAGGACGACCCCGACGAGGGCTCTGAGTCGCTCGACGGGAAAGAAGCCGCCCCTGGCCTGGTCCTTGAGCAGGTCCGGGTTCTTTGCCAGGTAGTGGTAGAACGCCAGCCAGGTAGCGCACAGCAACGCGCCGATCAGCGCGTAGAAGGCGACGGCCACCCGCTGGTCCCTGTTGTTGTGCTCCTGCAGCGCGTCCGACACGACGGCGGTCGGAAACGGCAGCAACGCCGTGCTGAACAGCACGAACAGGTTCATCCAGTGCAGGCCGCGATCGACCTGCTGGATGCGGTTGAACGCCGCCTTGTGGTTGAGCCAGACGACGGCCACATACGAGTAGGACGCGAGATACGCGGCGTACGAGGGCCACTGCTCGAGGAGGCCGGACAGAAGGCGGCCAGGAGGAACGTCCGGCACCCGCAGGTCCAGGACCAGCAACGTGATGATGATGGCGAAGATGGCGTCACTGAACGCCACCGCGCGGCTGGTGTCTGACCGGGTGCCTAGGTCTGCGTCTGGCCCGCTCACCGACTGCGCCTACCCAGGGTCGTCCATGGCAAACAGATGGAGAGCCGAGGTGCGAATGCAGGCCGTCCGCAGAAGGTCGGAGCCCGCGGACAGACGCCGCATCCGGCCACCGGGCGTACCGCGGTGGCCGGATGCGCGTGGTGGTCAGGTCAGGGTTTGAGGACGACCTTCTCGCAGTTGTCCTGCTTGTTCTTGAAGATCTCGAAGCCGCGTTCCGCCTGGTCGAGTGGCAGGGTGTGGGTGATGACCCGGGTCGGGTCGATCTCCCCACGTTCGATGCGCTGCAACAGCGGTTTCATGTAGCGCTGCACGTGGCATTGACCGGTACGCAGGGTCAGCGCCCGATTCATCCACGCCCCGGCCGGGAACTTGTCGAGGAAGCCGCCGTACACGCCGATCACCGACACGATGCCGCCGCTGCGGCAGGACAGGATCGCCTGCCGTAGCGCGTGCGGGCGCTCGGTCTCCGATCGGACTGCCTGCTTGATCCGGTCGTAGGCATGCACATGCGCGGCACCGTGGCTGGCTTCCATGCCGACCGCGTCGATGCACTTGTCCGGCCCCCGCCCACCGGTCAGCTCCAGCAGCCGGGACCGCACGTCCACGTCCTCGAAGTTCACCGGCGTGTGGCCCGCCCGCTCGGCCATCTGCAGCCGGTACGGCTCTTTGTCGATGGCGATGACCTTCGCGGCGCCGAGCGCCCGGGCGCTGTCCATCGCGAACTGCCCGACCGGACCGGCGCCCCACACCGCCACCACATCGGTGGGCTGGATGTCGCACATCTCGGCGCCCATGTAGCCGGTGGGCAGGATGTCGGAGAGGAACAGCACCTGCTCGTCGGTGAGGTCGGCCTCGATCTTCAGCGGACCGACGTCGGCGAACGGAACCCTCGCGTACTGCGCCTGACCGCCGGCGAAGCCGCCAGTCAGATGCGAATAGCCGAAGATCCCGGCAACCGGGTGGCCGAACATCTTCTCCGCGATCCCGGCGTTGGGGTTGGAGTTCTCGCAGCAGGAGTACAGCTCGGCGGCGCAGGCACCGCACGCGCCGCACGCGATCGGGAACGGCACGACAACCCGGTCCCCGACGCGCAGCCGACCCGCATCGACGCCCCGGCCGACCTCCACCACCTCGCCCATGAACTCGTGACCCATGACGTCGCCGTCCTGCATCGTGGGCACATACCCGTCGAGCAGGTGCAGGTCCGAGCCGCAGATCGCGGTGGAGGTGATCCGTACGATGGCGTCGCGGTCGTTGAGGATCTTCGGGTCCGGCACGTCACGGACCTTGACCTTGTTGCGGCCCGCCCAGGTGTTCGCCCTCACGCGTCTGCCCCCTTCGCGAGCTCGGAGTCCGACAGCGGTTGCGCCGGACGCTGCGGGAACTCCTTGCGGGCCCGCTTGCCCCACGGGGCGCCCTCGGATCGAACCACCTGGCCGGTCTCCAGCACCTGCTTGAGCCGCCGCAGGTCGTCGTCCAGCTGCTGGTGCGGTTCCTCACCGAAGTACCTGGCGACCACCTTGCCGATCGGGCCGCCCGGGATGTCGTACGACATGACGACATGCACCTCGGTGCTGACCCCATCCGGGGCGGGAACGAACCGGACCGTGCCGGCGTTCGGCACGTCGGCGTTCCCGGTGGACCGCCACGCGATCATCTCCCCGGGGTTCTCGTCGGTGATCTCCGCGTCCCACTCGACATTCTTGCCGAAGGGCGCGCTGGCGGACCAGTGGCTCGTACGGTCGCCGGTGGCGCGGATCGTCTCGAGGTGTGCCATGAACGTGGGGAGGTTGTCCAGGTCGCGCCAGAACGCGTAGACCGTGGGCGGGGGTTTGCGGATGGTTGTCGTAGCTGTCAGCTCCATGGATCCTCCTTCGCGTGGGCCTCGTACCGGCACGGCCGAACCGATCCTCGTGGCGCGGGTGGCCTGCACGGCGGTCAGCAGGTCCACCACCGTGATCCCGACGATGGCGCCGGTGACACCGACGAGGCGACGGCGGCGGTGCCCGCTTCGGTGGGCGATGGCCACCCCGAGAGAGGCGAGGTCCATCGCGTCGCCCACGACCCGCGTCCACGCCCAGATGCCCTTGCGCCGGCTCGTCAGGAGCCCGGCCGCATGGACCAACTCCCGCGCCCCGACCAGCGGCACCATGGTCCGGGAGGTCGAGGAGTCGTCCACCCCGCTGATTCGGCGCACCGTGTCCGGTGCCGCCAGCTGTGCCACGCCCAGACCGAGACTCATCCAGCCGAGCCGGCGCCCTCGCCGTCGTAGGTCGTCCTGCCTGGCCTGCGCGGCCTCTCGGGTTGCTAGTTGAGTCACGGGTCGCCTCCGTATCCGGTCGCACCCCGGCCGAGCCATTCCGGCTCGTGGAAGTCCGGTACGCAACCCATAGAGGCCCGCATACCCCTCGGAAATCACCTCAATCCGCGCATCGGTCGCGGTATGGAGGTGATCCCTGTTCCGCTGCTCAACGCGGCGTCAGGGATGCCACCGCTGTGGGGGCCAGGCCCGCCCCGATGCGCCGGATCCTGAGCCCCGTCGCGTCAAGCCGTCGCCGTCTGGCGGACGTTCTCGCCCTGAGCGAACACCTCGACCATCTTGGCGCAGAAGGCAGAAAGGTCATCGGGGTTGCGGCTGGTGACCAGGCCGTTGTCGACCTGTACCTGTTGGTCCACCCAGTTCCCGCCCGCGTTGCGGATGTCGGTCCGCAGACTGGGGAATGAGGTGACGGTCCGGCCGTTGACCATGCCGGTCTCGACCAACGACCACGGGCCGTGGCAGATCGCCGCCACCGGCTTCTGTTGCTGGAAGAACGCCCGAACGAAGTCCATCGCCTGTGGGTTCATCCGGAGCCGGTCGGGGTTGACCGTCCCGCCCGGCAGCAGCAGGGCGTCGTAGTCGGCCGCGCTGGCCTCGTTGACAGTCCGGTCCACCCGGTAGTGATTGGCAGGGTTGATGTCCTGGTTCATCGACTGGATCTCACCGGAATCCAGTGAGATCAGGTGGACCTCGGCGCCGGCCTGCTCCGCGGCGGCTCGGGACTGGGTGTACTCCACGTCCTCCACCCCGTCCGCGGCGAGACAAGCTATTCGTTTGCCGGTCAGTGGCTGCTGGCTCTGCGCCATGGTGGCGGCCTTCCCTTCGCGGCGCCGCCCCGTCGGCAGCGCATCGTTCGCGCGCCGTCGCCTTCCCGGTGTCAGAACCGGGAAACAGGTCATCGAAGGCCGCGCACGGGTAGACGGTGGGCCTGCTCGCCGATCAGGCAGGTCTGCGCGGAGGAAAGGTCGCCCGACGGAGACTGCTTCCTGTCGATACGGGTAACGCGCACTGACCCCACTGGCGCCGAGGCCCCGGAAAGGCCGACATGACTCTCCCTACCGCTTCGATCGAACTGCCGTCCGGCCAGAGAATGCCCGTTCTCGGCCAGGGCACGTGGTACCTGGGTGAGCGTCCCGCGAAGCGACGGGATGAGCTGGCCGCCCTGCACGCCGGCCTGGACCTGGGCATGACCTTGATCGACACTGCGGAGATGTACGGCGATGGCGCCTCGGAGGAGCTTGTCGGCGAGGCCATTGTCGGACGACGCGGCGATGTGTTCCTGGTCGACAAGGTGTTGCCGTCCAACGCCAGTCGCCAGGGGGCCGTGCAGGCCTGCCGCCGTAGCCTGCAACGACTCGGCGTCGACCACATCGACCTCTATCTGCTGCACTGGCGCGGCAACCATCCACTCGCGGAGACGATCGAGGCGTTCGCTGAACTCGTCGACGCTGGCGACATCGGACAGTGGGGCGTGAGCAACTTCGACCTCTCCGACATGACCGAGCTGCTCGAGGCCGGCGGGGACGACTGCGCGACCAACCAGATCCTGTACAACCTCACCCGTCGCGGCCCCGAGTACGACCTGCTGCCCTGGCTACGTGAACACCGGATTCCGGTGATGGCGTACTCCCCGATCGAACAGGGCAGACTACTCGGCCACGACCAGGTCGCGCAGGTCGCCACGCGGCACGGCGCGTCGCCCGCTCAGGTCGCGCTGGCCTGGGTGCTGAGACAGGAGATGGTTGCGGCCATTCCTCGATCGTCCAACCCGGAACACACCCGGGAGAACGCGGAAGCGCGCGACCTGCACCTGACCGAGGAGGACATCACGGCGCTCGACATGGCATTCCCGCCACCTACCGGCCCACAACCGATGGAGATGTTGTAGGGCCGGCGGCCGTCTCGGTGCAGGCCAGGCGAGATCACCATCGCGCTGGTGGCGATCATCGGGTCGCCGGTAGTTTCGTGCCGGCGGGTCGACGACCGGCATGACGAGCACGGTCTCCTCGTAGAGCGCCCTGACCAGCGGGACCTCCGCGAGTGTCGCAAACGCCCCCGGCGAGATTCGCCCCTTATTGAAGGACTTGCTGCGAAGGTTGCCGATTATCGACGGCACCCGCACGAGCAGATCGAGTGACAGGGGCGGACATTGTGCTACTCGGCGCCGATCGGGTCATCGTGATCGACCGGCTCGACAACTGGCTCCAGATGGCCCAGACGCATCTCGGCGTCGAGACGCTGAACTACGAGCAGCAGGACGTCAGCGGCGAATTGTTGGAGCGCAGTGGCGGTCGAGGCCCGGACGCCGCAAGGGCGGCAGCGTGGGTTATGTGGTCGCGACCCGCCGCAACGACGACATGATCACCGCCACCATGGGTGCCGCCCGGGCGGACGAGTTGATCGCCGCTCTGCCGGCCCGAGCGTGGTGCCGGCTGTCTCGCTCGCATCGCGGGGGCGCGGTGGGCGATCGAGGAGTGCTTCCAGCAGGCCAAGAACGAAGCCGGTCTCGACGAGTACCAGGTCCGCGACTGGCGGGCCTGGTACGCCCACATCACCCTGTCCATGGCCGCCCACGCCTGACTGTCCGTGGCCCGATCCCTTACCGCGAAAAGGGACCCACCTGCGGCTACGACATGATGATCGGCTACACCGTACCGGAGATCCGAAGACTGCTCACCGCACTCGCAGTGCAGTCAACCCACCCACCAGAGCACGTCTGGGTCTGGTCCCGATGGCGCCGCCGACGCCAACACCAAGCCCGAACCTGCCACTACCGACGACACGGCTACCCCTAACCAACTGCCGTTGCAGTATGAGAAGTAATGACGAGGCCCGCGAAGGGGTGGGCCCTCGACGTCTGCCTACGGCCGTCGGTCGGGGCTGATTCCCTGCACCGCCAATGCCAGCAGCCGATCCGCCTCCACGGCTGGGTTCCGATGGTGTTCCGTGGCGAGGACGATGCCGGTGACCAGCGTCAGCAGGCCTGCCGACGTCACGTCAGCCGGCGTTACGCCGGCCCTGATGGCCCGTTGCACCAGAGGTTCACCGGCGTCGGTGACGCGCACGCAGACATGTCCCTGATCTGCCGCTTCGCCTTCTGCGCGCATCCACGCCGCGGCCAATCCTCGCGTGGAGGTGGCGTATTCCACCAGTGCGGCGAGCCAGCCGAGCAATCCGGCCCGTGCGTCTTCAGTTCTGACCAGTTCGCGGGCGCGGGTATCCAGCGCCTCCATGTGCTCCTGGAAGACGGCGTCGAGCAGGGTGCGCCTGCTCGGGAAGTGCCGGCGCACGGTGGCTGACCCGACGCCGGCGGTGCGGGCGATCTGCTCCATCGACGCGTCCGCGCCGTGCGCGGCGACCTCCTGTGCGGCGACGCTGAGGATCAGCGCGTAGTTTATCGACCAGCTCGGCTTCGACACTGTCGACACCGGACCGCTCGCTGACAGCTGGCGCTTCGAGCCCGAGGCCGGCGCCTACACCACGATCTACCTCGCCGACCCTGACGTGCCGGTCGAGCAGATCATGCAGGCTCCCGCCGCGCCGCTGCCGATCGACAAACTGCGCGCCGCGTTGCAGGCCGCCGAGCGCACCTTCTAACCATCACTCAGACATGACCGGGCAAGGCCGAACACGATCTGGTGAAGGTCGCTCGTGGGCATCCTCGTGCCGCCGCTGGCGATGGTGGCTCTCCAGTTGCGTTGCCGGTGGCGGCCGGCGGCGTGTGGCTGGGGGCTGGGACCGGGCCGGTGCCGTCCCGGTGTCTGCCGCCGGAACAGCCGGCTCGATCCCAACCCTCGCTCGGTCACTTCTGACAGAATGCCGCGATGCCCATCGCGCTGCGGATGCCGTTGACGATGTGCTGCCGGAAATGTGCGTCGCCCACCAGCTCAGCGTCGGTCCAGGCCGCGATGTCGTGGCCGAGGGTCGTCAGCCAGGCCCGACCGCCGTCGTAGTACTGGCACCAGGAAACCAGGTGTTCCCTGCCGTGCCCAGGGTGGCCGAGGCCGCCCGTGGTGCCCTCCAACATGCTGGCTTCGTTGACGCGTAGCAGTGGCTGGACGTGGCTCGGCTCCGGGAAGAGGTTGTACCACTCATCCTTGAACTCCCACGTCCGAGGCAGGCTCTGGGTGGACGCGTCCCGCTTCGATTCCGTGAGTACTGTGGCGTTCTGGTGCCGGCCGTGGTCGTAGAAGTTCGTTCCACCGAGCAGACCCTCATACCACTTCCAGTGGTACTCCGTGCCGAAGGCGTTGTGGATGCCGACGAATCCGCCGCCGCCCCGGATGTACTGCATCAGCGCGGTCTGCGCGTTGTCGTCGAGCGTGTCCCGGGTGGTACTGAGGAAGATCACGGTGTGGTACGGGCGTAGTCGTCCGGCGGAGCTGAGCTGGCCGACATCCTCGGTCCAGTCGGCGGCGATGCCCGCCTCGCGCAGCCATGTTACGAGGTTGGCCTGGGCGACGTTGTCAGCGCCGAGTTCCGGGTTGAGCCCGGCGGGTAGGGCGGTGCCGAGGTGGGCGTGCCGTGGACCGGCCGTCCGGGTGTAGATCAACGCGCGGCGCGCCTGGCTCGGGTCGGCCCGGTCGCCCCAGTCGTTGTAGCACTTGGAACTGGTGCCCCGGCAGACGCCGTAGTCGAACATCGCCTTGAGCGGGCTGCTGGCGGTGCTGACGCCTCTGACCGAGCCGGCGGTGGCCGGCGGGCTGGCGGCGGAGGCGGTGGTGAGCGCGAGTCCGAGGACGACGGCGGCGGCGAGCAGGCTCATCGCGGTACGACGGGAGACTCTCACTGGTGTGCTCCTCTCCGATGTGGTGGATGGCGACTGCCAGTCAGGCCAGCCGTTTGCGGTCTCCCGGCCCCTGGAAGCCGGACCTGCTGTAGTAGCGCCGTACGTTGCCCCTGGCGTCGACCTCGAGGCTGTAGTGCCTGAGGAAGTCCCACAACAGCGGGCACTCCTCGGCCATCGTGTTGTGCGAGCGATAGTTGTTCCTGGTGAGCTTCAGCACCGGGATCGCGGTGTCGCGGTCGTGCCAGGCCCAGGTCTGGAATCGGTCGTGCCAGCCGCTGAACCTTCCGCCAAGGGTGTCGACGTCCGACAGTTGCAGCTCGTTGACCTGCAGGTGGTAGCGCGCCCAGTGGTCCAGGCCGTTCTGGGTGTCGTCCCACGGTCCGCCGGCGAGCGAGGTGAGGTCGCCGTAGCCGTAGATCTGGTAGTTGGGGATCACCTTGCCGCTGGCCGGATACTGCACACCGTCCATCGACACCGTGCCCGAGGAGTTTGGGGCGGCGGTGAAGGACGTCGACGCGACGGCAGCGAAGTACTCCGGGAACGCGATCGCGAGATTCTGGGTCACCGAGCTGCCCGCGGAGTGCCCGGTCGAGTAGAGCCGCGTCGGATCGACGGGGTACTGGCTCAGCATGACCTCGCGGAGTTGCCGGTAAAAGGTGACCGAGTCCCGATGGCTGACCGACACCGAGTTGTTGCTGTACTGCTCGCAGATGGTGACGAGGATGAAGCCCTCCTGCTCGGCGACCTTCCACCACTGGGTAGCGTCCTGGAACAGCTTGTCGGTCTGGCTGTTGCCGGGCCAGACGAACACGACGGGGGCCCTGCGACCCCATCGACGACGGGCCGACCGGGGGACGTGGACGAGGTACTCCCGGATGAAACCCTCGACCATCATCGTCCGGACCTGGATGTCCAGCCTGGCGAAGTCGGCACGCTCGAAGAGCTGGTTGCCGTACGCGAAGAAGTTCTCGTACCGGGTGTACGAGGTCAGAAAGGCAAGCAGTCGCTTCGTCGTCTGCTTCGACCGCCAGTCAGCCGTCCGATCCTGGACCGCGACCCGGGAAATCGGCCCGGCGTGGGACGTCATCCACCGGTTGGAATCGCGCCGCTGCCGGTAGACCGTGCCGAGCGTGCCGTCTCTGGTGCCACCGGGTGCGGTGTCGTTGGCCCGCTTCCAGTACTCCAGGCTGGCGCCGATGGACCGCTCGTCCGAGCCGATGTACCAGGTGGGTAAGACTGTCTCGTCGTACCTGACGAGGTCGAAGCCGTCGGGAAAGACGACCGGGGTGTAGGTGCCGTCGGTCTGACCGTCGAACACCCGGGCCGCCTGGGAGTCCAGGTAGGACGCTCTGAGGCCACGGGAGCCGACGTACGCCTGACTGATGACCCGCAGCGGGTGGGCGACGGCCCACGCCTCGAGTGCGGGTGCTCCTGAGTCGTAGCCGACGAGGTAGTGCAGGCCGAAGATGGAGAAGTAGGCGTTGTTCTGGAAGAAGGACATCGCTGCTGCGACGTAGCTGGCCTCCTGCTCGGCGCTGCCCCAGCCGTCGGGGCCGGGCTCGAGGACGTACACCCCTTCCTCCCGTTCGTCGGCAACGTCGTGCCAGGACGAGGTGCTCAGGAAGGCGGCCGTCTCGACACCTTCGGGAACCGCGATCACCGTGTAGTGGGACCTGATGGGTGTCTCCGGCGAGATGTACACCTTTGCGGTGCGTGTCACGCCGCCGACGTCGAAGGTCTTCGTCCAGTACCCGGTCATCTCCTTCGGGATTTTGTTGGCGCGGCTGTAGTCGTAGGCCGGGAACGGGCGGCCGTCGAGTGGTTGCGGAGTACCGAGGGGCTTCGATGGCCTCCTGCCCGCCTGCACTGCCGGCGTGCTGAAAGGTTCGGTCACCAGCGCCGCCGTCGCGGCGACGGCGGCGGTCCCTTGTAGTAGTTGGCGTCGACCGATCGTGCGCATGGTGGTGGCCCTTCCGCGTTGACGAACGAGGGCGGGTGGTCGCTGTGCCACAGTGGCGCCGTGTAAGGGCGATCCGCCGTCGGCTGGGCCCGCCAGCGTTGCTTCGGGCGGCTTCCGGGCGGTTCGCGACAGTGAGATCAGAGAGGTCCGTCTAGTGGACCGTTCGATCTGCTAGGCAGACCATATCGCTCGGCTGATCAGGCGGCAAGACCCCGTACCGGTTGGGTTCCGTCGCCCGGGAACGCCGTCGGGGTGCCGGACGGCCCCGTTCCAAATTCCGACACGCCGAGCCGTCCGTCAGACGCTGCCCGCGCCATCCAGGTGGGTCGGCTGAATCGAAGGGGGTATCGGCCCCTTGTTCCGTCGGCCCTGGCCGCTCTCCTCCCAGGCGTGCGCGAGGATCCCGACGCTGCGGGCGAGCACGAACAAACCCCTGGCCAGTGGTGCCGCAAAGCCCAACTCGCCGTACACGACGGCAGTGCAGCCGTCGATGTTGATCGGAACCGGGCGGGTGCGCCCGGTCGAGAGAGCGCGCTCGACCGCGCGGGCGGCCTGGAGAAAGTCACCTGCCACCACTTGGTCGGCGACCGCCAACTCGACCAAATCGAGCAGTGGATCGCGGCGCGGGTCGACGGTGTGGAACCGGTGACCGAAGCCGGGCAGGTACTTCGACCGGGCCTGCCACCGTGCGATGACCACCGCCGCGGCACGATCGGCGTCGGCCTCGTCCGTAGCCTCGCGCGTGATCTCGGCCAGCAGGTCCATGCACTGCTCGCCGGCTCCACCGTGCACGTCGCCCAGTAGGTTCACCGCGCTCGCGACCGCGTTGTTCAACCCGACGCCGCAGGTGGCGGCCATCCGGGCGACCGCTATCGACGGAGCGTGCGGACCATGGTCCACCGACGACACCAGGGCGGCCTCGAGCAGCTTCTCCTCAGCCGAGGTGGGTACGTCACCCCGGAGCATCAGCCAGATCATGCCCGTGAAACCGAGGTGGCCGATCAGGTCCTGGATCGGCCGGCCGCGCAACTCGATCACATTGGGTTCGATCCGGGACACGGCGGTGGACCACCAGTCCGACACGTCCTGGACCGTCGGGGCGGCACGTTCGTCGTTCATGACACGGTCTCCTCGTGGGCGGGAGTGTCGGCATGCTTCGGTGCGAGCTGCTCGTTGTGCTCGCCCAGGAGCGGCGGCGGCGCCTCCGGGTGGAGCGGTTGACCGTTGATGAGCACACCGTTGCCGCTGACCCGCAGGGTGCGGTTGGGGTCGCCCGGGAACTCCAGGTCCGTGAAGAAGCCACGATGCCGAAGTTGATCGAGCCGGACCGCCTGTGGCACCGTCAAAATGCGCGCTGCCGGCACGCCCGCTGCCGAAAGCGACTGCTCCCACTCCAGGGCCGAACATCGCTGCAGGGCGGAGTTGATCTCCCGGTTCAACTCCGCGCGGTGCGCCTTGCGTGCCTCCCGGTCGGCGAATCGCTGGTCGGTGACGAGGTCGGTCCGGTCGATCAGCCGGCACAACGTCTCGAACTGGGTCTGCCGGTTGGCGGCGATGTTGAGCGGGCCGTCGGCGGCGAGGAAGGTTCCCGATGGTGCGGCGGTGGCGTTCTGGTCACCCATCGGTTCGGGTGGGACGTCGCTGACGAGATAGTTGGAGGCCGCCCAGCCCATGGCCGACAGCGATGCCTCCAGCATGGAGACGTCGAGGAAGACGCCCCGGCCGGTGCTGGCCCGACCGGTGAGCGCCGCGCAGATCGACATCGCGGCGACCAGACCGCCGATCGAGTCGGAGACCGGAAAGCCGACGCGCAGTGGCGCCGTCTCCGGCGTGCCGGTGATGCTCATCATTCCGGACAGACCCTGGACGATCTGGTCGTACGCCGGAGCCTGGTTCATCGGTCCGGACTGACCGAAGCCGGAGATGGCGCAGTAGACGAGTCGCGGGTTGATCCGATGCAGGGTTGCCCAGTCGAAGCCGATCCGGGCGAGCACTCCGGCGCGGAAGTTCTCGAGCAGTACGTCTGCGTCCTGCAGCATCTCGTGGAACGTGGCCTGGTCGGCCGGATCCTTGAGGTCCAGCTCGACCGACTTCTTTCCGGCGTTCTGGGCGAGGAAGGACGCGCCGATTCCAGCCCGGTTGAGCGCCGGCTCGGGGCCGAGTCGACGGGCCAGATCGCCCTGACCCGGCTTTTCGATCTTGACGACCTCTGCCCCGAGCAGCAGTAGCTGATAGCTGCAGTACGGTCCCGCGAGAACGTTGGTCAGATCCAGGACCCGTACGCCGCGCAGCGGTCGGTCGTCCATGCGTTGCCCCTCGGTCGTGTGGGTGGCCCCGGTGGCCTTGTCGTGCCGTCGTCATGCGGCCGTCATGCCTCGGAAAGGGTTTGACACCGGCCTATTGCCAGGAGACTTTGCTGCCCGTACGTTACACGTAGTCCATACAGCGGTCCAGAAGTGCCACATAGTGGTTTAAGTGTGAGGAGCTTCGATGCTCGACAACCTGCTTCGGGTCAGTCCGGCAGCCGTCCCGGCCGGGTGTCTGATCGCAGGCGAGTGGCTGACCGAGGGCGAGACGGTCGATCGGGTCGGTCCGTGGGCGCGACGGGTCGTCAGCACGGCCCGACAGGCGGGCGACGACGACGTGGGCACCGCCTTGGCGTACGCGCGGCGCGGTGCCAGAGCGGTCGCCAGGATGTCGCCCGCCGCGCGGGCGCAGGTGCTGGAGAGGGCCGCCACGGCGGCGCTCACCCACCGTGACGACCTGGCCCGACTCCTCGCCCTCGAACTCGGCAAGCCCCTCAAGGACGGCCGTGGTGAGATCGATCGAGTGGCCGACACGTTCGTCGTCTCGGCCGCCGAGGCACGGCGCATCGGAGGTGAGGTGCTGCCGGTCGCGGGCTGGCCCCGAGGTGTGGGCACCACGGCCTTCACCCATCGGGCACCGGTCGGCGTCGCGTTGGCGATCACGCCCTTCAACGCTCCGGCGAACCTGCTCGCGCACAAGTTGGCGGCGTCGTTCGCGGCCGGCAACACCACGCTCGTGAAGCCGCCGCCGCAGGCCCCGGCGATCTCCACCGCGATCGTCGCGCTCCTGCTCGACGCCGGGTTGCCCCCGGAGGCGGTCCAGGTCCTGCACGGCGCCGGTCGCGTCGGCGGTGCGCTGTGTGCCGCCCCGGAGGTGGCCGCGGTCAGCTTCACCGGCAGCGCGGCCACCGGCGCGGCGGTCGCCCGTGCGGCCGGTGCGAAGCGCCTGGTCCTGGAGTTGGGTGGCAACGCGGCGACGATCGTGTGCGAGGACGCGGACGTGGCCACGGCGGCCCGGATCTGCGCGGCGACCGGTTACAGCAACTCCGGCCAGAGCTGCGTGTCGGTGCAGCGGGTCTACGTCCACCGTGATCGCTACGACGAGTTCCTCGACAGCTTCACCCGGGAGGTGGAGAAGCTGTCGGTCGGCGATCCGCTGGATCCGTCGACCGACGTGGGGTCGATGGTCGACGATCAGGCGGCCGAGCGTGTCGTCGCCTGGGCGACGGAGGCCGCTGCGGCCGGGGCGACCATCACCGTCGGCGGTCGCCGCAGCGGCGCCACGGTGTTTCCGACTGTTGTCGCGGCTCCGCCGTCGGATGCGCGGTTGGTCCGCGACGAGGTGTTCGGTGCGGCGGTCAGCGTGCTGGCCTACGACGATTTCGACGACGTCCTGGCCACCTGCAACGACAGTCGGTACGGCCTGCAGGCGGGCCTGTTCACGCACGACGTCCGTCGGATCATGACCGCGTGGCGCGAGCTCGAGGTCGGCGGCCTCGTCGTCAACGGATCGTCTAACTTCCGGCTCGACCACGTGCCGTTCGGCGGGGTCAAGGATTCCGGCTTCGGCCGTGAGTCGCCGCGCTGGATGATCGACGACTACACCGTGGTCAAGACACTTCTGCTCCGGGACATCTCCCTGTTCGGTGACGAGGAAGGAACGCGATGAGCGTCGACGAGACCAGCCGTACCAGCGTGGCCAGCGAGACGGTCACGGCTGCCGAGGCACTGGTGGCGCAGCTCGAGTCGTACGGCGTCGAGTATGTCTTCGGCACCTGCGGGCACACCAACATCGCGCTCCTGGACGCCATGGCCGGCAGCGGCATCACATTCGTCATCGCCCGTCACGAGCAGGCCGCGGCCCACGCCGCCGACGGTTACGCCCGGGCGACCGGCAGGCCGGGCGTCCTGCTGATGCACGTCGGCCCCGGGATGACCAACGCGGTGACCGGCGTGCTGACCGCGGCGCTGGACTCGGTGCCTCTGGTGGCGATCAGCGGCGACGTTCCCTCCTACTATCACGGTCGACACCCGCACCAGGAGGTCAACCTCCACCACGACGCCGACCAGACGGCGATCTACCGGCCCTTCGTCAAGCGGGCGTGGCAGGTGCACCGCGTGGAGGACCTGCCGCGCTACACCGAGCGCGCCTTCTGGACCGCCACCTCCGGGCGCCCCGGCGCTGTGCTGTTGAGCGTGCCGATGGACCACTTCTCGCGTCCGGTCCCGCCGACCAGCGCCACCGCATACCCGCTCGCGGCCCAGGAACGACCGAGCCTGCCGACCGAGGTCGTCGAGCGCATCGCCGACCTCCTGCTGGCTGCCGAGAAGCCACTGGTGTACGTCGGCGGCGGCCTGCGGCGCGGGGTCGCGGCGGACGCACTGCGGTCCCTTGTCGAGCATCTCGACATCCCGGTCGTGCACTCGCTGATGGCCAAGGGAACCCTCCCGGACAGCCACCCACTCCTGCTCGGCATGCCGGGCTTCTGGGGCCTGGAGATGACCAACTCCTACACCCGCGAGGCTGATGTCGTCCTGGCGCTGGCCACCCGCTTCGCCGAGACCGACGCCAGTTCCTGGGACCGCCGTTACACCTGGCAGTTCCCACCCAGTCAACTTGTCCAGATCGATCTGGATCCGGCGGAGATCGGCCGCAACTACCCGGTCACCATCGGTGCGGTCGCGGACGTGGCGCACGCCGTGCCGGCGATCGAGGCCGCTGTTCGCCAGCGGCAACCCACCCCACGGACCCGGGCAGGGCTGCGGGAGACCATCACGACCACCCGGCAGACCCTGTTCCGGGACAGCCAGCAGCGAGGGACCAGCGCGAACTTCCCGCTGCGACCCGAACGTATCCTCGCCGACCTCCGCACGGTCCTCCCGCCGGACGCGTACCTCGTCACCGACGTCGGGTGGAACAAGAACGGGGTGGCGCAGTGCTACGAACTGCCGGAGCAGGGGCGCTTCATCACGCCCGGCGGCGCCTCGACGATGGGCTTCGGACCGGCCGCCGCCGTCGGGGTCCAGATCGCCCGACCGGACAGCACCGTGGTGGCCCTGATCGGTGACGGCGGGATGGGAGCGCAGTTGCCAGCCATCCCGATGGCCGTCGAGCAGGGCGCCCCAGTGATCTTCGTGGTGATGAACAACCGTTCCCACGGCACCATCTCCGACCTGCAGGCAGCGAGCTTCGGCCGCAGCTACGGATGCGACTTCGTCGGGCCGGACGGTCTGCCCTACAGCCCGGACTTCGCCGCGTTGGGCCGCGCCTGCGGCGCGGACGGTTACACCGTCGACAGCGCCGATGCCTTCCGAGAGGCGCTCGGTGCCGCCGTCGCCGCGCGCCGTCCGGCGGTGCTGGACGTGCCGATGGTCAACGAACCTGTCCCGACCCCGGGGCACTGGAACATCAAGGACATCTACCAGGGAATCTTCGAATAGCAACGGTCGGCGTCGAGACGCGGCCGAGGAAAAGGTGACCGGATGACCCAGATCGATCGGAGAAACGTACTCAGGGGAGCGGGCCTCACGGTGGTGGCGGCCGGGGTCGGATCGACCGCTGCGCCGGCCGCGGCCACGGCCGGCGGGGGATCCGGCGGCGGCCGGTGGCCAGCGGCCGCCGACCTCGCCCGCTTCGACACCCCCGGCGACAAGGACTTTCCCAAGGTCGGGGGCAACCTCGGCAACCAGAACTACACATCGCTGCGCAGCATCAACAAGGGCAACGTCCGCCGGTTACGGGGCGCCTGGGTCAACCGGATCGAGGGCGGCCTCGCCAGCGGCAACAGCCAGAGCACGGCCGTCGCCGTCGACGGGGTGCTCTACATCGAGTCGGCGCCCGGCAACCTGATCGCGGTGGACGGGGTCACCGGGCAGACCAGGTGGCGCTACGACCAGACCCGGGGCGCGGTGACCCGGCGCGGCGTCGCCGTCGGTGGCGGGTACGTCTTCACCAAGTCCAACGAGAACTACGTGGTCGCCCTGGACCAGCAGACCGGCCAGGTCGCCTGGGAACGTCAGATCAACGGTTACGGCAACATCGAGAAGGTCGCCGTCGTCTACCACGACGGTCTGCTCTTCTGCGGCACCAACGACGGCCCGCGCGGCGCAGCCCTCGCCCTCGACGCCCGCAACGGCGACGTCCGCTGGCACTTCTGGGGCACTCCTGGGCCGGGCGAGTTCGGCAACGACACCTGGGAGGGCGACTCCTGGGCGGAGGGCGGGGCCACCCCCTGGATCCACCCGGCCGTGGACCCGGAGCTGGGCCTCAGCTACTGGACGTTCGGCAACGCCCGGGGCAACAACTCATCCCAGGACGGCTCCCAACGCGGGGGCATGAACCTCTTTGCCAACTCCATCGTCGCGCTCGACCTCCGTACCGGCGCGTACCGGTGGCACTTCCAGTCGGTCCACCACGACATCTGGGACATGGACAACGTGATGTCCCCGGTGCTCGCCGACGTCCGTATCCGGGGGCGCGAGCACAAGGTCGTCGTCTACGGAAGCAAGTCCGGCATGTTCTTCATCCTCGACCGGGTCAACGGGACCGCGCCGCTGGGCATCATCGAGCGGCCGGTGCCCCAGGAGCCGCGCCAGAAGACCTGGCCGACCCAGCCCTTCCCGCGACAGGGCGGCTGGACCGAGCAACGGATCGTGGACCAGCCGCTGGGCACCTCCGTCCCGGGCGACCCCAACCGGGCAGTGCCCAACTACGTCCAGGGCGCGCTCTACGACCCGCACTGGGAGACGCCGATCCTGTCGATCCCCGGGCACGGCGGCGGCGCCGACTGGTCGCACCTGTCGTTCAGCCACCGCACCGGGTTGGTCTACACCGGCTACGGGTACGTGGCTGCCGCGCACTCGCTGACCGAGAGCAGCAACGGACTGCGGCCCCCGGGGGAATACCAGACCGGCGGCGTCGTGGCCGTCGACGTGAGCACGAACACCGTGAAGTGGAAGCACCGGATGCCGTACTCGCTGGCCCATGGCAACGGCGTGCTCAGCACGGCGAGTGACCTGTTGTTCATCGGCCAGCCGGACGGCAACCTGCTGGCGTTGGACGCGCGCAGCGGTCGAGAGGTGTGGCGCTTTCAGACCGGCGCGGCGATCAGTTCCAGTCCGATCATGTACCGGGTCGGCGACAAGGAGTACCTCGCGGTCTACGCCGGTGGGACCAGCATCCCGTACGGGAACTCCGCCCCGCGCGGTGACTTCCTCTGGGCGTTCGAGATCGGTGGAGCGCTCGGCCCGGTGCCCGCGCCACCCGCGCCGGTGATCCGTCGGCCGGTGACCGGCGGCCCGGTCGAGGGTTCGTCAGTGGCCAACACGGTAGTGATCGGCCGGACCTACGACGCGGGTAACGGCACGATCGGTACGACCGAGTCGTTCGCGGTGGCCGGTATGGCGCCGACGCACCTCAGGGTGCCGGTCGGAACGTCGGTCACCTTCATCAACCATCCGGACAACGCCGGCCGGCGCGGTGTGACGCAGTTCTTCGAGGGTCTCTTCGACGTCCGGCTGGATCCCGGTGAGTCCTTCCAGCACACCTTCACCCGTGCCGGCGAGTACTTCTTCAACGACCCGGGGAGCCCACGCTCCACCGGCAAGATCGAGGTCTACTAGCACCGGTGCGGGCCGGCACGCTTCGCCGTGCCGGCCCGCACTCGGCCGTCCACGGGGTAGTACCTGAGATCCACGTGGCGGCACGTCGAGTCAAGGGGTGATGGTCATGCCAGACCGGCTGTTTATTCTCAACGGTCCGAACCTCGACATGCTCGGTCGTCGCGAGCCGCACATCTATGGTCAGGTAACCCTCGGGGAGGTGGAGTCGAGCTGCCGCGAGTTGGCCAGGGAGCTCGGGTTCGACCTCTTCTTCGGACAGTCCAACTACGAGGGACAGCTTGTCGAGTGGGTCCATGGGGCGTATGACGAGTCGGCCTCGGTGATCATCAATCCCGCTGGCCTCTCGACGCGTTCAGTCGTTCTCCTCGACGCGCTCCGCATGCTCTCGCGGCCGATCGTCGAGGTGCACCTCACGAACGTCTTCAGCCGTGAGGCCGTTTACCACCACGACCTGCTGACGGCGAGGGCGGCCGGTGGCTTCATCGCCGGATTGGGCGTCGCCGGCTACGGGTTGGCGATGCGTGGCCTCAGGATGTCGGAGATCCGGCGTGGCCAGGAGTCGCCCGCCCGGTGATCGATCCGCCCCGGGGTCGCCGACCCTTGACACGGCTCACCGCGGATGGCTAACTAACGTACTAGTTCGTATAACTGCGACAATGGGGTTCGACCTCGATGTACACCCCACCATGCGGGTCCTGTCGAGGCTGGCAGACCCGTGCAACGCGGCTGTGTCGCGCCCGGACTGAGCACCGAACTGCCGCCACGACGTGGTCTACGTAGGTGTTGGTGTTGCCCGGGTGTCACGCCGTTCGTGGCGGTGGGAAGGTGGTCCGGCTGTGCGTGGCCCGCGTGCGTCGACGGCCCCCCGCCGGTTGGCCGACCGGGCGCCGGTTGCCGTCGTCGTCCGGGGTCTCGGCAACGCGGTCGGCCGTGCCGGCGTGGCTGCCGGCTGGGCGTGTTCAGCCGCCGGCACCGAACGGGTGGCTGAAACCCTGCTCCACCATCTCCTGCGCTACCCGCCTCAGATCGGCGGCGAACTCGCTGACCCGGGCCTCGGTGAAGCGGACCGTCGGACCGCTGAGCGCGAGCGCCGCCACGACACTTCCGGACCGGCCGACAATCGGCACCGCCACGGCCGACAGCCCGTCCTCCCGCTCGCCGTGGCTCTCGGCGTACCCCTGCACCGCGGCCTCGTCGATCCACTCCTGGAGTCGTTTGACGTGACCGGGCCCGTAGGGCGAGAGCCGGGCGACTCGATCCAGGATGCCGGTACCCGCGTCGCGCAGCAGCACCTTGGCGGACGCCCCGGCCCACATTGGCAACTCGTCGCCGACGTGGACGACGTGGCGCAGCGGCTGAGGGCTCTCCTGCTGGGCGATGCACACCCGGTAGACGTCCCTGGCGACATAGACGTTGACCGTCTCGCGTCGTCGTGCGGCGAGCTCGCGCATCCTGCGCTGCGTGTCCGGCGGGAGTTCCCAACTGCGTCGAGCCAGGTGCGCCCAGCGCCACAGACCTGGCCCCGCCATGTAACCGCTGGTCGTGGCCCAGAGCAGCCCGCTCTGCTCAAGTGTCGAGACCAACCGCAGGACTGTCGTCTTCGCCAGGCCGGTCGAATCCACGATCTCCCGGATCGACACGGTGGGTCGGTCCTCCGTGAGCAGGGCAAGAATGTCCAGCGCGCGTTGGACGCTACGAACGCCCTGCTGGTCGGAGGACTCCACCGCCGACGCCTGCCGGGCGGGAATCCCTGGGTCCACGGGCTCCTTCACACTCATCCGCTCTCCTCGCGTCCGGGCTGGATCGTACCCAGCGAACGAGCGAACCGCCCAGCACCCCGCTACGACAGCCGGGTCGTCCGGGACCGCTGCCAATCGGTCATCTCTTCACGCAACCGTAACGGTCTGGACTCAAACACTTGCCAGGGCCGGGAGCCACCCGTACGTTACACCCAGTCCGCGAGGTGGTCCAAACGGTCCGACTGGCGGTTCGCAGCCTAGGGGGCGACGTGTTCGAGTCCCAGCCGCACCGTTCGAGTGGATCGCTGTCCTGCGCTGGTGCGGCACGACCCCAGGACCGACCGGCATGCGGCGCAGCCGCTGCTGTCGTCGGCAGCCTTCTTCGACCGAGAGCGAGGCCAACCGTGAACCGAGCACCCTCCGCCGTGGGCGCTGGTCGTCGGCGTGCCGATCACCGAGGAGGTGGCAACCGGTGAGCGCCGACGAAGCGCCGTCCGCCGCGACACCTCTCGCGGACACCCCTGGCAGCCCGGTGCCTCGCCGCGAGCCCACCGTGTTGCGCGTCTGGGCCTCGGCGGAACTCGCCGTCGCCTGCTCTGCCCTCGTGCTCATCTTTCTGAGCGTCCTCTGGCAGGTCGTCGGCAGGTACGCTCCAGCACTCAACTGGCCGGGAGCCGGCGAGCTGGCCAACTACTCACTGATCGTGCTGACCTTCATCATGGTCGGCTACCTGATCGGCAACAACGGCCACATCACCATCCAGATCATCGACTACGTCGCGAAAGGGCGGGCGCTCGTCGCCGTCAAGATCCTCTCAGCGGTCTTCACGGCGGTGATCTGCGGGCTCCTCGCCTTCGAGGCCTACTCGCTGATCCAGGCATATCCCACCCGGCGGACGGCGGCGCTGGGAATCCCCTTCTGGTCGCTCTATCTGATTCCACTGCTCGGCTTCGTCTCGGGCGCGGTGCGGGCGATCGTCCGGATCTTCCGCGCCAACCAGGACGACGTCATCTTCGACGCGGCGGAGGCACGATGATCCTCGAGCTGTGGATGGTGGCTCTCGTCATCGCCTTCCTCCTGCTGATCCGGGTGCCGGTCGGGCTGGCGTTCATCGGCCCGAGCCTGTGGTGGGCGATAGCCGACGGACGGTCCAGTGGGTTCGCACTGAAGACGACCTTCGACGGACTCAACAGCTTCCCGCTCCTTGCCGTTCCGTTGTTCATCCTGGTCGGAGTCCTCGCCAACCGGTTCGGCATCGCCGACCGGCTCTACGAGTTCTGCCTGGCGGCGTTGGGACGGGTGCGCGGCAATCTGGCGTACGTCAACGTCGGCTCGGCGGTGGGCTTCTCCTGGATGAGCGGCTCCGCGCTCGCCGACGTGGCGGGCCTGGGGAAGATGCAGATCCCGCAGATGGTGAAGGCGGGCTACCCGTACGGGTTCGCCTCCGGGTTGACGGCCTCGTCGTCCTTGATCAGCCCGGTGATGCCGCCGAGCATCCCGGCCGTCATCTACGCGGCCACCGCGACGATATCGACCGGTGCCCTGTTCGCGGCATCCGTCGTCCCCGCGTTCCTCATGGCGTTCGGTCTCTGCGTGTACGTGTTCATCTGGTCCGCCCGGCGTCGCGACCTGACCACGGTGCCGTTCGACCGGCAACGGTTCACGAAGGCGGCCGTCGGCGCGGCCGGAGCCGCACTGACTCCGGTCATCCTGCTCGGGGGCATCCTCTCGGGGACGTTCACGCCGACCGAGGCCGCTGCGGTGGCAGTGCTCTACATGCTCGTGCTGGGCGCCGCCTACCGCCGGCTGACGCCGCGGTTGCTGCTGCAGAGTCTCCGGGAGACGGCCGCCATCACCGGCGGTATCTCGCTCATCCTGGGTGCGGCGGCGTTGCTCGGCCTGATCCTGACGCGTGCCCACGTGTCCCGGGACGTGGCGGCCTTCCTCACCACGGTCTCTGAGAACCCGCTGATCTTCATGCTCCTGGTCAACGTGATCCTGCTGATCCTCGGCGCGCTTCTCGACGCCACCGCCGTCATCCTCGTCACCGTTCCGGTACTCCTGCCGATCGCGCTCGACCTCGGCATCGACCCGGTGTACTTCGGCGTGGTGATGATCATCAACCTGATGATCGGTCTGCTGACGCCGCCGGTGGGAAGCGTGCTGTACATCACCAGTTCGGTCACCGGCAAACCGGTCGACGTCGTGTTCCGAGGTATCGCACCGTTTCTCATCCCGCTGTTCGCCGTGCTCGCCCTGATCACCGCGTTCCCCCAGGTCTCGCTGGCGCTGCCGAAGTTGCTCGGGTTCTGACCCGGATGGAAGCCCGCTGTCACCGCCTACCGCCGCTACCGCCGAGAGAAGAGGAAAAACCATGCACCGAAAGCTGACCGGGTGGCGTCGCGTCGCCGTAGCCGTCGCCGTCGCCATGCCCGTGGTCCTCACCGCCGGCTGTGCCACGGAAAACAACGCCCCGGCCGCCGAAGGCGAGAACCCCCGACTGACGCTCAAGATCGGTAGTTCTCAGCCGGAGGCCCAACCGAACTTCTACTGCGGGATGAAGTTGCTCAAGGAGCGGATCGAGGCGCAGGACCTCAACGTGACCCTGGACCTGTTCCCCAACAGTCAGCTCGGCCCCGACGCGGAGCGTTACGCGAGCGTCCAGGCCGGTGACATCGACATCGACCTGCAGGGCGGCTCGGCCATGTCCACCGCCTTCCCCAAGATCGGTGTCCTGGACGCGGCGTACGCATTCAACGACATCGACCACTTCTTCAAGTGGGTCGACTCCGACGGCAAGCAGTTCTTCGAGGAGTTCAACGGGGCCACCGATACCACGATCGTGGACGCCTGGTACTTCGGCATGCGTACCTTCACCGCGACCGCCCCGATCCGCAAGCCGGATGACCTCGGCAGTCTGAAGATCCGCTTCCCCAACACGCCGCAGTTCCTCGCCAACGCGAAGGCCCTCGGTGCCAACGCCGTCGCCGTCGCGGTCGAGGAGCTCTATCTCGCCCTTCAGCAGGGCATCGCACAGGGCCAGGAGAACCCGGTGGTGGCGACCCGGGCCCAGAAGTTCGACGAGATCCTCAAGGTCGCGAGCCTGACCAACCACCAGGTCGGCACCCACTACGTCGTGATGTCCGACAAGACGCTCGACAGGATGAGCCAGCCCCAGAAGGACGCGCTGTTCAAGGCCATCCACGACGTTCGCGCCGAAAACCGCAAGTGCGTGGACGACGAGACCAAGAAGGTTCTCGACGGGTGGCGTGGCGCCGCTGGACACACCGTCGTGGAGATCGACCAGATCGACCGCGCGGCCTTCATCAGCAAGGCAGAAGCGTTCTTCAACAGCCACTTCAAGGGCGCGGACCTGGCCCTTTACCAGAGCATCCGGGCGTCGTCCTGATCGCGGCCGTCTCCTCCGGGAGGGCTCTGGAGAATGGCCGCCCTCCCGGAAAAGACGCTGACGGGCCGAGCGGCACCACGGCCCCGTGACCACAGTGCTCGACCGGGTTGGCGGCCGCTGACCCGGGTGGGCAGTTTCCAGGAGGAGCAATGTTGGCCCGGTCTGACGCCGCGAGAGTCCTGATCGGACTCGTGGGCGAAGGTATCCAGCAGTCGCACGCGCCTCTGCTTCACGAGCGAGAAGCCCACCGGCAGGGCATACCGCTGATCTACACCATCATCGACGCCGCCGAGCACGGGCTGACCGCGAGCGACCTGCCCGACATCCTGAGGTGGGCGCGCCTGCTCGGCTATCGCGGCCTCAACGTCACGCACCCGTTCAAGCAGGAGGTCGTCCGCTACCTCGACCACCTCTCCACCGAGGCACGGCTGCTCGGCGCGGTCAACACCCTGGTCTTCGATGGCACCAGGGCCTGCGGATACAACACTGACTCGTCCGGGTTCGCCCGTAGCTTCGCCCGGGAGTTCGCGACCGCCCCGCGCCGGCTGGTCGTGCAACTCGGCGCCGGGGGAGCGGGCGCCGCGGTCGCCCATGCGCTGTTAAGCCAGGGCGTACGGCGGTTAGCACTGGTCGATCTCGATCCGACGAAGGCGATCCAGCTGTCGGAGACGCTCACCTCCCAGTTCGGCGCCGGACGTGTCGAGGTGGGTCGGATGGACCAGTTGACGGCCACCCTCGCGAGGGCGGACGGCCTGGTCAACGCCACACCGATGGGGATGGTGCACCACCCCGGCTCGCCGGTGCCCGCCGCCGATCTGCGGTCGGACATGTGGGTGGCGGACATCGTGTACCGCCCCGTCGACACGGCGCTCCTGCGCGCCGCGCGGGCTGTGGGCGCACCGATCCTGCACGGCGGCGGTATGAACGCCTACCAGGCGGTTGCCGCGTACGAGCACTTCACCGGTCGACCGGCGGACGCCGATGCGATGCTCGCCGACTCGGCCGAGCTGTTGGACGCGGGCCTCTGACACCGAGTTCCGGGCCAGACGTGCCGTCCGGTGGCACCGGCGCTCATCGCGCCGTCAGGTACTCCAGGACCACGTCACCGAGCATCCGCCGGTAGTGATCACTGCGCTCAGGGGCGAGCAGGTCGCGGTCAAAGATCGCGTTGAAGGTGAATCGGTTGGCGATCCGGAAGACGCAGAAGGAGCTGATCAACATGTGGACGTCCACCGGATCCACACCGTCGCGAAATTGTCCCCCGGCCTGGCCACGTCTGAGTATGCGGGCCAGCACGTCGAGGGCCGGGCTGGCCAGCCGGCCCAGTTTGGCCGATCCGGCGATGTGTTCGGCCCGGTGGATGTTCTCGATGCTGACCAGCCGGATGAAGTCGGGATGTGCCTCGTGGTGGTCGAACGTCAGGGCGGTCAGCCGCACGATCGCCTCGGTAGGGTCGAGGTGATCGACGTCGAGCTCCTGCTCGAGCGCGCGGATGCGCAGGTAGGCGCTTTCGAGCGCCGCGACGTAGAGCTGCTCCTTGCCGCCGAAGTAGTAGTAGATCATTCGCTTCGTCGTGCGGGTCTTGGCAGCGATCTCGTCCACCCGGGCGCCGGTGTACCCCTTGTCGGCGAACTCCCGGGTGGCGACCGCGAGGATCTCGGATCGCGTGCTGTCGGCGTCCCGCGTAGGCGGCTTGGGCGAGACGGCTCCGGACGGCTGAGTGCGCACCGCACCTCCCTGTCGTATGGCAACACTGTAGGTCGCTGTCGCGCGTCTTCCCGGGGACGCTCAGCGGGAGTATAAGTAACTAACTAGTACGTTCATGATTCGGCCCGGTCGGGTCGACCCGCTCAGTGCAACGAACGGCCGGAACCTCGCCCGGATCGACGCCGATAGGGGGCAACTTTCATGCGCACCATGGAGACCGACGGCGCACCGCAACGGCACGGAGAGCAGGTGGGCAGCGATCGGCTCTGCATCGCCACCGTCTGTCTGTCGGGCACGTTGGAGGACAAGCTGGCGGCAGCCGCCGCAGCCCGTTTCCAGAGCGTGGAGATCTTCGGTAGTGACCTCGTCGCCTCGTCGTGGTCTCCGACCCGCGTTCGGCGGGAGTGCGACCGGCGCGGCCTGTCGGTCGCCGCCTACCAGCCGTTCCGGGACTTCGAGGCGGTGCCACCTGACGTGTTCTCGGCCAACCTGCGCCGGGCCGAGCGGACGTTCGACGTACTGGAGCAGCTCGGTGCAGCCACGTTGCTGCTGTCGTCGTCGGTTTCCCCCGACGCGGTCGATGACGACGACCTGGCCGCCGAGCAACTGCACGTGCTGGCGGAACAGGCGGCCCGGCGCGGAATCCGCGTCGCGTACGAGGCGGTCGCCTGGGGGCGTTTCGTCAACACCAACGCGCATGCCTGGCGGATCGTCCGCCGCGCCGACCACCCCGCTCTGGGGCTCTGCATCGACAGCTTCCACATCCTGTCCCGGGGTGAGGACCCGTCGACGATCAGGGTGGTCCCCGGTGAGAAGATCTTCCATCTGCAGCTCGCGGACGCCCCACGACTCACCATGGACCTGGTCGAGTGGAGCCGTCATCACCGGCTCTTTCCCGGTATGGGAGCGTTCGACCTGGCCGGGCTCGTCGGGCACGTGCTGACCACGGGCTACGACGGCCCCCTCTCCCTTGAGGTGTTCAACGACGTCTACCGCCAGGCGGATCCCCGCCATGCCGCCATAGACGGCATGCGGTCGTTGCTGACCCTCCAGGAGACGGTGGCGACGGCAGGCCCGGCACGGGCTCGCGAACGACTCCGGCTCTCCAGCCTCCCGCGCGCCCCGCAACTCGGTGGACACGCGTTCACGGAAGTCGCGGTCGATGACATCTCCGGTCCGAACGTGGCCCGGGCGCTGGCCGGTCTCGGCTTCGTGCATGCCGCGCAACACCGCTCCAAGCCGGTCCAACTCTGGCAGCAGGGCACCGCCCGCATCCTGCTGAACTTCGGCGCGCAACGGATCGTCGCACCCGGAACCGCCACGATCTGTGCCCTCGGAGTCGAAAGCGCCGATCCGGCCGGGGCAGCGCAGCGGGCCGAGGCCCTGCTCGCACCGGCGCTACCACGGCTGTACGAGCCGGGCGAGGCGGAACTCACCTCGATCGCGGCGCCCGACGGCACCGCCGTCTTCCTGGTCCAGAGCGCTGCCGAGGGTGGATGCTGGCTCGACGACTTCACCGCCACCGGCCACGCACTGCGTGCTGACGCTCTGGTGACCAACACCGACCACGTATCCATCACCGAGTCGCTTGACGACTTCGACGAGGCAGCCGTCTTCTATCGCACCGTGCTCGGGTTGACGGCCGAGCGTACGTCCGAGATCGCGGCGCCCTTCGGGCTGATCCGCAGCCGGGTCGCCACCGACCCCACAGGTCAGGTCCGCATCGCGCTCAACACGGCGCCGCTGCGTCGCGGTGACTGGGCACCCACCATCCCCAGCCCGCAACACGTGGCGCTGCAGACCGACGACATCATCGCCAGCGCCAAGGCGATGCGTGCGCTCGGCGCGCCGGTGTTAAAGATCCCCGACAACTACTACGCCGACCTCGACGCCCGGCTGTCCCTTCCGGCGGCGCGGCTGGCGGCACTCCGTGACCACTCGATCCTGTACGACCGCGACGAGCACGGTGAGTACCTGCACTTCTACACCGAGATCCTCGGCTTCCGCGTCTTCTTCGCCGTGGTGCAGCGCGTCGACGGATACGCCGGCTACGGCGACCCCACCAGCGTCCCCGTACGGATGGCGGCCCACCGCGAGCGTCGCCTGCTCTCGCTACGGGAGGCGTCGGCCCCACGGCCGGAGCAGCGGCACGACTACTCACTGGCACACCTGACCGCGTTGAGTCTCTCGCCGCCCGAACTGGTGGAGGCCGCTGCCGACGCCGGGTATCGCTTCGTCGGGCTGCGGCTCAACCGGGTCACACCGCAGGAACCGCACTACCCGCTGGCGACCGACCCGGGCCTGATGCGAAGCACCAAGGTGCGGCTGGCGGCGACCGGAATCGAGGTCCTCGACATCGAACTCGCGCGATTCAGCCCGGACAAGAACCCTCGGGACTACCTGCGCTTCCTCGAAGCAGGCGCCGAACTCGGGGCACGACACGTCATCACCCAACTGCCCGACCCCGATCGGGCCCGTAAGATCCACCGGTTCGCCGAGCTGTGTGAACTTGCCCGGCCGTTCGGTCTCACCATCGACCTCGAATTCCCGTCCTGGACGGAGACCCCGGATCTGCGCGAGGCGACACGGGTGTTGCGAGCTGCCGACCAGCCAAACGCCGGCATTCTGGTCGACCTGCTCCACTTCGCCCGTTCCGGGTCGAGCATCGCCGATCTACGGCAGCTTCCCGCGCACTGGTTCCACTTCGTCCACGTGTGCGACGCGCCTGCCGGCGTGCCCCCGACCACCGACGGCCTGATCCACACCGCGCGGTTCGAACGACTCTCGCCCGGTGAAGGCGGCATCGACGTGCACGGCATCCTCGACGCGCTGCCGCCCGGGCTGCCATACGCGCTGGAGATTCCGCGCGCGACACTCGTCGCCCAGGTCGGTGCGAAGGAGCATGCCCGCCAGGCGGTCAGCGCCACCCGGGACTACCTCGAGGACACGGTCGCCCGGCGGCAGTCCGCCGCTGACGCCTGACAGCGCTGCCACCGGAGAGGCAGCAGGGGAGGGACCGCTGGGGAGGTGACGTGGGTCGGCGGCCATCGGCACCAGCGATGCCGTTGCCGGCACCGCCGCCGCTAGCGGCACGGGAGGGGTGGCAGCGCCGGAATCGCCTGGTAGAGCACCTCGCGTAGTCGCTCGACGTTCGCGGCGAAGATGCGTAGCACCGCTGCGTGGTTGACCGCGTTGGCCGCGTCGACTCCGGCGTCAAGGTCGGTCACCAGGGCGATTGGGGTGTAGCACAGCTCCAGCTCACGGGCGATCGCTTCTGGGTGCCCAGTCATGTTGATCAGCTGCCAGCCCTGGTGGGCGGAGAGTGCTCCCGGTGGTCGCGGCACCGGGGCCGCCCGGGCTGGCATGAGGGCTATTACCTTTCGATGTTCGGCAGCGCATCAGCGAGGTGCCGGCCGGATGCCGGGTAGATTCTCCTGGCGCATGCTCGGTGGACGGCTGTGCGACGATCGGTCCGTGGATTCCAGCATCGACGCCGCCTTGGTGTCAGCGACACAAAGCGGAGATTCGGACGCGTTCGCCGTTCTGGTCGGCCCGTTGCAGAGGGAGCTGCACGCGTACTGCTATCGGATGCTGGGATCCGTCCATGACGCCGACGATGCCCTGCAGGATACGCTGGTCCGGGCATGGCGGGCGTTCGGCCGATTTGAGTTTCGTGGATCGGTACGGCCTTGGCTGTACCGGATAGCCACCAACCGGTGTCTGTCGATTCTCGACCAGCGGGGGCGTCGGGCATTACCGGTTGACCTCGACCGCTCGGTGGGGAGCGACGCCCAGATTGACTGGCTCGAGCCTTACCCAGCCGATCGCCTAGATCCGGGACAGCGCTTGGTCGCGAGGGAGAGCATCGAGCTTGCCTTCGTTGCCGCGGTGCAGCGGTTGACCGGTACGCAGCGTGCTGTGCTCCTGTTACGGGAGGTGTTGGGCTTCACCTCTCGTGAGGTTGCTGACCAGCTCGATACTACTGTGGCTGCCGTCAACAGCGGGTTGCAGCGTGCTCGTGCCGCTCTCGATCCGGCGCTGCCCGCCGCGACGCAGCGGGTGACCACCCGTCAAATGGGCGAGGCCGCGGTTCTCGAACTGGCCCGACGGTACGCACAGGCGTGGGAGGCGGCCGACATCGACACCATCGTTTCGATGCTGACCAACGACGCCCGTTACTCCATGCCGCCGGTGCCGACCTGGTTCGTGGGCCGGCAGGAGATCCGCGATTTCTTGCTCAGCGGCCCGCTGGCTTGTGGCTGGCGGTTCGTGACCACCGAGGCCAACGGTCAGCTGGCGTTTGGCACGTATCGCTGGGACAGCGCCGCCGCCGCGTACCGTCCGGGCGGCCTGGACGTTCTGACGCTGCGTCGAGACGGTATTGCGGAAGTCGTCTCTTTCCTCGAAGCCGACTTCGCCGCGCACGGCCTGCCACCCAGCCTGCCGGCCTGACACGCAACATCTTTGCTCAACCGCGATGAATTCGCTGCCTTCGCCGGGTTGTACCGGTGAAAGGAGGCACACATGGTTGTGCAGCAGTACCGGGACGACAGGGAAGTCATCACCGAGCTGATCGAGCGGTGGGCGGCCGCGATCCGTGCCCAGGACTTGCATGGTGTACTGATGGACCACGCCGACGACATCGTCATGTTCGACGTGCCGCCGCCACAGGACGGAGTCCGAGGCATCCAGGCATATCGCGACAGTTGGCTACCGTTCTTCAAGTGGATCGCCGACGGCGCCGTCTTTGACATCGACCATTTGGAGGTGACCAACGGCACGGACGTGGCCTTCGCGCATCTGCTTCTGCGGTGTGGCACGCCGGCCGACCTCGCCGAACGACCCGATCACCGGCTCCGGATCACTCTCGGGCTTCGCAAGGACGCCGACCACTGGATCGTCAGCCATGAACACCACTCGTTCCCTTTGGCACACGACTCCGACAGCACGGCAACAGAGCAGGAAATCAAGTCTCTGCATCGACGCTGGTTCGCGAGCACCGCGGCAGGGGACCTCGACGGGCTGATGGCCGGCATCGCCGACGAGGTGATTTCCTACGAGCACATCGCACCACTGCAATACAAGGGCCTGTCGCAGGTCCGGGAGGTATGCGAACGCGGCCTCAACACGGGAACCGGTGAGATGTCCTGGCATATCCCCGACCTCGCCGTCCTCGCTGAAGGCAGCCTCGCCGTCGCGTGGGGCCTCAACCGGATACGATTCGACGGCCCGGAAGGGGAATCGACAGAGACGTGGTCGCGCGGAACACGAGTCTTCCGCCGTGCCGGCGAGACGTGGGTAATGGTGCACCAACACCTCTCATACCCCTGTGACCCACAGACCGGCGCAGCGCTTGCCAACCTGAGGCCATAACCACGGCGCGGGGCCTCCCGGCCCCGCGCCAAGCCAACTCCTCGGCTCGGCAGAAGCGGAAGCCCACCGGTGGGAAGTCTGTTGTGAGACCCGGAGATGTTGGTTGGTTGGCGAGGTTCCGGCGGGAGCTCTACGGGTGCTTGACCTCGCGGGCGGATGCGTTGTTCGAGCTTGCCGACGCGGTGTTGTGCGCCGACGGGCCGGTCCGGTCGTTGGCGGAGTTGTCGCTGGTGGGTGAGCACCGTCGGGGTCACGGGGCGTTGTACGACGCCCTCGCCTGCGGGCGACTGGACATCGACCGGCTGCGCACCGCCCTCGCCGGGGTGCCGTTGCCACGGGCAGCAGATGGGCGCCGATCTTCGCAGCGACAACCCAGCGCGCCGCAGTGGTCGAATCCCGAGCGGCCCGGTGATCGAGACCAGCCCTGCCTGGCAGCCCTACCGCCAGCGCAGGCGATCTGCTCTAGGAACGCAGGTCTCGGCGGTGGTAGCCGGCGACGCCGAGCACGGTCAGGATTGTTGCTGTGGCCAGCATGACTGCGGGGGCGCCGATGCTGGCCTCGGTGAGGGGTACGGGCGCGAGGTGCGCGAACGGTGAGAGGTCGCGTACCCAGTCCGGTGCCGCGACGCTCTCGGCGGTCACCAGCAGCAGGAACCCGCCGGTGGTGGGAAGGCCGCCGATGAGCATCGTCCAGCCTGGTGTCCAGCCGACCGCGAACACCGCCGCGCCGAGGCTGAGCAGCACGAGCGGGAGAATGTTCCAGGTGCCGCGCAGTGCGGCGTCTGCCTCCAGTTCGCCGCCGATAGCGGTGACCCCGAGCCAGGTCGCCAGACCGGCGCCGGTGACCAGGACTGCCGCGGCCAACGCGGTGACCGCCAGCTCGGCGCCGATCAGCCGGGTCCGGGTGATCGGTTGACTCGCGAGCAGCGTCAGTCGCCGGTCGGTCTCGGCGGTCACGAAGGCGGCCATCCGGACGGTGACGAAGCCACCGACGGGCATGGCCAGGATCGCGAACAGGGTCGCGGTGAATCCGCTGATGCTGCCCAACCCGTCGAAGCCGGCCTGGGAGGCCCCGTCGGCAAGGGCCGGATTGTCGCGCAGGAATTCGGTGACCGACACTGCGGTCAACCCGATCAGCAGGTAGTAAGCGCCGACACCGATCAGCCAGCCGGTCAGCGGCCGCGACACCCGGCGTGCTGCGAACGTTTCCGCGCTGTCCAGTAGCAGGGTTCGCGGGCGCCGTCCGGGTGCTGCGGGGATCAGACCGTCGCGAATGTCGCGGAGTCGGGCTGCGGTCAGGGTCAGAACGGTGATGAGCGCGGTGGCGGCGGCGAGCAGGAGCAGCGGCAGAACACGGTTGTGGACGTAGGGACCGCTGAGGGACAGCAGCCCGAACGGCGAGAGCCAGTGCAGCCAGCCGAGTCCGGTGACGCCGTCGCCGATCATCCGGGTCAGCAGGCCGCAGCCCAGCACCGCCACCGCTGCGCCGGTGGCCGGCGACCGAGCGGGGAAGACCTGGGCGGACAGTGCGGCAACCGCGGTGAGGAACATCCCGAGCAGGCCGGTGCCGGCACCGTGGAGGAGGGCACCTGCCGGTTCGGTTCCGGACAGCAGCAGGACGGCAGTGATGGCGGTCGCGGTGGCGGCGTTGACCACCATCACGGGTCCGAGGTGGCGCAGCAGGACGGCTGGTGCCGGAAGACGGCTGGACAGCAGCAGGTCCCAACGGCCGGCGTCCTCCTCGCCACGGGTGATCCGGGTAGTCGCCAGAACCGACCAGGCGCCGAGCAGGACCGCGATGACGGTGCCGACCCGCCACACGGTGAACCCGCCGGCGTTGTCGAGGCCGACCGGGGCGCCGAACAGGGTCCGGATCGCCGGGTTGCCGGCCAGAGCCCGCAGGCTCCCGGCCGCCGCCGGGTCGGCCATCACCTGCGCGTGAGTCGCGGCGACCAGCGCGGTCATCCCGGCGGCCAGGCTGACAATGCTGAGTGCGCCGCGTCGAACCTGGCGGATGGCCAACCACGTGACAGCCCGGCCTGGCGCGGAATCCGATGTCAATTGGGGGTTGGCTGGGGCGGGAAGGGTGTCGAGACTCATCGAGCCGCCTCCGCTCCGTAGTAGTCGAGGAAAATCTCCTCCAGACTCGGCTCCCGCATGCTCAGGGCCGTCACCTGCGCGGCGGCGAGCGCCCGCAGTGCGGGGCCGGGCTCACCGCTCAGGGTGAACCGCAGTCGTCGCTCGCCGGCCGGTTCCACCCCCACGACGCCGGGGATCACGCTCAGGTCAGGTGCGATGCCGGTGTAGGTGATCGTCACTTCGGCACGGCGCAGGTCCCGCAGGTCGCTGATCGTCGAGACCTCGGCGAGCCGGCCGGCGCGCAGGATGGCGACCCGATCGCAGACCGCCTCGACCTCGGCGAGCTGATGGGAACTCAGGAAGACGCTCTGCCCGCGGTCGCGGGCCTGCCGGACCGCCGTGCGGAACTCCCGTTCCATCAGCGGGTCCAGGCCGCTGGTCGGCTCGTCGAGCACCAGCAGTCGGGCCCGGGTGGCGAACGCGGCGATCAGGGCGACCTTCTGCCGGTTACCCGTCGAGTAGGTGCGGGCCGGTTTCCACGGGTCGAGGGCGAAGCGTTCGAGGAGTTCGTCGCGGTAGGCCAGGTCCGTTCCCGGGCCGGTGCGGGCTTGCAGGTGCAGGATCTCGGCACCGGTCAGTTGCGGCCACAACGCCACATCGGCCGGTACGTAGGCAAGGTGCCGGTGGGCGCGGGCGACGTCGGCGGCGTCGACGCCGAACACCTCGGCCCGCCCGGCGGTGGGTCGGGCGAGGCCGAGCAGGAGGCGGATGGTGGTCGACTTGCCGGCACCGTTGGGACCGAGGAACCCGAACACCTCACCGGGAATGACGTTCAGGTTCAACGCATCGAGAGCGGTCAGGTGGCCGTACCGTTTGGTGAGGTCGACAGCGCGAAGCGCGGGATCGGTCATCGCAGGGGGCCTTCCGGGCGGGCGTGGATCAATGACCGCCGACCAGACTTCCCGGCACACCTGTGGGTCACCGTACTCCCTGCCCGCACTCGGCAGGAAGTACGGTGACGGTCAGCGCGGCGCGTCGGAGTCCTGCCGTTGGTAAATGTCCGGAACGCCGTCGGCGTCCGCGTCGGCCTCTTCGACCGCGCGCAGCCGCTGGTAGTGGCGGTTGCGGATGCGCAGCACCACGGTGGCCAGCAGCGCGGCGATCAACGATCCGGCCAGGATGCCGATGCGGGCGTGCTCGTCCTTCTCGCTGCCGGCGCCGAACGCGAGCTCGCCGATCAGCAGCGACACGGTGAACCCGACGCCGGCCAGCAGCGACAGACCGAGCACGTCCCACCAACTGACTCCGTCACCGAGGGAAGCGCGGGTGGCCCGCTGCACCAGCCACGTCGCGGCGAGCACGCCGACGCACTTGCCGAGGACCAGACCGGCGACGATGCCGATGGTCACCGGGTCCCGTAGGGTCGCGCCAAGCCCGCCGGCGCCGGCCAGCGACACCCCGGCGGCGAAGAACGCGAACACCGGCACCGCGACGCCGGCCGACAGTGGTCGCCACCGGTGTTCGAAGTGCTCGGCCAAGCCAGGACCGGGGCCGTCGGCGCGGCGTAGCACCGGCACCATGAACCCGAGCAGTACGCCGGCAACGGTGGCGTGGATACCCGAGGCGTGCACCAGCGTCCAGGTGGCCGCGGCCAGCGGGAGCAGCAACCACCAGGACCGCACGCGGCGTTGCACCAGCACCGCGAACCCGGTGAGCGGCACCAGAGCGGCCAGCAGCGGCAGCAGGTGCAGGGAACTGGTGTAGAACACCGCGATGATGACGATGGCGAGGAGGTCGTCGACGACGGCGAGCGTCAACAGGAAGGTGCGCAGCGCAGCGGGCAGGTGGGTGGCGATGACCCCGAGCACGGCGAGCGCGAACGCGATGTCGGTGGCGGTCGGTACCGCCCACCCGGACAACGCCCCGCGGGCGGTGCCCGCGTTGATCGCCGTGTAGATCAGTGCCGGTGCGGCCATGCCGCCCAGAGCCGCAGCGATCGGCATGATCGCTCGGCGGGGGTCGCGCAGGTCACCGGCGACGAACTCACGCTTGAGTTCCAGCCCAGCGACGAAGAAGAAGATCGCCAGCAGGCCATCGGCCGCCCACTGCGCGAGGGTCAGATCCAGGTGCAGCGCGCGCGGCCCGACCTGCAGCGCGCCCAAATCCTGATAGGCCGACGCCCACGCCGAGTTCGCCCAGACCAGGGCCAGCACCGCCGCGCCCAGCAGCAGCGCCCGCCGACGGTCTCGGTGCGCAACACGTCACCGATCCGGCGGGTCTCCGGCCAGCTACGACGGCCGAACAAGAAACGGCGCGGACGAGAGGGGTTACCAGTCATGGGGCTCCTTCACCAGGCACGACACGAACATCGCCGACCAGGCTTCCCTGCCCTCCTGCCGTAAACCCACCCTGCCGCCCCAATGCCGGCAGCGATCGTCCTCATCACGGCTCCGGTGCGCTCGGAGATTCGAAGGACGTTTGGCAGCTGACACCGACCCGGACGGTGTGGCCGGCTGCCTCCGAAGTAGGCCAGGATCGGGGGCAACCGCCAGCCTCCACGCGACCCTTCCGTGGAGCTCTCTCTCCGCCTCCACCGTTAGAACGCCACTGGTCCGGCACGACGAGACAGCACTCGATCGCCGCTCGGCCCGCTTGACACGACATGGGGCCAGGTGTTGACTTGCGGTTATGGGACGGGCCTCAGCAGAAAACCAAGAATCGCTTGCCCGGTCGAATATGGCTGACCGCCAGAGTGTCGCTCCATGGTGGTTTTACGGGATAACCGGGGCAATCGCGGGTGCTGCGATCGTGGCGAGTGCCTTTTTTTCGCAGCAGGTCGCAGGCCTTTTCCTCGTCGCTGCAGCCCTCTTTGTGGGAGTGGTTAGCCGTATCGCGGCGAAATCCTCCGGAACTCGTCTGCCTATCCCAGCTAGCGCTGCGGGCGTCGGTTACCTGGTAACCCTGGCGGTAGTGGTGATCGGGTCCTTGATCGTTGTATGGACCGTAGTACGTCCTAACGGTCCTTCTTGGCTCGCGTGGATGCTTGCTGTTCTCGCCTTCGCGGTCACACTGAGTGGGGCATGGGTAGCGAAGGTAGGGCGAGTCGTGCAGGCTCACGAATAATGCCACGTGCTGCCACGCTGGTGTCGCATTCCCAGTTCCGCCCTCGCCTAAATGTTCCTCAGGCGAGGCGAGGACTGTTGGTGTTGCGCTCGCGGCAATTGAGTAGCGCGGGTTATGACTGCCGGCCCGTGTTGAATGCCGCCCAGAGTGAAGTGCCCTAGCTCAGTAACCTACGCCAAGACTCCATCCAACCACAGAAATTCGGTGGGGTGTAAGGCGATCTGAGCAATGTCGGCGACCGCCTCGGCTCTGTCTCCACGCAACGGCGGCCGATGGCATCAGGATGAGGATGAGCAGTATCCCCATCCGTTCGCAAATCACTAGAAGGAATGAGGCCCCTCCCGGCTACAGGGTGCTGACGGGCCCGGCGCGAAGGCATCACCAGCGGACTCTTGCGGACGTGCCAACCCAATCCTCGTGGCGGTTCGAGCGCGCGCGTCCCTGGTATCTCCCCGATGTGGGCTGCCCTTCAGAAGTTCCCTGCAGCAGGTTCAGGGCTGAAGGGATGTTGTCAACTGGGACCTCTCGGATGACCGGCCACAGCGCCGCAATGGTGCGCCGCCTGGTCGGCGGAGGAGGCGTGCGAAAGTTCGGGTCACGAGAGGTCTCCAGATCTTATCGAAAGAGCTGACTCCCGATGCTGAGGTCGTCAGCCGCCTCGTCCGTGACCAAGAAGTCGCCAACCCGGCTACAGTCCACGTTGAACTGCAGACCGTTATTAGCCGGCTTGGACTTGAAGCCGCAAGGACAGGATGAACACCGCCGGCCTGCCAGTCAGGCACTTCGGTTACGGCGAGTCGAATCCTTCGGTGTTGTGACGGTTCCGAACGCTGAACGACGGTGGGCCAGACGGCCGTACGAGCGGCAGCCTGACCCACACACCGCAGGTCTGTGGTCAGAGCACTAGACCACGCACGACGTGAGAAGGCCAGCGGCAGCCAGACCACCCTGTACGACCCACGCCACGGCTCCGGTCGGCGGGAAGATGAAGAGCGCGACCCCGCCGGCGAGCGCCAGGACGCATCCGGTGTTCCACGGTGGAGTCTGTGCAGCTCCTCCTCCGTAGGCGAGGTTGTAGCTCCCAACCTGGTTCCCGTCGATGTACTTCAGCAGGTAGCTACCGTGACAGTTGGTGGTGGGCTCTCCCTGCGAGAGCCAGAAACCACTGCCATCGGCTCCGAGGCAGAAGTAGTCGTACTCGCCGGTCTCGAACAATTTCGGAGCGACAGGAGTCGGGGCCGTGGTGGTGGTCGCTTCGTGGCTCCTGGCGATGCTGCTGGCCGGCACCACGGGTGCGGCGTTCGCCGCCTGAGGTGCGACGACGACACTTGCCGCGACGACGAACGCCGCCAGGGTCGTCATGAGCTTCTTCATTGATGCTTCCCTTCCTCGAGTTGCGGCGTCGATGCCGCGTGTTGGGAAGCTATTTGCTGGACGGACGGTCAGGGAATGTCTCAATCCCGTATCGCCTGAGGAATGTCTCGCAACAGGTAACGACGTTGCCTGGGGTGAGGTCGGTGATCAGCGCCTATGTGTGGGCGGGGCGTAGGTGGTCGCGCAGGGCTCTGGAAGCACTTCATTCTGGCAGAGCGCGTTCGACTCCGGCTCTCACGGCGCGGTGTTCGACGTGAGGTCGTGCTTCCAGGTGGGCAGGTCGCAGCCGTTGGCGGGCTTGCGATGCAGCACCCATGAGCGCCCTGTATAGACCATGCCACCTTCTGGCCGCCGACCTGCTCGGCGAAGCCCGCGTCGGAGTCGCACGCGATCGGCAGAGCAGCTCCCGCCACAGCAGCCCAATCTCACGTGCATCCGGGCAGGTCAAGCCCTAATTGGTGGCTTCCCTGCTGGGAAGTGTTGCCCTGACCGACCGTCCAGGGTCTAAAGTCGTCATATTCGCCTTCATCAACGGCGACGCTGTCGGCGGAGGCATAAAGCTCGCCCTGCACTTCGTTCCATCGGGGAGGATCGGAAGACTTATGAGCGTCACCGAGAGTGAATTTCCGAGGCATACCGCTCTGCGGGCGGTGGAGGTCAGTCTGAGTGACAACCGAGAGGAAAACGCCGCACCTGAAATCCTTGAAGCCGCGGTTCGCGCCTTCGATGAGGCGGGGTACGAGCAAGCGAGCATCAAACACATCGCAGAGCTAGCCGGTACCTCGAAATCGCTGGTCACCTACTACTTTCCCACCAAACAGACGCTGGCGTCGGCCGTGATGGATCTCGCGTATCCGGGCGGTGTCTTCATGGGCTCCCGACGTCTCGCCGACGATCCGCTTGACGCGATCCTGTGGGTTGCCCAGCACGTCACCACAAACGTGCTCTACAGCCCCTTGGCCCGGGTGGCGATCAAACTCGGCGAACAGTTTTCTGACCACAAGGGTTTCGGCGGCCGCTTGTCCGGGTGGCATGCCAGGATCACCGACTACCTCGAAGAAGCCCGGCTGAAGCGACTCATCTCGCCAACGGTCGATCCAACTGTCGAAGCAAAATTCCTCCTGTGTGGCATTGTGGGCCTCGTTACCGTGGCGATGGAGACAGGTTCTCGTCTCTCGTTGATCGACGACGCCGTTCAGATCACTCGCGATCGCCTTGCGGGCCTACGCGTATCGAACGGGTTTTTCGTGAATAAGGGTCTATCGGTGGGGTGAGGTGTGGGCTGAGGCTCGGCCCCAGAGCATCTCCACTCGCCGGCTGCGTCACATCACGCCTAGTAGAGTCGAGCGGCACTTCGGCTACAAGGTGGTCCGCGCGTACGCCCGGTATCCGGATCGGCGCGGCCCGCATCCCGCCCACATCAAAATCGATCTGCAGGCCGTCGCAGCCGCGCGCTGCAGCCCCTCACTGACCTGGCCCGCAGCGCCTGGAGAGATGATTGGGCGCAGGGCGGAGCACCCGTCGCTGCCCCCAGAAGCCGCACGACATGACCTGTCGACCAGACTTGCCAGCCCACCTGATGTAGGCCAATCCCGGCGGGTTCGCGGCCGGCAGCAACCCGGGCTGACGCTCGGGATACTGCTTCCGATGTTCGGCAACCGTCTCAGCGTGATGTCAGCCGGATCCTGACCTGGATGCCGGATAGGAATGCCGACGACGATGTGGGTATGACGAGCGACATCGCCCTGCTCACCGAGGACCTGACCAAGTTCTACGGTCGGCGCCGCGGCATCGAGGGCCTCAGCCTGGAGATTCGCGCCGGGGAGGTGGTGGGATTCCTCGGCCCGAACGGAGCGGGGAAGACCACCACCATCCGGTTGCTGTTGGACTTCCTGCGTCCCACTCGTGGACACGCGACGGTCCTCGGGCTCGACCCCCGCAGGGACAAGGCCGCACTGCACCGTCAGATCGGCTACCTGCCCGGCGAGCTCGTGTTTCCCGGGCGGGACAAGGCGGAAGACCTGCTGCGCTTCTTCGCCGCGGCACGCGGCGGCGTGGCCTGGACGCAGGTCACCGATTTCGCGGAGCGACTTGAGCTTGACCTCTCGCGTTCGGTACGGACGATGAGTAAGGGCAACAAGCAGAAGGTCGGGTTGGTGCAGGCGTTCATGCACCGGCCGGCGGTGCTGGTCCTGGATGAGCCGACCAGTGGGCTGGATCCACTCATGCAGCAGGAGTTCCTGGCCATGGTCCGCGACGCCAGCGTTGCGGGCCAGACCGTCTTCATGTCCTCTCACGTGGTCGCCGAGGTGCAGCAGGCCGCCGACCGGGTCGCCATCGTGCGCGACGGCCAGTTGGCCGCGGTCGAGCGGGTTGAGTCACTCGGAAAGCGGGCGGTCCGCGCCGTCGAGATTCACTTCGATGACCCGGTGGACCCGGCAGAGTTCAGTGTCCTGCCCGGAGTCAGCGACGTGGTGGTGTCCGGCCCGGTGCTGAAATGCACAGTCGACGGCCGCATCGACCCGCTGATCAAGGCGGCGGCGCGTCATCAGGTGGTGGACATGTTGTCGGCCGAACCGGACCTGGAAGAGACGTTCCTGTCGTTCTACTACCACGGGGAAGGGGCCGGCGATGCTTCCCGCGCTGGTGCGTAAGACCTGGCGTGACGACCGCCTCGCGTTGATCGGTTGGGCCGGCGGCGTCACCGCTTTCACCGCCATATACACCTCGTTCTACAGCCAGTTCCAGGGAGCCGCGGAGCTGAAGCAGGACGCGCTGCCCCAGGGCATGCTGGACTTCCTCGGCATCGCCGACATGCTCTCACCGGCCGGCTATCTGCAGGCGACCATCTTCAGCCTGGTCGGCCCATTGCTGGTCCTGATGTGCGCCATCACGTTGGCGGCCCGCACGATCGCTCGGCCGGAGGAGGACGGTGGCATGGAGTTGATGCTGGCGAACCCGGTATCGCGTGCCGCTTTCGCCTGGCAACGGGTGGCCGCCGCCGGCAGCGCGGTCACCGGGATCGCCGCCATCCCCGGGATCCTGCTGATGATCATCGTTCCCTGGATCGGCATGGACATCGCCCTGTCCAACGTCGCTGCCGCGTCCGTCGGCCTGGTCGCCCTGGTGTGGTGCTTCGCCGGCACTGCCTTCCTGGTTGGCGCCGCCACCGGAAAGCGGGCCGCCGTCCTCGCGGTCACCGGTGGCCTCGCTGTGGCCACCTACATGGCCAACGCCATCGGCGGCATGATCGACGGATGGCACTGGGTGCGCTGGCTCTCACCATTTCACTACTTCATCGGCACCGACCCGCTGCACACCGGCTGGCACCCGACCGAGCTTCTCACCCTCGTGCTTCTCGCGGCGGCAACCACGGTCGCCGGAGTCGTCGTGTTCGACCGCCGCGACATCGGTGTGTAAACCTGAGGCTGGTGGCAGCCGTTCACCGGCCGCCACCAGCACGCCGACGAGGAACAGCCCATGAACGACGCCAATTGGCTGGCGGCCAACTGCCAGGATCTGCTGTACGTCGCGGCCAGTGCCCGGCGTCAGGCAGCGGTCAACCTGGGTGCCCGCGCAGCGGATGAAGGGCTGACGCTGCGCGAGCTTGTGACCGGTCTGCTGGATGCCACCACTGCCCACTGGAGCGCCACCCCCGCCGTGTCGACCGACACCGCCGTCACCGTGCACTCCCGCGCCGAGACACTGCTGGACACCGCCCGTGTCCTGCTCAGCGACGCAGTGGACGGGTACACCCGGCAGAACCGTGCCGAACTGGATCGCCACGACAACGAACGTGCCATGTTCGTCAACGACCTGCTCACCGGCCGTGCCGACCCGGGCGGTCTGGCCGAGCGCGCACACCGCTACGGCCTCCGCCTGTCGGCCACGCATACCGTCCTCATCGCCCGTGCAGCCGACCTGACTTCCGGCATCACGCACCGCATCGATGCCGCGCTGGCCTCCAGGTTCGGCGAAGGTAACACCCTCACCACCCTCCGTGACGGCGACGTGGTCTGCATCAGTGCCGGCGGGCTACGGGGCATCGCGGCCGAGCTCGCCCGCCTGCTCCTGACCGAACTCGGTGCGGGCACATGGCAGATCGCCGTCGGCCGCACCCAACCGGGGGTGCATGGCCTGGCCACGTCACTCGATGAGGCCCGCCACACCCTCGACTACGCCGTCCGGCTCGGCTTCACCACGCCCGTACTCAATGCCGCCGACCTGCTGGTGTTCCCCGTTCTCCTGCGTGACCGCGACGCCATCACCGACCTGGTGACCACGGTCCTCGGGCCACTGACGAGGGCGCGCGGTGGTGCCCTGCCGTACCTGGAGACCCTGTCCGTGCTCTTCGACAACCAGGGCAACCACAGCGCGGCCGCCCGGCAGATGCACCTGTCCGTCCGCGCGATCACCTACCGACTCGAGCGCATCCGGGACCTGACCGGCTACCACCCCGGCGAGCCGACCCAACGCTTCACACTGCAGACAGCCGTACTCGGCGCTCGACTGCTCGGCTGGCCCCCATAGCCCAAGAGCGCCGGGCCTCTCATCACCGCGCAGCTGCTCGTCGACACCGTGGCGATGCCCGATAGCCGCCGCGCCGAGTACAGGGCCGATCTGGTCGCCCGCCGGGTCGCCGGCAGCGCGCCCTTCCTCCGAACCACCGACTTGTGGAGTATTCACCCGGGCGAAGACCAGCGGATGCGGCTGATTGAGGCTTTGCCTGACGTCGACGGAGCCCTCTGTGTCGATGACACCCGCTGGACCGCGCTCGACGCTGAACTCGCGCCGTGGTGCCGCACCGCACACAACGCCCTGCTTGGTACCCGGGACCGGTTCTGAGGACTTGTGCCACCAGGGTGGGCCCGGATGCTCGCTCCGGGCCGGCGCGGGTGAGGTTCGACGACGAGGTAGGCATCGGCCGCGCGGTGCCCCTGGCTCCGAGGGCTTGAAATCCTACTTTTCCGGTAGTCGCCGCGCCGCTCTGTCACGCGACGATCCTTCCGGCTTGAGTGGGCGTTCCCCGGCTGTCGGTCGTCGTCCCGCCGGTTCGCGTCCGGCACCTTCTCAGTGATGCAAGGCCGTTGTGGGGCCGGTGCCGGCCGGGCGGTACTCGACGTCGGGCGGGTGGTCGGGCAGATGAGCCCACGCGGTTCCCTTGTCGACATGGTGGCCGAGGTGTCGCCCGATGCATCCCCGCCCAGAGGCCCATCGCGAGATGCTTGACCTCAAGTGCAGTAGAGGTCGGAGGGTGATGTTCTTCTGCAGATCTACTGAAAGGAACGGTCATGCGCGCCGTCGTCCTGCACGAGTTCGGGCCCGCTGAGAACCTCCGCTATGAGATAGTGCCTGATCCCGTGCCGGGGCCGGGTGAGGTCCGTCTGTCGGTGAGGGCCGCAGGAGTCCATCAGATCGAGGCGGCGATGCGGGAAGGGCTGGAGATCGGACCACCGCTTCCCGGGCTGCCGGCCATTTTCGGAGCAGAGGTGGCCGGCGTCGTCGAGTCGATCGGGCCAGACGTGGACGAGGGCTGGGTTGGCGCCAAGGTGGTGACCGCGTACGGCAGGCCGGGGGGCTACGCCGAGCTCGCCGTCGCCGACGTCTCGTCTCTGCACCGGATCCCAACCGGACTGGGGTACGAGGTAGCCGTGACGATGGTGGTGACCGGCACCACCGCAATCGGCCTGCTCGACATCGCGGAGCTCACCTCTGGCGACGTCGTCCTGGTCACGTCCGCAGCCGGTGGGATCGGCCGTCTGGTCGTCCAGTTCGCCCGCCGTCTGGGCGCCACGGTCATCGGCGCGGCAGGCGGACCGGCCAAGGCGGCGGCCGTGCGAGAGCTGGGCGCCAATCTCGCTGTCGACTACAACCTGCCGGACTGGGCGGGCACCGTCCGCGACGCCCTGGGCGGACGCGGCGTTACGGTCGTTCTGGACGGTGTCGAGGGCGACAAGGGGCGGGCCGCCTTCGGGCTGCTGGCCGAGGGTGGACGCTACATCACGATCGGCGCGGCCTCCCGGGACGAGTTCCGTCCCGAGGAGGCACAGCTGAAGGAGCGTGGCGTGCGTTTCACCGACGCACTGGCCCTGCTGTTGGAGGGCCAGGACGCGGCCGTTGACGAGGCCCGCGCGCTTGCGGAGGCCGCCGCCGGTAATCTGGTGCCCGCCTTCCAGACTTTCCCCCTGTCGCAGGCCGCCACGGCGCACGCCGCCCTACAGGCGCGGGCAACGACGGGCAAGATCGTTCTCGTCCCCGACGCCTGATGGGGGAACCGAGGACGGCGCCCATGGCAGCGGAGGCTCGGCAGCAGCCGGTCTTCGCGGTGGCGGCCTGCCGGCACCGCGCCGGAACGCGGCGGGATCTCAGCCGGCCTGATGCGAGAGCGTCACGGCGATCGCTGGACCGAACGCGACACTGAGCAGATAGGCAAGGTTGAACAGGCCCAGGGCTTCGGCCTTGTGAGAGCCGGGCACGACGCCGGTCGCTCGCAGGGCGAGTACGCCCTGGCCGGTCGCGGCGACAAGGGACGCGAGTGCCATTGCCACCAGCAGTAGCGGTACTGCCGAGGCGACCGCAGCCAGCACCGGCGCGGCGACGGCTCCGCCGAGCAACGCGGCGGCCGTCACGCGGTGGGGCACCCGCACCGACGCCGCGATCAGGAAACCCGAGCAGAGACCGCCGAGCAGGTACGGCACCAGCAGCACGACTCCGCTCCGCGTGCTGTCCCAGCCCGCGTGCTCTCGCAGCAGATCCGGGGCGGCGTAGAGCAGGGTGAAGTTCACCAGGCCCACGGTGAAGACCAGCACGCACGCCGTGAGGAACCGGCCGTTACGCGCCACTGCGGCGGGCAGAAAGCCATCGGGGCGAACGTTCGTCCGGACCACGAGCAACGCCAGCAGCGCGACGGTGACCGGGCCGGCCACCAGCGGACGGTGCGGAGTGAGAACTGCCGCGGTGACCAGCATGGCAAGGAGAGCCATGCCGAGCGGATCGAACGACGCCGGCACCGCGTCCGGCGGTGTGGCGTCGCGGCGGGCAGCAGGCACGGCGGCCACCGCCAGCAGCGGCAACGCCAGCACCGCCTGCCACGAAAGGAGTTCGGCCACCAGTGCGCCGGTCAGCGGACCGGTGGCCCCCACGACCGCCAGCGACGCGGCGACCACCCCCATCCGCCGAGGCGAATCAGCCAGTTTCATGGCCGTCACGCTGAGGCCGGCGGACCCCAGTGCCTGCACCGCCGCGCCGGCCACCAACGCCGGCAGTGTCGGCACCAGCACGAGGAGGATCGTCCCCGCGGCCAGCAGCGCGGCCGAGGCGGTCAGGGCCGTCCGTACGCCGCGGCGGGCCAGTAGCGCCGCCAGCAGTGGCGTACCCAACGCGATCCCCCAGCCGAAGGCGGTCACGCCGGCCGCCGCGGCCCGTTCCCCGGTGCCCGTCGCGCGTGCCAGCTCGTCGAGCAGCAGGGCCGGCGCGGCGATCCCGTACGACAGCGGACCGGCCAGCAGGGCCAGCCAGGGCGTGGCCACCCGCCGTGGTGCGACCTGCCCGTGACCGTTGGCGGTTCGGTGTCGCTGTAGGTAATCCATGTCATTCCTCCGGTGTCGGCTCGGTTCAGCCTCGCCGGGTTCGCTTACCGCCGACTGCTCGTCAACTGACGTTCGCCTCCGTGGCGTCGACGCCACGTCCCGGTGAGCGGGCCGGCTGTCGATCGACGTTTCGCGGGCGGAACAGCCGACTGGCTAGTGCTGTGTCCACTAACGTTTGGCCGGGTTGTGTCAGACCCTCGTGGTTGGCCTCGGGTATGCCCAGACGTAGGGATTCAGGAGCGCCGCGGGTGGTGCATCGCACCGCCCGGGTCGGCCTGCGTCTGACCCGGGCACAGCGGCAACGCTGCTTCGGCCTGCTCCGCGCGGCCGGGGATCTTTGGGCGTGTGTATTGGAATACAACAGCTGGCGGCATCGTCGTCACGATCGGCCGGTCGCGACCTATCAGGAGTTGTGTCGACTGCTCGCCGCGTCTGGTCCGGGCACGTTCGGTGAGCTCGACTCGACCGGCGCCCGGTCGGTGTTGCGTCGCTATTCTGATGCGTGGTTCAGCGCTGCCGCCTGCCGCAGGGCGGGGCATGGTGAGGTGCGGTATCCGCGGCGGCGACGGTCGTTGATGCCGGTCCGCTGGTATCACGGCACGTTCGGTCTGAGTGAACGGCGGCTGCGGTTGCCGACTGCGGCCGGGAGCCCGCCGCTGGTGGTGCGCCTGGACCGGGCGGTTCCCTACCCCCATGATGCGGTGCGGTCAGTGACGCTGGTGTTCGATCAGGAGCGGTTGTGGGTCGAGGTCACCGCGGAGCTTCCGGTCGCGACCTACCCTGCGGGTCAGGAGCCGCAGCGGGGGCGGGTCGCCGGGGTCGACCTGGGCATCATTCACCCGTACGCGGTGGCAACCGGTGACGGGCAGATGTTGCTGGTGTCCGGGCGGGCGATCCGCGCCGAGCACCGTCAGCACCTGGCCGACCCGAAAGGCCGCCGCCGGGCGACCGCCGCCCGTGCGCCGACGAGGGGCCAGCGGGGTTCGCGGCGGTGGCGCAAGACCCGCCGGCGGGCTCGGCTGATCCAGGGGCGGCATCGGCGTCGGGTACGGCAGGCCGGGCACGAGGCCGCGAAGACCGTGATCGGCTGGGCAGTGCAGCACCGGGTCGGGACCCTGACCGTCGGTGACCCGCGTGGTGTCCTCGATCTTCCGGCGGGTCGGCGGCACAACCTGCGGTTGCGGCAGTGGCAACTCGGCCGGGCGATCGCGGTCCTGAAGGACAAGGCGGAGCTGGCCGGGATCGCCGTGTATCTGGTCGATGAGCGGGGTACGTCGTCGACCTGCCCGGTGTGCCGGCGCAGAGTGGTCAAGCCCCACGGGCGGACCATGATGTGCAGGAGTTGCGGGTTCGTCGGGCATCGCGATGTTGCCGCGGCGTTCATCATCGCCACCCGGACCCCGGGCGGCGTCACCACCACCGCACCCGACATGGGTGCGGACATCACGCACCGTCGAGCAGGCCGACACCTTCCCGGTGCCGGGCTGTCCCGGCGTGACCCACGCCGCCCACCAGCGGTGTCAGGGTCGATTGGCCGGCTGAGGCCCGCCCCACTACCGGTGGGGAGTCGCTCGCTCCGACAACGTCTGGGCGAGGAACCACAACACCACCGACAACCCGGTGAACGTTAGTGGTCACAGCACTAGTGTGAAGCGGTGAGGTTCGGGGTGCTGGGCGAGATCGCGGTGTGGACGCCCGACGGCGGACCGGTCGCCGTACCCGGCCTGAAGGTTCGGGCTCTCCTGGCTGATCTGTTGGTCCATGAGGGGCATCCGGTGTCCTCCGACCGGCTCATCGAGGATCTCTGGGGTGACCGGGCGCCGGGCAACCCGCTCGGTGCGCTCCAGGCCAAGGTGTCGCAGTTGCGTCGCGCGCTGGAGTCGGGTGAGGCGGGTGGCCGTGCGCTTGTCGAGTCCGGTGATGCCGGCTACCGGCTGCGTATTTCGCCGGAATCGGTCGACGCTGGCCGCTTCGCGGCTCTGTTGGCGCGTTCGCGGGCGCAGCGGGAGCCAGTTGGCCGGGCCGCGGAGCTGGCGGAGGCCCTGTCGCTGTGGCGTGGCTCCCCGTACGCCGACTTTGGTGACGAGCGATTCGTCCGTCAGGCGGTCGAGCGGCTCGACGACCAGCGCCTGGCCGCGTTGGAGGAGTTGGCCGAGGCCCGGCTCGATCTCGGTGAGCATCACCTGCTCGCCGGTGAGCTGGCCGACCTGGTCACCCGTCACCCGTGGCGCGAGCGGCTACGGGCCGCGCACCTGCGCGCCCTGTACGGCTCGGGACGCCAGCGTGAAGCCCTGTCCGCCTACGAGCAGTTCCGTCGGCAGATGCGTGATGAACTCGGCATCGATCCCGGTCAGGAGTTGGCCGACCTGCATCGGGCGATCCTGCGCCAGGACCGCGCGCTGCAGCCACCGGCACCGCCGTCGTCTCCGGTGCGAACCAACCTGCCGGCGCCTCTGTCACCTGGTCCGTACGGCGGATTGATCGGGCGTGACGAGGCCGTCGAGGCGGTTCGGGAGCGGCTGACGGACGGGCGGCTGGTGACCCTCACCGGAATGGGTGGGGTGGGTAAGAGCAGGTTGGCGCTCGAGGCCGCTCGTCTGCTGGCCGACACGTTCCCCGCCGGAGTGTGGCTCGTCGAGCTGGCGGGCCAGCCGCACTGCGACGGCGAAGCGACCTCTACCGAAGTTCTCGACGTGGTGGCGGCGACTCTTGAGATCCGCGACGATGCCCCGGCCGGTCTGCCCGGTGATCGGCCAGGTGAGCCGTTGGATCGGCTGCTCGCCGCACTCCGGGACCGGCGGATGCTGCTGCTGCTCGACAACTGCGACCACGTGGTGACTCCCATCGCTGAACTGACCGAGAGTCTTCTCGGAGCTGCGGCCGACCTGCGCATCCTGGCGACGAGCCGTGAACCGCTCGGGATTCCGGGCGAGGTCGTCTTGCCGGTGCCGCCGCTGGAGCTGCCGGAGCCGGGAGCGACCGCGGAACAGATCGCCCGGGCCCCCGCGGTTCAACTCTTCGAGATCCGTGCCCGCGCCGTCGAGCCGGGCTTCATCGTCGATCAGCGGAACACGGACACGATCGCCACCATCTGCCGGCGTCTCGATGGCGTACCGCTGGCGTTGGAACTGGCCGCGTCCCGACTGCCCGTTCTCGACCCGGGCGAGTTGGCGGCACGGCTCGACGATCGCTTCCGACTGCTGTCATCCGGTCGGCGTACCGCGCCTCCTCGTCAGCAGGGGCTTCGCGCCATGATTGACTGGAGTTGGGAGTTGCTGTCGCCCTGCGAACGGACGGTGCTGAGCCGGCTGGCGGTCTTCGCCGACGGTGCCACCCTGGCTACCGCCGAGCAGGTGTGCGCGGGCGGACAAGTGGCGTCCGACGAGGTCCTCGATGCGCTGGCACGACTGATCGACCGATCGCTGGTCCTGACGCGCCACGGCGAGAGTCCACGACGCTATCGGCTCCCGGAGACGGTGGCTGCCTACGGTCTCGAACAGCTCGACAGTGCCGGCGAACTCCCGGCGACCCGTCGCCGTCACGCCGCGTGTTTCGTCCGTCTCGCCGAGCAGGCCGCAGGGCGGCTGCGGGGTCATGACCAGAGTCGCGCGCTGCGGGAACTCGACGCCGAGAACGCCAACCTGCGGGCGGCACTCGACGTCGCCGCCACCGACGGTCAGCCTCGCGTGGGCCTGGCGCTCGCGACCTCGTTGGCCTGGTACCGGCTGCTCCGAGGTCGGCTCGGAGAGATGCGCCGGTCGCTGCGAACGGCGTTGGACATCGTCGCGAAAAGTGCGGACGACGTCGCATCGGACGCCCTGCGGCGACGTGCGGATATGTGGCTGACCGCCCTGGCCACCCGTGACGGTGACCCGAACGCTCCCCGGCAACGGATCCTCGACTGCCACCAGGACGCCGACGGGCCGGAGAAGGCGTTCGCGCAGTGGTTGTTCGCCTCCATGATGCTCGGTTCCGGAGATCCGGCTGAGGCTGCCGCCCTGGTCGACGCGGCGCTGACGACGTTCCGCGCCAACGGCGACCAGTGGGGCATCGCTGCCGCCTGCGCCACTCGGGCGGACCTCGCGCTCGTACACCGCAGCGACCTGCCCGGTGTGCAGCGTGACTGCGAGACCAGCCGGACGCTGTTCGTGCAACTCGGCGACTGCTGGGGGCAGGTGCATCCGACGAGCCTGTTGGGCACCCTGGCCGAGATCAACGGCGACTACGACAGCGCAGCCATGCGGTACCGGGAGGCGTTGCGCATCGCCGAACATCTGCGGCTGTGGACGTCGGTGTCCCGGCAGCTGGCGTGCATCGGACGGATCGCCCTGTTGCGCGGCGACCTCGACGAGGCGGCCGCCTGCCACGACCGCGCGCTACAGGTCGCGCGGGAACAGTCGAGCCGGTCCGCCGCCGCCTTCGCCGGGACGGGCCTGGCGATGATCGCTCGCCGCCGGGGTGACCTCGACGCCGCCGAGACCCAGCAGCGGGACCTACTCGACTGGAACCGGCACGCCGGCTACCTGCCCGGCTGCGCGCTTGCGCTTGCCGAGTTGGGATTCATCGCGGAGCACCGCGGCGATGCGGTCCTCGCCGAGCGCCACCACCGCGAGTCGCTCGGGGCGGCGCACGCCACCGGGGATCCCAGGGCTGTCGCCCTGGCCCTTGAGGGCCTGGCCGGGGCGACCAGCCTCGGCGGTGACCATCGCCTCGCCGTACGGTTGCTCGGCACGGCCCGCACGCTTCGCGCGGGCGCCGGAGCGCCGTTGCCCCCCGGTGAGCAGCATGACATCCAGCGCATCACCTCTCGCCTCCGCACGGCGCTGAGCAGCGAGGAGCTCGCTGCCGAGATGAGCCACGGCGCACAGCTCGACTTGGACAAAGAGGATTTCAACGGCATCGGTAAGGGGATGGTCAGCGAACGGTAAGCCTGCTCGGCACGGTTGACCGAGAACCGAGCCGACCCAGGAGGTAACCGTGCAGACCGCTGCCAGGATCGCCGTCATCTACTACTCCGCCACCGGCACTGTGCACAGGCTCGCGCAGGCATTCAGGGACGGAGCGGCCGACGCCGGCGCGGAGGTCCGCTTGCGCCGGGTGGCGGAGTTGGCACCGGATCAGGTCGTCGATGCCAGGCCGCAGTGGCGTGCCCACCTCGACGCCACCGCCGATGTTGCGCTCGCCACCCTGGACGACCTGCGGTGGGCGGACGGGTACGCCTTCGGCACACCGACACGTTTTGGCAACGTCTGCTCTCAACTGCGCCAATTCATCGACACCACGACCGCCCCCTGGCAGGCAGAGGAACTGGCCGACAAACCGGCGACCGGCTTCACTGCCAGTTACGAGGAGCACGGCGGCCAAGAGTCGACCCTGCTCAGCCTGTACCAGACGTTCCACCATTGGGGGGCGGTCATCCTGCCCACGGGCTACCTGAACTACGACACCACGCACGCCGCCGGCGGGAACCCGTACGGCGTCAGCCTCGTGGAGAGCCGCGCCGGCCGAGATCCGGAGTACGCCAGAGCCGTCCTCGAGACGGCCCGCTTCCAGGGCGCACGCCTCACCCGCCTGACAGCCGCCGTCCGCGCGGAGAGCCACCTCGGGTAGGAGCCACCTGACGCATCGAATCACCGAGTAGAAACGAGAAAATCATGCTGTCAGCAACCACCGCGGATCCGACCGAACAGGCCAGCCGGGTGACCGTGCTCGGTCTCGGCGAGATGGGCTCGGCGATCGCCAAGACGTTCATCGATCGCAGACACCGTACGACGGTCTGGAACCGGACCGTGAGCAAGGCCCTGCCGATGGTCGACTCTGGCGCCACGGCTGCCGCGAGCGCCGCGGAGGCCGCGGCCGCCAGCCCGCTCGTCGTGGTGTGTCTGCTCGACGGCGCGGCGGTCGACGAGGTGCTCGCCTCCGTGGACGCCGCAGTCGCGGGCAAGGTCTTGGTGAACCTGACCAGTGGCTCTCCCCACCAGGCACGGGCCAACGATCGCTGGGCGAGAGATCGCGGGGCCACCTACCTCGATGGCAAGATCATGGGAGATCCGGCAGACGTCGGTACGCCGCACGTCATGTTGTCGTTCAGTGGTCCCCGCACGGCCATCGATGCGTACGGGTCGACGCTGGGGGAGTTGGGCACCGTCACCTACCACGGGGAAGAAGCCGGCTTGGCCGCCGTTGAGTTCATGGCGCAGGTCGCGATGGGCTACGAGATCCTCATCGGGTTCCTGCACACCCTGAGGCTGGTGCAGGCAGAAGGAGTCGACGTAGCGGAGTTCGCCGAGCGTGCCGCCAGCTCCGTCGCCGCGCTGCCCCCGCTGTTGACCTCGATCGGCAACGCGGTCAAGGCCGGCGAGTACCCGCCGGATCTCGGCCCGCTCAACGTCCAGGCCGCCCTGATGGACGACATGATCAGCCATCGGGAGTCCATTGGCGTGGAAGCCGTGCGGATGCGAGAGGTCAGGGACCTGATGAACCGCCGGATCGCTGACGGCTTCGGCGCTCAGGGGTTCTCGAGCTTGTTCGAGCTGCTGACAAAGCCCTGATGGCGGTCTCTCAGCACCCGTTCTGAGACGTTGACTGGGGCTGGGCGCGTGCCATCCGGCATGCGCCCAGTGCCCGGTCGTTCAACTGCGCTGGTGACCACGCCTCGCCACCGCGGTCGTGCATTCCATTCTCGTCCTTCGTGGACGGACTCACTGGACCGGGACGAAGGTGGCGGCCAGCACCCGCCAGTGGTCGTCCTCACGCACCCAGAGTCGGGTGTATCGCAACCGCGCGGACACGGCGGCACCGCTCTGGACGGCATCCACCGCAGCGACCATGCGAGTCACCCCGGTCTGGCCGTCTTCCTGGATGTCGAGTGACTCCTCCACCAGGCTGGTGATCCGCAGTGCACCGGAGCGGTAGCCGGCCAGGTCGTCTTCCTTCGTAAAGACCGTGCCGTCCGGTCCGGCACCCACGACCTGCGGGTGCAGTAGCGCGTCGAGGGACTCGACGTCAGCGGCGCGCTGGGCGGCCTGAAGTTGCCGTTCCGCGGTGAGGAGATCCATCCACCGATCCTCCGCAGCGGGCCCCAACAAGACAAGCGGGTTCGCTCGCGGCAGAACGGCGACGTGCGCTCGCGCCGTCCGAGGACCGCCCGGACCGATGGGTTGCGCTCAGGGCTCCTGCTTGGCTTCAGCCCGGTGGTGGCTCAGCAGTCGACCGAGCAGCCGCCGCAGCTCCGCGCGCTCGTCTTCGGACAATGGCGCAAGCAGATCGTTCTGGATGTCGAGGATCTGCTCGTCGAGCCAGTGCAGCCGCTGGCGGCCGGCCGGCGTGACGGTGATGACGTTGCGCCGCCGGTCGGCCTGGTCAGGCATGCGCTCCACCAGCCCGGTCTGCGCCAGCTCGTTGATCGTCGCCACGATGTCGCTGACGTGGATGCCGCTTCGCCGCCCCAGCGCGGCCTGGCTGGCCGGACCAAACTCGTCCAGTGAGGCCAGTACCCGGTAGTGGTAGCCCCGCGCGCCGGCCCGGGCGAACCCGTCCGCGACCAGCCGCCCCGCGTGAGCGGCGGTCTGCGTCATCAACCAGCTGGTGAGGCTGCTGAGTCGGGCCGGCGTCTCGTCCTGGACGGATGGATCCACGGACCCATCCTACCAGTCTGTTGGTGGCACCTACGATTTGATACCGTTGGTCGTCCTAACGTTTGGTCAACCAATGAATTAACTGATCGCGAGGTGACGAACCATGAGTGAGGCCACCCACACCCTCGACATGACCATGATGTTCGCGGTGCACGACGCCCTGCGCCGAGACCTGGCCCAGCTGGCCCGGGTCTCCGCCACCACCGACGACGATCCACGGCAGATCCTGCGTGCGGCGGTCGGCTGGGAGATTTTCAAGTCGTTCCTCCGGGTGCACCACACCTCCGAGGACGTCGCGGTCTGGGGCCCGATGGAGACCCGGCTGGCCGACCAGCCGGACAGGGCACTGCTCGACGCCATGGAGGCGGAACACGCGGCAATCGATCCGCTGCTCGACGCCGTGGACGCCGCCATCGCCGATCGGGAGTCCGGGCCGCAGCGCCTCGGCGACGTGGTCGACGCCCTCTATCTGAGCGTCGCCGGGCACCTGCGGCACGAGGAGGACGAGGGCCTGCGCCTCGTCGAGTCGGTGCTCACCCCGGGGCAGTGGGCGGCGTTCGGTCAGGACCACCGGAACCGTGTCGGCGCGGACTCCGCGCGTTACCTGCCCTGGCTGCTCCAGGGGGCATCGCCGGAGACCGTCTCCGCCATCCTCGGCCGCATGCCGGAGGAGATCAAGAGGGCGTACGCCACCGAGTGGCGGGCCGGGTACCTCGACCTCCGCCCCTGGAACCCCCGCATTCGCTGATCCGCAAACGCCGACTCTGGAGAAAATCAATGCCTGTCTACGAAGAATCGAAGGCCTCGCTGGCGGTGGAGCCGGAAACGGGCCCACCACCACGACTCGGCCTCGCACTGCTGGTCATCGCGGCCGCCCAGCTGATGCTCGTGCTGGACAACACCATTACGAACGTGGCCCTGCCGAGCATCCAGCGGGCACTGGGGATGGCCACCGCCGACCTCAACTGGGTGATCACCGCGTACGCGCTCGCCTTCGGCGGTCTCCTGCTAGCCGGTGGCCGAGCCGGTGACCTGTTCGGTCGACGGCGGGTCTTCCGGATCGGCCTGGTCCTGTTCACCGTCGCCTCACTGCTGGGTGGCTTCGCCTGGTCCGGCACCGTCCTCATCGCCGCCCGGGTGCTGCAGGGCGTCGGCGCCGCCATCGCGGCGCCGACCGCGCTGTCGCTGCTGGCCACGACGTTCCCGGCCGGGCCGGCACGGAACAAGGCGCTGGGTGTCTACGGGGCGATGGGCGGCCTGGGCTCGGTGGTCGGCCTCCTGCTCGGCGGCGCCCTCACCCAGTACGTCAGCTGGCGGTGGGTCCTGTTCGTCAACGTGCCCATCGCCGTGCTCGTGCTGCTCGGCACGTCGGTGCTGCCACGAGGAGAGCGCGAGCGCGGTCGGGCGGACCTCTCCGGTGCCGCCACCGCCACCGCCGGGCTCGCCGCACTGGTGTTCGCCATCAACCACGCGGCCCTTCACGGCTGGCGTGACACCGTCACCCTGGGCTTTTTGATCGCTGCCGCGGTCCTGCTGATCGCGTTCGTCCTCGTCCAGCGCTCCGCAGCGGCGCCCATGCTGCCCGGCCGGATCCTCAGCGACCGGGCACGGACCGGCGCGTACGTGACCATGTTCCTGGTGGGCGGCGGCATGTTTGCCCTGTTCTATTTCCTCACTCTCTATATGCAGGTGGTCAAGGGCTACCCTCCGATGCGGACCGGCCTGGCCTACCTGCCGTTCACCGTCGGCATCGCGGTGGCTGCTGGCGGCGTCGGTCCCCAGTTGCTGTCCCGGCTGACGGCCCGCGCCCTGACGGTGAGCGGCCTGGTGCTGGCGGCCATCGGCATGGGCTGGTTCGGGGCGCTGAGCCCGACGTCGAACGCCCTTACCGCGCTGCTGCCAGCTCAGCTGGTCGCCGGCTTCGGACTGGGACTTACCTTCGTGGCCACCACAGTGGTCGCGATCAACGGGGTGGCCCCGCAGGACACCGGCATCGCCTCTGGCGTGGTCAACACCAGTCAACAGATCGGCGGCGCACTCGGCCTTGCGCTGCTCAGCGGCGTGGCCGCCACAGTGACCGCCGCCCAGCCCTCGGGCACCGCCCTCCCGGACGCGCTGACCAGCGGGTACGTCGACGGGCTACTGCTCGGCGGAGCGGTCTTCCTGGTGGCCGCGATCGTCGCGGCCGCGACGATGAACGCACGCGTGGTGGCATCGCACTGACACCACGCGGCTGCCGCCCGGCCTCCTCTGCCGGGCGGCAGCTCCGCTGGTCAGGGCGGGCTCGCCCTTCTGCCGGTCAACGGGTCACCCGGCGGTGGCCACCTCGTCCTCGGAGACCGTCGCAGTGGTCGTCCGACGTATGGCGACGGTGACGAGCAACGCGGCGGCCGTCAGCGCCACACCGAACCAGAGGGCGCTGTTGACGCCAAGACTGTCGGCGAACCATCCACCGAACAGCGCGCCCAGCGCGATGGACGTGTTGTAGCCCATGGTGTTGATGGACATGGCTGCCTCGAACTTCCCGGGTGCGGCGCCGAGCATCAGGTTGATCTGGCACAGGTTCGCGGCGCCGAAGGACGCTCCCCAGAGGGCAACGGCGAGGATCAGGCCGGGCCGTGTGTGCCCGATGGTGAGCAGCAGCGTCATCGCCGTCACGAGTCCTGCACAGGCCAGGACGAAGCTGACCCAGAGGTTCTTGGTCACCGTGTGGCCGGCGATGAAGTTGCCGGCCGTACCGCCGACGCCGTAGATCACGAGCAACACGGTGATGAAGGCGGCCGACGCCGACGCCTGTTCCTCCGCGAAGGGCCGGATGTAGGTGTACGCGCCGAAGTGGCCGAGCACGTAGAGCGTCACGGCGACCATCACCAGGCGCAGCTGCGGGTACTGGATCGGGAGTCGGAAGACATCTCGGACCGGGACGGCGTTCTGCGAGGGCAGCGAGGGAATGGCCACGGTGACCGCGAGGAACATCAGCGCGCTGAGGCCGGCCCAGATGAGGAATGTGGCTCGCCAGTTGGTGAGGCTTTCCAGGAAGGTGCCGAGTGGAATACCCACCACGGCGGCGATCGAGATGCCGGACAGCGCGACCGCCGAGGCTCGGGGGGCGAGACGTCCAGGTACGAGGCGCATCGCCATGCTCACACCGATGGCCCAGAAGACGCCATTGGCGAATCCCATGACGAGCCGGGTGGTGAGGACCAGGGCGAAGTTCGGTGCGGCGGCGGTGAGCAGGTTACCCAGAGCCAGGATCGCCAGGAGTACGGACAGCAGGATGCGCCGGTTGATGCGTCTGGTCCACGCGACGATGAACGGCACGCCGAGACCGGCGGAGATGCCGTACAGCGTGACCATCAATCCGGCGACGCCCGCGGACACATCCAGGTTCGCGCTCACCGGGGTGAGCAGGCCGACGGGCATCAGTTCGGTGGTGACGAAGGTGAACAGGCTGGCGGTGATGACAGCGACACCCAGCCATGACCTCAGGGTCGAGTACGGGTGCTCATCGATTGTGGGCATGTCTTCTTTCTTGTCGTGAGGGGACAACGGGCGTGCGTGCCGGTTCTGTTCGAAGCTTCACCCGAATCGATCAATGAGTCCAATACATGCTTGTCACCTCATCGATCGTGAAAGAAGATGAGTCCGTGGAGCTACAGCAGATGCGCTACGTGATCGCGGTCGCCGAGACGAGCAGCTTCACCCGGGCCGCCGAGCGTTGCCTGGTGGTGCAGTCCGCGCTCAGTCACCAGATCGCGCGCCTGGAACGGGAACTGGGCGCGAAGCTCTTCGAGCGCACCAGCCGACGTGTCCGGTTGACCCAAGCCGGCGCCGCGTTCCTACCCGCCGCCCGTCAGTGCGTGGACGCCGCAGAGCGGGCTTCCGCCGAGGTCGCGGGGGCCGTCGGTGAGGTACGCGGACGGCTCGTGATCGGCCTGATCTCCACCGTCGCCGCAGTCGACCTTCCCGGCGTCCTGCGAGAATTCCGTCAGCGGTACCCCTCCGTACGCATCAACCTTCGTGCGGGTGCGAGCGAAGAACTCATCGAGCAGGTCAAGCAGGGCAGCGTCGAGGCGGCCTTTCTCGGCCTCCCCACCACCGCGCGACCCGAAGGCGTCAACGCCCGAGAGCTCGCCCGCGACCGGCTCGTCGCCGTAGTCGCCCCGGACCATCCCCTCGCCGCAGAGTCAGCGGTCAGCCTGCGTCGGCTCTCTACCGAGGTTTTCGTCGACCTGCCGGCCAAGACCGCCGGGCGAATCCAGTCCGATCAGGCATTCGCCTCCGCCGGTCTCAGCCGCGACGTCGCCTTCGAGGTGACCAACGCCTACCTCACGTCGCGGTTGGTCGAGCAGGGACTTGCCGTGGCGATGCTCCCGGCCGCCTACGCGCCGCAGCTCACCGGCGTGACCACCATTCAGGTCACGGACGCGCCGACCCGCGTCGAGCACGTCATTTGGAGCCGGGCCGAGCTCACGCCCGCGGCGAAGGCATTCCTCGCACTCCTCGACATCCACGTCAATGACACCGAAAGCCACGAGTGACGCACGCTGGGCACCACCGTAGGCGTTGCGAATCGCCCACGTACGGAACGCGACGGGTGCCAGCACGGGCCTGCGACGAGCCGTCGGCGGCAACTCACCCTCGACCAGTTTCCGCGGCTCCGACTGGGGCGATCTTCATCGAGCTGCCCCGTCCGGTCCAACCAGCACGCCCGTCTGGGGCGGGCCCGCTGGAGTGGGGAGCTGTCCCGCGACGATTGCGGCGAGCGAGAGCCCGAGCCCGCAAAGCTGGATTGGGCCGAGCGTCTGATCGAGCAGGATGGCGCCGAGCAGCGCGGCGACCAGGGGCGAGAGTAGACCGAGAACCGCGACGGCGGTCACGGGCAGCGTGGTGACGCCCCGGAACCACAGGACATACGCGGCCAGGCCGCCGACCAGGCCCAGCCAGAGGTAGCCGAGTATGGCGGGCGGATCGATCACTGGTGGCGACCCTTCGACGAGGAAGGTGATGGGCGTCAGGAAGAGACCGCCCGCGCTGAGCTGCCAGCCGGCGAAGGCCATCGGGCTCACCCCGGCGGGACGTCCCCAGCGCCTGGTGAGCGTCACCCCGAGCGCCATCGTGGCCGCGCCGACGAGGCCGGCCACGATCCCCACCAGGTCGAGCGCGGCATCTGGCCCGATCACCACGAGGCCGACGCCCAACACCCCGGTCGCGCCCCAGACGGCACGCCAGACGGAGAGCCGCTCCTGTAGGACCGCCGTGGCCATGACGGCGACGATGAGCGGCTGCACCGCGCCGAGGGTCGCCGCGACGCCCCCCGGTAGCCGCTCGGCCGCGACGAAGAGTAGCGGGAAGAAGAGTCCGATGTTCAGTACGCCGAGCGCGCCCGCTTTTCCCCACCACGCCCCTTTGGGCAGTGTGCGGGTGACCGCCAGCGCCACCAGACCGGCGGGCAACGCGCGCAGGAGTCCCGCGAACAGCGGGTGGTTGGGCGGAAGAAGCTCGGTGGTGACGACGTAGGTGGTGCCCCAGGCCAGCGGGGCGAGCGCGGTCAGGGCAGTGCGCGGCAGGTTGCTGGGCAACGTGCCGCCGCCAGCTCCGCGGAGGAGCCTCTCCGCTCCGGAACTTGTCATGGGGAAATTCTGGTCACGTGCTTATCGATGACTCCAACATATGTTTGTCATCTGATCGATCGACAGGGAAGATGGATCAATGGAGTTCCATCAGCTGCGCTACGTTCTCGCCGTCGCCGAGACGAGCAGTTTCACCCGGGCCGCCGAACGGTGCCTGGTCGTCCAGTCCGCGTTGAGTCACCAAATTGCGCGCCTGGAACGGGAACTCGGCGCGAGGCTCTTCGAGCGGACCAGCCGCCGGGTCCGGCTGACCCCGGCGGGGGTGGCGTTCCTCCCCGCCGCCCGCCAGTGCCTGGACGCCGCCGAGCGCGCGGCCGCAGAGGTCGCGGCGGCGGTGGGGGAGGTGCGGGGACGAGTGACTGTGGGTCTGATCCCCACGGTTGCGGCCGTCGACATTCCGGCCACGCTCCGCGCGTTCCGGGAGCGGTACCCACACGTGCGCGTGAGACTGCGTGTCGGCGGGAGTGACGAACTCGTGGGGCACATCAAGCAGGGCGTCATCGACATCGCGTTCGTGGGACTGCCGGGAGGGGTTCCACCGAAGGGCGTTGACGTTCACGAACTCGCCCGGGACCGGCTCGTCGCCGTGATCGCTCCCGATCATCCGCTCGCGTGCGAACCGACAGTCGATCTCCACCGGCTCGCTGCCGAGGTCTTCGTCGACTTTCCGGCCGGGAGCGCGGGGCGGGCCCAGACCGATCAGGCGTTCGCGGCCGCCAACCTTGTCCGCGACGTCGCGTTCGAGGTGACCGCCGCCGACCTGATGGCTGAGCTCGTCGCCGCGGGTCTGGGCGTCGCCATGCTCCCCTCCGCCTACGTGCCACGGCTCAGCGGCGTGAGCACCGTTGCGGTGGCCGATGCGCCGGCCCGCGTGGAGTACCTCGTCTGGAGCCACCTGGCTCGAACCCCTGCGGTAGAGGCTTTTCTCGCTAATCTCAAGATCCCGACCGGGCCGCCCATCGGGGCGGTGGCGAACTGACCCGTGAGCCGAGCACGGCCTCCGGTCTCTCATCCGATGCATCGGTCGTCGATGGGCCCGGCATCGCGGTCCGGGGTGGAAGGTTTGCGGGCCAACTCACAGCGAACGCCACATCAGCGCGTGTCCCGGCGTCTCGACGACACTGTCGATGACGATGTCGACCATGCGCTCTGCGCCCGGGTGATCTGCCAACCGGTCGGGGTTCCAGTCAATGGAGGCACTGCCCGTCACCTGTAGGGCAGGTCGGGAGCCGGTCCAGTCGATGAACAGCAGGCCGCAACGCGGCTGTACGTGGATATTGCCGAGGGTCATGTACATGGCGTTGCCGCGGTATTCCGGCCAGGACAGCGTGGTGGCGCTGCGGCCGACGACAAACCCGGGGCTGCCGCCGCGGTGCGAGACATCCGCTCCATGGCCTTCGGCGCCGGTGGCTATGAAAAACGTGTCGGCACCGGCCACGACGCGTAGTTGCTCGTCGGAAAGCCGGTCGCTGGGGGCCGCAAAGGTACCTGTGGTGACGTCACCGTGGGCCTCCCGGCGGGTGATGTGCCTCGGGCAGTTCGCAAAGATCTGGTCGGCCGTGATGATGAGCCGATGCCCTTGAACGTGACCTGTGCCGTTGATGCGCATGCGGTGGCGGGTGGCCGGCTCGATGGCGAGTGCACCGAGAGGAGCCGGGGCGGCGAACGCCGCTTCCAGTGGGTCGCCCGCGGCGGGCGCGGCGTCCGCGATCACACCGCGCTCGCCGCTGGCACGCAGGAAGCCGGGTGGTCCATACAACGGGCTCGCCCATAACGCTCCGGCCGTGTCGTGTCCGCCGATCACCACCATGCGCTGGCGGATGAGGAACTGGCGCGCGATCTCCGGAAGGCGCACGCCGATGCTGGCCGAGCCGAGCCCTTCGCGTGTGTAGCCGGACCTGCGTTGGACGTACACCTCGCCTGAGTGGATTCTCATGCCATACCCCTAGAAGAAGCCGCACGGCGGGCCGTCGCCGGTGGCGGTCGCCGGCCGGGGCGGACGCTGGAAGGCGTACACCTCAAGGCGGATGCCGTCAGGGTCGTAGCAGAACAGCTGCCCGGCGGCGGCCAGCTCACCCGGCACACCGTTGTCGTCGCGGATGTCGGCACCCAGCCTGCGCAGTCGGCGCTCGACCTCGTTCAGGGCCGGGACGTCGGCGACCTGGAACGAGAGGTGGTGCAGGCCGGCGCGGTCAGCCGCGAACGGCGCGCGACTCTGCTGCCAGAGTGTGATCATGAGCAGGTCGTGGCGGCCGAGGAAGCCGTGGCGCCTGCCGTCGACATCTGAGCGGCCGATGACCTCAATGTCGAGCGCCTGACTGTAGAAGTCGAGCGAGCGGTCGAGGTCGGTGACGTTCAACCCGACGTGGCCCGTGATGATGCTCTGATCGGTCATTCGCAGCCTTCCTAATGGTCGTTTCACCAGCGGCCGTTAGAAGTTAACAGGGGGAACTAATGGCCACAAGGGGCAGGTATCATTAGTTCGTGCGTCTTGCGATCGAGCTCGCCAATACCGTCCGCACTCGTCGGGGGGAGGTCTGTGACGAGCTTCAGACACCTGCGGATCTCGCCGCTTGGCTTGGCCGCGTCAGCTTCCTGTGCGCCGTGCCGGTCGACGACGAGGCGCTGCGCGCCGTAGGTTCCGCCGAGCTGGCTGCCGCCCGAGGCATCCGAACTGCCATCCGTGCCATCGCTGGTGCCGTCTCGGCCAGCCAGATTCCCGCCGCAGTGGACGTGGAGAGCCTCAACGCCGCCGCCCGAATGGCGCCGCGCTGGCAGGAGCTCGCCTTTGCCGATACGGGGCCACGACTGACGACGCGACACGGAGCAGCGGCCATGACCGGTGTCATCGCCGAGGTTGCCGCCGACGCTGTCGCCCTCGTCGCCGCCGGCCACCTGGGTACATGTGCGGCGCCCGGATGCGTACTGCTGTTCCTCCGTGACCGGCCCAACCGCGAATGGTGCGGCAACTCCTGCGGAAACCGGGTGCGAGTGGCGCGCCACTACGACCGCCGTAAGCACGCCGCTTTGGGTGGCGAGGCGGTCTGAGGCGCCAGGGCCTGCGAAATCGCGACGCCGGACCGGACCGCGGGTGCGCGGGTCCCCGCTCTCCACGTGCCGAACGGGCAGCGTGGGCCAGGTGTGGTGGCGTGCGGTCTACGCGCTCGCGCCGCGGCCGAAGGAGCGGCGGTAGGCGGCTGGCGTGGTGTTCACCGTGGCGCGGAAACGGCGGCGCAGGTTGGTGGCCGTGGACAGGCCGACTCTGGTCGCGATTGTCTCGACCGGCAGATCGGTCTCCTCCAACAGTGCTCGTGCAGCCGTGATCCGCTGCTGGAGCAGCCACTGTCCTGGGCTGACACCCAGTTGCGCGGCGAACCTGCGGGCGAACGTACGCGGGGACATTCTGGCCTGCGTGGCGAGGTCGTTGACGGTGAGCGGATCTTGCAATCTCTCCGTGGCCCAGTCGAGCACTGGTCCCAGGGACACCGGAGTGTGCGCGGTCCGGGATGCTGCTGCGTACTGCAGCTGCCCGCCCTCGCGATGTGGCGGCATGACCATGTGCCGGGCGATCTGGTTGGCGTGAGCGGCGCCGTGGTCATTGCGGACCAGGTGCAGGCACAGGTCGATGCCGGCCGCGGTCCCCGCGCTTGTCGCGACGTCGCCGAGGTCGATGTACAGACTGTCGGCTTCGACCTGCACGCCTGGAAACCGGGCACCGAACTCGGCCGCCATCCGCCAGTGCGTCGTCGCCCTGCGCTGATCGAGCAGGCCGGCGTGGGCGAGCAGGAAAGCGCCGGAGCAGATGGCGACGATCCGGGCACCGCGCCGGTGAGCGCGCCGCAGCGCATCGATCACGGCGGTCGGCGCGGGCTGCTCCCTGCGTTGCCAACCCGGAATCACCACAGTGTCCGCGGTCTCGAGCGCGTGCAGCCCGCTGGTGACCGCCATGTCGTAACCAGCCAGCGTGGGCACCATGCCCGGCTGCTCGGCACACACATCGAACCGGTAGTTGACTGGTAGACCGGGGCGCCGCACGCCGAACACCTCGGCAACGCAGGCGAGTTCGAAGGTGGACTGCGGCGGCAGCACCAGGGCGACCACCCGATGAATGACCATGGCAGGAATGTACCTGTCAACGTCATTGCAGACACTAGCCGGTGCGGCGCGAACACGACGATCATGACTGCATGACCAATGCATCCGATGATGTGCAGATCCTGCAGGTCGACGAGGTGGAACCCGTCGAGGTCGTGCCCGGCATCATCCGGCGGCGCCTGCCGGTGACCGAGCGGGCCCGTGGCTGGATGTACGACTTCGCCCCGGGCACGGAGTGGCCAGAGGTGGACGTGCACGAGGGCGAGGAACGCTACTACGTGGTGTCGGGTGAGTTCATCGATCGAGGCCACCGTCTGGGCCCGGGCAGTTACGTGGTGTTTGCTCCGGGCAGCACGCACCGCCCGCGCACCGAGACCGGCGCACGCATGATCGGCATCAGCATCGTCGCGAGGTAGCCGGCAATTCCGAACACGCCGTCGGAGAGCGGGCTCGTGATCTGCGGGCGACTCAAGGGTGGAAGACCGGCCCGCATCGGGTCGAGACGATCCACAGTGTCAGCCAGGGCTCCTTCAATCCGCACGTGCAACTTGATACGTCCAACAACCTCCAAGCTAGGAGCGGTAGATGAGGAAGACCCTGGCTCTGGTCATAGCGACGGTGGTTCTGGCCGGGGCAGTGTCTACCAGCGGCGCTGCGCAGGCGGCACCCGACCCGGACATCGCGCGAGCCGCCAGCCGTGCCATTGGCACCGCTCCAGCGCCGCACACCCCCGAGCCGGACCCGATCACCCCGCCGGTCCCGAGGCCCAAGCCGTTCGAGGAGGCCCCGCCCAGCATCGCGCCGCACAAGGCAGTCACTCCGCCCGACTTCGGACCGAACGAACGGATCCTCTCGGCGTACCACCGGGGCAAGCTCTCCCGGGACGACGCGGTGCGGTACGGACTCACCGCGCTTCGCTCACCCCGGGCGGTACCCGCCCACCTACGGCAGACCGGTGCCATCCGCGACCCGCAGCGGTACCTGACCTACCTCTCGATGCTGGCCGCGAGCGTTGAGCCCGAGGCGGCGAGGATGATCGCGCCGGACGTCGCCGCGCCGGCTGCCGCCCCTGCGGCGGCCGGCTACGACGACTGCGCCGCCGACCCGTTCGACTATCTCGGTGTCACCTACCGCTGCCGGGCAACCGCCGGCGAGTTCCTCATCCTGTTCAACATCGCCGGAGCAGGCCGACCGGGCATTCCGGCGGACTACCATTCCAACGGCCGGGCCAAGGCCGTCCAGCACCTACTGAATTCGCTCGCGATCGCTGTCGACGAGTACCGCGAGATGGGTTACCCGCTGCCGGTGCGCGACGGCAAGCCGTGGGTGTTGGTCTACGGCGTTGACGAGATCCCTGCCGTCGGCGGTGTCGGGTTGGAGATTGACGCGCCTTTCGTGTTGCCGTTCGGGCTCAATCAGCAGGCCACCATCCTGGTGCCGAACGGGCAGACCGACTGGGACTACCTGCCCCGGCATGAGCTGTTCCACGTCATGCAGTACCAGTACTGGGACAAGTCTGACGTCAGTCTCGATTTCCTCGCCACCCTCGTGCGCGGTAAGGAGTTCGGTTCGATGAACTGGTGGATGGAGGCCACCGCCGAGTGGGCCGCCCACCAGACCTACGTCCGGGAGCCGTACCTGCCCATCCCAGGCGAGGAAGAGCTGTATGCGCGCAACGTCTACGACGTGCTCAGCATGCCGGGCTCAGCGCTCAACTCGTGGGGCGGTTTGAGTCGCGGCCCGCAGTACGGCGCGTTCCTGCTGCCCACCTATCTCACGGAGCAGGTCGACCCGAGTTTCGTGCGGCGCACCTGGGAGAGCGTTCGGGATCACGATCATCTGCCGATCGAGGCGATCCGGCATGTCGCGCAGGGTTACGGCCTGAACTTCAAGGACATGTTGCTGGGCTATCACATCGCCAACTATCGGCTGGCCAAGGCGAACGCCGCCCCCGCCCCAACGGTGGACGCGTGGCGCAGCTATGGCTACACCGACGCTGACACGAGACTGTGGCGCGTCAACCTCAGCGCCCTGAACGGGACGAGCAGCGACGTCCTCGGCGGCGCGAGACCCGCTCGCAAGAGTCACGCGACATCCGCTGGTACGCGTGTGGAGTATCAGGACATCCTGCGTAAGGGTGGTGCCGTCTATCACGACTTCCGGGCGGTGAAGAACTCCGGTGACCCGTCCTGTGGGTACTGCTCGACGCTGCTGATCGATACGAGCAAGGACACCAACCGCAGCTCCGCGGTCATCATCTGGTCACCGACCGGCAGCACCGGCACGCTGGCGGAGTACCCGAGCATCCAGACCGTGCTCTACCCCGACGCCGGTGGCCTGATCACGGTACCCAACTTTGTCTTTCCCATGGTCGCTACCCTGGTGAGCACCTGGACCGAACTGGACATCCACTCCGCCGACGCGGACAGCAGCCCGAGGACGTTCTCCACCCACGTGGAAAGCGTGCTGCCACTCACCGGCCGCTCGTGCGTGCTGCGCCCGCTGTCGGTGCGCAGCGTGGAGACCACCGTCGAGCCGGAGGGCACGTTCAACCGGTACGCCGCCAGCACGCGCGACGGCTGGACCGGCGGTGACTCCACGTACTCGGTGAAGCTGCCCGACGGTCAGATCGTCTGGCTGTTCTCCGACACCTGGATGGGACCGCTCAACGGCGACGGCACCCGCCCGGTCAGCGCACCGCTGGTGAACAACACATTCGTGGTGCAGAGCGGCGGGACCCTGACCACCTACCAGGGCGGCACCGCCGGGGCTCCGCGAGCGTTGATGCCACCCTCCGGACCAGGTAAGTGGTACTGGGTCGGTGACGGTCACCTCTCCGGCGGGCAACTCCAGGTGGTGTACCAGGAATACGAGCGCTTCGGCTCCGGCGCCTGGGACTGGCGGTTCAACCGCAACGTGGTGGCGAACTTCGCCCTGTCCAACCTGCGAACCCCGGTCAGCGTCCGACAGCTACCCTCGGCCAGCGGCGTCGCCTGGGGCTCGGCGCTCCTGCCGGCCAGCCGCAGCGGCGACGGCTACACCTACATCTACGGCGTCGACGACTCGCCGATCAACAAGCAGATGCGCATCGCCCGCGTCTACGGCAGCGACCTCGCCACGGGCACCTGGCAATACCACACCCCGTGGGGCTGGACGATGCGTGAGCAGAACTCCCGCAACCTGCTGACCGGCATCGCCAACGAATACAGCGTCACCCCCTGGGGCGGACAGTTCCTGCTGCTCAGCCAGGACAGCACCCAGGCGTTCAGCGGCCAGATCAACGCCTGGACGTCCTGCTCACCCTACGGTCCCTTCACCCAGAAGACCCCGGTCTACCGAATGCCCGAGCCCGGACCATACGGCAGCTACTGGAACCCGAACGTCATCTCGTACAACGCCCACGTGCACGCGGCGTTCAGCTCCGGCGACACGTTCATCGCGTCGTACAACGTCAACAGCATGGACACCCGCGTCTCGCCCGACGGTGACCACTACCGCGACCCCGGCATCTACCGCCCCCGCTTCTTCCGCTTCACCCTCGGATAAACACCTGCGGTTCCGCCGGGCGTATCGCACGCCCGGCGGAACCAGCAATAGGTCGGGGGATCACAAGGTGTTTCCGGCCTGACCCGCCGGGCGTGGTGCCCGCTGAGGAGGGTGGCGTGATGACCGCGGCACTGAACGACCAGACCGGACGTGATAGCTCCACCAACGTTCGCCCAACCAACCTGGCGAACTGACCCCGTTGGTCGGGTGATGAAGCCAGCGCTCCATCTTGGGGTCAGGGCAGGGTGATCGGGAGCGGGACGCCCTCGTGGCCTCGCCCGCAGGCGCAGGTGAACGGGTCGGGTGGCAGCGCCGGAATCGCCCGGTAGAGCACCTCGCGTAGTCGCTCGACGTTCGCGGCGAAGCTGCGTAGCACCGCTGCGTGGTTGACCGCGTTGGCCGCGTCGACTCCGGCGTCAAGGTCGGTCACCAGGGCGATTGGGGTGTAGCACAGCTCCAGCTCACGGGCGAGGATCGCTTCTGGGTGCCCAGTCATGTTGATCAGCTGCCAGCCCTGGTGGGCGTACCACTGTGACTCCGCTCGGGTGGAGAAGCGGGGTCCTTCCACCACCACCATCGTGGCGCCGACGACGGGTTCGACTCCGATCTCGCGGGCGGCCGCGGCGACGATCGCACGCCCGTTCGGGCAGTACGGGTCGGCGAACGACGTGTGGACCGCACCGTTGTCGAAGTACGTGCAGGCTCGTCCGCTGGTCCGGTCGACCATCTGGTCGGGGAGGACGAGCGCCCCGGGGCCCAGTTCCGCAGTGAGTGATCCGACGGCGCAGGGTGCGAGGATCTGGCGTACCCCGAGCGCACGCAGTGCCCAGAGGTTGGCCCGGTAGTTGATCCGGTGCGGGGGAAACCGGTGGTCGGCGCCGTGCCGCGGCAGGAACGCCACGGTGCGGCCATCGACGTGTCCGACGGTGACCGGGTCGGACGGGCGGCCGTACGGTGTGGAGACCTCGACCGCCGTGCCACCGCCGACCAGTTGGTAGAGGCCACTGCCACCGATCACCCCGACTTCGGCCTGGGGCAGTTCCGCGGACCTCGTCATGCTCGTGCCTTCCTGGGTGACAGCGACGGGGAGTCACCTGTTCAACGCGCCGAACCGTCGACCCGTCGCCAGCGGATCTGCCGCACGAGGTACCAAACGACGCTGACCAGGAACAGCGCGGCGGTGAGTGCCAGCCAGTGGGCCAGGTACGGGTGCTGGTTCTGACCGGTGGCCGCGAGATAGGTGTCCCGGCCCTGCCGCAGGATGCCGGGGAGGTAAACCAGGAACAGCAGCCCGCTGGCGAGTGTCGGTACCCGAATGTGGTTCAGCGGGGATGGTCGGGCTGGCGCATGCCCGGCTCGGGGCGGCATCGGGTGGGGCGCAGCGGGCGAATGCCCGTCCGTACCAGCGTGGCCGGAGCGCCCGAGCGCACCGCGCAGCACCCGGTCGGCCGACGCGTAGATCGGAAAGAGGACGAGGTCGTGGGCGACGGCCGCGCCGACGAACCAGAGCAGCATCCGGCCAGCCGTGGCCTCTTCGGCGATTCGGAGCGCGACCCAACCGGTGAGGGTGAAGCAGGCGATCATGACGACCAGGTGCTGAAGGGACGATCCGTAGGCCGCCCGGAATCGGGAGATTGACTCAGCCATCGGCGCCGGTCCGGAAGGTGATCTCGGCGACCCATTTCGTGCAGTGCACGCCGGGTAGGGCGGGGACGATCACCCGGGCGGGAAAGCCGTGGTCGGCCGAGAGGTCGGCGCCGTTGACCCGCAGAGCGAGCAGAGAGTCGGCGTCGAGCACCTGGTTGGCCTGGAGGATCGCCTGGTTGAACAATCCGGCCTTCTCCAGTGACCGCACCTGCGCCGACGCTGGATCGTCCACGCCGACCAGGGCGGCGAGGTCGCGCAGACGCACGCCCGACCAGGTCTGTCGTGTCGACCATCCCTCCACGCAGGCGATCGGCAGGCGGGCGGTGTGCTGACCCATCGCGAGGAGGCGGGGACGGTCGAGGGTGACGAGGCGGTCGCCGCCCCGCACGGTCAGCCGCCACCGTTGCCCGGTCTCGTCCGGCTGGATGCCCGCCGCGGCGGCGGTGCGGTTGATCGGGAAGCCGTTCGGTCCGGTGCCCGGCTGACGTCCGCGGGGCAGCAGCAGCGCGGTGCGACGCCAGGGCCCGTCGAGGGTCTGCCCGATCGTGAGGGCGCCGAGCAGCAGGGACAGGCCACCGACCAGGGCTATCGCGCCGCGTCGGCTCATCGTCGGTACGCCGGGTGCGGTGGCCACCAGGTCGTCGGGATCGGAGGGCTCGGGCCGGGTCGCGGCCAGCGGGGTACGCAGTTCGGCCCGCAGTGACGCGCGCTGACCCGGTCGGCGGCGGTCCCGCAGGGCCGGCCGGGCTCGGAGTGCGCTGACCAGTCGGGGCAGCTTCAGCGTCACGTGTGCCACGAATGCTGCGATGAAGACCCAGGCTCCGAAGTAGTGCGCGGTGTAGAAGTCGAAGCCGAACAGGTACGCGTACTGGATGTTGAGCAGGCCGGTCGCGATCTCGAAGAGGATGCCGCCGACCAGCAGCAGCAGGGACAGCCGCTCCAGCACCTGGGCCAGGGAGCGGGCCGGCGGCCAGATGAAGAGCTTCGGGATCACTGACCACAGCTTCGCCAGCACCACGGGGATCAGGACGATGCCGAGCGTCACGTGCAGCCCCTGCGTGACCCGGAACAGCCAGGACGGCCGAGTCGGCCAGTCGAACGGCGGCAGCCGTAACCAACCCACCTCGCGGGGTAGGGCCTGGCCGAAATGGGGGCCGTAGGCGGCGTAGTCGAGCAGGCCGGTGATGATCACCAGCGGCAGCCCGACGAGGAGCACGGCGCCGTAGACGGCGGTGAGCCATGGACCCCGTAGCGGGCTGCGCCAGCGGTCCCCGGCCAGACCGGGGATCGGTGGGGGGTGCCGTTCCAGGGCCCGCCACCACCGATGGGGGAATCCCGTTCGCCGGTCCGTCACACCCATACCCCGGGACGCTAGACGTCCCGGGTACGCGATCTAGGGCATATCGGGATACCAATCGACTGGCAGGCGGGCGGATCGGCCTCACCCCGGCCGAGTGCGGTCTACGGTCACCGGGATGCGGGTACTGCTCACCGGCGCGGCCGGTTTCATCGGATCGCAGATCGCCGACCTGCTCGTCGACGAGGGCCACGACCTGGTGGCGCTCGACGCGTTGCTGCCTCAGGCGCATGGCGGGGAACTCCCCGAGTGGTCCCGACGACACGACCCGGTGGTCGGTGACGTCCGGGACGCCCGCCTGCTGGACCGGCTTCTGGGCGGTGTGGACGCGGTGTGTCACCAGGCGGCGATGGTGGGACACGGGCTGGATCCGTCCGACGCCCCCGACTACGTCAGCCACAACGACTACGCCACCGTGGTGCTGCTCGCCGCGATGCACCGGGTTGGTGTGAGCCGGCTGGTGCTGGCCAGCTCGATGGTCGTCTACGGCGAGGGTCGATACGACTGCGCCACGCACGGCACCGTGCGGCCCGCCGTCCGCAGCGTCGCCGACCTGGCCGCCGGTCGGTACGAGCCGACCTGCCCGGACTGCGCAGGCACCCTCGCGTCAGCCCTGGTATCCGAGGACGCGCTGCTCGAGCCGCGAAGCACGTACGCCGCCACCAAGCTTGCCCAGGAACACCTGGCCGGCGCGTGGGCGCGGCAGACGGGCGGGAGCGTCTGGGCGCTGCGCTACCACAACGTCTACGGCCCTCGGATGCCCCGGGACACCCCGTACGCGGGCGTGGCCTCGATTTTCCGGTCGGCACTGGCGGCGGGCCTGCCTCCGAAGGTGCTGGAGGACGGCCGGCAGCGCCGAGACTTCGTCCACGTCACCGACGTAGCCCAGGCCAACCTGCTGGCATTGACCGCGTCGCCACCGCAGGGTCTCGTGCCGGTCAACGTCTGCTCGGGCGAGCCGCACACTGTGGGTGAGCTGGCCGTCGCCCTCGCCGAGGCGATGGGCGGGCCGGCACCGCAGATCGCCGGTGGTGGCCGGGCGGCCGACGTCCGACACGTGGTCGCCGACCCCCGGCGGGCGGCGGAGCTGCTCGGCTACACCGCCCGGGTCGGGTTCGCCGAGGGGGTGGCCGCCTTCGCCACCGACCCGCTACGGGAACCGGCCGCCCTCACCGCCTGAGACCGTCGACCTGCCCGCCGGAGGATCAGGACACCGTCCAGAGCAGGTGACTGACCGTGAGGGCGGTGACCACCTGCCCGCCCAGCCAGACCCGTCGGGCAGGCGGTGGCAGGTGGGCGGCGGCCACCAGCAGCCAGACCACGAACGGTAGCCAGATCCGTTCCACCTCCGCCTTGCTCAGCCCGGACAGATCAGCCGCTCCGACCCCCAGCACGGCGGCCAGCGGCAGCAGCACTGTGGGCCCGGCTCCCCGCAGGGCGTCAAACCGGGCGATCACCGGAGCGTGGTCAGGCCCGCGCCATCGCAACGCAGCGGTCCGGACCCAACCGGCCGACGCGAGCGCGGTCCGGCGCAGCGCGGGCCCGAGCACCGGACCCGCAGAAAGTAGAAGCGCCGCCACGTTCGCCCACACCCAGTAGCCGTACGGGCGATCCGCCGCCCAACCCTGGTGATACCGCTCAACGACCAGGTGGTAGCCGTCCAGCCACCAGAAACCGGCCAGGGTGAACGTGACCACGACCGTGCCGGCCCCGGCCAGTGCCGCGAGCAACGCGGGCCACCGGTCCCGCAGGCGCAGCGCCACCACGGTCAGGGCCAGGACGCCGACCAGGACGAAGCCGTACGACAGGTAGAGGGCGAAGCCGAGCAGCAGGCCCCCGACCGCGGCGGCGGCGAGTCCCCGCACCGCCAGCAGGGCCAGCCCCGCCGCGACCACCCCGGCGAAGATGCCGTCGGCCGAGACTCCCACCCAGATCGCGCCGGGCAGCAGCACCAGAAACGGCAGCACCTGGCGGGCGGCTTCGTCCGCGCCGAGGGCCCGCAGCGTCACCGGCACCGACACCGTGACGGTCGCTCCCACCAGCACGCAGGCCAGGGCGGCGACGGTGGGGCCGCCGAGGCCGATCCGGTCCAACCCGACGAAGAGCAGCAGCGCCCCCGGTGGATGGCCGGCGGTGTGCGTGGACCACGCGTGCGGCTGGAAATCGAGGATCCGGGCGCTGAAGCCGGCCAGCATGGCCGTGATGTCGGTGACTCGGGGCACCTCGTGCAAATATTCGGCCTGCGGGGTGAGTCGCCGGGTGAAACCGGCCGACCAGCCGTCCACCAGCGCCAACGACATCGTCCACGCGACCGCCGTGAGGTAGGCCGCGACCAGCAGCCGGCCCCACCCGGCCGTCCGGGCCCACCGGACGCCCCAGCCGAGCACCCCGGCGGCGACCAGCAGCGCGGCCGGGGTACCCCAACCCAGGTGCGGACGCCAGGTGGCGTAGAGCGGCGCGGCGTCGGCGTGCAGGCCGACACCGCGCGCGTTGAGTAGCAGGCCCACCGCCACCGCAGCGGCGACCAACGCCACCTCGACGCCGAGCACCACCAGGTCGGCGTCGACGCGTCGGGCGGGCAGTTCCGGTCCCCGCCGCAGGGGCGCGAGCACTTTCATAACGAGCGGACGGTACGGCCATCGCCGGCCCTGAGGAGCGGAAACCGGCAGGACACCACCGTTCGATGAGCGAACGACGCTGGCGAAGATGCTGATGGTCCGATTCCGTCCATGCCGGGAGGCTTGGCGTCCTAGCGTTTCCGGTATGCCATCACCGATCGACGTGGTACTGCCGTGTCTCGACGAAGCCGCGGCACTACCTGGCGTACTGACCGCACTGCCACCCGGCTACCGGGCGATCGTGGTGGACAACGGCTCCCGGGACGGCTCAGCGGAGGTTGCGGCCCGGCACGGCGCCCGGGTCGTCCACGAAGCGTGCCGGGGCTACGGCGCGGCCGTACACGCCGGCTTGGAGGCGGCCGAGTCCGTACTGGTCTGTGTGCTCGACGCCGACGGCTCCTTCGATCCGACACAACTCCCGGCGCTGGTCACTCCGGTGGCCAGCGGATCGGCCGATCTGGTGGTCGGTCGTCGCCGGCCCGTTGCCGCCGGCGTCTGGCCGTGGCATGCCCGAGCCGGCACCGCGCTGGTCGCGGCGCTGCTGCGGCACCGGGGCATACCGCTGCGCGACCTCAGCCCGATTCGCGTGGCCCGCCGTGAGGCTCTGCTCGGCCTCGGAGTCACCGACCGAGCCTTCGGATACCCGTTGGAACTGCTCATTCGCGCCGCTGCCGCAGGCTGGCGGATCCGGGAGCTCGATGTGCGGTACTCGCACCGCGCCGCCGGCACCCGGTCGAAGGTCTCCGGCTCGCTACGCGGCACGCTCCGCGCGACCCGGGACTTCGCCGGGGTCCTGCGCACCGTGGAACGGTCGCGGTGACCGTTCTGCTGGTGATGGCGAAGGCACCCGTGCCCGGGGTGGTGAAGACCCGTCTCTGCCCACCGGCCAGCCACCTCCAAGCGGCCCGGATCGCCGCCGCAGCGCTACTGGACAGTCTGGACACCGTAGGCGCCACACCCGGCGTGACACCCGTCCTCGCCCTGCACGGTCGGCTGGCCGACGCCGAAGAAGCCGCCGAGCTGACCGCGGCAATCGCCGGCTGGCAGATCTTGCCGCAGCGCGGAACCGACCTCGGCGACCGTCTGGCCAACGCCCACGCCGACGTGGCTGACGCCTACCCTGGTCGGTCGGTGTTTCAGATCGGCATGGACACGCCGCAGCTGACCCCCGCGCAACTCGACGCAGCCGTCCATCGCCTCAGCCTGGGCGACGCCGTCCTCGGCCCCGCCATGGACGGCGGGTGGTGGTCTCTGGGTCTCCACGACCCGCGGTACGCCGCCGTGCTGCGCACGGTTCCGATGTCCACCGCACTGACCGGACACCACACCATCGCTGCCTTGCGTGAGTGGGGCTTGCGCGTCGATTGCCTGAACCCACTTCGAGACGTCGACGAGTGGGCCGACGCGCTGGCGGTGGCTGCGTCGAATCCCGGCGATAGCCGCTTCGCGCGTCAGGTCGCGGCGGTCCAACGCAGCCTGACGTCCGGGATCGCACCATGAGCCGCAGCGTCCGGCCCAGACCGACCGAGGCGTTCGCTGGCGCGCTGTGTCGCCGCACCGGCGACCGCTGGCTGGTGCACGGCGACAACGGTTGGCGCACCCGCCTGCCGGTACGCCGGTGGCACGGCCCGGCCGAACCGGCGGTGGCCGCACTCGTCGCCCGGTGCACCGGTCCGACGCTCGACCTGGGCTGCGGTCCAGGCCGACTCACACTGGCGCTCACCCGGGCCGGGCTGACAGCGGTTGGAGTCGACATCTCGGCTCAAGCGGTCCGGCTGACCCGAGCCCGAGGCGCGATCGCCCTCCACAGAGATGTCTTCGCCCCACTGCCCGCCGAGGGGCGCTGGGCACACGTGGCACTGATCGATGGGAACATCGGCATCGGCGGAAACCCCGTCACCCTCCTCGGCCGGTGCCACGACCTCCTGCGCCCCGGCGGCACCGTGCTCGTCGAACTCGAACCGCCAGGCCCAGGACTGTGGCGCGGTCAAGCCCAACTTGCCCTCCAGGTCGCCGGCGGTGGATCACGCCTCGGGCCACCGTTCCGGTGGGCCCGGCTCGACACCATGGCGGTCACCGGGGTAGCCGCTGCCGCCGGGCTCACGGTCCGCGAGGTGTTCTGCCACGATCGCCGCTGGTTCGGCGAGTTGGCCACAGGCTGCGCTGGCGCGGTCAGCCCCACCAACTGAGGTCAGTACCGGCGCACACCAGCCGGCAAGTCCGTTGCTTGGCCGCAGGAGGCAGGCCCAGCCGTTGTGGGGAGGCCAGAGACCCGGGCGGGAAAGATGTGACCCAGCAACACCCTGGCCAATGAGCACTGCGGCCCGCCGGGGATCATCGTGCCCGCGCGGCCTGGTTGATGCCGTAGGGGCAGGGCGAGGTCACGCACCACGTGTCCGTGAGGTTGCCGGTCGTCTGGGCCTCGCCGGTGAAACATGTCGACCCGGTAGAGCCGGGAGCCTGCTGGCCACGATCGATGCGACGGTGGCCGTGGCGGTATCCCGGCGCAGGTGCAGTGCCCCGTAGCTGCCGGATTGGAACTGGCCGGCGAAGACGGCCTGGTCGAAGGCCAGGACCCGAGACAGGTCGTCGGTTCGGCGCCACGATTCGTGGGGTATCTGCCAGAGTGGTTCATGCCCTTGAGCGCGTACCACCTCAGAGCCTCGGTCGCCGTGTCCGACATTCAGAAGGCCGTGGCCTTCTACGAAGGCGCGCTGGGCCTGCGGGCGTTGCGGTCCGGCCCCAGCGCCACCATCGCCGAGGGCAGCCGCGTCTATGGTTCCGGTGGCGGGCCGGCGTTGAACGTGTACCAGTCGGTCACTGCCGGGAAGACCCCGGCGACGCTGGCGACGTGGTACGTCGACGACATCGACCAGATTGTCGAGGAGCTCTCCTCGTCCGGCGTCGAGTTCGTTCGCTACGAGCAGCTCGAGCACGACGCCAAGGGGATCACCGCGCGGGCCGGAGGTGGACGTATCGCGTGGTTCCAGGACCCGGACGGCAACACCTTCGCTCTCGAAGCCGACGTGTGACCTGAGGGTTGCCTGCCCTGCCGTCGAGTGACCTGGCTGCGACCCGCGAAGCGCAGCGAGGCTCGCCATGCGGACGGCTGGCACGACATGCACCTGCGCCGGCGCACGGGTGCGCGTTCGCGGCGTTGGGCGGTGAGAACGTCGCGGTGGTGTGCGGGCGGCGTCAGTCAGCACACCGCCCGCACCAGCTTCTGTCAGGTGCCGGCGACCACGACGACGGAGCCCGTCGCCGCCTCGATGCGGTGGATCGGGTCGAACTCGGCGTAACTGCTACGGTCGGAACAGGTGACGCTGCCCTCGGCGACGAGGTCGTTCGTTGCTGAGGTGGCGGTGTTCCACCTCGTCACCGGCCCGCCCGAGTCACCGCCGAGCACGGGACCGTCCTGCGCGTGTCCGGTGACGGTGTCGACCTCCACCACCGGGGAGCCGGTGCATCCGGTGTTGCCGGTGTCGGTGACCCTGCCGTACACCAGGCCGCCGTTGGAGCCGGAGATGTAGACGGCGGAGCCGATGGCGGGCCACCCGGTCAGCTTCGCCGTGACCGGGTTGGCTGTCGACGTGTCGCGCTCGCCGAACCAGGAGTACCGGCTGAAGTAGGCCCCGTTTTCGCCGGCGACCATGGAGACGTCCGTGCCCAGGGCCAGGTAGTTCGAGCTGACGCGGAGGTTCCAGCCGCCGTTGTGCCAGAAGGTGGTGCCATTGGCACCGCAGTGCCCCGCGGTCGTCACCCAGTTGCTGTTTGTTCCCCCGCGAGTCATCCGGAAGCCGGTCGTGCAGTACGCGTTCACGGTACGCGGGTTGTCTCCCGCAGCGGTGACGTTGTAGTTGAACATCGCCAACCCGCCGTAGTACGGGATGGAGTCAACCCGGCGGCTGGCGGGCGTGATCCCGGCCTGCGAGACCGATACCCGGGGAGTCACGCCGGTCGCCTTGACGGCGGCGGCGACGAGTGCGTCCGCGTCCCCGGAAGCGTGGATGACGACCTTTCCGGCCAGGCGGTCCAGCTTCACACGGTCAACGCTGGCGGCGTGAGAGCCAGCCCAGGCGCGGCTGTTTGCCAGCCGCTCGGCTGCGGCTTCCAGCCGTTTGATCGGTACCGCAGTGGTCTCGAACCGGACCGGGACCTCTCCCGCCTGTCGCGAGCGGGAGCCGACCGCGGAGCGAAGCCGGGCACCTTCGGCGTTCTGTACCTGGCGGACGACCAGTTGACCGGTCACCTCGTCGAAGTAGGTGCCGCCCGCGCCGTCGGGGTGCGCGGCGGCAGCGGCTTCCAGTCGGTGGAACTGCGCGGTCATCGCCTCGACGTCGACTGCTGCGGCAAAGCCGGGTTGCGGGGCCGGCCCGGCCGAAGACTCCTTCGCCTGAGCGGGGGACGATGTGACCGCGATCGTGGTGACTAGGCAGCAGAGCAACACCATGCTTTTACGCATGGAGCCTCCTTAGTGGAAGGTGCCCGGATGGTGCGGTGATCGTATAGTCCCGATCGCGGCGGCGATGTCCCACGCATTGATAAACGACATAGTCTGACTTGTTTCATTCGTCCAGACACGAACGGGTCCAGGGCCCCCACGCGGGGGCTCCTGGACCGGTGTACGACTGTGCGACCCGTCAGAAAATGTTCATGGCGATGCCGTTCGTGAGCGACGTGGTGCTCTGTACGCCGTCGATCTTGATCGGGTTGCCGGAGACGTGCTGCACGAAGATCCGCATGATGAAGTTACGGGTGCCGCAGGTCGGGTCGACCGGGATGCCGGACAGGGCGAAGTTCGCGACGTAGTGGTGCGCGTCGTCGCGGATCGTCTTGCGGGACGTCGCCGTGCTCGTCGTGCGACAGGTGTGCGCCGTCGTGTCCAGCTGGATCATCTCGAAGCGCACATCCACCACAGCGTTCGTGCCACGCGGCATCTCGTGGGCGTCGACGCTGCTGCTGCACGAGGCGGTACCCGTGTAGCAGGTGGTGAGCTCGAGATTGGCCAGCGCCTGGACGCTGGTGGCGTTGCTGTGCGCGTTCCATTTGTACACGGGCGTGCCGTCGTTGTAGAACACCCAGGCCGTGGAGGTGCCCGCGCCGACGTAGGTGCAGGTGCTGGACGTCCCGGTGCTGTTGCAGGAGGGGTTCTGCCACCAGCGTGCGCCCACCTGGTTGGTGTCGCTCACCTCGAGCCAGGTGTTGGTGGCGACGGCGATCAGATGGTAATCGGTGAGCGAGCTGGAGGCCGTGTATCCGTAGAGGCCGCAGGTGTAGGTGCCGGCCGACGGCGCGGTGAACAGCAGGTCGGCGTAGATGGGCAGATGCCCAGGCGTGGCGTAGTACGTGGTGTCCGAGCCCTCGTGGTTGCGGGACGACGTTGAGGTGGTGCCGACCACGGTGCCGCCCGCGTCCACGCACTTGAGCGTGTTGTTCATCGCCACGATCTGCGTGACGCTGCTCGTCGCCTCAAGGCGCCCCCGTACGTGCCTCGACTCTCCGGCCGAGAGCGTGACCGTTCGGCTCAGCAGGCGCTCCTCGACTCTTGAGTAGAAGTTGTTCCCGCTCGTCAGTGTCAGTCTCGTCACCGGGCCCGCATCCGCCTGCGCGGCCTGCGCGGAGCCGGTGATGATCAGCAGCGCCACGAGCATGCTGAATGCTTTCCGCACGTATCGACTCCTTCAGAGTTGAGGAAAGGCGCCCGGGAGGGCGCCGCGTCGGCCGAATTGCCGGCCATGACCCGAATCGGACCGTAGTTCGAGGCAAGTGAATGTTAATGCCGGCTGATGCCCCCATGGTCTGTACCAGCCGCATGGTGAGCAGCCTTCTGTCGGGTAGACATTGGCCGTGCGAACAACAGAACGACGGTGCGGGCCGCCTCCAGGTGGCCCGCACCGTTATCGAACGCTGGGCGCGTTACGCCCGTCTGCAGAAAGCTGTTGGGTTCGAGTTGCCGGCCTACAGGTCGGCCGTCGTCACGCGGAAGGATTCGTACGTCGTGAAGGACCGGGGGAGGCCCGGCACGGTGGAGACGTTCTTGACCAGCATGCCGGTCGTGGCGTCGATGGTCAGCACCTCGCTGACCCCGCCGCCGAACACCTCGGGGCCGGCGGTGATCGTCAGCGTGGCCTTGCCGTGGGTGGTCGAGTCCTTGACGCTGACCGCGGCGATGGTGGACAGCAGACGCAGCACACCGGCCCGGACCTGCGTGTTGCCGTCGCCAGCGGACAGCGCCTGGGTGCTGTATGTCCATAGGGCGTTGTCGAAGTGCCGCTGAACTGCCTGGGGGCTGTACGGCTTCGGCTTGGCGTTGCCGCCCTTTTGCTTGATGATCACCTGGGCGTCCGCCTGCTGCTTGTCCCACACCGCCTTCTGCGCTGCGGGGTCGAGGCCCACCAGCGGGTCCTTGGCTGCCTTGAGCATCTGGGTCCGGCCGTCGGTCGGGCTGCTGTCCGCCGCGGCGACGGCTGCCTTCAGGAGCGGAGCGTAGCCGCCGTCCGTCATCTGATCCTGATGACGGGCGATCGCACGCTTGATGTCCTTCACGCTGTTGCCCGTATAGATCGCGTGACCGTCGGTGTACAGCGTGTACACGACCTGCATGGTCTTGGTGCCGTGGACCTGCGTCGCCTTCACCAGCCACGCGTCGCCCGCCGACGGGGTGAGCGTCTTGATGGACCCGGCCAGGGTCATCAGCGGCGCCTGCTCGGCTGATCCGTCGACGGTGGTCGAGCTTGAGGTGGCGGCCGACGAATCCTTGCTGGCCTCCGTGCCCCCGGTCGCCGACGAGCTGAGCACCACAGCGACGACTGCCGCCGCAGCGGCAACCCCCACCCCGGCGCCGATGCCCAATCGACCCGCGAGACCGATCCCGCGGCGGCGCTGAGGCGCCGGGCTGGACTCGTGGTCCCGCGTGGTTGTCGTCGTTTCCATGGTTGAGGTCGCCTCCATAGTCGTGTCCGCCGCTGCCATCGCGCCCAGCAGCCGCACGGTTCCGGGGTCGGCCATAGCCGCCCGCAGCACCATCCGCGCCCGCTGGTACGCCTCCGGGCGTAGTGGTTCTGCGCTGCCCAACGCACCGACCAGATCGAGCTCGTCGGTCATCGGTGTCTCTCCTTCGCGCTGTTGCGGTCCTTCAGAAGCGCGGACACCCCCGGGGCGTCGCGCAATGCCGTCCTGGCCTGGCTCAGCAGCCGTCGCGCGGTGCCGGCCGGTATGCCGAGTGCCCGCGCGGCGTCGGCTGCGGTCAGGTCCTCCCAGGCGACGAGCCTCAGAACCTCCCGCTCTTCCGGTTTGAGCCGCGTCAGGGCCGACCGGAGCACCGCCCGGGCGTCCACGCCGAGGTCCACCGCCGACCACGGATCCGATCCAGTAGCCACGTCCGGTACGTCCGCGACCAGGTCCTCGGCCGGCCGGGACCGCCAGTAGCGCCGCAAGCGATTCAATGCCACCCCGTACAGCCACGGCCGCGCATCGTTGTACGACCGGTCGTACGAGCGCCGCGACTCGAACGCCGCAACCCACACCTCGCCCAGAAGGTCCTCAGCCGCATCCCGCCCCGCCCGGCGGACGAGGTACGAACCGACGGCGGCCTCATGACGCTCGACCACCTCTACGAAGGCGTCGACATCGCCATCCAGCGACCGGCCTATCAAATCCGCATCCGAAGCCATGGCCCTCCTCGGCAAATCCGCGCTTCAACCTGACATTGCCGATCAGGCGGGAAAGTGTTCAGGTGCCGAGGTCCGACGGCGAGCGTGTTGTCGCCTCACCTGCTCCGCGGCTTGGCCGCCGAAGTCAATCCCAGGTCGCCCCGCCCCGTGTCGCCATGGTGCCCGGAAGACTCCCTGATGTGCTCCTAACCGCTCGCGAGCTGGTCAGGTGGGCGGCGGCGACGGCGACGTAGGCATCGGCGCACAGAACGAGCGTTACGGGTCAAGCGGTTCGATGACCTGCTTTCGGGCGTGTTGATAGATGACGGAGCTGCGGAACCCGACGATCTCGCGGCGTCCGCTGAACTTGTCCATGAGGAAGGAGTGCAGGCCGTCGACGCTGGGTACGGCGACGTGGACGAGGAAGTCGTCGCCGCCGGCCACGACGTACACCGACAGCACCTCGGGCAACTCCATCGCATATTTTTTGAAGCCGTCGATGACGGTGCGACTCAGGGGCCGGACCTGAACGTGCAGCAATGCTTGGACGCCGCGGTTGAGGGCGGCCAGGCTGATCTCGGCGTGGTAGCCGGTGATCACGCCGCGTTCCCGTAGTGCGCGCACGCGTTCCAAGCAGGTGGACGGCGCGATGCCTACTGCCCGGGCCAGTTCGCGGTTGGTCTGCCGCGCATGTGTCTGCAGGTGCTGGATGATCGCCGTATCAAGTTCGTCCACGACCGAAATCTTGCCAGTTCTCCGAACGTTGTTCGCTTTGAGCCGCTCAGTGCCGCGCACCTGCCTACTGTCGATCTCGTTCCGGCGAGTACATGACAGGAGCCATTATGGTCGCGACCCACCTCGACACCGAGTCCATGCACGAACACGTCGTCCTCAGGCGGGGCGTACGGTCGGGCCTGCCGATCGTCGTCGCGGTGCACTCCACCGCGCTCGGTCAGGCCATCGGCGGTTGCCGGCTCGCGCACTACCCGCACTGGCGCGACGGGCTCACCGACGCGCTGCGGCTGTCGGCCGCGATGTCGGACAAGTGCGCGCTGGCCGGGCTGCCCAACGGGGGTGGCAAGACCGTCATCGCCCTGCCCCCGGGCAGGACACTTGACGCGGCCACCCGTCGGGCGGTGCTGCACGACGCGGGCGACGTCATCGCAGGCCTGGACGGCGCCTATGCCACCGGCCCGGACGTGGGAACCGGACCGGACGACATGGTCACGATCGCCGAGCGGACCCCGCATGCGTTCTGCCGACCGGTGCAGGCCGGTGGCAGCGGTGACTCCTCCGGCCACACCGCCGTCGGCGTCGTCGCCGCGCTGCATGCCCTGTGCGCCGAGCGATTCGGGTCAGCCGACCTGTCCACGCGCAGCTTCGCCGTGCTCGGCCTCGGCCGCGTCGGCAGCCACGTGCTGCGCATACTGGCCGACGCCGGCGCGACCCTGGTGGCCGCCGACACCGACGAGGGCAGGCGAACGCTCGCCGACACAGCGGGTGCCGCCTGGGCCAGCCCGCAGGACTGCCTGACCGCCGACGTGGATGTGCTCGTCCCCGCCGCTCTCGGCGGTCTGCTCACCCCGCACACAGTGCCGACACTGCGCTGCGCCGTGATCGCCGGACCGGCCAACAACCAACTCGACACCCCGGCCACCGCCGACCTGCTGCACCAGCACGGCATCCTCTGGGCACCCGACATCATCGTCAGCGCCGGCGGCATCATCCACGCCACCGCCATCGAGCTACACCGGGAAACGCCCGCCCAGGCCACCGCCCGGGTCCACGGCATCGCCGACACCCTCACGGACATCCTGCGCACCGCCCGCGCCGCCGGCTCGACCCCGGCCGCCGCCGCCCGCTCCCACGCCCGACACCAGATTGAGCACGGCCGCCCCTGACCCCGGCCGCCACCCGACCGCGAGACAACGGTCAACCGCCGCCGTTCGACGCGGCCCGAACACCGGTATCCGACTCGTGCCAGACCTGCGGCCTGCGTGAAAGGTTCCCGCAGCCCTGGCGTACGACGGTCGTCGTGACTCCTCGCTGGCGGCAACGTCCGATCAGGGAGGTGATCTGCGTAGTGCCGGCGGTCGGGTGGGCCCGGTCAGCGAGGTGGTGGAGGCAGCGTCGGGCTTTCGAGCCAGGCACGGAACAGGTCGTCCAAGGGCTCGCGGGCGAAGCGCTGAGCGTGCAGTCGGAACTGGCCGGTCGTCACCGTCGCGTGCCGGCGCTCGGCGACCCAGGCTCGCAGGAGCGCGAAGAACGAGTCGTCACCGACCCTTTTCCGCAGGGCGTGCAGAGTGAGCGCGCCACGCTTGTAGACGAGTGGGTCGAACATCCGGTCGACGCCGGGGTCGGCGACGATGACGTTTCGCGGGCGAGCCGCGACCCACGAGTACCACTGCGCGGCCATGGCGTCCGTCGGTAGATCGCCGGAGACGCCGGACCAGAGCCACTCGGCGTAGGTGGCGAAGCCTTCGTTGAGCCAGATGTGGCGCCAGTCCGCCACGGTGAGGCTGTTGCCGAACCACTGGTGGGCCAGCTCATGCACGACAAGCCGTTCGTGCGTCCGCCGTCCGTCGACGTGGTTCCGTCCGAAGACCGCCATGCCCTGCGCTTCGACGGGATCGTCGAGGTCGTCGTCGGCGACCACGACGACGTACTCCCGGAAGGGGTACGGCCCGAAGAGCCGCTGCAGCGTCGACATGATCTCGCCGTGTCGGCCGAAGTCGTGGTCGACATTTCTCCGCAGCGCCGGTGGGATCGCCGCGCGCTGCACCACCCCACCGACAGCCAGATCCACCACCTCGTAGCGTCCGATCTGAACGCTCATCAGGTACGGCGACGTCGGCTCGCGCCGCTCGTACACCCAGGTCGTGCCGCTCGCGCCCCGCCGCTGGAGCACGGGATCACCGGTCACCACCACGGTGTAGGGGGAGGCGGTCGTGACCGCGACCCGGAAGGTGGCCTTGGCGCTGGGCTGATCATCGCAGGGGAACCAGGACGGCGATCCGTTCGGCTGGCTGGCGACGAGCACCCCGTCGGTGAGTTCCTCCCACCCGAGTTCGCCCCAACGGCCGGAGATGGGCACCGGCTTTCCCGCGTACCGGATCTCCACCCGGAAGGTGTCCTCGGCGCCGATGGGCCGCTCGGGTTTGATCTGCAGTTTGCCCGGTCGGTGCACGTACTTCGCCGGACGCCCGTCCACCCGGACGTCCTGAACTCTCAGGCGACCGAGATCGAGGGTGAACCGCGACAGCGACTGCACGGCCACCGCGGTGATGTCCGCCCGGCCACCGAGACGGTTCGACGCGACCCGGTAGTCGAGGTCGAGGTCGTAGTGCCGCACCCGGTAGCCGCCGTTGCCGTGCTCGGGCAGGTACGAGTCCCCGGAGCGGTCAGCGCCGGGCGTGGCACCGTGCGGTGTCGACGCCTTCGGATTCATGACGGCCGAGATGCCGGCATTGGCCAGGTGGTGATCGGGTTACCCCACCACCGGCTGTCGCTGGGCACGGCGTCGCCGCGGGTCACCAGCGAACCGGGCCCGACAGTGGTCCGCGCGCCGATGCTCGCGCCCGGCAGAACGATGCCGTGCGGGCCCAGCGCGGCACCCGCGCCCAGTGTCACCTCGTCCATGCTCATCACACGATCATGGAACAGGTGGGTCTGCACCACACAACCGCGGTTCACCGTCGCGCCGTCGGCGAGTCGCACCAGGTCGTACTCGGGCAGCCAGTAGGTCTCCAGCCAGACGCCCCGGCCGATCTTCGCGCCGAGGGTGCGCAACCACGCCGTCAGCAGTGGCGTGCCGGTCGCGAAACGGACCAGCCACGGCGCGGCAAGAACCTCGACGAACGTGTCCGCGAGCTCGTTGCGCCACACGAAGGAGGTCCACAGCGCGCGCTCGGTGACCCGGAACCGCCCCACCAGCAGCCACTTCGCGGCCGTCGCGATGGCGGCGGCGACGATCGCCGCGCCCAGCAGCACCGGCCCGGCGGTGAGCGCGGCCGCCCACCACCCGCCAGACCGCCACACGAGCGCGAGTGCGGCCAGAACGCCGACGGCCAGGGCGCCGGCGCACATCACCGGAACGATCCGACACAGCTCGATCGCAGCCCGGGCCAGCTTCAGCCGGAACGGCGGGTCGAAGGTGCGGCTGGTGTCGGCCGCCTCCACGGTCCGGCGCAGCGGCATCGGCGGCGCACCGAGCCACGACGAGCCCTTCTTCGCCTTGAACGGCGCCGACGACAACACGCCGACAAGCCCGCGCTTGGGCACCGAACGCCCAGGCGCGGCCATACCTGAGTTGCCGAGGAATGCCTGCTTGCCGATGCGAGCCGGGGCGATACGCAGCCACCCGTGGCTCAGCTCGTACGTCGCGACCATGGTGTCGTCGGCCAGGAAGGCCCCGTCGGCGACCGTGGTCATCGCCGGCACCGCGAGCACTGTGGAGGCCTCCACCCCGCGCCCCACCTTGGCACCCAGCAGCCGCAACCACACAGGCGTGAAGAGACTGGCGTAGAGAGGGAACAACCCGACCCGAGCCATCCCCATCAGCCGCTCGGTCGTCCAGACCTGCCACGCCACCCGCCCCTGCACAGGGTGGTGCCCGGCGCGCAGGCCGATGCTGAGCGCCCGGACTGCCCCGAGTACCAGCAGCGCATAACCCACCACGTAGGCGACGGCCGCCACCGCGACGGCCGCCAGCACCGCGCCGACAAACGGTCTGACAGTGAGCGTCCAGCCGAGCAGGGCGAGCGCCGGCAGAGCGGCCACGACCGGGACCAGCCCCAGCAACTGGGCGGTGACCCCGTACGCGAGAGGCCAGAGGCGTGCCCCCGTCCGCGATCGAGGGGGGCGCTGCCCGGGCCACCCGTCCGCATCCTTACCAGCGGCCGCGGCCGGTGAGCCGGCCCACTGCTGGTTCGCCGGTACGGCCCCCGCCACGGTCGAGCCCGCGGCGACTCGGGCGCCCTTGCCGATCCGAGCGCCCGGCATGAGGGTGCTGCGGGATCCGACCCGGGCGGCGGCACCGACGCGAACCCTGCCGATGCGGACGATGTCGCCGTCCACCCAGTGGCCGGACAGATCGACCTCCGGCTCGATCGCCGCGCCTCGGCCGAGCTTCAGCAGGCCGGTCACCGGCGGCGCGGAGTGCAGATCGACGTCGGCCCCGATCTGCGCGCCGAGGGCCCTGGCGTACGTGATCATCCAGGAGGCTCCGGCGACGCTTGTGGCGCCGGTCAGTTCGGCCAGGCGTTCGGCAGCCCACAGCCGCAGATGCACGCCGCCACCGCGCGGATAGCTGCCGGGACGTACCCCACGGAGAAGCAGTCGCGCTCCCGCGGCGGCCAGGGCGATCCGACCCGGCGGGCTGAACAGCACAAGCCAGCCCAGCGCCACCCACCACCAGGAGACGACCGGAGCCCAGGGTGCGGGAGCGGCCAGGGCGAGGACGTTGCCGAGGGCGGCGAGGACGGTCAGCCAGCGCAGCCCGACCAGCGCGAGCATGGGCACCATCATCGCGGCCTGGATCAGTCCCGCGCGTCTCGGCGTCGGCCGGACCTCCCGGCGCGTCGCCGCCGTGCTGTCGAGCGCGTTGAGCACGGCCGCGAGCCGCGACAGTTTCGGATGGAGGTAGATGTCGGCCACCGCGACGCGCGGGTGCCGGCGTCGGATCCACGCCACGAGTTGCGCCGCGTTCAGGCTGCCGCCGCCATGGGTGAAGAAGTTCGCGTCCGCCTCGGTGGGGCGAACACCAAGGATCTCTGCCCAACCGCCGGCGAGCCATCCCTCCGTCGCGGTCAGCTCGGTGGCAGTGTCCGGCGGGGTGGCCAACGGCCAGGGCAGAGCGGCCCGATCCACCTTGCCGGACGTCCGGGTCGGCAGAGCGTCCACCACGGCCAGCAGCGGCACGAGCGCGGCCGGCAACTGCTCACGGATCCGCAGCGCCGCCGCCGCGGCGTCGAACGTGACCTCGTCGTGCGGGACCACGTACCCCACCAGCAGTTGGTTGCCCGCGGCAGTGCGCTGCACCGCCGCGGCAGCGCCGGCGACGGTGGGCAACGCCTGCAGTGCGGCGTCGATCTCACCCAGCTCGATCCGGCGTCCGCCGAGCTTCACCTGTTCGTCACCGCGGCCGACGAACAGGAGCCCCTCGCGCTCTGCCCGGACGATGTCACCGCTGCGGTACGCCCGCTGCCAACCGAGCGCGGGGAGCGCAGCAAACTTCTCGGCGTCCTTGCCCGGATCCAGGTAGCGGGCAAGTCCCACCCCGCCGATCACCAGCTCGCCGGTCTCACCCATCGCGACCGGAGCACCGGAGGCGTCGACCACGGCGAGCTCCCACCCGGCCAGCGGCAGCCCGATGCGGACCGGCCCCTCGCCGGTCATCCGCGCCGCGCAGGCGACCACGGTCGCCTCGGTCGGTCCGTAGGTGTTCCAGACCTCGCGGCCCTCGACAGCCAGGCGCTGCGCGAGCTCCGGTGGGCACGCCTCCCCACCGAAGATCAGCAGCCGCACCTCCTCCAACGCCTCGACCGGCCACAGCGCAGCCAGCGTCGGGACCGTCGACACCACCGAGATCCGCTGCTCGGCCAGCCACGGGCCGAGGTCGACGCCGCTGCGGACGAGCGACCGCGCGGCTGGCACCAGACAGGCCCCGTGACGCCAGGCCAGCCACATCTCCTCGCAGGACGCGTCGAATGCCACCGACAGCCCGGCCAAGACCCGGTCCTGCGGGCCGATCGCCTCGCTGGCCTCGTCGGCGAGGAACAACCGCGCTTCGGCGTCCACGAATGCCGCCGCCGCGCCGTGGCTGACCGCCACACCCTTCGGGGTGCCCGTCGACCCGGAGGTGAAGATGATCCAGGCGTCGTCATCCGGGCCGGGTCTTCCGGTCCGGCCCGAGGGGGGACGACACAGCGACATCACCAGCCCGTCACCGAGCACTGCGACGACGCCCGCCTCGGCGAGAACGAGCTCGACGCGTTCCTCGGGATCGTCAGCGTCAACCGGCACGTAGGCCGCGCCCGCGGCGAGAACGCCGAGGATCGCCACGTACAGCTCGGCCCTCCCGGACGAGATCCGGACGCCCACACGGTCGCCGACACCGATGCCGTGCCGGGAGAGCGACCCCCGGACAGCCTCGACCTCATCGGCCAGGTCGCGGTACGTCAATGTGGTGGTACCGCTGTCGAGCGCATCTGCCTCGGCGTGCGCCCGCACGGAGTCGTCGAGAATGTCGACCAGCGTGCGGCGAGCCGGGGCCGAGGCCGATCGGAACACCGCAGGAATCGTCGGAGCGGCAGCTCGTGGCGGTACCGCGACCACCTGGGGTTCACTCGACACGGGCACTCGGCATTCACCATTCTCGTCTTGCGGATCGGCGTCAACCAGGCGCGTGGCACTCGGACACCCGCCCCGGGCAGCCCTCAACGCTACGTCGCACCCGGCCGGAAGCGACGGTCAAGCAGCGGCTTCGTGTCCACCACCACAGCGACCCAGGGTGGGAACGTCGAACGGCTCTGCGACACGCCACCGATGGATCGCTCGTGTCTATTCCCGATCCGTGTCGTCGCTACGGATGTGAACGGTCCCACCGCCGCTGCGCAGTTCCTCCGTCACCTGCTTCTCGGTCAGGGCGACCAGGTGCGCGTCGATGCTCGCCGCATCCTTGAGGCGCTGGTGCGTTTCGTGCACCAGGGCGGCGATCTCGCTCTCGTCGGCACCAGGGAATCGTTGTTTCAGGGTGTCGACCTGGCGTTGCAAGGCGATCTCCGGGTCAACAAGACCACCACTGGCCGCGGGTTCGGTCATCACACACCTCACACGTCGTCTTGAGTGTCTGCACAGGTGGTGCCCAGGACATCCACTCGACATTCATTCGTTTGCGCAAAGTTCACCTTCGGGAGCAGGCCTTCCGGCTTCTCTGATGGGACCTTCGAGAGGGCCAGTTCCCCTGACGTTTGGTCAGCCCATGATCACTATCGTGGTTCTCGCGCTGACGCTGTTCGGCGCGACGACATGGACGGCGCTGCAGCAACCGCTCGCCCGTAGCCCGGCCTTCCATCACCGCCTTACCGGAGCGCTACTGGCGCTGAGCCTGGCGGTGGCCACCGCGCTGATCACGACCGTGCTCGTGGCCTATCCGTAGCGGCAATACTCAATCGTCTGAACGAGCGGTCGAGGACGCCAGACAACACGTCGTGGTCTCCCACAACCGCGTCATCCCTGGCGACGCCCGCGCAGACGTCTGCACCCGTACACGCTCGTTGCAGGGCGCGCCGAAGGCGAAAGCCGGACGCCACGCTGTGCCGACAACGGCGACGATCTGTCGCTGCTCAATAGCAGAACGGTGGCGGGTCCTCCGGGTCCCTTGTGATTCCCAGGTCCGCGCAGTTGAACGCGCTGCCCGCTCCATGGAGGCGCCACCCCCGACTCGGCGTGTACCGGAACAGGTACGCGCCGTCGCCCTGCTGTTTCGGGTCCCAACCGGTCGCCCAGTCCTTCCAACAGTCCACCCTGTCCGGGCTGATCCGGTAACCGTCCGGCAGACCGGGGACGCGGTTCAAGGTCGCCGCCGTTACCGGGCAGCCGTGGTCGGGCCGCCCACCCGCCGTCGTCCTCGAAGGCCGTGCTGGGGTCGTCGGCGCCGACGGTGGTGGCGATGATGCCGACGGTGTCGGCGAGGCGGAGGTCGGCTCCGTCGAGGGCGGGGGGATGGGGACAACCGTCGGTGGATCGGTGGCCGGCGGCGCTGGAGGACCGGAGATTCGGCCGCCCACCAGCGTCGCGGAGGCGACGATCGCCAGCACGCCCGTAGCCGCGGCGGCGCCCCTCGTGACAACGCTGCGCCGACGTAGCCGGCGGGACTCGTGCAGCGCGCGCTCATACAGGTCGGTGCTTCCGCCGTGCTCCGCCACATCGGTCATGACGCCGCGCAGCCGGTCGAGATCGTCGGTCAACGGGGGACTCCCTTCGTCTCCGTCGCCGACAACAGCTCGGGTGCGATCTGTCGCATCCGTGCCAGCGCCTTGCTCGTCTGGCTCTTGATCGTGCCGATCGAGCAGGACAGCACATCGGCCGCCTCGGCCTCGCTGCGGTCCTCGAAGAAGCGCAGCACCAGCACCGCGCGCTGGCGGCGGGTGAGTTGATCCAGCGCCCGGAGCAGCGACAGTTTCAGGTCGGTGCGACCCGCGTGGTCGCTGTCCGGGTGAGCCCGGTCGGCCAGTTCACCAGACAGGTTCTCGACAATCCGGGTCCGTCGCCAGCGGCGGACATGCAGGTGGTACATGACGGTGCGGGTGTACGCCTCGAACTGTCCGCCGTCAGCGAGCCGACCCAGCGCCCGATGGGTGCGCGCCAGCGCGTCCTGCACCAGATCCTCGGCCAGGTGCCGATCGCCGGTCAGGAGGAAGGCGCTGCGTTGCAGCGCCGGCGTCCGGGCCCGGACGAACGCGTAGAACTCGGCCTCGGCCGGATCCTCCAGCCGGGCTCTGGTCCTCGTCGCCGGGACAGCCCGACGCGCCACTGGGTCGGCCACCATCGCTCCGCTTCTCGTCATCGGAACAACACCCGCAATCGTGAACTACCACAGGTCATGCGGTCTGCCACGAGCAGAACGGTGGCGGGTCGTCCGGGTCCTTCTCGATGCCCAGGTCGCCGCAGTCGAAGGCGCTGCCCTGTCCGTGGATGCGCCAGCCCTGGCTCTCGGTGTACCGAAAGAGGTACATGCCGTCGCCCTGCTGATTGCGGTTCCAGCCGAACGCCCAGCCTCTCCAGCACCCCACAGTGTCCGGGGTGATGCGGTCCCCGTGGGGTAGCCCGGGCACGCGGTTCAGGGTAGGTGCGGTCACGGGACAGCCGCCGTCGGGCCGCCTGCTCGACGGCGACGGCAGTGTCGGAGGTGTCGACGGCGATGCCGAGGGGGTCGACGCCGACGGCGGCGGGGTGGTGGTGATCGGGGCGGACGCCGTCCCGGGCGGGGTCGAGGGAAGTGCCTCGGCGACAGGTTGACCATCGGAGCAGCCGGCCGAGGCGACCGCGACGAAAACGGCGGGTACGAGGATGCGTAGTCCGGTGTGGAGAGCCATACCTGGTGAAAGGCCCGCCACACCGTAAAGGTTGCCGTCAGCTGACGGGATTTTCGCCCACCGGCTCGGGGCGCACTCCAAGCGTGATGAGTGGGACAACTCGCCGAGGGAGTCGGGCGCCTCGAAGCCCGTCCGCAAGGGTCGTCGTACGTGTGCTGCGCCGGGCGCTGGCCAGGGAATGGAGCTGACATCGCGCACGCCGCGCTGGTCTGGACCGCCGCCGTCCCGGCGCTCAGGGCAGGGGCCGGCGGAACCTGAGCGGGCGATCACGCTTGATGCCACACCAAACTGCGATCGCGATGACCTGGCTGCTGATCGCTCTTCCTCCTCCCCGCCGTCGTCTTCACACCAGTACGGAGAGTCGGACGCTGGAGGATCGGTGGGCACGGCGCCACGTTCCACCGTTTGCGTCTCTGCGCTCGGACGGTCAGCCGGTCTTGGTGGCGAAGGGGCCGCCGTCGCCGAACGCGAGCCGCGCGAAGTTCTCCGCGATACGGCGATGTCCGGCAGGGTCGGGGTGCACCCCGTCGGGCAGTGGGAGTTCGGCGTAGTCCGCCTCGCCGTACAGGTCACGTCCGTCGAGGTAGTGCAGGTTCGGGTCATCGGCCGAGCGTTGTTCGACGATCCGGGCGAGTTCGTCACGGATGACGGTGAGGGTCAGCCGCCCAGCGCTGCGCTCGGCCGGATCGCCCGTGGCTTTGAACCGCAGAGTCCCGCCCTCGAAGTCCGGCACGAGGGGACCAGGGGTGTCCTCCTGAACCGGGCACAGGATGGCGGACACGACCAGCAGTGGTGTGGTCGGGTGCCCTTCGCGGACAGTGTCGAGGAAGCCGTGGACCGCAGGGGTGAAGGCGCGTAGACGCATCACGTCGCTGTTGACGATGTTGATGCCGATCTTGACACTGATCAGGTCCGCAGGGATGTCCCGCATGGCGCGGGCGGTGAACGGGTCGAGCAGCGCGCTCCCGCCGAACCCCAGGTTGACCAACTGCACGCCGCCCTCGGCCGCGGCGAGGGCTGGCCAGATGGCGGTGGGATGATCGGCGTTCGAGCCGTGGCTGATGGAACTGCCGTGGTGCAGCCACGTCCTGCTTCCGTTGGGCGGGGTCTGCTCGACGGGCGCGTCGGTGCGCAGCGCGATCAACTCGGTGATCTCGGTGTGTGGAAGCCAGATTTCGATGTCTTTCTCACCGTCCGGCAGATCCGCGAAGCGGGCGGTGCCGGCCGGCCCTTCGGCCAGCACAGAGGTTTGGGTGAACATGTTGGTAACCGTCCGGACGTTGCCTTCGGGCACCGAGGTCTGTGCGGCCAGGCGGCCGTTGATCAGCAGGTCGTAGACGCCGTCCGGTGGGGGCGGGAAGCCCTGGTAGACCCGCTTGGTGGGCAGCGTGTCCAGTTCGATGGTGGTGGCCCGGGTACGGAAAGCCAGCCGCACGCCGGAGGGCTGGGCCTCAGCCATGGCCAGTTGGTCGTCGGGGATCTGCTGGCGTGCCCGGGCGGTCAGCCGATGCGGCAGTAGACCGCGCGCGGTCGCCTCCAGATCGACAAAGCCGCGCACGAGGTCCGCGGTGACCGGTGTGGTGATCCACTGGTGTTCGGTGGGCATTGCCTCAAGCCTCTCGATCGAGATCTCGATGTTCATCGCCGCGCCGCGCCGCGAACCGCTGGCGGTGGTGCGGCCGTCGTTGGGTCAGCGAGTGCTGCGGCTGCGTAAGACCGCGTCGAGCGAATCCACGATCCATTCCCAGGATTCCAGCGCACCGGGAGCGCTGTGTTCGAAACCACCGGCTAGCTCCAAGCTGACGTAGCCTCTCGGCGGCCCGGGCCAGGCCAGGGCTCAGTCGAGCAGATAGCTGGCAGGGACCGCGTCGGTCAGCCAGACGCCGTTCGCGCTGCGGTGGAACACGTGCCCGTCGGCGGCCATCGCCGCCGCGTCAACGGTGAGGATCACGACCCGACCGGCCCGCCGGGAGCCGACCCGATGGGCGGTCTCGGTGTCGGTGGAGAGATGGACGTGGTGCCGGCCCCCGCGGTGCAGGCCGGTGGCCCGGATCGACTCCAGCGCGTCGGCGCTGGTGCCGTGATAGAGCCGGTCCGGTGGGGTCACCGGGGGCAGTCCGAGGTCCACCGGGACCGAGTGGCCCTGGTTGGCCCGGATTCGCAGCACACCGTCGGTGCCGCGCTCGACAGCGAACCGCTGCTTGTCGTTGCCGGCGACGACCGCGTCCAACTCGGCCCGCTCGATCCGTAGGGCGGCGAGCAGAGCGTCGACGGGAGTCCAACCGGCCGGGTCGAGCACCAGGCCGGCCCGGCCGGGTTCGTGCCGGAGGGCCTTCGACATCCGTTTGCTCAACTTCACCAGGTGCTCGCGATCCACTGTGACATTGTGGTCGAACCCCGTCGGTCGAATCGAGAGGTTTTCCGACGACACCGAACACGGGTTTTCGCCTGCACCCACTGCAGGATCGTTGCCGGCGGCACCGGTCCGCCTGATAACCGCTGTAATTGTGACGGCGTATCGGGGCAGGATCATCAGCCGTGACACTTGTTCTGCCGCCACGTCTGACGGCCTCGGCTCGAAGCTTGCGCGACGCCGCTCATCGACGCGGAATACGCACCGTCCAGCTCGGCTCTTTCGAAGTGCCCGCCGGACTGCGTGCTGATCACCTTCATGCGGGACCGAGCTTCGCCGACGTCGTCGCACCGTTGCTGGGGATCGCGCCGCTGGAAGCGGAACCTGGCTGGCTGACTGGGCTTCCTCGTGAACTTACCCGCCGCGACATCACCCTGGTCGCCATCGGCGAGGCCTACGAACTCCGGCGACCGGCGTTCATCAAGTCGCCCAATGACAAGAACATCCCGGCGATGATCTACACGGATGGCTCCCGCCTGCCCGGCCCGGATGCTGTCGACCGGCGGACTCCAGTGCTCGTCAGCGACATCGTCGACTTCACCGCCGAGTACCGGCTACACGTGCTCGACGCTGTTGTCTACGCCGGCAGTCAGTACGCCGCGCACGGCCGACTGCACCTCGGCCCTCCGTCAACCGACGCGCTAGCCTTCGGCGCCGATCTCATCGCCGGCTACGGGCACACGTTGCCCTCCGCCATCGTCGTCGACGTAGGACTGGTTGACGGTCACTGGGCCGTGATCGAGGCAAACGCCGCATGGGCCAGCGGCGCCTACGTAGCGGATCCCGACCTGGTCCTCGACGTCGTTCTTCGAGCGGCATGCCCAAGGGCTTCGGTGCCCGCCCGCGACCGACAGTTCATCCGACGGCCTCAGCCGAGCGCTGCGCTGTGAGCCGGTAGGTCCAAGCCGCTGTACTGAACTGCCGAGTTGAGTGCTCCCTGACAAGGGCTCTGTGGCACGGCTACGTTGGGCCCATGACGACGACCTTGGGCCGATTTGCCGGCGTCACGATAGATTGTCAAGATCCACAGAAGCTGGCTGACTTCTGGTCCGCCGTGCTCGGCGGCCGGGTGATGGAGTCCCTACCCGGCTGGCGACGAGTCATCGTCACCGACGGCGGGCCGGTGTTGACGTTCCAACCGGTACCGGAGCCCAAGGTCGGCAAGGCGCGTCTGCACCTGGACATCGCTGTCGCCGACGCCGGTGAAGCGGTGGACCGGATCGGGGCGCTGGGCGGCCGGTGGACCGGCGAACGGCACGACTACCCGGAAGGCGCGGTTCTGGTGATGGCCGACCCGGAGAGCAACGAGTTCTGCGTCGTGCAGTATTACCAAAGATGACGACGCTGTCTGGATCATGGTCGCATCTCGGGGTGGCGTCGATGGAGGCAGCCGCGCTCTCGATGAGGTGGGCCGGCCGCTGGTGTTGCCGTGCCGGCATCAGGGACGGCCAGGGCAGCAGATCCGAACCACTGTGAGCCGCCTCCTCGGTTGGTGGATCCGCTCCCGGGGTTGAACCCTGCCGCTACCGCGATCGCCTCGACGAGGGTCGACTTACCGGCGCGTTGGCTGCGGGCAGAGGGGATTTTGTCGCCGGGGGTTGGCCACCGCGCCTGCTCAGCGGCTACGTCCCCGACTAGGGTTTATGGCGATGTTTCCCCAGGACGGCCGCGATGCGGCCACGAGCAGACGAAGACGGCGCAACGTGCTGTTGGACAGGAGCGTCGAACGCGCGGCGCTCGATCAGCTCCTCGCGGGTGGGCGTGTCGGCGTCAGCGGGGCCCTCGTGCTTCGTGGTGAGGCGGGAATCGGCAAGACCGCGCTACTGGATTACGCCCTTGCGCAGGCCGGGGATTGCCGGGTCGTCCAGGCCGCCGGGGTGGAGGCTGAAAGCGAACTCGCGTTTGCCGGCCTGCATCAGATCTGCGCGCCGGTCCTGGACCGCCTTGCGCGGCTGCCGGCTCAGCAGGGCCGGGCGCTGAGCACCGCGTTCGGTCTGAGCGTTGGTGAGGCACCGGACCTTTTCATGGTTGGTCTGGGAGTGCTCGGCCTGCTTGCTGGCTTCGCCGACGAACAGCCGGTCGTCTGCATCGTTGACGACGCCCAGTGGCTGGACCAGGCTTCGGCCCAGGTCCTCGGGTTCGTGGCCAGGCGGCTGAGAACCGAGTCGCTGATCATGATCTTCGCGGTACGCGGGGACCTCGACAGCGACGACATGCCGGAGCTGAAGGGCCTGCCGGTCATGACCGTCACCGGCCTGACCGACGAGCATTCGCGGGCGTTGCTCGCGTCCACGTTTCTCGGGCGAGTCGACGAGAGGGTGCTCGACCGCATCATCGCCGAATGCCACGGCAATCCCCTGGCGCTCACCGAACTGCCGCGTGGCTTCACTGCTGCTGAGCTCGGCGGCGGCTTCGGAGTTATCAGCCACGGCGCTCTGCCTCGCCGCATCGAGGAGAGCTTCCGGCGACAGATTGCCGCTCTCCCTCCGGACGTCCGAACGTTACTTCTGGTCACCGCGGTCGAACCCGTCGGCGATCCCGTGCTGGTATGGGGCGCTCTCACTCGCATGGGCGTTCCCGTCGAGAGCCATCTCACCGCCTCGTGGCTCGCCGCAGAATTCGTGGATTTCGGCTTCGGGGTGCGGTTTCGGCATCCCCTGTTGCGCTCGGCGGTCTACCGGGCGGCCAGCGAAACGGAAAGGCGAAAGGCACATGCCGCGCTCGCCGACACGATGGAGCCCGGCACGGATCCGGACCGGCGAGCCTGGCACCGGGCGCAGGCAGCCGCAGGACCCGACGAGGACGTGGCGACCGAGTTGCAGACATCCGCCGCTCGGGCCCAGACCCGTGGCGGGTTCGCGGCGGCCGGAGTGTTCCTGGAACGAGCCGCAGAGCTGACTCCGGATCCGACCCGGCGGGCTTCGCGGCTGTTGGCGGCGGCGCAGGCCCGACATGTGGGCGGTGCTCCGGACGTCGCGCTGCGCCTGCTCGCTTTGGCCGAGGCCGATCATTCCTCCGAGCTTGACCGGGCGCGCGCGGATCTCCTGCGGGCCGACATCGCCTTCACGGTCGACCGAGGTCGCGAAACGGCAGACCTCTTCCTCAAGGCGGCTTCGCGGCTCGAGCCGCTGGACGTCGGTCTCGCCCGGAGCACGTATCTCGACGCCTTGCGCGCGGCCTGGTACGCGTCAGACTCGGGCAGCAGCGGCACCCTGGGCGATGTGGCCCGAGCGGCCGCTGCTGCGCCGGTTGCCACAGCGCCGGTGCGGCCCTCGGACCTTCTTCTGGACGGCCTGGCGGTGCGGTACACCGCGGGTTTCGCGGCCGCTGTGCCGAAGATGAAGGAGGCGCTGCAGGCGTTCCAGAAGCCGGATCTGGCGAGCGAGGAGGGCCTTCGGTGGATGTGGTTCGCCAGCTCCATCGCTACGGACCTCTGCCAGGACGATGCGGCGGACGCGCTCACCGGCAGCTACGTCCGGCTGGCGCGCGAGAGCGGGGCGTTGGCCGACCTACCCCTGGCGCTGACGACACGCATCCTCATGCACCTGTTCGCAGGCGACCTGTCCGAGGCATCCGTCCTGATCATGGAACTCGACGATGTGGCGGACGGAACCGGGATACCGGTGCCGAGCTACATGGCTCTGTTGCTCGCCGCGTGGCAGGGCGACGAGGCGCGGACCCTCGAATTGGCGGCCGTCAGCACCGCCGACGCCCGCCGCCGCGGTGAAGGGCTGGCCCCAGCGATCGTCGGCTGGGCCCAGGCGTTGCTCTACAACGGCGCGGGCCGGTTCGGTGAGGCGCTGAGCGCAGCTCAGCTGACGATCCAGTCGAGCCTGGAACCCGGGGTGTTGACCGGTGCGCCGCTCGTCGAGCTGATCATCGCCGCCGCCCGCAGCGGACAGCCCGAACTCGGGGCTGACGCATTGGAGCGGCTGTCGATCTCGACGCAGGCGTGCGGCACCGACTGGGCACTCGGTATGGAGGCGTGCTGCCGCGCGATGCTGACCAACGGTGCGAGGGCGGAGGATCTGTACGTCGAGGCGATCGAGCGGCTCAACCGTACGAAGATTCGACCGCTGACGGCACGCGCCCACCTCTACTACGGTGAATGGTTGTCCGAACTCGGCCGACGCGATGATGGTCGCGACCAGCTTCGGACGGCCTACGACATGTTCGCCGCGATGGGCATGGAGGCGTTTGCCGCCTCAGCCGCTCATCGGCTTGGGATGAACGTCCGTCAACGGCCGAGTAACGACGCCGGCCCGCTGACGCCACAGGAGACCCATATCGTCAAGCTGGCCCGTGAAGGACTTTCGAACGCAGAGATCGGAACCCGTCTGTTCATCAGTCCACGGACGGTCGAGTGGCATCTGAGCAAGATCTTCGCCAAGTTGGGCATAACCTCACGACGTCAATTGCGTCGCTGATCCCGGGACGGCGGCGGCACAGGGAAGCTCCGGCGCACCTGATCGCGCTCGGTAACGGTCTGCCGTCTCGGGTCGCTCACCACGAAGCACACTGGAGTCGTATGTCACAGAGTCGTTTCGTCGCGACCAACGGTATCAATATCAGGATAACGGAGGCGGGCGACGGGCCTCTCGTCCTCCTGCTGCACGGTTTTCCGGAGTCGGCTCACTCGTGGCGGCACCAGATCCGCCCGTTGGCGGCGGCCGGCTATCGGGTAGTGGCTCCCGAGCAACGAGGCTATGGCAGCAGTTCGCATCCGACGGCGGTCGAGGCCTATTCGATCATGCATCTGGTCGCCGACATCACCGGCCTCATGCGAGAGCTGGAGGCCCAGGACGCCGTGCTGGTCGGCCACGACTGGGGCGCCACTGTCGCGTGGAACATCGCCCTTATGCGTCCTGACCTGGTCCGGGGGGTGGTGGGGCTGAGTGTTCCCCCGTATCTGCGGGGAGAGGCTGGGCAGCTGACGACCATGCGCGCGATGCACCACGGGCGGTTCTACGTGAACTACATCGAGGAGCCTGGCGTCGCGGACGAGGAGTTCGGCCGAGACCCGATGACGAGCTTGCGTCGTACCTTCTATGGCGTGAGCGGGGATAATCCGGCGAACCGTGCGCCTCGGGACATGCTGGTCCCCGTCGGTGGTGGGCTGCTGGAGGCGATCGACCCGGAGCGCAGTACGGCGCTGCCGGGCTGGCTGACCGAGGAGGACCTGGAGGTTTATGCCGCCCAGTTCGAGGACGGCTTCACCGGAGCGTTCAACTGGTATCGCAACCTCGACCGCAACTGGGAACTCACCGCCGCCTTCGACGGGATCCGTTTGCCGATGCCCGCGCAGTTCATCTCGGGCGATCTGGACCCGGTACTGGCGTTCCGTGGGCTCGAAGATTACGTGCGGACCCTTCCCCGTCGGCATGACCACTTCGCCGAGCCGATCTTCCTGCCCGGGTGCGGACACTGGATTCAGCAGGAACGCCCGCAGGAGGTCAACCGGCTGTTGCTCCAGTTTCTCGCTGCCCTCTGACAGCCCATTCCGGCACTGGCCGGTCCGGCCGCGGAACGGCCGGACCGGCAATGGCATCCTCGACCGGGACCGGTTCGTCCGGCGGGTCAGTCGGCTCGCATCCTCAGTTCCGGGCGGCTGCGCCCGCACGAGCTGTCAGGATGTCGGCGACCTGGTCCGGCGCTGACAGCATCGGCGAGTGGCCCGTCGCGATCCGCACGACATCGGTCGTCTGCGACGCATACTGCTCCTGCAGGGGGACCGGGAACTGCTTGTCCTCGGTGCAGATCACGTAGGTCGAGGGGACCCTGCGCCAGGCCGCCCGCGTCGTCGGCTGCACACACGACAGCAGGCTCTGGTCGACGAGCTGGTCGATGGCCACCTTCGCGTCGACGTCCGAAAGGTCCGAGTAGAACGTCTCCCGCGGATTCCCGTACGCCTCGCGTGGCGCGAGGCCGCTGGGGTCTTCAGGCACAGGAATGCCGAAAGCCGTCGCTGCGGAAACCCCTTCGGCCGGCATGAAGGCGGCGACGTAGATCAGACGGACGAGGTTCGGGTGGTCATCGCCGAGCTGAGTGATGGTCAGGCCCGCGTGGGAGTGACCGACCACCACGACCGGGCCTTCGATCTCCCGCAGCCTCGCGGCCAGCACGTCGGCGTCCTCGTACAGGCCGGCTGTGGGCTGTTCGCCCGCGCTGGGCATGCTGATCGCCTCGGACTTCCATCCCTGGGCGTCGAGAATGCCTTGTACGGGCAGCCAGGCGGACGCGGTGTGATAGCCGCCGTGAACGAGCAGGAAGGACGGGGGAGGGGCAGAGTCACGCAAGGTGGAACTCCTTCTATTGGACATGCGACCGCCTAGGAGCGGCGCTGATCGGCCAGCCGGAGAGCGGCCAGCAGGGCAAGGAAGCCCATTCCGTAGATGGCGGAAAGGGCCGAGCTTTCGTAGACGTCCGTCGAGCGCCACAGGTGTCCGGTGGCGTCCATGACGTGTGCTGGTACGCCGTCGTGCCCGCCGGTCAGCCAGGTGACGACGTAGTCGCCGGCTACCACGACGTAGGCGACGATCGGTAGCGAGAGGTAGCCGCCGCGCCTCAGTTCGAGACTGTCGGCCTCGGGTCCCCACCGCCGCAGGTACAGCGCGAAGAGCTGGTAGAAGACGTAGACGGTCAGGCTCCAGCCCAGGAAGTTCGTGAGCGGCACCCCGAAGTACCCACCGCCGTCCTCCCACTCCCAGCGTCCCCGCAGCGTCGACGACGACGGGTCCAGGGCCAGATCCCAGGCCACCATCGCGAAGGAGGCGACGAGAGGCGTGCCGACGACTGCGACGACAGGGCTGCCCCGGTGAACCGGGCGGAACAGGATGGTGGCGAGGGACCAGGCCATGTAACCGACGGCGAAGTAGGCCGGCCCGATCAGCACGGGTACCTCGATCAGCTTGGCACCCAGCTCGTCGGTGTAGTGATAGTGGCCGAACGGCACGCCGGTCAGCACGCCGATGTCCTCGATGACGTTGCTGACCACCAGCGCCAGCAGAAGGAAGACCAGAATCCCCCGCCATCGGTAGGCCACGGCGCCGTGCGACAGAGCGAACGTCAGCTCCATCAGCAGGCTCACCACGGTCACCACCGAGCCTGCCAGAGGCAAGGGGATCAGGTTCGCGATCGCGTCCACGCCGACGGCGAACCACATCACGACGAGGACTGTCGGGGTCGGGCGCCGCCGGCGTTCGTACCGATCCCCGGCCTCGATCTGTTGAATTTGAGCACTCACAACCAACAGATACGAAGCGCCGTGGGCGAAGTTCTCCCGGTGTGAGAGATCACAGGGGTGGGCTCGTCTGACGAGGTTCAGGTCGCGTTGCGCGCCGGGGGTGGTGGCGTTCCACGCCGCGGCGGGTGCGTTCTCCGCTCGATCAGCGCAGCCGACACAGATGAAACGCGCAGCCCGTCGCGTTCGGGCTGCGCGTCGTGTCCGGCGATGTCAACTGTTGATTGCGCCCATGATGGCGGCGTTCGTCCCGCTGTTCTCCGCCCGGTCCGCAGCCTTACGAGCCTCTTGCGGGGTAGCTCCTCCTGCGGATGCACGCAGGTACGCCTCCTGGCGCCGCTGCTGGATCTGCTTGTTTCGCCGGTCCTTGAGCCTGCTCCAAATGGTCATGACAAGATCCTTTCCAAATCGGGGCGGCGACAAACCGCGAGGTCGGTGTCCGACTGGGCCCTGTACCAAACCTGCGGGGGTTTACCGGCGCATCGCGTCGACCGGGTGCCGTTGTGCAGCGGGCTGTGGCGGCAGGCGACGTGCAACGTGACGGTAGGCACAGGCCGGCAGTCGAACCGGGCGCTGAAGTCGACGTGAGAGCGGTCATGGAGTGGTCAGACGTGAACGAGCAGGAGTCGCTGCTCACGGCACTCGCTGCGGAACGGCTCGCGCTCGGTGACAAGGTCGCCGCCGCCAAGTACGGCAGCACGACCCCGATCAACGACGAAGCTCGGGAGGAGCGGCTGCTCGCGGACGTCGTCGCGCGTTCCCGGGAGATCGGGATCGACCCGTCGCTCAGCTGTCGCTTCTTCCGGGCTCAGATCGAGGCCAACAAGGTGCTCCAGCGGCGGCTGCACGCCCTGTGGAGGGATCATCCGGAACTTCGGCCACGATGCCGGCCGAATCTGGAGTCCGATGTGCGTCCGCAACTCGACACGATCACGCAGCAGATGCTTCTGCGACTGAAGGCACTCGAGAGCGCTCGGAAAGCGGCGCACCGTGTCGACGGCACCCTGCACGAGTCACTGCGCGTCCTGCACGAGGAGGCACTCCGAATCGCGCTCGGGCGGATCCGGGGGCAGGCCGCCACGAATGCGACATCCGACGGGAGCCCCGGGGTTGGTCCGGGGTCAGTACGGACTCGCTCGACAGGGCCGACTGCGACAGTGGCCGAAGCTGACCCGACTGTGCGATCCCGAAAGGCGAGAAGGATGGGAAATTCCGAATTCGAGGGTTCCGCGGGCGGGACCTACGACGTGATCGTCATCGGCGGTGGTCCCGTCGGACAGAGCGTCGCCGCTCGCGCCACGGCAGCTGGCCTGACCGTGGCGATCGTCGAGAGGGAACTCGTCGGCGGTGAATGTTCCTACTGGGCGTGTATTCCGAGCAAGGCGATGCTTCGCCCGGTCGTGGCGGTGGACGAGGCTCGCCGGCTCGACGGTGCACGGCAGGCCGTCACCGGGCCCGTCGACGCTGCCGGTGTGTTCCGCCGCCGCGACCTCTCGGTCACTGGTTGGGACGACTCCGGGCAGGCGCGGTGGGTCAAGGACATCGGTGCCGACCTGTTTCGTGGCCACGGCCGTGTCGACGGTCCGCGTCGTGTCGCCGTCGTGACCCCGGAGGAGCAGATCGTCGGTCTGACGGCCCGGCACGCGGTGGTGGTCTGTACCGGCAGCCGCGCGGCGATCCCGGACATGCCGGGTATCGCTGAGGCGTTGGTCTGGACGAACCGGACCGCCACCGACACATCGGCCGTTCCCGCGCGCTTGGCCATCATCGGCGGTGGCGCGGTCGGTGTGGAGATGGCCACCGCCTGGCAAGGTCTGGGGTCTGCGGTGACGTTGTTGGCGCGGGAGCCGCGTCTCCTACCGCGGCTCGAATCCTTCGCCGGCGAGATGGTCGGCGCGGCTCTGCGGAAGGCGGGGGTCGACGTCCGACAAGGTGCGACCGTGATGTCGATGCGCCGGCCGTCACCTACCGGTCCCGTGACGCTGGTGCTCGACGATGGAGCCGAGGTGGAAGCGGACGAGGTGCTCGTTGCCGTCGGACGCGTCCCGCTCACCGGTGACATCGGTCTTGAGACGGTGGGGCTCAGGTCGGGGTCCTGGCTCGACGTGGACGACACCTGCCGGGTCCACGGCGTCGAGGGCGGTTGGCTGTACGCGATCGGTGACGTCAACCACCGCGCACTGTTGACCCACCAGGGCAAGTACCAGGCCCGCGTCGTCGGCGACGCCATCGCGTCCGTTGCCGCAGGTAGGGCCCTGGACACCTCAGCCTGGGGTCCGCACGCGGCTACGGCTGACGTGCACGCCCTACCGCAGGTCATTTTCACCGATCCCGAGGTTGCGGCGGTCGGGCTCGCCGCCGACCAGGCGCGCCGCAATGGCCATGACGTGCGGGTCGTCGACGTCGACATGGCGGCAACCGTCGCTGGCGCTCGTCTGTTCGCGGACGACTATGAGGGCCGTGCACGCATGGTCGTCGACAGCGTAACCGAGCACATCCTCGGCGTGACCTTCGTGGGGCTCGGAGTCGCCGAACTGCTCCACTCGGCCACGGTCGCCGTGGCCGGGCAGGTGCCCATCAGCCGGCTGTGGCATGCCGTGCCGTCATTTCCGACGGTCAGTGAGGTGTGGCTGCGGCTGCTGGAGGCGTATCGCGACGGAAAGGACGCATGACCGCTGCAGATCCCGAAGCTGCTACAGCTTCGCGCGGGACCTGATGCCGAGTTTGGCGAAGGCCTTGTACAGGTGGTACTCGACCGTACGGGTGCTGATGGCCAACTGTGCGGCGATCTCGGCATTGCTCGATCCGGCCCGAGCCAGCGAGGCGACCTGGGTCTCCTGCGGGGTCAGCTGCCGTCGAGCCCCGCCGGTCTGCTGACGCGTGTTTTCCCCGGTCGCGTGCAGTTCCCGGCGGGCCCGCTCGACGAAGGCAACGGCGCCGACCTCGCCGAAACGCCCGCTTGCCGCGCGAAGCTGAGCCCGCGCTTCGACGCGGCGGTTACGCCGACGCAACCATTCGCCGTAGAGCAGTTCGGCCCGTGCCAGCCGATCGGGCAGGCCGGTGCGACCGAGCCGCTCGATGGCCTCCCGGTAGGACGCCTCCGCGTTCTGCTCGTTGGCGAGTAGCGCGTCGGCAGTTGCCTGGACGCCCATCGCCCAGTCGCTCCCCGCCGGGGTGGTGCGCCGCGAAAGTTGGGCCGCGGCCTCAACGGCCAGACTCTCGTCGCCCGAGCGGACCGCCGCCTCGACCAGCTCGATCAGCGCCCCACCCGTGACGCCGGGATGCTCCGACCGCAGCGCCGTGCGGGCCGCCCCGACGGCCAGGCCGTAGCGCCCTCCCGCGTTGTGCAGCGCCGCGGCCGCGAGCACCTCGGCGGTCCCGCTGTCGTGACCGCGAGCCTTCAGGGGAATCTGCGAGAGCAGGTCGTCGGGTCTTGGGCCTCGTCCGGTCGCGAGGTAACGCTGAGCCAGGTCTCGCCATGCCTGGCTGTCCCACACGTCTGCGGCGAGCAGACCCGCGAGGCCGAGCCACCGTGCCGCCCGGGGGTCGAGAGAGGGCTCCCGGAATGCCGAGATTGCTGCCCGCAGCGGGGCGACCGAGCGGGCGTAGCCGTCGAGTGCCCGTGTGGCCAGCCCGAACAGAAGCTGGTCGGCCGGTCGGCGGCCTTCTTCGCACACAGCGGCGCGGGCCTCGGTCGCCGTGACGAGCAGCAGCGCGCGATCCGTGGGCCCGCTGGCGAGCGTCGCCGCGAGGAGGGCATCGAGGTATGCCTCCCGTGCGTCGGCCGGGTCGAGTGGCCACAGTCGCCGGGCGGCCTCCAGCAGTTGGCGTGTGGGCTCCTCACCGGAGCACACGGCGGTCTGGATCCGAGCTCGGTGCCATTTCCACCGAGCGGCGCGGACGGCGTCCTGCGACTCCGGCGCAACGGTGGCCAGGAGCCGCTGGGCACCGGCCAGGTCGCCGTGGTCGTACATCGCAGCCGACGCCGCGAGCGCGCGGTCGGCGCGCCCGGCCGGCTCGCTGGTGAGCAGGGCGGCCCTCTCGAGGAATGCGGCACGGGCCGCTGTGCCACCTCGGGTCTGCGCCAGGCCGGCGTGGGTCGCGAGGTCATCGGCGAGAACGTCGTCGCGGGCGGTGGCCGCCAGGCCGAGGTGCCACAACCGCCGGGTCGGATCGCCGATCGTGTTCTCGGCGAGCTTGCGGTGGATCAGTCGCCGTTCGGCGGGCACAGCCGAGTGGTAGCTGACCGATCTCAGCTCTGCGCAGGCGAAGGTGACATGATCGCCGACCTCGACCAGATGGGCCGTGACGAGGATCTCCGGGTCGGCGCCCAGCTCGGCGGCCATGCGCTCGAAGAGCGGGACGTCACCGGTCGGGTCGGCCGCCGCGGCGAGCAGAAGCCGCCGCGACACCGGGGTGAGCTGACCGATACCGCTCGGACAGTCGCCCGCGTGCGAGCACGAACGGGCGCGACGTGGGCCGGGGATCGCGAATCCGCCGGCCAGCTCCGCCGCCGAGTAGCCCCGCAGCGACTCCACCAGCACGCACATCTCTCCGCCGGATTCTGCCAGCATGCGTTCGGCCACGACCTCGTCGACGAGATCCGGCCAGACGGCCCCGAGCTGACCGCGGAGCTCGCTGCGATCGATCGGCCGCACGTGGATCACCGGGAACTGCTCGAATGGGTCGAGCTGCGGCGTATGCAAGCCGGCGAGCACGATCATCAGGGCTCGCTGGGTTGCGTGGGCGGCGACGAAGGCCAGAACCTCGGCGGTGGGCTCATCCAGCCAGTGGGCGTCGTCGACGGCGGCGCAGACGGGCTGCACCTGGGCGATGCCGCTGAGCAACTCGAGCACAGCGGGCGCGACCACGTCAACACAGGGCCTGGGCTCGTCGATCAGGCCGAACGCGGCCTTCAGTGTCGCGAGATGAGCGCTCGGAAGGAACGCGCAGCCCTCAAGCAGCTCACCACAGAGCAGATGCAGCGCTGCGAAGGGGATCCCCTGCTCGGCAGCGACCGGCCGAATCCGAAGCACGCGGAAGTTGGCAGCCTGGTCGATCAGCTGGTCCAAGGCAGCTGAGCTGCGGATGCCGCGCCTTCCGACGATGCGTACCCCACCGCCGTAACCGGCGGCCGTACGCCGCCTCAGCTCCTCGAGCCGGTTCTCGTCAGGCCCGTCGAGCGGCGGCCGAGGGCTTGCCGGTGGGCCCTCGGCGTCTGGGTCAACGTCCATCGGGCAATCCTGCGCGCCGTCAGCCGGATCGAGTCAGGGGTCCGCCACCGGTTGCACCCCCGGACGTTGGCAATCTTCCCCGGGGAAGCCCGTGAACGGGACAATATTGCCTAAAAGGTACGGCGAGCCTCGTTGTTGATTGACGTATCGCCCAACACCCCCGGGGCCAAGGCCGGGGGTCGGCCCGGGGTTGATTCGGAGGCGAAGCCCTTTCTCGCCGAGCCAAGCTCGCAACCGTACAGGTCGAAGACCGTCCTGACGGTTCACCGCAGTGAAGGAGGGGGAGTCGTGCCGAACGTTCACCACCGGTATGCCTCAGTAGCAGGGCGTCAACTGTTCTACCGGGAGGCCGGCCCGACCGACGCGCCGACCGTGGTCCTCCTGCACGGGTTCCCGACGTCGTCGTTCATGTTCCGCAACCTGATCCCGGCGCTGGCCGATCAGTATCACGTCATCGCGCCCGACCACCTCGGGTTCGGGCTGTCGGACGCTCCCGCAGCCGACGAGTTCGGCTACACCTTCGACGCGTTGACCGACCTCACCGCCGACCTGCTGAAGCAGCTCGGCATCGAGCGGTACGCCATCTACGTACAGGACTACGGAGCACCCGTCGGATTCCGGCTGGCCCTGCGCGACCCCGAGGCGATCACGGCGATCATCACGCAGAACGGCAACGGGTACGAGGAGGGTTTCGTCGACAGCTTCTGGCAGACGGTGTGGAACTACCAGAAGGAGCAGACCCCGGAGACCGAGTCCGCCATCCGTGCGGCGCTCACCCTGGACGTGACCCGCTGGCAGTACCTCACCGGCACGCCCGACGAGACCCTGATCAGCCCGGACACCTGGCATCACGACTACGCCCTGCTGAGCCGGCCCGGCAACGACGACATCCAGCTTGCCCTGTTCCGCGACTACGCCACCAACCCGCCGCTCTACCCTCGTCTGCACGAGTACCTGCGCAGCAGTGGCGTACCGGTGCTGGCGGTGTGGGGCCGTGGCGACGAGATCTTCGGCCCGGACGGTGCGCGGGCCTTCGCCACCGACGCCACCGACGCCGAGATCCACCTGCTCGACGGCGGGCATTTCCTGCTCGAAAGCGCCGGCGAGGAGGTTGCCACGATCATCCGCGACTTCCTCGGCCGCCGGCTGTCCATGGCCATGCCCGACAGAGGGAAGGCGACCACGCGGTCCAGGAGTTCTTGATGACCAGTCATGCTCCACGCCTCGACGACGTGGACAAGTTGCGGCAGATCTTCGAGGAACGCTCCGGCGTCCTGCTCCGGTATCTCAAACGAATCAACACCTACCGGCCGCAGATCGTCGAAGACCTCCTGCAGGAGACGATGTTGAAGGTCTGGCGGCACATCGGCGACGTCCCCGCCGACGAGGACCACATCCAGCCATGGCTCTTCACGATCGCTCGCAACGTGTCGGCGGACGAGGCGCGCAAGCGCGTACGGCGGCCCCAGGAGTTCCAGGGCGAACGCGAATTGCAGAACTATTCCTCGCCGGCGGACCCGATGGACTTCGTGGTGGCCCGCGAGTCCATGTTGGACGCGTTCCGCAAGCTGAGCCCCGAGCGCCGTAGAGCGTTCGAGGAGGTCTACCTCCAGAGCCGCACCGCAGGCGATGCCGCCGACCTCCTTCGCGTGCCGATCGGAACGGTCAAGTCGCGAGCCTTCCACGCGATGAGTTCCCTGAGATCAGCGGTTCTCTCCGCCTGACGATGCCGGCACGCCGAGCCAGGGGCTGGCCGGTGGCCGTGCGCAAGCGAACGGCAAGGCTCTCACCCGACCGGACCGGTCACGAGGAAAGCGATGCGGCAGGTGCGACAAGCGATCAAGTCCGACTCGATGACGTCCACGGTGATGACGCCCATCGGGACGACGGCCCGCCGCGGGCCTCCGCGTATCCGATCCGCCGGCGCCACGCTCCTCGTCGCCGCCATCGCCGTCGCCCTCGTCTGGGCGAACCTGCCCTCGCTCGACTACGACGGCCTCTGGTCCTGGGTCCTGACCGTCCAGCTCGGCCCATGGGCGGCGCACCTCGACCTACGCACCTGGGTCAACAGCGGGTTGATGACGTTGTTCTTCCTCGTCGTCGGCCTCGAAGCGCGCCAGGAGTTCGATCTGGGTGACCTGCGCGAGCGACGTCGCCTGGCCCTCCCGGTGCTCGCCGGCGCGGCGGGGATGGTGATTCCGGTCAGCATCTATCTGATCGTGAACCACGGGGGAGCCGGTGCCGTGGGATGGGGCATCGCGATGTCCACCGACACAGCGCTCGCGCTGGGAGCCTTCTCGCTGATCGCGGCACACGCGCCGGAGCGAATCCGAACCTTCGTCCTGACCGTGTTCGTCGTCGACGACCTGGTTGCCCTGATCGTGATCGCCCTCGCCTACAGCGAGCACATCGCGGTGCCGGGCATGGCGGTGGCCGTGGTGGCCTACGCCGGCCTGCTGGCAGGCCGCCGCCTGCCGCACCGGCTCCGAGGCTGGAGTTTCGCGCTGGGTACCGTCCTGACCTGGGCTGGGCTGCTCTCGGCCGGCGTCGACCCGGTGGTCGCTGGGCTGGCCGCAGGGCTGGCCACGACGGCATACACGCCCAGCCGCACCGAGCTTCAGGAGGCGACCAGGCTGGTCCGGCTGTTCCGGGAGCAGCCGTCGGCGAAGCTGGCGGCCGTGGCCACCCGGGGTCTGGCTGGTGCGCTGTCGGCCAACTCCCGGATGCGCCATACCCTGCACGCCGCGACCAGCTACGGGATCGTCCCGCTGTTCGCGCTGGCCAACGCGGGCATCGTCATCGACGGTGACTCGCTGCGCCAGGCCCTCCGATCGCCGATCACGATCGGCGTCGTCCTCGCCTACGTCGTGGGCAAGCCGGCTGCCGTCGTCCTCACCTCCTGGCTGGCGGAACGCCTCAGCGGAGGCTCGCTGCGCCCACCCGTTGGTTGGGGCGCGGTCCTGGAGAGCGGCACGATCGCCGGGATCGGCTTCACCGTATCGCTGTTGATCGCGAACCTGGCCTTCACCGGTGATGCGCTCGACCAGGCAAAAATCGGGATCCTTGCGGCAGCGGCCGGTGCGGCTCTGCTGAGCTTCGCCGTCTACCGCGTCATCGAGACCCTTCCGGAGGGAGTACGGGCTCGGGCGTTGCTCGGCACCGCGGGGCGGCTGGTCGACCTGGCCGAGCCGGTGGACGACAACCGCGACCACATCCAAGGCCCTCCCACCGCCGCCGTCACCGTCGTCGAGTACGGCGACTTCGAATGCCCCTGGACCGCGATGGTCGGGCCCACCGCCCAGGAGTTGCTCATCGCGAACACCGACGTGCGGTACGTGTGGCGGCATCTGCCGCTGCCGGACGTCCATCCGTACGCGCAGACAGCCGCCGAAGCCGCCGAGGCCGCCGGGGACCAGGGTGCCTTCTGGCCAATGCACACCCTGCTGCTCGACCGCCAGGACCGACTCACCCCTGACGACCTGACCGGGTACGCCGAGCAGCTCGGCCTCGACCTCGACCAGTTCCGCGACGACCTGGCCCGCCACCGGCACGAGGCCCGGGTTCAGCGCGACATCGATTCGGCCGACCGCAGCGGTGTGGCCGGCACTCCCACGTTCTTCGTCAACGGCCGGCGTCACGACGGACCCCAGGACCTCACCACTCTCAATCGCGTCATCGACGAGGCGCGAGCCCAGGCCACCGTCGTCAACCGCTGATCAACTCCGCCTGGCGACCCTCGATGGCGTCCGCCTGAATCCCGAAGAGGAGCTGAGTTATGCCCACTGAACTGCAGAACCGAACAGTCCTGGTGATTGGCCGGAGCGGCGGCATTGCCGGTGCGATCGTCACCGCCGTACGCGCCTCCGGCGCCACAGTGATCGTCGCCTCCCGCAACCGTGACGCCCTGGCGGACGCGTACGGCGAGGAGCTGACCGTGGAATCCGCCGACGTCACGGATGAGGCGAGCGTGGCGGCGCTCGCGCAACGGTTGGGTCGCGTCGACCATGTCGTGTCGACAGCATCGGCCCGGGCTCGCGGACGTCTGAGCGAGCTGCAGCCGGCCGCCGTGCTGCAGTCTCTGTCGACCAAGGTGCTCGGCCCGATCCTGCTGGCCAAACACCTCGCGCCGCGCATGCCGCAGGACGGCAGCTTCGTCTTCTTCTCGGGCGCGACAGCCCGCAAGCCGGTGCCGGGCATGCTGGCGGTCGCAGCCACCAACGGTGGCGTCGACGCGGTCACCCGGGCCCTGGCCGTGGAACTCGCACCGCTGCGGGTGAACGCGGTCTCGCCGGGCACCATCGACAGCGGTGCCTACGACGCGCTCGGCGAGGAGCAGAAGGAAGAGCTCTTCGCGAGTCGGGCGGCCCGCAACCCGGCCGGTCGGGTGGGCGACCCGGACGACGTCGTCCGCGCGGTCCTCTATGCCCTCACGAGCACCTTCACGACCGGCACCACGCTGGCCGTCGATGGTGGCGAGACGTTGGTCTGACGATGGTGCCTCAGTAGGCCCCACGTTCGTTTCGGTTCGAGGTCAGGGGAGTGGCGATGGAACAAGGACGTGGCACCAATCTGCCGACAGGCGCGGCCCCGGACGGGCGGCACGGGACGAGTCCGGCACCGCTGTCGATTCTCGATCTGGTCATCAGGGGCACCGGGAGCCAGCCGGCCGACGCGCTCCACCAGACCAGGACCCTGGCGCAGGCCGCCGAGCGTTGGGGCTATCGGCGCTTCTGGGTCGCCGAACACCACAGCTTTCCCGCCTCAAGCAGCCCGGCCCCTGCCGTCCTCCTCGCCCACCTCGGTGCCGCGACCCGCTTCATCAGGCTGGGGTCGGGAGGGGTCATGCTCACCAACCACGCACCACTGATCGTGGCCGAGCAGTTCGGCGTCCTGAACGCCTTCCATCCCGGCCGCATCGACCTGGGGGTCGGCCGAAGTCCCGGTGGTCTGCCGTCGGTCATGCAGGCGCTGCGTCGCAGCGGCGAGGGCTCGGATGGCAGCACTTTCGGCGACGACGTCGAGGAGCTTCTGGGCTTCCTTCGCAACGCCTTCCCAGAGAACCATCCTTACCGGCGTGACAACGTGCACGTGGTGCCGGCGGCGCCCAACCTTCCCGTCTGGACACTTGGCTCGGGAGCCACGGGTGCAGAGGTGGCGGCACGCCTCGGCCTGCCATTCGCGGCTGCCTTCCACATCAATCCCGTGCAGTCCCTGCGGGCCGTCGACGAGTACCGGAGAACCTTCCGGCCGTCCGCCGCCCTGGCCGCACCACACGTGATGGTCTCCGTGAACGTCACCTGCGCCCCGACCGCACCCGAAGCCGAACGCCTGGCTCGGCCGGGTGCGCTGATGATGATGCTTGCGCGGCAGGGAAAGCAGGCCGCCCTTCCCCGCCCGGACGAGGCGGAGCACCGCCCTTACGCGCCGGAGGAGAAGGAGTTCGTCAAAAGCTGGCTGGGCAACGTCATCCACGGGGCGCCCGACATGGTGCGCGAAGGTCTGACAGCGCTGCAGAGGCGAACCCAGGCCGACGAGTTGATGCTCACCTCGTTGATCCACGACCCCGCCGACCGCGTACGGTCCTTGGGCCTTGTCGCCGAAGAGTTCGGACTTGCCACAGGCTCTTCCTGACCCGTGACGCCGCTGAACTCGCAGCAGGGTGGTTGCCAACCGATCGAGGTTGTCGTACGTACCGGATCTCATTGCCGCCAAACGGGAAGCCGAGCATGGCCCGCCCTCCGCGGGCGTTGCAGGGCGGCTCGCCACCGACGTGTCGTGGCTGCGCACCGAGCTGGAGACGGCCCGGGACACCTCGGTGTTGCCCGAACGCGCAGATCCGGCAGCCGTGAACGCCCTGCACGACCTGGTGGTGCGCACCCGACTGCACGGGCTCCCCACCAGGGTCGTGAGTCAGCGGGCTGAGGTCGGCCGAAGGTCCGCCATCTGAGACACAGGCCCACGGGCAGTGGGCGGGCGAGATCGATCTCGCCCGCCCACTACTGTGGCGCGTCTCGTCGGGGTGCCTACTGCTTCCGTACCGTCAACTTCTGGTAATCGGCGGCGTAGGGCTGATACGTCGGGTTGCCGGAGTAGGCGACGTGGACCTGGTAGGCCCCGGGCCGCAGGTCGGCGGTCTGCAGTTCGACGACGGCCTTGCCGTGCGCCAGTGGCACGACGTGCACGGCGCCGCCGAAGGTGACGGTGACCTCGCCGGTCGGGGTCGGAGCGTGCTGCTTCGGTCCGCCCGCCGGCCCGACAGTCACGTTCAGTGTGAACGTGTCCCCGCGGACAACGGACGCCGGCGTGGCTTTCGCCTTGACCTTGACGGCGGCCGGGCCGGAGGGCACCTCGAACGACGCCGTACCTTCCGACGCCTTCAGATAGTCGAAGCCGACGTACTCGGCTTTGACCGTCCGGGCACCCGCGGGCAGACCCGTCGGCAGCGTGACGGTCGCCGCACCGTCGCTCAGGTGGGCGAGCTTCGACCACGAGCCGATGCTGATCCGTACCTGACCGCCGGTCTCGAACCCGTCAGCTGCCGTGACCGTCACGGTGGCAGTGGTCGTCTGGGCCCCGCTCACGTACGGCTCGACAGCCACCTCTGTGGTGGTGGTGACGTCGCTGTTCGGGATTCCGCGGATGTCGTTCCACTCGCGGACGGTCAGCGGGATCACGGTGCCGTGCCGGGGGCGGACGACACCCGCGTTGGTCATCGTGATCGTCTTGGCGTTCCAGGTAGGAGCCTCGATGTTCTCGTGACACGCGGCCTGGTACCCACCACCGTTCGTGTACCGGTCACCCCAGAGGTAGAACTGGCCGGGGCAGGCGGTGTCACCGGGGTTGGCCTTGAAGATGACCGGTCCCTCGTACCCCTGGTTGGCGACCCACGTCGTGCGCCCCAGAGCAGGCGCGACCAACGTCCAGTTGGCGATGTTGCTGTCCAGGAAGTCGGTGTGCTTCTCCGAGAAGATGTCCGAGCCCTGGTTGCCGGCCTCGTTCTTGGTCACCCGGTAGTAGTGGTCGCCGACGCGGATCGCGGTCGTGTCGATCCGCGACAGCGGGGCCGGATCTTGCCAGACCTGGGGAGAGGAGAACGTCTTGAAGTCCCGCGTCGTGGCGTACCACATCTGCGCGTTCCCCTGACCGGTGCGGTTCACGGGGTCGTTCCACAGCGACTGGGCCCAGAACACGACGTAGGCGCCGAGCTCTTCGACCCACAGCGACTCTGGTGCGAAGGCGTTGCCCGCATTGTCGGGCGCCACCTTCACGTGCCGCTGAGGGGTCCAGTTCACCAGATCGTGCGACTCGAACACCTCAATGTACTGAGTGTCGTTGATGGCGTACCCGCCCTGGTCGTACCAGTTCAGGTCGGTGGCGATCATGTAGAACGTGTCGCCGTCGGGGGAGCGGACGATGTGGGGGTCACGAAGCCCCTGGTCGCCCAGCTGGGAGATGAGTGACGGCCGACCTCCGGTCAGACCGGTCCAGTCCAGAGCGGTGTTTCCGTTGGAAGTGGCGAACATGATCTGCTCGCCGTCGGCGATCCCCTCTCCCTTGAAGTACCCCATGAAGTACCGCTCGTACTCCTCCGAACGCGGCATGGCGGTGATGGTCACCGGGAACGACTTCTTCTGCCAGGCCTTACCCTTGGTGATCGTCGCCGTCAGGGTCGCGGCAACGTCCGCACGGCCGAAGGCGGGGCGGCTGACCACGCCCATCGGGGTGACGAGGCCGGTGGTCGACCTCCAGGTGATAGTGGATCCGAACTCTCCCTTGGCGGCGAGGTCGAGGTTTCCGCGTACGCCGTCGGCGCCGTCCACTGTCAGATCGAAGGCGTCACGGTCGACAGCCTGCGCATCGTCGAACTCGGCCTTCACCACCACGGGGATCTCCCGTGTGGTGACCTCCTGCGCGCCCTTGCGGACAGTCGCCGTCAGCGTGGCTGTCGCGTCGGCCTGTCCCTGTGCGGGCCGGGTGATCCTGCCGGTCACCGCTACCTTGCGGGCGCTGGCGACGGCCGGCGGGGTGTTGACCTCGACGACGGACGGGTCGGAACTCGTCCAGGTGATGGCCGAGCCCGCCACGGAGCCGACCTTGGGCAGAACGAGGTCGCGTACGACCGCACTGGTGCGGCCGAGGTCGATGGCCGCGGCGTCGGCGCGAACGCCGTCGGAGACCGTCTTCTCTGCCAGGAGGAGTGTCTCGTCGAGACTCACGGCCCGGTCGTACACCCGGAAGTCCCGGATCGTTCCGCGGAACGAGTAGTGGCCCGCTGTCTGCGAGCGTCCGAGGAAGTTGCAGTTGGTCCCCGCGGCGTTCACCGACGGCGCCGTCGTCAGGTTCGTTGACGTCGCGTGCAGCACACCGTCGAGGTAGACCCTGCCGGTCCAGCTCGTCCCATCCGAGTTCAGTGACTGGGTGTAGGTGACATGGGTCCACGCTCTCTCGAGCATGCGGACCCGGCTCTGTTGGAGGTTCGTCGGACCCACCGCGACGCGGAAGCGCTGGGTGTTCGACGCGAAGATGGAGCCCTCGGCGCCGGTGTCGGCGTCACACGAGCCGGACTTACGGCCGAAGCCCCACATCTGGTGCTCGCCGACGTTCGCCGGGTCGACCCACACGTCGTAGTCCACGGTGAGGTTGGACATGCCGGCGGTGATGTCGTTCGGCAGCGCCACGTATGCGCCGTCGAGGGCGCTTTCGTAGGAGTCGGGGTTGAACCTGACTCCTTCGCCGGTCAGGGCCGCCTTCTCGGGATTGACGAGCGTGGCGTTCGCCGCCGCACCCGCGCTACCCGAGTTGACCAACGTCGTCCCACTGGTCTCGTCGAGGGCGAAGTGGTGCACCAGGCCTTGGGCGAGTTGCTCCTCGGCGGCGTACGAGGGCGTTGCCGCGATCGAGACCGAAAGAAGCGCACCCAGTGCCAGGACCGCGACACCTCTGCCCTTCCGACTCCGCCCGAGACGTGGTCTTGGCTGTCGCAGTCTCAATTGATCCTCCTTGGCCGGTTACGTTTGTCTCCAGACTGGACGGACTTGTTAACGCTAACTACGGGGTGCTGCCGGGTCAACGCGATGCGTTGCGGCCCGAGCCCACGCAGGCCCGCGCCTGATGGGCCCCCGACCGCTCGGCCGGTCGGGGTTCAGATCGTGATCCGGCACGCGCCAGTGGCGTGGTGTCACGATCGCCTGTGACGTGGTGTCACTGTTCGCTCGCCGGTGAGCGCCGAATACTGGGGTGGTCACCGCACGATCGGCGCGTCACACCCGTGCCGATCGCGGCGGCCGCAGGGACGCTCAGCGCGGAGGCGCTCGGGAGCTGGACGGTGCGTCGTCGGACCCTGCCAGGGTGCGACGCTCGTTGAGCGGACCGGGCCGGCCGGGGGCGCGACCGACAACCAGGAAGGCCCCGCCCATGACCGCGTCGGTGATCGAGAAGCCCGACTTCACCGGGTTGCGAGCGATGTACATCAACTGCACCCTCAACCGTTCCGCCGGGCGTAGCCACACCCAGGGGCTGATCGATCGCAGTGTGGCGATCATGGAGGCGAACGGGGTCGCCGTGGACCAGATCCGCGCGGTCGACCACGACATCGCCACCGGCGTCCGACCCGATATGACCGAGCACGGGTGGGACACCGACGAATGGCCCGCGTTGCTGACCCGGGTACTCGCCGCCGACATCCTGGTCATCGCCGGGCCGATCTGGCTCGGCGACAACAGTTCGGTGACCCGTCGGGTGATCGAGCGGCTCTACGGCTACTCCGGCGTGCTCAACGAGCAGGGCCAGTACGCTTACTACGGGCGTGTCGGAGGCTGCCTGCTCACGGGCAACGAGGATGGCCTGAAGCACTGCGCGATGAGCATTCTCTACAGCTTGCAGCACATCGGCTTCACCGTCCCGCCGCAGGCGGACGCTGGCTGGCTCGGCGAGGTCGGCCCCGGCCCGTCCTACCTCGACGAGGGCTCCGGCGGGCCGGAGAACGACTTCACCAACCGTAATACCGCGTTCATGACCTACAACCTGCTCCACCTCGCGTCGATGATGCGCAGCGCTGGTGGCTTCCCGGCCTACGGCAACCAGCGCACGGCCTGGGAGGCAGGAGCTCATCCGGACGCCGCCAACCCCGAGTACCGCTGACGCGGCGACCGGTCCACGACAACACCTCTGTCACCCTCTCGTGACAGCGCCAAGGATGTGAGTAGTGATGACGAGCCCGGCAACGACGACCTGGCCGAGCCTGCGGGTCTCGGACTGGACCGCCACCCGCGACACAGTGCACATGTGGACCCAGATCGTGGGCAAGATCCGCATGGCACACGCTCCGTTCCTCAACCACTGGTGGCAGGTGACCCTGTACGTGAGCCCGCGCGGGTTGACGACGTCCGCCATCCCGTACGGCACGGGAGCCTTCGAGATCGAGTTCGACTTCATCGGCCATCGGCTCGACGTTCGCACCAGCGACGGCGGCGCGCGGAGCCTCGCACTCCGGCCGATGCCGGTCGCCGAGTTCTACTCGCGGGTCATGGCCATGCTCGACGAACTCGGGATCGAGGCACCGATCCGGCCGTACCCCAACGAGGTCGACCCGGCGATCCCGTTCGCTGAGGACCACGACCACGCCTCCTACGACGGCGACGCGGCCGCCCTGTTCTGGCGTCAGCTGTTGCAGGCGAATCGGGTCATCGGCGAGTTCCGGTCGCATTTCGTGGGCAAGGTCAGTCCGGTGCACTTCTTCTGGGGCGGGATGGACCTCGCCTGCACCCGCTTCTCCGGCCGGTCGGCCCCGCCACACCCCGGGGGTGTGCCCAACTGCGGGGACTGGGTGATGGTCGAGGGCTACTCCCGCGAACTGTCCAGCTGCGGGTTCTGGCCCGGCGGCGGCGAGGAAGGCCCCTTCTACTCGTACGCCTACCCCGCACCCGACGGGTTCGCCGAGCGGCAGATCGGTCCCGAAGGCGCCTACTACAGTTCCGAGTTCCAGCAGTTCCTCCTGCCCTACGAGGCCGCCCGCGCCGCACCGGACCCCGACCGCGCGGTCGCCGAGTTCCTCCGCACCACCTACGAGGCCGCTGCGGACCTCGGGAACTGGGACCGCTCCGTGCTGGAGGATGATCCCCTCCGGTGGCACCGTGGCCCTGTTAGGTGAGGACCGACAACTGTGACGTTCACGAGTACGCGGACAAGGTCGATTCCGGCGCGCCGTATGGAGGACACGAGATGGTGGAAGTGACGGACGCTCCCGAGGCCAACCGGTACGAGGCCCGGGTCGACGGGGAGTCCAGGGTCGCCGGCGTCGCACAGTACATCCGCACCGCGGAACTCGTCGCGTTCGTGCACACCGAGGTCTCGCCGGAATACGAGGGCAAGGGGGTCGGGTCGGCACTGGCCCGCACGGCCCTGGACGAAGCCCGTGCCGCGCATCTGCTCGTCCTGGCCACCTGCCCGTTCATCGCGGGATGGATCGACCGGCATCCCGAGTACCAGGATCTGGTCTACCAGTCCCGCAGCAGGGTCAGCGACTGAACGAAGGGGCGTGGCGGTGTCGCCGCGCTGCCCTCCCGGCGCAGGAGGGGAGGCCAGGGGGCGTGCTCACGGCATGGTGAAGTCGGCGAAATCGAAGCCTGGACTCACCACACAACTGACGAGGACGTGCTCGTCGCCCGCCGGTTTCGCGGACTGCCACTCGCCCGCCGGAACCAGGATCTGCGGGCACTCGGCACTCAGGATCGTCGGCCGACTGTCCCTACCGACTGTCAGCGCCAGCGGCCCGCCCGAGTGCCAGAACCAGATCTCGTCCGACCGCACGGTGTGCCAGGCCGACGAGTCACCCGGCTCGAGCAGAAAGAGGATCGCCGTCGCGGCGGCACGGCTGCCCGGGTAGCCATCGGGCTCGAACGTGACAGCGGACCGATAAGTTTCCCTGAACCAGCCGCCTTCGGGATGCGGGCGCAGATCGAACTGTTCGGCAAGAGGCGGACGTACGGACATGTTGGCCACTGTAGTGGCCGACACCGCAGAGGAGCGCGGCATCGAGCCGCGCTCCGGCCTGGCGGGAACGCCAGCGCTTCCCCGTCGGCGGGCGACTCGTCACCGAGCATGCCGGCGAGGAACACGACGCCGTCGCCAGCCGGGTCTTCGCGCCCCGACCTCGGCTGCCCTCGCCGCACCTGACATGGGCGTTCTCGCAGGCCGCCACCGAGTGCGCACACCGAGAGATGCATGGCCGGATCGGCTGATGACACGCTCGTGCAACGCCACCGGTCGATCCGCTGCGCCCCACGGAACGGGCACATCGGCTTCGCCGGGCGGACCGGCGCGTGGCCGAAACACTCCGCCGAAACTGGGAGTCATCCATGGACAGTTGCCCGTTTTCTCTGGACACCACCGGAAAAGATATCCACGGTGAGGCCGCGAAGCTGCGTTCGCAGGGCGCCGCTACTCAGGTGGTTCTGCCCGGCGGCGTGGTGGCGTGGTCGATCAACAGCTATGCGGTGATCAAGCAACTGCTCACCGATCCGCGGGTGACGAAGAGCGCCCGCAACCACTGGCCGGCGTTCATCAACGGCGAGATCCCGCCGGACTGGGAAATGATCAGCTGGATCGCGATGGACAACATGGTCACCGCGTACGGCAAGGACCATGTGCGGCTGCGCAAGCTGGTCGGCAAGGCGTTCACCCCGAGGCGTACGGAGGCGATCCGGCCGTGGATCGCCAAGATCACTGAGGAGCTTCTCGACGGTCTGGCCGCCGCCGCCCCCGGTGAGGTGGTGGACCTGCGTGAGCGGTTCGCGTACCCGCTGCCGGCCCGCCTGGTGGCCGACCTCATCGGCATGTCCGAGGAGGCTCGCGCCAAGACGGCGAAGGTGATCGACATGATGGTCGACACCACCGTCACCCCGGAGCAGGCGCAGGCCGTGCTGGCCGGCTGGCGCGGCGCGATGGCCGATCTCATCGCCACCAAACGGGAGAGCCCGGGTGAGGACATCACCAGCGACCTCATCGCCGCGCGTGACGAGGACGGTTCCCGGCTCAGCGAGGAGGAGTTGACGGACACCATCTTCGCCATCCTCGGCGCCGGCTCCGAGACCACCATCAACTTCTTCGACAACGCCATCACGGCCCTGCTCAGCAACCCGGAGCAGCGGGATCTCGTGCTGTCCGGCGAGGCCACCTGGAACGACGTCATCGACGAGACGCTGCGGGTCGAGTCCCCGCTGGCGCACCTGCCGCTGCGGTACGCCGTCGAGGACATCGAGCTGGACGGCGTGACGATCCCGCAGGGCGATCCCATCCTGATCAACTACAGCGCGGTGGGTCGCGACCCCGCCCTGCACGGCGACGACTCCGACCGCTTCGACCTGAAGCGCGCCGACAAGGAACACCTCTCCTTCGGCCACGGACCGCACTACTGCCTCGGCGCCGGGGTGGCCCGGGCGGTCGCGACCACCGGTCTCTCCTCGCTGTTCGAGCGCTTTCCCGACATCGCGCTGGCGGTGCCGGTCGCCGACCTGCAGCCGTTGCCCACCTTCATCATGAACGGCCACCGGACGCTGCCGGTCCGGCTGACCGCCCCCGTGCCCGCCGCCTGACATCCACCGACGACCTCAGGGAGCCGCCGTGCTGACCACCACCGACACACCCAGGCGCGAGGAGATCGTCGCGCGCGTCACGGACCTCGCCCCGCTGCTGCGCAAGAACGGCGTGCAGGCCGAGCGGGACCGCCGACTGCCCGACGAAACGATCGAGGCCCTGGCCGACGCCGGGGTCTTCAAGCTGCGGGTGCCGAAGCGGTTCGGCGGCTACGAGGCCGACACCCGCACGCTCGCCGACGTCGCGACCGCGCTCGGCCGGGCCGACGGTGCCACCGCGTGGACCGCCTCCGTCTACTGGATTCCGACGTGGATGGCCGGCCTGTTCCCCGAGGCGGTGCAGGAGGAGGTCTTCTCCACGCCGAACGTGCGGATCTGCGGCACCCTGAGCCCGTCCGCCATGGCGGTCCCGGCTGATGGGGGCATCGTCGTCAACGGCAAGTGGGGCTTCATCAGCGGCGCGTTGCACAGCCACTGGCAGGAGATCATCGCGGTGCTGGTCGGCGGTGATGGTCCGCCCATGCCGGTGATGGCGCTGGTGCGGACGTCCGAGTTGCAGATCGTCGACGACTGGCACACGTCCGGCCTGCGCGGCACGGGCAGCGTCAGCACTGTCGCCCAGGACCTGTTCGTGCCGGCGGAGCGGTTCCTGCCGCTGCCGGTGGTGCTCCAGGGCCGGACCGGACCGGACGCGGCCGGCGCGCCCGCCATGTACCGGGCGCCGCTGCTGCCGGTTGCCTCCGCGTCGTCGGTGGGCACCGTGCTGGGCCTGGCCCGCGCGGCCGGTGAGACGTTCCTCGAGCGGCTGCCCGAGCGCAAGATCACCTACACGGGGTACGAGAAGCAGGCCGAGGCGCCGTTGACCCATCGCCAGGTGGCCGAGGCGGAGCTGAAGACCGACGAGGCCGAGTTCCACGTGCACCGCCTCACCGCGCAGGTCGACGACAAGTCGGCCGGCGGCCAGCCGTGGAGCCTGGCGGAGCGCGCCCGTGCCCGGGCCGACCTGGGAGCCGCGTGCCGCCTGGCGAGGGAGGCGGTCGGCATTCTCGCCGGCGCCAGCGGCGGCTCCTCGCTCTACGACGACGTGCCCATCCAGCGCATCGCCCGCGACGTGCAGGCGGTCAACCTGCACGCGCTGATGAACCCGGACACCAACACCGAGCTGTACGGCCGGATCCTGTGCGGCCTCGAACCCGACACCCTCTATCTCTGAGCCGCCGAGAAAGGACACCAGAATGACCACGAGCACCTTCAACGCCGAGGCTCAGGCCGCCGTGGCCGCGGTACCGCGGCACATCGTCACCGCGTGGGCGGAGCACGACGCCGACGCGTTCGCCCGCACGTTCACCGAGGACGCGACCATGATCCTGCCCGGGGTCTTCTGCCGTGGCCGGGACAAGATCCGCGGATACATGGAGCAGGCGTTCCAGGGCCAGCTCAAGGGCACCCGGGTCACCGGCACGCCGGTCGACGCCCGCCTCATCGCGCCCGGCGTCGCGGTGCTGACGACCGAGGGCGGTGTCCTGGAGCCCGGCACCGAGGACGTGTCGCCGGCCCGGGCCATCCGGGCGTCCTGGATCCTCGTCGAGCGCGACGGCGAGTGGCTGCTGGCGGCTTACCAGAACAGCCCGCGCGGCGAGTCGTGAGCAACCAGGCCAGGAAGGGGCAGCCGTGAGCGCACAGGTGGGAGAGCGTGCCGTCGTTCTCGGCGGCAGCATGGCGGGCCTGCTCGCGGCGCGGGTGCTGGCCGACGCGTACGCCGAGGTGGTCATCGTCGACCGCGACCGGCTCACCGGCGTCTCCACGGCCCGACGTGGCGTGTCACAGGGCCGGCACGTGCACGGTCTGCTCGCCCGGGGCCAGCAGATCCTCGACGAACTGTTTCCCGGTTTCACAGCGGAGGCGGTGGCCGCCGGGGTGCCGACCGGCGACCTGGGCGAGCTGCGGTGGTTCTTCAACGGACGCCCGCTGGCGCCGGCCAGTACCGGGCTGACCTGCGTGTCGGCCGCCCGTCCCGTGCTGGAGCAGCTGGTGCGCCAACGGGTGGCCGAGCTTCCGGCCGTACGCTTCGCCGAAGAGCGCGACATCGTCGGACTGACCACCACCCCGGACCGCCGGCGGGTCACCGGGGCGCGGGTGCAGGGGCGCGACGGCGCGGCCGAGGAGACGATCACTGCGGATCTGGTGGTCGACGCCACCGGCCGCGGGTCGCGCACCCCGGTCTGGCTGGAGGAACTGGGGTACAGCCGGCCGGACGAGGACCGGATCCGGATCGACCTGACCTACACGACCCGCCTCTATCGGCTGGCCTCGGACGATGTTCTGAAGGGCGACCTGTCGATCAACCCGGTGTCGTCGCCGTCGCACCCCCGTGGCGCCTTCCTGTCCCGCATCGACGGCGGCCGGTGCATCGTCTCTCTGACCGGGGTGCTCGGCGACAGCGCGCCGGCCGACCCGGCCGGATTCCTGGAGTTCGTCAAGTCGCTGCCGGTTCCGGACATCTACCAGGCCATCCAGGACGCCGAGCCGCTGGACGAGCCCGTGTCCCTGCGGTACCCGGCCAGCGTCCGTCGCCACTACGAGCGGTTGTCCCGGCTGCCGGACGGCTTCCTGGTCCTCGGCGACGCGGCGTGCAGCTTCAACCCGGTCTACGGCCAGGGCATGACAGTGGCGGCGTTGGAGGCGCTGACCCTGCGCGACCACCTGGCCGGCGGCACGGCACCCCGGCCGACCGACTTCCAACAGGCCGTGTCCGCGGTCACCGACGTGCCCTGGGAGATCTCGGCGGGTGGTGACCTGAGCTTCCCGCAGGTGCAGGGCCAGCGACCGTTCAAGGTGCGGATGGCGAACGCGTACATGGCCAAGATGCAGGCGGCCGCGACCCGCGACCCGCAGGTGACGCGGACCTTCATGCGGGTGGCGGGGCTCGTCGAGCCGCCACAGGCCCTGATGCGACCCGCGATGATGCTCCGGGTGCTGACCCGCAGCCGCCGTCCGGCACCGGAGGTGCCGGCGTGGCAGCCCGACGCCGTCGGCACCGCCTCGGAGGTCTGATCCAGGAAATTCGGTGCCCCGGCCCTTCTGGGCCGGGGCACCGACGTGTCCGGGGCCGGCGTCAGCCGGCGAGCACGCCGCGCTTGCGCAGCAGCGGGAGCACGCCCTCCCCGACGACGTAGGCCTCTTCGAGGTGCGGCTGCGCCGACAGGATCAGGTGGTCCAGGCCGAGCCGGTGGTATTCCTCGATCCGGTCCGCCACGTCCTCGTGGCTGCCCACCAGCGCGGTGCCCACGCCGGGACGGACCAGGCCGTACCCGGCCCAGACGTTCGGGTAGACCTCCAGGTCGTCGGTACGCCCACCGTGCAGCGCCGCCATCCGCTGCTGCCCCTGCGACTCGGTGGATCGGAAGCGCTGCTGCGCCTGCCGGATCCGCGCCGGGTCCATGCCGTCGACCAGTTGCCGCGCCACCTGCCAGGCCTGTGCGGAGGTGTCCCGGGCGATGACGTGGAAGCGGGTGCCGAAGCTCAGCGTGCGTCCGTGCGCGTCGGCGAGTTCGCGGGCCCGGCCCATCGCCTCCGCCATGGCCGCCGGTGGCTCGCCCCAGGCCAGCAGCACGTCGGCGTGCGCGGCGGCCACCTCCCGGGCCGCGTCGGAGGAGCCGCCGACGAAGATCTCCGGAGCGACCGGGTACGGCCGGGTGAGCAGGCCCGCGCGGATGCGGTAGTGCGTGCCGGTGTGGTCGAACCGCTCACCGGTCCAGGCTCGGCGGAACACGTCGAGGAACTCGCCGGTGCGGGCGTACCGTTCGTCGTGCGACAACCAGTCGCCGTAGCGCCGCTGCTCGTCGGCGTCGCCGCCGGTGACCACGTTGAGCTGGAGGCGGCCGCCGGAGAGACGTTGAAGGGTCGCCGCCGACTGCGCGGCCAGCACCGGCGAGATGAGCCCGGGGCGCATCGCCACCATGAAGCGGATCCGCCGGGTGTCCGCGGCGAGCGCGGCCGACACCAGCCACGGGTCCTCGCAGAACATGCCGAACGGCACGAGCATTCCGGTGAAACCGAATCGGTCCGCCGCGAGGGCGACCTGACGCAGGTAGTCCGGGTCGACGTCGCGGCGCGCGCCGGGCGGTGGCGGGCCGGAGGAGGGCTGGGCCACCTCGCGTCCGTCCCCGTGCGTGGGCAGGAACCAGTGCAGCTGCAACGACATGTGTCGTCCTCTCGATTCGGCGGTGAGCGCCGGCGGTCAGCTCAGCAGCAGGGCCGCGAGCACGTCGTGCGGTGGCACGGAGGTGACCCGGTGGGCGTCCAGCCACAGCGCCCGCCGGTAGCGCAAGTGCAGGCCGAACTCCCAGGTCATGGCGATGCCACCGCAGACCTGCAGGGCCACCTCGCAGGCCAGCACGGCCGCGCGCGGACCGGCCACGGCGGCACAGGCCACCGCCTCGGCCGCGCCGTCGCCGTTCAGCGTCACCGCCGCCCGGTAGGCCAGCGACCGTGCGGTCTCGATCTCCGCGTACGCCTCGGCCAGCTGGTGTGCCACTGCCTGGAACGACCCGATCGGCTGGCCGAACTGGGTCCGGGTTCCGGCGTACCGCACGGCTTCGGCCAGGGCGCCGTCCGCGACCCCCACCGCCTCGCAGGCCAGCAACATGGCGCTTCGCAACCGCAGCGCGGGCAGCAGCTCGGCGGTGCGGCCGGGGTCGGCGAGCAGTCGGGCGGGCGCGTGCAGCAACCGGACGGTGGCGTACCGGCGCAGTGGATCGATGTCGTCCCGCTCGGCGATGGAGACCTCCGAGGGCGTGACGCCGAACAGCGCCACCCCCTGGCGGGTCGTGGCGGCCACCACCAGTTCCGTGGCCAGGTGCGCGTCGACCACGCCGGGTGCGCTCCCGCTGATCCGCCAGTCCGGCGTGTCGTGCGCGGCGCACGTGTCCGAGGAATCGACCAGCGCGGCCGGTCCGGGTAGCGGCAGCCCCGCCGACTGGTACACCGGCAGAGCCGATCCGGCCGTGCCGACCCAGGGTTGGGGGAGCAGCGCCCGCCCGCTCTCCTCGGCGAGCAGGGCGAGATCCACCGGTCCGAGTTCCGCGTCCAGCCAGCCCTGTCGGTCCAGCGCGGCCCAGTCCTCCGGATCGAGGAGGCCGTGATCCGCCGTCGCGGCGAGCCGGGACGGTGGGAAGCGCTCGCTCAGGTGGCGTCGGGCCGCGTCGGCCAGGTCCCGCTGTTCGGTGGTGGTGGCGAAGTCCATGGTGCGCTCTCCTAACGGTGTCGAGGCAGGCCGAGAACACGTTCGGCGACGATCCCGCGCAGGATCTCCGAGGTGCCGCCCTCGACGGTGTTCGCGCGGCTGCGAAGCTGCGCCTGCCGCCAGTACGCCGCCCACTGCCCGGCGTGTCCGACGGTGTCGCCCTGCACCAGCCGCAGTCCCAGCCGGCACATCTGCTGGTGGGTCTGCGACCAGCGCAGCTTGAGCACCGAGCTCTCCGGGCCGGGCTCCCCGCCCCGTTCCAGCTGCGCGAGCGCGCGGTAACCGGTGAAGCGCAGCCCCTGAAGCCGCACGTGCAGATCGGCGATCTCCCGACGCACGGCCTGGTCGGCGGTGGCACCGACCGCGTGCGCGGTACGGATCAGCCGGTCCAGTTGCACCGCCAGGCGAGCGGTGAGCGTGATGCCGAACGTGCCGCGTTCGTGCGAGAGCGTCGTGAGCGCCACCTTCCAGCCTTCGCCGCGCGCACCCACCACGCTGTCCTCGGGCAGTTCCACGCCGGTCAGCACGATCTCGCTGAAGTCGGTGTCACCGGAGATCTGGCGCAGCGGGCGCACCTCGACGCCGGGGGCGCGCATGTCGAGCAGGAAACAGGTCAGGCCGCGATGCTTGGGCGCGTCGGGTTCGGTACGGGCCAGCAGGAGACAGCGGTCGGCGAGATGGGCGTACGACGACCACACCTTCTCGCCGGTGACCGTCCACCCGTGCGCGGTCCGCTCCGCCCGGGTGCGCACCGCGGCCAGGTCCGAGCCAGCCTCCGGCTCCGAGAAACCCTGGCAGAAGATGATGTCGCCGGACAGGATCCCCGGGAGGTTGACGGCCTTCTGGGCGGCGGTGCCGTACCGGATCAGCGTGGGACCGACCATGTGCAGGCCGATGACGTTGAGGTGGTCCGGGGCGCCGGCCAGCGTGCTCTCCTCGGCGTGGATCGCCTGGTACAGCGGTGGCAGGCCCCGCCCGCCGTGCTCCCGCGGCCACGTCAGGCCGGCGTACCCGGCCTTGCCGAGGGTGGCGCTCCACTGCCGCATCTCCGGCTCCGGCCACGGCTGTGGCGGACCCGCGGAGGGGGCCGGCACATGCGCGCGCAACCAGGCGCGCAGCTCGGCCCGGAATTCGCCTTCTTCGTCGCTGTCGTCCAGCCGCATAGAGGCACGCTAATGCCCACGGGGGCCGGCGTCGCCATTTGTCGGCGCATTCCGCAACGTGCGAGAAGAAGGGGCACCGGAAATGGGAGGCGGCAATTTTGAAGATGCGCCCGTACGGGCCGGGCGGCGACGATGGCGTCGGATACGGACCCGGGGAGGCACTCGTGCACGTCATCGTCGATTTCGACCAGTGTGACGGCAACGGCCTGTGCGCCGACGCCGCCCCGGAGGTGTTCGAGTTGGGCGAGGACGACGTGCTCCGGGTCCGCGCGGAACACCCGGCGCCCGCACTGTGGCCGGCGACGGAGATCGCGGCCCGGGGCTGCCCCAAGCTCGCCATCACGCTGCGGACCGACGCGTGATCGCGTCCGGTGAGCGGCTGCCGGTCATGGTCGCGGCCACCCGTACGCCGATCGGGCGGCGGGGTGGCGCGCTGTCCGGCCTCAAGGCGGTGGAACTGCTGCGGCACGTGCTGCTGGCGGTGTTGGACGAGACCGGCACCGACCCGTCCGACGTGGAACAGATCATCGGCGGGTGCGTCACGCAGTCCGGCGAGCAGAGCCTCAACGTCACCCGCAACGCCTGGCTCAGCACCGGACACGACCCGGCTGTCGGATGCACCACAGTGGACGTGTCCTGCGGGTCGGCCCACCAGGCCAATCACCTGGTGGCCGCGCTGATCGCGGCCGGGGAGATCGACGTCGGCATCGCCTGCGGCGTCGAGTCGATGAGCCGGGTGCCGGTCGGCACGAACCTCTACCAGGGCCCCGGGCACTACAAGACAGCCGACTATCCGTGGGACGACCCGCCCCAGGCGCAGTTCGGTGGCGCGGAGCGGATCGCCCGGCGCGAGGGCATCACCCGCGCCGACGCCGACGCGTACGGGTTGGCGTCCCAGCGGCGGGCCGCCGCGGCCTGGGCCGATGGCCGGTTCGCCGAGGAGGTGACGCCGGTGCGCGCGCCGGTGCTCAACGGCGACGGCAGCCCCACCGGTGCGGTCCGTCTGGTCGAGCGCGACGAGGGGCTGCGCCCGACGACCGCCGCAGGGCTGGCCGCGCTGGCGCCGACCATCGAGGGAGGGGTGCACACCGCCGGGACCACGTCGCAGATCTCCGACGGCGCCTCGGCCGTGTTGTGGATGTCCCAGGGGCGGGCCCGCGCCGCCGGCCTGCGCCCGCGGGCGCGGATCAGCCACCAGGTGGTCACCGGCGCTGACCCGTACTACCTGCTGGATGGTCCGGTTGCCGCCACCGGTCGGCTGCTCGCCCGGGCCGGGCGCAAGATCAACGACATCGACCTGTACGAGGTCAACGAGGCGTTCGCCGGCGTCGTGCTCACCTGGCAGGCGGCGTACGGTGCGGACCCGGAACGCGTCAACCCGAACGGCGGGGCGATAGCCCTCGGCCACCCGCTCGGTTCCACCGGCACCCGGCTGCTGGTGACCGCACTGCACGAACTGGAGCGCTCCGGCCGGGAGTCGGCGCTGATCACCATGTGCTGCGGGGGCTCCCTCGGCACCGCCTCACTGCTGCAGCGGCTCTGACATGCGGGCCGAGGACTTCTACGCCGAAGCGCGGACCGACCTGTCCGGGCCGCTGCACGGCGTCCGCGTGCTCGACGTGACGAAGGTGTGGTCCGGGCCTTTGGCCACCTGCGTCCTGGCCGACCTGGGCGCGGACGTGATCCGGGTGGAACTGGCGCACGGCCGCGACGGTGAGGTGCCCCCGGTGATCCCGGGCACCTCGCTGTCCTGGTTCCGCCAGACGGTGCACCGCAACAAGCGCAGCCTCGGCCTCGACCTGCGGACGGCCGAGGGTCGCGCCGAGTTCCTGCGGCTGGTCCAGGTGGCCGACGTGGTGGTCGAGAACTACCGACCGGGCACGCTCGCCAGGTGGGGCGCCGGATACGCCGACTGCCGTGCCGTCCGCCCGGACGTGGTGTTCGTGTCCGTCTCCGGGTGGGGCCAGTACGGTCCCGGCCGGGACCGGCCCGCGTACGACCCGGTGGTGCAGGCGGCCGGCGGCTGGATGGCGCTCAACGGGCCGGTCGACGGCGATCCGGTGCGTGCGCCCACCTTCATCGCCGACGAGCTGGCCGGGCTGCACGCCGCGATCGGGGCTCTTGCCGCGCTCGCCCATCGGGACCGGTCCGGCGAGGGTCAGCACGTCGACGTGTCCATGCTGGACGCTCTCCTGTTCGGTAGCAGCGGCCTGCCAACCCTCGCCGCCGCCGGGGCCCCACCCGGCAGGCACGGCAACGAGACCCCGTTCGCGGTGCCGTCGAACGTCTACGCGTGCGCCGACGGGCATCTCTACCTCGTCGTCGCGCTGAACAAGCACTGGCGGGTACTGGCCCGCACGATCGGCCGCCCCGAACTCGCCGACGCCGACGGGTTCCGGACCGGCGACCAGCGGATCGCCAACCGCGACGCGGTCAACCTCGTCGTGGCCGGCTGGTGCGCGGGACGCCCGGTCACCGAGGCGGTCGACGTGCTGACCGGCGCCGGGCTGGTGGCCGCTCCGGTACGGACGCTGAGCGAGTCGGTCGCCGACCCGCACGTACGGGCCCGCGGGATGCTCCAGGACACCGTGCTGAGCGACGGAACCACAGCGCCGCTCGTCGGCCCGGCGGTGAAATTCTCGCGTACCCCGACCCGGATCCGCCGGTCCGCACCGGCGCCCGGCGCCGACTCGGCGGAGATCCGCAACGAGCTGAAAAGCGATGTCGCAACGTGAGAGAAGGGACCCCGGCCGGTCGGCCGATAAAGTAGGCGAGTAGCGATCTCCACCATTTAAGGCCAATTCATCAATGCGGCTGTTAATGGTTCGCGCGCAAATCACGACGGAGGCGAAATGGCCGAACAGCACCGGGCTCTGATCACCGGGGCGTCGCGCGGCATCGGCCGGGCGGTGGCCCTGCGACTGGCCCGCGAGGGGTACGCCGTCGCCGGCTGTCACCACAGCGGCGACGACGCCGCCCGGCGTACCGAGGAGGACGTCCGGGTGCTCGGCGTGCCGTGCTACTTCGCGCGCTGCGACGTGGCGGACCCCGCCGCCGTCGAGGACTTCGTGCGCGCCGCCGAAGACCAGCTCGGCACGTTCGACCTCGTCGTCAACAACGCCGGCATCACCCGCGACGCGCCCCTGGTGCTGGCCCCCGCGGACGACTGGGACGCCGTGCTGGCCACCAACCTCACCGGAACCCGCAACGTCTGCCGGGCCATGGCGTTCCGCTTCATGAAGCAGCGCAGCGGCGCCATCGTCAACATGTCGTCAGTGGCCGGGGTCTACGGCAACGTCGGCCAGACGGCCTACGCCGCGAGCAAGGCCGGCATCATCGGGTTCAGCAAGTCGCTGGCCAAAGAGGTGGCCCGGCACGGCGTACGGGTCAACGTGGTGGCGCCCGGCTTCATCGAGACCGAAATGACCGACGCGCTCCCGGACCGGCTCCGCGAGCAGGCGCTGGGCCAGATTCCCGTACGGCGGTTCGGCCGGGCCGACGAGGTCGCCGAAATGGTCGCCTTCCTGCTCAGCGAGCGGGCCTCCTACGTCACCGGCCAGGTGTTCCAGGTGGACGGGGGGATCACGCTGTGACCCGGGCGGTGGCATCCCCGTTGTGTGACGCCGACCTGGTGCGCCTGGACTCCTCCGGAGCGGCCTTCGCCGTGCGGGTCCCCGTGCGCGGCGACGATCCGTACCTGCGGGGCCACTTCCCCGACCTGGCGGTGTTCCCCGGGGTCTTCGTCGTGGAGGCGCTGTGCCGGGCGATGGCCGGCGCCGCCGGGGACCGCCCGCCCGAGCTGGTCGAGCTGCGCTCGGTGCGGTTTCTCGCGCCGCTGCTCGACGGTGACACGCTCACGCTCACAGTGCGGGCGGAGGAGTCGCCCGGTGGCTGGGACGTGCGCGCGGTGGCGTACCGCGCCGACGGCACCACCACGGCCAAGCTGCGCGCCCTCTTCGCCGCCGCCGGAGCCGGCGATGGGTGAGCACAACGAGATCCGGGCGGTGCTCCCGCAACGTCATCCGATGCTGCTGGTGGACCGGGTGCTCGCGCTGGAGCCGGGACGCCTCATCCGGACGGTCAAGCTGATCAGCGCGACCGAGCCCTGCTACGCCGACCTGCCGGAGAGCGCCGAGCCGTGGCGGTTCGCGTACCCGCGGTCGCTGTTGATCGAGTCGTTCGGCCAGAGCGCCGCCCTGCTCTGGCTGGGGGACAGCCCACCGCCGGACGACGACGGCGTGCTGATGTTCGCCGGCGCCCGGGACTGGCACTTCGCCGGCTCGGCGTACCCCGGTGACGTCCTCCGGCACGAGGTCCACCTCGACTCCGTGGTCGCCGACACCGCGTTCGCCCACGGCGAGACCTGGATCGGCGATCGCCGGGTGGCCACCGTGGGCACCCTCATCGCCACCCGCCGCCCCGTCGCCCGGCCGGCGGTCCCGCCGTCCGGCGTCGCCCACCCTCATCCAATGGTTTCGGTCAGCACGGAAGGACAGCGATGACGATCAAGGAACAGCAGCTGGAGGAGCTTCGCGAGATCGTCGCGGAGGTGCTGGAGGTCGAGCCGGAGGAGCTCACCGACACCGGCGACTTCATGGACGAGTACGAGGCGGACTCACTGCGTGCCATCGAGATCCTGGCCCGTATCGACAAGCAGTTCAAGGTGGAGATTCCGCAGGCGGAGCTTCCCGAACTGCGCAACCTGAAGGCCGTGCACGCCGCCCTGACCCGGCACGCCACCGGCCGGGACTGAGCCGTGGTCCGCGTCGCGGTGACCGGGCTCGGTCCGGTATCGAGCATCGGGGTCGGCGTGTCGGCGTTCGCCGACTCGCTGCGCTCCGGGCGATCCGGCATATCCCGGATCACCAGCTTCGACACCTCCGGGTTTCCGTTCGTCAAGGCAGGTGAGGTGCACGGGTTCCGGCCCGGTGCGCACCTGTCCAGGCTGGACCCGTCCCGGTGGGGCCGGTCCAGCCTGTTCGCGGCCACCGCGGCGCGGCTCGCGGCCACCGACGGCGGTCTCGACCCGGACCGGATCGACGCCGGACGCGCGCACGCGGTGATCGGCACCACCAGCGGCGAGTCGCAGGTGCTGGAGGCGCTGACCGCCCAGATCCTCGCCGAGGGGTTCGCCGGCCAGGACCCGACCCTGCTGGCGCAGCTACCGGCGAACCGGCTCGCGCACGCCGTGAGCGAGGAACTCGGCCTCGCCGGTGAGTCGCTCACCCTGGCCACGGCCTGCTCCGCCAGCAACTACGCGATCGGGTACGGCTACGACCTGCTCGTCGCCGGTGAGGCCGACGTGGTGTTCGCCGGCGGTGCCGACGCGGTGTGCCGGTGGGCGCACGCCGGCTTCTTCAGGCTGGGCGCGCTCACCGAGCACGCGTGCGCGCCGTTCGACCGGGACCGCTCCGGCATTCTCACCGGCGAGGGCGGGGCCGTGCTGATGCTGGAGACGTTCGAGCACGCCCGAGAGCGCGGCGCGCGGATCTATGCCGAGCTGCTGGGGTACGGGCGCAACTGCGACGCGCACCATCCGGTGGCACCGCACACACCCAGCATCGCGGACTGCATCCGGCTGGCGCACCGCAACGCCGGGGTGAAACCCGAGGACGTCGACTACATCTGCGCGCACGGCACCGGCACACCCGCCAACGACCTGGTGGAGGGCGCGGCGATCCTGGAGGTCTTCGGGCCCGAGCCGCCGCCGGTGAGCTCGATCAAATCGATGATCGGGCACACGATGGGCGCGGCGAGCGGGTTCGGCGCCATCGCCGGGGTGCTGGCGATCGACAGGGGTTTCCTGCCGCCCACAGTGAACTGGGAGCACCCCGACGAGGGGCTGCCGGGTCTCGACCCCGTGCCGAACGTGGCCCGCGACGCCACAGTGCGCGTGGTGCAGAACGACGGGTTCGCCTTCGGCGGCAACAACGCCATCGTGATGCTGGGAGCGGTGGCATGACCGGCGTGGGCGTGTTCGGCTGGTCCGCGCTCACCTCGGCCGGCACGGCCACGTCCGCGGCAACCGCGTCGCTGCCGCGCTCCGACGCCCCGGCCGTCCCCGGTACCGGTGGCCTGTTCACCGAGTCGCTTCCGTCGCCGCGTGGACACGTCGTGCCGGGCTTCGACATCCGGGCCCGGCTCGGCCGCAAGGGGACCAGCACGTACGACCGGGCCACCGGGCTGGCGGTGGTCTGTTGCGAGGACGCCCTCGGCGCGGCCGAACTGGCCGCCGACGCCGACCGCGGTCGCGTCGGTGTGGTGCTCGGCACGACGATCGGCAGTTTCCGGTCCACCAGCGACTTCAGTCGCGAGACGCTGGTGCAGGAGAAGCCGTACCTGGTGAACCCGATGCTGTTCCCGAACACCGTGATGAACGGCGCGGCCGGCCAGGTCGCCATCCGGCACGGCCTGCGCGGTGTCAACGCCACCGTCGCGGGCGGCGCGCTCGGTTTCCTCAACGCCGTCCGGTACGCCGAGATGGTGCTCGCCGGCGGGTACGCCGACGTGATGCTCGCCGGTGCCGTCGAGGAGTTCTCCGCACACCGGGCGTGGGCCGCCCACCTCACCGGTACGACGGCCGAGGTGCCGCTCGGCGAGGCGGCCGCCGTGTTCGTCCTGTCCGCGCCCCGGCCACCGGCCTGGGTCGGCGCCGCGCAGGTCGCCGACCTCGTCACGGCCACCGGGTTCGGTCCGGGCGGCACCGGGGCGCGCGCACTCCTGGCCTGCGCCCGGCGCGCCCTGGACCGGGCCGGCGTCGCACCCTCCGACGTCACCGCGGTCCTCACCGGCGAGGCGGACGAGGCGGGACAGGACGAGTACCTCGCGGTCGCCGGGCTGCTCCGCCACCGACCTCGCCGGGTAGCGGCGAAGAGGCTGCTGGGGGAGTGCGACGCGGCCTCGTCCGCCGCCGCGCTCGCGGTCTGGCTGGCCGACCCGGAGCCGGCCGGGCCGGCCCTGCTGACCGCCCGCAACGCCGACGGCGCGGTGGCCGTAGCTGTCGTGAGGAGGTGCGCCGATGCCGGCACTGGTGACCGGTAGCGCCGTCCGTACCTGCCTGGGCGACGGCCAGCGGACGTTCGCGGCGCTGCTCAGCGGCGCCTGCGGCGCGGCGCCGTTGCGGCACCCCGGCCGGGCGCTTCTGAACGTCTCGCACGGCTACCACGCCGCCGGCGCGGCGCCGTTCGGCGCCGCCCGGATGTTGTCGGCGTGCGTGGCGGAGGCGGTGGCCGCGTCCGGGCTGGACGCCGGCCGTCGCCGGGTCACCGCCCTGGTGGGTACCGGGCTGCGGGAACTCGGCGCGGTCGAGGAGTTCGCCCTCAGCGGGGTCCGTCCGCCGCGGTCGAAGCTGCACTTCGCCGACGCGGTGCGCCGCGTGCTGCCAGGCGTCACCGACGTCATCACGGTGTCCAACGCGTGCAGCGCGGGTGGGCACGTCCTCGCACTGGCCGAGGACATGCTGGCCCTGGGCGACGCCGACGCCGTCGTGGTCGCCGCCGCCGACACCATGACACGCTCCATGCTGGCGATGATCGGGCGGGTGAGCGATCCGCCCACCACGCGGGTCCGCCCGTTCGACCGGGACCGCACCGGTGTGCTGCTCGGCGACGGCGCGGCGGCGCTGGTCGTGGAACCGGCGGACGCCTCCCGGCCGGCGCTCGCGCGGGTCGCCGGCACCGGCCTGTCCTGCGATGCCCGGCACGAGACAGCGCCCGACGTGGACGGCATCTGCCGCGCCATGCGCGACGCGTACGCCCGGGCGGGGCGGGAGCCGTCAGAGACCGATCTGGTGATCGCGCACGGCACCGGCACCGCGCTCAACGATCCGGCCGAGTGCCGGGCACTGCGGGCCGTGGTCGACGCCGCGGGCGGCTCGCCGCTGATCACCGCGGTCAAGGGCGCGGTGGGGCACACCTCCGGTGCCGCGGCGCTCGTCAACGTCGACGTCGCGATCCGCTGCCTGGAGACCGGGCTGGTGCCGCCGGTGGCCGGCCTGCGCACGGTCCTGGCCGAGGGTGCCGGACTCCGGTTCGTCGTGGGCGACTTCGTCGGGTCGCGGCCCCGGCTGGTGCAGGTGAACGCCTTCGGGTTCGGCGGCGTCAACGCGGTCTCCCTGCTGGAGGCGTCATGACCACCGCCATCTACGCGACCGGTTGGAGCCTCCACCTGCCCGGTGCCGACCTGAGCGCCGCGGGAACGGGGGAGTGGGCCCGCGCGGAGGCCGCCACCGCCGACCGGGCGGCCACGCTGCTGGGTCGCAAGGGCCTGCTCTCCAAGGACCCCGCGACGCGGCTCGCGCTCTGCGCCGTGCACCGGGCGCTGGGGTTGACACCGGGCCGTCACCCGCTGCCGACGCCGCTGCCCGCAACCGCGGTGGTGGCCTGCAGCAATCTGGGCAACGTCGAGACCGTGGCCCGGGTGGCCCGGACGGTCACCGAGGAGGGTGGGCGCGCGGTCAGTGTGCTCGACGCGCCGGGCGTGTCCAGCAACGTGGTGTCCAGCGCGGTGGCGCTGTGGTTCGGCTTCGGCGGCCCGAATCTGATGATCTGCTCCGGCGCCCGGTCCGGGCGGGCCGGCCTGCGCACCGCCGCGCTGCTGCTGGCGGCGGGCCGCGCCGACCGGGTGGTCCTGGTCGGCGTGGAGCCGGCCGACGAGATCGCGTCGGCGCTGCACGCCGGTGCCCCGCCGTTGCGCGCGGGTGCCGCCTGCGTCGTGCTCACCGCGCGCCCGGGCCCCCTCGCCGTCCACTCGCGACAGCCGCTGCCCGCGGCGGAGCCGTTGCCGTCGGGCCCGGTCGATGACTGGGGTGACTCCTACGGCGCACGCGACATCGTCGCCCTCGCCCTGGCCGCGCACCTGGTGGCCGACGAGGGACACGGCGCACTCGCCGTGGGCGACCCCGGCGACATGCCGTTCGCCGTCCTCGGCGGTGCGTCGTGACCGTCCCCCTGCACGTGCTCAACGACGGTGATCCGGGTGCCCCGCTCGTGGCGTTCGCGCACGGGCTGGAGGACACCTGGCAGAGCTGGCGACCTCTCGCCGAGTGGCTCGGCCCGCGCCGGCGCCTGGTCGCCCTGGACCTCCCGTGGCGTGCCGGCAACGACTACCGGTGGCGGCACCGGTCGCCCGCGGACTGGCTGCGCTCGGGCCTGGCCGCATTGCCCCGAACCCCGGACGTGCTGGTGGCGCACTCGTTCGGCGGTAACGCGGCACTCCAGCTGCTCTGCGCCGACGAACCCCTCGCCGGGCGGACCGTCGCGCTGATCTGCCCCCTGTACCGACCTCCCGGAGGGCCGGTCACCTGGGCACTGTTCGACCGTTCCCGGGAGACGTTCGTGCAGCACATCCACGACGGCCTGCGCGCCCGGATGGGCAGCCGGGCGGCCCGCATCGACGCCGGGCTGCTGGCGGCGATGACGGATCTGGCGATCGAGCGGGTGGGACCGGCCGGGTTCCTCACCGTCTTCGAGCAGTACCTGGCGACCGCCGATCTGTCGCTCGAGGCGGTGGGCAGGCCGGTCGCGGTGCTCGCCGGCGGCGCGGATCCCACGCTGACCCCGAAGGCGGCGGAGGTGCTCGCCGCCGGCATGCCGGGCGGCCTCCTGCACCTGCGCGACGACTACGACCACTTCTGCCATGTACGGCACGCCCAAGGGATCGCCGACCGGGTCGCCGACCTGGCCCGGCTGGCCCGGGCGACGATGGGAACGGCGGGATGAGCAATGACCGTGACGATCACACCAAGACCCACAGTGGTGCACACCGAACCGGGGTATGAGGGCGCCAACATCCGTACCTGGATCGGTTTCAAGCACTTCCTCTACCTGGTCGAGCAGGGCGTGCTGCGCTGGCTCCGCGACCAGGGCGCCGGCGCCGGTGAGCTGTACCTGCGGCACGGTCTCGGCCTGGAGATCGTGGAGAGCTCCGTGCAACTGCCCTCCGTGCTCGAACTGGACGACGAGGTGCGGGCCGAGGTCACCTCGGCCAGGGACAACCTGCTGAGCGTCCGGCTCGTCTCGACCCGGGACGGACAGGAGGTGACCGCGCTGCGGGGCCGGGTGCGGGTCGCGCTCGTCCGCGAGCGCACCGCCGAGACCTACCGTCGCGCGCCCGGCGGGCTCGACGCCCTGGAGGTCCCCGAGCTGGCCGCGGCGACGACGGTGAGGCACCCGGACCACCGGTCGCTGGCACCCGGTGAGACCGCCGAGGACGTGCTGGGCGCGGAGCCGGGCGCACACCTGTGGTCCTGGCGGGCGCCGTACTTCTACTGCCACTACTCCGACCGGGTCCAGCACTCCGGGTTCGTGCGCGCTCTGGAGGAGGTGGTGGACCGCTTCCTCGCCGACCGCGGCATCTCCGTCGGCCGCCTGCTGACCGAGCGGTCGTGGATCCCGGTGGTGTCGCGCAGCCACCTGCAGCTCGTCGAGGCCGCGCGGATGGAGGAGACAGTGCACACCGTCTTCACCGTCACCGACATCCTGCGCGGCGTGCTGTTCGACGGACGGATGCGGTGCCACGTCCAACGCGGCGACCGCCTGGTGCAGGTCGCGCAGGCGCGGATCCTGCACGGCTACGCCATCGCCGCCGGACCCGGCGCGGGCGGCATGGCCGAGCTCGATGACGAGGTGGTCGCGGCGCTGCGGGGAGACCGACGGTGAGCGCCCGGCCGCGGCTGTACTTCTCGTTCCGCAGCCCGTACAGCTGGCTCGCGGTGCGGCGGTTGCGCGAGGCCGTACCGGATCTGTTCACCAGGATGGACCTGCAGCCCTACTGGGACCCGGACGAGCGGTCGACGGCGGCACTGGCGGCGCGCGGCGGCGAGTTCCACTACGTGCAGATGAGCCGGGCCAAGCACCTGTACATGCTGCTCGACACCAAACGCCTGGCCCAGCGCCAGAACCTGACCATGGCCTGGCCGATCGACCGGGACCCGTGGTGGGAACTGCCGCATCTGGCCTGGCTGGCCGCGCGACGCGAGGGCCTGGCCGAGGCGTTCTACGACGCGCTGGCGCAGGCCCGCTGGGGACGGGGTGAGGACATCTGCCAGCCCGACACGGTGCGCCGTGCGGCGAAGGAGGCCGGGTTCGCTCCGGAGACGGCGGTGCTGGCCGCCGAGTCGGCGAGCATCCGGGAGGAGGGCGTGGACTGCCTGTACCGCGCGTACCTCGACGACATCTTCGGCATCCCCTACCTGAAGCTGGGGCGCCACCGGTTCTGGGGACTGGAACGGGTCGACGCCTTCCTGGAGATGTGGCAGGCGGGGGACGACCGGCCGGTGGTCACCGAGCCGGCCCGGCTGACCCCGCCGTACGACCTCGACACCCCGGGCGGATGCGGATGACCACGCGCCGCGAACCGCTCGCCGAACGGCGCTACCGCAAGCAGCGGCTCGCCGCGACACTGCGGCTGTTCGCCCGCTTCGGCTTCGACCACGGCGCCGGCGGACACGTCACCGCCCGTGACCCGATCGAGCCGGACCACTTCTGGATCAACCCGTTCGGCATGCACTTCGGACACGTGCGGGTCGCCGACCTCCTGCTGGTCGACGAGTCCGGCACTGTGGTCGCGGGCAAGGGCAGCGTGAACCCGGCCGGGTACGCGATCCACTCGCACGTGCACGCCGCCCGGCCGGACGTGGTGGCGGCCGCGCACACGCACTCCACGTACGGGCGGGCCTGGTCCACCCTCGGTCGACCGCTCGACCCGCTCACCCAGGACGCCTGCGCCTTCTACGAGGACCACTCGGTCTATGACGGCTTCGAGGGCGTGGTCCTGGAGTCGCAGGAGGCGAAGCACATCGCCGACCGGCTCGGCGACGCCAAGGCGGTGATCCTGCGCAATCACGGCCTGCTCACCGTCGGCGGGAGCGTGCAGGAGGCGGCGTGGTGGTTCATCACCATGGATCGCAGCTGCCAGGTGCAACTGCTCGCCGAGGCGGCCGGCCGGCCGGTACCGATCCGCCCGGACGCCGCGCGGGCCACGGCGGCCCTGATGGGCACGCCGGGCATGGGCCGGCTCAACTTCTCCCCGCTGTACGACGACATCATCCGCGCCCAACCCGACCTGATCGAGGAGTAGACGCGCCCATGCCGACGTTGATCAACGACCTCATCGCCGCGAACGGACACCGCACGGCCCTGGTCGACAAGCGCGGCCGTTCCAGCTGGCCGGAGCTCGGTTCGCGGGTGCATCGCTGGATGGGCGTCCTGGCCGCCGAAGGGCTGGGCCGCGGCGACCAGGTGGCCTGCGTGCTCGGCAATCGCCGGGAGACGTTCGAGATCCTGCTCGCCTGCCTGCACCGCGGGATCACCGTGGTGCCGGTCAACTGGCACCTGACCGAGCCGGAGATCGCCTACCTCATCACCGACTCGGAGTGTCGGGGGCTGATCGTCGAGGAGCCCTACGCGCAGGTGAGCGGCCGGGCCGCCGCCCGCGCGCCCGGGGAGGTCCCGACGCGACTGGTGCTCGGCGACCGTGACGTGCCCGGCTTCCGGGCGGTGGAGCCTCTGCTCGCCGCCGCGGATCCGGCCGAACCGGCCGAGCAGTCCTGCGGCTCCACCATGCTCTACACGTCCGGGACCACCGGCGCACCCAAGGGCGTGCTCAACGGCATGTTCGTGGTCGGAGCGCCGTTCACCCGGGTGGCCAAACTGCTGGAGTACGCCCGCGTGGTCCTCGACGTCCCGGCGAACGAGCGGTTCCTGCTCGACGGGCCCTGGTACCACTCGTCGCAGCTGTTCCTCGCGCTGCTCGCCCTGCTGCGCGGCTGCACGCTGCACATCCAGGAGCGGTTCGACCCGGAGGCCACGCTCGCGGTCATCGACGCGGAGCAGATTTCCGCGGCGCATCTGGTGCCGACCCAGCTGGTGCGGTTGCTCCGGCTGCCGGAGCACGTCCGCCGCGGCTTCTCCGGCGCATCGCTACGGCGGGTCTGGCACGGCGGTGGGCCGTGCCCGCCGGACGTCAAACGGGCCATGATCGAGTGGTGGGGGCCGGTGTTCCTGGAGTACTACGGCGCCACCGAGGGCGGCGTCGTGAGCCTGATCAACTCACACGACTGGCTGCGCCGACCGGGCAGCGTGGGCCGCGCCGTGCCGCCGTACGAACTCGTGGTGGTCGACGAGGAGGGTGCCCCGGTGCCCGCCGGTGTGTCCGGGCGGGTGTTCGTCCGGCGCCTCACCGGGCGCACGTTCCAGTACCACAAGGCGCCCGAGAAGACCCGGGCCGTGCACCTGGCCCCGGACAAGTTCACCTACGGCGAACTGGGACACCTGGACGAGGCCGGCTTCCTGTACCTCGACGGCCGTGCCCAGGACCTGATCGTCACCGGGGGCGTGAACGTCTATCCCACGGAGGTCGAGGCGGTGCTGCTGGCCCATCCGGCGGTACGGGACGCCGCCGTCATCGGCGTGCCCGACCACGAGTTCGGGGAGCACGTGGCCGCGGTGATCGAGCTGGCTCTGCCCGAGCCGGCCGACCTGTTCGCGCTGCTCGATCCGCACTGCCGCCGCTCGCTCGCGGGTTTCAAGACGCCTCGGGCGTACCACGTGGTGGCCGCCCTGCCCCGGGACACCTCGGGCAAGTTGCGGAAGGACGCGCTGCGCCGCGCCATCGCGCCACCCGCCCCGGACGACCCGGATGCGGTGCTGGAGCGGACGTCGTCGGCGGAGCCGGTGCCGTGACCGGCGTGTCGGGCGCCACCCGGCCGGACATCGCCCATCCGGCCACCTACGCGCACGGGGTGCCGCACGCCGAGTTCGCCCGTCGGCGGCGCGACGAACCGGTGGCCTGGGTCGACGAGCCGCTACTGACCCGGCACAGCGCGAGCGGCCGGATCACCGAGCGGGGCCGCGGGTACTGGGCGGTCACCACGCACGCGGCGGTGCAGGAGGCGTCGCGGCGCACCGGCGACTTCTCGTCCGGGCGGGCCGGCGCCTTCCTCGTCGACCCACGGACACCGGCGGACCTGCGGCAGACCCGGCAGCTGCTGATCAGCATGGACGCACCGCAGCACGTCCAGATCCGCCGCCTGGTGACCTCGGTCTTCACGCCCCGTGCGGTCGGCGGTCTCGCCGACGGGGTCGCGGCACACGCCACCGAGCTGGTCCGGCGCGTCGTGCGCACCGGCGAGCTGGACGTGGTCACCGACCTGGCGGCCGAGTTGCCGTTGCTGGTGCTCTGCGACCTGCTCGGTGTCCCGCGCGCCGATCGCCACCTGCTGTACGGGTGGAGCAACCATCTGGTCGGCTTCGACGATCCCGAGTTCGGCGGCGGGGACGTGGACGCGTACCGGCGGACGTTCGCCGAGGCGTTCACCTACGCGCTGGAGCTGGCGGCCGAGCGCCGCGCGCACCCGCAGCCCGACCTGATCAGTCGGCTCGCCGTCGCCGAGGTGGACGGCCGGCGGCTGTCCGACCGCGAATTCTGCATGTTCTGGCTGCTGCTGGTGGTGGCCGGTAACGAGACCACCCGACACCTCATCGCCGGCTCGCTGTCGGCCCTGGTCGACGACCACGAGCAGCGCGACCGACTGGTGGCTGGCACGGTGCCCATCGCCGCGGCGGTCGACGAGCTGATCCGCCATGTCACGCCGATCATGCAGTTCCGACGTACCGCCACTCGCGACACCGAGCTGGCCGGGCAGGCCATCGCGGCCGACGACAAGGTGGTCCTCTACTACACCTCGGCGAACCGCGACCCGGCCGTCTTCACCGAGCCGGACCGGCTCGACCTCGGCCGCAGTCCCAATCCGCACCTGGCGTTCGGCATCGGGCCTCATTTCTGCCTGGGCGCCCACCTGGCCCGGCACGAGTTGACCGCCCTGCTCCGGGCGATCCTCCCGCACCTGCCGTCGCTGGTGCGTACCGGACCGGAGATCCGGTTGGAGTCGAACTTCGTGAACGGTTTGAAGTCTTTTCCCGCACAGATCCGATAAGCGCGTGCTTCAGCCAACCGAAGGGAATTGCGCGATGGAAGAGTTCCGGATCGACATCCCACAACCCGACGTCGACGACCTGCGTCGCCGACTGGCGGCCACCCGGTGGCCCGGCGAACTCGCCAGCGTCGGCTGGGAACGCGGCGTGCCGCTGGGCTACCTGCAGGAGCTCACCGACTACTGGGCCACCACCTTCGACTGGCGGGCCGCGGAGGCTCGGCTCAACCAGATGCCCCAGTTCCGGACCGAGATCGACGGCGCGATGATCCACTTTGTGCACGTGCGCAGCCCGGAACCGGACGCGGTGCCGCTGATCCTCACCCACGGCTGGCCCGGCTCGTTCGCGGAGTTCACCGAGATCGTCGGCCCGCTCACCGACCCGCGCGCACACGGTGGCGACCCGGCCGACGCGTGCCACGTGGTGATCCCGTCGCTGCCCGGGTACGGCTTCTCCAGCCTGCCGGACACCGGCTGGGACGTGGTGCGGATCGCCTCCGCGTGGTCGGAGCTGATGCGCCGGCTCGGCTACGACAGGTACGTGGCGCAGGGCGGTGACGCCGGATCGGTGATCTCGCAGGCGCTCGGCGTCATCGACCCGGCGCACTGCGCGGGGGTACACGTGAACATGCTGATGACCTTCCCGTCCGGCGACCCGGCCGACCTGGACGGCCTGAGCGAGCGGGACATGGCGCGGCTGGGCCGGCTGCGCGAGTTCGACGAGCACCTGTCCGGTTACATGAAGATCCAGCAGACCCGCCCCCAGACGCTGGCGTACGCGCTCACCGACTCACCGGTCGGGCAGCTCGCCTGGATCGTGGAGAAGTTCCGGGAGTGGACCGACAGCGAGAAGGTGCCGGAGGACGCGGTGTCGCGCGACGACATCCTGACGCTGGTGTCGCTGTACTGGTTCACCGCCACCGCCGGGCCCTCGGCGCAGTTCTACTACGAGGGCGCGGCCGCGGTGAAGGCGGCGGCCGCCGGGGCGGCGCCCCCTCCGATCACCGTGCCGGTCGGTGTGGCCGTGTTCCCGAAGGACATCTTCCTGCCGGTACGCCGATTCGCCGAGGCGCACATCCCCACCATCGCCCGGTGGACCGAGTTTGACCAGGGCGGTCACTTCGCCGCCCTGGAGCAGCCCGGCCCCCTGGTCGACGACGTCCGGGAGTTCGTGCGTCTGGTGCGCTGATCGACAACCGCCGCGGCCGGCCGGGTGATCCCGGCCGGCCGTGGTGTGCGTCAGAGGACGACCGCGCCGGTGGTGATGGCGGACAGCAATGTCCTGGCCTGGACGTTGACATAGTGCCCGTGCCGGAGCAGCGCGGTCAGCTGGCCCGGTGTCAGCCAGCGGTATCCCGGCGGCGGATCGGCGGGCGCCGCGTCGGTCTCCAGGACGACGCAGCGGTTCTCCGCGTGGTAGAAACGCCCGCCCTCTTCGGCGTGCACCACGTCGTATCGGATCTGGCCGGGCGTCGCCGACCTGATCAGGTCCAGGAATGCCGGCCCGGTGCCCGAGCCGTGGTGCCCGGGTGTGCACTGTACGGTCGGCCCGAGCTCCACCGTGTTGTGGAAGCCGGCCTCCACCCGGGCGTGCGTGAGCAGATGCGGCACGCCGCCGAACCGGCGGGTCAGGAACGCGATCAACCCTCGTTCCAGCGGTTCGAAGAGTGGCTGGGTCCAGCCGCGCACCTCGCGGTTGTCGGCTTCGACCGAGACCGCCATCACCCGGAAGTAGCGCGGCGGGACGTGTTCGATGGTCCGGTCGCCGATGGCCCAGCCGGGCAGCCCGCGCAGCGGCACCAGCCGGCCGTGGAGGTCGTGGCGTGTGCGTTCCGCGGTGAACCAGGAACGCACCTCGGTGTCGTCGTGCCGGGCCACCGCATCGCCGAAGGCCACCGGCGCGCAGGCCAGTACCGTACGGGTGTCCATGTTGATCAGGTTGTCGACCTGCATCAGACGGCCGATCTGGCCGAGGGTGAGCCAGCAGAAGTCCGCGCCGGCGTCGACCGGGGCGCCAGTCTCGACGATCATGTTCCGGTTCGTCTTGTGGTGGAACCAGGACCCGTGCTCCGACTGCAGCACGTCGGTGAGCGGCCGGCCGCGGTGCGGATCGGTGAAGAGCTCCAGGTGGCGCACCGGCGCCCCCCGGTGCGCCCCGGTGTAGTTGCTGCGGGTGGCCTGAACCGTCGGCGAGAGCTGCACCGGTGTCGGGTTGCCGGGCTCGGCCTTGGCCTGCAGGAGGAAGTGCAGAACGCCGTCGAACTCGGTGGCGACGATGCCCAGGATGCCCACCTCGGGCTGGTTGATGATCGGCTGCCACCACTCCAGGTGCGGCGACCCACCGGTGCGTACGTGCAGGCCCTCCACAGTGAAGAAACGGCCGCTGTGGTGCACCAGGTTGCCGGTGCCCGGAGCGAACCCCCAACCGTCCAACTCCTGGAACGGGATCGGCGTCACCCGGAACCGCTGGGCGCGTGCCCGCTCCGCCAGCCAGCCCGGCACGTCCGTCGTACGGATGGCCGCGCCGGCCTCGGTCTCGGCCGCCGAGCGAGCCAGGCGTTGCGCCAGCCCGTCGTCCTCACGCGGGCGCAGCCGGAGCGCCGCCCCCGGCGCGCTCATGCGGCCAGCTCGATCCGGGTGTCGTCACCGATCACCAGCCGGTGCGCGAGGCCGTCGCCCGCACTGACCGTCGCGGCGCGCCCGATCAGCGACCGGGCCAGTGGCGGCACCGCCGAGATGGTGGCACCAGCGAGCACCACCGAGTCGGCCACGTTGCACCGACGCAGGACGCAGTCCGGGCCGACGGCGGTGAACGGCCCCACCATGCTGTCCTCCACGAGGGTTCCCGCCCCGATGACGGCCGGGCCGTCGATGCGGGAGCGCACCACCCGGGCGCCGGGCTCGACGACGACCTGCCCGGTCAGGATGCTGGCCGGGTCGACGTCGCCGGCGATGCCGGGCGTCAGGTCGGCCAGCATCCGGCGATTGCAGTCGAGCAGGTCGTCGACCTGCCCGGTGTCCTTCCAGTAGCCGTCGTAGACGCTGGCGCGTACGTCCGCGCCGGAGGCGAGGAGCCACTGGACCGCGTCGGTGATCTCCAGCTCCCCGCGGGTGCTCGCGTCGATGGCGGCCACCGCCTCGTGTACCGCCGCCGTGAAGAAGTAGACGCCGATCATCGCCAGATCGCTGCGCGGCCGGGCCGGCTTCTCCACCACCCGCAGCACCGTGCCGTGCGGGTCGAGCTCGGCGACGCCGAACTCCTGCGGGTCGCTGACCTTGTGCACCACGATCTGGGCGGCCGGGCGGTGCACGCGGAAGTCGGCGGCGATGTCGGCGACACCGTCGGGCAGCACGTTGTCGCCCAGGTACATGACAAAGTCGTCGTCGCCGAGGAAGGAACGTGCCAGCCGGACGCAGTCCGCGAGCCCGCGCGGCTGGTCCTGGTGCAGGTACGTGATCGGTACGCCGAAACGCCGGCCGTCGCCCAGCGCCGTCCTGATGTCGGGCCCCCACCGACCGACCACCACCCCGATCTCGGTGACGCCGAGGCCGCTGACGGTTTCCAGCACCAGTTCCAGTACCGGTCGATTGGCCACGGGGAGCAGTTGTTTCGGCATGGAATGACTGAGCGGGCGGAATCGCGTGCCGGAACCGCCCGACAGGACCAGAGCCTTCACCGTGGAAATTCCTTTCCTTGCAGGAAGTGTGGACGCTCGTTCAGTGGCGTCCGGCGACGAATTCCCGGATGGTCCGCCCGACGTGGAGGATCATGTCGTCGGTGATGCCGGGATAGACGCCGATCCAGAAGGTGCCGTGCACCACCGCGTCGCTGTTGGACAGGTCACCGGCGACCCGGAACTCGACATCCCGGTAGGCCGGGTGCCGGGTCAGGTTGCCGCTGAACAGCAGCCGGGTACGGATCTGCCGCTCCTCCAGGTGTTGCTGCAGCTCACCGCGGCCGAACGGTGCGTCAGGCGTGACGGTGAGCGCGAACCCGAACCAGCTCGGATCCGAGCCCGGTGTGGGACGCGGCAGCAGCAGTCCCGGCACTCCGTCGAGCTCCTCGCGCAGCCGCTGCCAGTTCTTGCGCCGGGCCTCACCGAACGCCTGGATCCGCTCCAGCTGGCTCAGCCCGAGCGCCGCCTGCAGGTCGGTCGCCTTCAGGTTGTAGCCGACCTGCGAGAACGTGTACTTGTGGTCGTAACCGGCCGGCAGTGTGCCGAGCTGCCAGTCGAACCGCTTCTTGCAGCGGTTGTCCTCCCCGGGCTCGCACCAGCAGTCGCGCCCCCAGTCCCGGAAGGACTCCACGAGGTGGGCCAGTTCCACGCTGTCGGTGAGCACGCAGCCGCCCTCGCCCGTGGTGATGTGGTGGGCCGGATAGAAACTGACAGTGCTGAGGTGGCCGAACGTGCCGGTGAGCCGCCCGCGGTACAGCGAGCCGACCGCGTCGCAGTTGTCCTCGATGAACCACAGCCCGTGCCGCTCGGCCAGGTCGGCGATCTCGGCCGCCTCGAACGGGTTGCCGAGCGCGTGGGCGATCATGACGGCGCGGGTGCGTGGCCCGATCGCTGCGGCCACCCGCTCCGCTGTGGTGTTGTACGTGCCGAGTTCCACGTCGACGAACACCGGTATCAGACCGTTCTGCACGATCGGGTTCACGGTGGTGGGAAAGCCCGCGGCCACCGTGATGACCTCGTCGCCGGGCCGCAGACGCCGGTCTCCCAGCTCCGACGCGCGTAGCGCGGACAGGGCCAGCAGGTTGGCCGACGATCCCGAGTTGACAAGGTGGGCCTTGCGGAGGCCGAAGTACCGCGCGAAGGAGCGCTCGAACCGCAGCGCGTGGAACCCCGCGGCGATCCGCATGTCCATCGCCGCCTCGACCAGCGCCAGCCGGTCTTCGGCTTCGAGCACCGCGCCGGACGACAGCACCGGCGTGACGCCCGGAACGAACTCCTGGTCGTCCGGTGTGCGTTCGTTGTGATAGGCCCGGACCAGGTCCAGGATCATTGCCTTGAGGTCCGGGGTCATGGTGTGCTCGCCTCCTGCGCGGGATGGCCGGGGAACGGGTGGGACCGGGCGGCCTGCCAGATCCCGAGCAGCGTCTCGGGCAGCTTCCGGCGCGCCGACCAGCCGAGCACCGTGTACGCCCGGCGGGTGTCGGCCCGCTGCCAGTCGCCGTCGGCGGAGCGCGCGCCGGTCGTCGGCGCCGGCCGCAGCTCCAGTCGGTAGGGGACACCGCTGACCTCGGCGAGCGCCCGGACCAGTTCCTCTGCGGTCCGGGTGACACCCGACCCGATGTTGAACAGCCCGGGAGCGATCTGCCGTGCCGTGCCGGCAGCCAGGACGGCGTCGGCGGCGTCGCGTGCGTCCACGTAGTCGCGGTACTGCGCCAGGTCCGTCAGCTCCAGGTGTGCTGTCGTACCGGCCCGGTGCGCCGCCACCAGCCGGTTCACCGTCCGGCCCAGCACGCTGACCGGTGACATGCCGGCCCCGATGACGTTGAACAGCCGCAGCACCACCGCCTCGACGCCGTGCCGTTCAGCGAGGCGGCGTACCAGTTCGGTGCCGGCCAGCTTCGACCGTCCGTACGCGCTGCGCGGTGCGGCCGGGGAGTCCTCGGTCAGGGCTGTCGGCGGTGGCTGCGGCGCGTACTCCAGCGACGAACCGAGATGCACCAGCCGGGCGTCGGCACCGGCCTCGGCCACGGCCCGCACCACGAGTCCGGCGAGTTCGACGTTGGCGGCGGTGAGCCGGTCGGGCTCCGGCCGCCAGATCTCACCGGCGGCGTTGACCACCACGCCGGGCCGCGCCGCGCGGATCGCCTCGGTCAGCGACCCGGTCGCGACCTCGGGCCGGCGCCCGGCCACGACCACGTCCCAGCCGGCCGAGGTCAGCCGGTCACGGACGTGCCGGCCCAGCAGACCCGTGCCGACCACCAGGGCGCGGCCGGTCACGGCTCGCCCAGGCCGGCCGCCCGGCGGATGGTGTCGACCAGCCGCGCGTGCCCCAGCATCTCGGCGTGGTGCCCGGACAGGTCGTGCTCGCCGCACACCGCCGCCACGAAGGTGCGGACCAGCGCGGCGAACTGGTCCTCGGCGGCCAGCGTCCGCGACTCGCGGCGGTCCTGCTGCCGCAACCCGAGCACCGGGCGGTGTTCCGGCGGCGGCGTGAACGCGCGCTCCAACCGCAGCTCACCGGTGCTGCCCCACAGCTCGTACCCGCTGCGGTAGAAGTGCTCGAAGCCGAACCCGACCTGCACCGCGACCTGGTTCGGCCCGCTCAGCAGCACGGTGCCCGCCACGTCCACGCCGGACGGTCCGGTGCGCAGGTCCGCGCCCACCACCCGCAGGTTCGGGCCGACGAAGTGACGTGCCGCGCGCAGAGGGTAGAAGCCGACGTCGAGCAGCGCCCCGCCGCCCAGGTCCGGGCGGTACCGGATGTCACCGTTGTGCAGCGGCGGAATCCCGAACACGCTGCTGAAGGCGCGTAGCTCCCCGATCTCGCCGGCCGCGTACGCGCGGCGCACCGCGGCGTGCTGGCCGTGCAGGAGGAACGCGGAGTTCTCCATCAGGGTGAGGCCGCGCTCGGCCGCCTGGGCAACCAGATCCGCTGTCTGCTTCTCGGTGCCCACCATCGGCTTCTCGGCCAGCACATGCTTGCCGGCGGCCAACGCCGCGCCCGCCCACCGGTGCCTCAGCCCGATCGGCAGCGGCAGGTAGACCGCTTCCACGTCGGAACGCTCGAGTAGCTCCTCGTACCGGTTCACCGCGGCGCAGCCGAACCGGGCCGCGAAACGGTCGGTGCGTGCCGGGTCACGTCCGGCGATCGCGACGGTACGCAGACCCGGTTCCGCCGCAGCCGCGGGCAGCAGCTTGCGCCACGCGATGTCCGCGCAGCCGAGCACGCCCAGGCGAACGGGGACCGGCACGTGGTTCATCGGCGTCGCCCCAGAACGAGAGCGACCCGCAACCGCACGTACAGCATGGGAATCACCTGATCACCATCGCGGAGCACCGCCCGGGACGGCATCTCACACGTTGCGCAGCCGGCTCGTCCGTCCGCTGAGCGCAACTTGCGAGATGCCCGGGATGTCGCCGCTGCGGCACAGTGGTGCCATCGCAGGCAGCGTCGCCTGTCGATGTTCGGTCCGGGCGCCGGGCGGCACCGCAATCTGGAAGAAGATCGCGCGTGGCCAGAGCAAGCAGACTGAGCCGGATCAGTCGACTTATTCCGATGGGTAGGTGCTCACATGGTTGCATCGCGCCGGCAGTTCCTCGGCTCGGCCGCTGCTGTCTCCGGCGCTGCTGTCACCGGCTTGGTCCTGCAGCCCGGCGCTGCGCAGGCCGTCGGTCACAGCGGTGGGGCGGCCTTGCCGAATGTGGTGGTGCGTCCGGACGACCCGCGTTACCCCGAACTGCTGACGCGCGGGTTCAACGCGCGTTTCGTCTTCTCCCCGGATTCGATCGTGCTGGCCTACTCGGCCGGCCAGGTTCAGGAGGCGGTGCAGCGGGCGGTCAAGGAGGGCCGCAAGTTCACCGTCCGCAGCGGCGGGCACTGCCTCGAGGCGTTGGTCGCCGACCCGCGCTTCGACATGCTCATCGACGTGTCCCCGATGCACCAGGTTTCCTGGGACTCCAAGATGAACGCCTTCTCGGTCGGCGCGGGCAGCACGCTCGCGCAGGCGTACAAAGCGCTCTACCTGGGTTGGGGCGTGACCATCCCCGGTGGGGTGTGCCCACCGGTGGGCATCGGCGGACACACCGCCGGCGGGGGATACGGGCCGCTGTCCCGGCGGTACGGTCTCATCTCCGATCACCTGTACGCGGTCGAGGTGGTGACCGTCGACGCCAAGGGCAAGGCCCGCATCGTCGTCGCCACGCGCCGCCCCGACGACCCGAACCGCGACCTGTGGTGGGCGCACACAGGTGGTGGCGGCGGCAACTTCGGCGTCGTCACCCGGTACTGGTTCCGCGACCCGCGGGCCACCGGAAACAACCCGACCAAGGCGCTGCCGCGGCCGCCGGCCCGGCTCCTGATGACCTGGGTGACCTGGCCATGGGAGTCGCTGAGCCAGGCGGACTTCAAGCGGCTGGTGCAGAACCACGGTGCCTGGCACGCGGCGAACAGCGGGCCAGACTCGCCGTACGTCGTCATGCACAGCGCCCTGCACCTCAACATGAAGAGGGACTACGCGCTCTACCTGGAGTGCCGGATGGACGCCACGGCGCCCAATGCCCGCCGGATGGTTGAGGACTACATCGCCGCTGTCTCCGAGGGCGTGTCAGTGCAGGGCTACGTCGAGATGAACGAGGAGCTCTGGCTCGCCAACGCGTTGTTCGAGTACCCCCGTTCGCTCGGCGCCCGGACGAAGTCGGCGGGCAGCAACCTGCGCAAGCCGCTCACCGACCACCAGATCGACATCGTCTACGGGGCACTGACGGACCCCGACGCCAAGAACTCCTGCCTGGTCTACCTCGGTGCCTACGGCGGGCAGGTCAACGCGGTTGCGTCGGACGCCACCGCGGTGCCCCAGCGGGACTCCATTCTGCGCTTCTGGATCGACTCCACCTGGGCCGATCCGAACGCGGACGCGGAGGCTGTGGAGTGGACCCGCCGTCTCTACCGGGACGTGCACGCCGCCACCGGCGGGGTGCCGGTCCCGAACGACCAGTACGACGGCTGCTACATCAACTACCCCAGCAAGGACACCAAGGACCCGGCGTGGAACACGTCCGGGGTGCCCTGGCACGACCTCTACTACAAGGACAGCTACCCGAAGCTTCAGCGGATCAAGAAGAAGTACGACCCGCTGAACACCTTCCAACACGCGATGTCCATCGAGCCCGCCTGACCGGGCGGTTCGTCCAGGTCTTGCCCGCAGACCGCTGACACAGCCGGTCGCGAAGCGGCCCCACGCCCATCGACTGACGGGTGTGGGGCCGGTTGCGTACTGCCCTGACGACGGTGTGACGGAAGAGGTGGCGGTCCTTGCCGGACAGCCGGGACGACCTGAGTCCCGGCCGACCCGATCCGATCAGCAAACGGAGGACCGACATGACGAGCCCGGACGGCAATGCGAACGCCACCACCAAGGTGTTCCTGGTGCAACAGGGTGTCTGGGAGATGCCGCTGGAGTCGATGCCGCTGGCGTCGGGCTACCTGAAGTCGACGGCCCTGGCCGACGACCGGATCCGCGACGCCTGCGACATCAGCATCCACAACTTCCGCGGCGGCACCACCAACGCCACCATGGCCAACGCCCTGTTCAGCGACGAGCCGCCGGACGTTCTCGCGTTCAGCGTGCTGGGCTGGAACTACCGGTCCTTCGGATCACTGGCCGCGACGTTCAAACAGCTCAACCCGGACGGCTGGGTCGTCTTCGGCGGCACCCACGTGGCCGAGCAGGCCGATCGGGTGTTCCGGATGTTCCCCGAGGTCGACGTCGTGGTCAACGGGGAGGGCGAGCTGACGTTCCGCGATCTGCTCAACTGCTATCTGGACGGCGTGGACAAGCACGCGCTGCACGCGGTGGCGGGTGTGTCGTTCCGCGAAACCGACGGCGCCACCTGCCACAACGTCGCCCGGGACCGGATCGAGGACCTCGAGATCATACCGTCGCCCTTCCTGACCGGGGCGCTGGAGATGACCGACGCCGACGGCAATTTCCGGTACGACGTGGCGCTGATGGAGACCAACCGGGGCTGCCCGTACAAGTGCGCGTTCTGCTACTGGGGCGGCGCCGTCGGGCAGAAGGTCCGGGCGTTCTCGCCGGAGCGGATGCGCGCGGAGCTCGAGATGTTCGGCCGGCTCAAGGTGCACACCGTGGTCGCCTGCGACGCCAACTTCGGGCTCCTGCCCGGTGACGTGGAGTTCGTCGAGACGCTCATCGAGACTCGGGACCGGCTCGGTTTCCCGCGCGCGCTGGAGACGTCCTGGGCGAAGAACAAGTCGAAGACGTTCTTCCGCATCGTCAAGATGATGAAGGAAGCCGGCATGCGGAGCTCCTTCACGCTCGCGCTGCAGACGCTCAGCGACACCGCACTGGACACCATGAACCGGCGCAACATGAAGGTCAACGAATGGGAGGACCTCGCCGCCTGGCTGGACGAGGAGGGGCTCGACTGTTACGCCGAGCTGATCTGGGGCGCGCCGGGCGAGACGGTGCAGTCCTTCATGGAAGGCTACGACCGTCTGTCACGGCGGGTGTCGCGGATCGCGGTGTACCCGATCCTGCTGTTGCCCAACACCGACTACATGGAGAAGAAGGAGCAGTACGGCATCAAGGCCGTCCGCGGTGACAACGACGACTTCGAGTACGTGCTCGCGCACAACACCATGACCTTCGCCGAGAACCAGCAGATGCAGCGCTTCCTCTTCATGGCTCGGGTGGTGGCGGAGAACGCGGTCCTGCGCTGGATCTGGCCGGCGCTGCGGCACCTCGCCGGCATCACCCAGTCCCAGGTGCTGCGCCACCTGGACACCTGGATCAGCACCACTGACGATCCGGCGGCCGCGCCACTGCGCGGGTACGCCGCGACCGCTGTCGGCGGAACCGGCGCGTTCGGGGCGGCGATCACCTACCTCTACACCGATCCGGACGCGGAGCGGATGCTGCACCGCTGGTGGGACGAGGCGATTCGGCCGCTGGTGCCCGCCGAGGCGGCGCCGGTGCTGGACGAGGTGTTCCGGTACGACCTGCTCACCCAGCCGGTCTACCGCCCTGCCGACCATCCGGTCGGTGAGGACCTGCCGGTGGTGCTGGTCCGCGATGAGGAGTACTACCTGCGCAGCGGGGTGCGGCTCCGCTACGACGTGCCGGCCATCGTCGCGGCCATCCGGCGCGGCGAGGAGCCGGACCTGTCGCCGGTGGACTTCACTGTCGACCTGTACTACCGCACTGGCTCGGAGTCGGCGGTCACGTCGACCAACCACGAGATCGTCGTGCACTTCATGGGGATGACCGCCGAGGAGGTCCACGACAACGCGCGGGGGAGTGCCGAGGGCCTGAGCGAGGCGGAGTTCGAGGCCGCCTCGGCGTCGCGGTCCGCGGAGGCCGGCTCCCCGGCTCCGGACGGACGGACCACGCTCGGGATGCTCAAGGCGGACAAGGGCGGCTGTTCCTGAGACATGCCGCGGGCCCGGTGCCTCAGTGGGAGGCGCCGGGCCCTGGCGTGCGCGTCGACGCGCGGGCCTCCTGGCGTGCGCGCCGACGCGCCGGTCTCGAACAGACTGAGGCGTGGACGCCGGTCGCGGGCAGAATGAGGCGTGGACGCTCGACGAGCGCCCACGCCAGCTCGGGGGTCCGCGGCGATCGCCGCCGCCTACTACGTCGCCAGGTGCGGCGCCGTCCAGCCGTTCAGGTCGTACTCGGACAGGCACTGCTCGACCAGAGCGATCATGTCGTCGGTGACGCCGGCCTGGGTGCCGCGGCGCAGCACCTGGGCCCGGTTGTCGTCCGGGTTGCCGGCGTGGTTGCGCTCGTACAGCTCCTGACGCCCGCCGAACTCCGTGCCCACCGCGTCCCAGAGCAGCTTCATCACCTTCACCCGCTGCTCAGCGTCGGTGCCGTGCGAGCCGCGCAGGTACCGGTCCAGATAAGGGCGGATCTCCGGGTTGTGGAAGTCGGCGACACCCGAGTTCAGGTAGATCAGCCCACTGCCCGCAGTGTGTTGGACGATCTCGCGCATCTTGCCGTACGCCATCGGTGCGAGGGTCCGGTACGTCAGCGCGTACTCCTCGTTGGGCTGCACGTAGCCGTCGGCCCACGGCCGGCACCGCTCGATCATGGCGTCGGACAGCGCCCACATCAGATGCCGCCAGACCATCAGCTCGCCGATGTTGCCCTGTACCTGCCGGAACTCGTCGGTGCCGTTGATCTCCACGGCCTTCATCAGCAGGCCGCAGATGAAGTCGAACTTGACCGCCAGCCGGGTGGCGCCGTGCAGGGAGAACCGCGGCATGAAGCCGGAGTCGTGGAAGAACGTGTTCGCCTTCTCCAGGTCGCCGTAGACGAAGACGTTCTCCCACGGGATCAGGGCCTGGTCGAACACGATGACCGCGTCGTTCTCGTCCATCCGGCTCGACAGGGGGTAGTCGAACGGGCTGGCGGTGCGGGCCGCGGTCATCTCGTAGGAGGTGCGGCAGAGAAGCTTCACCCCGGGGACGTTCATCGGCGCCATGAACACGACACCGAACTGCTTCTCCTTGATCCGGAGCCCGTGGTGGGCGATGAAGTTGTAGTTGGTCAGCGCGGACCCGGTTGCCACCACCTTCGCCCCGCTCACCACGAGGCCCGCGTCGGTCTCCCGGTCCACGTGCACGTACACGTCGGCGACCTGCTCGGGGCGCAGGTGGCGGTCCACCGGTGGGTGCACGAGCGCGTGGTTGACGTGCAGCACGCGCTCCTGGCACTCCTTGTACCAGCGCCGGGCGTTGTCACCGAACGGGGCGTAGAAGTCGGCCTTGGCTCCCAGGGTGGCGAGGAACGACGCCTTGTAGTCGGGCGAGCGGCCGAGCCAGCCGTAGCACCGTCGCTGCCACGCCGCGATGGCGTCGCGCGAGCGGCGCAGGTCGGCCGCGTCGACCGGGGCGCGGAAGAACGGATGGGTGAAGCCACCGTTGCCGGTGTCGGTCGGGACGGTCAGCACGTCGCGGTCCGGCGACTCCCAGAGCGCGTCGTACATGTTCGCGATGGTCCGGGCATTGTTGCGAAAGGCCGGATGCTCGGTGACGTCCTTGATTCGCTCGCCGTACAGCCAGATCTCCCGACCGTCGCGCAGGCTTTCCAGATATTCGGCACCGGTAAATGGCCGTAGCCCGGACGGTTGCGCCTCCGGCGTCTCCGTCGTGGATTCTGCGCTCGGCATCGGCAATCAGCTCCTCGGCGTGGCGGTGCGGATATTCATGGAGCGTGCCAGCCGGTTCGGTGGCACGACAAGGCAATGGAAGCGGAACGGCAATTCAGGAGATGCCGCTGCTACGCAAGGAATGCGAGCGTGAGCGGGCGACGATCAGATTCTCACGACCCACGAGGGGGCACGGTGGCACGGGACGAGATGAGCGCCAGGATCTGGTCCATGGCGGGGCTCGGTACGCCGATGGCGATCCGGACGGCGGCGACGCTGCGCCTGGCCGACCACATCGACGCCGGGGCCGACACCGCCGAGGCGATCGCGGGGGCCGAGGGGGTGAACGCCGACGCGCTGGAACGGGTCATGCGGTACCTGGCCGTCCGGGGCCTGCTGACCCGGGAGAGCGGCGGGCGGTACTCACTGACCCCGCTCGGCGCGGTGCTGCGGGAGGACCACCCGTCGAAGGCCCGCGCCCGGCTGGACATCGAGGGTTCCGTCGGCCGGGCCGAACTGTCCTTCGTGCAGTTGCTGCACAGCGTGCGGACGGGAGAGGCCGGCTTTCCGGTCCAGTTCGGCCGTTCCTTCTGGGAGGACTGGGCCGCCGACCCGGAACGGGCCGCGAACTTCAACCGGCTCACCAGCGACCTGGAGTCACGGTCGCCGGAGATCGTCGAAGGCATGGACTGGGGTCCGCTGGGCTGGGTCGTCGACGTCGGCGGCGGCAACGGCGCGCTGCTGATCGGGCTGCTCAACGCCTACCCGACGCTGCGTGGCACGGTGCTCGAGATGCCGGACAACTGCGAGGCCGCCCGCAAGTCGGTCGCGGAGTCGGACCTGGGGGAGCGCCTGGACGTGGTGGCCGGCAGCTTCTTCGACCCGCTGCCGGCCGGCGCCGGCGGGTACGTGCTGTCGTTCGTGCTGCACAACTGGGCCGACGACCCTGCGCGGGAGATCCTGCGCCGGTGCGCGGAGGCCGCCGGGCAGACCGGCGCGGTGCTGGTTGTCGAGCAGACCGGGCCCGGCGGGGAGGCCACCCACACCGGAATGGACCTGCGCATGCTGACGGCCTGCGGTGGTCGGGAGCGGACCGCCGCGGATCTGACCGCTCTCGCGGCATCCGTCGGGCTGCACGCTGTGGCCGTCCATCCAGCCGGCTCGTTCTCCATCGTGGAGCTGCGCGCGGCTGGCTGACCTGCCATTCCGTTGCCGGTGCCGCGCCACCGGGTGGGTTACCCTGTGCCGCATGCGCTTCGGGATGCTCGGTCCGCTCGAGGTCTGGACCGCTGATGGCAAGCCGGTGCGCATCCCGGAGCTCAAGGTCCGCGCGCTGCTGGCCGACCTGTTGGTCCACGACGGTCGGCCGGTGGCGGCGCACCGGCTCATCGACGACCTCTGGGGCGACCGACTGCCCGCCAACCCGGCCAGCGTGCTCCGCAGCAAGATGTCGCAGCTCAGGCGCGCCCTGGACGACGCCGAGCCGGGGGCCCGCGATCTGGTCACGCATTCCCCGGCCGGGTATGCACTCACCGCCGGCGACGACGCGGTGGACGTCGGCCTGTTCACCGAGATGGTGGGCCGAGCCCGCCGCGCCGTCCACCCCAGGGACAGGATGGCGCTGCTGACCGACGCCCTGGCGCTGTGGCGCGGCCCCGCGCTCGCCGATTTCCCGGACGAGGCGTTCGTCCGCCCGGCTGTCACGCGCTGGTCGGAGGCCCGGCTGATCGCTCAGGAGGAGTGGGCCGAGACGGCGCTCGATCTGGGTCGACACGCCGACGTGCTGGCCGACCTCGGCGACCTTGTGGAACGCCATCCGTTGCGCGAGCGTTTCCGCGCGGCGCGGATGCGGGCGCTGTACCAGTGCGGCCGGCAGGCCGAGGCGCTCGACGAGTTCCGGATCTTCGGCGACCGCATGCGCGACGAGCTGGGGCTCGACCCGGGGCCCGAACTGGTCGCCCTGCACCGCGCCCTGCTCCGCCAGGACCCGGCGCTCACCGGTCCGGCCACGACGCCGGTGCCGATCGAACCCGAACGCGGGAACCTGCCGGCCCCGCTCACCGGGCTGATCGGCCGGGACGCCGCGGTCGCCGACGCGGCTCGACTCCTGGACGCCGGCCGCCTGGTCACCCTGACCGGTCCGGGCGGCGTCGGCAAGACCCGGCTCGCGGTGGCCGTCGCCGCGCGGATCGCACCCGGTGTGCCGGCCGGCGCGTGGATGGTCGAGTTCAGCACCGTGCCGCGCCCGGCCGGCGGCGGACGGGCGGCGTCCGCCGTGATCGACGCCGTCGCCAGCACGCTCGGGCTCCGGGACGATGGCCGCTCCGGCAGCGCCGGCGGTGTCGACCGACTGGTGGCGGCGCTGCGGGGTCGGCGTCTGCTGCTGGTGCTCGACAATTGCGAGCACGTCGTCGAAGATGTCGCCGAGCTCGGCCGCGAACTGCTGGATGCCTGCCCCGACCTGCGCATTCTTGCCACCAGCCGGGAGTCGCTCGGTGTGCCTGGCGAGGTTCTGGTGCCGGTGCCGCCCCTGGCGCCGCCGGAGGCGGGTACGACAACGGTCGCGCAGCTGCGTCGGTCCAGCGCCGGGGAGCTCTTCCTGGCGCGGGCGGCCGCCTCCGAGCCCGGCTTCGCCCCGGACGACGAGAACGCGGCAGCGGTGGCCACCGTCTGCCGGCGGCTCGACGGCATACCGCTGGCCCTGGAACTGGCCGCCACCCGGGTGCGCACGATGGGGATCACCGAACTGGCCGCCCGCCTCGACGACCGGTTCCGACTGCTGGCTGCCCATCGGCGCGGCGGCCCGGCCCACCACGCCACCCTGCGCACCATGATCGACTGGAGCTGGGACCTGATCGGCGCGGACGAGCGGGCCGTGCTGCGACGGCTGTCGGTGTTCACCGACGGCTGCGCGCTGTCATCCGCCGAGGAGGTGTGCGCCGATCCGCCCGCCGCCGGGGGAGTGTCCCGTGCCGACGTGGCGTACCTGCTCGGGCGACTGGTGGACTGCTCGCTGGTCACGCTGGTGGAGAACGCCGACGGGGTGCGGTACAGGATGCTGGAGTCGGTGGGGGCGTACTGCGCCGAGCGGCTGCGCGAGTCCGGCGAGGACGAGGCGGTGCGGCTGCGGCACGGCACCTGCCAGGCCGCCCTCGCCGAGGAGGCCGACCAGAATCTGCGCGGTCCCGTCCAGCGCCGGTGGCTGCGCCGGTTGGACGCCGAACAGGCCAACCTGCGGGCGGCCCTGGCCGCGGCGATCGAGCGTGGAGACGCGGTGCTCGCCCTCCGGCTGGCCTGCGCCTGCGCCTGGTACTGGGTACTGCGCGGCCACCTGGGCGAGGGCCGCCGTGCGCTGGCGGCGGCGGCCGCGGTGCCGGGCGAGGCGCCGGCCGGCCGGCGTGCCCTGGCGCTGCTCTGGGAGGCGGGCATGGCCGCGCTCGGCGGCGATGACCCACACGACCTGCTGTGCCGGGCGGAGGCCGAGGGTGAGGCCGGTGCCGACCCGCACGCTGTGGCGCGGGCCCGCTGGTTGCTCGCCTCGGCGCTGCCCGAGGATGTCACCGCCCGGCCCGGCGACGGCCGGTTGGACGGAGTGCTGTCGGAGTTCCGTAGCCTCGGCGACCGCTGGGGGGCGGCGGCCGCGCTGAGTAGCCTGGCCTGGACGGCGCTGCTGCGCGGAGACGTCGCCGCGCTGCGCCGCGACGCGGAGCGGAGTCTGGAGGAGTTCCGCGATCTCGGCGACCACTGGGGAGTGTTGCAGGCCACCAACCCGTTGGCCGCGTTGGCCCGGATGACCGGGGACAGCAGCCGCGCCGCGCGGCTGCACCGCGATGCCCTCCGCATCGCCCGCGAGCTGGGCCTGTGGCCGGAGGTGTCGTACCAGCTCAACGAACTGGGACGGATCGCGCTGGACGCCGGCGACCACGCCGCCGCCGGCGACCTGCACGCCCAGGCCCGGCACCTGGCCAAGGAACAGTCCAATCTGGCCCTGGAGCAGTTCGCCGACCTGGGGTTGGCGATCACGGCACGCCGGCAGGGCAGATGGGACGCCGCCGAGCGACTGCTGCACCCGTGGCTGGAGTGGAACAGGCAGGCCGGCTGGCATGCCGGCGTGGCAGCGGTCGGCGCGGAGCTCGGCTTCGTCGCCGAGCAGCGCGGTGCGGCCGACGACGCGCTGCACCGGCACCGGGAGGGCTTCGCCGCGGCTCGGGACAGCGGTGACCCGCGAGCGGTGGCGCTCGCCCTGGAGGGGCTCGCCGGGGCGTACCGGCTGGCCGGTGACCCGGTGCGGGCGGCCCGACTGCTGGGCGCGGCGGACGCCGCCCGCGACGCGGCGGGACTGCCGTCACCGGACGCGGACCGGCACGACTCGCGACGCGTCGCCGGGCTCCTGGCCGCCGACCTGGGGCCGGCCCAACTGGTCGCTCAGCGCGCCGCAGGGGCCGGCGCGCCGCTCGACGACCTGCTGCGCGACGACCGGTCGATGGCCCGGCGCTGACGAGCCTGCGCAACGCAGGAGATGAACCTCGGGTCGAACACGTGTGATGCTTCAGCTCGCGAGACAGTGAATTCCCGGCCGAGGGGATCCGGATGTCAGAACAATCGCGCGCCGATCTCGAGAAGCACGTCACAGCGATCTGGGAGGACGTTCTCGACACCGCGGCCGGTCCGCCCGACGCGACATTCTTCGAATTGAACGGGCAATCGATAGCGGCTTTTCGCATCGTCGCGCGGATAAGTGACCGGACCGGCATCGACGTGCCCGTCGAGGAATTGTTCAAGGATCCGACACGCGCCGCCTTCGCCCGGGCGGTTCTCGCGTGTGCGGAACGGCGCTGACCCGAGCGGGCTCGACCACGTGGAAAGGCACGGTGGAATGGTGTACGCAGAGAACCGCTTTCCGTTCTCCATCGAGCAGGAGTTCCTGCGCGGGCAGCATCAGGAGGACGGCTCCACGGCGGGGTTCGGCCCGCGCCCCATCTCCAGCGGTGGCTGGCGGCTCACCGGGCTGGTCGACGCCGACCTGCTGCGCGGGGCTCTGGACGACGTCATCGCCCGGCACGAACCACTGCGGACCATGGTCATCAGGGGCGCCGACGGCTGGGAACAGGAGGTGCGGGACCCGTGCCCGGCCCGGCTCCAGGTGCATGACCTGGGCGACGACCCGGACGGCCGGGGCGTACGGGCCGAGCGGTTCCTCGACGAGGCCGAGTCCGGTCACTTCGACGCTGACGAGCTTCCCCTGCTCTGGGCGTACCTGGGCCGTTTCGACGACCGGGACGCGGTGCTGGTGCTGGTCGCGTACCTCCCGCTGATCGATGTGTGGTCACTCGGCATCGTCATGGACGACCTGGCCGCGTGTTACGCCGCCCGCCTGGCCGGCGGCAAACCCGACCTGCCGGACCCGCCGCGGTATCGCGACTACGTGCGACGCACCGAGGGAGATGCCGCCGCCGGCGGTTCCGACCCGTCCTTCGAGTACTGGCGTGAGCGGCTGGCCGGAGCGCGCCCTGTCGTCATCGCCGCGGACCGGCCGGCGAACCCCGACCATCCGGGCGTCACCCGCGTCGACCGTTTCCAGATCGACGCCCGGCTCGGCTCGGCCGCCCTGCGCCTGGGCCGTGCGACGGGAAGCTCACCGTTCATGGTGATCTTCGCGGCGCAGCTCATCCATCTCCAGCGGATGACCGGTGTCTCGGACGGGGTGGTGTGGACGCTCACCCCCGGACCTGGCCGCCGGCACGAGTGGGCAGAGGCCACGGTCGGCTACTTCGTCAACATGTCACCGCTGCGAACCGACATCTCGGGCTGCGTCACCTACCGCGACGTCCTCGCCCGGGTGCGCGCCACCTGCCTGGAGGCGTTCCCGCACGAGGTGCCGTTCGTCGGACTGGCGCAGCGGGCCCCGGACGTCATCGCGGGGCTGGAACAGGGCGGCATGGTCGTGCCGGGCTTCGCGGTGTTCCAGAATCCCTCGGCGTCGAAGACCCGGTCCGCCGGTGCGGTCGAGTACGCGCCGGTGCGCCGGCGGTTGTCCCAGGCGCAGGGCCCGGGCATCCCCGACGACGCGATCCTGTGGACCATCGACATCGACCCGGACGGTGAGATCTTCTGCGCCGTCAGCTCGAGCACGGACCGGTTCGAGCAGGCCACGGTGGACCGCATGCTGGCCGAGTTCCGCGACCTGTTCGGCAGGGTCCTGGCCGACCCGGACGCGCCGCTGGCCGGCGCCCGTACCCACGAAGGGGCGCACTCGTGAGCACGCTGCCTCCCGGCTACCAGCTGGTCACCGACCTCCCGGACGACCGGTACGGGGAATGGCTGGACTGCTGGCTCGGTGCCTTCGGCAACCCGGTCAGCGCCGATCCCGAGATCCTCGACTTCTACCGGCGCACGCACCCGCCGGATCGGGCCGTGGCGGTCGCCGACGACGAACGGTACGTCGCCACCAACACCGCGCTCGACCGTGACCTTGTGCTCCCCGGCGGCAACACGGTGCCGGCCGCCGCGTGCACCGGTGGTTCCGCGCACCCGGTGGTGGCCCGGCGTGGGTTGCTGCGCGCCACGGTCGCGCACCTGAACCGGCGGGCCGTCGACGAGGGCAAGGCGATCGTCGTCGGGGGCGCGTCCGAGTGGCCGATCTACGGCCGGTTCGGTTCCGGCCCGGCGACCTGGTCCGACGCGGTCGAGTTCGACGTCCGGGCGGTCGGCCTGCGCGACGACGTGCCGGGCCGCGACCTGCGTCCGCGTCGGATCGACGGTACGCAGGCCCGGGACCTCGGGTACAAGCTGTACTCCCAGCAGGCGGCGCAGACGCCCGGGGAGGTGCTCACCCCCTCGTGCTACTGGGACCGGCTTGCCGGCGACCCCGCGTCCGGCGCGCTGGAGGAGGCTCTCGCCCTGGGTGCCCCGGGGTACGGGCCCCGGCACTGCGCCGCGATCGACGACCGTGGGCTGGTGACATACCGGATCATGCCGGACTGGACGGCGGAGTCCGCGCCGCAGAGCAAGCTGCACGTCATCGACTTCCTCGCGGCCGACCAGGAGGCGGAGGGCGCGCTCTGGCGGCACCTGTTCTCCGTCGACCTGGTCCGCGAGATCGACGTGTGGCGGATGCCGGTGGACAGCCCGCTGCGCTGGTGGGTCGACGACGCGCGACGGATGCGTGTCCGCCGCCAGGACGCCCTCTGGATCCGCCCGCTGGATGTGCCACGGCTCCTGCGCACCCGCGGCTGGGCCTGCGACGGCGTCCTCACGCTCACGGTGCACGACCCGGAGGGCCTGGCGGCCGGCACGTTCCGGCTGGAGGTGACCGACGGGCACGCCACGTGCGAGCCGGTCACCGCCGCGGCCGACCTGGAGATGGGCGTCGGCGCGCTGGCCGTCATCCTGCTCGGTGGCACCCCGGCGGCCGCGCTCACCCGGGCCGGCCGGATCAGCGCCCCGGACGCGCGCAAGGTGCGACTGTGGGACGCCATGGCGGTGCCGGAGCGCAGCCCGTACATCAGCTACTGGTTCTGACGGGGTCACCGTGACAGTGAGCCCGCTCGCCGTGACCGGGGCCCTGCACTTCACCGCGCCGGTGTTCCCCGACGACCGGGGCTTCTTCGGCACCCCGTTGCAGGCTGGCCTGTTCGCCGAGACCACCGGCCGTCCGCTGTTCCCACTCGCGCAGGCCAGCTACAGCCGGTCCCGGCGGGGGGTGGTTCGGGGGGTGCACTACACGGCCGCACCCCCTGGCGCCGAAAAGTACGTCTACTGCGCGCACGGCGCCCTGCTCGACATCGTGGTGGACATCCGGGTGGGGTCGCCCACGTACGGCCAGTGGGACGCGGTGCGGCTCACCGGCGACCGGATGGACGCGCTGTACCTGCCGGTCGGCGTCGGCCACGCCTTCGTCGCGCTGACCGACGACGCCGTCATGCAGTACCTGCTCTCGCGGGAGTACGAGCCCGCTGACGAGCGCGCCGTCTCCGTCCTCGATCCACGGCTGGGTCTGCCGGTGGGAAACCCCGCCGGGCACGATCTGTCCGAGCGCGACCGCGCCGCGCCGACCCTGGAGCAGGCAAGGGAGGCGGGGTTGCTGCCGGACTACGCCCGCTGCCGGGCGATCGAGGTGCGCAATCTGCGAGATGCCCCGGCCAGGGCGGCTGGTGGACGGTAGGCGGGCACACGACGACCCGACCGAAAGGGCACCGATGCGCGTTCTGTTCGCCACCTATGCGGAAACCACCCATTACTACAACATGGTCCCGCTGGCCTGGGCCCTGCGCACCGCCGGCCACGAGGTCCGGGTCGCCACCCAACCGGCCCTCATGGACGCGGTCGTGCAGTCCGGCCTGACCGCCGTGCAGGTCGGGGAGGACCACGACTTCATGTCGGTCATCGCGGCCAAGGCCGACGACCCGACCTGGGGCGAGCGGATCACCACGGCACTGCGGACCGGCGGCGCCGACATGGACTATCCGGCCCTGCTGGCGTTCTTCGACGAGGCCGTGGAGACCTCGGCCAAGGTGTTCAACGACCCGATGGTCGACGCCCTCGTGGCGTACGCGCGGGAGTGGCAGCCGGACCTGATCATCTGGGAGAACTTCACCCTTGCCGGCGCCATCGCGGCCCGGGTCACCGGCGCCGCGCACGCCCGCCTGCTCTGGGGGGCCGACGCGCAGACCCGCATCTACAACCGGTTCCAGGCGTTGCTCGCCGAGCAGCCCGAGGATCAGCGGCGCGACCCGATGCAGGACTGGGCCGCCGCGCACCTGGAGCGGTTCGGCGTCACCTACGACGCCGACGTGCTGACCGGGCAGTACACCCTGGACCAGGCGCCGGAGAGCATGCGGCTGGACGTCGGGCTGCGGATCGTGCCGTTCCGGTATGTGCCGTACAACGGTCCGGCCCGGGTCCCCGGCTGGCTGCGCGAGCACCCGGAGCGTCCGAGGGTCTGCGTGACCGCCGGCATCTCGATGCGTTACATGCTGGGCTACGACCCGATCCCGGTCTCGACGCTCAAGCTCTTCGCCGACGCCGACGTCGAGGTGGTCGCGACGCTGGCCGTCGACGAGAGCGAACTGGCCGACGTGCCGCCCAACGTCCGGGTGGTGAACTTCGTGCCGATGCACGCGCTGCTGCCCAGCTGCTCGGCCGTCGTGCACATCGGCAGTGCCGGCGTGGTGTCGACGGCGATGGCGTACGGCGTGCCGCAGCTGACTCTCGTCCCCGACCTGTGGGACGCCGTCGTGCGCGCCGACATGTTGCGCGAGCAGGGCGCCGGCCTGGATCTGACGCTCGACCAGGCGACGCCCGAGGCGATCCGCGACAACGTCCTGCGGCTGGTGCACGAGCCGGAGTTCCGGGCGGCCGCGGACCGGATCCGGGGCGAGATGCTCGCCGAGCCGGCACCGAGCGAGATCGTGCCGGTTCTCGAGAAGATCGCCGCCCAGCGGTGACCCGGGGGTTCCGGCCGGCGCACGTCCGGCCGGAACCGAACCGGAACCCCGGCACGGAAGGCTGACCACTGCTGCGGGAAGCCGGCGAGCCGGGGAGAGGTGACGCCAGGATGAGCGAGAACCATCTGCGGTTGGTGATCGTCATCGCCAGCATCCGTCGAGGCCGGTTCGGTCCGGTCCCGGCGCGCTGGCTGTGCGACGAGACCAACCGTGGTGGGCGCATCGAGGCGGACGTGATCGACCTCGCCGAGGCCCGCCTGCCCGAGGTCGCCGGCGACCCGGCTCCGCCCGCCGTTCGCGACCTCGCACCATGGCTGGCCGCCGCGGACGCGTTCGTCGTCGTCACACCGGAGTACAACGGCAGCTTCCCCGGGTCGTTGAAGACGGCCATCGACTGGTTCCGCGACGAATGGCGGCGCAAGCCCGTTGGCTTTGTCTGCTATGGCGGTCCGGCCGCGGGGCTGCGGGCGGTGGACCATCTGCGCCAGGTGTTCACCGACCTGGACGCGATGACGGTGCGCGACCCGGTGACCATCCCTCACCACCGGTCCGCCTTCGACCTCGCCGGCCGGCCGGTCGATCCCGGTCTGACGGTCGCGGCCGGTCGCATGCTCGAACAGCTCATCTGGTGGGCCGACACGTTGCGGCGCGGACGCGTGGCGCCGACCGACACCCGACTCGGGAAACTTCAGGAAGGAATTCGATGACAACCGAAGGCACCACTGCGGCCGTGCCGCGGGCGGGCCGCCGGGAATGGATCGGGTTGGCGGTTCTCTGCCTGCCCACCCTGCTGGCCTCGGTGGACCTCACGGTCCTGTATCTCGCACTACCGCATCTCAGCGCCGACCTCGGCGCCACCACGACCCAGCAGTTGTGGATCGTGGACATCTTCGGGTTCCTCACCTCCGGCCTGCTGGTCACCATGGGCACGCTCGGTGACCGTTTCGGCAACCGCAGGATGCTGTTGATCAGCTCCGCCGCGTTCGCCGCGGCGTCGCTGCTGGCGGCGTACGCCACGACGCCGGAGATGCTCATCGGCGCCCGCGCCCTGCTCGGCGTGGCCGGTGCGGCAGGAATGCCCGCCGCCCTGGCCCTGATCACGCACATGTTCCGGGACCCGGCGCAGCGCGGCATGGCGATCGCGTCGTGGATGAGCTGTTTCATGGGCGGCCTGATGCTCGGGCCCCTGGTCGGCGGCATCATGCTCGAGTACTTCTGGTGGGGCTCGGCGTTCCTGCTCGCGGTCCCGATCATGGTCCTCGTCCTGGTGGTGGCGCCGGTGCTGTTGCCGGAGCGCCGCAACCCGGGCGCTGGCAAGCTCGACCTGCTCAGTGTCGCCATGTCCCTGGTCGCGATGATCTCGCTGGTGTACGGGCTGAAGAAGCTCGCCCAGGACGGCTTCACGGCACCGGCGCTGCTCGCCATGGTGTTCGGCGTTCTGGTCGGCGTGCTCTTCGTGCGGCGGCAGCGGAGCCTCACCGACCCGCTGCTCGACCTGCGCCTGTTCGGCATAGCGACGCTGCGCGCCGCGCTCATCCTCGGCCTGCTGGTCAGCGCGCTCAACGGCGGCGCGTCTCTGCTGGTGACCCAGTTCCTCCAGGTGATCGAGGGGCTGTCACCGCTGCGGGCGGGCCTGTGGCTGCTGCCGCCGTCCCTGGCAATGATCATCGCGTTGTTCCTGGCGCCGGGCCTCACCGCCAAGCTGAAGGCGGGTCGGGTGATCGCGCTCGGGCTCGGCATCGGGGTGGTGGGCTATCTGATCCTGGCCCAGGTGGAGAGCGTCGACGGTCTCGGGCTGCTCGTCGCGGGCTTCGCGGTGCTGCTGTTCGGTATGGGCCTGCCCTCGTCGCTGGGCACCATGCTGGTGATGGGCGCCGCGCCGCCGGACCGGATCGGCTCCGCGTCGTCGTTGCAGCAGACCAGCAACGAGTTCGGTATCTCGATCGGCATCGCCACGCTCGGCAGCATCGGCATGGCGACCTACCGCAGCGAGTTGGCGGACACCGTGCCCGACACGGTGCCGCCGGACGTGGTGGAGGCCGCCCGCGAGGGCATCGCCCCCGCCAGCGTGCTGTCAGCGCAGTTCCCCGACCTGCTGGCGCCGGCGCGGGCCGCGTTCACCGTCGGTCTGAACAACGTCGCCTGGGTCAGCGCGGCGCTGATGATCGGCCTGGCCATCTTCGCGTACTTCGCACTGCGGCACACCGAGCTGAGCGAGATGACGCCGCCGACCGACATTCCGCCGCTTGCCGAGCAGGCTACGGCCGCGGACGCCGCCGGCGTCGAGGCCGGCCGCACCGACGACGCCCCGCAGACCGTTCCGCCTCATCGCTGACGCCGATGCCCGGCGGGCCTGGCCCGCCGGGCATCGCGGAAGGAGTAACCATGTCACTCGACGTGGATGGCACCCAGGTGACGCTGTGCCGGGACAGCGCACGGCCCAGCGTGCGGCTGCGGCGCCGCTATCCGGCACCGGTCGCCGCAGTGTGGCGGTGCCTCGTCGAACCGGATCAGGTCAACGCCTGGTGGACGCCGATGACCGTCGAGCTGGTGCCGGAGGCTGGCGCCGCGATGACGTTCACCTGGCCCGGTGGCGACACGGAGCCGGGCCAGGTCCTCGCCGTCGACCCGCCCCACCTCTTCGCGTACACCTGGGGTCCGGACACCCTGCGCTGGGACCTGTCCGCCGCCGGGGACGGGACCGACCTCACGTTGCTGACCACCGTGGCCGACCCGGGCCACATCGCCTACAGCGCGGCTGGCTGGCACTCCGGCCTCGACCTGCTCGGAGATCACCTGGCCGGCCGCGAGGTCGTGCCACCCGGCCCCGATCCGGCACCTCCGGCACTGGTCGAACGCTATCGTCGACTGCTCGACGGAGAACAGGGATGACACATGGCTGACGAAGAGATCCACGACAGTCCCACCAAATGGGTGGCCGACCACGTGCGCTCCTATGTGGAGACCGGTGGCGCCAAGGGACACGACTTCCAGGGCAAGTTGCCCACCCTGCTACTGACGACGCGGGGCCGCCGGACGGGCAAGCTGCGCCGCACCGCACTGATCTACGGGCGGGACGGCGACCGGTACGTGGTGGTGGCCTCGGCGGGCGGCCAGGAGGCGAATCCCGCCTGGTACCTGAACCTCTGTGCCGAACCGGAGGTGTCCGTGCAGGTGTACGGCGAGACCTTCCAGGCCAAGGCGTCGGTCGCCGCTGAGGCCGAGCGGCCCGCGCTGTGGGAGAAGATGGCCGGGATTTTCTCCACCTACCGCCGCTACCAGAAGAAGGCATCCCGGGAGATCCCGGTGGTGCTGCTGGAACCGCTGCGTTAACCCCCGAACAGGCTGTGCGCCTCCGCCGGCCCGCCCCCGTCCGCGCGGAGGCGCACAGCCCTGCCTCAGCCCGCCCGCCGGTACGCCGCAGTCAACTTCTCCACGGCGGGCACCACCTCGTTGGGCGTGGGCAGACCCATCATCTCCGTACGCAGGCGGACCGCGTTCTCCTTGAACGACGGGTCCTTGAGGACCCGCATCAGGTCCTCGCGGAGCCCTGCGGGAGTGAGGTGGTCGGAGTCGTAGGCCAGCCACACCCCGGCGCCACGCTCCTGCAGCCCGTTCGCCTGCGCCACCGGGCCGAACCACTTCTCGCTCCAGTACGCGCTCGGCACGATGAGCTGCGGTACGGCGTGCTCGAAGGCTGAGGCCATCGTCGAGGATCCGCCGTGGTGCACGATGGCGCTGCACGTCGGCAGCAGGACGTTCATCGGCACGAAGTCGACCACCCGCACGTTGTCCGGTATCCGCGGCACCGAGGCGAGCTGCTCCGCGCTCATCGTGGCGACCACCTCGATGTCGAGGTCGCCCACCGCCTCGAGCAGGTCCACGGCTGAGGCCTCGGCGACGTCCGCCTCGCGGTGGGTCATGCCCAGCGTGACGCAAACCCGCGGCCGGACCGGCGGCTCGTAGAGCCACCGCGGCACCACCGAGGGGCCGTTGAAGGCGAGGTGACGCATGCGGATGTAGTGCGGGGCGCTGGGGCGCCAGGTCCACGGCGGCATCGTGTCGATCGTCCACTGGCCGTGCACGACGTCGTCGGCGAACGCGCCGCCGCCGTGCGTGCGCAGCAGCGGCTCCAGCCAGGCGCGCATCGGGTCCGGCCGGGACCCGCCGGCCGCCCGTACCGCCTCCCAGAGCTGCACGAAGGCGTCCGTGCCGAACAGGATGCGCGCGTGCGCCGCGCCGCAGGCCCGGGCCACCACCGGTCCGGCGTAGGTCATCGCGTCCCAGAGCACCAGGTCCGGCCGCCAGGCGCGGGCGAAGCCGATCAGGTCGGTGAGCATCGCGTCGGTGTGCAGGAACGGGAGGAGGTTCGTGGTGAGGTACTCAAGCTCGGCGTACGGATCGTCCCGGGCGTAGTCGGTCTGCACCGGCAGCGTTGCCGGTGCGGCCTGGCGCTTCGGCGGCTCGGACATCTCGTCGACCTCGGCCAGCGTCTCGGCCATGGGCTCACCGGCCAGGACGGCGGTGAGCCCCGCCTGCGCCAGCGCCTCGGTCGAGCCCGGCTGGCAGGCGACGCGCACGTCATGGCCGGCGGTGCGCAGCGCCCAGGCCAGCGGCGTCATGATGTAGAGGTGTGACTTCAGGTCCGGGGGAGCGACGAACAGGACACGCATGGCGGGTCTCTCCTTCGGGTTCGAGGTGATTCACCAGCCCGCCAGCGGGCTGGCGCCGGCGACCGGGGGGAACAGCTCGTCCAGGCGCCGGATCACCGCGGGGTCGAGCGGGCTGTCGAGGGCGGCGAGGGCACCGTGCAGGTGCGCCAGGGTGCGTGGACCGATCACCGCTCCGGTCAGTCCGGGCCGGCCCAGTACCCAGGCGAGCGCCACCTCGGCCGGGTCCAGCCCGAGACCGGCACAGTACTTCTCGTAGTCGGCGACGGCCTCGTACCGGTCCTCCAGGGCCCGCATCGCGCGCCCCTGCGCCGTCTTCACCGCGGTGCCGTCGGCCAGCTTCCGGAGTGCGCCGCCGAGCAGCCCGCCGTGCAGCGGGGACCAGGCGAACACCCCGACGCCGTACGCCTGGGCCGCCGGGATCACCTCCGTCTCGGCCTGCCGGGCCACCAGGTTGTAGGCACACTGCTCGACGACGAGCCCGAGGTGACCGCGTCGGGTCGCCGTCTCCCGCGCCGCCGCGATGTGCCACCCAGCGAAGTTCGAGGAGCCGACGTACCGGATCTTGCCCTGGCCGGTCAGCATCTCCATCGCCTGCCAGATCTCGTCCCAGCCGGCGTGCGGATCGAAGTGGTGCATGTGGTACAGGTCGATCCAGTCGGTGCGCAGCCGCCGCAGGGAGTCCTCGCAGGAGGCGACGATGTGCCGGGCGGACAACCCGCGGTCGTTGGGCCAGTCGCTCATCGGGTTGAACACCTTGGTCCCCAGCACCACCTTCTCCCGCCGGCGGTCGCCCTGGTCGAACCATGCGCCGATGAGTTCCTCGGTCAGCCCTCGATGCACCTGCCAGCCGTAGTGGTTAGCCGTGTCGAAGAAGTTGATGCCGTGGTCCAGCGCCTCGTCCATGAGGCGGAACGCCTCTTCGCGCGTGGTGCGCACACCGAGATTGAGCGTGCCCAGGCACAGCGGGCTGACCTCCAGGGCGGTACGGCCGAGTCGGGTGTAGCGCATCGTCGCTCTCCTTCGTCTCAGCCGCGCTGCCCGACGAACAGGCCGCGCCCGGTAAGCCCGTCATCCAGGAACTCGGCCGGGCAGCCGGCGTCCGCGAACGCACCCAGGTACTCGTCGCGGCTGAACAGCATGAGGTGCGACGTTTGGGTGAACTCCCGGATGCCGCCCGCGTCCCCCACCAGGAAGCGCACCTCCAGGTGCGACATCCGCCCGGTGCGGGTGGTGTGTGACATCCGGGCCACCGCCCGCGTCCCGTCGGTGTCGGAGTCGACGGCCAGATGACCGTCGAGGAACCGCTCGGGAAACCACCACGGCTCCACCACCAGCACGCCGCCCGGCTCCAGGTGCTGCGCCATTGACCCCACGGCCTGACGCAGCTCGGCCACCGAGCCCAGGTAGCCGATGGCGTTGAACATGCAGGTGACCGCGTCGAAGCGGCGGCCCAGGCGAAAGTCGCGCATGTCGCCGTCGTGCACGGGCACCCCGGGTAGGCGCGTCCGGGCCGTCGCACGCATCGGCTCGGACAGCTCCACGCCGGCCACCTCGTCGAAGGTGTCGGCAAAGGTGGCCAGGTGTGCGCCCGTCCCGCAGGCCACGTCGAGCAGGCTGGCGGCCTCTGGACGCCGGTCGCGGATCAACCGGGTCAGGGTCTCCGCCTCGGCGGCCCAGTCCTTGCCCCGGCTGCGGTAGATGAACTCGTAGATCTCGGCGAACTCGGCGGTGTAGGTCATCGGCGGACCCCGGCGAACAGGCCGCGGCCGGGCAGGCCGCCGGCATCGGTGAGATGCTCGGCGGTACAGCCCGCCGACCGCAGGGCCTCGAGATAGTCCTCCCGGGTGAACAGGGTCAGCATCTGCACGTGGGAGAAGTGCCGGATACCGCCGTCGTCGGCGACGACGTAGTGCGCCTCGTGCCGGGCCGCCTGCCCCTGCCGCGCCGAGTGCGAGACCCGCACGACGGTACGGGTGTCGTCGTGGACCACGTCGTGGGCGACGTGCCCGTCGAGGAACGTGTCCGGGGACCACCATGGGTCGATCACCAGTACGCCACCGGGAACGAGGTGCGCGGCCATCGTCCGGACCGTCGCAGAGAGCTCGTCGACGTCGTGGGCGTAGCCGATGGTGCCGGTCAGGATGCACACGGCATCGAATTCGCGGCCCAGCGCGAACGACCGCATGTCGCCGACGTGGACGGCGCCGGCCGGCAGCTTGGCCTGCGCCACAGTGCACATCGCTGGGGACAGTTCGAGTCCGGCCACCTCCGGGAAGGTCGCCGCCAGCCGCCGCAGGTGCTCGCCGGTCCCGCAGGCCACGTCCAGCACGGACCGGGCCTGCGGCCGGCGCTCGCGGATTACGCGCGCCACGGCGTCCGCCTCGGCGGCGAAGTCCTTGCCCCGTCCCGCGTACAGCAGGTCGTAGATCTCGGCCACGTCGGCGTCGTAGGCGGCCGAGGTCACCGTGTGTTGGCCGGTCACCGGGTGTCTCCCGCCGCGACGGTGTGCCGGCCGAGCCGACGGGCGAGGGATGCGCGCAGTGCCGCGACGACCGCGTCCACGTCGTCGTCGGTGAGCGCCTGGTGCATCGGCAGGCACAGGGTGCGTTCGGCGGCCCGCTCGGCCCGGGGCAGCCGCGCTGCCGACCCGTACGCGGCCACCCGGTGCAGGATGGGATAGCGGAACGTCGTGTAGATGCCCTGGGCGTACAGATCGCTGGCCACGTCGTCGCGGATGCCCTCGTCCATCTGCACCCAGTACAGGTAGTGCGAGCTGCGTTGGCCGGGAGGCAGCGGCGGGGGCAGGGTCAGACCGGGCACGTCGGCGAGGCCGCTGTCGTAGCGAGCCTCGACAGTTCGCCGCCGGTCGGCGAAGTCCGGCAGTCGGCCCAGTTGCACCAGGCCGACGGCGGCCTGCATGTCGTTCATGATCGAACGCCTGGAGAACGACGAGATGTCGAAGTCCCACCATCGGTGCGCCGAGCGCCGGGCCTGGGAGAAGCCGCTGAACTGCTCCAGACCGAAGTACGCGAGCTTGGCGGCCCGCGCCACCAGGTCGGGATCGCGGGCGGTGAGCATGCCGCCGTCCCCGGCCACGACGATCTTCTGTGCGTCGAAGCTCCACACGCCGATGTCGCCGAGCGTGCCGCAGGGCACGCCGTCCACGCTGGAGTCCACCGCACAGGCGGCGTCCTCGATGAGGAGGATCCCGCGTTCCCGGCACAGCTCGGCGATGCCCGCGATGTCACCGGGCCGGCCACCGTAGTGCAGAGCAAGCACTGCGCGGGTGCGCGGAGTGAGTGCCGCCGCCACGTCGTCGACGGTGGGGTTGAGGGTGTGCGGATCCACGTCGCAGAAGACCGGACGGGCACCGTGCGCCGCAATGGCGTTGCCCGCGCCGACGAAGCTCACGGTCGGCAGCACCACCTCGGTGCCGGGCCCCACACCGGCGAGCTGCATCGCGATGAACGTCGCCTCGGTGCACGAGTTCACCGCTGTGACCCTGCCGGTGTCCACGCCGAGGTGGCCGGCGAAGGCCGCCTCGAACGCCGCGGTGCGCGGTCCCTTGCCGACCCAGTTGCTGCCGAACACCTCTGCGATGGCGTTCAGCTCCGCCTCGCCGAGGGACGGCTGAAACACGTTGATCATGATCCGCTCACCACCTCTCGTAGTCGTCGTGGTGGCGGACCCAGTCCATCTTGTCCTCCAGGTGATCTTCCTGGCGACCCAGCGGGGTGAGGTCGAGGTAGTTGTAGGTGTTGTTGAGCAGGTCGCTACCGCGCCGGTAGGTGGAGTAGGCGTAGCGCACCACGTCGCCCTCGCGCAGGAACGTGCTGACGCCGGGCATCTCCGGCTCCGGGTCGTCGTCGTCGAGGCGCACGTGGAAGTCCTCGTAGAACGTGGTGCCGTGGCAGGAGACGAACGGCACGGTCCAGCCCATCCGCTTGACGAACTGCTCCGTCTCCGCTGGCGGCTCCGGTGACACCACCACCAGCGTGGTGTCCCGTGCGTGCAGGTGTGCCAGGTGACCGATGTTGTCCACCCAGAACGAGCAGATCGGACACCAGCCGTACCCTTCCAACGAACCCATGAAGTGGTACGTGATGAGCTGGCGCCGGCCCTCGAACAGGTCGAGCAGACTCAGCCGGCGCCCGCCCGGGGCGATGAAGGTGTAGTCCGTGTCGACGGTCAGCAGGGGCAGCGCCTGCCGCTCCCGGGTCACCGCGTCGCGGGCCCGGGTCAGTTCCTTCTCCCGCTCCAGCAGCGCCTTACGGGCGGCCAGCCACTGAGCCCGGTCGGCCGGGGCCGGCGTGGTGGTGGCGGCGGCCCTGCCCGTAGCCCCGTCAGCGCAGCACGACATCGGCGCGCTCCAGCTCCGTCAGGAACACCCCGCGCGACAGCGCCTCGGCGGTCCGCTCGATGTCGTCGGACATGTAGCGGTCCTCGCTCAGCGTGGACACGAGGCCGCGGACGGTGTCATAGGTGGCCCGGGCGGCCGGGCTCAGCCCGTCGGGCCCACCCCGCAGGTCCACCGCCTGCGCCGCGGCCAGGAACTCCACGGCGAGGATGCGGTCGTTGTTCTCCAGCACCCGCCGGGCGTTGCGGGCGGCGATCAGGCCCATGCTGACCACGTCCTGGTTGTCGCCGTTGGACGGCACGCTCTGGGTGCTGGCCGGCCCGATGGTGCGGTTCTCCGCGACCAGCGCGGTGGCCGGGTACTGCGCGCCGGCGAAGCCGCTGTTCAGGCCGGGGTCGCCGGCCACGAGGAACTCCGGCAGCCCGTCGCTGAGATGCCGGTTCAGCAGTCGGTTGGTGCGCCGCTCGGAGAACACCCCGAGCTGGGTGAGCGCGATGGTCAGGAAGTCCATCACGAAGGCGATCGGCTGGCCGTGGAAGTTGGCGCCGTGGAAAACCTCCTTGCCAACGAAGAACAGGGGGTTGTCGTTGGCCGAGTTGACCTCGGTCTCCAGCTTCTCCATGGCGTGGTACACGGTGTCCCGGACGGCGCCCACCACCTGCGGGATGGCCCGCAGCGTGTACGCCTTCTGCATGTAGATCTCCGTACGGGAGACGCCGTTCGCGGCCCGCTCGGTCGCCTGCAGCTGCCGGCGCAGGTCCTCGTGCTCCAGCGCCAACCCGCTGCCCCGCATCAGGGCCCGCATGTTCGCCGCGGTGTCGATCTGGCCGCGGTGCGGACGCGCGATGTCGTGGCCCTCGGCGAGGAACGGACTGGTTGACGCACGCATCGTCTCCAACACCAGCGCGGTGACGACCTCCGCCTGGCGAACCTGGTCGAGCGCGCGTTTGGCCACCAGGCAGCCCAGGCCGGTCATGCCCGAGGTGCCGTTGATCAGTGAGAGGCCCTCCTTGAAGCGGAGCTCCAGCGGCTCGATGCCGAGCTTGCGCAACACCGGGCCGGTCGGCACGCGGCTACCACCACGCAGCAGATAACCCTCGCCGATGAGGGTGGAAGCGATGTGTGCCAGCGGAGCCAGGTCACCGCTGGCTCCCAGCGAGCCGATCTGCGGGATGGCCGGCGTCAGGCCCTCGTTCAGATACAGCGCCAGCCGCTCCAGCACCTCGGGGCGGACCGCGGAATATCCCTTGGCGAGGGCGTTGAGCCGGGCCGCCACGATCGCCCGGGCCTCGTCCTCGGCGAAGTCCGGCCCCACGCCGGCGCTGTGACTGCGCACGAGGTTGGTCTGGAGCTCGACCTCCTTCGAGGTGTCGACGAGCATGTAGACCATCTCGCCGTAACCGGTGGTGACGCCGTACACCGGCTCACCGCGTCGTACGGTGTCCTCGAACATGGCCCGGCTGCTGGCCGCACGGCCCAGCGCGTCCCGGTTCACGCCGCAGCGGACGCGGTCCACCGCGACCTTCCACACATCGGGCACGCCGACGGTCTCGCCGTCGAAGTCGACGGTCGTCTGGGTCTCGACAAGGGTCACAGTGCACACTCCATCGGATCGCGGTGTTTCGTTCTTCCGGTACGGAGGCCGGCCAGGGCGCGCCGGTCGACCTTGCCGCCGGTGTTGCGCGGCAGGGAATCCACGGTGGTGAAGGTGACCGGCAGGACGGGATCGCCGAACCGGCGGCGCAGTGCCGAGCGCCAGTGGTCCGGGGTCCCGCCTGGGCCGGGTACGACGTAGGCGTCGAGGCGGACGACCAGGCCGTCGTAGCCGGTCACGGGCACCACGGCGCAGGCGGCCACGGCTTCGTCCGCGGACAGAGCGGCCTCGACGTCGGCGAGCTCGATGCGGACGCCGTACATCTTGATCTGCAAATCCCGGCGGCCGTGAAACTCCAGCACACCGTCCGGGCGCCACCGGCCGAGGTCACCGGTCCGGTAGTGCGGGGTGACGCCGTCGACGCCGGCCGGCGGGTGAAACACCCCGTTGTCCGCGGCCGCCGCCCCCACGTACCCGGTGGTGACGTACCGGCTGCGGATCACCAGGTGACCGATCTCGCCCGGCGGGCACGGGCGGTCGCGGTCGTCCAGCACGAGCAGGTCCCGTCCGGGGATGGGCCGACCGATCGCGACGGTGCCGGGACCGGTGTCCGCGACGGACACCTCGTGCCAGGTGGCGAGGATGGTCTCGGTCGGTCCGTACAGGTTGACGAGCCTGGTCCGCGGCAGCCGCGCCCGGAGCTGGCGGGCGAGCGGGCCAGGCAGCGCCTCGCCGGCGAGCAGCAGGGCGGCCAGCCGGGTCGACGCCGGATCGCCGTCGAGCAGCGGCTCCAGCTCACGGGCGAAGCTCGGCACGGTCTGGAGCACTGTCACGCGCTCACGTGACAGCCACGGCACCAGGCGATCCGGGTCCGCGCGTATTCGCCACGGCACCGGGCACACCGTGGCGCCCCCGCGCAGGGCCGCGAACACCTCGACGAGGCAGGCGTCGTAGCCGGGTGCCGCCCACTGCGCCAGCCGGGTGCCGGCACCGATGCCGAACTCGGCGGCGAACCATCCGGTGAACTGGGCCAGCGCGGCGTGGGTCTGCCGGATGCCCTTGGGTCGACCGGTGGTGCCGGACGTGTACGCCACGTAGGCGGTCGCGTCCGGAGCGACGGCGGACACCGTGGTGTCGGTGGCGCCGGGGATCCCGGCGAGGTCCAGCACGGGCACGCCGCTCGCGTCGACCGCCCGGCGTACCGGATCGTCCGGGTCCGAGTCGGTGAGTACGCACGCCGGCCCCAGATCGGCGAGCGCGGCGTGCGCGGTCCCGGTGCCGGCGAGGCACACCATCGGCGCCCCCGAACCGAGCGCGCCGACGAGTGCGACGACCAGGTCCGCGCCGGGGGACGCGAGCACTGCCACCGGTCGTCCAGGCCCGGCACCGTACGCCCGTACCGCCGCCCGCACACCGGCCGCGCGGCGTGCCAGCTCGCCGTAGGTGAGCTCGACGTCGCCGTCCGACACGGCGATCGCTTCGGGATGCCGCCGGGCCTGCGCCCGGATCAGGTCGGCCACGGTCGGGCCGGCCTCGGCCGGCTCCAGACCCTGGGTGTTCGCGGTCACGCCTCCTCCTTTCCAGATCGGTTGGGGCGACGGGGAGATCAGCGCAGCCGCACGGGCAGCGCGTTCAGGCCGTGCATGACGACGCTCGCCCGCCAGGCCAGCGATTCGGCCGGGTTGGCCAGCCGCAGGTGCGGATAGCGGCGCACCAGCGCGCGGATGGCGATCGTCGCGTCCAGCCGGGCCAGCGGCGCGCCGATGCAGTGGTGCAGTCCGTGCCCGAACGCCACGTGCGCGTTCTGCGGCCGGTCGACGCGTAGCGTGGCCGGCTCGGCGAACCGCTCCGGATCGCGATTGGCCGCCAGCAGCGAGACCAGCACCACCGCGCCGGTCGGTATGGTGGCCCCGCCGACAGTCACCGGCTGCCGCGCCCGCCGGGCGGCCACCTGCACGGGACTCTCGTACCGGAGAACCTCCTCCACGGCGTCCGCCACCAGGTCCGGATCGGCGCGCAGCCGCTCGAGCTGCGGGCGGTCGGTCAGCAGCGCCAGCATCGCGTTGCCGATCAGGTTGACGGTGGTTTCGTGTCCGGCGATCAGCAGAAGGAACACCATGGAGGTGAGCTCGTCCTCGGTGAGCCGGTCACCGCCGTCCCGCACCGATGCCAGGGCGGAGAGGAGGTCGTCACCCGGCGCGCGGCGTTTGTCGCGCAGCAGGCCCTGGGCGTAGTCCAGCATCTCCCCGGCGGCCGCCTCCAGTTCGGCGAGGCTCAGCGCGCTCGCCGTCAGTGTGGTCGTCCAGCGGTGGAAGGCGGCGTCGTCGGACTCGGGGATGCCGAGCAGCCCGCCGAGCACCCGGATGGGCAGCGGCAACGCGTACGCCGCGACGAGGTCGACCTCGTCCTCGCCGGCCATCGCATCCAGCAGATCCTCGGCGATCCGCTCGATGCGTGGCCGCATGTCCTCCATCCGGCGCCGGGTGAACGCCGCGGAGATCAGCCTGCGCAGGCGGGTGTGGTCCGGCGGTTCCCGGTTCAGCATGTGATTGTTCATGCCGAGGCGGAGCCGCTCGGAAAGACCGCGCCGGTCGGCTACCGCGCCGGTGCGGCCCTCCAAGCGGGTGTCGGCCAGGCACCGGCGCACCTCGTCGTACCCGACCACCAGCCACGCCGGACCGCCGGACGGCAGCGTCACCCGGTGCACCGGTCCCAGCGCCGCCAGGCGTGCGGATCCGGCGTGCCGCTGTGCCGCGTCGCCCAGCAGGAAGTCCGCGGCGTGCGGCGCGACGGTCATGCCGTCATCCTGGCAACAGCGGGTGTCGCGCAGCGCCTTCGTGGTTGCGCTGCTGGAACGAGGTGCATCCGGCATGATCAGGACCGGCCGAACTGTCCCGGCGTGCGACCCGCACCGGCTGGCCCGCGGTACGCCTGGGCGATGTCCAGCCAGTGCTCGGCGTCGGCCCCCGTCGCGGTCAGGGACAGGTCGTCGCGGTGCCGGCGACGCGTGACGAGCAGGCAGAAGTCCTCGGCCGGCCCGGAGATCCGCTGCTCGGCGTCCTCCGGGCCGAACCGCCAGACGGCGCCGGACGGAGCGGTGAGCGTGTAGCCGAACTCGACGTCGGGGGTCGACTCGCCGCGAGCCTGATAGCCGAAGTCCCAGGTGCGCACCGCGAAGCCGCACAGGAACCGGATCCGGTCCGTCCGCACCTGACGCACGCCGAGCGTGTCGGCGATGTCCTGACCGTGGCCGAACAGCTCCATCATTCCGGCGCAGGCCAGCACCGGCGCGGGCAGTGGCCGCACCAGCCAGGGCACCACTTGACCGTCCGGCACGGCGGCGAGAGCCTTCTCGGCGTTGGTGCGTTCCTCCCGCCACCGGTTGAGCAGGACGTGCGGCGGGTCGGAGAGATAGGCCGACAGCGCGACGTCGACGTTGCGGTCGAAGTCACCGCTCATCGTCGCGACGCGGGCGCGGAAGCCGTCCGGGTCCGCGGCGGCGAAACCGGCCAGCCGGAATGTCGCGGCCAGGTGGGCCACCTGATGGGCGATGGTCCAACCGGGAGCCGGGGTGTCCAGCTTCCACTGTGTGTCGTCCAGGCCGGCGAGCAGCCGGTCCAGCTCGTCACCGTCAGCGGTCAGGGCGGGGATCGGGTCGGGTCCGGTCACCGTGAAGTCCTCTCGATCGGGCGTACGGATGGCGTCGGGCCGGTGCGAGCCGGGCGGCGGTGTGTGGCCTGGATCGGCGTCGGTTCTCTGCAGGCGGGGCCCGTGCGCCAATCCCCGGAAAACGTCTCCATGGTCGACCTCGCACGGAGGGTGATGCACCTTCGTCAGTGCGCTGCGGGGCAGTGTGGATCTTCGCCGCCGGGATGTTCAGGGCGACTGCGCACGAACGCGTACGCGTGGCGCGGGTGGCGACTCACCGGGACCGGAACGTTTCCGGACCGTCTTCGCACCGCCACTGGGGCACCATGAACGCCGGACGGGCGCGTCCAAAGAACCGAAGGGAGTCACACGATGGCGCAAGGCACTGATCTGCCGAGCTCACTGGGCAAGCCCGCGCTGCGGGCGCTCGAGGGTGCCGGCTACACCAAGCTGGAGCAGTTCACCAAGATCAGCGAGTCCGAGGTCAAGGAGCTGCACGGGATGGGGCCCAAAGCCCTGAGCACGCTCAAGTCCTCGATGAAGGCGAAGGGCCTCTCCTTCAAATGAACCGTGACGACCGGGTGGGTGGCTGTTCGCCACCCACCCGGTCTCGTCGTAACGGGCACCCGCCACAGCACTTTGGAAGACGGCATCTGATGGGAAACGGGTACGAAGGCCACACACCAGCTCCATCGCGAGGCAGCGTGGGGCGTCGACCCGGAGGAAGCGGCATGACACAGGCCAGAACAGCCATGATCATCGGTAGCGGCATCGCCGGCAGTGTGGCGGCACTCGCGTTGCACCGGGCAGGCATCGAGCCGACCGTGTTCGAGGCGTACGACCGGCCGTCCGACGATGTCGGCGGCGAGTTGATGCTGGCGCCCAACGGCATCGACGCGCTCGGCATCGTCGGGGTCGAGGACGACGTGCACCGCCTTGGCAGCCCCATCCGCCGTACCGTGATGACGGACGGCCGAGGCCGGCCGTTCGGCGATTTCGAGCACCTGCCCGATCTGCCGCCGAGCCGCGCGGTCAAGCGCGCGGACCTGCAACGACTGCTGCGCGAGCGGACCGAGGCGGCGGGTGTCCGCATCGTCTACGGCCGGCGTCTGGTCGGCGCCACGGACTCGCCGGACAGCATCACCGCCAGCTTCGCCGACGGCAGCAGCGCGACGGCCGACGTCCTGATCGGTGCGGACGGCATCCGATCGGCCGTCCGGCGCCTCATCGACCCGGGCGCACCCACGGCGCAGTACACCGGGATGCTCGGCCTGGGCGGCGCCGTGGAGGTGCCGTCGGTCGGTGAGCCGGGCGTCATGCATCTGGCGAACGGGCACGACGCCTTCTTCGGCCACTGGATCGGATCCGACGGACGCGTCAACTGGTTCAGCAACATCACCAGCGACGAGCCGATGGCGATGTCCGAGGCGCGCCGGGTGCCAGCGGACCGATGGCTGAACCGGTTGCGCCGGGTGCACGCCGAGGACGTACCGGCGCGCGACGTGCTCGACCGGGCCGGGCCGCAGGACGTGTTCCCGTTCGGCGCCATCGAGATCCTGCCCCCGCTGCGGACGTGGTACCGCGGGCGGATGGTGCTGGTCGGGGATGCCGCGCACGCGCCCTCCCCGGTGTCCGGTCAGGGCGCCTCGTTGGCCTCGGAGAGCGCCGTGCAGCTCGCCCGCTGCCTGCGTGATGTGCCCGGGGTGCAGGCGGCGTTCGCCACCTACGAGATGATGCGCCGGCCCCGGGTGGAGAAGATCGCTGCCGATGCCGCGCGCGCCAATCAGGCCAAGGCACCCGGCCCGGTCGCGTACGCGCTCATGCGGCTGCTGGCCCCTGTCGCGCGGCACACCGTGCTGAAGCCCGAGCGGATGTTCGGCCCGGTGCACCGCCACCGGATCGACTGGAACCGGACGGTCACCCCCGCCTGAGCGGCGTCGACCGGTCTGCGGTGTACGCCTCGTGAACCTCCCGCAGGGCACCGATGCCGCCGCCGAAGACGGTGACCGCCAGCTCGGTGACGCCGGCCTCGGCGAACTCGCGGAGCCGCCCGGCGATCCGGTCCACCGGTCCGAGCAGCGACGTACGGTCGACGAAGTCCGCCGGTACGGCGGCGGCCGCCTCGGCGTACCGCTTCGCCAGATACAGCTCCTGGACGTCACGGGCCGCGTCCGCGTAACCCATGCGTGCGGCGAGGAGGTTGTAGAAGTTGCGGTCTCGGCTGCCCATACCGCCGAGATAGAGGGCGACGTGCGCGCGGACCCGGTCGACGCACCGCCCGACGTCGTCGCCGACGGCGAGCGGCACTGACGCGATCACCTCGAACCCGTCCATGGGCCGGCCGGCTCGCTCCCGGCCGGCCCGGACGTGCCGCAACTGCTCGGCCGCGAACTCCGGGCTGAGGAATGCGGCGAGCCAGCCGTCGCCGATCTCCCCGGCCAGTTCCAGGTTGCGCGGGCCGACCGCGGCCAGATAGATCGGCAGGTCCGGGCGGGGCGGATGGACGGTCAGCCGCAGGGCTCTGCCGGCGCCGCCGGCCAGCGGCAGCGGGTAGTGCCGGCCCGGGTGGGCGAGCGGGCGCCGGGACAGGGCGAGGCGGAGCACGTCGACGTACTCACGGGTCCGCCCGAGCGGGTCGGCGAAGGGCACGCCGTGCCATCCCTCGGAGACCTGCGGTCCGGAGACGCCGAGGCCCAGCCGGAACCGACCGCCGGACAGGCGATCGAGGGTCGCGGCGGTCATCGCGGTGAGGGCGGGGCTGCGTCCCGGCATCTGCATGACGGCGGAGCCGATGTTGACGGACCGGGTGTGCGCGGCGATCCAGGTCAGCATCGTCACCGCGTCCGAGCCGTACACCTCCGCCGCCCACACGGTGTGGAAGCCGAGCCGCTCGGCCTCGGCGGCCAGCCGCACCCGGCCGGCGGCATCGCCGGCGCCCACCAGATGTCCCAGATTCAGCGACAGTCGCATCCGACCATCGTGGCGTCGGGTCGCATCGACCGGCATCTCGCGCCGTGCCGTTCCCGCAGCGCAGGGCACCGGCGACGCCCGATCAGACGGGCCCTGCACCTGCGCAGTCTGGGAGGTGCCCCCGGTCGGACTCGGGGCCAGGATGTGTGACGAGAGCAGGGGGGTGGCGATGACCGGAGGGCGCGGAAGTCGCACCGCTGCGGTGGTGAGCTTGGAGGAGTTTGATGTCCATCCACGATTCACGTGTCGAAGCTATGGATCCGGTCGAGTTCGCCCGTCTGGTCAAGCACACTCCGGACGACGAGCTGCGCGAGGTCATGCGCGGTGAGCGGCGTGCCGAAATCCTCGATCACCTGATCGGCGGGATGCAGTCCGCGTTTCGGCCCGAGGTCGCCGGCCGGACCCGGGCGGTGGTGCACTGGCGAATCGGCGATCGACCGGACGGCGGCGTCGACACCTACCAGATGGTCATCGCCGACGGCGTCTGCACTCTGTCGTCCCGCGCCGACGGGCAGCCACAGCTGACCTTGAACCTGGCCGCGGCTGATTTCGTCCACCTGGTCACGGGCAACGCGCACGCGGTGATGCTGGTGATGAAGGGCCGGTTGAAGACCCGAGGTGACCTCGGTCTGACCGCCCGGTTCCCCACCTTCTTCGCCGCCCCCCGGCCCTGAGCGCGCGGCCCGGACCGGGTGGAGGCGTCCGTGTCCATCTGGCGATTCGGCAGGTGAGGAGCGAGAACATGACCGACACCGCTGCGCACGGTGAGGATGGGCGCGATGCCGAGAACTCGGCCGCGGACCCTCGCCACGAGGACCTCGAAGACCCGTGGCGCGGTATCCCGGCCACGCTCCTCGACGGTCCCGGCTACCACATCGGCGGGCCGGTCGGAGACGGGCGAGATGCCCAGCAGACGCTCGGAAACTCTCGCGCCGAGAACGTCGAAGACCGCTGGCGCGGCATTCCGGCCACGCTTCTCGACGGCCCCTTCTACGACGCCGACCCAGCGGGTGACTCCCGATGAACGGCGGGCTCGCGGCGCGCACCGTCAGGCGGTACGACCTCGCCAGGACCCGCGGGCGCCACCGGGTCGCGTACGCCGACTGAGGCGCGCGCACCGCGGCCGGTGCGGGTGTCGCCGCTCTCCCGCCGGGCGACGTGCCTGTGCCCGTCTCCCACGTGCCTCTCAGCTGGCACGGTCGGCCCGGCGGGGAAGCTTTTGGGGCACCCCGGTCGCCGGGTCGCCGGCGTGCCGCGTGCCGTTCGCCGGCGGCGCGTCGGTGGCGGGGGAGCGGCCGTGCGTCGACGGGGCCGCGCCGGACGTGTCGGCCGGTCTGCCGAAACGCTGGGTGACCAGGTGCTCCTGGGCCATCCCGCGCAGCGCGGCGAGCGCCGCGTCGAGCAGCACCGCGCGGGCCACCGCGGCGGCCCGCTCCACTTCCATGTCGTCGCGCGGAAGCAGACTGAGCTCGCGGTCCGCGGACTGTTCCGCGAGTTGTGCGTACGGATGGAAGAACTCGGTGCCGTGGCTGCAGCCGAGCTGGCGCAGAGCTGCGAGGACATGGGCCAGCCGGTTCCGACCCGGGACGTCGTCGCCCACCTGCCAGCCCAGCTCGTTGATGAGGCGGTCGACCTCGGTGCGCTCGGCCGTCACGTCGTTGACGGCCTTGGATTTGTCGAGGTCCGGGTACACCACCCGGTTGGCGGTCCGGTACAGCCCGGGAAGTGGGAGGTCGTCGTCCTCGATGGCCGTGAGCAGTTCCATCACTGTGGACAGCTCAAGCTGGCCGATGCCGGTCATCGCTCGGATGAAGAGCAGGCGCCGTCGGTGCGCCTCGCCGTACTGCGCCTGGTTGCGGCCAGTCAGTCGGCCCGGTGGGACGAGGCCCTCCCGAAGATAGAACTTGATTGTTGCGACGGGCACGCCGGTGTAGCGGCTCAGGTCAGAGATGCGCATCGAGTTCCCCCAGCTGGTCAACACAGCCCCGCGGTGCGATTCTCCCACGTAGAAAGGGTGGAGATTGATGGCGATCCCATGGCACGCTCGTGGCGGAAGCGTTCGGGCCGTCACCGCGTCGCGGCTGTGGCCCGTGTGGGACCGGCGGTCAGGCAGTCAGGCAGTCAGGCAGCGGTACGGTCGGACTCGCGGAGCTTCGTGATCATTACGGGCGCGGCGCTCAGGGGCGTCTCGGCGGCCTGCTGTTCCGCCGCGACCCGGGCCAACGCGAGCTTTCGGCTGTCCATCAGGGCCAGTAGCACGGGCGGATCGATGCTCTGGATCGGCTGCAGGTCGAGGTCCACCCGGATGTCGGAGTTCCAAGAGACCGTGAGAGGCCCCTCCGAGGCCACCGCGATCGGTCGGTTCGCCTCGTCGGGACGCCCGCCCGCGTTGGTGTCGACGGCTTGAGCGAGCAGGTACCAGGTGCCCGGCGGCACCGTGTCGAAGTGGAAGTAGCCGCCGTCGGGTAGCACCGCGCAGCGCACCGGACGACCCTCGGGGATGCGGTCCGTGAAGAGGCCGACGAAGACCGGCCCGTTCGGCCGGCCCGGCTGCGAGGGGATGCGGCCGTGCACCCGAGCCTCGGAGAGCGGGGCCGGTTCCGGGTCGGTCGCGATCTGCGGGGCGTAGCCGGCGCGGCGCCGGTAGGTGGTCGGCGACATGCCGACGCTGCGGGTGAACCGCGAGCTGAAGGTGCCGACGCTGTTGTAGCCCACCCGGAGGCTGATGTCGGCGACGTTGAGTGTGGTGGAGATCAGCAGCTGTTTGGCGCGTTGCAGACGCAGCGCGGACAGGAAACGGCCCGGGGAGACCCCGGTGGTCCGCTGGAAGATCCTGGTGAAGTGGAACTTGCTGAACATGGCAGCCCTGGCCATGTCGTCGACGGTGAGCTGCTCGCCGAGGTTCTCTCGCATGGTGCTGATCGCACGATTCACTGCCTGCTTGGTCGATTCCTCCATGATGCCTCCCCCTGACCCGTCCGGCGATTTTTCGTACTAGGTGGTAATAATTGTCGTGTAAAGCATCGCGGTTTTGGTCCCATCGAGCGCTGTAGTGATGCATATGATTGCGCTGGTATGCCCTACTGCCTCACTCCCGCCGCCCCGAAGGGCTCCGCTTCCGGTCGAGGCTAGCCCAGCCCAGAGCGATTGACAATACTGCTGATCATCGAGGGCAATAGACCGCAATCGTGAAGAGAGGAGCGCCTTGAGCAGTGCTTTCGACACTCATATGGAGCTTGACGGTCATGCATGCGGATAGCGGTGCGACCCACTTTCCACGGGGGGTGCCGAAAGCGGTCAATTTGGAAACTGGTCACGGATACGGTGCCCCTGGGCTGCGGTTTGACGCGAAACGTCGGTAATTGTCGATCATGTACCCGGCCGTTTGGCTACCTTCAGTGAATCTGGCGCTTTGCCGACTGAAAAAGATTATTGACCGGAGCGATGAGCGGAAGGTAGGATTATTTGCTCACGCTGTTAACCGAATTTAATGCAATGCATAGTCAGAGTTTCCCGGATTGCCAATAGTCGTTTCTCTCTTAAAGAGAATGACTATCTGAATTTCTCGGGCCAGGGTTGCGTGGTCAATTTCCTTCAATTCTCAATCGGGTGCCGAGTGTGTGGATCAGCCGCTCGTCGCGCTGGTTCTAGATCGGGCCCGGATGGTCAGTCGGGACGGATTCCAAAAATCGCCGCCCGACCCGCTGAACAACAGGAGAAATGACAGTGGAATCCCGTCGGCCGCACCGCCTCTTGCCACCCGGCACGGTCCCTACCAGGATGGGGGCGAGGGTTGCCTGACCGACCCCTTTCGAGTATCCCGTCGGTGGGACACCCGTGTGAGACACACCCGAGGGGCGCGTCCTCCTACTCAGGAAGACGTACGACATGGGCCGCGTCGTTGCCACCTGAAGCCGCGGCCGGCGACATCCAGGAGCCGTCGGGCGGGCCGTACGCCCTCCGGGATCAGCCGATGGTGCGCCGGCTCCAGCCCGCCGTCGGAGCCGGCGCCACCCGAAGGGCGCGTGCGCCCAGGTGACGGGCGGCGGTGAGGCTCGACCAGGCGGCCAGTTCGACGAGGCCGCGGTCGTCGTACCCCTGGGCGCGTACCCGGTCGACATCGGCGGCGGTGACCCGGTAGGAGGCGAACGCCACCAGCAACGCCAGACGCCCCGCCGGGCGGTCCGACTCCGGCAGGCCCGCGACGCACTCGTCGAGCCAACGAAGTCGCAGGGCGGCCGGGCGCGCGTCCAGGCCGGACGGGGGCGCGCCAAGGCGAGGGAGCTGCGCCGTCAACAGCCGGCGTACCGGTGCCGGGACGGTGCGTTCGCCTGCCGCGTCGACCACCGCTGCGGACCGCGCGAACGCCGCCACCAGGTGCGGCCGGTCGCCGGTCCAGGACAGGTCCGGCGGCACCGTCGCCGGAGGCAGCAGACCCGGGGACTCGCCCGGGACCACGGTCCTGCCGGCCAGCCCGGCCAGGATCCGGGCCGCACCCCGCCGCAGCACCGCCGCGACCGGGCCGGGCACCGGCGGCAGGGGCGAGTCCGGCAGGAAGACGTTGACCATCCGGTTCAGGTAGTGGAACACCACAGCGACGCCGACGAGTTCGGGACCGTGCTCGGGCGGGAACGGCGGCGGCCCGCCGTGGGCGGCCCAGCCGGCCAGCTCACGCAGCCGCGGGTCCCGCAGAGCGGCCAACTGCCCGGTCAGCATGGCGGCGGCGTCCGGGCCGCTCAGCAGACCGGCGAGGGTGCCACCGTGCACGTCCACGCAGTACGGGCAACGGTTGGCCTGGGAAACCCCGGCGGCCACCACCTCCCGGGCCTCCCGGCCCGTCTGCCCGGACGCCAGCAGCGCCTCGCGCAGCATGGTCCAGGCCGCGGCGAGCACGACCGGAGAGGCCGCGTGCAGCGCCACCGGCGGTGCGAGCATCCCGAAGTCCCGTTCGATCTGCTGGTAAACGGCCGCCACCGGGCCGTCGGCCCGGCTCGGCGCGACCGGCGCGACGTGCCGGAGTTGCAACGCCGTGGCGGGTCGAGCGACCCTCGCGATGAGCTTTCGCACCGATTCCCCCTCGGAAGAACAGGCGCCGGCCGGCGCCCGGCCGGCCGACGCCCGACTGTTCAGCGGGCGAACACCGCCCGGCGGCCGGCGGTCTCGCCGTCCGGCGACGGCGCCCCGTAGGTGACGGAGACCCCCCGCTCCTGCGCGGCCCGAATGATGCCCGGCATGGCGCGTTCGGCAAGGGCGGCGATCGTGAACGCCGGGTTCACCGTGAGCGCACCGGGGACCGCCGATCCGTCGGTGACGAAGATTCCGGGGTGTCCGCGCAGCTCGTGCCGGTCGTCCAGCGCCGAGGTGGCCGGGTCGTCGCCGATCCGGCAGGACGCCAACGGGTGCACCGTGTACGCGCCGACCAGGTCGTTCGTCCACGGCTCAACCCGGGCCAGCCCGTCGCGTTCCAGGATGTCCTTGATGTCGGCGTCGGCAAGCGACCAGCCCCGCCGGGTGTTCGCGGTGGGCCGGTAGCTCAGCGGACCGTGCCCCAGCATCTGCTGCGAGAAGCGGTGCGCGTTGCCGGTCTCCGGCGGTGGTCCGAAGACGCCCTCGTTGTCGTCCTCGGACATGATGAAGATCGTCAGCCAGGACCGCCAGCGGCGCAGCATCTCCTTCTTGTCCACCCCGAACCAGGTCGGGCCGCTGGCGTCGGGTGCCTGCGCCAGGATGGTGCCCAGCCCCGGCGGGAAGTAGAGCTGCTCCAGTGAGTAGCGCTCGAACTCGGGCAGGTTGCCGTCGAGCCGGTCCCAACTGGCCACCGTCGGGCCGCGCCCGATCTGGTACGCCTCATAGGCTCGCCCGTCCGGTCGGGACAGCCCGAGCACGTCTCGGATCCGGTCCTCGTCGAAGACGGCGGTGTTCAGTCGCTCCCCGTTGCCGGAGAAGTAGCGCCCCACCGCGTGCGGCATGGTGCCCAGCCCGGGTTCCGACCGTTGCAGGATCACCGGTGTGGCACCGGCACCCGCCGCGACGATGACGAGCTTCGCGTCGATCGCACCTTCGTCGTGCAGGATCCGGTAGTCCTCGCCGTCCACGATCCGGTAGTGCACCCGGTAGCCGCCGTCGTCGTTACGGGAGATCTGCTGCACCTCGTGCAGCGGCCGGATCTCCGCGCCGTGGGCGAGCGCCGCCGGCAGGTAGTTCAGCAGCAGCGATCGCTTGGCGTCGAACCGGCAGCCGGACATCATCCAGTTGCAGTTGGTGCACATGTCCACGTCGACGGCGGACGGCGCCGGGTTGGCGGTGCGCCCGGCGTGCCGACAGGCCGCGCCGAACAGGCCACCGGCGTACGGGATCTTGTCCCAGGTCTGCCGGGTGATCGGCAGTGCCTCGGCGACCCGGTCGTACCAGGGTTCGAGGGCGTCCCGGCTGATCGAGCTGGGCCACATCCGGCGGCCGATGCTGCCGCGTCGCTCGAAGACGAAGCGCGGCGCGCGCGGCATGGTGGCGAAGTAGACAACGCTTCCGCCGCCGACACAGTTGCCGCCGAGCACACTCATGCCGTCGCCGACCACGAAGTCGAAGACCCGGGTGTACGACGAGCCGAGCAGGAAGTCGTGGTCGAACTCCTCGCCGCGCAGCCATGGGCCGCGCTCCAGGACGGTCACGCGGGCACCGCCCGCGGCGAGGTGGTACGCGGGGATCGCCCCGCCGAAGCCGCTGCCGATGATGAGAACGTCGGTCGATTCGATGCTGGTCATGCGGGGCTGCCCGTCGCCGTCGTGTCGGGGTGGAGGTCGGCCAGTTGCCGGCCGTAGGAGAAGGACTCGAACCGCCAGATGCCGTCGGCCTGCGGCTGTTCGTAGCCGATGGTGAGCAGACCCGGGTGGCCGGCGGCCAGCGCGGCGGGCGTGCTGAGGTGGGCGGCGCTGTCGAAGGCCATGTTGCTGAACAGGGCCAGGCCCACCCACATCTGCTTTTCCGGGTGATCCGGTTGGGTGAGGTCGGCGACCAGGGCGGTGCGGTGGTCGAACGGCAGCGCCACGAACGGCGGCACCGTCGGGTCCAGCGTCAGGTCGCGGCCGGCGGCGTACTCCCGTGCGTGGTCGTTGAGGGAGAACACCAGGGAGTCCAGCCCTTCGGCCAGACCGCCGGCCGGGTTCTCGAGAAGCTCGACCGCACCGGCCGCCACCGCACCACCGCCGGCTGACACCCCGGCCACGCTGCGGTCCCCGGGAAACCGTTTCTCGCCGGGAATGATGGTGTCCGCGAACGCCTCTAGCACGAGCGTCCGATCCGGATTGCGCTCGGATTCGTCGGGCTGCACCGCATCGCCTCCTGTCCGTGGTCGGCGCGCCGGTACGGGTCGTCCGCCTGGCGGACGCGCGACCGGAGGAGGTGCCCGCCGGGCCGGTCAGTGCCGTGGCCGTCGTGCCGGACCCGCGGCGGTGACCCACCGGACACCGCTCACGGATCGCTTTCCCACATCGTGACGGCAGCACGACAGGGACCGCATCTTCGTCGTTGCGCTCGCACGGAACCCCCGAATCTGGAGAAAACCCCCAGGTTCTGTGGAGGGCTTCTCCGGTCGTGCGCTGGACCGGTCGGCCCCACTCCAGGCGACCGCCGCCCGCTGATACTGACCGGGAACACGACGACGGATGGAGGACGGAGATGGTCGCCGCGCGGGTAGCGTCCTCAATGGTGCGTCGGCAGGTCAGGTACGTGTCCCCGGTTTCGCCCGGGTCGGCCAACGGGCTGGTCGCCGAGGTGTACGCGCAGGTGGCCGACGAGATGCGACTCGTGGTGCCGCCCGCGTTGATGCACTCTCCGGCACCGGACGTGCTGGCCGCGTACTGGGCGCTGACACGGGAACCCCTGGTCACGGTGGGGCCGGTGGACCGGGCCACCAAGGAGGCGGTCGCCGCGGCGGTGTCGGTGGCCAACACCTGCCCGTACTGCGCGGACATGCACACCGTCGGCATGTACGACCTGTCCGGCGAGCACGCCGCCGAGGCGGTCGCCGGCGACCGGATGCAGGACATCACCGAGCCGGAGCTGCGCGTCGCGGCGGCGTGGGCGCGTACCGCGCACCAGTCCGACGACGCCGCGCCGCCGCCTGCCGGGCTGTCCCCGGCAGACCGCGCGGAACTGATCGGGGTGGTCGTCGCCTTTCATTACCTGACCCGCATGGTGAACGTGTTCCTGGCGAACTTCCTGCTGCCGCCGGGCCTTGCTCCGTGGTCCCGTCGCCGACTCAAGCAGGGGATCAGCCGGGTCCTGCGTCCCACCCTGCGGGAGCCGCGCGAGCCGGGCCGGGCCTCGGGCCTGCTGCCCGCCGCGCCGCTGCGCGCGGCCACCGCCTGGGCGGCGCCCCGGCCGGCGGTGGCCGCCGCGGTGGGCCGGGCCGACCAGGTCTTCCGCGCCGCCGGTGACCGCGCGCTCGCTCCGGAGGTACGCGACCTGGTCACCGCGCATCTCTCGGGGTGGCGGGGGAGGGACACCGGAATCAGCACCGACTGGTGCGAGCGGCTGATCGCCGACCTGGCACCGGCGGACCGGGCCGCCGCGCGATTGGCGCTGCTCACCGCGGTCGCCTCGTACCAGGTCGACGAGGAGGTGGTCCAGGAGTTCCGCCGCCACCACCCGGAGGACCGGTCGCTGGTCGACGCCGCAGCCTGGGCTGCCTGGTCGGCGGCTTCCCTGGTCGGCGCCCGGCAGGTGGCCGATCCGGTGACCGGACCGCCGCCCCAGCGCCACAGCTGACCACCGCCCCGCATCCGGATGTGCCACCCGGCCGCCGGGTGGCGCATCCGCGGGTGCAGAGCAAAGGCTGCGGACATGGAAGCGGCGGCGGGCGAGGTGGGTCCGGCGCCAACTGAGCATTGTGGAAGAAAGACGATGCGCCGCGAGCCGGAAGGGTGGGAGGGGATGCCGTCCGCAGGGCTCGGGCGGTGACCGCTACGGCGACTGGAGGCCAGGATGAGTGTTGATGCGGCGCGACCCGGGAGGGTCGGCCCGACCAACTGGTGGAACGGTGCCCACCACCGTACCGCGCTGAACCTGTTCATGGTCGTGGTGCTGGCGCACTGGGCCGAGCACCTCACGCAGGCGTTCCAGATCTGGGCGCTGGGCTGGCCCGTGCCGGAGGCGCGCGGAGTGCTCGGTCTGTACTTCCCCTGGCTGGTCACCTCGGAATGGCTGCACTACGCGTACGCGCTGGTGATGCTGGTCGGCCTGTGGCTGCTGCGCGGCGGTTTCGTGGGCCGGTCTCGCACCTGGTGGATGGTGGCCTTCGGGATCCAGTTCTGGCACCACATCGAGCACCTGATGCTCTTCGTGCAGGCTCAGACCGGCACGTTCTTCTTCGGCCGTTCGGTTCCCACCAGCATGTTGCAGCTGGTCCTGCCCCGGGTCGAGCTCCACCTGTTCTACAACACCGTGGTGTTCCTGCCGATGGTGATCGCGATCATCCTGCACCTACGGCCGAACCGGGCCGAGTCCGCGCTGATGACCTGCAGCTGCGCCCCACGGCTGACCGTGGCGCCCAGCATGCCGTGACGGCGTCGGAGGCAGCGCGTCCGGGGCCCGGGTCCCGCTGGTTCGGGTACCTCGTCGCCGTTGTGGTCTGCGCGGTGGTGGCGCTGGCCGCACTCACCGACAAGCCCACCGCCCGGGTCGCCGCGGTGACGCCGGCGGACGGCGCGACAGTGGCCGGCCCGCCGGCCGAGGTGGTGGTCACCTTCGAGGGCACGGTGCGGGCGAGGGAGTTCCATCTGGCCGTCGCGCCGGCCGGTCAGAGCCGTTCGATAGCGGCCGGTCCGGCGAAGCTGGAGGAGCAGCGGTTGGTGCTGCCCGTCCGCGTTCAGACCGCCGGGGCGTATCTGGCCGCGTACCACGTGTTGTTGACCGACGGACGGCAACTGAGTGGCACGACCCGGTTCACCGTGGCCGCTGCCGGGCCGCCCGTGTCGGTGGCCGCCGACGCCCCCTCGGTCGGGCCCGGTGGGCACCAGCACGGTGCCGACGATCCGCTCAGCGTGGGCCTCCTCGTGCTGGACCTGCTGCTGGTGGTGGTCGTGGCCGTCGTGCTGCTACGCCGGCCCCGGATCCGGGAGGGGCGACGCTGACGGTGACCGGGAGCGCATGAACGAAGGCGCGCGAGATGCGGCCGGCGTACGACGATGGGTACGCCGGCCGCGGCACGTCGCCGGGCCGTGAGGGAGGACGACGATGCCGACGACCCTGGGTTCGATACGGCGGCTGGTCCTGACGCCGTCACTGGCGGAGACGACCTTCGCCCGTCGCGGCTTCCCCGTGACGCCCGGCCCGGTGACCCGCCGCCTCGAGGCGATTCCGCAGGCGGTGATCTGCGGGTTCGAGTGGGGCATCGACATGCGCGACCAGTGGGAGCTGGAACGTCGTCTGGAACTGGTCGAACCGGAGATGCGCGGCTTCGCGTACGAGGGTGCGGCGATGGCGCTCACGGTCATCGACGCGATGCCGGGGCCGCGCCGCCACCGAGCCCGGGAGCTGCTCTCCGGTCCGGGCCGGCCGCACACCTTCCTGACCTACATCGGCATCGGGTTCGCCATGGCCCGCCTGCCGCGCCCACTGTGGAAGGGTGTGCTGCCGGATCTGACCGGCACCCCCTACTACCCGACGATGAGCTGGCTGGCCGTCGACGGCTACGGCTTCGACCGGGCGTACTTCGAGACCGAGCGGTGGGTGACCCGGCAGGAGCTGCTGCCCGCGTACCCCTGGCAGGGGCGGGCGGACTACTTTCCGCGCGCCGTCGACCAGGGCATCGGCCGGGCGCTCTGGTTCATCCACGGGGCCGGCGCGGCGGACGTCGCCGCGGCGGTGCGGCGGTTCGCGCCCGCCCGGCAGGCCGACCTGTGGAGCGGTGTCGGCCTGGCGGCCACGTTCGCCGGCGGCGCCGACCTGGGCAGCCTGCGCTCGCTGGTGGACGCCGCCGGAGAGGACCACGCGCACCTGGCGCAGGGCGCGGTCTTCGCGGCGAAGGCCCGGCACTTCTCCGGTTTCCAACCGGCGCACACCGAGGTCGCGCTGACGGCGCTGGCCGGGATGTCGGTCGAGGCCGCCGCCGCCCTGGCCGACGACGTCGCGGTCGACAGCCTCGCCGACGACGCCGAACCGGACTACGAAGTGTGGCGCCGCCGCATCCGCGCTCATTTCCCGGTGCCCGCGACGCGCGTGTCGTAGCGATTCCCGCTACCCATTTAGGCGCCCATTTTCCGGGCGCGGCCCCTGCCTGCCCGAGGTCGGTTCAAAGCGCCGCAACAATGAAGAAGAATGTCCTCGCCCGGGCTGCGAATATTGGCGACATATCTATTGCCCTGGGGGTGCTGATGAGAGCTTGGCGAAGGCTGCGACGGCGTGTCCTGACCCCTGACATCTCCCAGACGACGTGTGCCGTCCGGGGTTTCCACGTCACTGACGAAGCGACGCGCGAGCGCTTGGAGACCGTCGGCGGGTCCTTCCTCGCCGGCTTCGGCGAGGCCGCGGAGGCCCGAGTCGTGGCCGACGTCGTGGCCCCGCTGGAGCGGCTGGCGCCCACCTGGCGCGGCTTCGCCTACGAAGGCGCGGCCATGGGCCTGAGCATCCGCGACGCGCTGCCCGGGCGGGGCGGGCGGGTGGCCGAGTTCCTCGCCGGCCCCGGCGACCCGCACGTCTACATGGCGTACGTCGGGGTGGGCTGGGCGATGGCCCGGCTGCCCCGGTTCCTCTGGTCCCGGCTGTACGCGCCGGACCCGCTGCTGCGCTGGCTGGTGCTGGACGGCTACGGCTTCCACCAGGCGTACTTCCGCACCGGAAGCTACATCGAGCAGCGCTACCGCGAGGAAACCTTTCCCTGGCCCGGCGACGACCCGGGCAGGTACGCGGTGCGTGCGATCGACCAGGGCGTCGGCCGGGCCTCCTGGTTCGTGGTCGGGGCCGATCCGGACCGGCTGGCCCGCCTGTTCGCCGGGTTCCCGGAGCGGCGTCGGGCGGACCTGTGGGCCGGTGCCGGGCTGGCCGCCACCTATGCCGGCGGCGCTGACGAGGCGGGGCTGGAGCGGCTGCGCGAGCTGTCCGGGTCGTACCGGGGCGACCTGGCCCAGGGGTCGGCCTTCGCGGCCGGGGCCCGGGTGCGCGCCGGCCTGACGGTGCCGCACAACGAGGTGGCCACCCGGGTGCTGTGCGGGTTGTCGACGCGGGACGCTTCGGCGGTCACCGACGACACCCGGATCGGGGTGGCCCCGGCGAACGGCTTCCCCGCGTACGAAGTGTGGCGGCAACGGATCAGGAACGCGCTCGTGCCGATTCGGAAAAATTGATTTGCTTCATTCACCGAAGACCGTGCGCGAATTGTTCCGTGCTGCGCCGGGCGTTTGAGGAAGGGCGTAGTCAGTATGACAAGAATCGCTGTGGTGGGCATGGCGTGCCGCTATCCCGACGCCACGTCTCCGCGGGAGTTGTGGGAGAACGCACTGGCTGGCCGGCGGGCCTTCCGGCGGCTGCCCGACGTGCGGTTGAAGCTGGACGACTACTGGGACGCCGATCCGAAGACCCCGGACCGGTTCTACTCGCGCAACGCGGCGGTGATCGAGGGGTACGAGTTCGACCGGGTGGCCTACAAGATCGCCGGCAGCACCTTCCGCTCCACCGACCTCACCCACTGGCTGGCGCTGGACGTCGCCGCCGCGGCGCTGGCCGACGCGGGCTTCCCGATGGCCGAAGGGCTGCCCCGGGAGCGGACCGGCGTGGTCATCGGCAACAGCCTCACCGGTGAGTTCTCCCGCGCGAATCAGCTCCGCCTCCGCTGGCCGTACGTGCGGCGGATGGTCGGCGCGGCGCTCAAGGAACAGGACTGGGACGACGACCAGCTCGCCACCTTCCTGGACGGCTTCGAGGCCACCTTCAAGAGTCCGTTCCCAGAGGTCGACGAGGACACCCTGGCCGGCGCCCTGTCGAACACCATCGCCGGGCGGATCTGCAACCACTTCGACTTCAACGGTGGCGGATACACCGTCGACGGTGCCTGCTCCTCGTCGCTGCTGTCGGTGGCCACCGCCTGCAAGACGCTGATCGACGGCGACGTGGACGTCGCGATCGCCGGCGGCGTCGACCTTTCCATCGACCCGTTCGAGATCATCGGCTTCGCCAAGACCGGTGCGCTGGCCACCGGCGAGATGCGGGTCTACGACCGCTCCTCCAACGGCTTCTGGCCGGGCGAGGGCTGCGGCATGGTGGTGCTGATGCGGGAGGACGAGGCCCGCGCCGGAGGGCACCGCATCTACGCCTCGATCGCAGGCTGGGGCATCTCCTCCGACGGCAAGGGCGGCATCACCCGGCCCGAGATCAACGGCTACCAGCTGGCGCTGCGCCGAGCGTACGAGCGCACGGGCTTCGGCATCGAGACCGTCGGGCTGTTCGAGGGCCACGGCACCGGCACCAAGGTCGGCGACGCGACCGAGTTGGAGGCGTTGTCGCTCGCCCGCGCCGAGGCGGACCCGTCGGCGCCGCCGGCCGTGATCGGTTCGGTGAAGGGAATGATCGGTCACACCAAGGCAGCAGCCGGAGTGGCCGGCCTGATCAAGGCGGCGATGGCGGTGCACCAGGAGGTGCTGCCGCCCGCCATCGGCTGCGTGGACCCGCACGCGCTGATCAGCGAGGGCACCCCCGCGCTGCGGGCGCTGCGCCGGGCGGAGGCCTGGCCCGCTGACACACCGGTTCGCGCCGGGATCACCGCGATGGGGTTCGGCGGCATCAACACCCACATCGTCCTGGACAACTCCCGATCACGCCGCAGGTCGACACTGGACACACGGACGCGCGCGCTGGCCACCGGCCTTCAGGACGCCGAACTGCTGGTGGTCGACGCGCCCACTCCGAATGACCTGGTGCAGCGGCTGGACCAGCTGATCGAGTTCGTGCCGTCCCTGGCGTACGCCCAGCTCGCCGACCTGGCCGCGACCCTGCACGGTGAGCTGCGCGAGCAGCCCTTCCGGGCGGCCGTGGTCGTCTCCTCGCCCGAGGACGCCGAGCGGCGGCTGCGCAAGGTACGCGACTCGGTGGAGGCCGGGGAGACCCGGATGTTCTCCGCCGACGGCCGCTGCCTGGTCGGCCACGTCAGCGGGCCGGGACGGATCGGTTTCCTCTTTCCCGGCCAGGGCTCCGGACGGGGCGTCAGCGGCGGCGCGCTGCGTCGCCGGTTCGCCGAGGCGGAGGAGGTGTACCAGCGGGCGAACCTGCCCACCGGCGGCGACGTGGTGGCCACCGAGGTGGCCCAGCCGCGCATCGTCACCGGCTCCGCCGCGGGCCTGCGGGCGTTGACCACGCTCGGCATCGAGGCCGCCGTGGCGGTCGGTCACAGCCTGGGCGAGATCTCCGCGCTGCACTGGGCCGGCGCGATCGACGAGGCGGGCCTGCTGCGTATCGCCGCCGTGCGTGGCCAGACCATGGCCCGGCACAGCGCATCCGGCACGATGGCCAGCCTCGGTGCCGCGCCGGAGGCCGTCGACCCGCTGATCGCCGACCTGCCGGTGGTGATCGCCGGCTACAACAGCCCCGACCACACCGTGATCGCCGGTGCGGAGGACGCGGTCAGGGCTGCGTGCCGGAGGGCGTCGGACGCGGGGCTGAACGCCTCCGTCCTGTCCGTCTCGCACGCGTTCCACTCGCCGCTCGTGGCCCCGGCCGCCTCGGCGTTCGGTGCGGCGCTGGCCGACGAGCCGTTCCGGCCGCTGGACCGGCGGCTGGTCTCCACTGTCACCGGCGACGTGCTGCCGGCCGACACCGACGTGCCCGCCCTGCTGAGCCGCCAGATCACCGACCCGGTGCTGTTCACCCTGGCGGTCACCCTCGCCGCGAAGGACGTCGACCTGTTCGTCGAGGTCGGGCCGGGCCGGGTACTGACCGGGCTGGCGTCCCGGACCACCGACGTACCAGCGGTCGCCCTGGACACCGACGAGGAGTCGATCGCCAGTCTGCTCAAGGTGGTCGGCGCGGCGTACGTGGTTGGTGCGGCACCGGTGGACAGCGGCCTGTTCCACGGCCGGCTGATCCGGCCGCTCCAGATCGGCCAGCAGTTCTCCTTCCTGGCCAGCCCGTGTGAGCAGGCACCGCCGCTACGGCTCCCGGAGGCCACCGCCGCGGCGGCGCTCACGCCGGCCGCCCGGCCCACCGAGCCGACGGTCACGGACCTGCTCGGCGAGTCCGCCGAGGAACAGCTGCGCCAGTTGGCCGCCGAGCGGGCGGAACTGCCGCTGGAGACGGTGCAGCCGGACAGCCACCTCCTGGACGACCTGCACCTCAGCTCGATCACCGTCGGCCAGGTGGTCAACGACCTCGCCCAGCGGATGGGTGTGCCGACCGCGGCGCTGCCCACCAACTTCGCCACGGCCACCGTCCGCGAGCTGGCCGAGGCGTTGGACGAGTTGGCCGGTACGGCTGGGCAGGCCGGGTCGGTGACCGAGCCGTTGGTGGCCGGAGCCGCCGCCTGGGCCCGGCCCTGGCGGCTGGACCTGGACGAGCTGCCCGCGCCCGCGCGGGTGGCTCCCGAGGAGACCGGCCGGTGGCGGGTGCACGCCGCACCCGGACACCCCTGGGCCGACCGGTTGGCCAGCGCTCTGCAGCGGGCGAACCTCGGCGACGGGGTGCTGGTCTGCCTGCCCGACCCCTGCCCGGAGGAGGCGCTCGACCTGGCGCTGACCGGGGCCCGGGAGGTACTTGGCGGTGCCCCTGGCACCAGGTACGTGCTGGTCCAGCACGGTCGCGGCGCGGCCGGCCTGGCCAAGACCCTCCGCCTGGAGGCGCCCCGCGCCCGGGTCACCATCGTCCACCATCCCGACGACGCGGCCGTGGTGGACCGGGTGGTGACCGAGGTGGCGGGCACCGCCGACTACCGCGAGGTGCACTACGACACCTCCGGCGTACGCCGGGTGCCGACGCTGCGCGCCATGCCGGTGCGTGCCGCCCGGCCCCGTCCCGCGCTCGGCGCGGACGACGTGCTGCTGGTCACCGGCGGAGGCAAGGGCATCACCGCCGAGTGCGCGCTCGCCATGGCCACCGACAGCGGGGCGAGCCTGGCCCTGCTCGGCCGTTCCGACCCGGCGGCCGACACCGAGCTGGCGGCCAACCTGGCCCGGATCGCCGAGGCCGGGGTGACGGTCCGCTACGCCCGCGCCGACATCACCAATGCCGACCAGGTACGTCGTGCCGTCGCCGAACTCACAGCGTTGCTCGGCCCGGTCACCGCGGTCCTGCACGGTGCCGGCCGTAACGAGCCCGCCTCGCTGGCCAGGCTGGACCTGGCGGACTTCCGGGCCACGCTCGCGCCGAAGATCGACGGCCTGAGGGCCACCCTGGAAGCGGTCGACCCGGACCGGCTCAAGCTGTTGGTGACCCTGGGCAGCATCATCGGTCGCGCCGGGCTGCGCGGCGAGGCGCACTATGCCACCGCCAACGACTGGCTGGCCGAGACCACCGAGGAGTTCGGCCGACGGCACCCGGGATGCCGGGCTGTCTGCCTCGAATGGTCGGTCTGGTCGGGTGTCGGCATGGGCGAACGGCTCTCCGTGGTCGAGTCCCTCACCCGCGACGGGGTCACCCCGGTCACGCCGGACCAGGGCATCGCGATCCTGCGCCGGCTGCTGGCCGACCCGGACGCGCCCGGCACTGTGGTGATCAGCGGCCGCACCGAGGGCATCGACACGGTCCGGTACGACCTGCCGGAGCTGCCGCTGCTGCGGTTCGTGGAACGGCCGTTGATCCGGTACCACGGCGTGGAGCTGGTCACCGAGGTCGACCTCAACGTCGGTACCGACCTCTACCTGGCCGACCACCTTCTCGACGGCAACCTGCTCTTCCCGGCGGTGTTCGGCATGGAGGCGATGGCCCAGGTGGCCGGTGCGGTCACCGGCGACGGACGGGTGCCGGTCATCGAGCGGGCCGAGTTCCTCCGGCCGATCATCGTCCCGCCGTACGGCCGCAGCCGGATCCGGGTGGCCGCGACGGTGACCGACGACGACACCGTCCAGGTCGCCATCCGCAGCGAGGAGACGGGCTTCGCCGCCGATCACTTCACCGCGACGATGCGCTTCACCGACACGGTGGCCCCCGGCGGCCCGCCCGACCAGGTCTGCGACGAGATCGCCCCGCTGTCGATGTCACCGGCCGACGATCTGTACGGCGACGTGCTGTTCCAGGGTGACCGGTTCCAGCGGCTGCGCCGCTACCGGCGGGCCGCCGCTCGCCACGTCGACGTCGAGGTGGAGGCACTCGACGACGTCGACTGGTTTGCCCGCTTCGTGCCAGACCGCCTGCTGCTCGGTGACCCCGGTGTGCGGGACGCGCTGATGCACGGCAACCAGGTCTGCGTGCCGGACGCCACGCTGCTGCCGACCGGGGTGGAGCGGATCCACCCGGCGGGGGAGAAGCTGACCGGCCGGGGTGAGCTGCGCTACTGCGCCACCGAACGCAGCCGCGACGGCGACACCTACGTCTACGACGTCGTCCTGCGGACCACCGCCGGCGAGGTCGTGGAGCGCTGGGAGGGCCTGCGACTGCGTGCCGTGCGCAAGCAGGACGGTCGCGGCCCCTGGGTGGCGCCGCTACTCGGGCCGTACCTGGAGCGGGCGCTGGGCGACGTCCTCGGCGCGCAGGTGGCCGTGGCGGTCGAGCCGGACGGCCCGACCGAGCCGGTCGACCAGCCGGGCGGGCACCTGGCCGTGCGGCGGGCCCGGTCGCGGATCGCGGCGCGGCGTTCGACCGGCGAGCCGGTCGAGGTGACCTACCGCCCCGACGGCCGCCCGGAGATCGCGGGCGGGCGGACGCTGTCAGTGGCGCACGGCGCGCGGCTGACACTGGCGGTGACCGCGACCGGGGCCCTCGGTTGCGACGTCGAAACGGTGCTCCACCGCGACGACGCGGTGTGGGACGGCCTGCTCGGCGAGCACGCCGGCCTGGCCCGGCTCGTTGCCGCGGACACCGGTGAGGACGCCGACACGGCCGCCACGCGGGTCTGGACGGCGCTGGAGTGTGTGCAGAAGTCCGGCGGCCAGCCCGGCGGACCGCTGACCCTGCTGCCCTCGCCGCGTCCCGGCTGGACGGTGTTCGGGGCCGGCGAGCTGCGGGTGGCGGCCTTCGTCACCGCGGTACGCGGCGTCGACGAGCCGGTGGTGTTCGCGATCCTCACCGAGGGGAGGTGACGACGGTGGAGCGCTGGTTCGAGTACCGGCACACGGTCGGGTTCGAAGAGACCAACCTCGTCGGCAACGTCTACTACGTCAACTACCTGCGGTGGCAGGGGCGGTGCCGGGAGATGTTCCTCAAGGAGAAGGCACCGGCGGTCCTGGCTGACCTCCGGGCGGATCTCAAGCTGTTCACACTGCGGGTCGATTGCGAGTTCTTCGCCGAGATCACCGCCTTCGACGAGCTGGCCGTCCGGATGCATCTGCGTGAGCTGGCGCAGACCCAGGTCGAGTTCGGCTTCGACTACGTCCGGCTGGACACCGGCGGCGGCGAACTCCTCGTCGCCCGCGGCTCGCAGCGCGTTGCGTGCATGCGCGGCCCCAACACCCGCACCGTCCCCACCCGGGTGCCCGAGGCGTTGGAGGCCGCGCTCAAGCCGTACGCCGTGGGCGTACGGGCCTGACCGGCGACCCCAGGAGTCACTGTGACTGCTCATCCCCAACCCACCGGCCTGGTGACCGACCCGAAGACACTCCGCTGGGCACTCGCCGCCTTCGCCACCGGCGTCACGGTGGTCACCGTAGGCGGCCCGACCCCGCACGGCATGACGGCCAACTCATTCACCGCGGTCTCCCTGGATCCGCCGCTGGCCCTGGTCTGCGTCGGCCGGGACGCGATGATGCACGGCGCACTGACCGAGGCCGGGCAGTTCGGGGTCTCGGTGCTCGGCGCGGCGCAGGAGCCGGTGGCCCGCTACTTCGCCGACCGGCGCCGGCCGCTGGGCCGGGAGCAGTTCGAGTTCGCCGAGTGGCAGCCCGGCAGCCGGACCGGCTCGCCGCTGCTGGTCGGCGCGATCGCGCACTTCGAGTGCGAGTTGTGGCAGGCGTACGACGGCGGGGACCACAGCATCTTCATCGGTCGGCTGGTGGCGCTGGACCGCAACGCCGACGATGCGCTGGTCTTCGTCGACGGTCAGTTCCGCCAGTTGGAGCGTGCGCGTAGCGGAGCCACGACGTGAGCGTCGCGACGCGGGCCCGCCGGACGCCGCCCGGTCCGCCGCGCCTCGCGGCGCTACGCATGCTGCTGGTGATGAATCGCGACCGGCTGGGAATGATGACCTCGGCCGCGCAACGGTACGGCGACGCGGCGCGCCTGCCCGTCGGCCCGAAGAGCCTGTACTTCTTCAACCACCCGGACCACGCCAAGCACGTGCTGGCCGACAACGCCGCCAACTACCACAAGGGCATCGGGTTGGTGCACGCCCGGCGGGCGCTCGGCGACGGGTTGCTCACCAGCGAGGGTGAGCTGTGGCGCAAGCAGCGCAAGGTGATTCAGCCGGCGTTCCAGAGCCGGCGGATCGCCGCCCAGGCCGGTCAGGTGGCGGAGGAGGCCGCGGCCCTGGTCGAGCGGCTCCGCCGCCGAGCCGGCGACGTCGTCGACATGTCGGACGAGATGACCTCGCTGACGCTGGGGGTGCTGGGCCGTACTCTGCTCGACACCGACCTGGGCCGGTTTCCGACCATCGGCGGTGACTTCGCCGCCGTGCAGGACCAGGCGATGTTCGAACTGGCGACGTTGAGCGCGGTGCCGCCGGTGCTCCCGCTGCCCCGGCAGCTGCGGTTCCGGCAGTCCCGGCGGCGGCTGGAGGGAATCGTCGACCAGTTGGTCGCTGAGCGCGGCAGTGCCGACGACGGCCGGGCGGATGTGCTGTCCCGACTGATCGCCTCCGCCGGCCGGGAGCGGGATCCGCGCATCGGGCGCGCGCGGCTCCGCGACGAACTGGTCACCCTGCTGCTCGCCGGCCACGAGACGACCGCCAGCACACTGAGCTGGACCCTGTACCTGCTCGACCGGCACCCCGAGGTACGCGAACGGCTGCGCGCCGAGGTGGTCTCGGTGCTCGGTGACCGGTTGCCCACCATGGACGACCTGGGCCGGCTGCGCTACACCTCGATGGTGCTGGAGGAGGTGATGCGCCTCTACCCGCCGGTGTGGCTGCTGCCGCGCAAGGCCCTGTCCGAGGACGAGGTGGGCGGCTATCACGTCCCCGCGGGCGCGGATGTGCTCATCTGCACGTACACCCTGCACCGGAACCCGCGGTTCTGGGCCGACCCGGAGCGATTCGACCCGGAGCGATTCGACCCGGCCCGTTCCGTCGACCGACCCCGGTACGCGTACATCCCGTTCGGCGCGGGGCCCCGTTTCTGCGTGGGCAATCACCTGGGTCTGATGGAAGCCACCTTCGCCACCGCGTTGCTGGTGCGGGATCTGCGCCTGACCCGTCCGGCGGGTCGCCCGGTGGTGCCTGAGCCGATGCTGTCACTGCGGGTGCGCGGCGGCCTGCACATGCGCGTCGGCCTGCCCGACTGATAGTGCTCTGCCGCCGTCCCCGCCCGGTCCGCCGGGTGGGGACGGCGCCGTCCACGACTGTTTCCGGGCACTTTCCTTCCGAGTCACAACCGTTGTGAGCAGTGGCACTCGCCGCTTTCGGAAAACATTTCTTCATCCGTGCGCGCTTCGCCGTAAACAGCTCCGAGAGCAATTCCTGAGAAGACACCGCGCCGCGCCGGACGAAAGCATGGCGATGGTTCGTACCGAGACGCCGCGTCCGACCGCACCGCCCGCTGCCGGCCGACCCGTATGTCCCGGCGCCGTCTACCCGAGGGGGACACTTGCCACCGCAATCCGTAGGCATCCTGCGCCGACTCATTCCACCCGTGTTCGTCCTGGTGCTGGTCGCCGGTCTGTTCTCGGTGGCCCGGCTGCCCTCGGCCTCTGCCGAGGAGCGCAGCGCGCTGGCCTCCCGATACGCGTTCACCGAACGACCGATCGCGCTGCCGCCCGGCCTGCCGCAGCGCACCGTACGTCAGGTGAACCCCCGGTACGAGCACATCCGGTCCTGGATCTCGTCGGTCGGCGCCGCGGTGGCGCTCAACGACCTGGACGGCCAGGGTGGCGCGAACGACCTGTGCCTTGTCGACACCCGCAGCGACGCGGCGGTTGTCACCCCGGCCCCGGACAGCGGTGCCACGTATGCGCCGTTCGTGCTGGATCCGGCCCCGCTGCCGATGGGTCCGGCGATCGCCCCGATGGGCTGCACCCCCGGCGACTTCAACCTCGACGGCCGGATGGACCTGCTCGTCTACTACTGGGGCCGTACGCCGGTGCTGTTCCTGCAGCGCCCCGGGGTGACCTCGCTGAGCCTCGCGGCGTACCACCCGGTCGAGCTGATCCCGCAGCAGACCACCGGCCCCCTCTACCGCGGTCCGTTGTGGAACACCAACGCCGTCGCGGTGGCCGACTTCGATGGTGACGGCCGTCCGGACATCGGGATCTTCAACTACTTCCCGGACAGCCAGGTCCTCGACCCGCAGGGCCTGCCGCACGTGCAGATGAACCACTCGATGTCGCACGCGCACAACGCCGGTGGCGCGTACCTCCTGCGGTGGACCGGCGCTACCACCGGTGACTCGCCCTCGGTGAGCTACGAGAGGCAGGTGGGCGGCGATCCGGAGTTCTTCACCGGCTGGACGCTCGGCGCCAGCTCCGCGGACCTGGACGGCGATCTGCTTCCGGAGCTGTACCTGGCCAACGACTTCGGACAGGATCGGCTCTTCCACAACCGGTCCAGGCCGGGGCAGATCCGATTCGACCTGGTGGAGGGTCAGCGCGACCCGATCACCCCGAAGTCACTCGTGCTCGGGCACGACTCGTTCAAGGGCATGTCCATCGACTTCGCCGACCTGGAGGGGCGCGGACGGTTCGACGCGTTCGTCAGCAACATCACCGAGTCCTGGGGTCTGGAGGAGAGCAATTTCCTCTGGCAGAACACGGCCTCGACGCCGGAGCAGGCCCGGAAGATGCTGAGCAGGGGCGAGGCGCCGTTCCGCAACCAGGCCTCCGCCAAGAACATGGCGTGGATCGGTTGGGGCTGGGATGCCAAGATGGCCGACTTCGACAACAGCGGGCGGTTGGCGGTCGTCCAGGCCACCGGTTTCGTGAAGGGCACCATCAACCGGTTCAACTGGTTGCAGGAGTTGGCGATCAGCAACGACCTGCTGCTCTCCGACCCGGACATGTGGCCCAAGGCCGAACCCGGTGACGACATCGCCGGCGACAACGAGCTCGCGTTCTGGGTACGCGAGGACAACGGCCGGTACGCCAACATCAGCAAGGAACTCGGTCTGGCCCTACCCATTCCCACCCGGGGTGTGGCGGTGGCCGACACCAACGGCGACGGGGGCCAGGACTTCGCCGTGGCCCGCCAGTGGGGTGCGCCGGCCTACTACCGCAACGAGAAGCCCGGGAACGGCAACTTCCTGGGGCTGCGGCTGACCCGGCCGACGCTGTCCGGCGACGGTTCCTCACCGGCGTACGGCGCGCAGGTGCGGGTCACCACCGCCGACGGCCGCACCCAACTCGCCCAGCTCGACGGGGGCGGGGGTCACTCCGGCAAGCGCAGCTTCGACGTGTTCTTCGGCCTCGGCGCCGCCGGCGACCGGCCGGTCAAGGCCGAGCTGTTCTGGCGTGACCTCACCGGTGCCACCCACCGGCAGACGCTCGACCTGACCGCCGGGTGGCACGACTTCATGCTGACCAGTCGAGCCGAGGAGTTGACCAAGCGATGACGGACGTCAAGCAACCCGAGGCGACCAGGGAGCTGTCCCTCGCCACCCCGGTCACGCCGTCCGCGACGGCACCGCAGCCGACGCCCACAACGGACCGGCCCGCCGTACCGCGGGTGGACAGCAAGGATCCGCGCTACCTGGCGCTGCGCAACTTCGCCATGTCGATGACGGTCTTCAACATCCTGGGCTACACCGTGCTCGGTTTCGAGCAGCCCTGGCTGTGGCCGATCCTGGCCCTGGCGGTCGGATACGGCACCGAGATCATCGTCGAGATGGTCTCGGCGCGGGCGCTGAAGCGACCGGCGGCCTTCAGCGGCAACGGCGCGTGGGGGGTCTACACCTTCCTCCTGCCGGCGCACATCACCGCGCTGGCCGCGAACATGTTGCTGTACGCCAACGACAACTTCTGGCCCATCGCGTTCGCGGTGGTCGTGGCAGTCGGTCAGAAGGCGGTGCTCCAAGCGCCGATCAAGGGCCGGATGCGGCACTTCATGAACCCGTCCAACTTCGGCATCACCATCACGCTGCTGGTGTTCTCCTGGGTCAACATCGCCCCGCCGTACCACTTCACGGAGAACGTGCCCGGGGTGATCAGCATCCTGATCCCGGTGGTCATCGTGACGGCGGGCACGGTGCTCAACGCCATGCTGACCAAGAAGGTGCCGCTGATCGTCGGCTGGCTGGGCGCGTTCGTGATCCAGGCGGTGCTCCGGCACTTCATCTGGGACGTCTCGCTGGTCGCCGCGCTGGTCCCGATGACCGGGGTGGCCTTCGTCCTGTTCACCAACTACATGATCACCGACCCGGGCACGACCCCGGCGGCACCCCGGATGCAGTTCATGTTCGGTGCCAGCGTCGGCATGGTCTACGGCCTGCTCATGGTGTTCAACGTGGTCTACACGCTGTTCTTCGCCGTGACCCTGGTATGCCTTGCCCGTGGGCTGTTCTGGTGGGGCAGGTGGCTGGTGCAGCGCAACCGACCCGAGGAAAACCTGACACCCGCACCGCCGCCCGCCGCTGTGGCGCTACCGGTCGCCCGTTGACCGTCCGCCGGTCCCGGTCACCGGTCGGCCCGCTCGTCGTGGGTCCGCCGGTGGCCGGGACCGGCCGCTTTCGTGGAGGTGCACCATGAACCTGCTCGTCGTCGGCGCCTCGTACCGGACCACTCCGGTCGACGTACTGGAACGGCTCGCGGTCGGATCCGCCAGCCTGCCAGGGCTGCTGCGCACGCTGCTCGACCGGCCGGCGGTGGAGGAGGCGGTGGTGCTGTCCACCTGCAACCGGGTGGAGGTGTGGGCGGCGGTCGGCGGATTCCACGCCGGGCTGCGCGAGATCGGCGCGACGCTCGCCACGCACGCCGACGCGTCGACCGACGTGCTGGCCCGGCACCTGTACGCGCATTACGACGACGCCGCCGTGGCGCACACCTTCACCGTCACCGCCGGCCTGGACTCGATGGTGGTCGGCGAGGCGCAGATCCTCGGGCAGGTGCGGGCCGCGTACCGGGCCGCGGTCTCGTACGGGAGTGCCGGCCGGCTGACCCACGAGCTGGTGCAGCACGCGCTGCGGGTCGGTCGACGGGTCCGGGCCGAGACCGACATCGGGCGCTGCGGCGCCAGCACGGTGACCGCCGCCCTCGACGTGCCGGCGGGACACCTGCCCGGTGGCCTCGCCGGCCGCCCCGCCCTGGTGGTCGGTGCCGGGGCGATGGGCGGGATCGCCGTCGCCGCGCTGAGCCGCGCCGGCGCCGGACCGATCGCGGTCGCCGGGCGCGGCGCCGAGGGCATCCGCCGGCTCGTCTCGGCGTACGGCGTGCGGCCCGTGCCCGCGGCGGACCTGGTGCCGGCTCTCGCCGCCGCCGATGTCGTGGTGACAGCGACGACCGCACCGGACCCGGTGCTCACCGCTGAGCTGGTCGCGCCGGCGCTACGTCGCCGGCTGACCCGCGGCCCGGACCTGCCGCTGTTCGTGCTGGACCTGGCGATGCCCCGGGACGTGGATCCGGCGGTCGCCCGGCTCGACGGCGTGGTGGTCGTCGACATCGGCGGGCTCGGCGCGGTGGCGCGCCACGGTGTCGAGCGTCGGGACCAGGATGCGGCCGAGCGGATCGTGGCCGCCGAACGCGACGCGCTGGCCGGCCGGCTCCGCGGGGCCGACGCCGGGCTGACCGTGGCCGCGCTGCGCCGCCGGGCCGACCGGACGGTCAGCGCGGAGCTGCGCCGGCTGGCCCAGCGCCGACCTGACCTCAGCGAGACGCAGCGGGCCGAGGTGGCCCGCACTGTCAACCGGGTGGTCCAACAACTGCTGCACCCCCCGTCGGTACGTGTCCGTCAGCTCGCCGGTGAGCCGGACGGCGAGCGTTACACAGCGGCGCTGCGTCAGCTGTTCGACCTGGAGGTGCCGCACAGCACCCCGGTCGCCGACGTGCCCCGGGTGGCCTGACCGTCGTCAGCGACCGTCGTCGGCGGGCGTCTCGGCGAGGGCCTTGATGCCCTCCAGGGTGGTGAGCATGGCCTCCCGTAGGGCGGCCGTGCGGCGTTCGATGATGACCTCCTCCTGCTCCGGTGCGCGGTCGATGATGAGGCTCAGGCCGGTGCGGCCCGGCCCGATGCGGACCGAGTGGGTCAGTCGACATCCACCCGCCTCCTCGACGAGCCGGAACTGCCAGGTCGAACCCGGACGCTCCGGGTCGGCCGGGCCGCCGCCGAACCGGCCGGCCTCGTCGACCACCACCCAGGCGAACACACGTGGCGCGTCGAGGCGCACCACGTGCGAGATGGTTTGCCACTCGCCCAGCAGGGGGTGGTGGTTCTCCCCTTCGAACCGGGCGCCCAGCGTCGGCCTGTCGCAGTCGTCCAACCACCGCACGCGCCGTAACTCCTGGCTGAACCGCGCGGGCAGTTCGATGTCCGTCACCAGGTCCCACACCCGGGCGGGGTCGGCCGCCACATGCAGGTCACACTCGATTGTCGGGCCGTCGGCGTACCGCACGTCACCGCTCCTCTGTTCGTTGTGGACTCGTGCCGGTCCACTACAGCGCATGACATGATCGGAATTCAAGTGCGCAAATTCGTGGTGGCGTCGAGCGGGTGGATGGCGTCGTCGCTATTGCCTAGACAGGCAATGCGCGGGTTGCGGTGTTATGGGTTGTTGGCCCGCCGGCCTGGAGGCGGCGGCATTGACACACGCCGACATTCATTCCAAGGTCGATGGATTCGTCTCTCCGTCGAAGGGGCCGCAGGATGGTCAGCAACGAGCACAGGTACGTCATCGTCGGGGCGGGTCCCGCCGGCGTTCAACTGAGCTACTACCTACAGCAGCACGGTGCCGACTACCTGACGCTCGAAAGCGGAGACGCGCCGGGCGGGTTCTTCCGGCAGTTCCCACGCCATCGCAGGCTCATCTCGCTGAACAAGGTGCACACCGACAGCACTGATCCGGAGATTCGCCTGCGCTGGGACTGGAATTCGCTGCTGAACGACTCCCCGGACCTGCTGTTTCCGAAATTCAGCGAGGAATACCTGCCGGCCGCCGATGACCTGGTGCGCTACCTCGCCGAGTTCCAACGTGTGCACAAGCTCAACATCCGATACGGCACGACGGTCGAGCAGATCAGGCGTACGGGCGACGGCTTCACAGTGCGCACCGACCAGGGTGAGGTGCGCGCGCGCTGCCTGGTCGTCGCGACCGGCTGGGGCCAGCCGTTCGTTCCGGCCATCACGGGCATCGAGCACGCCATCGGGTACGAGGACATGGTCATCGACCCCTCGGCGTACGACGATCAGCGGGTCCTGATCATCGGTAAGGGCAACTCCGCGTTCGAGACCGCGTCGGCCATCCTCGGCCACGCGTCGATGGTGCACCTCGCCAGCCGGCAACCCCTGCGACTGGCCTGGAACACCAAACACCCCGGGGACGTCCGTGGTCAGTACGGCGCGATCCTCGACAGCTACCAGTTCAAGACCCTGCACTCGGTGCTCGACTGCACGATCGACGAGATCCGGCCGGTCGACGGGCGGTTCCAGGTGTCGATCACGTACACCCACGCCCAGGGGGAGACCGCCGTCCTCGACTACCACACGGTGCTGAGGTGCACCGGCTTCCGGATGAACACCGCGATGTTCGACGAGACGTCCCGACCCGACATGGTGCGGGACGGCCGCATGCCCGGGCTACGCCCCGACTGGCAGTCGAGCAACGTCGACGATCTGTACTTCGCCGGCACCATCGCCCAGGCCCGGGACGTCAAGCACGCGTCGTCACCCTTCATCGACGGCTTCCGGTACAACCTCCGTACGTTCACCCGGATTCTCCGTGAGCGCTACGACGACGTCCCGTTGTCGTACGCGACGACGCCGGCCGACGCCGCGTCGCTGACCAAGCTGATGCTCGACCGCGTCAACTGGTCCTCGGCGCTGTGGACCCAGTTCGAATACCTCTGTGACGTCTTCGTCCGCGACGACGCCAGCGGCGACTTCCACCACTACGAGGACCTGCCGGAGGACTACGCCGTGGAGCGCTTCGGGGCTGCCACGCAGTGGTACACGCTCGCGCTCCGGTGGGGCCGCGACGACTACGGCGACGTCTTCGCCATCGAGCGGCATCCCACCCCCGACCGGGCCAGGGAGAGCGCCTTCATCCACCCGGTGATCCGGCGGTACCGCGGTACCGAACTGCTCGCCGAGCAGCACCTGCTGGAGGATCTGCTGGCCGAGTGGCGGCGAACGGACCGGCACGTCGAGCCCCTGGTCGATTTCCTGACCAGGGACCTCACCAGCGGATCATGACCTCGTCGAGGGGTTTGCGGGAAAGGTCGGGGACGTGGGCGTCCGGCGTGGGATACCCGACGGGCATCACCACGTACGGGCGCTCCTCGGGCGGACGCTCACACACCTCGTTGAGAAATCGCATCGGGCTGGGCGTGTGGGTCAGTGTGACCAGGCCGGCATGGTGCAGCGCGGTGATCAGCAGACCGACCGCCATGCCGACGGACTCCTTGACGTAGTACGGCTTCGGGGTGTTCGGCCCCTGGTGCACCTCGAACACGACGATGACGGCAGGTGCGGTCTCCAGGAACGGTTTCCGCCAGTCGGTGCCGAGACCGGCGATCGCGCCGAGCCACTCCTGCGACGCGCGGCGGTCGTAGAACGCGCGTTCCTCGGCCTCGGCCGCCTCGCGTAGCCGGCGTTTGCGGGCCGGGTCGGTCAGCACGACGAACCGCCACGGCTGCACATTGGCCCCACTGGGTGCTGTCGACGCGGCCCGGATCGCCGCCTCGACCACCCCGTCGGGCAGGGGGTCGCTGGCGAAGTCGCGCACGGAACGGCGCCGCGCCATGCGGTCGGCGAACGCCTCCGCCTCCCGCACCATGTCCGCGGGGGATCGACGCTCGAACTGGATGGGGACCTTGGAAAGCAGGTCTGCGTCGTGCACCTGGAACCTCCCCTGATCCGGCGTGCCGGTTTCTGCGGGAGGGTCACCTGCCGCCGGCATCCGGTGAGTTCAGCATTTCGGAGGCCTGACGGCATGTCGTTACGCAGGTGTGCTGTCTTCGCGGGTCGGCACGTCGGGCGCGGTCCGGGTGGCGATGTCGTCGACCACGTCGGTCAGGCGTCCACGGAGCGCCGCGGCGGCCCGCTGGCGGGTCGCCCCGTCGCCGTCCACGGTGAGCGACCTCAGCCATGCCTCCACCCGGTGGCGGTCACCCGCCTCGTCCAGCGCTGGTCGGGCGAGCGCGACCAGCCGTTCGGCGAGGGCCGTAGCGGGCAGCAGTCGTCCCGTGGCGGCGTCGACGCCGTGGCCGCCCATCCCGTCGCGGGCGGCCCGCCAGTACGCCAGTCGCATCAGCTCCGGGACCAGTTCCGGCCCCTCGTCGCCCCGGTCGACGGCATCCCCGGAGACGACCACCAGAGCTCGCACCAGGGCCGCGAGCGCCGCGGATTCGGCGGCACTGACGGGTACGTCGGCCACCCGTACCTCAAGGGTGGGGTGGTTGGTGGACAGCCGGAGATCCCAGAAGATGGTGCCGTGATCGACCAGCGCGCCCGCCTCGAGCAGCATGTCCACGTGGTCGTCGTACTGCTGGGCCGACGTCAGGAACGGGGGCGGGCCGGCCACCGGCCAGCGCCCCCACGTGACACTGCGCCAACTGGCGTACCCGGTGTCGCGTTCGGGCCAGTACGGCGAGTTGGCCGTGAGGGCGAGCAGCACCGGCAGGTGCTGGCGCAGATGGTTGCCGATCAGCACCGCCCGGTCCCGGTCGGGCTGCTCCACGTGGACGTGCACGGCGCAGATCGCGAGCTCGTCGTGCAGCCCACGGTAGGTCGCCGTGCCCCGGTCCTGGCGAGGTCCTTCGGTGAGGGGCGGCGGCACGGCGCGGCCCAGCACCGGCGAGCCGCTGGCGATCACCCGCAGACCCGCCGACAGGGCTGCGGCCTGGACGGCGGCGCGGCCCTCGGCGAGCTGCACGCCGATATCCTCGACGCTCCGGCACGGGTCGGTTCGCGTCTCCACCTGAAACTTGGTGATCTCACCACCCACCCGGGTGCCGAGGGCCGGGCGTGCGCGGTCGACGACGATGGCCGCCTCCGGGACGAGCTCGCCCCGGTCGACGTCGACGACGAGGAACTCTTCCTCGACGCCGAGCAGGGGAATGGATGATGGCGCACGCTGTCCCGTAGTCATCCGACGCCGACCTCTCGCTGCCGGTCGTGTGCCGGCGGTGAGCACGTTACGTTACGGGATCACGTCGGTGGGTCAAGATCCGCGACGCTCTGATGTGGACAGCGCTTCGACGAGCCCGGCCAGGAGCGCCGTCCGTTCGGGCATCCGGTCGAGGCAGACATACTCGTCGGCGGCGTGCGCTCCGCCGCCCACCGCGCCCAGGCCGTCCAGGGTCGGTACGCCCAACGCGGCGGTGAAGTTGCCGTCGGACGCGCCGGCCGCGTACGCGCCGACGAGGCTCGGGATGCCGAGCTGACGGGCGACCGACTGGGCCAACTTCAGCAGCGGTCGCGCGAGCTCCTCGGACATGGGGTAACGGTTGATCCCTCCCTGCACGGCCAGCGTCGCCTCCGGCAGGAACGGCACCAGAGCGCGGATGGCGTGATCGACGCGCTCCAGCTCGTCCCTGGTCCAGGCCCGCACGTCAACGGCCAGGCTGGCGCGCTCCGGCACCGTGTTCGTCGTGGTGCCAGCGGAGAGCAGTGTCGGTGTGACGGAGGTGCCGCCGCTGTCCATCGCGCCGAGCGCACCCAAGGTGAGAACCTGGTGGGCCACCTCGACTGTGGCGTTCACTCCGCGCTGCGGTTCGACGCCCGCGTGGGCGGCGCGACCCTCGACGATGACGCGGTAGACCGAACCGCCCTTCCTGGCCACCTTCACCTGCCCGTCCGGGGTGGCCGCCTCGCAGACGAGAACCGCACCCGAACGCCGTGCCTCGCGTTCGATCAGTGGCCGTGACGTGACGGACCCGGTCTCCTCGTCGCAGGTGAGCAGCACGCCGACGGACGAGGTGTCCTCGATCAGTCGTAGCGCCGCGAACATCTGCACGATCCCGGCCTTCATGTCGCAGACGCCAGGTCCCGTCGCCACGTCCCTGCGTACGGTGAAGGGCCTGGATCGGATCGTGCCGACCGGGAAGACCGTGTCGAAGTGGCCCAGGAGCAGCACGCGCTGATCAGCGGCCGGCCACAGCAGGTGCGGCAGACCGTCGATCACGACCCGGCAGGCGGGCCGGCCGAGCGCCTCCTCGCCCCAGCGGGCGAGCAGGTCGGCACAGGACTCAAGATGGGGCAGCGAGCCCGGTGCCGACTCGAGCGCGACGAGCACGCCCAGCCGGTCAACCATGTCTGCCCGGAGCTGCTTCGTCGCGGGGAGCAGCCGGCGTGCGAGGTCCATCGATCCCTCCAGCGTCACAGGTGCCGGACATGGCCGGGCCTGTCCGTCGACCATCGCAGAGGGATCGGGTGTGGTCACCCGTGTCTGTGCTCAGGCGGCTGGCGGCCCGCTGATCGCAGCCCCGTAACCAACCTCGACGATCCGACGTGCGGACTCGGCGTAGGCGTCCCGGCCCTCGGGCGCGAAGGTGCCGAGCCCGTCGACGTAGCGGTTGAACATGCAGAACGCGGCGGCGATCAGGACGGTGTCGTGGATCTCCAGGTCGGTGGCGCCCTCGGCGCGGGCGTCGGCGACGAGTTCGGTGGTGACCTCGCGACCACTGATCTGTACCGCACCGGCGATGCGCAGCAGTGCCCGCAGTCTGGCGGAGATCGGGGCGGTGTCCAGGTCCGCGCGCACCTGGTCGACGAGGGAGTAACCCTCGTCGAGTTGCGCCGCGGCGAACGCGGAGTGCGACGCGCAGCAGAAGTTGCAGTCGTTACGTCCGGACACGTACGCGGCGATCAGTTCGCGCTCACCGGCGGGAAGCGAGTGAGGGGCACGCAGCAGCACCTCGGCCAGTTCGTTGAGTGGCTTCGCCGTCTCCGGCCGGTACCGCATCGGTCCGGAGATGCCGGGAAACTGCTTCTCGTCCAACCCGAGATCGATGTGCGCCATGGTCGTCAAACCCTTCGCTTGTGAGTCACGGCCCCGCCGACATCAACGTCTACAACGGACACAAGCGCGCGCGGCCGTGCGGCTGATGCCGCGCAGCCACGATCCCACTCGGTCCACCGCTCGGATCTCTTCATTTGTGCTCTCTTCCCGTCGAGGTGGCGTCAGGCGCACCGCGACCACATCAGGTGCGGCCGGCCCGCGGTGAGTCGCCCGATCAGGCCGACGGAGTTATGCCGATGCCAGTCATGCGGTTCAGAACGAGTCAGCTGACGGACCTACCCGAGCAGCGTCGCCGCCGCGGTCAGTGTTGCCAGCGACAGCGTTGTGGTCACCACCACCGCCCGGTTGGCCACCGCCTCGCCGACGCCGTACTCCTGACCGTAGATGAACGTGTTCTGCGCTGTCGGCAGGCCCGCGCACACCACCACGGCGAGCAACTGCGGCGCGGACAGGTGCAGGGCCACCCCGGCCGCGTACGCGATGACCGGCTGCGCGACGAGCTTCAGCGCGGTGATCACGGCCAGCTCGCCCGGCTCGGCTGGCTCGGCTGGCTCGGCCTGCGACAGCGCCGTGCGGTGCAGCGACGCGCCGAGCGCGACCAGGGCGGCCGGAACCGCGGCGCCCGACAGCAGGGTGAGTGACGCGCCGGCCGCCGACGGCAGATGCAGGCCGGTAGCCGAGCACGCGACACCGAGCAGCGATGCCAGGATCACCGGGTTGCGTACCGGCAGGGAGGCGATACGGGCGACCCGTACCCGCCCGGCCGGGTCGCTGTGCCGGTCCAGGGCGACCAGGATCACGGGTGTCACCACCAGCACCTGCAGCAGCACCACCTCCGCCAGGAACGACACGTCGCCGAGAACCTGCGTGGCGATCGGGATGCCGAGGTTCGCCGAGTTCACGTACCCGGCGGCCATGCCCCAGATCGGCCGTTCGCCGGGCGTGCGACCGAACAACCAGCTCGCGCCGACCCACCCGAGCCCGATGACCGTGGCGGTGCTTATCCCGAAGGCGAGCAGCGGGCGGCCGGCCAACCCGGACAGCGGCATTCGGGACAGGGCGAGGAACAGGGCGGCTGGCATCGCAAGGTGGAACACGAATCGGCCGAGCACCGACGCCGCCGCTTCGCCCAGCAGGCCCCAACGACAGGCCGCGTAACCGACCGCGGTGAGGATCCAGATCGGTACGAACGCCGTTACCAGGCTCATACGGACATGTGCGTCGATCGGAAAGTCACGCGTTCAGACTCGCACCCAGCCCGGACCGGGCGGATGTCCCGCACCTCAGCAACGTCGCGGAGCAGGGTCACAGGGTGACGTGCCGGCGGGCGGCCATTCTGCTGACCGTGACGTTGATGGCGAAAATCCCGACCACGACTTCGAGGAGCACGTTTCGCGGGTTCCAGTCCCAACCGTAGAGCGTCCAATTGGTCGGCTGATAGGCCAGCATGGGCAGCATCAGCGCCAGAAGGACCGCGCTGGCCGCGATCGACACCCGCACATCAAGTGCCGCGCCCACGATGGCCGCCACCAGCCCGGCGGCCATGATGACCGGAAGGGTCAACCCGTCTGCCCAGCCATTGAGCGGGTTGGGCGTTATGACCGCCATGGTTGTCGTGGCGCCGAGAAGCCAGGTCCATTGTCGCGTGGCCCGTGGTTGGCGCGCTCGAAGGAGCGGCACCATTGTCACCACGGCCAACAGGCATACCCACGTGGAAATCTGCATGATCAGGTAGAGGCCGGTCCGGAGCCCCAGAGCAGAGTCGTACCTTGCCCATGGTTCTACGGCGTACCTCAGGTCATTCGCTGTGGCGTGCCAGATCTCCCAGCCGAAGGCGCCAATGGTCAGGGGAAGGGCGAGGCGGTAGCGAGCCCACACCGCGGCGGCCAGCGCGAGAAGCAGCAATGCGGGCGTGACCGAGCTTCGCTCGTACAGAAAGCTGGCCGAATTACCCGGCAACAGCAGCCACAGGCGCCACGTGAGGGGCAGGGCCGTCAGGGCAACGCCGCACACGAGCAGGGACAGCACTGTCGATCGCAGCGCGGAGTGTCGCAAGGTGTCCCGGGAGCGGAGCTGGTCCACACCGGAGCGGACCCGCAGACCTCCCACCACGAGTGCGAGGGACTCCCGAAGCCTCGGGTGCCTCCGGTCCGTCTCGCCCGCGACCAGCAGTGTTTCCAGCATCTCGTCGGCGCGGTACTGCCGGTAGGCCCGAGGGTACGCGCGCAGCAGCCACCGGTAGCGGCGCTCCAGGCCGGTCATGCCGGCGCCGTCCGAGCCGTCGCGGCCGTCGACCGTACGGAACGGTCTCGAACGACCCGTGCCGCAGCGGCCATCCGAGCCGCCTCCTCGCGCAGTGCGGACAGCCCGCGCTCGGTCAGCTCATACGTGCGACGGGCGCGACCGTTGACCACCGCCTCTTCGGCCACCCGCACCATCTCCTCGCCGGTGAGCCGGTCCAGTGCGGCGTACAGCGTGCCGGTCGTCAATCGCACGCGCCCGTCGGACAGCTCCTGCGCACGCTTGACGATGGCGTAGCCGTGCAGCGGGTCGTCCTGCAACGCGGCGAGGATGAAGTACGTGGGTTCCCGCATCGCCGCCGAGGGCTTAGTCATGTCATCAACATAAGCAGACGATCGACCTATGCGTCAAGCTTTGGCGTTCCCCTTGTAGGCGTACCGGGTCGAACCCATCTCGCGCACACGTCAACCCAGTCGCACCAGCTTCTCGCGAGCGCTGGTGCCCGGCCGAGGCGTGAGGACCACGAGACGCAGGTCGGCGTTCTGAGTGGTCAGGACGTTGGCGTCGAGTGGGATGGCGCCCAGGTCCGGGTGCACGGCGGTCTTGTGCGCGCTCTCGTGACTGGCCACCGCGCGGAGGGCCCAGAGGTGGCAGAACCTGTCGTTCCCCGCCATCCGCGAGATCAGCGCCGCCACGTCGGGGTCGTTCGGATAGCGGGCGCTGGTGGCGCGCAGATCGGCTACCAACGACTGCTCGAAGTAGGCGCGCTCGGTGTCGGTCTGCCGGACTCGGGGGTTGCGGGATTCGAACTGAACGATCAGGGCGTTGCGATCGTCGCCGCTGGCACCTGCGGGGTCGCCGAAGACGGCCGCGAAAAGCCGGTTCCAGTGCAGCAGACGCCACGCGGCGTCGTAGACGGCCGCGGGGGTGTCGCCGAGGTGGTCGATGACGCGGTACAGGCTGCTGGGGATCAGGTGAGGTATCCGGTCAGGGGCCGCGGCGAAGCCGGCGAGGCGCATCAGGTGCGCCTCCTCGTCGTCGGAGAGTCGTAGCGCGCGGGCCAGGGAGGCGCACACCTGCGCGGATGGTGTGGCGGCCCGGCCCTGCTCGAGGCGTGCCACGTATTCGGGGGAGATGCCGGCCAGTGCTGCCAGCTCGCCCCGTCGTAGCCCGACGACGCGGCGGGGTGAGGCGTTTGCGACACCGACCGCGGCCGGGTCCGTGCGGTCCCGCCAGGCCCGCAGCGCCGCGCCGAGGTCATTCATGAACACCATGATCCGCCATCGGAGCCCATAGCTGGGTGGTACCAGCGGTACGCGGAAGAACTGTGCCTTCCACAGTGGTGGTTGAGCCGTTGAGGATGGAGATCATGAGCAGAGTGACCAGGATGCATCACATCGGAGTGCCGGTCAGCGATCTGGCGCGGTCGGTGAGGTGGTACGAAGACGTCCTCGGCATCGCGCCGACCGGCGTGACGATCTCGGCGGCGAACCCGGCCATCGGTGCGGTCGTCGAGGTCGAGAACGCGTCGATGCGGGCATCGTTCGCACTGGCCGGTGACAACGTCCTTCTGGAACTCATCCAGTACGACAGCCCGGAGCCGAGGCCCTTCACCGGGCGCAACTGCGACGTCGGGGTGATGCACCTGTGTTTCGAGGTCGACGACCTCGACGCGGCGCACCGTGACCTGGTGGAGCGGGGCGTCCACGTCAACGCCGATCCGGTAGTGCTTCAGGACGGGGACGGCGTCGAAGCGGGAGCGCTGGCCGGGACGAAGATCCTCTACCTGCGCGACCCCGACGGCATCCAGTTGGAACTGTTCGAGTTGCGCTCGTAGGAGCGCCGACTCCAGCTGTCGGTGACGGTCGACCCGACCGGGGCACTGCTGTGGATACCATCGATCGACCATGCATCCGGGGACATGCGGAAGTTGATGACAGCTATCAGGTCGGGATTCTTCGTCGCTCGAGAGACGGAGTTGGGCGAGATCGCCTCGGTGACGGGCCCGGCGGCGCAAGGCCGTGGCGGGGCGATGCTCGTTCTCGGTGAGGCGGGGATCGGCAAGTCGACGCTCATCGGTGCGGCCGCTTCACGGCTGGACGGATGGCAGGTGCTGCGGGCCGGCGGTATCGAGTTCGAGAGCGAACTGCCCTACTCGGCCCTGCACCAGTTGTGCGCGCCCGTGCTCGACCGACGCGCTGCGCTCCCCGCGCCGCAGCGGAGCGCGCTCGAGGCGGTGTTCGGGCTGCACGCCGGGGTCACGCCGACCCCGATGCTGGTCGGCCTGGCCGTCCTGGGCCTGCTCAGTGCCGTAGGCCGCCGCCGGCCGGTGTTCTGCACGGTCGACGACGTGCAGTGGACCGACGCCGGCTCGCGGCAGGTGCTGGCCTTCGTCGCGGCACGCGTGGCGGCGGAGCGGGTCGCCATTGTGTTCGCCGCCCGCGACGCCGCCTCGGTGCCGGAACTCGGTCGCCTGCCCGCCCTCTCTCTCACCGGGCTCGCCGACTCGGAGGCCCTCACCCTGCTGCGGTATCGGGCGCCGTTCGGCTACGAGGCGGCGATCCTTCAGCGGATCCTCGCCGAGGCGGCCGGCAACCCTCTCGCCCTGGTGGAGATCGCCCGCGACGCAGGGCCGTTCGGACTACCCGGGGACGGCGGCCATGGCGCGGTGGAGCACCGGTTCGTGAGTCGGTTCCTGCGGCTGCCCGTACCCACGCGCTCGGTTCTGGCGCTGGCCGCGGCGGAGCCGACGGGCGATCTCGTTCTGCTGCGGCGCGCCATGGCGATTCAGGGGCTGGACGCCGCGAACCTGGCGGCGGCCGAGGACAGCGGCCTGTTGGTGATCGGGCCCCGGGTGCACTTCCGGCATCCGTTGGCGCGTTCCGCGGTGTACCGGTCGGCCGGTGTCGAGCCGCGACGGCAGGCGCACGCTGCGCTCGCCGCCGGTACGGACGTCGACGTCGATCCCGACCGGCGCGCCTGGCACCGGGCGAACGCGATCACCGGCCCGGACGAGGGGACCGCGGCAGAACTGGAGCGTTCGGCCGGTCGGGCACAACGCCGCGGCGGATTCGCGGCCGTGGCCGCGTTCCTCGAAAGCGCGGCCCGACTGACACCGGGCCGGTCGGAGCAGGCACGCCGCCTGTTGGCCGCGGCCCGGGCACGGTTGAGTTCGGGGGCACCTTCTGCCGCCCGGGAGCTCGTGAACGAGGCCGAGCGTCTCCAGCTAGAGCCGGCCGACCGAAGCGTCGCGCGACTGCTGCGCGCGACGATCGACTATCACGTGACACGCAGCATCCCGGCGACGATCGCCCTCGTCGACGCTGCCGACGGCGTGGGGCCCGATGACGTCCGCGAGACCTACCTGGAGGCCTTCGCGTCGCTCATGTTCAGCGTCGACGACCCCGGGAGGCTGCGGCGGCTCGCCCTGCACATCCGGGAACGGGTGCCACATCGTCAGCCGCCACGTCCGGTCGACCTGCTGCTGCGGGCGTTGGTCGAGCAGAACCTCCGCCCGGTGGACGAGGCGATGCCGCTGATGCGCCGCACTGTCGACGCCTTCCGGGAGTACGCCCGCACACCCGACGCGGATCCGTGGTGGATGGAGCGTGCCTGCGCGTTGAGCGTCGACCTCGGTGACAGCGATGCCATGGAGGAGATCGTCGACCGTCAGGTTGAACTCGCCAGGGCGCAGGGCGCCTACGCGATCCTTCCCCATGCGCTGCGCTTCCAGGCGGTCGCTCGGACAATCGTGGGTCGATTCGCCGACGCGCAGGTCTGCGTCACCGAGGCGCGTGCTGTCGACGAGGCCGCGGGGACGTCCAACCTCGTGGGGTCCGACCTGATGCTCGCCGCGTGGAGCGGAGACGCCGACCGGTTCCGGGAGATCCGGGAGAAGCTGCGCGGCTGGGTCGGGGTGAACCCGACAGCGCTGCCCTACGCGAACGGCGTGCTGTGCAACGGCAGCGGCAACCACGAGGCCGCGCTGAACGCGTTGCTGCTCGTGCAGGACCAGCACCGGCGTGGCTCGTACGCCGTCACCGCATTCCACCACGAGCTGGTCGAAGCCGCGGCGTACGTCGGACGTCCCGAAGCGGCCACGGAATCGGCGGAGTGGATCGGGACCGTCGCACGGGTCAATCCGAACGCGTGGACGACGGGTGCGCATCTGTTGGCGTGTGCGCTGCTGGACCCGGGGCTCGACGCGCAGGACCGCTACCGCGAGGCGATCAGCCGGTTCGCCGGGAGCAGGATGCGAGTCCACTACGCGCGAGCCCGCCTGCTCTACGGGCAGTGGCTGCGACGGGTTGGCCGCCGCGCCGAGGCACGGGTGGAGCTGCGCGCCGCACACGACCTGCTCTCCACCATCGGTGCGGGCGGGTTCGCCGCCCGCGCCGCCCGCGAACTGGATGCCATCGGCGGGCCGACCCTGGCCGACCACGCCGATCCGCTGGCGGGGTTGACCGCACGGGAACTACTCGTCGCTTGCAAGGTCGCCTCGGGCGCGGGTACCAAGGAGGTCGCCGCGCTGCTGTTCGTCAGCCCGCGAACGATCGACGCCCACCTGCGTAACCTCTACCGCAAGCTGGGCATCACCTCACGCCGGCAGCTGCGCGAACTTCTCCGCTGACGGGTCCGGGGCGATCGGGCGACTGACGGCCCCGCCGGCACGAGACCGGCGGGGCCGTCAGTCGGGTCAGCGCCGGGCCCGCTCACACTCCCGTTCGGCCCGGATCTTGAGCTCCGTCAGCCATGTCTCCAAACCCGCGCCGAGAGCCACGGTGGAGAATTCGGCGTCCTGCTCCACCTGCTCACCGCGCCACGTCTCCTCGGTGCGCACGAGAACCCGGCCGTCGATCTCGGTGAACGTCCACACGTGAACGCCCTCGTCGATGCGCAGCCCGGCACTGATCGCCGGGCCGTCCCACCGAAGGCACTGCTGGTGCTGGAGCTGCCGGACGGTGGACGTGACGACGAGGGTCGTGGCGGGATTCAACGCGGTTTCGCGTACCGGCGTCGTCCATCGGAAGGACGATCCGGGACGCAGCGGACCACCATCGAGCCGCCTGCTGGAGAGGACCGGCTTCTGCCATGACGGCCAGCGTTCGACGTCGGTCTGGATCTTCCAGACGGTCCGTAGCGGCGCGTCGATCATCGTCTCCGTCCGGTAGCGGATCTTCGCCGCGGCGTCGACGGTCTTTCCCGCACACCGCACCGCCGCGCGGTCGGAGCCGCCGCCGTGCCCTGCCTCGGCCCGAGCCGGTGCACCCGCGGCGCCCATGACGCCGGCCACGACCACTGCCGTCGCGACGGCAACCATACGGTTCTTCATGAGACGGTCGCCGCCTCGGCGGTGCGCTTGAGGTGTTCCAGCCAGCTGGCGAGGGTCGTGTCGAGGCCCCCTTGGAACGGCGCAGGGTCGGCATCGACGGGCGGGCCGGCGAAGGACTCCTCGGTCGACACCTTCACGCCGTCACCGGCCGGAGTGAGCGCCCAGACGTGGACGCCGAGGACGCCGTCCGGCCCGTCACCGTACCCCCGCCACACGAGGCGTTCCTGCGGTCGTACCTGAAGGATCGTCGACTCGATCTCCATGCCGGCCGCGGACCAGCGGAACACGGAGCCCGGCGCGAGCGGACCGGGTGTCTCCACGCGTGCGTACGGGATTTCCGGCAACCAGGTCGTCCATGCGTCAATGTCCGTGAGGATCCGCCACACGGTGTCCGCCGACGCGGTCACCGTGACGCTGTGACTGCTGATCACCGGGGCTGACACGTCAATGCCGGCCTCGTCGGCGTCCGTAATGTTTATCATCATGAAGCCCCTCTGCGGTCTCTGATGATCGGAGCGCCGGGCATGGGAGAGCCGCTGGATCCACACCCGCTGGCAACGATCGTGCCAAGACGGCAACCGCCCCACATCGGCAAGAATTACCTAGATCGCGGTACGTGGGGCAGCCACTGTGACCAGCCAGCGGATCCGACCTTCGCGAGCGCAGGGGGCTGGTCACCGGGAGGCGATCGGGTCGGGTTGGCGGCATCCGGCCACCGTCCTGTCGTCGTCAATCTCGGCGGACGACGAAGTTCCTGCACTTGTGGGCCAACACCACCTTCGATAGATAATGGACAGCACCGAGCGCCGCTTCAGCGACCAATGTGATCCGCCGAACCGATGGAGGCCCGTCCATGGCGTTGACCCCGGCGACTGGGGGCGGTTGCGGCGAGTCGACGCCACGCTCGCCGATCCAGTCACCGAGGCCGGTCAATTCCGACGTGGAGTGGGACAGCTTCGACCCGCAGGCATATGTCCGGCACAACTACGCGGATCTGCGGTCCGACGATCGGGAAATACTCTGCCGCATCCGAGACTTCTTCGCCGAGGCGAAGCTCTCCGACGCGCGGTGCGTCGACGTGGGATCGGGAGCGAATCTGTATCCGGCCCTGTCGCTTCTGCCGTTCGCGAAGGCCGTCGACCTGTGTGAATGGTCGACGGCGAACGTGAACTGGCTGCGCACACAGGTCGACAGCTACGACCAGCTCTGGGACCCGTACTGGCAGGTGTGCGCGGAGCACCCGGCGTACGCGGCACTGGCGGACCCGCGTCGGCGCCTGGCGCAGGTGGGCAGGGTGGTGCGGGCCAGCGTCTTCACGCTGCCGAGGCATGCGTGGAGCGCCGGCACGATGTTCTTCGTGGCCTGCTCCATCTCGGCCGACCGGGCCGAGGCCGAGCACGCGATCGGTCGGTTCCTGGACGCGCTGCGGCCCGGGTCGCCCTTCGCCGTGACGGTGATGCTCGGGTCCCTCGGCTACAGCGTCGGTCGACAGATGTTCCCGGCGGTGGCACTGCAGCGCGCCGACGTGGTGGCCAGCATCGCGGCGGGCGCGTACGACCTGGACGTCCACGAGGTGCGGCCCAAGCCGCCGCTGCGCGACGGGTATCTGAGCATGCTGCTGGCCACCGGCCGTACTCGCGGATAGCGCCGATGCGTGCCTGTGCGGTGCGCCGATCCCGTGCTGTCGGCGCAGCGTGGCGGCGCGGCAATCCGTCGCGCCCGATCGGCCGGAGCGTCAACACGCGGCCATCGAAGCCTTTCAAGTGGCACTCGACTGGCCCGCTACCATGATGCTGTACGCCATCGTGGGCACTGCAATACCAGAGGTTTCGAGTCGACGACTACAACAGACGGCGGTGGATCATGCGGATGCAGCCGCGCCAGGAGATCCTCGACATCTGGCGGGCTACGGTTCGCAGTTGCTGGGCGAACGGTGAATGGCACTGGGGCAGCCGAAGTGGCAGCAACTCGATCAGCGACGCGGAGCAACTGCTGACCCTGTTGCTCCCTGCGGCCAAGGTCCCCGTGTTGTCACTGGACGACCCGGACCGCGCCGACGAAGAGGTGATCGAGGCGCTCAGCCCTATCGGCGGCGCGATCGAGATTCCCCGCCGGCTGGTCAGCGTGATGATCGACTATTTCCGGCGGTACACCGACGACGCCGGCACTCCGATCTTCAGCGGAGGCAGTTACCTCACTCCGCTGGAGGGCGGCCCGGAGCTCACCGACGAGCAGCGTTCCCTGGACATCGGCGACTCGTTCGCGGTCTCGATCACACTCACGTTGGCGACTATCGGTTTCATCAAGGTCTACCGGGGCTCGACCCAGCGGCGCGACCTGTTGGCGCAACTGGACGAACTGGACGCGATGGCGAGCGCGCGTCTCACGGCGGCGATGGTCGGCCTGCTCCGCAGCTTCAGCACCTTCGTCTTCACCTCCAGCGACGAGTACGGCATTCGTCTGTGCGACATGGTCAACCAGGACGAGCTGCCGCGCCGCGAGCTGGTGGCGGCGCTGCGCGAGCAGTTGCGGGACACGATGGCGAGCCTGCGCAGCGTGATCATCGGTTCGGGTCGGGTGACCGAGGACCTGGACAACAGTGAGATGCTGTTCGAGTGCGGCTGGTCGTGGGGGATCATCTCCGGCGCTGAGGAGGTTCCGACCACTGAGCCGATCGGCCTGCAGCGTGAGGGCTCCGCGGAGAACGCCCCGTACCTCTACTTCACTGTGATCGCGATGGACGCGATCGAGGATCTGAACTCCGAACGCACCCGGTTGCTCGGGTTGCTCAACGAGGAGCAGCAGCGGCTGTCCCGGGCGCTGCAACTGCGGTGGGAGCTCACCCGCACGTACTGGGCGACGGTGGCAACCTTCGGCAACCGGCGGCGGTGGCCCATCGAGGACATCCCCTGGCGGACGACCGACGGTGACCGGACCGACTACTACACCCTCCAGGCCACGTCGCTGGCGGTGAAGGGCCTGATCGCCGTCGGGCGCGGTGGTGACGAGGAGCTCGGGCGGATCGCCTCGGTGCTGGTGGAGCTGGCCCAGCGGGCGCGGATCACCCGGCGGGCGTCGCCCGGCGAGCCGGCGCTGTTCGTGCACGCGCCGGGCAAGCGGGTGACCCTGAACGACGACACGTCAAAGCCGATCATGACGTGGAACGTGAACGAGTTCTCCACTGTGCTGCTACAGCGGGCGGCCACCGTCGCCGGTCTGTTGAGCAACGCCCGACGGCGCAGTGAACTGCTCGAGCTGGCCGACGAGGTGTGGGACCACCTGCTGCTGCGGCGCATCCCGGATGGCCGGCACCAGGGGCTGTGGGACCATGCCGGTGGTGCTTTTCCCGGCCTGGCGCCGAAGCCGGACGCACCCTCCTGGTACCTGACCGAGCGGGTGGTGCAGGCTCTGGTCACGTCCGGTCAGCTGCTGTGGGAGCGGCCGTTCCCACGAGCAAGCCGGCTGGCCGACTACGCGCAGGATCTCATCGATGAGGCCGAATATCTGTTCGACCGGGAGTTGATGCGCGGCACCTTCGACGGTGAGGCGATGCAGCGCAGCATGCGCAGCATTCGCGCCAGCCTGGGCCGCGCGCAGCTGCTGGTCGACGAGCGTCCCGGCACGGCGGCCGCTCTGGTGAACACTCTCCTGTTGCTGCTCAACGACATCGCCACCGGGCAGCAGAAGGCCAGCGAGGGGATCTGAATGCTGGTCTTCGTCACGTCGCACAAGGGCGGCACCGGGCGGTCGGTGACCGCGGCGAACATCGCCTACCGCAGCGCGTTGTCCGGTCGCCCCACCTGCTACCTGGATTACGACTTCGGCTCGCCGACCGCCGGCATCACCTTCCAGATCCCGCAGGCCGTCAACGGTGTGGAGGGCGCCGGGCCCAATGGTGGCGGCCTGCACCGGTACTTGCGCGGGGAGATTCCGTCTCCGGAGCAGTTGGACGTGTGGGCCACCTCCGAACGTGCCAGTCTGCGTCAGAGGCCCATCGGGTCCGGTCCGTTGGTGCTCCTGCCGGGACAACGCAACGGTAGCGAGTTCGGTTTCACCAACGACATCGCCAAACGCTGCGCCGAGCTCTTCCTCCGCCTGGAGGAGGAGTTCGACCTGACCCTGGTGGACCTCAGCGCCGGCCGGTCGTACGCCAGCCAGATCGCGCTGGCCGCCACCGCGACCTCGACCCTGCGCAAGGTCGCCGTGCGCTGGTTGGTCTTCCACCGGTGGACTCCCCAGCACGTCACCGCAGCGGCGGACCTGGCGTTCGAGGCGGGTGGGATCGTGGCCATGGGCAAGGAGTACGGCCACGAGCCGGACAGGCTACGGGAGTCGCTGCGCTTCATCCGTACGGCGGTGATCGACTCACGTGGCCCGGAGGTCGGCCACCTCGGCCTCGCCCAGCAGGCATTCCTGCGTAAGTGCGACGCGGAGCTGTCGGAGCTGGCCCGACGCCGAGGTGTCGGGCGTACGACGCTGCTCGGCGCGGTGCCGCTTGATCCACTGCTGCAGTGGCGGGAGCAGCTCATCTCCGATCACGACGTGCAATCCAAAATTGCCAACGTCAAGACGGTGGACGCCTTCGTTGACCTGACTGAGAAGCTTTTCGACGAGACGGCATGGGACACCGCGTGATCGGCATGGATGTCAGGTTCCAGGAGGCAGCTGCGGTGCGTCGGACAGAGAGCGTGGCGTACTCGCATCTGTCCGTGGAGCTGGGGCACTTCTACGCGGAGGACTTCGGCGACGGGTGTGACGAGCTGAGGCGCAAGTTCGAGCGGATCGCGGACTGGTCTGCCGCGATCCCGGCTCTGGCCCGACGAGGGCTGCCCGCGCACCGGGAGCCGCGGATCAGCACCTGCTTCATGATGGACGACTACTTCCACCGCTTCGGTACCCCCCGCGAGGTGATACCGCAGGTGCAGAGCGCCGCGGCGGAGCACGGGCTGATCCTGGACTACGTGGCCCGGGAGTCCAGCTTCGCCCGGCACGACGGTGCCGAGCTGGCCCGGTTGGTGGTCGACACACTGGTGGTCGAACCACCTCGGCACACCACCGGGAGTCGTCCACCGCTGAGCGAGTCGGGCTGGCTGTCCAACGGTAAACGGTCCCCCGGGCACGTCGACGCGCCGGCGATGACCCTGCCACGCCCGTGGACTCCGCCGTTGCAGTCCGGTGATCCCCGGCACTCCATCTTCGTCGACATCGAGCTCTGGTCCGACGAGCCGGACGCCCGGGTGTGGGCCTGCGCCCTGCTCGCCTCGGTCTGGCAGATGACCCGACTTGGCGTGCTACGGCATCGGGGCGAGACGATGACGCAGCCGTGCCGGCTCGCCGGCGAGCTGCCGACGGACTGGGACGAACTGCCGGCGATCGTCCAGCTGAACCCGGCGGCTGCGCCGTTCTGCGCGTATCGCACGCTGACCCTGATGGGCACCCAGTACCTGCCGGTGGAGCTGGCCGTACGGACCATCCTCGGTCAGGTGGCGGTGCCGCCGACGGTCGCGCAGCAGGTCGCCAAACGGGCCGGCGGTGAGGGCCTGCTCCTGCCCAGCGAGTTGGTCGACCGGCTGAGCTACGTGTTCATCAGCGACTGAACGTGCTCAGCTCCCGCACGGCTCGTCGACGGCCACCCGGCCGGCCAGGTCGCGCAGCAGAGCCATGTTGCTCACGCTGATCTGATCCCGGATCCAGTTGACCGACGAGTTCCACTGACGGCTGAACCCGGGTACCTGCTCCAACTGCTCCCAGATCGGCCGCAGCCGCGGGTGCACCCGCGCGCCGGGCAGCCACAGGTGCAGCAGGTGCTCCAGCACCGGCCGTAGCCGCTCGACGTGCTCCTGCCCGGAGGCCGATCGGGTGACCGCGGACTCCACCAGCGAGGACAGCATGGTCAGCAGCCAGTCGTGCAACGCGAGATCTTCGCAGAGCCCGGCAACGGCGGCCGGCACGTCCTGCGGGTCGAGCACGAGTTCGACCGTACGCAGGGTGGGCGAGTCCACGGTCACCACCGCCGAGACGTCCCGGTCCGGGCGCGCGTCGGCCTGCGCGGTCCAGCGCAGCCGTGTGCGGGCGGTGCGCAGTGGCGGGCGCCGGTCCAGCAGGTCGGACATCTGCACACCGTCGAGAACCCTGCCGGTGATCGCCTCCAGGTTCAGCACGTCGGCGTTGTTGCCGTGCAGGAAGCCCGCGCTCAGGTCGGCGACGTCCAGCTTGCCGACCGTCTCCAGGACGCCGGGGTTGGCCAGATAGTGCGACCACGGCTGGCGGCGCTTGCCGGCGACGACGTGGATGACCGAGGAGGCCTGCACCATCCGGCCGCCGGTGACGATCGCCCTGGTGACCACGGCTCCCACCCCACGTAACTGGCGCCCTCTGGCGCTCGGGAGCCAGCAGTCGACACCGGTGCGGACATCGGGTGACACCGCGTACAGCGATGGACGCCGGGAGGTCAGCACGGCCTCGCCTTCGATCAGGCTGAGCATTTCGGCGCTCTGCTCCTGGGCCAACGCCGTGCTGTGTTGCAGAAGGCTGGTGTGCACCTCACCGACAGTGAGCATGGCTTCCTCCGCAACGCTGCCACCGGACCCGCGCTCATCGCGCGGTATGCGGCTCATGCTGATTGACGTACACCCCTCGCGACCGGCACTGACACGGATCCGCGTCCGACAACCGAGACTCCACGGGTACGAGTTTCGACCGCCCGGATCCGTATCTGTTGACGGTCATCATAGGCCCGGGGTGAGCGGGAATCCCATGTACGTCGGGCATTCGGAGTGTTCGCGGGTCGGCCGGACGTGACAACTGCTGATATTTTCAATGGTGCGGTCGCCAGCCACTCCCTGGAGTTTGCCGTTCATGAAGGTCTACATTTCGGCCACACAAAAGGACCTGCTGGAATACCGCGCTGCCGTGCACGCCGTGGCTCGCCGTCTGGAGATCGACGACGTGGCCATGGAGGCGTACGGCGCCGACATCCGTCCGCCGCTGGACCGCTGCCTCGCCGACGTGCGCCGCTGCGACCTCTACGTGGGACTGTTCGCCTGGCGGTACGGGTTCCGGCCGCCCGGCCAGGAGTCCTCGATCACCGAGTTGGAATACCGGGAGGCGCTCGCGGCGGGAAAGCCGTGCCTGGTCTTCCTGCTCGCGGAGGACACGCCCTGGCCGGTCGACATGATCGACCGGGATGCCGACTGGCAGCAGATCGTCGCCTTGCGCCGTGAGCTCAAGGAGCGTCACCTCTGCGCCTTCTTCTCCGGCGTGGACGACCTCACCGCCAAGGTGACCGCCGCACTGGCCGACGTACGCAGTGGCAGGTCGCCGGCGCGCGAGCCCGCCGACCCGGACACCCACCTGCCGACGGCCGTCCGCAACCAGTACTACAAGCAGTTGTCGCTGAGATACCACACCGTCTCGGTGGACGCGGTCTCACCGCGTCCCACCATCGGCTACCTCACCGTCGGGCTGCCCAAGGTGTTCGTGGAACCCCGCGTCCACGAGGACGCGCGACCGGAGATGCCCCTGGCGTGGTGGCGGTGGGCCGGGTCCACGCCGGGCGACGACGTCGGCGGGCTGCCCGGGGTGGTCAACCCGGAGGAGGTGGAGCGGCTCTGGGAGGAGTACGCGGCCAAGGACGAGCTGTCGCTGTTCGATGTGGTGTCCGACCCGGGCCGGCGCACGATCGTGCTGCTCGGCGACCCCGGCTCCGGCAAGTCAGCGGCCGCGCGGTACCTGGCGCTGACGCTGGCCGAGGTCTGCGTCGAGCCTCGACTGAGTGCGCTGGACCGGTACCTACCCGTCCTGATCGAGCTGCGCTCGTACGCCACCCATCACGGGGACGGCCGGTGCGACGGCTTGCTCGACTACGTCGGCCACCGCCACCAGCAGGGGCTGGCCGGCATCGACCAGGACGTGCTGGAGGCGTACCTGCGCCAGGGCGGTCAGGCACTGTTCCTGTTCGACGGCCTGGACGAGGTGTTCGACCCGGCGCAGCGGGAAGAGGTGGCCGCGCAGATCGCCACTTTCGCCAACGAGTACCCGGGAGTGCTGACAGTGGTCACCTCGCGGGCGGCCGGCTACCAGCGGCACACCTTTGCCAACGCAGGCTTCGACCACTTCACCCTGGAGGATCTCGACGACGAGCAGATCGCGAGATTCCTCGGCAACTGGTACCGCTACGTGATGCCCACGCCGGCCGCGGAGGCAGAGCGGCAGCGGCGGCAGATCCTCGACGTGGTGGGCAGTTCTCGAGCGATGCGCGAGATCGCCGGCAACCCCCTGTTGCTGATGCTCATGGCGATCGTCGGCCGGGGTCACCCGCTGCCCCGCAACCGACGCCGGCTCTACGCGCACGTGACCGACGTTCTGATCTCCGAGTGGGATGTGACAAAGCAACTGCGCGAGAGCCACGGCGACGTGCCGTCGCTGGACCTGCAGGCGAAGCGTCGGCTGCTGCGTCACCTGGCGTATTGGATGCAGTTCCGGGAGTCCGGCCCCGCTGGAAACTACATTGAGTCCGACGAACTGGCGCGCATCTTCCGGGACCACCTCGTCGCGTTCTACGGCTTCGAAAATGAGCGGGCGCTCGCCATGGCCTACTCAATGATCGACAAATTGCGGCAGCGAAGCTTCATCCTGGAACGTTACGGGCTACGACTGTTCGGGTTCGTGCACCGAGCGTTCCTGGAGTTCTTCTGTGCAGAGGAGATCGTGGACAGATGCGAGCATGATCCAACCAACTGGGGCCTCGATCGTCTGCGTTCACTGTTTCGCGAGCACTGGGCCGATCCGTCGTGGCGGGAGGTGCTTCGACTGGTCGCCAGCGCCCTCCCCGCCCAGACCGCCAACGAGTTGGTCACCCTGCTCGCCACCGAGGCCACCCAACCGTGGCCGCCGCTGAACCTGACCGGGCCGCCGTGGAACCTGGTGCTGGCGGCGCAGTGCGTGGCCGAGGCGCCGCAGCCCGCCGAACTGGCCGACGCGGGCGACGCCGTGCTGCGGCAGGTCGTGCGTCTCATCGAGCATGGCATCTCGGCGGACGACCCGAACCTGGTGGATCTCACCGAGCAGGAGCTGCTGTCCTCGATCCGGGCGCTCGGCCCGAGTTGGCCCGGCCGGGAGATCTTCCTGCACTGGTACCGCCGCCGTGGTGTCCGGACCAGTTGGCGATCCGGCTCTCCCTTCGCCACCCGGATCGCGGCGGTGCTGTCCACCGCCGAGGAGCAGATGGAGGACCTGCTCGTCCGGGAGCTGGGGCAGGGCCGCGAGCGTCAGGCCCACCTCACCCTGGTCGCCGGGCTGGCCGAGGTCGCCGGCCGCCTCGAGGCCACCGGCGGCAGCAGTCGCCGATGCCGGGACATCCTGGTCGCCCAGGCGCAGGCCGAGGTCTCCACCGCGGTACGGCAGGCCGCCGTACGCGCAGTGGTCGCCCACTTCGGCGCCGACCCCGACCTCGTGGACGTGCTGCGCGGTTTCGCCAGTTCCCCCGACCTCGCGGTGCGGGCGCTGGCCGTGCAGTCCCTCGGCACCCGGTCCGAACTCTCCGACGACGTCCGTCAGGTGTTGGCCAGAGCCACCGGGGACACCGCCGTCGCGGTGCGGCGGGCCGCCGCCGGAGTGCTCACCGCACGTTGCGCCGACCTGCCGGACGCACCCGAGACGATGCAGCGACTGCTGGCCACCGACGCCGACCCCGGCGTGGTGCAGTGCGCGCTGAAGGGTCTGCTGGTTCTGCCGGAGTACGCCGAGACCGCACGAACCACGGCGTTGCAGCGGGTCACCGGCGATTCCCCGGACGAGGTCCGACGCTGCGTTCTGACCGAGCTGCTGCCCGAGCGACCCGACCCGGAGAGCACCGAGCTGCTGCTGAAGCTCGCCTGCTCGGACACGTCAGCGCGGGTCCGCGCGGTCGCCGTGCAGCGGTTGGCACTCGTACCTGACCCGGAGGGGCGCTGCCGGGCCCGGCTGATCGATCAGATCGAGCAGGACGAGGAGTCCTCCGTGCGGGCCGCCGCGGTCACCGCTCTGATCGACCGGGACCGCGCCGACGACACGGGGTGGACCGTGGTGGCCCGCTCGGCTCGCGTCGACGAGGACGCGACGGTACGCCTCGCCGCGGTGCGCGCGCTGGCCGAGGCCTACCCCGACCACCGCACCGGGGAACTGCTGCTGGAGAGCGCTCGACGCGATCCGACCGCGAGTGTCCGGCTCGCCGCGGTCGACCTGCTCACCGGGCGACCCTTGTTCGGTCACGCGACCCGAGATCTGCTCATCAGCCGCGCCTCCCAGGAGCGGGACCCGATCGTCCGGCTGCGGGTCACCCGTAGCCTGGCCCGTCTCGCCGACCCACCGGACCTTGAGGTGCGGGAGTGCCTTGCCGAGCAGGTCAGTCGGGACCCCGACCCGAACGTGTTGTGCGCCGCCGCACAGGCGCTCGCCCGCCACGGCGAAGCCCCGGGCCTGATGGAGACACTGTGCCGGCGGGCACGCCGGGACAGCTACGTCGGCATCCGGTTGGCCGCCGTGCAGACCCTCTGCGCGTACGGGAGCCCGGAACTGGTGACCGACGTGCTGCTGGAATGCGTCGAGGCCGACACCGACCCGACAGTGTTCGACGCCGCCGTGCGCTGTCTGACCGAGCAGGGATCGGCGTCCATGGCGGTGACGCTGCGACTCATGCGCCGCCTGTCGGACCAGAACCCGGCAATCCGCGCCCGCATCGCCGCCGCGCTCGGCGAGCACTTCGGCGCCGACCCGGAGGTTCAGGTGCTGCTGGTCGGGCTGGTCCGCGACGATCCGGCCCTGGAGGTTCGCCGCCGGGCCGTCGAGCAGCTGGGCGCCAGCCTGGCTGGCCGCACGGGGGTACGGGACCTGCTGCTGCGGCTGGCTGACGACGATGACTGGGAGATCCGCCGGACCGCGCTGCTCGCGTTGACCCGGCACTACGACAGGGACACCCGGACCCGGGAGATGCTCGTGCGGCTCGCGTATCAGGAGGATGACGGCGCGGTTCGGCGGCTGGCCGGGCAACTGCTGGCCACGCTGGCCGACACCCGACCCGACGACTTTCCGTGATCGATCCGGAGCCGTAGGTGTGCGTGGGTGCGCGTCGAGCGACGATCCGATCGACCTCGTCAAATACCATGAGCTCATGACGGATCCGGTCGCCGGCTCGTCCCGCCCGACCGGCTGGAGTCTGCGAGTCCTCTTCGGAGTGATCGGGCTGGCCGCTCTCGTCCTCGGCTATGTCGGCTTCGAACGCCTGCTCCAGGCCCGACCGGACGTCGCCCACGATCCGTACGATGTGCTCTACTACGACCTGCAACTCTTCGTCTTCGGCGCCGAACCATTCCAGGACGCCGGCCCCTACCCATGGCAGTTGCAGGTCGCCCGGTTCGCCGCCCCGCTGTTCACGCTCCTCGCCGTCGCCGAGGCCAGCCGGCTGCTGCTGGCCGCCGAGAGTCGTCGCCTGCGCGCCCGGCGGGCACGTGGTCACGTCCTGGTCTGCGGGGACTCCCAGTTCGCCCGCATGCTCGCCGACCGACTCTTCGCCGACGGTGAACGTGTGGTGGTGGTGCGCTCCGAACCGTTCGGGCCGCTGGAGTACCGGCGGCGCCGGTACCTCGGCGTGGTCGGCGACCCGACCAGCCCCGAGGTGTTGCGCGGTGCCGGCCTGCCCCGAGCCCACACCATCTACGCCTGCAGCGAGGACGACGACCGCAACCACGCGATCGCCAACACCGCCAACCGGCTCATCCAGGACCGACGGCAACCACCGCGGGTCTACATCCTGGTGCACGACTCGGAGATGTGTCTGTCCCTGCAGGCCCGACGACTCGGTGCCGCCGGGTCCAGCCGGCTGCGGCTGGACTACTTCCACGTCGACGACGTCGCCGCGCGCGCGCTGAACCGGCACCACCCGCTGCCCAGCGGGGGAGACCGACCGACCAGGATCCTCATCGCGGGCACCGGCGCCTTCCGCCGGGCTCTCCTGGTGGAGACCGTCCGGCACTGGCGCGCATCCCGAGCCGACATCCCCCGGGGCCAGGCCGGGCCACCCCTGCGGGTGGACGTCGTGGCACCGGACGCCGGGACCGAGATCGCTCTTGCGTCGTCGCGGTACCCGTTCCTGGCCACCGTGTGCCAGTTGACCGCGTACGACCTGGATCTCGACGGTGTCGTCGGTCTCGGCCGCGACCGCTACGACCGCATCTACGTCTGCGCACCGGACGAGATCAACGGCCTGCGGTTCGTGCTGGACACGCCCGCCCTGTGGCAGGGCGCCGAGAGTGCCGTGTTCGTGCCGGTCTACCGGCAGGCGGCGCTCGCCGCGGCCTTCCACGGCGACTCCCGTCACGACCTGCTCGACGAGGTGCACGGCAAGCTCCGCCTCTACCCGGTGCTCACCCACGCCTGCGACGCCCGGCTGATCGCCGAGGATCTCACCGAGCGGCTGGCCCGGCTGATCCACGAGCGGTACGTCCAGGCTCAGCAGCGCGCCGGGGTACGACTCGGCGATGCCCCGGCGATGGTGAACTGGTCACGACTACCCGAGTCGTTGCGGCGGGCCAACCGGGCCCATGTGCAGGACATCGCCGCCAAGCTGTTGGACCTCGGTTGCGTCGTGGCCCCCCGCCACGGTGGCACCGGTGACGCCTCGGCCGCCGGGCAGGCCATCGACGACAGGATCGAGGAACTCGCTCGCCTGGAGCACGACCGGTGGTGCCGGGAACGGCGCGGGGACGGCTGGACGTACGGTGACCCGCGCGATGACGTTCAGCGGCGGCATCCCGCCCTGCGGCCGTGGGAGGAGCTGCCGTCCGACGTGCAGGAGCAGAATCGTGAGGGGGTCCGGGCGCTGCCCGATGTGCTGTCCGACAACGGGTTCGAGCTGATCCGGCTGGCACCTCCGGTGCCCGCGCAGCGCAGAGGCCCGAGGGATGCCGCCTGACCTCGGCCCGGTCCGCGTCGGCGTGACCGGGCACATCAACCTGACCCGCGACACCGAACTGCTCGTCGCCGACGCGCTCCGCGTCGAGTTGGGCCGGATCAGCGACCGGCCCGTGCACGGCGTGACCTGCCTGGCGGCCGGCGCGGACCAGGTCTTCGCGCGTACGATCCTCGATCTGGGCGGCACCTACGAGGTGATCCTGCCGGCCCGCGACTACCGGGTCGCGGTGATCAGGCCGGAGAACCGGCTGGCCTTCGACGAGCTGCTCGACCGGGCGGCAACTGTCGTCCACACCGGTCACGACCGCTCGGACACCGCCGCCTACGTGGATGCCAACCGTGAGCTGGTCCGACGGGTGCAGCGACTCGTGGCGGTGTGGGACGGCAAACCAGGCCGCCACCCCGCGTCGACGGATCGGACCATCGACTGGGCGCGGCACCACGGCGTCCCGACCACGATCCTCTGGCCCGTCGGTGCCCACCGAACCCCCGTCGAGGACTGACGGGCCGGTCCTGCCGCCGGGCCCGACGAGCGGCAGCACGGAAAACGACGGATACTCGCGTGATGACTGAACCCGATCTCGACCCTGAGCAGTATCCGCCCATCGACCCGCGCGAACCGGTGCCCGACGACCCGGGGGTCCTTCTGCCCGGCGCGCCGGACGAATTGCCAGAAGCCCCGGCCGAACCGATGCCGGACGACGGTGGAAACGCCGGTGGCGTGCGCGAGCCGGCATAGACCAGTCCGTCGTGTCCGATGCCGCGCGGATCCGGTTCATCGGAGTGGGGGTCAGGCGGACTGTCGGTGGCGGCCGAGTGACAGGAGCAGGCCGGCGGCGGCCAGGGCGATTCCGGCGGCGGCGGTGTATGCGGGGAGTTGGGCGGGGATCCCGAGGTGGACGGTGATGCCGAGAATGCGGGACAGGCCCCAGGGCAGCAACGCCAGCTGGTCGTTCCACACCGTCAGCGCGCGTTCCAGGCCCACCACCGAGACCAGGGCGGACAGCACACCGAGGGGCACACCCGCAGCGGTGAGGGTCAGCCCGACGGCGCTTCGGCGGCGCAGGTCGTACCGGTCGCGCAGGACCACGGCGACGGCTACGAACAGCCAGCAGAACGCCGCGAAGGCGACGGTGACGTACGCCGCGCGCAGACCCGGCATAGTCCAGAACGCGAACCAGTAACCACCCGGTCCGCGTCCGGCGAGCGCCGCCAGCAGGAGCACGCTGCGTAGCAGCGCGACGCCGCCGACCACGGCCCACAGGTGGAACGGATCCCGCCGGCCGACGACGAGGCGTACGACGAGGGCGAACAGCGCCCACCCGCCGAGGGTGACCAGCAGGTGCGCCGGCGCGGCGAACCAGGTCAACACGAGCCGGCTCGCCACCAGCACCAGGGCCGGGACCAGCCACACCACCACCCGGTCCGCCCGCGTCATGGGCGTCGGCAGCGCGGCGACCCGCCACGGCCGGAGCGCGCCGAGCAGCAACCCGCGCGCGGCGGCCCCGCCGAACCCGCGCCCGTACCGGCCGAGGAGCACCACCAGCAGGATCGATCCGAGCATCGCTCGGGCCGCCCAGGCCATCGCCGGGTCCCGGTCGGCACGCCGCGCCCCGAGGTCGGCGGCGGTGAAGTTGTACGCGGGCAGGTCCAGGTCGGCGCCGTAGCGCTGCCGGTGCGTGTCGCGCGCGTCGTGGTACGCCGCTGCGGCCAGCCGCCAGCCGTGGCGGGCGGCCGGGGCACCCGTGTCCAGCCACTGCGCGTGCCGCAGCACCATGGTCCGGTATGCGCTCAGCGTCTCGAACAGGTTGACCTGGTAGTCGAGAGTCGCGGTGAAGCGGCCGCGCAGTTCGGCGTCCCGCCAGGTCGCCGGGTCGGTGGCGGCGACCAGGTCGCGCATGCGCCGAGCGAGCGCGACGGCCTGCGTGCCCTCCTCGATCGCCTCGTCGACGCGACCGCCGGTCACCGCGTAGATGCTGTCCAACGCGGCGGAGTCGCCGGTCGGGATGTCCCACTCGAAGATCCACATCATGGGCGGCGGTTCCAGCCCGAGCGCCCGCACCGACCGGTCGGCGTACGGGCCGATGTAGAGGCCTTTGGTGACCGCCTGCCGGGACAGAGCCATGGCCTGCCCGATCGCGGCGACGGTGTCCGGGTCGCCGGAGAACGTGCGGTACGCCCTCGGGCGTTCCGCCGAGGGTGGGCAGCACGCCCGCCCGCAGCGTCCTCACCGCTGACAGGTCCAGTGCGGTGCCCGGCGCGGCCATCGCGTACCTGGCTGGGCTCGACGTGGCCGACACGAGGACGGGTCGGGGCAGGCCGCGGAGAACCACCGCGTCGGCGACGGCGGTTGCGGCCTTCCGGACGCGCGGCTCGTCGGGCACGACGAGGGATGCCAACGGCGGGACCGGTGCGGGCGTCCGCGCCGGCGCGGCGACAGCGTCCTCGCGCGGCACGGCGGCGGGGGAGTGGCTCAGCCCCAGCGTGTCGCCGACTCCCCACGCCGTGGCAGCGCCGAGCGCCAACAGGACCGCCGCGGCGACGAGCAGCGGGTACGGCCTGCGGACCTGGGCAACGTGAGCCACGCTCGCATGGTAGTGGCCGCACCAGCCTCCGTCTGACCTCGGCCAGCGCGGATGGCAGTTATGACATAGATGGGATTACATGTCTTGCGCGAACTCAGGTATGAAGGCCGAAGGCACGTCTCGGTGCTGATTCCTGAGAAGGAGCGACGGATGAAACTTGCCCTGCGCCGCCTGCGAACGGGGGCGGTCGTGCTCGCTGCCTGCACACTTGGGCTGAGCCTCCTGTCGGTACCCGCCGCCGAGGCGTACTCGGTTGCCCCTCTCGCGCCACGATCCGAGCGGGCACCGGAATCGAGCCAGTTCTCGGCAGAGGGTGTGACAACCATCGGTGAACTCCGCACCGTGAACAGCTCACTGTCCTACGCCGCCAGCGGCGGGACACAGATCATCCAGCACTCCGGTGCCACCTACGTCAAGGTGCACTTCAGCTCACTGCGACTGGCCGACGGCGACTACGTCACCGTGTCGAGTCGCGACGGCAAGGAGAGCTACCGGTACGACCGCCACCTGAACCGGGCGACCGGTTCGGACTACACCACCGACGGGCAGCCGGGCTTCTGGGCGATGTCGGTGGAGGGCGACACCGCCGTCGTGACACTGCACAGCAGCCGCCCCGCACGTGGCAACGCCGCAACCATTGACCGCTTCTGGCGCGGGTACGACCGCACGGAAATCACCGCGCACAACTTCTCCACCCAGTCCGTGTGCAGCACCGACGCCCGCCGGGACGTGGTCTGCTACCAGAACAGTCACCCCACCGAGTACGCCCGCGGCAGGGCGGTGGCGCGGCTGCTGATCAGCGGCGGCGGACTGTGCACCACCTGGCGGGTCGGCAACACCAACCGGATGCTGACGAACAAGCACTGCTTCTCGACGCAGTCCGCCGTGAGCGGCAGCGAGATGCAGTTCAACTACCAGTGCGCCACCTGCGGCGGCGCGAACCCCGGTGCCGGCACCAAGGTCAGCGGTGCCACCCTCTACCGGGTGAGCAGCGGCGGCTCCAGCCAGCTGGACTACGCCCTGTTCTCGGTCCACAACTTCGCCACCATCCAGGGATTCGGCACGCTGTACCTGGCAACTACCGCCACCAGCAACGGCACCCGGATCTACGTCCCCGGCCACGGCGACGGCACCGCGAAGCGGCTGTCGATCTTCGAGGACACCCAGAACGGCGCGACCTGTGCCGTCCGGAACGCGAACTACAACACCTGGAACATCAGCTACAGCTGTGACACCTCCGGCGGCAACTCGGGTTCACCAGTGCTGAACGCCAGCCACCAGGTGATCGCCCTGCACCACCTCGGCGGTTGTCCGTCGAACCAGGGCGCGAAGGCGCACCTCATCTACAACGAGATCGCCAGTCTGATCGACAACGGCTGAGACGGTGGGCCGCCGATGCGCGCCCTGCGCCTCGGCGGCCCAACGGCTCACCGCCGGCCACCGCGCACTCCGGCCCGACCGCGCGCCAGAGCCCGCCGTTCGGCGGACCCTGGCCACCGCGGAGAAGTTCAGCGCAGGGTGTCGATGTCGATGACGAACCGGTACCGCACGTCCGAGGCGAGCACCCGCTCGTACGCGTCGTTGACCGCCTCGGCGCCGATGACCTCGACCTCGGGGGCGATGCCGCGCTCGGCGCAGAAGTCCAGCATCTCCTGCGTCTCGGCGATGCTGCCGATGCTGGAGCCGGCGAACGACCGTCGATTGCCGAACAACGCGAAGACGGGCACCGGAAGCGGCTCCGGCGGGGCACCCACGCTGACAAGCGTGCCGTCCAGACGCAGCAGACCGAGGTAGCTGGCCATGTCGATCGGTGCGCTGACCGTGTTGATGATCAGGTCGAAGCTGTTCTTGAGCACCTCGAACGTCGCCGGGTCCGTGGTGGCGTAGTAGTGCTCGGCTCCGAAGCGCAGGCCGTCGTCCTTCTTGCCCAGCGTCTGGGACAGCACTGTCACCTCGGCACCCATCGCTGCGGCGATTTTGACAGCCATGTGGCCCAGACCGCCCAGGCCCACCACGGCGACCTTCCTGCCGGGACCGGCATTCCAGTGCGCCAGCGGAGAGTACGTGGTGATGCCCGCGCACAGCATCGGCGCGGCCGCCTCGTACGGGATGGTCTCCGGCACCCGCAGCACGAAGTCCTCGTTCACGACCACATGGGTCGAGTACCCGCCCTGGGTGACGGAGCCGTCCCGGTCGACGCTCGCGTACGTCTGGGTGTTGCCCTTGAGGCAGTACTGCTCGTTTCCGGTGCGGCAGTTCTCGCACTCGCGGCACGAGTTGACCATGCAGCCGACACCGGCGCGGTCGCCGACCGTGTGGCGGGTGACGTCGGCGCCGACCTCGGTGATTCGGCCGACGATTTCGTGGCCGACGGTGAGCGGGTAGGGAACGCTGCCCCAGTCACCGCGCACGGTGTGGATGTCAGAGTGGCAGATGCCGGCGTAGCGGATGTCGATGAGAACATCGTGTGGGCCCAGGTCCCGCCGTTCGATAGTCGTACGCACGAGCGGTTCGCTGGCGGACGGCGCGGCGATGGCGTTGACGGTGAAGATGATGTCCTCCGGTGACGTGATGCTGACTCCTGGCGGATCGCGCAGACGTACCTTGCCGTCCCTCGGGCCATGGTGAGACGCCGTGGTGGACGCATGAAACGCCGAACGGCGGCCCGCTGAATCAGTCGGGCCGCCGTTCGTAGCGTGTGGATCAGAGCGGGCGGATGTTCTCCGCCTGCGGGCCCTTCTGGCCCTGGGTGATGTCGAACTCCACCTTCTGGTTCTCGTCGAGGCTGCGGAAGCCGCTCGCCGAGATCGCGGAGAAGTGGGCGAAGACGTCGGCGCCACCGTCGTCCGGGCTGATGAAGCCGAAGCCCTTGTCGGCGTTGAACCACTTCACGGTACCTGTAGTCATGTCTGCTCCTCGCAGGCTGTTAGAGACCGCACTGTGCGGACCCTTACGCCGCCGCGTTGATCACCCGCGTCGAAACGACACGAAAAACGAAAAGCGCCTGGGTGGGTTCAGATGACCCATCAGGCGCTGGAAAACGTCTACGGAAATCAAAACTGCAACTTGGTTACCGTAGCAGATGATGTGTCGTCGATCCCGTAGGGGTAGGTGGCGACCCAGCGAATAATACTCTGCGCCAGAGCTCGGCCTCGTTCCATCATGGGCAGGTGACGCGCACCGAGAGCTGGATACTGGCCGGGTTCGTGGCCGGCTTCCCCTGGAACCCAGCCGAACAGGACTGGACCGCCGACCTACCGCGCGCCGTCCCCACTGTCAGCGACTGCCTCGCCGATCTCTTCCCGGCGGAGCGGGGCATCGAGCCGTGGCTACAGCCTCTGATCGAGCCGTGGTACCGATCCCTTCAACAGGCAGCTGATGCCGTCAGGCACCGGCCTTCGGACTCCCGCACCGCTCATGTGCTCAGCACGAGCGTGACGGTTACGGTGGCCACCGAACTGGCGGCCATGGTGGAGATGTGGATCGGCGACCTTCCGCATCCGATCCGGACGAACCTCGCGCAACCTGTGGCCGCTCCACCCGGCAGAACTCTCGGGTTCGAGGTACTCGGCTTCGACACCGGCCGCTTCCACAGCTGGCTCTGCTACCGACTGGATACCCAGGCACGCGACAAACTCGGCATCCGGACGGGAGATGCCGCGCTGCTGACCTCCCTCGACGACGCACAACGAGTCGCTGACATGGCCAACAACAACCACGGCACTCATGACGGCACCCCTGAGGACGTCAGCTGGTTTCCCGCACTCATCACCGAGCACTGACGACCGCGGGCCGGGTGGGCGTTGAGCGTAGGGGCGCCCAGAGATTTCGAGAATCTTCTTAGTTGACGGCAACCTGCGGGCGGTGGTTCGCATGTACCCGTATGTAAGCGACGCTTGCCCTGCACCAGGCTCTCGCCCAACTCACCCAGCAGCAACGCACTGCCTGACCGCCTTCCTGGGAAGTCCCCGGGCTGAGGATCCGCAGCCCAGGCCACCTGTACGCCTGACTTCGGTCCGCTGGGCTGGCAGCGCGGCGGTGACGGTCCTTGTGCTCGGCGATGGCCGGCGGGTCTCGTAGGCTCTGTCAGTGCGGACCAGTCGAGGACGGATCATGACGCAGATGTTGGACGCGGCGGAGAACGCCTCGCCGGTCGAGGCGGTCGAGGCGGTCACCCGGGAACTCGGTGCGGCGCTGGGTGCGCGCAGCGTGTCATTCCTGATCGCGGACCTCAGCGGTCGGGCGCTGGTCCGGTTGGCCCATGTGCCGCTCGACGGTGCCGGTGACGGCCGCCGGGACGGTGACGAGGTTGCCACTGTGATGCCGTTCGACAACGGCCCCGCCGAGCAGGCGCTACGCAGCCAGACGGCGCAGGTTTTCGCGCAGCCTGACGGATGGACGGTGTTGGCGCCGGTGACCGACCGTGGTGAGGCTATCGGTCTGCTGGAGATGATCCTGCCTGACGAGCCCGCCCCGGCGACACTGCAGGAGATCGCCCGCACGGCGCACGTGTTGGCGTTCGTCGTGATCGCCAACCGGCGGTACACCGACCTGTTCGAGTGGGGGCAACGCACAACCCCGTTCACCCTGTCCGGCGAGATCCAGCGCCGCCTGCTGCCGGCCTCGTTCACCTGTGAGAGCAGTGCGTTCATTCTGTCCGGCTGGCTGGAGCCCGCCGCCAGCGTCGGCGGGGACACCTTCGATTACAGCCTTGCCCGAGACGTGCTGCATTTCAGCGTCACCGACGCGATGGGCCACGGGGTGGCCAGCGCGTTGACCGCCACCCTGGGCGTGGGCAGCCTGCGTAACAGCCGCCGCCGCGGCGCGGTTGATCTGGTGGCACAGGCCGACGCCGCGGATGCCGACGTGGCCGAACACGCCGCGGTGCCCGGCAGTTACATCACTGCGATCCTCGGCCGTCTCGACCTGCGTACCGGGGTGTGCGCGCTGCTCAACGCCGGGCACGTGCCGCCGCTGCTGGTGCGCGACGGGGACGTCCGGACGCTGTCGCTACCGGCCAACTTCCCCCTGGGTATGTTCGCCGGGGCCGGTTACCACGATGGCGAGATCACGCTGCGACCCGGCGACCGTCTGGTAGTGCTCACCGATGGCATGCGGGAGCGTAACGCCGCCAAACTGGATCTGCCGAACATGCTGCGGTCGATTGCTCACCTGCACCCGCGTGAGGCTGTCCGGGCCCTGGCCGACGCCGCGCTCGAGGTCAGCGGACCGACCCTGGCAGACGATGCCACGCTGTTCATTCTGGACTGGCACGGCGGGCACAGCGAGGAGCGGCGGAGCAGTGCCGGCGCCGACCAGGCGCGCGCCAGTGCCGCGCTGCCTGACTGATCTACCGGCCCGTCGCGCCATCCGCGGACGGCACGCTCGCTTCAGCGGCCCGCACGCTGTCATACACGTCGATGACCCGATCCACTGATGTGACCGTCAGCACGTTACGCACGGCGGGCTGCGCCGCAGCGACGGACAACCGTCCGTCGGCGACACGCATCGCCTTGAACATCACCACCAGCGCACCCAGGGCGCTGGAATCCATGAAACCCACCCCGGCCAGATCCACCACTACCTGCTGTTCACCGGCGTCAACCAACCGTTGCAGACCCTCGCGCAACTGCGGAGACGTCGCCATGTCCAGCTCGCCGCGCACCTCAAGCACGGTGCAACCCCGGCCCGGCCGGGCCGACAACAGCAAGTCCACGACACACTCCCCACGCCGATGATCCCCGCATACTCTATTCTGCCGGCGGGCGAAGCGCCGCCGGCCGGCGTACGTCGAGCGGACATCTTGACCGTTTCAGCTCAGCAACCCCGGGTAAGGCTGACAACAACCGGTGCGTCCCGCTTCAGCCCGGCGCGGTTGCGTACGGGCCGAGGAGGAACTTCGCGATGCGCGTGACCATGATGCTGTCGCTGCCGCGGCAGCCGACCTCGGTGACCCGAGCCCGCCACACACTCGTCACCCTGCTGAGCCTCACCGAGGCCACCGAGGAGTCTCGTGGCCACCTCGCCGTGCTGATCAGCGAGGCATGCGCCAACGCGGTGATGCACGCCGATCTCGACAGCACCGTCGACATCACCATCGATATCGACGATCAACTATGCCTACTTGAGGTCGGCAACCGCGGCAGTAGCCCCAACGGCGCTGGACGGCTCGACGTCGACCTGCCCGACCCGCTCACCGTCGGCGGCCGTGGGCTGCCCTTGATCGCCGCACTTGCCGACGCGGCGGCCTTCGTCGCCGGGCCACAGGATCGCGTGCTGCTCCGCATCACCAAATACCTCGCCCACCCGCAGCCTCAGTCGACCTGATGGCCGGAAATGCCCGCCCGGCTCCGAAGTGCGTCACCAGTCGGTCGGCGCAATGTCACCACTACGGAGCGTGTCGTCAGCTCACTGACGGCTCTCCCTTATCTTCGGCAACAGCGTGCCGTGGTCACACCGCGCCTTGATCTCGCTCCTGTTGCCTGCGGACAGCAGCACCACCTGGATCTCCTTGACCGGCCCGGGGTGGTAATCCTTGAGGCGGTAGCCGGGGGCGGGGGCGACGTCCACAACGCGAGCCTGATCGCCGGTGCAGAGCACAGTCACCACACCACCGAGTGCCCGCAGGGCTGTACCTGGCTTCGGGGAGGTCGGTGCCGGCGCGGCACTGGACGGGACCGTCGACTGGTCGGCACTGGGTGACGTCGTAGGGCCAGGGCCGGCCGATGAACCGGCTCCGGCGCTCGCTTCAACAGGCCCAGCCGGAGCGGCCACCGTGCGGCTTGGTCGCGAGACTGGTAGGGGCTCCGCGGACGTCTGCCGGGCAGCAGGTGTCTCGGTGGCAGACACATCGAGGGCAGCGTCGGGCGGGGCGGCACCCTCACGTGTGGCGATGCCGCCCGACCTGCCATCGACAGGTACGAACTGAGGGAGCAGGAGCGAGACGGTCGCTGCCGTCGCCATGAGAACGGGGATCAACACGGCATTTGGGATGCGGCGACGCCGGCCGGTAGAGGGGTCGGCGGTAGGCGGAGCCGACACGGGCGAGATGGATGCCGACTGCGCCGCCTGTTTCACCCGGCGCTCGGCGTCATCGGCGAAACCGTGCAGGGCCGCGGCCACCTCTGCGGCGTCCGGTCGATCCGCCGGATCCCTGGCGAGGCAACGGTCGAGGAGGCGGTGAACCTCCGGTGGCACGCCCTCGACATCCGGCAACGGCGCCGGATCGACGTACACGTGAGCCGTCAACATCTGCGTGGGGGTCTCCGCCGACCAGGGCAGCTCGTTGGTCAGCGTTCGGTACAGCAACAGCCCGAGCGCGTAGACATCGGAAGCGGGCAGGACGGTGCCACCGGCGAGCCGTTCCGGTGCGAGGTAGGCCGCGGTGCCCAACAGTTGTCCGTCCGCCTCAAGCTCCGGCCGACCCGCTGTGGTGGCGATACCGAAATCGACCACCTTCACACCGGCCGGTGTCAGCATCACGTTGGACGGCTTGATGTCCCGGTGCACCAGCTTGCGTTCGTGCGCGGCGGCGAGCGCCTCGGCGACCTGCGCGCACGTCCGCATCGCGACGGTCGGCGGCAGCGGACCGGCGGCAAGGCGCTCGGACAGGGTCTCGCCGGGCAGCAGTTCCATCACCACGTACGAGACCTGGCGGCCGGCGGCGTCGGTGTGCTCGCCATAGTCGTACACACTCGTCACGTGCGGGTGCCAGAGCCCCGCTGCGGCCCTGGCCTCTGCCTGGACGCGTTGCCGCGCGCCTCGGGCGGCGGCCTGCGCGCCGGCCAGGACCTTGACTGCCACCCCACGTTCGAGGACGCGGTCCCACGCCCGCCAGACGACCGACATGCCGCCAGCGCCGAGACGGCTCTCGACCTGATACCTGCCGTCCAACAGATCACCGACCATCACTGGGACAGCTTGCCAGAGTGGACCCCCGGCGGCAGGACGACCACATTCCACGCTGGTCAGAGTCCGTCACGGGCAGGGTCCCGTCGCTTGGGGCCACGGGCTATCCGAACATCCGGGCGCTCCGGTGGCCAGGCGGGCTGACCCGGCGCCTCAGGAACCGGTCGGCTCCCAGAGCAGGATCTGGCGGTGGTGGCTGAAGCCGTTGCGCAGGTAGAAGTCGACAGCGCGGCGACCGGAATGGACGGTTACGTGCAGCAGCCCTCGGGCACGGGCCTCGGTCAGGATCGCGGTCACGAGAGCACCGCCGATGCCGCGGTTGCGGTACTCCTCGCGGACCTCGACGGACTGGATGTCGCCGTACCGGCGATCCAGCGAATCGTTGCTGGGCACTCGTGCTGCGACGTGGAGCCAGGCAGCGCCGACGACGTCCCCGTCGATCTCGGCGATGAACGGCAGATGTGTGTCCCTGTGGGAGGCCACCCAGTCGGTGTACGCGCTGAGTCTGCCCTCGTCGATGCCGCGTAGCTCCGCGAGCGCCCCCACGTCTGCCGCGCTGGCCCTCCGCACGATCACCCAGGGGAGTCTAGGCGAGCCGATCGCTGGCGGTGCCCCCAGTCTGCCCGGCCAGCACTTCGGTGTGCGGTGGGGGAGAATCGGCTCATGTTTGTCATCAAGGAGCGGTTCTTCTCGATCGGCGACGACTTCGACGTGCTCGACGAGCACGGCACCAAGGTCTTCCACGTCGACGGCAAGGTGCTCAGCGTCCGCGACAAGGTCGTCATCGAGGACGCCTCCGGCCGTGAGGTCGCCACGCTGCACCGGCACCTGGTGGCGCTGCGTCCCACGTACGAGATCCGCATCGGCGGCGAGAAGGCCGCTGAGGTCCGCAAGAAGCTGCTCACGCCGTTCCGCGACAAGTTCACCATCGACGTGCCGGGGCCGGACGACCTGGAGATGAAGGGTGACCTGCTCGACCACGAGTACGTGATCGAACGCGACGGCACCGAGGTGGCCTCGGTCTCCAAGCGGTGGCTGACGATCCGGGACACCTACGCCGTGCAGGTCACCGCCGGCGTGGACCCGCTGCTCATCATCGGTAGCGTCCTCGCGCTCGACCTGGCCATTAACCGTGACAAGAAGAAGGCCGACGAGGACTGACCTCCTGGGCGGCAACGGCGGTGCTCGGGGTCGGGCCACGGGTCTGGCCCGGACGGCCGATCAAGAGCGGAGGGGCCGGGGTGCTGCTGCACCCCGACCCCTCCGGCCTGCTCCGTCGGCGCGGGGATTGGGATTTCTCAGCTCACCCGCAGCGTTGACCGTTGAGGTTGAAGGCGGTCGGCGCCGGATTGGTGCCGCTCCAGGTGCCGTTGAAGCCGATGCTGGTGGATGCGCCGGGGGCGAGTCTGCCGTTCCAACTCATGCTGTCCGCGGTGACGCTCGTTCCGCTCTGTTTCCAGGTGGCCGACCAGCCCTGGCTGACTTTCTGGCCGGCAGTGGGGAAGTCGAAGGCGAGGTTCCAGCCGTCGACAGCGGTGGTGCCGGTGTTCTTGATAGTCAGTGTCGCGGTGAAGCCGCCCGGCCAACTGTTCGCCGTGTAGGCGACCGTGCAGCCGCCGGTCGGGGCGGTGGGCGCGGTCCGCACGGTCAGGCCGGGCGAGGCCGCCGAGACGTTGCCCGCCGCGTCGCGGGCGGTCACCACGAAGGTGTACGGGGTGTCCGGCGTCAACCCGGTCACGGTGTACGCGGCGCCGGTGGCGCTGCCCACCTTCACGGTGCCGGCGGTGTCGACCCGGTGCACGTCGTAGCCGGTGACGGCGGTGTTGTCGGTGGACGGCGTCCAGGTCAGCGCGACGCTGTCGCCGGTGATCGTGCCGGCGGTGGGCTTGCCCGGGACGGTCGGGGCCTGGGTGTCGCCGGGCGTGGTGCCGCGCGGCAGCACCAGGTGGGTGATGGAGTTGGCCGGGAAGGTGGCCGTGAGGCCGCCGGCGGTCACCGGAAGGTCTGCCTCCCGGACGACGCCGGTGAGATCCGCCCCGCTGTAGCGGTAGACCTGAGCGGTGCTGGCGGAGGCCCCGGTGAGGGTGACCGGGCTGGTCAGGTCGTCGCCGGTCTTGTTGACGATGACCACCGTGAGGGCCTTGTCGGCGCTGCGCTCGGCGGCGTACACCGCCAACTTGGCCTGGTCGGCGCTGGTCGCCTGGACGGAGGTCTCGCCGAACGCGCCGCCCTTGCCGTCGTAGTTGCGGTAGACGCGGAACGCGTTTGCCACCGGTTGGTCGGCCGTGGGCGCGGTCCAGAGGGTGGCCAGGTCGAGCCCTTCGCGGCCGAAGATGCCGAGTACGTCAGCCTGGGCGAGGGCGCCGTTGAGCGACCCGAAGCCACCCCAGTTGTACTCGGTCATCGCGACCTTCGTGCCCGGGTAGTGCTGGTCGACCAACTCGCGCAGGCGCGGGATGAACCGGACCGGACTGTTGATCCAGCTTTCGTCCACGTAGGTCGGATCCCAGAGTTGGCGGGTCGAGCGCAGCCGCAGCGCCTGGGTGTTGGCGTCGCCGGCCGCGTCACCGAGCACGCCGGACTGCTGCGGGTAGAGGTGGACGTCGAAGTAGTCGAGGATGCGGGTGCCGTGCTGCTGCTCGTACTCGCGCATCCGGTCCAGGTACCACGGGCCGAGGTCCTGGCCGCCGTGCGCGGCCTTGTCCGGTGGGTTCGACCAGCATCCGGTGCGTGAGCAGGTGTCCTGGTCGAGGCCCGAGAAGATGATCGAGTTGAGGCCCCAGCCGACCGGACCGAGCGTCTTCGCGCCGGGGTCGGCAGCCTTGATCGCGGCGGCGTACTCGTAGGTGCGGTCGCGTAGCTCGTCGTATCCCATGCCGGTCGGGCGGACGTCGCGGTGGGTGGATTGCCACAGGTCCGGCTCGTTGTCCAGGTTGTAGAACTGGACCCCGCCGTCGGTGGCGGCGCCGAACTGCCCCTTGAGGTGGCTGACGAAGTCGGTGACGTACTCCGGACCGACGGCGACGCTGGTGTCCTTCGGATCGTTGCCGGTGACCAGCGTCCCGTCCGGTTTCTTGCCGTTGCCACAGTCCGGTGCCCAGGGATCGGTGGCCTCCTGCGGGCCGTACTTGGCGACGCTGAAGCCACACGCCCGCGACCGGTCCTTGGCGATCCAGCCGAGCATCGGCACCGTCATGACCGTGGCGGCGCCGGTGGCCTTGTTCTGCTGCACGAACCGATCGCTCTCCGAGCCCTCCGGGAGGTCGCCCGGACTCGGGTTGTCGTTGGGAATGTTCTCGAAGTACCAGTCCGACGCGCGGTTGGTGGTGTCGGCACGGAAGTTGTAGCGGGTGGTGGCGTTGCCACCGTAGCGGTGCACCGGCAACCGCAGGTCGCTGGCGAGGGCCTGGTCGGCGAAGTTCATGCCGTAGATGTACGGGCTGATCTGGTGCCGGGCGGCAGTGGTGTCCACGGCCAGCGCCGGGCCGGCCGCGGCCAGGGCGGGCTCCGGCAGGGCCAGACCGCCGAGGGCCGTGGCGAGCACGACCGGAAGTAGAGCTGTGGTGGGACGCACGAGCATTCCTTTCGCAGAGGAGGCTCGTCGATGGGAGCGCTTCCACAGCGTTACGTCTTCCTGGCTTCGAGTCAACGCCCAACTCAGGGGCAGTTGGCGAGCGGCAGGTCGGCTTCACTTATAATGACGCCTATCAATGCGATCGACGCTGATGCGGTCGTGCCGGAATGGCTCGGATCGCCGCAGTGCGGAGGCAACCGCGCCGCAGCGGTGCGAGCGGGTGCGCCTCAGCGTCGCATGACCGGAACATTCCTGCTGGCCCGGCCCCTGCGGTGGGAGGCCAGCCGTCCTGGAGGATGACAATGCGCAGATTTCTCGCTGTGTTCAGCGCCGCCCTGATCCTCGGCGCCGCAGTCGGCAGCGTCCCGGCCGGGGCATCGGCGGCCTCCCGGCCCTCGTGCCCCCGTGGTCTGCTCTTCTGTGAGGACTTCGAGCGACTGCCTCCCGGAGGGCCCAGCACGTTGAACTGGGGCGTCGACACCCGCCACGGCACGCTCACCGTCGAACGTGCCCGTCGTGGCAACCAGGCGCTGCACATCCACACCGTTGACAACGGACGTGCGTTCCTGCGCGTCGACGACTTCGCCGCGCCGGGCAACCGCTTCTACGGCCGGATGCGTCTGCGCGTCGACGCCTTCCCCACGGCCCCGGACTGGGCGCACTTCACGCTGGTGGAAGCGACCGGCACCGGCAGCGCGGAGGTCGTCCGTCCGATCGGTGGGCAGTACGCGCCCACGGTCCCCGGAACCTTCTGGGGGATCGGCGCCGACGGCGGTCCGACCGGCGACTGGACCAACTGGCGGGAGTCCGCCCCGGTCGCTGAGGACACCTGGCAGTGCTTCGAGTGGAAGATCGACTCGGCGGACAACCGCGTCGAGGTGTGGATCGATGGCGTGGCGAACCCGGAGTTGACAGCCTCCACGACCGACCACGGTGGCAACAACGTGCCCTTTGTCCTGCCGACGGTCGACACGGTGAAGATCGGCTGGCAGCTCTACCAGGGCGGCACGACGCCGGGCGAGTTTGACCTCTGGATCGACGACATCGCCCTCTCGAGCAAGCGGCTCGGCTGCTGATCTGAGGCCCGGGTGGCTCGGAGGCTCTCCGCCGGGGTGCGGCCTTGCTGCCGCACCTCGGCGACGCGGACCGGCCTCCATGGCGATCATCGACATCTCCCGCTACGATCCGACATCGATGGATTACTGAGCGTTGATGTGTTCCGTCCGCAAGCCCTGGACGCCGGCAATCCGGCGCCGCTACGAACGTGGTGCCGACCTGAGGATCCACGCCGTCTCGACGAAGGGAATCCGGATGACGGAGAGCGCGCAGACCACCGAGAGCCGAAGCCTCCCGCCCGCGCGGCCGTACCCGTTCAGTGTGCCCGACCGCCTGGTCGTCGATCCGACCTATGGCGAGCTGCGCGAGAACGAACCGATGACCCGGGTGAAGCTTCCCTACGGCGAGGAGGCGTGGCTCGCCACCCGGTACGAGGACGTCCGTACGGTCCTCGGCGACGTGCGGTTCGGCCGCGCCCCGGCCGTCCAGCGCGACGAGCCCCGGCTCACCCCGCGCCAGCAGTACAGCGGCATGCTGACAATGGACCCGCCCGATCACACCCGGCTGCGCCGGCTGGTGGCGAAGGCGTTCACGGCACGTCGGGTGGAGGCGCTGCGACCCCGAACCCAGGAGATCGCCGACGCGTTGGTCGACAACATGGTCCAGCTCGGTCCTCCGGCCGACATGGTGGAGCACGTCGCCACGCCGCTGCCGATCCAGGTGATCTGTGAGCTGCTCGGGGTCCCGTACGCCGACCGCGACCGCTTCCACATCTGGTCCGAGGCGATCGTCTCGACCACCTCCCTGCCCGCGGAGACGATCCAGGAGTACCTGAACAACCTCTGGGGCTACATCGGTGGTCTGGTCGCCGAGCGCCGCCGCGAGCCGGGGATCGACGACCTGCTCGGCGCGTTGGTGCGGGCCCGCGACGAGAACCAGGATCGGCTCAGCGAGACCGAGCTGGTGGAGCTGGCCGCAGGGCTGCTCGCGGCCGGCCACGAGACCACAGTCACGCAGATCCCCAACTTCGTCTACGTCCTGCTGCACAACCCGGACCAGCTCGCTCGGCTGCGGGCCGACCCGTCGCTGGTGCCGGCCGCGGTCGAGGAACTGCTGCGGTACGTGCCGCTCGGCGTCGGCTCCTCATTCGCCCGGTACGCCAAGGAGGACGTCGAGGTCGGCGGGGTGCTGGTCCGGGCAGGTGAGCCGGTTCTCGGCTCACTGTCGTCGGCGAATCGGGACGGTACCGTCTTCGCCGACCCGGACCGGCTGGATCTCGCGCGTGAGCAGAACCCGCACCTGGGCTTTGGGCACGGCGTACACCACTGCGTCGGCGCGCAGCTGGCCCGCATGGAGTTGCAGGTCGCCGTCGCCACCCTCGTGACTCGCCTGCCCGGGTTGCGGCTCGCCGTACCGGAAACCGAACTGCGGTGGAAGCGGGGCATGTTGGTGCGGGGCCTGCTCGGCATGCCGGTGGCCTGGTGAGCACCGCCTGGCGAATCGGGGTGGACTCGGGCCGCTGCATCGGCACGAGCATCTGCGCCGGCACCGCGCCCGAGCACTTCCGCCTGGTCGACGGCCGGTCCACGCCGCTGACCGACGTCGTCGCCCCGGACGACGTCATCCTCGACGCCGCCGACTCGTGCCCGGTGGAGGCGATCACGGTCCACGACGTCACCGACGACCGACTGATTGCGCCGCAGGAGTGACCTGACATCGAGCCGGGCCGTCTGCGCCCACGAGGTGGGCAGGTGGTGCGGGTGCTTCTTGAGATCAGCGACGATGCGGTCGCTCTGCGTGGTGGACAGCTCAGTGTCCCGCGGCGCCAGCGATACTGTGGGCGTGGAGTACGTGTCCAGAGTGCCGCGACCGCCGCTGGACGGGCTGATCGACGACCTCTACTACCTGGAGGGTGCGCCGCCGTACGCCCGGCTGACGCTGCCGGCAAGTCCGGCGGCGTTCTTCATCGTCAACCTCGGGGCACCGTTCCGCATCCGCGCCGGCGCCGACGTCCAGACGGCCGAGTACGCCGACGGCTGCGTGGTCACCACGCCCACCCGTGCGTTCGATTTCGGCTACCCACTCCGGACCCGGTCCGTCGGCGTGCACTTCAAGCCGTGGGGGATGGCACCGTTCCTGCCGATGCCCGCGGTGGAGCTGTGTGACCGGCCGGCGACGGTGGAGCAGGTGTGGGGCCGGCCCGCCATCGCTGAGCTGCGAGACCGGCTGGCCACGGCCGAGGGACCCCACGAGATGCTGACGCTGCTTGAGGACGAGCTGATGCGACGGCTGGGCGACGCGGCCGGCCTGGGGCTGGTCCGCCATACGAGCCGCATCATCGCCGCGACCAGTGGGGCGGTGGCGATCGACGACCTGAGGGTTTCCGCCGGTGTCAGCAGCACTCACCTCGCGCGGCGGTTCAAGGAACTCGTCGGCGTCACACCGAAACGGTTTGCCCGCACCTACCGCTTCGCCGCCACCGTGCTCTCGATCAACCCCGCCGAGCCGATCGACTGGGCCGACCTCGCCGGTGGCGCCGGCTACTTCGACCAGGCCCACTTCGGCCACGAGTTCAGGGCCCTTCACCGGGCTCACACCCACCCGGTACGTCGAGGTCCGGCGGCGGTTCCTGCGCGAACATCCTGGTCACGTGCTGGACGGCTGGCCGCTACCGAGCGATTGATTCCTTACAAGAGCGACAGTCCACGGAACTCTAACCTGAGGGCATCCCCAAGCAGAGGAGCGCGCCGATGGGCGACGTGGTCATGTACAGCTCGGTGTCGGTGGACGGCTTCATCGCGGACGAGAACGACCAGCCCGGACCACTGTTCGACTGGTTGACCAGCGGTGACGTCCCGTTGGACGAGAGCGGCGCGTTGAAGGTGTCACAGACGTCCTACGACTACGTCCGGCCGTACTGGGACCGGATCGGGGTGACGATCGCCGGCCGCCACGTCTTCGACATGACCGACGGCTGGGACGGTAAGCCGCCGAGCGGGATCGACCACGTGGTCGTCGTGACGCACCGGCCGAAACCCGAGGGCTGGGACCCCGAAGCGCCGTTCCACTTCGTCGACGGTGTCACGGCAGCCGTGGCCAAGGCGCAGGAGCTCGCGGGTGACCGCATCGTCGAGGTCGCCGCTGGCGACGTCGGCGGTCAGGTGCTTGCCGCGGGCCTGGTCGACGAGGTGCGCATGGACGTCGTACCCGTGGTGTTCGGGTCCGGAAAGCGCTACTTCGGGTCGGTCCACGCGCAGCACCTGTTGGGGGATCCTGACGTGGTGATTCAGGGCAACCGGGTGCTTCACCTGCGCTATCGGGTGCGCCGTTGACCGATCTGGGCGGGCGGCGGGTGTTGAGCAGGCAGTGTCCAGATGGAAGACGCTGTGACCGGGCGGGGTGCGTCGCCGCACCCCGCCCGGATCAGATCAGAGTTCCCGGTAGTAGACGGCGACCGGCAGCGGCGTGCAGCCCAGTGCTTCGTACAGGGCTCGGGCGGGCGCATGGAACTCGTCCCCGCCCGTGCCGATCATGACGACCTCGGCGCCGAGTTCCCGCATCGCCGCGAACGCATGCTCGCACAGCACGGTGCCCGCGCCGAGCCGGCGGTGCTCCGCGGACACGGCGAGGATGGTGACGTTGGCATTGCGGCACTGAGGCTCTACCGCCCAGGCCACGTAGCCGGCGATGGTGCCGTTGCTCTCGGCGACCGCAACGTACCGGTGCGCGGCGGGGTCATGGAGCTCGGCAACCTGCTTGACGTAGTCGTCGCGCCACTTGCCGTGCTGGTTGGTGAAGACGACCTCGCCCAGCAGAGGGCGGAAGGAGTCTTCGTAGAACGGTCCGAACGTCTCGATGGTCAGTTCGGTGAGCCGGGCCAGGTCATGCTGAAGGAACGAGCGGATACGCATGTGAGTGTGCCTCTCGAGCTGAGGTCCTGAAAGCCAACAAACCGGGCATCAGATGGCCGGCCGGCGGCCGGAACGGCGGCGAGCCGACCCTCAGTGGCGAATACGCCAAGCGGCGAAGCAACTCATGACAGGAATCCTACGGGGCGCTGCCATCGCATTCGTGGCACGGAGTATTCGCCAAAGCTGCCGGCTCGGTCCGCGGTTCCCGGACGAAGGTGACATCGGCCTCGACCATCAGCCGGTAAGCGGCGTCGAAGTCGTCGGCGCGGAAGAAAAAGCCCACTCGGCCAGCTAGCTGGTTACCGATTGCGGCGCGTTGGCCTTCTCCGTTGGTCCCGTCCGCTCAGGCTGGGCCCTCGGCCAGCGGGTCGTGGACCCGGCCGAGGAACAGCGGTACGCCGGTGAGCCGGTCGTGAATGACGTACAGGAATGGCCGGTTGACGAAGAACTGCGGCCCTTGCGGGATCGACGGCGGCCGGACGATGACGGCCGACGCGGCTGCGGCCTCGGTACCCTTCTCGTCCACCGCGATGAACGTCTCGTGCACCACGTCGTCGATGGACAGGGCCGGTTGGGTGCTCATGCCGGTGAAGTCGGCCTGTGACGTGAACGCGGTGGGCATGCCGAGGCTGCTCAGCGCGGCACGAAGCTCGGCTGGCAGGCGGAACGTCCACCGGGGCAGGCGCAGTTCGACGTCGGTGATCTGGAACCCGGTCAGCAACGCGCCCAGCCAGGTCGCATCGAGGCTCGCCTCGACCGTGGCGAGATCGTCCCGGGTGGGCATGACGATGGCCATGGCAAGCCCGTCGCCCGCGTACGGCACGTCGACTGCGCGCCAGCCGTCTCCCTCGAGGTAGCCCATCCGGTCGAACGGACCGCGCATGGTCGGGACGTCGACGACGGTCCCGTCATCTCTGGTGAACGGTCCCGTCGCGGTGGCCGCCGTAGTGAACGGGTACTTCCAGGCCGCCTTGAGGTAGAGCGTGTTTGTCAGGATCAGGCTGGTGTCGGGGCTCACGGCGTCGGACTGCAACAGCTCTGGGATCTTCGCGTTGGTCCGATCGGACACCCAGGTGTTGATCTCCTGTCGGGCTACCTCGGGCGCGCCGCGGAAGTCGACCGGTCGTGGCGTGGCACCGTAATAGCCGGCCAGGGTGTCCCGGAACCTGGGTCGCAGGACCAGATCGAGGCGCGTCCACAGCGCGTTGGCGGTGGTCAGCCGAGGCTGCTTGACTCCGTCACCGTCCTGGTAACGGCCGGCGAGCGCCTGCTCGACGGTGTTGAGTCCGTGGTCGAGCGCGCAGGGGCGCGGACGCGGCGCGTGAAGCACCGTGTCCATCTCGTCCGCCGTGGTCGTGCGGGCGCCCGCCCTGGTCATCGCGAGCGCGAGTCCGACCGAGTACGGCGCGCACACCACATTGCCGCCTGCCCGGGTCGCCGCCACGGTGCGGTAGAGGTCGGCCGTGAAGCCGCGAACGGCGGTGGCGGTGGCCTGCATCGTGGCCGGGTCGGGTGGTACGCGGTCCGTGTCCGCCGAGGTGGACGGCGGGCCGGGCCAACGAAGATCACCCGGGGCGGCGGTGAGGGCAGCTGCCGCGAGCGGGACCGCCCGCAGAACGGATCGACGCGAGACCATATATGGAGGTTAGGGCAGTCCCACGGAAACCCACCAGGCGCGAGCCGAAATTCATCGAAACTCAGCGATGCCTGTCGCTCGTGCCGGCACTTCAGCGAGTCTGCCTCGGCTCGGCCGGCGGTCTTGCCCAAATCATCTTACTCATTAAGATAATCCTCGTGAACACATCGACGGACTTCTCGGTGGCGATCGCCGGCGCCGGACTCTCCGGCCTCTGTCTCGCCCAGTACCTGATGCGCGCCGGCATCGACGTGCACGTCTACGAACGGGACCCGGGCCCCTTCGTCCGGCGGCAGGGCTATCGGATCATCCTCGACCGGTACGGCCTGGATGCGCTGCGCGAGAGCCTGCCCCGCTCGCTGTACAACCTGGCGCTGATCACCGGCGACGAGCCCGGCGGGCACCTACGCTTCACCGACAGCCGGCTGCGGGACGCATTCACCATCACCTTCAAGGACGAGCCACACGCAACCCGCCAGGTCGACCGGCTGACCCTGCGGTCGATCCTGCAGTCCGGGCTGAACGGGCGCATCCACTACGGCAAGGACGCCGTCGCGGTCGACAGCGGTGACCCGGCACGGCCGCGGCTGCTGTTCTCCGACGGCGGCGCCGCGGCGGCAAGCGTCGTCGTGGGTGCGGACGGTGTCGGCTCGGCGCTGCGCGCGCAGATCATGCCGGACGCGAACCCGGCGAACAGCCTGATGGCGGGCATCTACGGCCGGTCGCCCCTGTGGCGCAACGGTGAGAGCATCATCCCGGAAGCGCTGCACAGCAGCGGGGTCCTGGCCATCGCCGACCGGCCGGGCCGCGCCTTCTTCTTCACCTCCATGCGGTTCGGCGAACGCCCGTCGGAGGCGTTCGCGCGCCTGGCCCCGGGCAGCTATGCGCCCACCGGCGACGACTACGTGATGTGGGGACTGCTGCTCCGGCAGGAGGAGGTGCCCATGGGCATCCGGGGCGACCTGCTGACGCTGTGGAGACTGGCCTCCGGGATGAGCATTGACTTCCACCCGGTCATCCGACGGCTGGTCGGTACGGCCGAGCTGGACGCCACGGTGCTCAACCTCTTCGCCGCCGGCCAGCGCCCGCGTCGGTGGGCCGTGCCCCGGGCAACGATGATGGGCGACGCCGTGCACGTCATGCCGCCGTTCGGCGCGCACGGCGGCAACACAGCGCTGCGTGACGCCGCCCTGCTCGGCCACAAGCTGGTCGAGGCGCGGGCCGCCGGCGCGCCGGTGGAGGAGGCGATCGCCAGCTACCAGGACGAGATGGTGCGGTACGCCTTCCGGGCCGTCGACACCGCGACCAGGCTGATGCGCCGCCTCACCGGGGGAGCGGCGGCACCCCACTGGGTGCTGACCCGCGTGCTACCTCGGCTGCACCGGGTCACCGTACCGGAGGGATGATTGCCGGCATGTCCCACGAGCCGGCCCGTGCGTCCGCGATCACCGACCTGATGCGCGCCGGGCGGGAGACGTCGCGGCTGTCCATGGTGTTCCGGTACGCCGTCGCGGAGCGGCTGGGCCTCACCGTGAGCGACCTGGAGTGCCTGGACTACCTGGCGGACGTCGGATCCGCCACCGCGGGGCAGGTCGCCGAGCGAACCAACCTCACCACCGGGGCGGTGACCAGCATGCTCCGCCGGCTCCAGCAGGCGGGCTACGTGACCGCCGAGCGCGATCCGGCGGACCGGCGGCGGTTGATCGTCACCCTGCGGCCGGAGCGGGGCGCCGAGTTGGAGCGGCCGTACGAGCGGTTCGCCGAGCGGGCCGAGCGACTCGTCGAGGGCTACAGCGTCGAGGAGGTCGCGCTGCTGGTCCGGCACTACGACCGCATGCAGGCGATGTACCTCGCCGAGTTGGACCGTCTCCGCGACGGCGACACCGCGCAGCGGTCAGCGTGAGGCGGCGTGGCGCGTACCACGTCACCTACGGTTCCCCGCCGCCCGCTGACGCCGCAGGGACGGCCGGGGCGGCCAGCTTGACCCTGGGGCGGTCGGCGTCCGGATGGCGCAGCTCGTCGAAGATCGTCAGCGCCTCTCGCCACGCCCGCCGCGCGGCGTCGAGGTCACCCGCGGCCTGCAGGCTGTCGCCAAGGTTGTCCAACACCTCCGCCTCGTCGTAGCGGTCGCCGAGTTCCCGGTGCAACTCCAGCGCCCGCCGGTAGCAGTCCGCGGCCCGGTCGTGGTCGCCGAGGCCGTGGTGGACGAAGCCGAGGCTGTCCCAGGTCAGCGCCGCGCCGTGCCGGTCGCCGGTCTCCTCGTGCAGCCGCAGGGCCGCCTGGCAGCAGTGCAGCGCCGGCCCTGGCTCGCCGAGCCGGGCGTGCATCCAGCCCAGATTGTTGAGCGCCTTGGCCTGCCCGACCCGGTAGTCGGCGGCCCGGTACAGGTCGAGGGCCAGCCGGGTCTCGTCGAGAGCCGCCCGCAGCCGGCCCTGCCGTGCGAGCACCCAGCTCACCCCGAGGTGCGTGTGCGCCCGTCCGGTGTCGTCGCCCAACTCGCGGTACAGCTCCAGGTCGCGCCGGTAGTGCCGGTGCGCCGCCTCGTGATCGCCCGACCAGGTGCAGGCGATGGCGAGACCCCGGTGCGCCAGGGCCTGACCGGCCAGGTCACCCCGGCGCAGCGCCGCCGCCAGGGCGGTCCGTTGCGCGGTGGCCAGCTCGGGCCAGTGCCCGCTGCGATCGAGGTACGTGGTGAGGGCCGCCGCCAGCGTCCAGACGTGCCGGTCCAGGCCGGCGCCCGCTGCCTGCTCCACACACGCCAGCAGGACGTGGTGCTCGGCGGCGAACCACGCGATCGCCCACGCGTGCTCCGGACGGTCGCCCACCGTCACACCCGGCTCGGGTGGAGGCAGCGCCGCCGGCCGCGCCAACCGGTACGGGTCGAGCAGGTGGTCCGCCGCGCGCGAGGCGTGCAGGTAGTGGTCGAACAGGCGGCGTCGGGCGGCCTTCCGCTCGGCCTCGGGGTCGGTGCCGTGACACAGCTCGGAGGCGTACGCGCGAAGCAGGTCGTGCATCGCGTACCGGCCGGGGGTGCGCTCGGTGAGCAGGTTCGCCCGGGTGAGGTCGGCCAGCAGCGGTTCGACCCGAGCCGGCGGCAGGCCAGCGAGGCTGGCCACCGCCGCCCGTCCGGCGTCGGGGCCGGGATGCAACCCGAGCAGCCGGAACAACCGGGCCGGGTCGGCGTCCAACGCCCGGTACGACCAGGAGAAGACCGCCCGTACGTCGGTCGTGGGGTCGCCGGTGGCCAGTGCGGTGAGCCGAACCGGGTCGGTGTCCCGCAGTTCGGTGGCGAACGCCCCCAGCGGTACGTCGGGCTGCCCGACGGCGCGGGCCGCGACGACGGCCAGGGCCAACGGCAGGCCGGCGCAGCGGCGCACGATCTCGTCCAGCGCCGCCGCCTCGCGCCCGACACGCCCGCGACCGAGCCGACCGGCCAGCAGCTCCCGGGCCTCGGCCGGCCGAAGCACGTCCAGCGTCACCGGGTGGGCCCCGGCGTTCACCACCAGGCCGGTGAGCCGATTGCGGCTGGTCACCACGACCAGGCTTCCGGGGGATCCGGGCAGCAGGGGCCGCACCTGCTCTTCGTCGCGGGCGTTGTCGAGCAGCACCAGAACCCGGCGGTCGGCGAGCAGGGTCCGGAACAGGGCGGCCTGCCGGGGCAGGTCGGTGGGCATCCGCTGGGGCGGCACGTGCAGCGCTTCCAGGAAGCCTCGCAGCGCCTCGCCCGGCGAAACGGCCCGGCCGTCGAGGTCGAACCCGCGCAGGTTGACGTAGAGCTGCCCATCCGGGTACCGGTGTGCGACCCGGTAGGCCCAGTGCACCGCGAGGGTGGTCTTGCCGACCCCGGCGGTGCCGGCGATGGCGGAGATGACCACCGCCCGGCCCGGATCGCCGTCGCCGCCGTTCCGGGCGGCTCCCGCCAGTTCGGCGGGCAGCAGCGCGTCCAGTTGCCGCAGCGCCGTCGCACGGCCGGTGAACCAGGCGGGGGCGCCGGGAAGCTGCGCCGGAGACGGGCCCTGGGGCTCCGCAGGTGTGGGCTCGGCCGGCGTCCGCCCCCGCAGCACCCGCAGGTGGGCCTCGCACAACTCGGGGCCGGGCTCCACGCCCAACTCGTCGACGAGGTGGCGGCGGGTCTCGGTGTAGAGCCGCAGCGCGGCGGCCCGCTGGCCGCAGCCGGCCAGGGCGAGCAGATACCCGGCCACCAGCGACTCCCGCAGCGGATGCTCGGCGACCAGGGGGCGTAGGGCACGCGCGGTGGCGGCGAACCGGCCGAGGCCGAGTTCCACGGCGGCGAGTCGCTCGTATGCGAGCAGGCGTTGCTCGTCGAGGCCGGTGGCGGCAGCGTCGACGAAGGCTCCGGTCGCTCCGGCCAGCGCCGGCCCCCGCCACAACGCCAGGCCGTCGCGCAGCAGTCGCGCCGCCTCTGCCCGCCGGCCGGCTGTCTCCTCGGCGCGGGCCCGCTCGACCGCCAGGGTGAACTCGGCGAGGTCCAGCTCGGCCATGGGTACGGTGAGCCGGTAGCCGCTGCCCTGGGTCGTCAGCAGGTCGGCGGCTCCCACCTCACGCAGGGCCGACCGGATTCGGGAGACGCAGACCTGAACCTGGGTCCGGGCGCTGGCGGGTGGTTCTTCGGCCCAGAGCGCCGACACGATCTGCCCGAGGGGCACCAGACGGTCGGCGTTGAGGAGCAGCAGCGCGAGCACCGCGCGTTGCTGAGGGCGGTCGATGGGAAGGACCCGCCCTCCGGCGGTCACCTGGACGGGGCCGAGGAGGGACCACCGCATGGCTTTCCTGTTCAGTCGTGTTCGGACGTCCACAGTCTAGGGACGACACGACCCTGCACGGCCGGCGCCAAGCGGTCGGATAGCGGACGACAAGCGGCCCCGCCCAGGCTCTCCTCAGTCGCCGGATCTGTTGGTCCGGGCGGGAGGCGGGCCGGCTTGATGTCGGCCGAGGCGGACAGGGAGAGCGACATGCGAGTAACCAAGAGGCGGGGCGTGCTGACGGCCGTCATGTCGACGGCGGCCGTGGTGGCCGGCATGGGTTGGGCGGCACCGGCCTCGGCGGAACCGGCGGGGTTGGAGACGGTCACCCAGTCGGCCGCGGAGAGCAGCCTGGACAAGTCGGCGTTCGCGTCCTGCCCGACCGGCAAGGTGGTCACCGGGGGCGGCGGCTTCCTCCTCGCCGGCTCGTCGGCCGCCGGACGGGTCGGGCTGGACCGGTTGGAGCCGCTGGCGAACGGCATCGGGTTCTTCGTGACGATGCGGGAGGTGGGCGCGGTCAACTTCACCGGCGACTGGGGACTGCAGGCCCTCGCCCAGTGCGCCACCACGCCGGCCGGGTACCAGGTGGTGGCCACGACCGGGGCGATCGGCACGGAGTTCGTCACGGCGAGCTGCGGGACGAAGAAGGTCATCGGCATGGGTGGGCGGATCAACAGCGGCCTGGGCGACGTCGTGCTCGACCAGGTGGTGCCGTCGTTCGATCTGACGTCGGTGACCGTCCGGGCGGTCCCGGTGCAGGGCACCTCGCCGTCCGGCTGGAGCGCCACCTCGATCGCGGTCTGCGCCACCGCGCCCGCCGGGTTGGAGCGGATCTCCTCGACGGGGACGAGCGCGAGCGACCCGTCCTCCAACCGGATCAAGGCGTGCCCGGCCGGCAAGGGCCTCTACAGCGCGGGCGCGGACATCAACGCCGGCAATGGTCAGGTGCTGCTGACAGCGGTCAACATCACCGGGGGTAACACAGTGCGGTTGCGAGCGGACGAGGACGCCGACGGCTTCGCCGGGTCGTGGAGCCTCAACGCGTACGGCATCTGCGGGAGCTGATCCTGGGGCCGGGGCCGCCGCTGGCGGCCCCGGCTCTGCGGCCGGGGCCGGCTGCGCGCGACCGTCAACGGAAGGCGTCGATGTTGCGCGTGGCCCAGGCGGTGAAGGGGCGTGGTGATCGGCCCAGGACCTCGGAAACGTCCGGGCTGATCCGTTGTTCGGCCTCGGTCGGCGCACCGAGGATCGCCAGCGTCCCCTCGACCACCGGCGGCGGCATGAACCGCAGCAACTGCTCGTGGGCTTCGTCGGGCGTCTGGTCCACGAAGTCGATTGGCTCGCCGAGCGCGGCGGCGAGGTCGGCGACCCGTTCGCGTGGCGTGCGCAGGGCCGGGCCGGTCAGTTCGTAGGTACGGCCATCGTGCGAGCGGTGGAGGAGCACGGCGGCCGCCACTTCGGCGATGTCGGTCGGGTCGACCACGGGCAGACCGACGTCGCCGAACGGTGCGGCCACGGTCCGCTTTCCCCGGACCGATTCGGTCCAGGCAAAGGAGTTGGAGGCGAAGCCGCCGGGGCGAAGGATCGTCCAGCCGAATTCGGATCGACGAACGAGATCCTCGATGGCGCGCAGCGGCGCGTGTGACGGCGAGTCCGGTCGGGTGGCGACCGCCTGCGAGGACTGGAGCACAACGCGCCTCACACCGCCGGCTGCGGCGACCCGCAGAATTTCGCGCATGTCGAGGTGGGCTCCGGCGCCCTCCACGAGCAGGTACAGCGCCTCGGCGCCGGCGAGCACCGGGCGTAGGCTCTCCGGCTGCTCAAGGTCCGCGCGATGGTGGCGGATGCCCGCTGGTGCGGCGCCCGGCCGTCGCCCCCGGGACACCGCCGTCACCGCGGCACCCGAGGCCGCGAGGGTTGACGCGAGCGTACGGCCGACGTTTCCGGTTGCTCCTACCACGACAAACATGTCTGGGTCTCCAGTCCGACCGTGTCGTTCGCACGGCCGAAGAAGACGCTAGTAGCGTTGATATAGTAGGTACCTAGAGGATAGTAATGGGTTTGTGACGGGGGGCACATGAAGCAGTCGACAGATCCCGAGTTGGCCTGCCCGGTCGCGCCGGTCGTCGACATCGTGTTCAGCCGGTGGACCACACCCATCCTGTGGGCACTCAACGAGTACGGTCGGCAGCGCTTTGTCGAGTTGGAACGCCGACTGGCGAGCATCACGCCGAAAGTACTCACGCAGCGGCTTCGCCAACTCGAACGTGACGGGCTCGTGTCACGCACCTATCACGCCGAGGTGCCTCCCAGAGTCGAGTACGAGATCACCGAGTTGGGCGCCAGCCTGGGTCCGCTCTTCGCGCACCTGGCAACCTGGGCCGACGCCAGCCTCGGAAAGGTGGAACGAGCACGGCGCGCCTACGACGCCCAGCGATGAGGCCGCGCCGACGTGATCGGGACCTCAGGCGGCGCCATCACGGTGGCGGTCGCTCCGAGCGCGGGCCGAGGGTACGCACCCGTGTGGTCACCTCCTCCGTCGGTATCGGGCCGGTCCTGACGTTCGTTCGCGCGTCAGGACGGACCGGGCGCGGACCGCGGCCTGATGCAGCCACGGGCGGGGCCAGCGATGCTCTCGCCCCAACGGCGGCCGACGACCCGAGGACCTGCCGGAGGAGCCCGTCACCAGGATCGGGCGCGCATGCTGGCCCGGGAAGCTGGCGCCGTAGGCGACCAGGGGCCTGTTGTGGACGAGTTCGCCGTCGGTCGTGATGCGGAACGGCCGGTCGCCGATGCCGGAATCGCAGTGGACGCAGTCGAGTGCGAGCAGGGGAAGCCCGGTACGCCCGGCGGGCCAGGGCAGCGCGGTATGAGGACGCGTAGACATGATCTCTCCAAAGACCTGACGGAAGGCATGGGAACGAACCGACGGGGACGTCGGCAACCCAGGCGCGGGGAACGTGTCAGGTCTGAAGAGCAGGCGGTGTCACGCGGGGTCAGGTCCTCTCGTGAATGCGTCGGAGATGGATACCTCGTTGCACGGTAGGTCGGAACGGTCGGCGCGGCCACTCATTTCGATGCGCTGGCGGGGCAGTCGCCGGCCACCACCAAAGCTGTGATCCGGGGAGCCGATGAGGGGAAATCGGCGAAACGTCGGCATTGGCGCGTGGTGAACGACGGGTATCCCGGACGGCGGTTCTGCGCCGATCATTGCTCGGAGATCGACACGAATGATTCTCACCTCCGGGTGGAACGCCCGGGCGCGGAGGACGAGACGTCGGCACCGGTAGCCGGGCGAGACCGTACGGCCCGACTCCGCGTCCCCGGAGGATCGCCATGCCCCGTCCCGCTCTCCGTAACCGGCTCGCGGCGTTCACCGCCGCCGTCCTGACCGCGAGCGTCCTGACGGTGACCCCGCCGTCACCGGCGCTGGCCGCCACGACGTTCGCCGCCAACGACTACTGCCTCGGCCAGTGCGCCGACATCCTGCCCCCCGGGCAGAACGGCAACGCCACGCTGGTCGCCATCCTGGCGCACCAGGCGCTCGGCACCCGCCCGGCGCACTCCAGCGACCAGCTCGACGAGTACGCGAACCTGGTCTACAACTACGCCGGGCTGACCGACGAGCAGATCGCCCACTTCTACAACGACGCCTCATTCGGTGTTCCGGCCGCACAGGTCGAGAGCACCGTCTCCCCGCGATCGGACGTCACCATCGTGCGGGACAAGGCCACCGGCGTCCCGCACGTCACCGGCACAACCCGCGCCGGCACCATGTTCGGCGCCGGCTACGCCGGAGCCCAGGACCGGCTCTGGGTGATGGATCTGCTGCGGCACGTCGGCCGTGGAAACGTCACCTCGTTCGCCGGTGGCGCTCCGGGCAACCGGGAGCTGGAGCAGAGCGTCTGGGCCAACTCGCCCTACACCGAGGCGGACCTCCAGGCCCAGGTGGACGCGCTGCGCACCAAGGGCGCCCGGGGTCAGCAGCTCTACACCGACGTGGTCGACTACATCGCCGGCATCAACGCCTACATCGACAGGTCGATCGCCGACGACAACTACCCGGGCGAGTACGTGCTCGCGGGCGCGGGCAAGCCGAAGCACTTCACGATGACCGACCTGATCGCCACCGCCGGCGTCATCGGCGGGCTCTTCGGCGGGGGCGGAGGCAGCGAGATCCAGTCCGCGCTGGTCCGGGTGGCCGCCCGCGCGAAGTACGGCGCCACGGAGGGCGACCGGGTGTGGGCGGCGTTCCGCTCGCAGAACGACCCGGAGACCGTGCTCACCCTGCACGACGGACAGAGCTTCCCGTACGGGGCGACGCCGCCGGGCGCGACGAGCGCGGTGCTCCCCGACGCCGGCTCGGTGGTCGCCGAACCCCTCGCGTACGACGCCAGCGGCGGGGCCGCCGCCCGCACCGGTGCCAGCACCGCCACGAAGGAGCTGCTCGGCGGCCTGTCCAATCTGCGCGCGCACGGCATGTCCAACGCGGTGGTGGTCTCCGGACGGCACACCACCACGGGCAATCCGGTTGCCGTGTTCGGGCCGCAGACCGGCTACTTCGCCCCGCAACTGCTCATGCTCCAGGAGTTGCAGGGTCCCGGCATCAGCGCGCGTGGCGCGGCGTTCGCCGGGCTGAACCTCTACGTGCTGCTCGGCCGGGGCCAGGACTACGCGTGGAGCGCCACCTCCGCGTCGCAGGACCTCACCGACACGTACGCGGTGCCGCTGTGCACCACCGACGGCAGTGCCCCGACGCTGCGCACCAACCGCTACCTCTACCACGGGCAGTGCCTCGCCATGGAGGCGCTGGAGCAGCGCAACTCCTGGACCCCGACGCTGGCCGACTCCACCCCGGCCGGCTCGTACACGCTGCGCGCGTTGCGCACCAAGTACGGGCTGGTCTCCTATCGGGGCCTGGTGAACGGGCAGCCGACGGCGTTCACCAAACTGCGCTCGACCTACCGGCACGAGGCCGACTCGGCGATCGGCTTCCAGGCCTTCAACGACCCGTCGGCGATGGGCAGCGCGGCGGCCTTCCAGACGTCCGCAGCCGACGTGGGGTACGCGTTCAACTGGTTCTACGTCAACTCGACCGAGGCGGCGTACCTCAACTCCGGCGCGAACCCGGTCCGTCCGGCCACCGCCGATCCGAACCTGCCCACGAAGGCCGAGCCGGCGTACGAGTGGGCCGGCTGGAACCCGGACACCAACGACGCCACCTACATCCCGGCGTCGGCGCATCCGCAGTCGGTCAACCAGGACTACTACGTCAGCTGGAACAACAAGCAGGCGCGGGACTTCGGGGCGGCGGACGGCAACTTCAGCTTCGGCTCCGTACACCGGGCTCAGCTGCTCGACGGCCCGGTGCGCGCGGCGATCGCGCAGCGCAAGCTCGGTCGCGCCGACGTCGTGAAGATCATGGCGGATGCGGCAGTGACCGACCTGCGCGGCCAACAGGTCCTCGGTGATCTGCTGCGGGTGTTGGACAGCACGCCGGTCACCGATCCGGCGCTGGCCGACGCGGTGGGCAAGCTGCGCGCCTGGCAGCAGGCCGGGGTCCGCCGGGTGGAGACGTCCCCCGGCTCGAAGGTCTACCAGCACGCCGACGCCATCCGGATCTTCGACGCCTGGTGGCCGCTACTGGCCTCGGCGCAGTTCCGCCCCGGCCTCGGGCCGGACCTCTACGCCTCGCTGGTCGACGCCATCGAGGTGAACGAGGCACCGTCGGGCGGCCAGAACGGCGGGCGCGACGGCGCCGCGAACTGGGCGTTGCAGGGCCAGGCGCACAAGGGCTCGTCATTCCAGTACGGCTGGTGGGGCTACGTCGACAAGGACCTGCGCACCGTGCTCGGCGACCCGGTGGCCGGTGGGCTGGGCCGCGCGTACTGCGGCAACGGCAACCTCGGCGCATGCCGGCAGGCCCTGCTCGACGCGCTCGGTCAGGCCGCCGCGGTGCCGGCCACCACCGTCTACCCGGGTGACAAGTCCTGCGGGGCCGGCGACCAGTGGTGTGCCGACGCGATCGCCCACTCCGGGCTCGGCGGCATCACCCACCCGGTGATCGCCTGGCAGAACCGCCCCACCTATCAGCAGGTCGTCTCGTTCCCGGCGCGCCGGGGCGACGACGTCACCAACCTGGCGCAGGGCCGTCCGGCCACCGCGTCGAGCACCCAGTTCCTGACGGGCCACACGCCGGACAAGGCGGTCGACGGCAGCCTCGGCAGCCGGTGGGCGAGCAGCTACAACGACAACCAGTGGCTCCGGGTCGACCTCGGGGCGGCCCGCACCGTCAGCCGGGCCGTGCTGCGGTGGGAGGCCGCGCACGGCACCTCGTACCGGATCGAGGTCTCCGCCGACGGCAGCTCCTGGTCGCCGGTGTTCGCCACCACCACCGGCAACGGCGGCGTCGACAACGCCACCTTCGCCCCGGTCACCGCCCGCTACGTGCGGGTGTACGGGGTCAAGCGCGCCACCTCGTACGGGTTCTCGCTCTACGAATTCGAGCTGTACGGGAAGTGAGCCTGCCCGGAGGAGGCGGCGGAATCACTCGCCGCCTCCTCCGGTGCGTGGCATCACGGCCGACCGGCGTGCCGTCGGGTCAACAGAACGCGCTCACTGGCGGGACGGCTGCACGAGGAACGATCTGATGTGTTCCAGCGCCATGTCCAGGGCGACTTCCATGGGTGCGACGTCGTGCGCGGCGTTCGCCAACAGGTAGCCGCCCTGCAGAGCGGCCATCAATCCCGTGGCCAACTTTTCCGGGTCGGCATCCTGGCGCAGTAGGCCGCTGTCGCGCATTCTGTGCAGACCATCACTGATCAGCTTTTCCCATGCCGCGAATGTCTCCGACACTGACGATCGAGCCTGCTCATCCTGATCAGACAGTTCGAGAGCCATTGAACCGAGACCGCAGCCGTATCTGCCGTTGTTCAGCGAGTTGGCCTGGACCAGCGCGTTACGCCACCGGATCAGCCCGGAGAACGATTTCAGTCGTTCCAGCCCGGCGCTTTCCCGCTGAAGCACAAGCGTGCCCCGATATGTGACCAAGGCGCGCACCAGTGCCTGCTTGTCGGCGAAGTGGTGGTAGAGCTGGGACTTGCTCGTCTGGCTTGCCTCGCGGATGTCGTCGAGGGTCGTCGCGTTCACCCCGCGCACGAGCGTCAGCCGGTTCGCTGCATCGAGGATCCGCTCTCGCGTCGCGATGCCCCGTTGACTAATCCGCCGCCTGTTCGTCGGCGCAGTCACCTGCTCGTCGCTCATCCGTCAAGTGTATCCAGCGCTGATCTAGGGCGAGTTGGACTTTGGAGTCCAACAGGTGGACGTGTTCTGTTCGCTTGGCGTGCGGGGCGACCATTACCAAAATCATTGCTGGTGCGAGATTGCCGGGACCATCCGGTCCCATAGCGCGCAGAAATTTCTGCTGTCGCTGGGCCCAGCGCCGTGAGGCCTCCGGCGAGGTCCGCTGGTCTACTCGCCGGTCAAGCCGTCTCGGCGTGGGCCGGCGCGCGGACCCGGGGTCCGCGCGCCGAGCTGTCAGGCCGATGCCCGCTTCGGAAGCTTCCACCCGGGACGGGGGAAGTGGCAGGTGTACCCGTTCGGGTAGGTCTGCAGGTAGTTCTGGTGCTCAGGCTCGGCCTCCCAGAAGTCGCCTGCCGCGGTGACCTCGGTGACGACCTTGCCGGGCCACAGGCCCGAGGCGTCGACGTCGGCGATGGTGTCCTCGGCGACACGCTTCTGCCCGTCGCTGGTGTAGAAGATCGCCGAGCGGTAGCTGACGCCGATGTCGTTTCCCTGGCGGTTCTTCGTCGAAGGATCGTGGATCTGAAAGAAGAACTCGAGCAGCGCGCGGAAGTCGGTCTTGTCGGTGTCGTAGACGACCTCGATGGACTCCGCGTGGGTGCCGTGGTTGCGGTAGGTGGCGTTCGGGACGTCGCCGCCGCTGTAGCCGACGCGCGTGGACACGACGCCGGGCTGGCGGCGGAACAACTCCTCCATGCCCCAGAAACAGCCGCCGGCGAGGATTGCCTTTTCGGTGTTCACGTCGTCTCCTTGCCTGTCGTCGTGCCAGCCCACCTGGACACGCAGGTACAGACGCTCTCCGGGTCGGCGGTATTCCCGCAGTCTCCGCGCTCCCTGGACTCCAAGGTCCATGAGGCGCGCGTCTCACCGACGTCGGGCCGCTATGTAGCAATGAGGCTGAACTGGCACTTCGAGCCTGACCGCAGCGGTAACCAGGTGGAACATTAGTGGACTTGACAGACCAGTTTTACCGTGGCTAGGTTCGGGACGTTCGACGGGGTGGCTCTGGGAGCGATGCCGCCCGACCTGCCCGTCTGCGTCGAGGTCGACACACACCCCGCCATCCTCGGCGACATCCGCGCGCCCCAACCGCTGCCGACCAACCTGCTGCGGCACGGCGCCGAGGCGTGCCGCCGCCAATGCTGGGAAACGGAACTGCGCTCCTCGTGCCAGCGCAGACGAGGGCTGGATACAGGGAGGTGTCTGATGAAGGCGATCGTGGTGACGGACGAGGCTGCGGGAACGGCCGGGATGACGCTGGTCGAGCGGCCTGAGCCGGAACCGGCCCTCAACGACGTCGTCGTCCAGGTTCACGCGTCGGGGTTCGTCCCGACCGAGTTGGCGTGGCCCTCGACCTGGACCGATCGCCTCGGCCGTGACCGGACGCCGTCGATACCCGGGCACGAGCTGGCCGGAGTGGTCAGCGCTCTCGGGTACGGCACGACGGGACTGTCGGTGGGACAGCGGGTGTTCGGGCTCACCGACTGGACCCGCGACGGCACCCTGGCGGAGTACGTGGCCGTCGAGGCCCGCAACCTCGCGCCGCTGCCCGGTGACGTCGACTTCACTGTGGGAGCGAGCCTGCCGATCTCAGGTCTGACCGCCTGGCAGGGGTTGTTCGAGCACGGCCGCCTTCGGGTGGGGCAGAGCGTCCTCGTGCACGGCGCGGCCGGCGCAGTCGGGTCGATGGTGACGCAGCTCGCGCGTGAGTTCGGCGCCCACGTCATCGGCACCGGGCGCGCTGCCGACCGTGACAGGGCGCTGGACTTCGGCGCACACGAGTTCGTCGACATCGGCAACGAGGCCCTGGAAGACGTCGGCGGAGTGGATCTGGTTTTCGACGTCATCGGCGGTGACATCGGGAAGCGTTCGGCAGGCCTCATTCGCGCCGGAGGAACACTGGTCTCCGTTGTCGGGCCGTCCGAGGCGCGGCCCGCGGACGGCCTGGCGACAGATTTCGTGGTGATGCCTGATCGCCCCCAACTGGGGGAAATCGTCCAGCGGGTACGGGACGGGCGACTGCGGACGAACATCGGCGCCGTCGCAGACCTCGACGACGCCGTCGCCGCTCTCAACCCGACCGAGCGGATCACCGGAAAGACGATCATCCGCGCTCGCTCCTAGGCCCGAGGGCAACCCTCGTCGCGGAGCGGGTTGTTCGCCGATGTTGGCCGCCTGCCACTGGACGGGATGGCACCCTGAGCACGTGGGTTGGGCAGTGAGCCGAGGGAAGCTGGCATCGGGATTACCGTGAACGGCCTCTGATGCGTACCGCGTTGATCGTAGTGGCCGCGCTGACGACCGCAGTGGTCGTGGACCTGATCTCTGGCCTGGTCTTTCGCCGGGTAGCCCGTGGCCGGTACCAGTGGCTGCTCGAGCCGCTGCGGCATGCCTGCCGCCGCCCGGCCGCGGCGCTGCTGCTGGTGGGGGCGCTGTACTACGCGCTGCCGTTGGGTCCGGCCGGGTGGCAGCGTCATCTGCGGCACATCGTCCTGGTGGCTCTGGTGCTGTCCGGGGCATGGTTAGTGATCAAGGCGTTGCACGTCGCCGAGGCGGTCGCATTCAGTCGACTGCCGGGTGACGCGGTCGCCAGCCGACGGGTCCGGCGGGCCCGGACGCAGATTCGCCCCGTGCGGCGGCTCACCGTCGCCGTGGTCACCATCGTCGCGATCGGCCTGATCCTGATCACCTTTCGGCCGGTACGCCTCTTCGGCGTCTCCGTGTTGACATCGGCCGGGGTGGTCGGGGCGTTGATCGGTCTGTCGGCCCGTACCGCGCTGGGCAACGCGTTCGCCGGTGTCCAGGTCGCTTTCGCCGACGGATTGCATGTCGGCGACGTGCTGGTGGTGGACGGCGAATGGGGCCGCGTTGAGGAGGTGAAACTGACCAACGTGGTGATCCGGCTCTGGGACGAGCGAATGCTCATCCTGCCGACGACCTACTTCACCGAGCGGCCGTTCCAGAACTGGACCCGGAATGAGTCCAGAGTGATCGGCAAGATCCAGATTCATGTCGACCACACCGCCGACCTGGACGACCTGCGCCGGGAAGCACGCCGGCTGGTCGAGTCCTCAGCGCTGTGGGATCGCGACCAGTGGGTGCTCCAGATGGTCGACTCCACCCCGCAGACGGTGGTCATCCAGGTGCAGGCTTCGGCCGCCGACGGCGCCAGCGCCTGGGACCTGCGCTGCGACCTGCGCGAGGGAATGCTTCGCTACCTTCGCGACCGCCATCCCCAGTGGCTGCCCCGCACCCGCAGTCAGTACCAGCCATGACCGATCAGACCCGCCCGCTCTCCTCATCCCGCCAGCCGTCGGGCTGAGGGTGATAGCCGTATGCCGCGGCTCGAACCGTCTCCTCGTTCTCCAGCCCAGAGCCAATCGCGCCGCCGACGGTGGCCAGCGAGCTGGTGATCCAGGCGAGCGTCAGATAGTCGGTGAAGTGGACTGGCCGCTGCAAGGTCTGTTCCAACACGGTTGTGTCGACCAGCAGCGCCCCGACGAGCACCGTTCCCACGAACAACACCACGTAGGACAGCACCGTTGCCAGAGTGAGGGTGAGGATCGTACCCAGGTTGAACAGCCGTGCCAGCTCACTCGGCGTCTCGCGGCTTGGCTTCTCCCACAGGTCGTGCGCGACGATCAGCCAGGCCACCAACGCTGTCAGCCCGAGCAGCATGATCACGGCAAGCCGGAGTCCGCCGAGGGCGTCGCCCATCTGCCAGATGGTGTCCGTGGTGAGCGCGAACGCGGCCGTGCCGAACGCGCCGACCAGCAGCTTCGACAGGCCCAGCAGGGCGCGCCCCGGACGGTTGGCGCGAACCATGCCGATCAACAGCCGTAGTCGGCCGATGAACCGCGAGGCGACGTAGCGCCGCTCACCGGTGTCGGTCTCGCCGACCACCCGGTGGATGGCGGGAACCCGGCTTGCCATCGTGGCCGGTGCCCAGCCGGCCGGCGGCATCCGCTCGTCGGAGGCGTCGGTCAGCAGCCGGCTCACCAGATCCGGAACGGCTGCGCGGGCCGCTCGCAGCTGGTGCAGTCCCAGGGCGGGCAGGGACACCACCGCGACTCGACGCCGAGCGGAGGTCTGCACGACCAGCGGCACCCGCTCAGCATGCAGCGGCAGGTCGGTCAGGCAGATTGCGACGTCCCACTGGTCGTCGGCGCGCCGCTGGGCAAGATCATCGAGTAGTGCCTCAACGCCGCCGTCGCGGCGCGGCGCTACTGCTCCCCAGCCTTCCCGGACGGTCCACCGCACGTCCGCGTTGACCCGCTCGGCGAGCCCGCTGGTCAGTTCGGTGGTGAGCCGCGCGGCCACCCGGGCCGGATGATCCGGCGGGGTTGCCACGAGCCCGACGACGATCTCCGGGCGGTCCTGTGCACTCTGCGTCATCGATGCTCCTCACCGGTAGCCGGGCTCGGCCGCTGGCCGCGAACGACACCGGGGGACCTACGCGCCGTCGCGGCAGCTCCCCGTGCCGGCTGAGGTAGCGGGAGCAGACCACCGAGAGGAGCACCCGACCAGCCCGTACAGCGCCACCGCGACGCACTCGTCGAACCGGGCGCCCCGCCCACGCAGCCTAAGAGACCACCCCGGTCGGTGCGGCGGATTCAGTGGAAGGGGCTCACGGTCAGGACGATTCGTCCGAAGACCTCGCCACCGTCCATCTTCTGGTGCGCCACCACCGCCCGCTCCAGCGGCAGAACCTCGTGCACCACGGTCTGGAGTTCCCCGCGAGCGGCGGCGGCGAACTGCTCCGTGCGTACGGCCTGTCGAGCGGCCGCCGTCACCGTCGCCGCGCTTAAGGTGGCGAACGACATCGACTTCTGGAACGCGGCCATCAACCTCGTCCCGAAATCCGCTGGCGGTTGGCCGCCGACCGCCCCGACGGCCACGAGCCGGCCGTTGGGGTTGAGTCGGTCGAAGAACGCGGGCATGTCCGGGCCCGCGACGACGTCGATGATGACGTCGTAGCCGGTGGGACCGTCCGAACCCCCAGCCCCGGAGCGGTCCAGCACGTGGGTAGCACCAAGGCTGCGCAGCCGGCGGCCGCGCTCAGGCGACGAGGTCGTGACCGCGACGGCGCTGGCACCACCGCTGGCGGCGAGCTGCACCGCCATGATCCCGATACTGCCGGCCGCGCCACGGACCAGGACCGTCTCGCCGGGCGAGAAGTGCGCGTGGGCGAGGCCGAAGTGAGCCACGACCCCGGAGCCGCCGAGCGTCACCGCGTCGACTGCGGAGAGGCCCGCCGGCAGGGACAGAACCTCAGCGATCGGGGCGACCGCCTGCTCGGCGTAGCCGCCGCCCGTACCCGTGAAGGCCCAGACGCGTTGCCCGATCCACGCGGGGTCGACGCCGTCGCCCACGGCCGTGATCGTGCCGGCAACCTCGCCGCCCGGAATGTGACCCTCGCGGAAGCCGTACGCGGCCAGAGCGCCGCTTCGGATCAGGACGTCGGCGCCAGCCACACCGGCCGCCTCAATGGTGATCAACGCCTGCCCCGGAGCGGGCACCGGGACAGGAAGGTCGACGACCGCCAGCCCACGGGGATCGCCGAACTTCCTGATCATTACTGCCTTCACTGTTCGTCACCCTTCCCACGTCAGTCCTGCGGACGCCCGAACGGTAGTGGACGGATGCGTCCGTTTAGCTAGAGTGAGGGAGTGGGTGGCCATCTGACTCAGAACCTGCGGTCGGACGCGCTGGACAACCGTGAGCGCATCCTCGACACCGCCCGGGCGGTTTTCGCCGCCGAAGGCATGGACGTGCCGATGCGTGAGATAGCCCGACGCGCCGGAGTCGGCCCCGCCACCCTCTACCGCCGATTCCCCACCAAGCAGGCGTTGGCCACGGAGGCGTTCGCGGATCAGATGAACGCGTGCGTCGCCGTCGTCGACGAAGGGCTCACCGACCCTGACCCCTGGCGCGGCCTGTGTCTCGTGATCGAACAACTGTGTGAGCTGCAAGCCCGAAGCCGAGGCTTCACCGCGGCGTTCACCTCGGCATTTCCCCACGCCGTGGACCTCGCCGCCAAGCGCGAAGCCGCCCTCACCTCGCTGGCCGAACTGATGCGCCGGGCCAAGGGCACCGGCCACCTGCGGCCGGACGTGGGCCTGGACGACCTCGTTCTCATGCTGATGGCCAACGGTGGCCTGTACGCCACCTCGACGAACGCGCGGGCTGCCGCCTCTCGGCGCTTCGCCGCGCTCACGATCGAGGCGTTTCGCACCTGATCGGCACCCGGCTGGCGGCACGCGGACAATGGGGCGATGAAGCGAGAAGTGAACCTGATGCGGTTGACCGGCACGCGTGCCGACGGCGCGGTGGCGACGGGCGCGGCGGCTACCGGCGCGCGGGCTGCGGGCGCGGCGTCGGTCGGTGCCCTCGCCGTGGGGGCGCTGGCCGCCGGGGCCGTGGCCGTCGGGGCGCTGGTCATCGGGCGGCTGGTGATCCGCCGGGCGGTCGTGCGGGAGTTGCGCGTCGGCCGGTTGGAGATCGACGAGTTGGTGGTGCACAGCCGACCCACTGCTGAGGCATGACCCACGCGACACCGTTCGGTGCGCGCTCGGGCCGCCCGGGACGGGGTGGACAGCCTGTCGGTCTGCCCACCCCGCTGAGAGCGGCTCAGTAGCGACGCAGGATGCGCTTGTCCGCGTCCAGGTGGCGGTCGAGTTTGATCACGATGAACTCGTTGTTGTCCGCCTGGCCGGCCGTCCGGCCCGCCGACGACGGGAAGTTGTTGTCATTCAGGACGGCGAGCGTGCGGTCATCGAGGATCACCACGTCCTCGATCGTCTGGAACGGGAACGTGAACGGGTCACCGAACCCACCGACGTGGCGAGGGTTGGCGATTGCCATCAGGTCGGCGACCAGCGTCTTGTCGAGCAGTCCGTCGTGGTTCCGGTCGCGCTTGTCGGCGAGATAGATCTTCTTGACCTGTGCCGTCTCGCCCTGGCCGTTGTCCCGCTCGATGATCAGGAAGCGGTCGCGATCGACCATGATGGCGTCACCGATCGCGTGCGCGGGAGAGTCGAGCGCGTAGGCCCAGCGTCGGCCGGTGTAGGCGTTGGTCCGGGTGTCGAACTCGTTGAGCCGGAGGGTGCCGGCCGGATCACCAGTGGTCGTGCCCTCAAGCAGCGGGTAGAGCGTGCGACCGTCCGGCGACTGGGCCATTCCCTCGAAGCCCTTGCTGCTGGCGAGGTTGGCCGGGGTCGTGCCGCGGCCCGGGTTCTCGGGGGCGAAGACGCCGGGCAGCGGCACCGGCGTCTGCAGTAAGCGGCCCGCCCGGTCGAAATGCAGCAGGTACGGACCGAATTCGTCACCGACCCAGTACGTGCCATCCGCCGTCCGGGTGATCGATTCGACGTCGAAGTCGGCTCCGGTGAGCACGCGGTCGGCACGAGTGAGCGGGAATGGCACCTTGCCGTACGGGTCGGTCAGGTTGATGCCACCGAGCACGTCCACGGCACCGCTGCCAAAGTCGGGCGCTACCCGCTGAACACGCAGCACGAAGTCGGCACTGTTGGCCTTGTTGCCGAAGCCGTTGTCGGACAGCACGTCGAAGGTGCCGTCGGTGTTGCGCAGGACGCCGCTGAACCCCTGGATCGGCTGGTCGGCGAACGGCGGGGTGATCCCGTTGATGGGGGCACTGCCGAGCGACGAGCCGGACGGTTCGCTGCCGGGAACGAAGGTTGCCGCCGGCAACGCGGCGAACGACAACAACTCGGCCTGGTCCCACGTGTTCCGCTCGGCCGCCGCCGCGGTCGCGGCGCCCGGCAGCGTCAGGGTCAACGCGACCGCCGCAGCAGTCAGGCCCACCCGCTTGCTTACTGCCATCAATCCTCATCTCTCCAGGTACGAGCAGAGCGTTCTCGGTCCGCTGGCACCGTAGAGCGATGTGGTGAACTCGAACTGGCCACAGGGGAATGTCCGCTCAAACCGCCGGCGGATGCCGCACGGCTGTCAGCCGCGCCGGGCCTCCCGCCTGCCGACGTACGGCTGGCGGGAGGCCCGGCGTCGGTCAGCCGTCAGCGGCCCTGCAGGCGCTTCACGTTGTCGCCGAAGGTCCACCCCTTCGACCCGTCCCAGTTCGCCGACCAGGTCATCAGGCCCTTCAGGCCGGGTACGGAGTTCCACGCCTGCGTGACCAACGACGTCGACAGGTGGCCGCCGCCGGCCCCGATCTGCGCGGGCAGGCCCGGGACCTGCTTGTCGTACGGCACCCGGATGGTGGTGCCCTGGATGGTGAGGCCGTTGTTCAGGCACTGGGTCTGCACCGTGAAGCCCTGCACGGTGCCCGCCGGGTACGAGTCGCCGGCGCAGCCGTACATGCTGCCGTTGTAGTACTGCATGTTCAGCCACCAGAGCCGGCCGTTGTCCACGTACTTCTTGATGATCGGCAGGTACGAGCCCCAGATCGAGCCGTAGACCACGCTGCCCCCGGTGACGTAGGCCGTCTCCGGAGCCATGGTCAGGCCGAAGTTCGACGGCATCCGGGCCAGCACGCCGTCGATGATCCGGATCAGGTTGGCCTGCGACGTGGACAGGGTGTTGATGTTGCCGCTGCCGGTCAGGCCGGTCTCGATGTCGATGTCGATGCCGTCGAAGTGGTAGGCCGTCAGGATCGGCACGATCGTCGCGATGAACCGGTCGGCGACCGCGCTGGAGCTCAGGTCGATGCCCGCTGCGGCCCCGCCGATCGACATCAGGATGGTGGCGCCGGCTGCTTTGGCCTGGCACATCTCGGCCGGGGTGGCAACCTTCACGCCGGCATCCATGCCGTTCTCCCAGAGGACCGTGCCGTCCGAGCGGATCACCGGGAACGCCGCGTTGATCACGTTGTAGCCGTGCTGGTTGAGCCGGCTGTCGGTGATCGGGATCCAGCCGAGGCCGGGGTGCACGCCGTTGGAGGCCCCGTCCCAGTTCTCCCAGTAGCCCTGCAGCACCTTGCCGGTGGGCCGCGACTTCACCGCGCAGGTCCCACCGGTTGGTGGTGGCGTGGTGGGGGGAGGTGTGGTGGGCGGCGGTGTGGTGGGCGGCGGCGTCGTCGGTGGTGGCGTGGTGGGCGGCGGGGTGGTCCCCGAGCACGCGCCGAGGTCACGCCAGAGCGATGGAGTCGAGGCGGGGTTCCAACCGGCACCGGGGTGCGCGGTGTGGGTGACCAGCGCCTGGTAGAGCCGGCCGCCGTAGGTGACCTGGGTGCCCGCCTGGTAGGTAGGCCCTTCGGCCCACGCGGGGGCGGTGCAGGCGACCATCGGAACGGCGTTGGCCGAGGGTACGGCCGCCATGCTGCTGGGGACGAAGGCGACGGCGGCCGTGACGGTCATCGCCGCCCCGGCCACCGCTGCGAAAATCCGACGTCTTCTCATGGCTCACTCCCCAGGCTTCGGCGACCCGCGACCTCCACATATTGACGTTCGTAACCCTTAATATCAAGGGTTGTTTACAGATGGCGGGGAGCGGTCGCCGCGAGAGGGGGCATGGGCCCTTTTGGTGGCGTGTCCTCCCGCAAGGTAAAAGTTGAGTTATTTTCCTCTTCTGTCCGAGATTCACTGTTGGCGTGAATACGGTGAGGTCGGGCGATCAGGCACGTCATCGCGCCAGCGGCTGTGCGCATCTGCCCGCGTTCGGAATCCACTGACCAACGAGGGAGAAGAGACCATGCTCGGTATCTCGCTACGTCGGCCGAAGACCATCGCCGCAACGCTCGCCGCCGCGACGCTGGTGACGGTGCTCGGCTCAGCCGCCCCAGGCGTGTCCGCGGACGGCGGTGCGCGACCAACCCCGGACGAGGGGCATCGCACCAGACCGACCATCGTCCTGGTGCATGGCGCCTGGGCGGACGGTTCGAGCTGGAGCGGGGAGGTCAAGAGACTCCAGGCACGCGGTTTCGATGTCCAGGTCGCGCCGCAACCCAACCGGGGGCCGTCGATCGACAGCGGCTACCTGAAGGACTTCCTGTCCACCATCGAAGGTCCCATCGTGATCGCCGCCCACTCCTATGGCGGTTTCGTGACGAGCGACGCCGCGACCGGCAACAAGAACGTCAAGGCACTCGTGTTCGTCGACGCCTTCGCCCCGAACAAGGGGGAGACCGTGGAAGAGCTCACCGCGGGCTCCGGCTCGATTCTCGAACCGGCCCTGACCGACCCCACGAGCGTCTTCAAGCTCGTACCGTTCCCCGGCGCCCCGGAGGGCGCGGCCGACGCGTACGTCCTGCCGAAGGTGTTCATCCCCGGCTTCGCCAACGGTCTGCCCCGGCGGCAGGCGGAGGTGCTCGCCGTGACCCAGACCGCTCTGGCCACGAGCGCGCTGGGGGTGCCGGCCACCGAGCCGGCGTGGAAGACGATCCCGGTGTGGGCGGTCATCGGCACCGAGGACCGGGTCATCCCGCCGGCCCGCCAGGAAGAGATGATGAAGCGGGCGGGCGCCGACATCACCCGGATCGACGCCGGTCACCTGGGCCTGATCTCGCATCCCGGCGAGGTAACCGAGGTCATCCTGGAGGCGGCCCGGACGACCGCCTGACGGTCTCCTGAACCCGGCAGCACCCAGAGCGCGGGGTGGCGGAAAGGCCGGCCGTGGCATCGCGTGAGCGATACCACGGCCGGCCGTCGTGTCGGTCGGGTCGTCGTGTCAGTCGGTCGCCTTGGCGGCGGCCTCGATCTGGTTGGTGACCGCGCCCGCGTCGGTGACCATGGACAGGTGAGGCGCGTTGATCTCGATCGTGTGCGCCTTGGCCCTCCTGGACATGGCGACCTGCTGAGCGGCGGGGATGACGGCGTCCTGCTTGCCTACCACCGACCACGAGGGGATGGTGAGCCAGGCCGGCTCCTTGGACTCCTCGACCAGCGCGTTGAAGGCCAGCGGACGCTGCCGGGAGGCAAGCACCGCCACGTCCTTGGCGGAAATGCTCTTGTCGGCGAACGCCTTGCCGAAGATCGACGGCTTCACGTAGAGGTTGACGTTGTGCGGGTCGTCACCGGGGATCGCGACCTGGTCGAAGACGGTGGACGCTTCGGCGGCGAAGATCGAGCCCGGCACGGCCGAGGTCAGCGACAGCACGGTGTCGTGCTGGTCCGGGATGTACGCGTCGACGTAGACCAGGGCCTTGACCTGCTCGTCGCCCCGGGCGGCGTTCGTGATGACCATGCCGCCGTACGAGTGCCCGACGAGGACGATCGGTCCGGTGATGGTGTCCAGGTACGCGCGCAGGTTGGCGGCGTCGTTCTCCACGCCGGACAGCAGATTCGGCGGCGTGACCACCCGGTAGCCGTCGTGCTGGAGCTTGGCCGCCACCTTGTCCCAGCTCGACCCGTCCGCCCACGCCCCGTGCACGAGCACGACTGTCGGCTTGGCTGTTGCGGGCCGCGTGTGGAGGGTGTGACTCGTCGAGGCCTGGGCGGTGCCGAAACCGGCACCACCCAGTGTGAGCGCACCGATGACCACGCCCACGGAGATGAGGCGCCGCCGGGAAAACAATTTCACGGTGTTTCCTTTCACTGACTTACTTCACTTCGCACAGAAGTCGAGCAGGGCGGCGTTGACCTGATCGCTGTGGGTCCAGGCAATGGCGTGCGGCCCGCCCTCGATGACGAGCAGGCGCGAATCCGCGATGAAGGCGGACAGCCGCTGGCCGGTGACCCCGATGGGTAGGACCCGGTCCTGGTCGCCCTGAATCACGAGTACCGGCACGTCAATCTTGGGCAGGTCGGCGCGGAAGTCGGTGAGCCACGTCGGGATGCAGGCCACGACGGCGACGGGAGATCCGGCCACTGCCACGTTCACACTCGCCTGGAACGCCTCGTCGCTGACCAGCGAACCGCCGTAGACGTCAAAGTTGTAGAAGTTCTCCAGGAACTGCTTGAGCCACCCGTTCCGGTCCGCCCGCGCGGCCTGGATGAACCCGTCGAACAACGACTGCGGTGCGCCTTCGGGGTTGTCGTCCGTCCGCAGGAGAAACGGCGGGATCGGCGACATCAGCACTACCTTCGCGACCCGCTCGGTGCCGTGACGACCCAGGTACCGGGCAACGTCGCCGGTTCCCATCGAGTGACCCACGAGGATCGCATCGCGTACGTCCAGTTTCGTGAGCAGCGCGTTCACGTCGTCGGCGAACGTGTCGACGTTGTATCCACCGTCGGGCTGGCTGGAATTGCCCCAACCCCGCCGGTCGTACGTGATGACCCGGTAACCGGCCGCGAGCAGTGCCGAGACCTGCTTTTCCCAGGCCTGCCCACTCAGCGGATAACCGTGGCTGAGTACCACCGGCCTACCAGCACCGTGATCCTCGTAATAGATCTCGATCGGATCGGCTCCCTCTGAGCCAACTGTGACATGGGGCATGCGCACTCCTTGGGCTTGCGTTCCGCGTTGGAACCATGCCGAAGGTACGGAGATGGCACCGTTTCGCGAATCACCCGAACCACGTAGTCCCGTTGTCGGCGAACGACTCGACGGACAACGAGAAGTGGGCGATGCGGGGGAGCCGGGGCAGACCGCAGGCTGGGCCGAAAAGCGAAGCCGCTGCCCTTCCATCCCTAGGATGTCAATCGTGACGACGCCCGACCGCAGGCCCCCGGACGCGCCGCGGTCCCACTGCGAGTTCAAGGTCTTCGGCGGTCTCGGCTGCCGGCGGGACGGCTCGGACGTCGATCTTGGCCCGGTGCGCCAGCGGATCATCCTGGCCAAGCTCCTTGCCGCGGGCGGTGACGCGGTCAGCCTCGACGCCATCATCGACGGCGTATGGGAGGACCAACCGCCGCCCAGCGCCGCCAACCAGGTCCACCGGCACGTCGGGCACATCCGGCGGATCTTCGAACCGGACCTGGACGTCCGCGAAACCGGTCGCTACCTCCTACCGGCCGGTACGGGCTACCGGCTGGTCCTCGCGACCGAGGACTCCGATCTGGCCATGTATCGCGAGTTGGTTCGGCGGGCCCGCGAGGCACTCGCCGGCGGCGACGTCATGGCCGGCGTCCGGGCGTACCTGACCGCTCTGGAGCTTGGCCGCAGCCCTGCGTTCACCGACCTTCCGGCCAGTGCGTCGAGTTCACCGGAGTTCGTCGCCATCGAACGGGAGCGCGTCGCGGTGGCGCTCGCCGCCGGCGAGGCGGCGATCGCCAACGGCATGGCCGACACCGTGTTGACCCCACTGTTGAGCGTGGCCGCCGCGGTGCCCCTGGACGAGGCGCTACAGGCGTGCCTGATGCGCGCGTACCTGGCCACCGGTCACCGGGCGGAAGGGGTGCGGGTCTTCGAGCGGACCCGTCAACGTCTCGCCGAGGAGTTGGGGGTCGACCCGGGGCCGGAGCTGCGTGAGGCGTACCGGGAACTGCTCGCCAGCGGCTGGACCCTCCAGGAGGAACTGCGCCCGCCCGAGGCTCTCCGGCCCGCGCAGCTGCCGCCGCAGGTCGCGGGCTTCGTCCGCCGGAACGACGTGGCCGCCGTGCTCGACGACCAACTGTCCGACGCGTTCGGCGACGCGGCCATCGTGATCACCGTGCTCGGCGGCATGGGCGGCATCGGCAAGACCGCGCTCGCCGTGCACTGGGCCCACCAGATCGCCAGCGAGTTCCCCGATGGCCAGTTGTTCCTGAACCTGAGGGGTCTCGATCCGGACGGACGCGTCATGTCACCGGAGGAGGCACTCGCCACGTTGCTCGCGTCCCTGGGCGAGCCGGCGGTCTCGTCACCGCAGGAGACCGTCGACGCGCAGGCAGCCCGTTACCGCAGCCGCCTCTTCGGTCGTCGACTCCTGATCCTCCTGGACAACGCGCGCGACTCCGCTCAGGTCCGCCCCCTGCTGCCGGCCACCCGGGGTTGTCTGGTCATCGTGACGAGCCGCAACCGGATGACGAGCCTGGTAACCCGGGAGGGCGCGCGTTACCTGCACGTTGATCGGCTGACCGGGGCCGAGTCCCGTCAGCTTCTGATCAACCGCCTCGGGGCCCGTCGCGTCACAGCGAACCCGGAGGCCCTGGAGAGGGTCATCGCGCTCTGCGCCGGGCTGCCGCTCGCACTGGCGATCGTCGCGGCCCGCGTGGCCCTCAATCTGGCCCTGCCATTGAGCGCGGCCGTCGACGACGTCTCCGCGCCGTCCGCCAGGCTCGACGCGTTGTCCAGCGTGGACTCCACCGACGATGTCCGATCGGTGTTCTCGTGGTCGTACCAGGCCCTCGACCCCGCGACGGCGCAGGCCTTCCGTGCCCTCGCCGTCCACCCGGGGCCAGGGATCCCGCTGGAGTCGGCGGCCAGTGTCGCCGGAGTCGGTCGCGCACAGGCGCGCGCACTGCTCATGGAACTGGTGACCGCGAATCTGCTCGACGAGTCGCAGGCCGGGCGGTATGTGCTGCACGACCTGTTGCGGGCCTACGCGGGTGAACTCCTCGACGAGGATCAGGAACGACCCGAGTACGAGCGGCGCCTCATCACGCATTACCTGCACTCGGCCCGCGCCGCGTACGCGACACACCACCGGCAGCCGGTCGGCGACGTCAGCGAACCGCCGTCCGAGGTGACACCTGAGTCGTTCGACAGCGTGCCACAGGCAGCCGCCTGGTACGCGCGGGAACGCGCCGCGCTGTGGGCGACCATCGACCTGGCCCTCGCGCACGGCCTGGGGCGTGACGCGGCGGCCATGGTCCTCGCCGCCTCGGCGCCGGGCAGCAACTCCATACCCCCGGGCCGGACACAGACCGTACTCGCGATCCTCGATCTGGTCAGCGTGCTCGGTGAGCCGCTGGTGGAGGCCGAACTCCTTCGTACCGTCGGTGAGGTCTTCGCCCCGCTGCCGCAGGCCGACGAACACCTGCGTCGAGCCCTGTCCATCTTCGAAGGCGCCGGAGAGCTTGCCGGGCAGGCCGACGTCCTGCGAAACCTCGCCGTGCTGTCGTTGTCGCGTGGCGACCACGACGCCGCGAACGGGTACGGCGAACGCTCGGTCGGTCTTGCCCGGCAGACGGGGCACCAGGAACTGCTCGCCGTCTCGCTGCTGACACTCACGAGAGCGCTCCTGGGGTCCGACCGGTTCGAGACCGGCACACGGCTCGCTGAGGAAGGGCTGGCCATTGCCGTCGCGCAGCACCTCGATCACCTGAAGATCTACTACGCGCAGCTCATCGCCGAGTCCTCCTGGAAACTCGGCCGCCTCGAACAAGCGGTGAAGGTGTCGGAGTGGGGATTGACGGAAGGCATCTGTGAGTCGGACGGGCCCCGGTGTGCCGTCGCGGCGATCCTCGCGCGGGCCGCGTTCGATCTGGGCGACCTGGTGCGCGCGGAACGCGGGTGCCAGCAGTTCGAGAACCTGATCGCCGACAACGGCTTCCGGGAACTCATCGAGTTCGCCGGCATGGAGCAGGCCGAGACATACCGGACAATGGTCGCGTATGTCCGGGCCCGCCTGAGCTTGATGAGGGGCGCGTCCTGAGCGGATAGGGCGAGCACTCAGTCTGCACTCGTCGTGCACCGCGGTGCGATCGGATCGTCGTCGAGACCCCGAACCCTCGCCCGAGGAGCACCATGCACCGCGTCGTAACCGAGCCTGCCCGAGCCCTTCCCGATGCGGTACTGACCCCGCGGCAGGAACAGATCGCCCTACTGGTGGCGGCCGGCTCCACAAACGTCGAGGTCGCGGCGAACCTGGTCATCAGCACCCACACCGTCAAACATCACCTGCGCGGAGTGTTCCACCGGCTCGGCGTCGCATCACGCCGCGAACTGCGCAGCAGGCTGGCCGGTGACGATACGACAAACCACTTCACCCAGAGCCGCTGCCTGACCAGCCAGGAGCGGGACATCGCACGGAGGGTATCGGGCGGTGCCTCCAATCGCGAGGTGGCGGCACAGATGTTCATCAGCCCGAGCACCGTGGACTATCACCTACGCAAGATCTTCCGCAAGCTCGGCATCGCCTCGCGCCGCGAACTGGCGAGACGGGGCGCACATGTCGCGCTCCGATCGGATGGCGCACCGCCGGCCGTGGTGAGGCCGCTGCGGTTCGAGGCGTAACGAGGTGTTCGTCTGACCGACGACTCGGCTTGACGTCCCAGACAAAACTATCTACATCAATATCCCTATGATGGGACATCACCCACACCACTGCCATCTTGACCACGGATCCGACGACGACGCGCCGTACGGCCAGGTTGATCTCCCCGCAGGCTTCGGCCGACGGGCGCTTCTGGCCGGTGCTGGCGGCACGCTGATGCTGGCCGCGCTGCCGACCGCCGCCAGGGCGGCCAATACGACGATGGCCGGCGCTCCGACCGCGGCGGCCGGCGCCAGCCGGTCATCCCGAATCACCCAGGGCACGACGTTGGTCCACACGGACATGCACAACCACACTGTCATGTCCGACGGTGACGGCAGCGCCGAAGCCGCATTCGCGTCGATGCGCGAGGCCGGTCTGGACGTCGCGGCCCTGACCGATCACGCCACTCTCTTCGCCATCGACGGGCTCAGCTCGTCCGAGTGGCGGACCACCGGCGACCTGGCCAACGCCGCCAACGACCCGGGTCAGTTCACCGCTGTCCGCGGGTTCGAGTGGTCGCACCCGTTGCAGGGGCACATCAACGTCTGGAACACCTCCGACTTCGCCGACCTGTTGCGGGCCAGCAGCCCCGGCAGCCTGTACAACTGGCTCACCGGCCGACCCGGGGGTCTGGCGAGCTTCAACCACCCCGGTCGGGAGGCGGGCCGGTTCAACAACTTCTCCTTCAACGCCTCGGCCCGCGATCAACTCGTGGGGCTGGAGATGTTCAACCGGACCGACGACTTTCTCTTCGAGGGCTGGTCGTCGGGTGCGACGTCGCCGCTGGTGGCCTGCCTGAACGCCGGTTGGCGGCCGGCTCTGACCGGCGTCACCGACGAGCACGGCACCAGTTGGGGCTTCCACGAGGGTAAGGGCCGCAGCGGACTGTGGGTCGCCGAGAACACCCGCGCCGCGGTGTTCGAGGCGATGGCCGCCCGCCGTTCCTTCGCCACACGCGTCTCGGGTCTACGGGTGGACGCCACCGCCAACGGTGTACGCATGGGTGGGGTGCTGAACGTGACCTCCGGCGACGTACGGTTCCTGCTGGACCTGGACCGCGGCTCGGCCTGGGACGGCAAGCCCCTGCGGATCCAGGTCCTCCGTCCCGGCACCTCGGCGCCGACCGTCGTCGACGTCATCGACACCGTCAACGGTCAGGTCACCGACTTCACAGTGCCCCTCAACGTCGCCGACGGCGACTGGGTGGTGCTCCGGATCTCCGACCCGTCGGTGCCCAACGCCACCCCCGGCCCAGTCGGCCACCTGTGTAACGACTTCGCGGTGGCCTACACCAGCCCCTGGTGGCTCCGGCCCTGACCCGTATCTGGATCGGGATGCCGGGCGGCGTGACGGGGAGGTAGCTCTCGCCTCGGTCTGTCTACTGTCGGTGACAGCACCGTCGGTATTCTTCAGCCGTCATCCGACAACCTCCCCTGCGTGTTCGTGCTCGGTGACCTGAGCGCCCAGGGATGCGGCCCCTGAGAGGACCCGGCGATGAGCCTGTCGTTCCCGTTGCACCAGAATCCGAGCCCGGCGAGCGCGCAGCGGCGAGCCGAGATCATGGCCAATCCGGGGTTCGGCACGCACTTCACCGACCACATGGCACGGGCGGTGTGGAGGCCCGACGGCGGCTGGCAGGACTCCGAGATCATCCCCTTCGGTCCGATCCTCATGCACCCCGCGGCGGCCGTACTGCACTACGCCCAGGAGATCTTCGAGGGCATGAAGGCGTACCGGCACCGAGACGGCTCGATCTGGTCGTTCCGGCCGCACGCCAACGGCGAGCGCTTCGCCCGGTCCGCCCGGCGGCTGGCACTGCCCGAGCTGCCGGTGCCGGACTTCATGGCCTCGGTCGAAGGACTGGTCCGTGCGGATCAGGTGTGGGTGCCGGACGAAGACGAATACAGCGTCTACCTGCGGCCGTTCATGTTCGGCTCTGAGCCGTTCCTGGGGGTTCGCCCGGCGAAGGAGATCACCTACATGGTGATCGCCTGCCCCGTCGGCGCGTATTTCTCCGGTGGCGTCAAGCCGGTCTCCATCTGGCTCTCCACCGAGTACACCCGGGCGGCGCGGGGCGGCACGGGCGAGGCGAAGTGCGGCGGCAACTACGCCTCCAGCCTGGCGCCGATGGTCGAGGCCGCCGAGCACGGCTGTGAGCAGGTCTGTTTCCTGGACGCCGCCGAGGGCCGCTACGTGGAGGAGCTCGGCGGCATGAACCTCTACTTCATCACTGCCGACAGACGGATAGTCACCCCGGCACTCGGCACGATCCTCGAGGGCGTCACCCGGGCTTCGATCCTCATCCTCGCCAAGGATCTGGGCCTGCAGGTCGAGGAGCGCCCGGTGGAGATCAGGGAATGGCAGGAGGGTGTGGCCTCCGGCGCGATCACCGAGGTCTTCGCGTGTGGCACCGGCGCCGTGGTCACGCCGGTCGGGCGCCTGGTCTGGGAAGGTGGCGAGGTGACGGCCTCGAAGGCCGGCGCCGAGGACTCGGTGACCATGCGGCTGCGCCGCCACCTGCTCGACATCCAGTACGGTCGGGCCGCCGACCCGTACGGGTGGATGACCCGCCTCGTCTGACGAGGAACGCCGGGGACCATCCCGACGGCCGCTGAGACCAGCCGCTGCTGTCCGCTGTGCCCCACCGGCGGGCGGCGGCGTCACGGCGTGCGGTAGTGGCCGGTGAGCCGACCGAGCTTCATGGCCAGGTGCAGGCACAGTCGTTCGTTGCCGTCCTTGAGGTCGGTCCCGGCGAGCTGTTCCACCCGTTGCAGCCGGTAGTAGAGGGTCGTCCGGTGCAAGCGGAGCTTCTCGGCGGTGGCGTGCGCGTTGCCCGCCAGGTCCAGGTAGGCCTCCAGGGTCTCCAGCAGCACCTGGTGGGCATCGTCGCGCAGCAACCGCTCCAGCCCGGGATGGACGCCCGCGACGGCGAGGTGCTGAGCGTCCAGTTGCGACAGCACCCGGTAGATGCCGAGGCCGGCCCAGGAGACCACCCCGCCCAGCGCGGGCAGTTGCGTGCCGACCCGGGCGGCCTGCGCGGCCTCCTGGTAGGACTCCACAGCGTCGGACAGCCCGGCACGAGGCTGGCCGATCCCGGTCACCGTCCGGTCCACCGACGCCAGGCCCCGGGTCGCGGTGCCCAGCGCGTCGTTGAGGTGCCCGGCGGAGGCTTCCGGCGAGGGTCGGCCGGCGACCCGGTCGCCGCAGACCAGCAGCACCCCGTGGTCGTGCCAGACCAGGTGCAGCGTCTCCCGCACGCCGATCCAGCGGCGGGTGTTGACCAGGGCCTGTTCCAGGGCGATCCGGGCCACCTCGTCGGGCTGCCGCCCGGCGGCCGGCACGAGCTGGGCGACGAGCGCGACAGTCAACCCGTCGGCGACCACCACGCCCTCCTCCAGCAGCGCCCGCGCCGCGTGCTCGCGCGCCTGCCGGCTCTCCACCAGCAGGGTACGGGTGGCCTCGGTCTCCCGCTGGGAGGCGAGCTCACCGAGCAGGTTCTCCCGGTACAGGGCCAGCGACAGGTCGGCGAAGGGGCCGGTCGCGGTGGCGATGTCGGCATCGGTCATCGAACCGTCCGCGTCGATGAACCAGACGAACCCGAGCAGCAGGTCGTCGTGCCGGATCGGCACGCACACCCTTGCCAGCAGGTCCAGTTCGGCGCACGCGGGGGTGCGGATCGGCGCGTGAGCCGTGAGCACGCCCATGTCCCGGAACCAGGCGATCACCTCCGGCGTCGTCTGCCGGCGCAGGATCGACGTCCGCCGGACGTCGTCCATCGGACCGTCGTGCTCGCTGTAGGCGACCACCCGCTGTCGGCGATCCTCGATGAGGGCGGGTCGCCCCACCCGGGCGGCGACGGCGTCCACGATTCGCTGGAGCTCACCGTGCATATAACTCCCCTGGTTGCGCTGCGTGACAGGGATCGCGCGACCGCCAGTCCTTACCCTCCGGTGCCGATGGGTCATCGCGCAAGGTCCACTGTTGAAGTCACGACAAAAAGACGGGCGGTGACGCGGCTGTTCCGGCATCTGTCCGAAGACCGCGACGGCGGACGTTCCTAGGGTTCCGGTACGGATCGCGTCGGCGCAGCCACACCTGGCGGTGCCGGCGGAGAGGGGGCTTGCGAGTGGGAACTGGTAGGCCCTGGCGGGGCGTGTTGGTCTCCATCACCACGCCGTTCCGCGCCGACCTGTCGGTCGACGTCGACAAGCTCCAGGAACACGTCCGCTGGCTCGCTGCCGAGGGGTGCCACGGGGTCGCGCCGTGCGCGTCGGTGGGGGAGTACCGGGCTCTCACCGACGACGAGCGGGCCGCCGTGGTTCAGGCGACGGTGCAGGCCGCGCCGCCCGGCTGCGCGGTGGTGCCCGGCGTCGGTGGCTACGGCAGCAGACAGGCCCGCCGCTGGACGGAGCAGGCCGCCGAGGCCGGTGCCCACGGCGTGCTGGCGCGGCCACCCGAAGGGCCCGCTGCCCGCCCCGCCGACGTGGTCGCCCACTATCGGGAGGTGGCGGCGGTCGGCCTGCCGGTGGTCGCGCACAACGAGCCGTCCGACACCCGGTTGGACCTCACACCGGACCTGCTGGCGACCGTAGCCGAGATCGACGGGATCGTCGCGGTCAAGGAGGTCACCGGCGACGTACGCAGGTTGCATCGCCTGCGGGACCTCTGCCCCCACGTCGACGTGCTGGTCGGCGCCGACGACGTGGTGCTAGAGCTGGTGCTGTGCGGCGCCACCGGCTGGGTCGCCACCCTGCCCAACGCGCTGCCCCGCCAGTCCGTGCGCCTGTACGAGCTGTGCGTCGCCCGCGACCTGGGCCGGGCGCTGCCGCTCTACGCCGAACTGCACCCGATCCTCGGTTGGGCCTCCCGGCCCGAGTCGGTGCAGGCCGTCAAGCTCGCCATGGAGTGCGCCGGACGGTTCGGTGGGCGGTGCCGCCCGCCGCGCGGACCCCTGTCCGAGGCCGCCGTCGACCGGGTACGCCGGGACGTGCGGAGGGCCCTGGCGGCGACCACCGAACCGGCCTCCGGAGCCTCCCCTGGCTGAGCCGTCGGGGGCGTCGGTCCTTCAGGTGTCGGAAGTGGCCGGCTCACCTGCCGACATCTGCACGGTGACCGGCACCGACCCGCCCTCCTAGATTCGCTGCGCGGCTTGCTGACAGGCGCTTCGCGAAAGCCCCCGCCGGGGCGCCGGCACCGCGTTTCCTCCGACGAGAGGTGGTTTCGTGCACCGTACCCCCAACCGAGCCCGGCTGAGGCGGGCCGTGCTGGCCGCCGCCGTGGTGACCACGCTCGTGGCTACCGGGGCGGCGCAGGCCGCCGCGGCCCCGGCCAACCCGGCCGGCGGCACCGCGCCGTTCCAGGTCCTCGATCCGCAGGCCTGGCAGAACCCGGACACGATGACCTGGAACGACTACAAGGCCGTGCCCGGCAAGAACTGGGCCGACCCGAGCGTGTCCGGTTCGGTCCGCAACTTCAAGATCGCCCTGGTGGCCCTCGACTATCCGGACGAGACGTTCGCGGTCTCCCAGCGGGCCCGATCGACGGTCTTCGGCAACCCCCAGTCCGTCGCGACAAACATCCCCCGGGCGGACGTGCCGAAGTTCTACCAGGACTTCCTGAACACCCCGAACACCCTCAACAAGGGTCACACCCTGCACGAGTACTGGATGCAGGACTCCAACGGCCGCTACGGCGTCGACCTCACCGGGTTCGGGCCGTACCAGATGCCGGCCAAGTCCTACCAGTACGGGCTGGACAACGGGTTCAACCCGGGCGCCTGCCCGAGCGGGGACGTGTGCGGCAAGAACATCCGCACCGACGGCCTGGGCGCCTGGCGGGCGGCCGTCGGCGAGGAGGTCGCCAACCAGTACGAGTTGGTGTTCATCCTCAGCGCCGGCCAGGACGAGTCGTCGACCTGGCAGGAGTTCGGGCAAATGATCTTCCAGAACAAGGAGGACGTGCCGGACGCCTGGGGCCCGCCGGACCCCAACCTGCCGAACTGGGCGAAGACCCGCTACGTGGACTGGACCTCGTGGAAGGCGGCGGCGACACTGTGGCCGAACGCCGGCGGCGGTTCCTCGACGCAGGGGGAGAGCTCCGGCATGGGCGTCTACGCCCACGAGCTGTCCCATCTGCTGGGCATCGGCGACAACTACAACAACCCGTACGGCGAGCCGCTGCGCAGGGCGTACACCGGGATCTGGAGCATGATGTCGCGAGGGTCGTTCAACGGCCCGGGCGGTCCGCACACCCGCTGGCAGATCCCGCCGACCAACGGCGGCTCGATGGGTTCGCTGCACACCCTGCGGGACAAGCTCAAGATCGGCCTGCTCGGTGAGGAGCACGTGCTGCGGTTGTCGCGGGAGTCGTTGGCCTCCTCGGGCCTGGTGGTCGCACAGGTCACGGCTCGGGCGGTCGACGCCGGCCCGAAGGGTCTGAGCGGCGTCAACATCGCCTTGAACAAGGACCTGTCGCCGACGTGCGGTGTCACCACCGACCCGTTGTGCGACGGTGGCAACTTCAACAACTACACAGTCGAGGTCGTCGACCGGATGGGCGCGGACTCCTTCACCCCGGACAGCGGCGTGCTGGTCAGCAAGACGAAGAACGCCGACAGCGCGCCGTTCCAGTGGGTGGTGGACGCCAACCCGCAGGACATCAACATGATCGACTTCTACCGCCCCGACGGCACCCCGCAGAAGATCACCATGGGGGACTACCGGCAGCTCTCCGACGCGCTGTTCCACGCCGGCGCGGACACCGGCAGCCAGTACGAGTACGTCGACGAGGCGAACCGACTGCACTTCTACATCATCGACCTCAAGCGGGACTCGGCCGGCTCGCTCTCCTACACCGTGGCGGTGCGTTCGCTCGACGGCACCGGCGGGCCGAGCAGTCACGGCGTGACGTTGGGCAAGGGCGAGGTGACCGGCGGCGGCAAGCCGACCAACCGCGGGGTGACCTGCTCGTTCGAGCTGACCAACACCGGCTCGTACTCGGCCGGCGGCCAGCAGCACCCGGAGAACGTCAGCGCGTACCTGAAGTCGGACGTCTACCGCCTGTCGGCGGAGGTAGCTGGCAAGGGCTGGCGGACCTGGGTGCCCAACCAGCTCGCCACCGCGCAGTTCGGTAAGGCCACCACTGTCAAGGTGTCGGTGGGTGCCACCGCCGCCGCCGCGACCACCGGTTTCGTGAAGCTCACCGCGACCTCGGAGAGTGACCCGACGAAGACGGAGACCAAGCAGTGCCGGGTCGAGAAGTCCTGATCGACGCCCAAGGTTGACCCCGTTCCTGCCGGGTCCGCGGCGGCCTGCCGCCGCGGACCCGGCAGGCGGACGGAAGGAGGATGACGTGCGGCGAAGCACCATGGCTCTGCTGCCCCTGCTGCTGGCCGGCGCGACCGGCTGCGGTGCCGTCGGCGCTGCCGAGGAGGCGGTCTCCCCGACGACCGTCCGGGTCCTTGTTCGCGACATCAACATCCGGGCCGCGGGCGTGGACTGCGCCGGGACCGGTCCCTACCAGCACTTCCACAACCGGGCATCGTTCCGCGTGCTCGACCCCGACGGAGCGGCGCTGGCCAGCGGGCGGCTGCCGGCGGGGACCGCCGTGGCGGCCTTCGCCGAGGACCTGGGGGTCGAGCGCCTGCCCACCTACTGCGAGTTCGCCGTCGGTGTGCGCGTGCCGCAGCGGGACTCGTACCGACTGGAGGTGGACGGCCAGCCGGCACTCGACCTGACGCCGGACACCAGCGAGGGCCCGGCGCTGGTGGCGGTGGTCCCCTCATGAGGCGGGCACTCCTGCCGCTGTTGCTCGCGGCGGCGCTGCTGGGCGGATGCAGCACGCCCGATCCCGAGCGCGCGCCGACGCCCGCCGGCGGCGCGACGGCGCTGCCCGGGCCGGTCCCCGCCGACCTGGCGCTGCGGCCGGTGCCCGGCACCGCCCCGGCCGCCCCGGCGTTCACCGGCGCGCTGACCGACGGCACACCGTTCGCCGCCGCCGAGCTGTGGGCGCAGCGTCCCGTCGTGCTCACCTTCTTCAGCTCCTGGTGCACCACCTGCGCCAGCAACCAGGCCGCCCTCAGTGATCTGGCCCGCAGCTACCGGGACCGGGTGGTCTTCGTCGGCGTGGCCGGCGCGGACCAGGCCGACGAGGTCCAGGACTACCTCCGCGCTCACCGGGTGGAGTACCCGATCGTCGTGGACGACCAGCAGACGATCTGGCGTTCGTACGCGGTGCGGGAGCCCCCGGCCGTCGTGCTGGTGGCCAAGGGCGGCGCCCTGCTCCGCGGCTGGCCGGGCGGCCTGGACGCCCCCACACTCGACCGGCGGCTGCGGGAACTGGTGCTGGCCGACCAGCCATAGTCCCGTCCCCCAGCACCTCGGTGCGGCGCCGACCCGGCACCGGCCGGCGCCGCACCGAGGCACTTCCGTACCCCGAGCGCGGCTGCCCGCCGACGAGGGCCGCGCCCCGTCGAACCACACCCGGTGAAGTTCCTACACGTGCAGGTGGTGGCACAAGGCCGTCGGCTCGTAGCGTACGCAGCCTCGGACACATCAAGGAGATTGCATGCCTACAGTGGGAACGCGCTGGCGCACAGGCGTGGCCGTACTGTCCGCGACTGTGCTCGCCGCCCTCGGTGCGGCGCCGCAGGCGCAGGCGGCGGACGGCCCGCCGTCGATCGTCGTGCAGGACGGCGTCACCCAGCCGGTGTTCGGCTACGCCGACGCCATTCGGGAACGCCTGTTCATCGACTCCACCTTCGACAGCGACAACGACGGTCTGCGCGACATCATCGCGTTCGACCTGATGCGGCCGGCGGCCACCGCGCAGGGGCTCAAGGCCCCCGTGGTGATGGACGCCAGCCCCTACTACTCGACGGTCTGCCGAGGCAACGAGTCCGAGTGCAAGGCGGACCTCGACGGCGACGGGCTGCTCGACAAGTGGCCGCTGTTCTACGACAACTACTTCGTGCCGCGCGGCTACGCGGTCATCCTGCTGGACATGGTCGGCACCAACAACTCCACCGGCTGCCCGACCACCAACGCCAACCAGGACAACCTCAGCGCCAAGCAGGCCATCAACTGGCTCAACGGCCGGGCCACCGCCCGTAACGCCGCCGGTGAGGTCGTCAAGGCCGACTGGCACAACGGCAGGACGGGGATGATCGGCAAGTCGTACGACGGCTCGCTGGCCATGGCCACGGCGGTGACCGGCGTGAAGGGCCTGACCACTGTCGTGCCCATCAGCGGACCGACCGAGTACTACGACTACGTGCGCAGCAACGGCGTGGTCACCCGTGGCAACAGCTACGTGTCGTCGCTGGCCAACACGGTCACCAACCCCGAGCGGCGGGACTACTGCAAGCCGGTGCGCGACGCGATCGGCGCCGCCGACGGCGACGAGCACGGCGACTACACGGCCTTCTGGAACGAGCGCAGCTACGTCAAGAAGGTCCCCAACGTCACCGCCAGCGTGCTGCTCTACCACGGCCTCAACGACGACAACGTCCGGCCGGACCACTTCAGCAAGTTCTGGTATGCCCTGGCGGAGAACAACGTGCCGCGCAAGCTGTGGCTGTCGCAGGAGGGCCACGTCGACCCGTTCGACTCGCGCCGCGCGGTGTGGGTGTCGACGCTGCACCGGTGGTTCGACTTCTGGCTGCAGAACGTCGCCAACGGCATCATGGACGAGCCGCGGGTGGACCTGGAGCGCTCCGCCGACGTGTGGGAGACCCACGCCGACTGGCCGATCCCCGGCAAGGCGGACACTGAGGTGTTCCTGCAGCCCGCCACCACCGGCGCGGGCGGTCTCGGGCTGGTGCCCACCGCGAAGCCGGCGCCCGGGGCGTTCCAGGACAGCCGCACGCAGAGCCAGAACACCATGATCCTCAACCCGGACGTGGTGCAGCCCAACCGGCTGGCCTTCCTCTCCGCGCCACTCTCCGCGCCGCTGCACATCTCCGGCACACCCACAGTGCAACTGCGGGCCTCCGCCGACCAGACCGACACCAACCTCGGGGCGATCCTGGTCGACTACGGCACCGACGAGCGGGTGGCGCACCGGGCCTCCGGCGAGGGCATCATCACCCTGACCACTGAGGACTGCTGGGGCCAGAGCAGCCCGACCGACGACGGCTGCTACAAGCAGACCGCGAAGCGGGTGGCCACGGCCGACTACGAGCTGGTCACCAAGGGCATCATGGACGCCCAGAACCGGCAGTCGATCCGCGTCGCCGTGCCGCTGGTGCAGGGGGAGTCGTACAACTTCAGCTTCCCGCTGCTGCCCGAGGACTATGTCTTCAAGCCCGGCCACCGGATCGGCGTGATCATCGTGGCCAGCTACCCGCAGTACTCCAGCCAGGCGGACACCACCGCCGCGAACCTGCAGGTCGCTCTGAAGAGCAGCAACATCGTCCTGCCTGTGGTCGGCGGTACCGCCGCCGCGCACGCCGCCGGCCTCTGACCGGCTGATCGACGGGCCGCCCTGCGCGGCTCGTCACCGGGGCGGCCCGGCGATCAAACCTCCGCGGAGGGCCGACGATCGCCGGGCCGTCCCGCCTGCCACACCAGGCTGCTGCGCGGTGCAGGCTCGACGAGTACTGGGCACGCGGCTGCCGCGAAGACCCCGTACGCTGGCGTGGTGATCGACTTCCGCGCGGCAGTTGAAGCACGCGATCCCGATGCCATCACGGCAGCCCTTGCCGACGACGTGGTCTTCCGCAGTCCGGTGGCGTTCAAGCCCTACCCGGGAAAGGCCATCACCGCGGCGATCCTGCGCGGCGTGCTGCGGGTCTTCGAGGACTTCCGATACACCCGTGAGCTGAGCGGTGACGGGGGCCGCGATCACGCGCTGGTGTTCGAGGCGAGGATTGGCGACGTCGTCGTCGAAGGTTGCGACTTCCTGCACCTGGACGAAACCGGTCTGATCGACGAGTTCACGGTCATGGTTCGCCCACTGTCCGCCGCGCAGACTCTGGCCGCCGCGATGGCCGCCCAGTTCGAGCAGATCCAGCGGGAGGCGACCGCCGGCTAGCTCGGGCCGCAGCCGGTCGCTCGTCGGACGCCGTCTGGTCCACACATCCCAGGTCGACGATCCACCACGAGCGCCGGGCCACGACCGCGCCGGCAGCAACGGAAGCGCTACCGCCGGCGCGGCCCGGCGTCAGAGCCGGGAGGTGAAGGTGGCCAGGAACCTGTGCGGGGTGACCGCGCCGGTGTTGTCGAAGCAGATCACGTCGACGTCGGCGTTGGTGGTGTACGGCCAGGGTTGGGTGAGGTGGCAGTAGTTGCTGCCGGCGCCCTGCGCCACCACCTGGGCGTGCGTCTCCTTGATGCCGATCTGCGGGAAGGTCGCCAGGTAGCGGCCCGAGGGCGCCAGCGGCGCCACGGTGTTCGCGCCGACGCCGAGCACCGAGTTGTCGTTTGTCGGCCCGCCGACGGCGGTACCGAGGTAGCCGAAGTACGAGGGTGGGCCGAGGGAGCCGATCACCGGCCGCCGACGGTGGTACGAGAGGGCGAAGTCGGTGTTGATGAACGCGCCCGCCTGGTCGTAGCAGAAGACGTACACCTGCACGCCGGTGCCGACCGCGCTCCAGGAGTAGACCTTGCAGCGGCGGGGACCGGCGTTCGGCTGTACGGCGGTGACCTGCACGTTGCCGGCAAGCAGATCGGCCAATCCCACCCCGGGCAGCCGCACAAGGTACTGCCCGACGCCCAGCGGCCCGACCGTGTTCACGCCACCGGTGGAGTTGTACGACTGCGCCACCAGCCCGCTGCTCCACTGCACGTACGCGTGGGAGGTTCCGGCCGGCAGCACGCCCGAGCTGGTCGTCCAGAGCACTGTGAACGGAGTGTCGTCGCGCGTGCCGCCCGGCTTGTGGCACTGCACGTCGACGATCTCGTCGGTGCCGGACTGGAACCAGCGGACCACCTCGCAGTAGTGACCGGTCCGGTTCACCGGGGTCACGTGCGGCACGCCGCGTGAGCTGGCACCGATCTGCGGGAAACGGACCTGGAACCGGCCGGGGGCGAGCTTGATGCCGTCGGCCCAGGCGGCTGGGAAGGCGGTCTTCCAGCTGCCCCACTGCCGGCTGGTGTCCAGCACGGTCCAGACCGGCACTGTGGGGTCCTTGACGTACGCGAAGCCCCAGCGGTCGGCGGTGGCCGCCGCGGCCGGTGTGGGCGGCGCGAGTGCGCCGGCGGCCAGGACGGCGGCCAGTGCCGTGGTGACGAACGATCGGAGACGCATCTGTTCCTCCAGTCGACGGGAACATGTCGGAGAGGAGTGTGCGCGTGGTGATCTGATGGTCACAGTCGGCTACATTGTGCTCCGGTGTCGGCTGTCCGCTACTCGTGGCCCGACTTCTGAGCAGTGCAGGCAAGACCTCAGGCAGCCCGGACGGCGGGCCCGGAGAACGACGCGGAGCAGCCGGCGCGCGACCGCTTGCTCAGCGGATCTGGTCGGCCAGGTGGCGCACCGCGTCAGTGAACGCCTTCTCCGATTCGCAGGGCCGGTGTCCTTTGATCGGTGGCGGGAAGATGTCGCCGGACGGAGGTGTGACGGCGTACGGGTCGCGAAGCCGTCGGTCCACCGTCGCCTCCCGGTCGCACGCCGAGGGTGCCTTGTCGGGGCCCTGCGGCGGAAAGACGCGACCCCCGATGGGGTCGGTGTCCCGCCACAGATTCACCCACCGCCAGTCCACCCGGTCGGCGATCTCGTGGATCACCTCGTCGTTGACGTACGCGGGAAAGAGGCGGGCGTACAACCGTCGGAGGGGCGACCCGTGGGTCAGCAGCCCGACCCGGTCGGTGACCCGCGGCGGCAGTTGGAGCACCGTCGCGGCGAGCAGGACGGAGCCGTGGCTGTGCCCGGTGAGCACCACCGCGTTACCGGAGTCGACGAGGTGGGTGATCCGGCAGGTCAGTTCGGGAACGGCCCGTTCGGCGTAGCACGGTGGCGCGAACGGGTGCGCGGACCTGGGCCAGAACGTGCCCAGGTCCCACAGCACGCCGACGTACCGGCGGAACCACGGGGTGCGATGGGCGAAGATTCCACCGAGGACCGTGCCGACGATGAGAGCGGCGATCAGATAGCTGCCGACACCGATGCTGAAGTTGACGAAGCTGATCGGCAACCCGACGTAGCGCTGGACCAGTTCGCCGGGAGGCGTCGGCAGCAGGCCGAGCGCGACCGCTGCTATACCGATCCCGGCGAGGCAGGCGTAGAGCACCGCGAGCGGTAACAGCCGCTCGGTGAACCGGGCGCGGGCCAAGGTCTTGCGCACCTGGCGCAGTCGCGGTGCGGCATCGGGCGGCGCGTCCGGGAAGTCACGAGCAACGATTGCCGACGCGGCCCGGATCCGTCCCGGCCGTGACGCCACCGACACCACCGCGGCGACGGCCAGCGTCACCAGCACCGCCAGCGAGAAGCCGAGAATCGCCCAGATGCACGCACGTGGCGGGCTTGTTATCAACGCCTCGGCGGTGGGCGCGCCCCTGTTCAGAACGTCGGACACCCGATAGACCAGCTCAGCGGAGAAGGTGATCGCCAGACTGATCGCGGCTACGGAGGTCGCCAGGGCGCCGAGCCCGAGGGCGGGCGCGACATTCGGATCTCGACCCCGATGCCAGAACAGCACCACCCCCAGGGCAGCAAGCAGCACTGTCTGACCGATGAACAGCCCGACGACGGTCAGGTTGTAGCCGGGCAGTCCGTTCCGCTCCGGCCATGCCGAGCTGGTCAGAACGAGGATCCAGACCAGCGCGGTCAGACCGAGGGTGATCGTGCGTAGCGCGCTGGCCAACCGGTCGAGCCGCAGCTCCGTGGGCGTGGTCAGGGGTGGGGTGCAGAGCAGAACCGCGCATGTGATCAACAGAAGTCCGGCAGCCGCCGTCAGCGCGACGGTGCCGATCGACATACCCTGTGCGGACCGGGCCGCGAGCAGGCTGAGGTCCAGCGTGGCAAACGCCGCCGCGACGTGAATCGAGCGCAGTCGTGCCACCAGTGGCTCATTGTCCCACCGGCCGACGGCGGTGAGCCGGTCCGCCGCACGAGGGTGGTCGGCCGCGCGGAAGGCGTCAGAGGGAAGCGCCGGGCGCGCGCTGAGCCCCCACACCAGGCTGATGGCCGCAGCCGGTGCCAGTGCGAGCACGGCCAGGCGCAGTCCGGCAGGACGCCCCCCGAGCCAGGAGAGCCAGCTACGTCCGGCCAGGCACTCCGGTGAGGACATGCACTTCCACGCGATCACATCCAGGGCGACCCCCACGATGCTCAGCACGTACATCGAGGTCATGGTGAGCGCCAACAACCGGCACAGGGCCTTGATCACCGGGTCGCCGCCGGCTCCGGCCGGACGCATCCAGATGGCGAGGTTGATCAGCATGAAGGGCAGCAGGATCACCATCGACAACGTTCGCACCGCGTTGCCAGCGGGCAGGTTGTTCCAGCGGTAGGCCTCGAGCGTCACCGCGCCCGCCTCGCTGTCCTCGTGGTCTACCGCTCGCGGCCGGTAGAAGCCGCCCCGGTGGTCACCCGCCACCTGCTGCACGTGCGGTCGATCCAGCAGGTCATCCGGGCCGGTGGCGGACACCCCGTGCACCCGCAGTTCCACCAGGCCGTCAGCCCCAGCGCGCCCGCCCCCGTCTCGCTGATCCATCCGGTACCGGCCCCCCGGCGTGTACGAGGCTCACACCGACCCGCTCGGGTGATCCGAGGGTGCCCGTGTGGCGCAACGGGCGTACCCGGCGAAGGAAGATGCAATCCCGTGCTCGTAGCGCGAGGTCGACATCCGGGCGGGCATGTTCGCCGGGCATTCTTCGGGTATCGACTCGACGACCGGCCCGGCGTGGTACCAATTACCCGGGAAGGCGAAGCCGGCAGGAATGGGCGGCCCATGTCGACAAGGGCAGCAGCGCTGCTTCGGAAACCCGGGCAACCGCAGCGACCAAGCCTTCTGGAACTCTTCTTCGACCTGGTCTTCATCTTTGCCCTCAATCGGGTCTCGCAGCGGCTGGTTGAGGAACTCACCGAGCAGCGAGTCGTCCTCATCGAGGCCGGCGAGACCCTGCTGTTGCTGCTGGCCTTCATGGTGCTGTGGTTCGTCACGGCGTGGGTCACCGACCTCTACGATCCGCAGCGGCCCCAGCTTCAGGTGCTGGTCTACACGGCCATGCTCGGCGCGCTGGTGATGGCAGTCGCCGTGCCGCACGCGTTCGGTGACAGAAGTCTGGCCTTCGCCGGTGCGTACGTCGCGGTTCACGTCATCCGTGGCCTGGTCATCGTGCCGATACTGCGCGGCCACGAAGCTCAGCGCCGAGCAGCTGGAGTGTTCTTCTGGTTCACGTTGTCGGCCGTGCCGTGGATCGCCGGCGCGATCGTGACGGATCTGGCCCGCAGCCTGTTGTGGACGCTCGCGATCGCCATCGACGGCACGGCACTGCTGCTGTTCTATCCCGCGCCCTGGTCCCGCCCCACCCAACGGCAGTGGCCCGTCCTGGCCGAATACCTTTCCGAGCGTTACCGACAATTCTTCATCATCGCCCTCGGTGAACTTATTCTGACGACCGGGTCGGCCTACAGTGACACCTCGTTCCGGCAGGGAGGAGCCGCAGCCGCCTTCGCGGTCTCATTCATCACGACCGTGCTCCTGTTTCGCGTCTACATTTTCAGGGCGGGCCAACTGTTGCCCGAAGCCATCAGAGCTGCCGCGGAGCCCGCGCATCTCATCCGAGAGGCTTTCCTCGCGCACGTACTCATGGTGGCCGGGATCGTCGCTGTTGCCGTCGGGTATGAAATCGTGATCGAACATCCGTTCGGGCACACCAACGCGGCGTGGATCCTCGTTGTCCTGGGCGGACCGATGCTTTTCCTGATCGGACGAGCCCTGGTGGAACACGCCGTGTTCGCCCGGGTGTCCCACTCCCGGATCGTCGGCGCTCTGGCGCTTGCCGCCGCCTCGCCGTTCATGATCCTTCTGCCGCCGCTGGCCGTGGCCGCCACCGCCGTCGTCGTCCTCGCCGGCATCGCGGCTTCCGACGCCGTCCACGCCAGGGGGAAACCGCCCGAAGGGCCGCACCCGCCCAATCCCAGAAAGTGAGCGGCAGACACTATGCACCGTGGCGGGTCCGCCTGCCACTGGCGTGCTGCTGTCCGGCCGGACGAACCGGACATCGTCCGGCTGTCTGCTCATGACCCCGTGGCGTCCGCTCGCTGTCCACCCCCGGGGCACTCTTCGGGCGGGGCGTAGGCACGAATGGTGCCGTTGTGCCGAGCAACCCTGTCGTCAGCGGTGAGGGGTACGAGGCGTTTACAGACGGGGCACCGTCCCCGTTGGTGCTGCGAGCGCTGGGTCACGGTGCCTCCTAGGTAGGTCCTGCGCGCATCCGCCGAGCCTGCCGTCATCGTTGCCGATCGAGGCTCGGAAGCGCGCTGATCACGGGGCCGCCGGCCACCCTCGGGCGGCCTGGTGCGCAGGCACCGCTAACTTCGCGGCAGCACGGTGATGGCCGCGACGGCGCTGTTGATGACGGTGGCCGTCACGGTGCGGGTCACGGCCGCCGCCGCGGCGTCGGCGCCCCAGTCGCCACGCTCGAGTTCCTTGGCCCGCGTGATGACCGGTGACGTCCAGGGGATCTCGCGGTGGAACTGCGGGAGCGTCCCGCTCGCGGAGAGCAGCGCCGCGAGCGCGGCGACACGGGCCTGCGGCTGCGCACCGTCCACGAGGACCCGCCGGACGTCGGCGAGCAGGCGGGCCCGTCGTTCCGTTCTACCCTCCCGTAGGGCTGTCGTCCGGAACAGGCCGAGCACCTTACGGGGCTCCTGGTCGATGTCGCCCCGGGCGATGAGCCGCTCCAACACCGGCTTGCGCAGGACGGGGCCGACCGCGGCCAGGGCCGTCTGCACCCCTCTCGGTTTCTCGGCGAGGTAGTCCCACGCCGGGCGCAGGAGGTCATCCGACGGTGGATGCCCCGCCACGCTGCTGACCCGTCCCCGGGCCTCGGTGGCCAGGTGACCGCCGAGGGCGAGGTCCGCGAGGACGGCTCCGCCGAGGACGTAGAAGAGGGTGTTCTCTCCCGCGATGGTTCCGGAGTTGGGTTGGAACAGGAGCAGCAGGAGGTCTTCCACCACTGTCGGCGTCCCCGGGCGGGCTTCGGTGGTCATCGGCGGGGCTCCCAGCGGAAGAGTCGGGTGGCGAGGGCGACGGCGACGACGACCCAGCCGAGCGTGGGCGCGAGCAGGGCAAGCGAGTCGGTCACGGCGACGCCGCCGTTCCAGGCGTTCATGGTCAGTTCGGTGGCGGCGCCGCCCGGCAGGAGGCGCTTGATCAAGGTGAGGTCCTCGGTGCCGGTGATGCCGACCCAGCTGGCCACGGCGATCACGCCGAGGGTGACGGGAAGGGTGGTGACCTGAGCGTGTTCGGGTGAGTTGGTCAGCCCGGCGGTGGCCAGCGCCAGGGCGATCATCATGGCCAGGGTGGCGATGGTCGCGACCACGAGCAGGGCGATGTTCGCCGGTGCGCCGGCGACCACGGCGAGGGCGGTCAGGATCGCTGTGACCTGGATCAGGGCGAGGACGACGACGGGCAGCAGGAGGCCGGCGAGGATGGTGGTGTCGGTTGCGGCGGTGGAGCGTAGGCGTTTGAGGAAGAGGTTCTGGCGTCGGGAGGCCAGGGTGGTGACGGCGGTGGTGTAGAGGCCGAAGGCGGTGATGGTGAAGAGGATGATCGCGGCGATGTAGCCGAGGCTGCCGAGGTCGGCGAAGGTGTCGTGTTGGCGGACGAAGTAGGCGCTGACCACGACGGGGATGATGAGGCTGGTGATCAGGACCAGTCGGTTGCGGAAGATCTGGATCAGTTCGCTGGAGGCGATGGGAAACACGGGGCGCTCCTGTCGAGATGGCGGGTCAGTTGTTGATGGCGCGGAAGACGTCGTCGAGGCGGGTCGGCCCGGCCTCCAAGCCCTGCAGCTCCACGGCGTGATCCTGCGCCCACCGGAGCAGGATGTGCAGGTCGTTCTGCAGTTCGAAGGTCTCGACCACGACCTTCCCGTCCACGTCGACGGCGGCTGGCAGCGGCAGTGCCGATGTCGGTGCGGGAAGGGCGAAGCGGATGACGGCGGGCAGGGTGCGGGTCAGTTCGGCGACGGTACCTTCGCGGTGCAGGGTGCCGTGGTGCATCAGTCCAATGCGGTCGGCGCGTTGTTGTGCTTCTTCCAGGTAGTGGGTGGTGAGCACGATGGTGGCGCCGTTTTCGCGGAGTCGGTCGACGGTTGCCCAGACGGCGTCGCGGGATTGGATGTCCAGGCCGGTGGTGGGTTCGTCGAGGACGATCAGTTCTGGAGTGCCGTAGACGGCGGTGGCGAAGTCGAGGCGGCGTTTTTCGCCGCCGGAGAGCTGGGCTACTTTGCGCCGGGCACGGCTGGTGAGGTCGACGAGGTCGAGTACCCGGTCGACGTCGTCGGTGCGTGCGGTGAGTCGGCCGATCAGGCCGACGGACTCCCGGACGGTGAGGTCGGGGGAGAATCCGCTCTCCTGGAGCATGACGCCCATTCGGGGACGTACCGTCTGGCGGTCGTCGGGGCGGTGCCCGAAGACACGTACGGTGCCGGAGGTTGACCTGCGGTGTCCCTCGATGACTTCCAGGGTCGAGGTCTTCCCGGCCCCGTTGGTGCCCAGCAGCGCGTAGAGCTCTCCAGGTCGTACCTCGAAGGAAAGGTCCCTGACGGCGTGGAAATCACCGTAGGTGAGGTTCAGCCGGTCAACTTCGATGACAGGTGTGGTGGACATGCACCTATGACAGCGCGGGCGCAGCCGATCTGTCAGTGGCACCACGTCATCACCGCAAGTGACGTGGTGTCACTGGTCCTGATCCCTGGCTGCCGGATACTGACCTGGTGACCGCGAGATCGCCGCGCTTCACCCAGTCGACGCAGGGAAGGCTGCGCCGGCTCAACCTCGCGACATCACTGCCGCCGGTGGTGTTCGCCGCGGTGATCCTGCTCTACACCGACGCGCGCGCCTGGTGGCACGTTGTCGTCCTGGCACCCGGTGCGGTGGCGGCCGTGGTGGCCTTCGAACGCTGGACGGCAAACGACCTCGCCCGGGTCGCGCTGCCCTGCTTGGTCGTGGCGGCGGCGGTCTGGCCGCTCGGGGTCCTGGTGACCGGCAGCCCCAACGCCTACTGGGGTGTCTGCGCCGTGGGTTCGCTTTCCCTGCGCGAGGTGCGACGGCACCGGGCTCTGACGATAGCCGGGCTGTTCACCTACGTCGCCGTCGTCGGCGTGGCGCGGCTGCTGGTGCAGCGGGACGACACCGTGGGCGTCCTGGTCACCTACGTTCTCATCCCGACCGCTCTCACCGTCCTCGTGACGGTCTTCACCGTCGTGGGCGAGCGGTTCTACGACCTCATCCGGGAGCTCGAACAGACTCGGGAACGCGAGGCGGAGCTGGCGGTGGTCCGGGAGCGGGTGCGGTTCGCCAGCGACCTGCACGACATCCAGGGCCACACCCTGCACGTGGTCAAGCTGAAGATCGCCCTGGCCCAGCGGCTGCTGCTGCGCGACACCGCTCGGGCGGAGAAGGAGCTGCGGGAGACGTACACGCTGGTCAGCGACACCATCGCGCAGACCAAGGAACTCGCCTACGCGCAGCGGCGGCTCAACCTCACCGCGGAGATCGAGAACGCGAAGAACCTGTTCGAGGCCGCCGGCATCCGGGTCCGAGTGACCCGGGAGGCCGAGGTCGATGCCCGCGCCAGCGAACTGCTCGGGCAGGTGCTGCGGGAGACGACCACTAACATCCTGCGGCACGCGCAGGCCGCCCAGGTGCAGATCACGCTCGCCGCGTCGGGCATCACCGTCGTCAACGACGGCGTGACCGCCACCTCGCCCCCGCAGCTCAGGGGCCTGGCGACGCTGAGGCAACGGGTGGCGGACGACGGAGGTGAGCTGTCCGTGGAACAGAAGGACGGGCGGTTCCTGACCGCAGCGACCTTCCCACCCGCTCGGGTCGACGCGGCCCCGACGGTTAGCGGGAAGGACGACCGATGACCACCATCGTGCTCGCCGACGACGAGGCGCTGCTGCGCACGGCCCTGGCCGCGCTGCTGCCGATGGAGGGCGACATCACCGTTCTCGCCGAGGCGCAGGACGGCCGGACGGCGATCGCCGCCACCCTGCGGCACCGGCCCGACGTGTTGGTCATCGACCTGGAGATGCCGGGCGTGGACGGCCTGGGCGCGGTCGCCGAGATCCGCCGCGAGCGGCCGGAGCAGGTGATCCTCATGCTGACCCGGCATGCCCGGCCCGGCGTGCTGCGCAAGGCGCTGAAGCTCGGCGTCCAAGGCTTCGTCAGCAAATCCGCCGAGCCGGCTCACATCACCTCGGTCATCGCAACCCTGCACGCGGGGAAACGCTGGATAGACCCGGACGTGTCCGTGCTCGCCGTCACCGAGGACTCCCCCCTCACCGAGCGTGAAGCCGACGTCCTGCGGGTCACCGGCGAAGGCTACTCGGTCGCCGACATCGCGGCTCGGCTCCACCTGGCTCCGGGCACCGTCCGCAACTACCTGTCCAACGCGATGCGCAAGACCCAGACCCGGACCCGCCACGAAGCGGCCCGCTACGCCCGCGAACACGACTGGCTGTAGGCGCGTCCGCCGTCGCCGACCGTGACCGTGAGTTGCGACTGTCCGAGGAAATGTCACTGTGACGTGGTGACGTGGTGGCACTGACGGCGAGGCGCCATGAGCGCTGCAATGGGATCTCCACACCGACGAGAGGGAGCTCCCCGATGAACGCCCCCAGAGCCGCAGAACCCTGGACAGGGACGAGCTCTTCTGATGCGGGAGGCTCGCGCCTCCAGACGCCGGAGCATTCCCGGCTGGCCGTCGACAGCTCCCGGCCCTTCGGCGCCCACCTTCGGATGAGCTGGTGGAAGCCGCTGGTGGTCATCGGCGTGCCGCCGCTGGCGATGGTGGTGCTACAGGTTCTGCTCTACCAGCTCGTGGGCGTCATCGAGGGCAGCGACGACCCGATGTCGGCCACCCTCACGCCATTGAAGTTCCTGGCCGTCAACCTCAGCATCGGCACGGCGGGCGCCCTGGCGATCCTGCTCCTGGTCTGGATCGCCAGGGTGCCGTGGCGCAGCCTGATCAGTGCGCCCCGAGCCTTCGACGCTCGCCGCCTGACGTACTACCTGGCCGCGGCGGCGCTGCTGGTGGGCGCCGGGATCGGTGTCGTGGCGCTGGTCGCGCCCGACGCCCCGGGCTGGACCGCCTTCGGTGTCACCGGCACGACGATCGGCATGCTGGCGATCATCGCGCTGAGCACCCCGGTGCAGGCCGTCGGCGAGGAGCTGATGTTCCGAAGTGCGGTGCTGCCCGCCGCCGCGTCCTGGGTGCGTGCGGTTCGCCCCGCCCTGGTCGTCGGGCTCGTCGTATCCGGCCTGGGCTTCGCCGTGGTCCACGGCTCGGCTGACCCCTGGTTGTTCGGCTACTACACCGTGATCGGGGTCAGCACTGGCCTGATGGCCATCATCAGCCGCGGCATCGAGGCACCGGTTGCCTTCCACGTCGCCAACAACGTCCTGTTCACGATCGTCAACACGCTGATGGCAGACGGCGAGGCCTTCGCGATCGACCGGTCCACCGACTCCGGTGACGCGTCCCTGCTGATCCTCGGCGTCGTCAACGTCGCCATGGTGGTGCTGGTCTGGCTGCGCGAGCGGCGAGCCCGGCCCCGGGCCGTCAATAGTCAGTAGGACCGCAGGCCGTCGTGACCAGCGAGCGATTGGAGACGCCCTCGTCTGGTCGGGTGTGCGTCGGTGCTCCCGCACCTCGCTCTCCTGGGGGAGTGGAACCGACCCAATGAGGGAGGCGTCACGCTGTCGGCTCGGCGAGGGTGCTGGTATGCCCGCTTTCAGTAGTCGTCGCTGGGCGTACGGCGCCTTGGCTTGGTTGATCGTCTTTGTGGTGTCCCACGTGATCCTGGTGCTCTTCCCTGGGCGCGATCCAACCGGTGACGGACCGTGGGGCATGAGGGCCTACGTGATCTTCAACGTGGTGCTCATCTCGATGTCGGCCCTCGGAGCAGTCGTCGTTCTGGCCACTGTCCGCCCGCCGGCGCGACATCTTCCCCGGTGGCTGCTTCTGACCCCACTGGTGTTTGGCAGCGTGCTGCTCGTGATCCGGGGTCTGCCAGGAGTGGCCGAGAACATTGTGATGGTCAGCGGTGTCCGTCGCGGTGGTTTCATGGGGGTGGCGGACGTCTCCACTGGCGAGTTCTGGGCCGGCATCGCAATCAACACCTACTTCTTCGCCGGAGCGGCGTTGCTGGTCGGGACAACCGTTTCCTACGGCCGACGATCAGCGAAGCCGTCTCGCTGAGGCGTACCGGCGTCCGCACGGGCGATCTCCTGCCGCAACAGCGCCGCCTCGTCGTCGCGGTCGCAGAGCAGCAGCACCTTGAACTCTGGTTGGCCGAACGGCCTGGCCCAGTGGTGTACGGCCTGCGACAGGATGCACAACAGCGTGTGCCGATCCTCGGCGCTGCTGGACAACACCCGGGGCGCGTTCTCGACGACGACGAGATACCCGTCCGCGGGCATCCATCTCAGGTCGCGGAGGCAGTCGGACAGCGCGGCCCAGTTCCACCCGAAGTAGCCGGGAAAGAGCAGCGCGTCGGAGAACTCGTAGAAGGTGTGGTCCGCATCCGTCATCCTCGCACCGTCGAGCCGCGCGACGACGAATCTGCCGGCTGCCGGTAGTACCGCCGCCAGCTCGACCAGGGCACTGCGTGAGCAGACCTCGACCTGATCGGTGGGGCCACTCCACCAGCTGCTCATCGGACGATGACCAGGTTGGCCATGTCGACGACCGGCCGGTAGCCGAGGGCGGCGTAGATCTTGTTCGACGTCGGGTTGGCCTGGTCGGTGAACAGGCAGACCTGCGTACCCTCGGCCTGGATTCGGCGGGAGACCTCGGCGACCGCGTTGCTTGCCCAACCGCGCCCCCGTTGGGCCGGCGGTGTGTACACCGGGCCAAGGCGGGCCACCCCGAACGACGGTGGGTTGGCACCGGTGAGGTGCACCGGCTCCCCGGTCTCGTCGAGCCAGAACCACAGCCGTCCGGCGTGGATCCGACGCAGCACCTCCGTATGGTCGGGCACTTCGTGCGCGCTGGCACCACGCGGGCGGCCCGCCTGTTCGTCGGCGTCGCCCACGAACGCGTCGAGCCACTCGGTGACCAGTCCCGCGTGCTTCACGGTCGCGGTCACCAAGCTGCCGGGCACCGGTGGCGGCGATGTCAGCTCGCCGAGCTGGTGCAGCCGTGTGTGCTGGTTGACCCGGACTTCGCCTCCGCCGAGCTGGGCCAGCGCGGCGGCGCACAGGTCGACCGCGGGCAGGGCGCCGTTGACCGCGAGGACCTCCTCCCCGCGCTCGTGCAACGCGTGGGCGAGCGCAACGGCCGCCTCGTCGGGCATGGGCAGCAGGAACGGCGGATAGGGGGCATACGGCGCCGAGCGCATGCCGGCACCGACCACCGCGCCGGAGTCGTCGCTGACCACGAGCCACCAGTTACGGTCGGGCTGAGGGATACCCTCTGCCCGTTGCGACAACAGCCGGTGCGCGATGGTGGTCACGACCGTGCTGACGACCGGATCGGCGCCCAGGTGGTCACCCGCAACGGCCAGGAACTCGCCCGGATCGGTGAGGAATCGCAGCCGCAGTCCGGTCCTCGGGACAATGCTCATCCGCGTACGCTAGCCACCGCCCACCGGATCGACACCGGAATTTTGTGCGGCCCGGGGACCTGCAGGCGCTGCACCAACCGGGCGGCGGGCCCACGGTTGGTTCCGTCCGGGCGGGGTACACCGCCGCGAGTGGCGCGGGGGCTGCGTTCACCCCGGCTTGGCCACCGAAGGTACTTCGGAGGGGCCGATGTCGGGTGCGTCAGCGCGGCCAAGCGGGCCCGGGACGTCCGATGACGTGGTGGAGCTGCGGGTCCACGGAGCCGCCAACGCCAGCGCCGCCCAGGTGTTGAACGCGGCGCAGGTCGAGCAGGTCGCGGGCGACCGCAGTGGGGGCTTCTACCGCCCCCACCGCCCATGTTCGTGCGGCAGCGGCGAACGGGTGACGGAGGCGTACCGCTGGGGTGACCTGCCCGCCGGAAGCGTGGTCAGGACACTGTCGCTGGTGTTCCTCCTGCCGTTCATGCTGGCCAACCTGGCGATCTGGATGCGACCGGCGAGCCCTGGCTCCGACGCGATGGTCAGATCCCTGTGCCGGTTGCTGGCGCTCACTCTCACCGCGCTGTATGTGCTTGCCTTCGTCGGCGTCACGCTGGACCTGATCGCGTGGAAGTGCATGGGCTCGCCACGTTGCCTGGACGGGCGCACCTGGTTGTCCTGGTTGGGCGGGCAACCGGTGGGCCTGCGCCTCGCGGTACTGGCGGTGATTCCGGCCGGCGCCATCGGTCTGCTCTGGCGTGCCAGCACCCGGCCGCGAAAGATGTTCGACGCGTTCCGTGCTCCGGCGGACGAGGTTTCCGAGCATCGTCTCGGCGGGATCGGTCAGTGGGACGCCGGGCCGCTGGTGGGACGGCTGCGTTCGATTCACGTCGCGGCGGCGTTCGCGACACTGGACGTCGCTCTGCTCGCCGCCCGAGCCGCGAACGGCGCCTCGGCCAGCACCATCTCGTTGGCCGTGGCCACCGGGGCGGTGCTGGCCAGCTGCGTGGTCCTGCTCTGTCTGCCCCCGTTGCTCGACCGGGCCGCCTCGGACCAGCGGCTGGATCGAATCACCCGCGCGGTGCGAACGGTGGCCGTGGCCCTGACCATCGTGGTGACGGCCCACGTCCTCGCCAGCCCGGCGCCGTGGCGCGAGGGGGGCGGCCTACCCGGCTACGGCGCAGTTCTCACCTTGCTGTTCGTCGCCCAGACGACCCTGCTGACCGCCCTCGGCGCGGTGCTGCTCTGGCACCGGTTTCGCCGGCGGGACGCCATCCCGCTGCTTGGGCTGGGCGCACTGGTGATGGCGGCCAGCGCGGTCAGTCTGGCGGTGGCAGTGTCCGCCGAGTTCGTCTACCGGGTGGCGGATTTCCTGGATCGTGACGCACCGACCGGAGAAGGCCTGGCGTCCGGTCTGCCGCCGGCGTTCACCTGGGCGATCTTCGGCTTTCTCCGGACCGTGCTGTTCACGTTGGTGGTGGCGGTTCCGGTCGTCCTCATCTCTCGTCGCCGTCGACTTCATGCTGCGGCGGTGATCGTCGACTGCGACTACCCGGAGCGCCCGCCGACGGCCGCGACCCGACTTCGGCAGGTGCGGGAGGCGATAGCAAGGGCCCGCTTCACGGAAAGACTGATTCCGTTGGCGGTGGTCTACGCATGCCTGGCCGGGATCGGCACGGCCACCACCACCCTCGGGCTGCTGGACCTGCTGCCGAGCGAGTCCGTGCAGCGGTACGCACGGGTGCCCGGTGATCTGATCACCTTCTCCATCGCGTTCGGGAGCTGGGGGATCGCCGCGATCATCCTCGGTCTGACCATCGGCGGGATCTTCGCCTACCGGACTGTCGAATTCAGGCGCCACGTCGGTGTCCTGTGGGACCTGGGCACGTTCTGGCCCCGGGCCGCCCACCCGTTCGCCCCACCCTGCTACGCCGAACGGGCCGTGCCGGAGTTGACCCGACGAATCACCTACCTCGTCGGACGCGGCAACCTCGTGCTGCTCACCGCGCACAGCCACGGTTCGGTCCTGGCCGCCGCGACAGTGCTCCAGTTACCGCCCCAGGTCAGCAGTCGAGTCGCTCTGCTCACCCACGGCTCACCACTGAGCCGACTCTACGCGCGACTCTTCCCCGCCTTCGTCGACGACGAGGTGCTGCACGAGATCGGCGCTCGGGTGGACTGGCGGTGGGTGAACCTGTGGCGCGACACCGACTCGGTCGGCGGTTGGATATTCAGCGCCCACCGGACACCCGCGCCAGTGACCGTCGGCGGGACTGCGGCAACGGTGGACCGCCGGCTACGGGATCCCGCCGACGTGGTGCCCCTACCTGGCGACAGCGTCCCGCCGCCGATCCAGGGACACCGGCCCGGCGGATCGGAGCGGCGGTACGCCGAGGCGGCCCGCGAGTTGATCGAGCGCCTTCGCCAGCCGGTGGACTCAGTACCGCTTCCGGGCGACCCGCCGAGCGGGGCAGTGGCGGATCCGTAGCAGTGACGCGGGCGCGACTGTCGGTGCGGGCGGCTCACACCGTGTCGAACCCCTGCCGCCAGGACGGATAGGCCGGGCTCCAGCCGAGGTGCGTGCGGGCGTAGCGGTTGCTCGCTCCCCGCGCCCAGCCGTGCCGCTCGCCACCGGTCACCGCCGGTGCCGGCACATCCGCCGCCGCGCAGAACGCGGGCACCCACTGCGAGGCGGCGGCTGGCTCGTCGTCGCAGACGTTGACGACGCCCACGGGCCACCGCAGAGCCTCGACCGCGGCGGCGACGGCGTCATCGATGTGCAGCAGGCTGCTCACGTCCGCGTCGGCGGGGACCTTGCCGGCGGCGGCGAACTGGGCCATCAGACCGTCGCGGGCGTACCAGGTGCCCGGGCCGTAGAGGGTGCCGTACCTCAGCACGACCCACTCGGGCGCCTCCTGAACGGCGGATTCGAGCGCGGCGGCACCGGCCACGCTGGTCTGGCGTGGCTCCGCCGCGCCGAGGTCGAGCGGAATCTCCTCGGTCGCGGGCTCGGTGCCCGGCTCGTACGCCCAGGCGATGCTCTGTGCCACGATCCGCTGTACGCCGGCGGCGAGCGCCGCGTCGACAAGGTTGCGGGTCCCGGTACGACGCAGCCGCGAATTGGCGGCGAAGTCCCCAGTGCTCAGGCTGGTCAGCTGGTGCATCACCACGTCGGGCCGGGCGTCGCGGACGGCGGCAGCGACCGCGTCCCGGTCGAGCACGTCGACGGCGACCGGGCCGTTGCGGGCCAACCCGATGACCTCATGCCCCTGAGCGGTCAGGATGGGCTCGAGTCGACGGCCGATGACGCCTGTCGAACCGGCGAGAACGATACGCATGACGTGCCTCTCCGTCAGTTCGGCCGGGTCGAGCGGCGGCCCTTACGCTGTTCGAGCTCGTCGGGGCTCACCAGCACCAGCATTTCCTGGCCGGGCGCGCACACCATCACGACCAGGAACCTCGTCACCCGATCGGAGAGGTTGTTGGCGGACCGGTAGTGGATGACGTCGCCGCCCGGCTCCCAGAACGCCTCACCGGCCTTGATCACCCGCTCCGGCTCGCCCTCCAGCTCGAAGATCATCTCGCCCTCGAGCAGGTAGCCGAAGACCGGGCCGGAGTGCCGGTGCGGCGGCGTGCCCGGGTCGCCCGGTGGCAGTTCGATCGTCGCTGTCATCACGTGGGAGCCCTCCGGCAACTCCGGCGGCATGGCCGTGCCCAGCAGCACGATCTCGTTGTTTCCGATTGTCATGGTCTGCATGGATCGAACGTATCCCCGACCGGACCAGCCGGATGGACCAGTTGGTGACCGGTCTGATGGACCAGTTGGCAGAGTCCGGACAGTGCCTCCTGCCAGGCATGAGCCGGCGGCGCCGCGTATCCGAGGACCAGGGCTGCCGCCTGCCGCTCGTCCGCGGGATCGTGCCAGTAGCCGTTGCTGTGCAGTCCGATCAGGTGCAGCCCCTCGCGGCGTCCGGCCCGGATCAGCCAGCGCTCCTCCGCCACGGAAGCCAGCGGTAGCAGCGCGTGAACGCCGGCAGCGATGCCCTCCAGGGCAGTGGCGGTCACCTCGGCCAGGCGGTCGGCCAGCTCGGTCCGGCGACGCCGGTAGGTCAGGCGCATGCGGCGGATGTGCCGGTCGTAGTCGCCGTGCGTGAGCAGCTCGGCCATGGTGAGCTGGTCGATCGCGGAGACCGCGGCGCCGGCCTCCACGATCGTCGTCGTCAGTTCACGACGCAGTGGCTCGGGGACGACGAACCAACCCAGGCGGACGCCTGGCGCCAGCGACTTGCTCGTGCTGCCGGCGTACACGATCCGCTCTGGTGCCAGCGCCTGCATGGCACCCACCGGCCGCTGGTCGTAGCGGAACTCGCCGTCGTAGTCGTCCTCGATCAGAAACGCGTCGTGCTTCCGGGCCCAGGCGATGAGCCGGTAGCGGTGCCGTGGAGCGAGCACCACGCCGGTCGGATGCTGGTGCGCCGGGGTGAGGAGCGCGGCCTGACCCGCCGCGTCGTCCGGGTCGGCCCCGCCGGGACCGACGGTCAGCGGGGTGACTGTCAGGCCCGCGGCACGCAGCACCATGCGGTGATGGGCCAGACCGGGGTTCTCGGTGGCGATGGCGCGGACGCCGCGCCGGTGCAGCGTCCGCGCAAGAAGGGAGAGGCCCTGGGTGAAGCCCGCCGTGATCACCACCGCACCCGGGTCGCAGAGCACTCCACGAGTGCGCGCGAGATAGCCGGCCACCGCCGCCCGCAGTGCGGGTAGCCCGGTCGGTTCGGAGTAGTCCAGCGTGCCGCGCGAAGCCGTTGTCAGCGCCCGGCGGACACTGTCCGCCCAGGCTGTGCGGGGGAACGACGCGAGGTCGGGAATCCCCGGCCGCAACTCGATCAATGGCCCGGCGGGAGGCGACGGCCGCGGTTGCCCGCGCGAACCGGGCGGATCATGACGTACGTCGGCGACCCGGGTGCCCGAGCCGGGTGCCGCCAGCAGCCACCCTTCCGCCACCAGCTGCGCGTACGCCTGCACCACAGTGCCGCGTGCCAAGCCCAGGTCGGCGGCCAGGCTCCGGCTCCCCGGTAGGCGCGACCCGGCCCGCAGCCGGCCTGTCCGGATGCTCTCCCGTAACGCGCTCTCCAGCGAGCGACCCGGGAAACCCGCACTCCGATCGAACTCCAGATGCAGGTCAAGCGACTTCGTCACGCAGCAACGATCCCATTCGTACGAGTAGCGCCGGCAGCTTCGGCGTCGACTCACGTGTCAGGCGCCGCCGATCTTCGCAGGTGAGGGCTCCACCCTCTCGGGGAGTCCGAGCAGTTTTCGCCGCAGTGAGAAGTCCCGAAGAGTAGAACCAGCAGTGACATCACAGTTGTTGAACTCTGTTTCACCTCGGCGCCCGGTCCGGGTGACGCACCCCTGCGGCGTTACGGCGAAGGCGGATCGGGAGGTAGCTCAGTGCGAATCGGGACAGCTGGCAGGACCGGCGGGCTCCGACGTCCCGGCCAGTGGCCGGCCGGTCCGAGGTCGCGGAACACCGCCGGGCGGACCCGATGAACGACGGCCGGTCACCCACCCCCGCCGCACGGCAGGCACGGTCAACAGGTGGGCGGGACACCGCGCTGACCGCGTTGATCCGGATCGCCCTGGCCGTCCTCTTCCTCGACGAACTCGTTGTCGGGTTCTGGAACCAGGTCTTCCCCGAAAGCTTCTACGACAACTTCCCGACCGTCAGCCTCACCCCACCGTTCAGCGAGCACTACGCGCGAGACTTCGGCGGAGCGACCCTCGGCCTGGCCGTCGTCCTCGGCACCGCGCTCGTCGTACCTAGGGCGGCGTTCACCATCCCCGCGGCGGCGGCATTCTCCACCTTCGCCATACCCCACTTCTTCTTCCACCTGACCCACCTGCACCACGCCACCCCCGGCGAGAAGGCGTTCCTGACAACCGCCAACGCCGTCGTCGCCCTGCTCGGCCTTCTCGTCATCGCCCTGACGCTCGTCCGGGACGCAGGGCGTCGCCGCCCTCGGCGCAGGTGATGCGGGCGGACCCGGCGCGACGCCGGGTCCGCCCGTTTCAGGTGTGCTGGATCTCGCCCTGCCGCTGGTCGACCCGCACACCCTCGAACAGGTGCTGCGCGGAGTCGGCCGTGATCAACGTGCGAGGGCGGCGAGCCTGAACTGCTGGTTGGTTTGTCCGTGGCAGTCGTAGAGCTGGATCTGGGCGCCGTTGGCGGTGCTCCAGGCGTCCAGGCATCGTCCGGACTGGACGTTGCTGATGGTGCCGTTGGAGTTGACGTTCCACTGCTGGTTGGTCTGGCTGTGGCAGCTGTAGATCTGCACTGCCGCGCCGTTGCCGGTGCCGGCCGCGTCGAGGCACATGGTGCCGTACACCTGGAGTTGTTTGTTCGAGGTGTAGGTCCAGGCCTGGTTGGTCTGCTTGTTGCAGTCGTAGAGCTGGACGCGGGTGCCGTTGTTACGCGAGGCGTTGGGTACGTCGATACACCGGCCGGACTGCGTGCCGACGATCTCACTGGCGGAGCCGGGTGGGACGGTCGGCGGGTCGGTGGGCGTCGGCGGGTCGGTCGGGGTCGGCGGGTCGGTCGGGGTTGGCGTCGACGGCAGCAGCGGGCAGGTGCTGCGGTAGGTGACCACGCCGCTGGAGTCCAGCAGGGGGCAGAGGAACTGGCTGTACCGGGTGTCGTTGTCGAGGAACATCTTGACGAACGGCAGCATGGTCCGGACCATCACCGGGTTCGACCGCCCGACCATGAAGCCATGATCCGCTCCGGCGACCTCCAGGTAGACGCTCTCCGTCGTGGCCGGGAGGCTGTTGTACAGGCCGGTGGCGTAGGACGGGGTGACCACCGTGTCCGCCTGACCGGCGAAGATCATGGTGGGGACCCGGTCGTTGGCCAGGTTCGACGACGGCGAGTACGGCGCGATGCCGACCACTGCCTTCAACGACGCGCGTCGCGTGGCTGCGCTCAGCGCGCCGCCGCCGCCCATCGAGTGACCGGCGACCGCCAGCCGGTTGGGGTCGACCCGGTCGCGTACGGGGCTCTGCTGCGTGAGGTAGTCCAGTGCGGCGAGCAACTGGGTGCCTCGGGCCGTGTCGAAGTCGTTGCGGCTGTTGGTCTCGATGCCGATCACGACGAAGCCGTGGGACGCCAGCCACGGCCCCATCCAGGCCAGTTCGGCGGAGAACAACGCCGTGTAACCCGGCGAGATCGCGATGGCCCCGAAGGTTCCCTGGCTGGTGTCGGTCGGGTAGTAGATCCGGCCGCCGTTGAAGCCGTATCCGGTCGGGACACTGACTGAGGTGTTGGCAAAGGGGCCGTTCACAGCGGTGACGCTGGTCCGGGTGGGGTCCGGGCCCCGCTGGTACGGGTTGTCGGCGGCCGACGCCGACCCGGTCGCCAGGGTGATGGTGAGCAACCCGACTGCGGCGGCGATCCCGGCTGCGGCGAGCGTGAACAGTCTCCCCTTCAGGCCGGTCGACACTCGGTCGGCCTTGGTGTTCCCCGTGGGCGGGGAGTGGTCTACAGGTCCTCGCACTGTCGGTACCTCCTGGTGGTGGAAGAGCGAGGGGCGGGCGGGCTCGTCGTGTGCCGAGCCTGCCCGCCCCCGGTGATGTCCGATCGTCAGCGTTGCAGGGTCAGCAGACCCGGCCGGTACGGCAGCAGGCCGTAGTCGCCGCCGGAGCTGGGGGAACGACCCTGGTAGAGCAGTTGCAGGTTGCAGGCGTCGACCGTCATGGTCTGGTCGGCGTTGGTGCGCAGCAGCTCACCGTGGCTGATGTCGTTGGTCCAGGTGGCACCGCTGTTGGCCTTGCCGGCGAACGGGTTGCTCTCGGACGTCGCTTGCGGCGTCCACGACCCACCCAGGCTGCTGGCCGTGAACGAGCGGAAGTAGCGCCCGTTCGCGCCGATGGCCTCGACGATCATGAGGTACTTGTTCAGGCCCTGGAGCTTGTAGACCTGGACGGCCTCGAACAGGTTGTTCGTCGAGTCGGTCATGATCGTCGTGTAGTTCGAGCCGAAGCTGCCGGGGAAGTTGCCGATCGGCATGCTGGCCCGGTAGATCCGGCCGTTGTCACCGGCGAAGAACAGGTACATGTTCTGGTCGTCGCCGATGACCGCCTGGTCGATCGGGCCGGTGTTGGAGTTGGAGATGCTGCCGGTGAACAGCGTCTGCGCCGACGACCACCCGTTCGGATTGGTCGGGTCGCTGGAGGTCCGGTACGAGAAGGCCGTGCCGCCCCACTGGTAGGCCAGCACCCAGATGTTGCGCGGCGCGAAGTAGAACAGCGACGGCGCGACGGTCGCCGAGTTCATCGCGTTCTGACTGGCCGAGCCCATCTGCGAGTAGTTGCTGAAGAGGCCGAAGTTCATCGAGCCCCACGTGGTGCCGGTGTCGTGGGTGGTGGCGTAGACGAGTTGCTGGCCGTTGTACGGGGCGACGGTGAAGTCCTTCAGCGACACCCACCCGGACCTCGGCTGCGCCAGCGCGCCGGTCGACGACCAGCGGTACGACGAGGGAAGGTCACACGTGGTGGTCGGCGGCGGCGTGGTCGGCGTGGGCGTGGGCGTGGGCGTCTGGGTGCCGCCGCCGAGGGCGGCGAGCCTGAACTGCTGGTTGGTTTGTCCGTGGCAGTCGTAGAGCTGGATCTGGGCGCCGTTGGCGGTGCTCCAGGCGTCCAGGCATCGTCCGGACTGGACGTTGCTGATGGTGCCGTTGGAGTTGACGTTCCACTGCTGGTTGGTCTGGCTGTGGCAGCTGTAGATCTGCACTGCCGCGCCGTTGCCGGTGCCGGCCGCGTCGAGGCACATGGTGCCGTACACCTGGAGTTGTTTGTTCGAGGTGTAGGTCCAGGCCTGGTTGGTCTGCTTGTTGCAGTCGTAGAGCTGGACGCGGGTGCCGTTGGTGGTCGCCGCGTTCGGCACGTCGACGCACCGGCCGGACTGGGTGCCGACGATCTCGCTGGCCGAGCCCGGTGGGACGGTGGGGGTGGGGCCCGGCGTGGTGGGCGTGGGGGTGGTGCCGGGGCCGGCGCTGTTCAGGGCCTCCAGCGTGGAGGTGTAGGCGGCCTTCTTGTTGCCGCTGCAGTCGAAGAGCAGCGGAGTGCCACCGGAGCGCCACGAGTCACAGTCGCGCACCCCCCACACGGTGAGCCCGTTGCAGCGAGCCACGGCAAGGCAGTCGTTGACCACACTGCGGTAGGTGTTGGCCTGCGTCGTGCCGGACCCCTCAATGTCCAACTCGGTGATCTGCACGTCCACCCCGAGGGCGGCGAAGCTGGACAGCGTGGTGCGGTAGTTGCTGTTGTACGGCGAGTTGGCGTTGAAGTGCGACTGGAACCCGACGCAGTCGATCGGCACGCCACGGGACTTGAAGTCGCGCACCATGTTGTAGACCGCCTGGGTCTTGGCCCAGGTCCAGTTGTCGGTGTTGTAATCGTTGTAGCAGAGCTTCGCGTCCGGGTCCGCCGCGTCGGCGGCGCGGAACGCCGCCTCGATCCAGTCGTTGCCGGTGCGCTGGAGGTTCGAGTTACGACGGGCGCCGCTGTTGCCGTCCTCGAACGCCTCGTTCACGACGTCCCACGAGTAGATCTTGCCGCGGTAGTAGGTGGCCACCCTGGTGACGTGGTTCAGCATCGCGTTGCGCAGCGTGGTGCCCTCCATGCTCTGCATCCAGCCCGGCTGCTGCGAGTACCAGGCCAGGGTGTGGCCGCGGACCTTCCATCCCCGGGAGAGGGCGTGGTTCACGATCCGGTCCGCGTTGCCGAAGGTGAAGTTGTTCTGCTGCGGCTCCGTCGCGTCGATCTTCATTTCGTTTTCGGGGGTGATGGCATTGAACTCGCGGTTCAGGATCGTCGTGTAGGCGCTGTCGTTGAGTTTGTTGGCGGCGACGGCGGCACCGAAGTATCGGCCGGACTGGGCTGCGGCGGCACCGAGGGTCGTCTCGGCGGCCTGGGCCAGATTGGGCACCAGTGAGACGACCAGGGCCAGAATTATCGCGGCCGTTCCGGAAAGAGTGAGTGTTCGTAGTCGGGTGCGCCCGATGGGACGGGTCCGGGAAACCATGCTGATCCTCCAGTGGTGGGGTAGGGGATTCCTGTCGCTGTCCCAGCGGGGGCCCGCTGGAACAGCGGCGGACGCGATGGTGAGTTCGCCCGAGCGGGGGGCGGACTCAGGTCGGGCGTCCGCCCGGCTGCGAGTCGGTTCGGGCTACCTGGCCAGCGAATAGAGGGAGTGGTGACAGGTAGGCCCGGTCGCCCGTGGGGGAGTGGTTGCGGCGTTGGGCTCTTTCGGGGTGGACGTGGTCTCCTGGCAGGTGGGCGGGCCCGACGGTCGCGTGGAGCGCCTCCAGTGCTAACTGATCTTGTTAACGTTCACACTTGTCGATGGCTCTCAGGCTGGCAGAAAATTCCAGAGTTTTCAACCGGTAGTTTCGGACCTGTTACGGATCCGGGCGGAAGGGGTGGAGTCCGCGCGCACTGCGGCTGGTCGACCCGCGTTACGCGTGGACCAGACCGGAACCGACAAGCGGGACGGCCGCATCGGCGGGCTCCACGCGCTGTGGCGGATCGCAGAACCTGCTGCGTGCCCGGCGCAGAGCGGGAGTCGGGCTTACGGCTGCTCGTCGGCCTCGGGGTTGAGCTGGCGCATCAGCACCGCGAACCCTTGCCCCGACTCCACGAAACCCAGTTTTCGGTAAAGCGTCAGAGCGCTGTGATTGCTGTCGGTGACCTTGAGTCGTAGTTGTCGGACGCCGGCGGAGGGCGCGCGGTGCAGGACCCGCGAGATCATCGCTGTGGCCAGACCACTACGGCGCCAGGGCGCTCGGGTGCCCAGGCAGTGCAGGATCGCCGTCGGCGTGTCCGTGTTGCCGTCGGCGAGTGCGAAGAGGAAGGCGGCCACCGGGTTGTCGCCTCGGTCGGCCTCGGCGAGCACCAGGCAGGAGAGGTCGGGCAGGAACCGCGGATGCCCGGTCGCGTGCTGGGGCCAGGTGCGCTGGTCTGGTCGAACCGCTGCGGGGCTGTCGGCGTAGGCCTCATTGTGGGCCAACCGGGCGAGTTCGTCGTAGCGCTCGTCGACAGGTGTCAGCACCAGACCGGGCGGCAGCGCGGGAGCCGGCGGCTCGTCAGGCACCGCCAGGACGAGGTCCCGTTCGTGCCGGACCAGCGCGAAGCCGCCACGGATCAGCAGCTCGCGCCCGGCCGCGTCGTTCTCGGCAGACCGGATACCGAGGACGGCCTGTGCCGACCCCCGGTCGTTCCGCACCTGCTCCGCCTGGTCGATGAGCCAGTGGTGCAGCTCTGTGCGGACGTCGTCCGCGACGTCGGGATGAAACACGGTGGTCAGGCGAATGCGGAGCACGTCGTCCGCTGTTCCCATGTCGGCGACCTCGCCGTACGCGGCGACGCTGCCGGTGTCGTCGCGGCCGACCCGGGTACGTCCGGCACTGTCCGGCCCGAGAGTGGCCAGTCGGTTCCGGACGTCCTCAGCGCGTTGCTCCATGCCGACCGGGGCGACCGCCTCGGCGCGCTGGAAAAGTGCTGCCAGCTCTGCTGCCTCGGCTGGTGTGGCGCGACTCCAACTCGCGATCCTCATCGATGGCCATCCTATGGACCTGGCTCGATGAGGGTCAACCGCAGGTCGGGATCGCCGGAGAGCGTCAACCTAACCTCCTAGGATGCTCTACGGGTTGTGCCTCACTCGACAGTCTCGCCAGCAGCGTCAGCTGCTCGAACCGCCTGCGGCGACGCTTCTGGCAAGCGGAGCGTGACGCTACGGAGGTGGCCGTACACGCGCTGGAACGCTGCGCTCCGCCGACGCGGGTGGCTGAAAATTCCCGTCGAAATCCGGTAACCAAATCGGCGTGCCAACCCGTCAGGTCAATGACGGATCGCCACTGCGGGCGGTCGGCCGAGGAGGAACAAGGACATGGGCGACGTGCGTGGGCGTTTCAGGGACGACCTGGCCCGACACCCCGCCCCGCCATTGGGTGACCTGGTCCAGCAGGCGGTGGTGCAGGGCCGCCGACTGCGCCGCCGGCGTCGCCTGGCGCAGTTCGGCGCCGGCGGATCGGCCTTGGCGATGCTGCTCGTGATCGGCCTGGCCGCCGGTCCGCTCGGCATCGGAGCGGATGACACCGGTCAGCCCGGCGGGCCGAACCTGGTTTTGCCGGGCGGGTCGGTCGACACCGGCACGCCGTCCCCGACCGATTCCCCGACTGGCGGGTTCGAGCCGGGCACCGAAGAGAACCCCGCTCGGCCAGTGGGGCCGACTCCCTCCACCACTGTGATCGACACCGTGAGGATCGGGGCGGGGCCGGACGGTGAGCTGGCGACCACCACACCGCAGGGCGCCCTGGAACTGCTGATCCGGCTGCTGCCCCCGGGCAAGACCAGCGGTTACGCGAATCTGGAGAGCAGCGGGGCGGGCCCCGGCATGCCGTTCGTCCAGCTCTACCTCGACCGCGGCGACGGACCGGGCATGCTGCGGCTCTCCATCTACCGGGACCGCCTCGGCGGCGACCCTCGCCCGGGGACGGTGGAGCTGACCGAGGTACCCGGCAACTGCGTGCAGAGCCAGATGGTCACCGTGCATCACGACGCCGGCCTCCAGGTCGATCTCATGATCGCTACCTGTCTGGTCTGGGACCCCAAGGGAACCGTTCCGGCACCGGCCGTCCTCTCCGTGAAGGAGGCGACCGAGATCGCCGCCAACCCGACCTGGGGGACGAGACTGCCGGCCGAGTACGTCATCAACGGTGCCAAGAGGTTCCCCAAGTTGGCCCGGTCGAATGGCTGACGAAGACTTCGTGGAGTTCGCGCAGGCGGCCGCCGGCCGGCTGCGCGACGCCGCCTTCCTGATGTGCCGCGACTGGCATCTCGCCCAGGACCTCACCCAGACGACGCTGGCCAAGGTGTACGCCAACTGGAGGCGGGTCCGCCGGGCCGACGATCCCCACGCGTACGCCCGCAAGATACTGCTGCGCTGCATGCTCGACCAGCAGCGACGTCGTTCCAGCCGCGAGTTGGCGATGTCGACGCCGCCGGAGCGGGGAGAGGAACATCCGGCTGAGCTGCGCATGACGTTGCTGGACGCGGTCGCCACCCTGCCGTTGCGGGACCGGGCGATCATCGTCCTGCGTTACTGGGACGACCTGAGCGTGGAGGCGACCGCCGAGGTAGTGGGCGTCTCCATCGCCGTCGTCAAGAGCCAGAGCATGCGCTCCCTCAACCGGCTGCGCGAGCTGCTCGGCGAGACCCGTTCCGAGCTGTTCGCCGAGGAACGCCATTGACGGGTCCCGTCTGCGGGCGGGGTGTGGCGGATCCCTTTGGGGTCGGACCGTCGGCCGGCGAACCGGCGCGTCGGTGCTGCGGCGGCGACGAAGGTGCCGCCACGCGTCGGCCGAAGCGCCACGTGTGGTGGCAGGTATCTGCGTCTGGGGAGGTTCTCGGTGTCCGTATCGAGCAGCAGGACGAGCCGAGGCCGGATTCGCGGCAGAGGCCGAGGTTCGGTCGCGGTCCTGTCGGCGTTGTTGGTGATGGCCGCAGGGTGCGATCGGGGGGAGGCCGGTGTCGGCTCCGACGAGCTGCACACAGTGAACGCGGACCGGGGCGACCCGGGTCTGCTGCTGGGGGCGGGCGATCTGGGAGCGGACTGGCACGAGGACGACGCGCGAACCGGTCTGGCGGCCTGGCCGTGGGAGCAGGACAGCTGTCCCGACTACCGGAGCAGCGACTACCTGGCCAAGTCCCATCGGCGCGCTGCCGTGGAGCGCTACTACCGGCTGTCTGACGGCTCGTCGCCGGCCCACCACGTCGTGGAGACGTACGAACCTGGATGGGCCGAGCGGAACGTCGATGACGTCCGTCGGGTCCTCCTGCGCTGTGCGAGCTACCCGGTCCTCGGATCGCAGGTCTCGTTCGACGTCGTGGATCCGCATTATCTGGAGGGCGCCGGGATGCTCATTCGAGGTCGCATCGCACATGCGGACGCCCCGAGCACCGTCACGTACTTCGTGATGGTGAGACGAGGCGAGACGGTCTCGACGGTCCGCCTGCCCGATCCGGGCAGTCAGGCCGTGGTGGACTCGATCGCGGCGAGGGTGGTGGCCCGCCTTGGCTGAGCGGATTGGCCGGCGGCTGTCGCGACGCTGGGTTCTCTCCGCGGCCACCGTGTCGCTGGCCGGCGTTGCGACGGCCGCCTTCGGTGCCACGCGCGGCCGCGACGGCGACGGAGCCGGACCATCGCACGGTTCCTCCCCGGCCAGCCCGATCCCCACGACGCCGGCCATCGACTGGATCGGCCAGGCGAGAATGCGCATCAAGGCCTACGTGGAGCGGTACGACGGCCACCTGGCGGTCGCGGCACTGGATCGGCAGGGAACGGCTTCGGTGACGGTCGGCGCCAAACGGTTCGAGACCGCCAGCATCGTCAAGGTCAACATCCTCGCGGCTCTCCTGCTGCGCCAGAACCCGCCGGGCAAGGCCCTGAGTTCCGGCACCCGGCGGTTGGCCGAGGCCATGATCGTGTCCAGTGACAACGATGCGGCGGTGGCCCTGTGGCAGCGGATCGAGGGCTCGCGCGGCCTCAACGCCGCGAACCGCGAGCTCGGCCTGCGTGAGACGAAGCCCAACTCGCACTGGGGACTCACCACGACCACGGTCGCCGACCAGCTTCGTCTGCTGACCGCGCTGACGTCGCCGACGGGACCGCTGACCCCGCAGGACCGTACCTTCGTCATGGGTCTCATGAAGAAGGTGATCCCCGAGCAGCGGTGGGGGGTCACCGCCGCACGGGAGCCGGGCGGTCGTTCCGAGTACGTCAAGAACGGCTGGGACACCGCTGATGTTGACGGGGGTCGTTGGCTGGTCAACAGCATCGGGCGGGTCGTCGAGGCCGATCATGACTGGCTGATCGCCGTGCTCTCCGACCATCACGTGAGTCAGAAGGAGGGCATCCGCGTCGTCGAGAAGGCCGCCACGTACGTGCTCAAGGAGCTGCGCGCCGCCACTGCGCACGACGGGCTGTCGCCGGGGTAGGCCCGCGTCCGCTCAGGCCGACAGTGGGTCGGTCGACCTGCCGGGTAGGCGCCTGTCATCGCCGGCAGCACACAATTCCCGATCTTGTACCCATCCGTCTGCGGGTCTGCCTCGAATGCCTCATGACAGCAGCAATCGAGTACAAGCATCTGAGGAGTTCGTATGAAGCGGCGCCTGTTTGCCACGGTCGGCGTGATCGCCGTGTTGGCCCTGTCCGCCTGCGGCGGAACCGACGGCGAGGACACCGCCAGCGGAACGCCGAGTACGTCGGCCAGCGCGCCGATGGCCTCGGCTTCGCCGTCGATGATGATGTCGGGTCAGTTCGGCTCGGGGTGCGCGGCCGTGCCGACCGATTCGTCCAACCCGGGAAGTTTCGAGGCAATGGCGAAGGTGCCGGTGGCCACCGCCGCGTCCGGTAACCCACTGTTGTCGACGCTGGTCACGGCCGTGAAGCAGGCCAACCTGGTGGACTCGCTCAACGGCGCGCAGGGCGTGACGGTGTTCGCGCCGACCAACGACGCTTTCGCCAAGATCCCGAAGGCCGACCTGGACAAGGTCCTGGCCGACGACGCCATGCTGAAGAAGATCCTCACCTACCACGTGGTGCCGACCCAGTTGTCCCCGGACACCCTGGCCGGCACCCACAAGACGATGCAGGGCGACGACGTCACGGTGACCGGTAGTGGTACGTCGTTCACCGTCAACGGCACCTCGATGGTGGTCTGCGGGAACGTCTCGACGGCCAACGCCACCGTGTACATCGTTGACAGCGTCCTGATGCCCAAGAGCTGAGGGTGTCCACCCCCGTCGAGCCCCGGCCGGCAAACCGCCGGCCGGGGCCGTCCCGAAGCATGACAGCCATCCGCGGCCTCGTCGTCGGCGTGCTGAGCGCCGGGGTCGCCCTCGGCGTGGCCCACCTCGTCGCGGCGCTGGTCGATCCGGCCGCCGATCCGGTGCTGACAGTCGGTAGTGCCGCTGTGGATCTGGCACCGCAACCGGTCAAGGCATTCGCCATCCGCTCCTTCGGCAGCAACGACAAGGTCGCTCTCCTCGCCGGCGTCTACGCAGTGCTGGCGCTGAGCGCGGTCCTGCTCGGCGTGGCGACGTTACGACGACGCCGTTATGGTCTGGCGGGCCTTGCCGCGTTCGCTGCCGTCGGTGTCGCCGCTGCCCTGTCCCGCCCGACGGCGACACTCGTGGACGTCCTGCCGGTACTGGCGGGGGCCGGCATCGGGATGACCGCGATGCTGGTGGTGGCACACGCCGCTCGGACGCTCCCGGTTCCTGGCTCGGGTCGCCCGCGGCTGCTCAACCGCCGCCAGTTTCTGGCCACGGCGGCGGGAGCAGCGGTCACCGCCGGCGCCACGGCGACCATCGGCCAGACTGTCGGGCGCGGCAGAGCCGCAGGCGCCCGTTCCCGCGCGGCCGTTCGCATACCGCCTCCCAGGCAACCCGCGCCGCCGCTGCCCGGCGGCGTCTCCGCTGGGGTGGACGGCGTCTCGGCGTTCCTCACCCCCAACCGGGACTTCTACCGGGTCGACACCGCCCTCACCGTCCCGCAGGTCGACGCGGAAACCTGGCGGCTGACCCTGGGTGGAGCGGTCGATCGGCCCCGTACCTGGACATTCGACGACCTCCTCGCCCGCGGTGTGGTGGAGCGCGACATCACCCTCAACTGCGTCTCCAACGAGGTCGGCGGCCCCTACATCGGCACCGCCCGTTGGACGGGGATCCCCCTGGCCCCACTGCTACGCGAGGCCGGCATCCGCGCCGGGCAGAATCAGCTCGTCAGCCGTTCCGTGGAGGGCATGACCATCGGCACCCCGCTTCAGGCGATCCTCGACGGTCGCGACGCGCTGTTGGCCGTGGCCATGAACGGCGAACCCCTGCCCCTGGAGCACGGCTTTCCCGTCCGCATGCTCGTCCCCGGCCTCTACGGCTATGTCGGCGCCTGCAAGTGGCTCACCTCCATGCAGGTGACCACCTTCGACGCGTTCGATCCCTACTGGGTGCAGCGCGGGTGGGCCGCCGAGGCGCCCGTGAAGACCGCATCCCGCATCGACACCCCGAAACCCTTCGCCCAACGGCGCTCCGGTCCCGTCATGATCGCCGGTGTCGCCTGGGCGCAACGTCGCGGGATCACCGCCGTCGAGGTGCAGATCGACGACGGGCCGTGGCGGCAGGCCCGTCTCGCCGACGGCCCCTCAGCGGACCTGTGGCGGCAGTGGACCTACCGGTGGGACGCCACCCCCGGCAGCCACACCCTGCGCGTGCGGGCCACCGATGCCACCGGCGCGACCCAGACCGATCAACGGGCCGCGCCCTTCCCGGACGGCGCGACCGGCTGGCACAGCACGACAGTGACCATCACCTGAACTGGTCCGTCCGACGGTTCGCCGTCCGGGCCGGAAAAACAATCCGGGCCGGGACCAATCCGGTGGACCGGAGGCGACGAATCCCTCACGACAGCACCTGAGCATCGACGCCGTACCCAGGCGGAGACGGAGATTTGTTGTGAGATTGTCCCGAGCCCTGCTCACCGTGCCCGCAGCCGCCCTGTTCCTCGCGTTTCCGGGGGTCGCGTACGCCGACGAGAGCGTGCAGGTCCAGCTGCAGGACCTCAACGAGACCGGTGCCACCGGAACCGCCACGTTGACCGCTACGAGCGGCGGTGACCTGAAGGTCATGATCCGGTCGAAGGGCATGACGCCGAACTCGCCGCACGCCCAGCACGTGCACGGCGCAGCGAACGGCATGGACTTCCACTGCCCGGACAAGTCCGCCGACGCCAACGGCAACGGCTTCGTCAGCACCGAGGAGGGCCTCAAGATGTACGGGGACATCTTCATCTCGTTGACCACCACCGGGGACACGACCAAGGCCAGCGGCCTGGCGGTGGATCGGATGCCGACGGCCGACGCGAACGGCAACCTCAGCTACGAGCGCACCATCCCCGCCGGGGACCTGCCCCAGGGCACTATCGCGCACCTGAAGGACCTGCACCTCGTGCAGCACGGCATCGACGCCAACAAGAACGGCAAGTACGACATGGAAGCGCTCGGCGAGTCGACGTTCGCCAAGTCCGTCGGCGTCAACGGCATCCCCGCCGAGGCCACCGACCCCGCGACGTGCGGCATGGTCAGCGGCGCGGCCGCCGGCTCCGTACCCGCGGGGGGTGTCGCCACCGGAGATGGCAGCACCTCCGGCGGATCGCCGATGATGATCTACGCCGTGGGTGGTCTCGCGTTGCTCGGCGCCGCCGGTGCGGTCGTCGCGCGTCGTCGGCTCGCCGGCGAGCGCTGAGCCGACGGCGATCATGATGGACAACGGTGGCGAACCAGCGCCGGCTGGCCGTCGCCGGGGGCGTCACGCGCTCCTGGCGGCGGCCGGCATCCTCACCGTGACGGCGGTCCTGACGATCGGTGTCGCAGTCGCCGAGCGGGGCGGCGACCCGCCCAGACCCGACAGGTCCGCTGCGGCACCAGCCGCGAACGCGTCTCCTGTCCCGGCGAGCGGGCCCGGCGAGTTGACCTCGGGACCGCTGATGGCCGGTTCACCGCCGACGCGGGTGTCGATCGCGTCGCTGAAGGCCACCGCCGCCATCGTCGCGCTCGGTCTGCAGTCGGACGGTGCGATGCAGGTTCCGGACAGCGCCACCGATGTGGGCTGGTTCACGAAGGCGCCGACGCCCGGCGCTCTCGGCCCGGCCGTGCTGGCCGGGCACGTCAACTGGAAGGGCCGCCGCGGGACGTTCTTCGACCTGGGCAAGCTGCCTGTCGGCGCCGGGATCACCGTCGATCGTCAGGATGGCAGCACCGCGATGTTCACCGTCACCAGGGTCGAGCAGCATCCCAAGGACCGCTTCCCCACCGCCGAGGTGTACGGGGCGACCGACCATGCGGCGTTACGCCTGATCACCTGCGGCGGCGAGTTCGACGACAGCACCCAGCACTACCGCGACAATGTCATCGTCTACGCGCGCCTCGCCCACGCTCGTCCCGCCTAGACACGAGTGCGGCGGCACACCGAGCCGTCGACAGCACAGGGAGAGGACATGCCGAGAATGAGCGGCGACCCGGAACAGGGGCGGCGGTTGCGAGCAGTGCCGCCGGACACCGCGACCCCACCGAACGCCGACGAGTTGCTGACGCGGGTGGCGCGGGGCGACGAGGCGGCGTTCGCCATGCTGTACGACGCCGTGGCGGGCAGGGTCCTCGGGCTGGCCCGGCGGGTCGTCCGCGATCCGGCGCAGGCGGAGGAGGTGACGCAGGAGGTGATGGTCGAGGTGTGGCGCACCGCCGGGCGCTTCGACGCCGGCCGGGGATCGGCCTCGGCGTGGATCCTCACCATGGCGCACCGCCGCGCGGTGGACCGGGTGCGCTCCGAACAGGCTCACACCGACCGTGCTCTGCGGGTTGCCGCGACCGAGACACACGTCCCCTACGACGAGGTGGTCGAGGACGTCAGTGCCCGGTTGGAGCGGGAGCAGGTCCGCCGGTGCCTGGGCCGGTTGACGCCGGTGCAGCGGGAGTCGGTGACCCTGGCCTACTACGGCGGTCACACCTACCGAGAGGTCGCCGAGAAGTTGCAGACGCCGCTGCCGACGGTGAAGACGCGGATGCGCGACGGACTCATCCGGATGCGCGACTGCCTGGGCATCGAGATGGAGGGACGGGCATGAGCGCCGATGTTCACACCCTCGCTGGTGCGTACGTCCTGGACGCGGTCGACGACGTTGAGCGGGCTGCGTTCGAGCGGCACCTGGCCGAGTGCGAGCCGTGCCGCGTCGAGGTGGCCGAGTTGCGGGAGACCGTCGCGCGCCTCGCCGACGACGCCGTCATCGAGGCGACCCCGGCGACCCCGGCGGGTCTGCGGGAGCGGACCCTCGCTCAGGCGGCCCGGACCCCGCAACTGCGCGTCAGCTCCGCGGGTGCCAGCGGCGGACGGCAGGCAGGCAGGTGGCGACAGCTCACGGTGGCCGCCGCCGCAGCCGTTCTCGTCGCCGGTGGCGCGAGCGCGGTCACCTGGACCGTCAGCAACGATCGGATCAGCGACGAGCAGGCCAGCAGCGACCAGGCCCGGCAGATCGCCGCCGTCCTGGACGCCCCGGACGCCCGGGTGTTCGAGCGGTCGTTGCCGCCCGGTGGTGCCGCCACGGTGGTTGTCTCCCGTGACCGCGACCGCGGTGTGGTGCTGCTGCGCGACCTTCCCGCGCCCGGTGCCGGGCGGATCTATGAGCTCTGGCTCATCCGGGGAAGTGAGCCCCGCAAGGTGGGACAGCTCGCCGAGGGGGACAGGGCGTCGACCACTGTCATCGGCCCGGTCGGCGAGGCGGGCACGTTCGGGGTGTCCAACGAGCCCGTCGGTGGTTCCGTCGCCCCCACTCGGATCGTGGGCACGGTGGCGCTGAGCTGAGTTGGGCTGGGCCGGCCGCCGTCACGTCGGCGTGCGGCCCAGCCCTGTCCGATGCCCGAACCTGGTGCTTCTGGTCACCCCGCCCATCCGGACGGGGGACCGCTCCGAATCACCCGCATGGATGACGAGCTGCTCGCCGGCCGGTACCGCAGGCTTCTGCTGATCGGGGACACCGCGACCTCGGGACGCGTCTGGCTGGCACGCGACGAGGTGCTTGATCGGCACGTCGCTCTCAAGCAGATCACCCTCCCGGGCTGGGTGAGCGACGCGGAGCGGTCCCGGCTGCGGGACAGAACGCTCGGGGAGGTACGCGGCCTGGCCGGTCTGGATCATCCGGGCGTGGTCGCGATGTGGGACGTGCTGAGCACCGACGGATATCTGTGGCTCGTCATGGAGCACGTGCCCTCCCGTTCCCTGTCCGAGATGGTTGTCAGCGACGGTCCGCTGGCGCCGGCCGAGGTGGCGCGGGTCGGCCTGCATTTGATCGCGGCACTGAGTGCCGCCCACGCGAGGGGAGTGACGCATCGGGAGGTCCGGCCGCAGAACGTGCTGTTCGCCGACGACGGGCGGGTCATGCTCGGTGGATTCGGTCTGTCGATCTTCGACTCCCGGGATCCCGCTACCGTCACCGCGGGGAGCCTGTCGACGGTCCAGTACACCGCACCGGAGCGCGCCCGCGACGGTAGGGCCACCCCCGCGACCGACCTGTGGGCCCTCGGCGCGACGCTCTACCTGGCTGCGGAGGGCCGTCCGCCATGGAGCCGGCCATCGACCCTGGCCATGCTTGCCGCCCTGGCCACCGAAGCGCCGGACCGGATGACCGTCCTGCCGCTCGAACCCGCGATCACCGGTCTCCTGCTGCGCAACCCCCGCCAGCGCCTCTCCGCGCAGGAGGCCCGCGACCAGCTGGAGCAGGTGGCCGCGGCGACGCCCGCGCCGGTGGCGCGGGCGGGCCGCTGGCCGCGTGTGCGCGCCAGGTCACGCCGGCGGCCCGGGGCGGTCACGCCGGCGGTGCCGCCCGCCGCGGACGCGATCACCACAATGGTCATTCCGGTCTTGACACCCACCTCCCGTGATCGGACGACCGGCTGGGCGTTCGCCGGTGCCGTGGTGGGCCTGCTGGCGGTCGCGGCCGTCGTCGTCACGGCAACCGGTGCGGTGATCGGCGGCTGGCGTGGCGAGGACAGCCTTTCGGCGGCCGAACCAGGCGGTGCGGCCGCCGGCGTGGTGGAATCGACCGCGACGGCACCGCCGGCCCACCCCTGCCTGGAGGACGCCGACTCCAGCGGGGCCGAGCCTCTGCGAGCGCCTGGCGCACCGCTGCCGTACGCCCTGCCGAACGGTTGGGCGTGGCACCAGGACCCCGCCGGATTTCTGCTGGCGGTGCCCGAGGGATGGAGCCGGCACACCGAGGGTGCACTGGTGTGCTTCCGCGATCCCGCCGAGGTGCGGGCCATCGCCGTCGACCCCGCCGCGACAGCTTCCTCCGTACCGTCGAAGCGGTGGGAGGCCGCCGAGCGCGACGCGTTGACCACAGGGGCGTTGGCCGGCTACCAGAGGATCAGTATTGGGCCGGTCATCCGCCCGGGCGGCGCGGCGGAGTGGGAGTACACCTGCGACCAGGCCGGCGGCACGCGGCTGCACGCCCGCCGGCTGCTGATCAACGAGAGCAGGACCCGCGCTTACAGCCTGTCCTGGATCACGCAGGACAGCCAGTGGAACGAGACCGAGCCGCTCCAACGACTGGCACTGGCAAGCATCCGCCTCGACTGACGCGGCGGTTGCCGGTCACAGGTCGACATGGCGGTGCGAACCTGAGGGTGGACGAGTGTGGGAGGGGTGCGGCCCGACACCCCACCCGATGGTCACTGCCGCAGAAGCAGGGCGAGGTCGAGGACCACGTGCCCGTTGAACACGCCTGTCGTCTGAGCCGCCCCGGTGAGGAGGTCGACCCGGTACAGCCGGGAGCCGCCGACGCCGTTGAGGACGGCGTAGGCGTTGTTGGCCAGGGCGCGGTCTCCACTCAGCGGGCTGTGGATGTCGAAGCCTGCTTGGAGGTTCGCGTTCACCCCCAGTGCGCCGGTGGCGGCCAGTTGCCCCGAGTTGGCGGGGGATTGCAGGACAACCTGGTCGAGGGTGGTGTCGATGTCGAAGAGGGTGGTAGCGGTGGCGGGGTTCAGGTCGTTGTTGGTGTACGCCGCACCGGTGACACCGACGGCGGCGGTGCTGGGCGGGTAGGTGAGAGGGCCGTCGACAAGGGTCGTGCCGCCGGGGTTGATGTTGTGGCGCAGGTTCTGCCCGGTGTCGCTGATGATCCGGAGTCGGTCGGCGGCGGGGTTGAAATCGACGCCGAACGACGTGCCGCTCAGCGCGACGGTCAGCTGGCTGATCTTCGTGGCCGCCGCGGTGCGCGTGTCCAGCGCGTAGATGCCGCCGTTGTTGCCGACGCCGTAGAGCCTTCCGTCCTGGACGCGAAAGTCGATGCCGATGAGCGCTTCGCTGCCGGGCAGGTCGACCGAGCCGATGGTGCAGGCCAGGGCGGGGCGGTTGGCGGCGAACTTGATCAGGTGCTGACCGTCGGTGAGACCGATGGCGACGAGCCCGTTTCGGCCTCCGGCGTTCAGCAGGTCCCACAGCAGGGTGCAGGTCCCAGTGCCCAACAGGGGCAGGCCGCGAGCCGGGATGCTCGCTGCTGTGCTGTGGCTTGGTGGGGCGGCGGTGACTGGCGTCGCGGTGATCCCGATGCTGACGACGATCATTGTGGCGGCTGCGAGCAGCCCTCGGCGAAGCGTACGGTGCATGAGGGGCACTTCCTTGATCAGATGCACCGTCGGACTCCTCGGTGGAATCCGACGCCGTTTTCGGCGACGGTGCAGGGATGAATTCCCTGCTCAGAGCCTATGTAGAGACGATCCGCAGCATCTGTCGGGATTCGGCCTTTCCTTCAACTTTCGCACCTTCTGCACGGTGCAGTCGACGTGCGACGATCAACCACACCCGACACGGTGAATCCACGAAGGGCGGCGACGTCAGCCAGCTCGGCGCCCTGGCTGGTGATATCACCAGCGGTTACACGGTCTCGCTCGGCGTCGGGGGGCGACGCGACCAGCGCCCCGCCGCCGCAGCGAAATGAGGGCAGGGCCGAAAGAGCAATCCGGCTCAGGGCGCTGGCGCCCTGAGCCGGATCAACTCTGTTGCTTCGGTCGTCCCGATCAGGTGACGTTGATGTCGCTGCACCACATGTAGGTCTGGTCCAGGTGCGACGCCCGCCAGAGCACGAACAGGATGTGGTTCCCGCTGCGTGACGGGAGCGAGACGTTGAACGAGATGTTCTGCGCCGGCGCGTAGCGCCCGGTCGTCGTGATCAGGTCGAGGTTGCCCCATCCGAGTTTCTGGGTGGACGGGTTGAACCCCTGCTTGGTGACGTAGACCTGGAAGTAGTCAGCGCCGTGGCTGGCCTGGTCGTACAGCTGGACCGTGAGGTTGCGGCTGACGGTGGTCGTCTTCCACGCGCCTGGCTGGTTCACGCTGTCGTTCCTGGACAGGGCGTTGCTGCACAGCTGGCCGTCCGGGGTGCGAGCCTGGTACTGGCCGCCGAGGCCGTCCCGCAACTGGCTCATCCAGTTCCACATGGTGTCGGGGTTGGCCTGGAACGCCTGCCAACACATGGGGTCCTGCTGCTGCATGGCGGGGTTCATGTGCTGGTTGCCCCACGTCTTCCAGCACTGGTAGGCGCGGCTCATCGGGTTGATGATCGTGCCGTGGGCCTGGGCTGCCCCGGTGAAGGGCAGCATGCCGGCCACGATGGCGAACACCATGACGAATGCTCGCAGGGACCGACGGACTGGTGACCGGGATCGTCCGCCGGATCGATCGGACTTGAGTGAACGCACTGTTCATCCTCCGCTCTTCGGGACTGCAACTCAGAATGGGAACGCTCCCAAGCCAACTGTTGCATCTATCGACTTAGATATCAATGCTTATCTATCTATGGTCGGATGTGGATCGAGCTGACCGGGGTGTCCGCAGCCGCCCGGTTCGGATCCGGGTGCGGGATACGTCCACGGCACCGGCCGCCCAGCCTGGTTACAGGCCGGCTGCGGCGTCGTACCGACGCCGAAGGTCGGCCATCTCCGACTCGGTCAGCGCTTCCCTCGTCGCGGGCTCGGCGTACTTGGGCGGGAACATCTGCCGCAGTCGGTCGATGAACCTGACGTCGGCGGTCGCCTCGACCACCTGGATGCCCGGAGGTGTGGTGGACACGTCCATGATCACCGGACCGGCCAGTTTGACCGCCACGTCCCAGGGGCGCTGCTTCTCGGCGACCCCGCAGAGGTGAAAGCCGTAGACGGTCTGCACGTCGGCGAGCGCGGTGGCCTCGGTCGGCTCGTAACCGTAGACGCGGACCCCGCAGATCACTGCCGCCTTCTCCGCGGTGGCCGCCTGTTGGGCACCGTGGCCGGCGTGGTTGTGCTGCCCCGGGTCCGCCTTCTCGAGCGTGGTGCGCATCCGGGCGATGATCTGCGACTGCAGATCCGCCGGCTTCGCCGCCGGGTCGGTCCGGTTGACCAGTACGACAACGCCGGCCGACACCACCAGCAGGATCACCGCTACCCACACGAAGCGGTTTCGGTACCAACCCGCGAAGTTCTCTCGGGACATCATTGTTGCTTCTCACCTCGTCGCCGGTTCTGGTGCTGGCAGGCCGAATCGGACGCCCCCGGCGGGTCAGGCGTCGAGCGCGTCAGCCGTGGGGGACACGTGCCAGGGGGTTGCCTACGGCGGGCGAGGATGATTGCCCGGCAAAGCGCCCGTCGTCGTAGAGGTGGCCCGGCGATCCGCCAGGCGAGCGTCCGCCGAGGCGGCGCGCTGCCGGCGCTGCGATGCTCCCGTGCTGGCCGTTCCCAGCGCGGTTGCCCCCGCGCTGCGGCGATATGAGCCATTCCAGCACGTCTGGATCGGCTTCGCAACATCGACGAGCGTCAGCGGGGGTTCGACCGGCCACCAGCACCCTCCTCGCGCGGGTGCTCATCGCCGCACCGCCGCCGGGTCCCCCGGGACGGAACTGCGGCGGGCGCAATCGGGATTGGATATGGTCGGTTTAACCCGATTTACTGCTTACAAGGGGAAACATGAGTCGCTTGCCGTACGTGAACCCCGCCGACGCCCCGGTGCCGGTCCGAGAGACGCTGCAGGCCGCGCTTCCTCTGGGCTTCTTCCGCGTCATGGCCCACGCCGAGACGGCGTTTCCAGACTGGATGCGCTGGGGCGGCACGCTGCTCAAGGACCTGGCCCTCGACCCACTGCTCCGCGAAATCGCGATCCTGCGAGTCGCTCAGTTGAGCAACGTGACATACGAGTGGGTTCAGCACGAGCCCATCGCCCGCTCCGTCGGCGCCACGGACGAGATGATCCACGCGCTCGGGCGCGACGAGATCCGGGACGACTGTTTCACGGCAGAGCAACGGATCGTCCTGCGCTTCACGACCGACGTCGTCCGTGACGTCCGCCCGCCCGACGACACCACCACCGCGCTGACCGGGCTGCTCTCCCCGCGCGAGGTGGTCGAGCTCCTGATGGTGATCGGGCAGTACATGATGATCGCCCGGGTCGCCGCAGTGACGGACCTCGACGTCGACAAGCCGATGGGCGCCGCTGTCTACGGCGGGCGGGCCTGACTAATGTCATGAGTGCCTGTGCGCACCGCATCCAACGTCGTGACTAAGCGCACTGGAGCCCACCACGTCCCGTCGATGAGACTCGATTCGACGCCGGAACAACAGCCGGCCGAGTTCGAGAGGCGGCGAGACGGTGGACGAACGCTACGACAGCTACTGCGCCGCGGATCGGTTGTTCTACGACTCGCTCGGCAGCGCCGTCGCGCAGCCCGTCTTCCCGGCTGCCGAACGACCGGTTCCGACCGGCTGGCGCCGTGAGCCGCTCGACGACTGGCTGATCTACGCGCCGGACGGCGGCTCGCTGCCGCAGCAGGGCTGGAAGATTCATGTGTCGGCGGGTCTGGCGAACGCCGAGCGGGTGCTGGACGCGGTCTGGAACTACTGCGTCCCCCGCGGCCTGTCCTTCAAGTTCCTGCGCGGGCCGCGCACCCTGCTGCTGCGCAACTCCAAGTACGCCGCCCGGGCCGCCAGCGGCAAGTTCGTCACTGTCTATCCGCGCGACGACGCGGAGCTGGAGCTGGCCTGCAAGGAACTCGACGAGCTGCTGACCGGCGAGACCGGACCGTACATCCTCAGTGACCTCCGCTACGGCGCCGGCCCGGTCCACGTGCGCTACGGCGGCTTCGCCGCCCGCTACTGCCACTCACCCGACGGCCAGGTGGTGCCGGCGATCGAGGACGACTCCGGCACGCTGGTGCCCGACCGCCGCGAGCCCGTCTTCCACGTACCCGCCTGGGTCACGCTGCCCGACTTCCTCGGCCCGCACCTGGCCGCCCGCAACGACACCAGCACCAACGAGGTGCCGTACCGGATCGAACGGGTGATCCACTTCTCGAACGGCGGCGGGCTGTACGTGGGCAGGGACCTGCGTACCGACACCGAGGTGGTGCTCAAGGAGGCCCGGCCCCATGCCGGCCTGGACGCCGACGGCACCGACGCCGTCGCCCGGCTGGCCCGTGAGGCGCAGGCCCTGCGGAAACTCGCCGACCTGCCGCAGGTGCCTCGGGTGCACGACGAGTTCGTTCTCGGCGAGCACCGGTTCCTCGCGCTCGAGTTCATCGAGGGCCGACCGCTCAACAAGGTGCTGGTCGACCGGTACCCGCTGATCGACGCCGACGCGACCGACGGCGACCGGGCGGAGTACGCGCGGTGGGCCCGCCAGACCTACGAGCAGGTCGAGTCCGTCGTGGCGGCGATCCACGAACGCGGCCTGGTCTACGGGGACCTGCACCTGTTCAACATCATGATCCGGCCGGACGACCGGGTCGCCCTGGTCGACTTCGAGGTGGCCGCCCCGATCGCCGGGCACCGCCGACCCGGGCTGCGCAACCAGGGCTTCGCGGCCCCGAGGGACCGCAGCGGACCCGCGGTCGACCGGTACGCCCTGGCGTGCCTGCGGCTGGCGCTGTTCCTGCCACTGACCCAGCTCGTCCGGCTCGCCCCGGCGAAGGTGACTCACCTGGCCGACATCATCGCCGCGAACTTCCCGGTGCCGAGGTCCTTCCTCGATCCGGCGGTCGAGGAGATCACCGGTGAGCCGCGTGTCACAGCGGACCCGCGAGGGGATCTCGGCGCCGACGACCGGCCCACGTCGCGGGACCAGTTGACGACCGCGATCCTGGCCAGCGCCACCCCCGAGCGCGACGACCGGCTCTTCCCCGGTGACATCGAGCAGTTTCGCAGCGGCGGCCTCAACCTCGCCCACGGGGCGGCGGGAGTGCTGCACGCGCTCGACAAGAGCGGCGCCGGACGGTGGCCCGAGCACGAAGAGTGGCTGGTGCGGCGGGCGACGTCGCCCCCGTCCGGAACCCGCTGCGGCTTCTACGACGGGCTGCATGGCGTCGCCTACGCCCTCGCTCACCTCGGACGCCGGCAGGACGCGCTTGACGTTGTCGACATCTGCCTGCGGGAACCCCTCGACGGGCTCGACCACAGCCTGGCCAGCGGACTGTCCGGGATCGCGCTCAACCTGGCCGAGATGGCCACGCGTACCGGGGAGCTGTCGCTGTACGACGCCGCGTGGCGGGCCGCCGAGCGTGTGATCGGGCACCTGGCCGACGACCCGGGCCCGGACGTCAGCGGCGGACGGAACCCGTACGCCGGGCTGCTGCGGGGCCGGACCGGACCGGCGCTGATGCTGTTGCGGCTCTACGAACTCAGCGGCGACGACGAGCTGCTGGAGCACGCCGCCACGGCGCTGCGTCAGGATCTGCGCCGGTGTGTGCTGCGCCCGGACGGTGCCCTGGAGGTCAATGAGGGCTGGCGCACCATGCCCTACCTGGCGCACGGCAGTGTCGGGATCGGGCTGGTCCTCGACCAGTACCTGCGCCACCGGGCCGACGAGCAGTTCGCCGAGGCGAGCGCGGGTGTCCGCCGCGCGGCGCGCTCACCGTTCTACGCGCAGTCCGGGCTCTTCGCCGGCCGGGCCGGCATCATCGCCTACCTCGCCGCCTCGACCGACGCCGCCGACCGCCTCGAACTTCGCGCGCAGGTGGACCGGCTGGCCTGGCACGCGCTGCCGTACCGGGAGGGGACCGCCTTCCCCGGTGAGCAGTTGCTGCGCCTCTCCATGGACTTCGGCACCGGCACCGCCGGCGTGCTGTACGCGCTGGCCAGCGCGCGGCACGACCAGCCGCCGGCGCTGCCCTTTCTCGCGCCCCTGCCGGGCGCGGACAGACTCCCTCGCGACAGCGGGGGCGACCCGATCGGCGAACGGATGGAAGGGAGGTGAACGACATGGCACTTCTGGACCTCCAGGGCCTGGAGATGGCTCCGGCCGACCGTACCGGTGGCGGTAGCCGGGCGAGCCTGCTGCTCTGCGGCGACAGCTCGCTCTCCGTCACGACCTGCAACTGATCCACGCACACGTGGGGCCCTGGGTGGGTAGACGTGCCCACCCAGGGCATCCGTGTACCAACGGGAGGACCGATGCCGACGTTCGCCGCGGGGGACAGGCTGCTGCGGCAGACGGTCCTGGCGGGCGGCGGCTGGACGGCCGCACTCGCGGCGGTCGCGCTGCTCGGCGCGGCCGCCGAACTGTTGCTCCCCGCGTTCCTCGGCCGCGCCGTCGACGCCGCCCTCGACGGCGGCTCCGCCTGGTGGGCGGTGTCCGCCGGCGCCCTTGTCGTCGTCCTCATCTGCGTCGACACCCTGACGGACCTGGCCAGCGGGTTCGGTGCGGCGCGCGCCACCGCCGGGCTGCGCCGGCGTCTCCTGCGTCACCTGTTCGCCGTGGACGTCCGCGCCAGCCGCCGGTACCCGGTGGGTGACCTCGTCGGCCGACTGGTCGGCCAGGCCGCCGACGCGGGACAAGCCGGCAACGCGGTGGTCCTGGCCATCGTGGCGGTGCTTCCGCCGCTCGGCAGCGTCGTCGCGCTCGCCATCATGGAACCAGTCCTCGGAGTCACCCTGCTCGTCGGTCTCGGCCTGCTCGCCGTCCTCATGCGCGCCTTCGTGGCCGACGCCTCGACCGCGACCGCCGGGTACCAACGGGTCCTCGGCAGCATCGCCGGACGGCTGTTGGAGTCGCTGACCGGTGCCCGGACCATCGCCGCCGCCGGCACCACCCGCCGCGAGGAGGACCGGGTGCTGGCGGCCCTGCCGGAGCTGGACCGGCACGGCCGACGTACCTGGGGTTTGCTGGCCCGGGCGAGTGCGCGCACCTCGGCCGTGGCGCCGCTGCTGAACCTGAGCGTCATCGCGGTCGGCGGGTACGCCCTGACCGCAGGCTGGCTCACACCGGGTGAACTGGTCGCCGCGGTCCGGTACGCGGCCATGGGCGCCGGGCTCGGTGCGGTGCTCGCCACCCTGAGCCACCTGGTCCGCAGCCGCGCGGGAGCACATCGGGTCGCCGAGCCGCTGACACAGCCCACCACGTCGGTGGGCGATCGGCCCCTTCCACCCGGCGACGGTGCCCTGCGGCTGCGTGGGGTGTGCGTGCACGCCGACGACGGGCGACCCGTCCTGGACGGCGTCGACCTGGACGTGCCGGCCGGCGCGACAGTGGCCGTCGTCGGAGCGTCCGGTGCCGGCAAGTCGACACTGGCTGCCGTGGCGGGACGCCTGTACGACCCCGACCGCGGTGAGGTGCGCCTCGACGGGGTGCCGCTGCGGGACCTCGACGCGGCGGCGCTGCGCCGGGCCGTCGGCTACGCCTTCGACCGGCCGGTGCTGATCGGCGTGACCGTCCACGACGCGATCGGCCTGGCGCTGCCTGTCGACTCGGCGCAACCGCCGGCCGACGACAGCCCGGCCACCCCGGCGGTTCTGCGGGCGGCCCGGATGGCGGCGGTCGCCGACGTGATCGAGCGTCTGCCCGGCGGTTACCGCACGCCGCTGGTGGACACACCGCTCTCCGGGGGCGAGACCCAACGCATCGGCCTGGCCCGCGCGTTCGCCGCCGAGCGGCTGCTCATCCTGGACGATGCGATGTCCAGTCTCGACACCGCGACCGAACACCGGATCACCGAGGCGGTTCTCGGGCACGCCGGGGGGCGTACCCGACTGGTGGTCACCTACCGGACCGCAGCGGCCGCGGCGGCCGACCTCGTCGCCTGGCTGGACGGCGGGCGGCTTCGCGGTCTGGCACCGCACCGGCAACTGTGGGCCGACCCGGACTACCGTGCCGTCTTCCAGCCGGCCGGCGGTGGGTCGTGAGCCGTCCCGGCGTACGCCGGGTGACCTGGCGGGCGCTGCGGGCCCGTCGGTGGGAACTCGCCGGGCTCGGCGGCTGGTCGCTTGTCGAGTCGCTGCCCGCGCTGCTCGCCGGCTATCTGGTCGCCCGTGCCGTCGACGAGGGTTTTCTGGCCGGACGTCTCCTCACCGGCCTGGCCTGGTTGGGGGTCCTCGCCGTGGCGGTGCTGGTCGGCGCGGCGGCCACCGGCCGGACGTACCGGAGCCTCGGCGCGGTGGTCGAGCCGTTCCGCGACGAGGTGGCCGCCCAGGTGATCCGGGGTGCGCTCCGCGACGCCACCAGAGCGGGTGGTCGCCCGGACAGCGCCGCCGTGACCCGGCTGACCCACCAGATGGAGATCGTCCGCGACACCTTCGCCGGTCTGCTGATGGTGACCCGCGGCTTCCTCTTCTCCGCTGGCGCGGCCCTGCTCGGCCTCCTCGCGCTGGCGCCGGTGGTGGCGGCGCTGGCGTTCGCCCCGCTGGTCGCCGGTCTGGTCGTGTTCCTCGCCGCGCTGCCGTCGATGGTCACGCACCAGCGCGCCTACGTCCGGGCCGGTGAACAGCTCGGCCAGTCCGCGGCGACCGCCCTGGCCGCTCACCGTGATGTGCTGGCCTGCGGCGCCCAGACACGCGTGTCGGCGGAGGTGGAACGCTGGGTGTCGGCGCAGGCCGCCGCCGAACGCATGCTCGCCCGGATGGCGGCGATCCGCAGCCTCAGCCTCGGCATCGGCGGCTGGCTGCCACTGCTGGTGCTGATGGTGACCGCCCCGTGGCTGGTCGAGCGTGGTCTCACCGCCGGCGCGGTGCTGGGCGCGCTGATCTACGTCTCCACCGGGCTGCAACCCGCCCTGCACACCCTGGTGCAGGGTCTCGGCGGAGGCGGGCTGCGCTACGCGGTCACCCTGGAGAACATCCTGCGCACCTGTCCGGTCTCCGACGACCCGCGCCCGTCAGCCCCCACCGCCCGGATGCCTCGCTGCCGACCACCCGCAGCTCCTGCCGATCGTCCGGCAGCCGTCGAGGTGCGGGGGCTGACCTTCGGCTACGGCCCGCGCGCCCGGCCCGTCCTGCGGAACTTCTCGCTGACACTGGCCGACCGGGACCATCTCGCCGTGGTCGGCCCGAGCGGTGCGGGCAAGTCCACACTGGCCTCCCTGATGGCCGGGCTGGTGCCGCCGCAGGCAGGCACGGTCCACCTGGCCGGCACGAGAGTCGCCGAGATCGAGCCGGCCGTCCTCGCCCGGATGCGAGTGCTGGTGCCCCAGGAGGCGTACGTCTTCACCGGAAGCCTCGCCGACAACATTCGCTACCTCCGGCCGGACGCCGACGACGACACGCTGGAGGTCGCCCTCGACACGCTCGGCGCGCGTCCCCTGGCGACCCGCCTGGGCGGCCTGGACGCGCCGGTCGCGCCGTCCCTGCTCTCCGCCGGCGAGCGGCAGCTCATCGCGGCGGTCCGAGCCTGGCTGGCACCCGCCCCGCTGGTGGTCCTCGACGAGGCGACCTGCCACCTGGACCCGGCGCTGGAAGCGACGGTCGAGGCTGCCTTCGCCCGGCGGCCCGGCACCCTCGTCGTGATCGCGCACCGGATCAGTTCCGCGTTGCGGGCCGGACGGGTGCTGGTCCTCGACGGCGACGAGCCGCTGGCGGGGACGCACGAACAGTTGATGACCCGCTCGGCCACCTACCGGGTGCTCGTCGGCTGCTGGGACGACCCGGCGGTGCCGTCCCCGGCGGCGTCGGCGCCGGCGGGCTGAAACCCGCACGACCGCGCCGACGGCGCCGGTCAGATCCAGCCCGCCTCGCCAGCCATCCGCACGGCCTCCACCCGGGTACGCGCGCCCACCTTGCGGGCGATCCGACCGAGATGGTTGCGGACGGTGCCACGGGTGAGCCCGAGCGAGACCGCCACCTCCGCAACCGGCGCACCCGCGGCCGTCAGCCTCAACACCTCCGTCTCACGGCTGGTCAGTGGGCCGTCCGAGTGCAGCGCGGCGACCACGAGATCCGCGTCGAGCACGGGCTCCCGGCGGGCGAGCCGGCGGATCCCGTCGATGACCCGCTCGGGGGTGGCGTCACTGCGCAGGATGCCGACCGCCCTGGTCGGGCACAACATGCCTCGCAACCGTCGGGCTCGCTGCGGGTGCGCCAGCACCAGGACGGGACACCGGCCGAGACGGTCGGGATCGACTCCCTCGACGAAGTCGAGGTCGGCCACGACCACGTCGGGGCTTTGCGCGCGGACGGCCGCGGAGACCTCGTCGCCGCGATCCACCTCCGCCACGACGCGAATGTCGTCCTCGGCGGCGAGGACGAGCGACAGCGCGCCCAGAACCAGGGCGCCGTCCAGGGCGAGCAGGGTACGGATCACGATGAACCTTCCCGCACTCCGACAATGATCACGGTACGTCAACATTCAAACACGCATCCGGTGGGGTCGCACGGCGACAGGTGGGTCCGGACGTTGCCTCCGGACCCACCCCCCGACGGCTACAACCAGCCGTTACGCCGCGCGTGCGACACCGCCTCCAACCGGTTGCGAGCCCCGGTCTTGCGCAGAATCACCGACAGGTGATTGCGCACCGTCCCGTGTGCCAGATAGAGGCGGCCGGCGATCTCCTTCAGCGGCAGGCCCTCGGCCGCCATCCGCAGCACGTCCATCTCCCGAGGCGTCAACGGCATCTCCGGGGGGCTCAGCACCGCGATCGCCGCGGCGGGGTCGATCGCTCGCTCCCCGGCCGCGAGCGCGCGGATCGCGCGCACCAACTCGGCCAGCGAGCTGTCCTTCCCGACCAGGCCGCGCGCGCCGGCTGCCAGCGCCGCCTCCACCAGCGCCGGGCTCCACCGTGGGCTCATCGCCAGCACGGCGGCGTGCGGCGCCTCGACGTCGATGCGGGCGACCGCCTCCACCGGGTCGGGCAGCTCCGGTGTCAGTGCCAGCACCACCACCTGCGGTCGGCACCGCCGGACCACCGTCAACAGTTCGCCGACACCCTCGACGTCGGCGACCACCTCCATGTCCTCCTCACGTGACAGCGCGGCGCAGAGCGCCCCGCGGAGCAAACCCATGTCCTCGGCGACGACAACGTGGATCACCACGTCTTCTCCGATCTCCGGTACGCGTCACGACGGCCACCGATCCCGGAACATCCACGGGTTGATCGGGGCGGTCGTGCGCTACAGACAGGTAGGCATCGGCCCGCGGCACCGTCACCGCGGACGGGCACGGACACTGATCGACCGACCAGTGGTGAAACCAGTCGCTCAGACCAGTCACCGGGGTCGATCGACCCGCCTCAGCCGGGGCGGGTGATCGCAGACGGAGCTCGGCTCTCAACCAGCAGCGGCGCGAGATCGCAGCGTTGCCCGGCGCCGACATGCGACTGCCGGTCGAGCGGCCGGGGCAACCCCGGCCCGGGCGTCGATCCATTGTCGACGCAAGCGACATCCTGGTCGGCGGGCGCGAGCGGTTGCCCAGGGAACACACCCTGCGGGGCCACCGGTCCCGGGCGTGCGGCGACCTGCCCCGTCGGGACCGTGGCACGCGCGGCGTCGACGACGGACATCGGCGGTGGCGCGGCCGGCGTCGGTGGCGCTGCGACGCGTACGGGGGCCGGCGCCGGACCCGCCGGTGGCGTCGGCACCGTCGGTACGGGAGCCGGCTCGGTCACCGGGACGCCAGCCGGCCCGAGCACTGGGGGATCGGGCAGTGCAGGTGTCACCGACGGGACGACCACCTCGCCGAGAGCCGGCGGTAGAACGGCATCGGCGACCCGGAGGAGTGTCATGACGACGGGCCGGATCGGCACCCTGCCCACGATGTCGACGACGTGCGGCAAGGCGGCGGTGATCGGGCCCACCGCCGGCGACTCGCCTGGTCCGTGCAGCGTAGGCGGCCTGGGCGCGGCGGTGGCTGATTTCCGTGGTGGATCCGCGGCCGGCCGCGACAGTCCGACACGGTGCGCTGGACGATGAACCGTGCGACCTACGGAGGTCGGCCGGAGCTTCTCGCGCTCCGCCGCCGCGTCGGGTGCGTCGCGCCTCGAAGCACCCGTCAACCGTCGAGGCCCCGTCGAGGGTAGCTTCTCGCGGGAGGCGGCGGCGTCATCGGTAGGCCCTGGCAGTGGGACGTGGAGCCCATCGCGGCGACTGTCGTCGGCATCCGCGGCCACGTGGCGGCCCTGGTTGAGTGGCACGGCGACCGTGAGCCGCGCGACCGACTCGACCAGAGCGCCGACCGTCCGATGAGGCTCGTCAGTGGACCCGCTGCGCATCCCGTCGGCGGCGGCCGGGCCCTGGAACAGGACGGCCCCGACGAAACCGGCCCCGACGGCGGCCGCGATCAGCACCAGCGGCCGGGCGAGCCTGCGCAGCCGGCCGGTCATGAGCGGCGCGGATCGGCCCGGCGCGGACGCCGACGCGGTCTCGGTGACGGGACTTCGCACGCGGGCACGACCCCTTCCCTCTGGACTGCTGACCCATAGTAGCGATGCGCTCACGTAACCGCATCCGGTGGGAGAGCGCACTTGGCAGGATGCGGGCGCACCAGGTCTGCTGTGGAGGCCGGCTGCTCACCGCCCGGCTGGTCCCTGGTCGAATGTATCGGGACCGGAACGCCTACGCGGATGGCGGCGCGGTCGACTCCCGGATCCTTAGCGACGGGCTGATGACGACCCGGTGGGTGGGACGGTCGGGGTCGGCGAGCCGGTCGGCGACGAGACGCACGGCGGCTCGTCCGATCGAGCGTCGCGGCGGTCGGACCGCGGTCAGCGGCGGGCTGAAGAGCCCGGCGACCTCGTCGTCGTACGCCACCAGGGAAAGGTCGCCGGGAACGGACAGGTGCCGCTCCTCGCAGTGCTGCACGAGCGCGATCGCCTCGGCGTCGGCGTGCACCAGCAGCGCCGTCGTCCCGGTCGCCTGGCACTGGTCGAGGATGCCGTTGAGCACGGAGTCCCGCTCGGGTGAGCGTGCGTCGGGTACCACAGCCACCACAGTCGCGTCCGGGTCGAGGCCGCACTCGGTGGCGGCGTCGAGCCAGCCACGTCGTACGTGCTGGCTGGTGGGGCTGTTGGCGTCGAGCACCAGGCCGACCTTGCGGTGTCCGAGCGAGGTGAGGTGGCGCACCGCCATGGCCGCACCGAGCGCGTGGTCGGTGACCACCGACTCCATGACAGCGTGGTGGCTGCCTACCTTGGCGGTGCGTTCCAGCAGGACGACCGGGACGCCGACCTTGTCGAGCCACTCGATGGTGCGTTCGGCGGTTGGTGCGTCCATGCTCGGCGCGATGATCAGCGCGTCGACGCCCATCCGCCCCACCATGCGGGCCAGTTGCGGCTGGTCGTCCTCGCTGTCGTAGGAGGAGCCGCGCAGAACCACGCGCATGTCCAACTCGCGGGCGGCCCCCTCGACGCCGCGAGCCACGTCCGGCCAGTAGTAGTCCAAGGAGGGCACGAGCATGCCGAGGGCGCGCCCGACCAGCGGCTCCAGGCCCGCGGCGGGTGGCTCGTCGGCTGCCGGGACGGCGTCCGGCAGGATCAGGGCGACCCCACCGTGGACCCGGCGAACCAACCCTTCGGCGGCGAGCTCCGCAATGTCACGCCGGATGGTGACCGGCGCGGCACCAAGCACGTGGGACAGGTCAGAGATGCGCATCGAGCCGTCGCGCTGCAGGGCTGCCAACAGTTGCTGGCGGCGGGCGACCTGAAGCGGCCCTCGGGGGGACTCCGCCGTGGTGACGACGGGGCTGTCCTTGGTCATGGGGGACCTCCGAGGAGCGCTTCGTGCGACGAGAGCGTTTTGGTGCGGACGACCTCGCCGGTCGGGCCGAACGCGGTGATGTCGATCGCGAGCCGGATCGGGTGATCTCCCCATCCGTCGAAGAGCATAGGAGTCGCGCTCCGCCGGGTCGTCGCGGCGCACGGCGCTGAACCTGGCTGCTGGCCGAGGGTGGGCCGGCTGACGTCGTCCAGCGTGGCAGCCTCGGCGCGGCCGTCGCCAAGCCGTGCCTGGCCGGCGACGAGCGGGTGGATGTGGGGCGGCGTGGTCGCCTGATCCGGGTCGAGGTCCCGGGCGTTGTCGGGCGATGCGAGCACCCGTGCCGACGGTTCCCTCCGGTGACCGCGCCACGCCGCAGCCAGCGGGTCTGCGGAGCGGTCTGCGACGGTCATGACTCCTCTGGCGGTGGAGCGGCTATGAGCGATTGTGATCGTATCAGAGCACTTGGTGTGTCACGGCAGCGTTGTGCGCTCTCCTGATCAGGTGTGTTCACATCGGTTTGGGAACGGCATTGACTTGCTCCTTTGTGAGCGTTTTACTTCGGAAACCCTGCGGATGCCTGCACGTCACATTCATGGGCAACGCCCCGCTCGCCACAGTCGACGGAGACGGATCGATGCGACAGGACCACGGATGACGTTCGAGACGACCGGTCAGGTGGCACCGTCGACGGACTCGGATGTCGCTACCGCCGCGACCTGGAGCCGGGATGACTGGTTGGCCCTCGCCGACCGGATGCTCGCCGCCACCCGACCGTTCGCGTCGCCCGGACACGCCCTGGTCACCTTCCCCGGGCCGGAGGGCGGTTACGGGCGGGCCGTCGACGGGCTGGAGGGTTTCGCCCGTACCTTCCTGCTGGCTGGGTTCCGCATCGCTGGTGCCCGGGGAGTGGGCCTGGACGAGCTCGTGGCCCGGTACACGGCAGGCATCACCGCTGGCACCGACCCGAGCGCTCCAGACCGTTGGGTGCGCATGGACGAGCACCCCCAGGCGAAGGTGGAGGCCGCCTCCATCGCGCTGGTCCTGGACATGACCCGCCCGTGGATCTGGGACCGACTGCCGTCCGTGGTGCGCGAGCGGGTGGTGAACTATCTGCGCCCGGCGGTCGGCGACGACACGTACCCACGAATCAACTGGGTCTGGTTCCGGCTGGTCGTACAGACGTTTCTGCGTTCGGTGGGCGGGCCGCACTCGCTCGACGAGATGAACGAGGACCTGACCACCCATGACGGCTTCGTCCGCGGGGAAGGCTGGATGTCCGACGGGCCGGACCGCGCCTACGACCACTACGTGGGCTGGGCCCTGCACCTCTACCCGACCCTGTGGGCCCGGATGGCTGGCGCAGCGGACCTGGCCGAGCAGCGCCGCGAACGGGACCTGGCCGGCCTCGACCGCTTCCTGAGCGACGCGGTCGCGCTCGTGGGCGCCGACGGATCACCGTTGATCCAGGGGCGGAGTCTGACCTACCGCTTCGCCGCGGCGGCGCCGTTCTGGGTTGGCGCCATCGCCGGCGTGCCCTCGGTCAGCCTCGGCCGGTTGCGCGGCGCGGCCACCCGCATCGTGCGTCACTTCGTCGCTAATGGAGCCCCGGACGAACGAGGCCTGCTCACCCTCGGCTGGCACGGGCCGTGGCCGCGACTGGCGCAGTCGTACTCCGGGCCGGGCTCGCCGTACTGGGCCAGCAAGGGCCTGCTCGGTATCGCGCTACCCGCCGACCATCCGGTCTGGGCGACTCCCGAGGAGCCGTTGCCGGTGGAGGAGCGGGACGCGGTGCGGGCGATACACGCGCCAGGCTGGCTGATCTCTGGCACCCGTGCCGACGGCATCGTCCGCGTCGTCAACCACGGCACCGACCACGCCGTCGAGGGTGCCACCGTCTCAGACTCACCGCTCTACGCCCGACTGGGCTACTCCACCGCGACCACCCCGGTCCTCGACGACAGCGGCTGGGCCAGTCCGGTCGACCAGTCCGTCACTCTCGTCGACGACGCGGGCCGGGTCACCCACCGCACCGGCATGCGTCTGCTGAGCGTTCACGTCGACACCGACGGCGTGGGCGTGGCCGGGTCACGTGCCCTCGCCCACTGGGTCGACCCGGATCCGGGTCAGCGCGATCACGGCGGCGGCCGTGCGGGCCGGTCCCGACCGGCCGGGCACCTCACTGTGTATTCGCTGGTCCGCGGCCCCTGGGAACTACGTCTGACCCGCGTCGACGGCCTCGTCGACGGCGTCGAGGCGGCTGCCCTGAGGCTCCGGATCGGGGGCTGGGCCATCGCCGGGGATGCGACGGCCACCGCCGCCGGCGGTGTGGCGGTCGTGACCGGAGCCGGCCTGACCAGCCGGCTCGACAGCATTCACGGCGGCGGTACGGCCGGCGTCACCGCCGCTCCGCACGGCGGACCCCTGGCCGGCGGGCTGCTCGTGCCATGGCTCGACCACCCCGTCCGGCCGAGCGCATGGGCCGCCACCTTCACCGAGCTGTCCAGGGTGCCGGTTGCCCCGGCCCGGCAGGCGTGCCAGGCCGTGGTCGACGAGGGCGGCCGCGGCCTCCACCTGGCGGTCGACTGGCCCGACGGAATCAGCACGTCGACCCGTCTGGACACGGAGAATGCCAGGCCCACCCGGGCGTCCTGGTAGCAGTGCGGGCCCGTCCGGGCCCCTTGACCTAAGGAGAAAGGGATGAAGCGTGCGATACCTGCCGTCATCAGCGCTGCGACGGCCCTGACGCTTGTGCTCGCCGGTTGCGGCGGCGCAGACGAGTCAGTCGACCCCAATGCCCCGGTGACCATCACCCTGGCCGGCTGGACCCTGTCGTCCACGCCCGAGTTCAAGACGCTCGCCGACGGCTTCAAGGCGACCCACCCGAACGTGACGGTGGAGCTCAAGGAGTACGCCCCAGGCAACGACTACGACACCCAGATGATCACGGACCTGGCTGCCGGCACCGCCCCGGACGTCTACGTCATGAAGAACCTCAAGAACTTCTACACGTACCAGAGCGGTGGTCAGCTGCTCGACGTCTCCGACGCCACCTCCGGTCTCGGCTCGACCCCGGCGCTCGCGTCCTACCAGGTGAATGGCAAGGCGTACGCGGTGCCGTACCGGCAGGACTCGTGGGTGTTGTTCTACAACAAGGACCTGTTCGCGAAGGCGAAGGTGGCGCCGCCGGACGGCAGTTGGACCTGGGACGACTACACCGACGCGACGAAGCGACTGCACACCGGGTTGAAGGGGGCCGGTTCGAACGCGACCGGCGCGTACCAGCACACCTTCCAGTCGACAGTGCAGGGATTCGCGCTCGCCCAGACCCCCAACGCGGACCTGCTCTCCGGGGACTACGGCTACCTGAAGCCGTACTACGAGCGGTCACTGGACCTGCAGGCGGCCGGCGCGCAGCCGACCTTCGGCACCGCGAAGACCAACAAACTGACCTACCAGGCGCAGTTCGGCAAGCAGCAGTCGGCGATGCTGCTTATGGGCACCTGGTACGTGGCCACGCTGCTCAACCAGCGACAGAGCGGTGACGCCGACAAGTTCCAGTGGGGGCTCGCCCCGGCGCCGCAGTTCGACAAGTCCACCACCGGCACCTCCGCCACACCAGTGACCTTCGGCGACCCGACCGGCTTGGGGATCAACCCGAAGATCAGCAAGTCCAGGACCGCCGCGGCCAAGGCCTTCGTCCAGTACGCGGCCGGCCCGGATGCCGCTAAGGCGCTGGCCGGGATCGGCATCACCCCGGCCCAGGTCACCGACGCGGTTACCGCGACGCTGTTCGGGCTGGACGGCGTGCCGCAGGACGACCTGTCGAAGTTCGCCTACGCCAAGCACACCATCAAGCCGGAGAACCCGGTGTCGAAGCACACCGCGGGCCTGCAGAACCTCCTCAACGAGACGCACTCGGCGATCCTCTCGGACAGCAAGGGCGTCGACGCGGAGTTGAGCAAGGCGCAGGCCCGCGCCAAGAACGAGGTCCTCAACCAGTGAGCTGATGGCGGTCCCGGCGCGCCTGAACCGCACGCCGGTCCCGCCATCATGCCGAACGCTTCCGGAGACTTCCTATGGCAACATTGCCGCGCACGAGACCCAGGAGCCGGCGGCTGGTGTCGCGCGACACGGTCGCCGGCTGGTCGTTCATCCTGCCCAACTTCGCCGGTTTCGCAGTGCTCACCCTGCTACCCGTCGTCGTGCTGTTCTATGTGGCCTTCACCGACTGGAACGTCTTCGGGGTGGCCGAGTGGACCGGCACCGCCAACTTCCGGCGAATGTGGGGCGACGCAAGCTTCTGGACCGCTTTGCGCAACACCGTCTACTACACCGTCTTCCACATCCCGCTGACCCTCGCGGCGTCACTCGGGCTGGCGCTGCTGCTCAACCGCAAACTGCGCGGCGTACGGTTCTTCCGCACCGTCGCCTTCTTCCCCTACATCACCTCGATCGTGGCGATCGCGATCGTCTGGAACCAGCTGTTCAGCCCGGAGTACGGCCCGATCAACGCTCTCCTCGGTGCAGTCGGGGTGGACGATGCGCCGGGCTGGACCACGTCGTCGACCTGGTCGATGCCGGCGGTCATCATTGTCGGCACCTGGCGGTACATGGGTTACTACATGCTGCTGTTCCTGGCCGGCCTGCAGACCATCCCGGCCCAGCTCTACGAGGCGGCCGAGACCGACGGCGCCACACCGTGGCAGCGGTTCGTGCACGTGACCCTCCCCGGGTTACGACACACCACCTTCTTCGTCACAGTGCTGCTCACCATCGAAAGCTTCAAGGTCTTCGACCTCATCCTCGTGATGACCGGTGGTGGCCCGGGCCAGTCGACACTGGTGCTCTCGCAGTACATCTACCAGAAGGGCTTCGAGGAGAACCAGTTCGGCTACGCCTCGGCGGTCTCCGTCGTCCTGTTCGCCATCTGCTTCAGCATCACGGTCATCCAGTTCATGGTCAACAAGCGGAGGAACAGCTGATGACCGCGACCGACCTCTCCCTGCCCAACCCGGTCCTCGCCGCGCCCGGCAACCGCAGCGCGCCCGGCCGACCGGTCCGGTCCCGGGGCTGGCGACTCGTCGGCTACGCCGCCCTCGTGCTCGCGGCGGCCGGGCTGCTGCTGCCCTTCTACTGGATGGTGGTGGCGTCGTTGAAGACCAACAGTGACGTCTTCACCATCCCGATCACCTGGCTCCCCGATCCCGTGGTGTGGCGAAACTACCTCGACATCTGGCAGCGCTCGGACATGACGACGTGGTTGGGGAACACGCTGCTGCTGTCGGTGGTTGTCAGCCTCCTACAGGTGGTGACCGGCAGCTTCGCCGCCTACGGGTTCGCCCGGGTCCGCTTTCCCGGCCGCAACGCGCTCTTCCTGGCGTACGTCGGGACGATCGCGGTGCCCTGGCAGTCGTACATGATTCCGCAGTTCATCCTCATGTCGAAGCTGCAGCTGTCGAACACCCTGTGGTCGATCGTCGCGCTGCAGGCGTTCGGCGCGTTCGGCGTGTTCCTGATGAAGCAGTTCTACGAGACGATTCCCGAGGAGCTCAGCGAAGCAGCTCGGGTTGACGGGCTCAGCGAGTTCGGCATCTACCGACGGATCATGCTGCCGTTGTCCCGGCCGGCGCTGGCCAGCCTGGCCCTGCTGACGTTCGTGACCACCTGGAACGACTACCTCGGCCCGCTTGTCTACCTGCGCAGCCCGGAGCTGCGCACCATCCAGTTGGGGCTGAACACCTTCGTTTCCCAGTACAACGCCGAGTACGCGCTGATCATGACGGGCTCGGTGCTGTCCGTGCTGCCCGTCGCTGCCATCTTCCTGCTCGGCCAGCGCTACTTCATCGAGGGCATCGCCTCGACCGGACTGAAGGGTTGAGGTCCATGCGTTCGCGCCACAACACCATCATTGCCGTCTTCGACGGCTTCTACGTCGCGCTCGTCACCAACCTGCTGCTGGTGCTCGGGTGCCTGCCACTGGTGACGCTCGCGTTCACCACCGAGGCCGAGCGCTCCTGGCCGCTCTACGCGCTGACCACCCCGCTCTGCGCGCCGGGGCTCTGTGCGGTCTTTGCGGTCATGTCCGCCTACTCGGCTGGCGACACCGGCGGCGTGCTGCGCACCTACTACCGCGCCTGGCGAACCACCGCCCGGCCCGCGATGCTCTGGACGGCGGCAGCCATGGCTGCCCTGGTGGTGCTCGCCGTCGACGCCCGCGCCGCGTGGGGCCACCGGGTCGGGGCACTCGCCCTGCCGGTGCTGGCGACCCTGATCGTCCTCACCGTCGCGACAACTCTGCTCGGCTTGGTGACCCTCTCCGAGCGACCCACCGCGCGGTTGCGTGAGGTGGCCCGCGCCTGCGTGTACCTGGCGGTGCGCCGGTGGTACCTCACCGCCGTGTCTCTGCTCGTCCTCATGCTGCTCGCCCAGATCCTGACGGCCCGCCCCGCGATCGCGCTCGGCCTCGCCGCGGCGCCACTGCTGTACGTCGTCTGGGCCAACAGCCGCTTCACCGTGCGCGCCGTCCTCGACCCACTGACCACCGCACCCCAGAGCACCTGAACACCCGGTTCCGGCCACCGAGCCGGGACCCCGACGACACACCTGCCCTGCACCGGACCGGACCCACGAGGGAGAACAGCATCCATGACGGCGACCGACGTCCGTCCCCACTCCGACGCAGAATCCACGGCGGCCGCGGTGACAGCCGCGATACTGACCGTCGATGCGAACATCGCGACCTTCGGCGACCGGTATCCCGCGGACACCACCGACGCCAACCGCTACCCGCTCCGGCCACCGAGCGGAGGCCAGCCCGAGGGCGCCAACGTCGGCTGGACCACCAGCTTCTGGCCCGGCATGCTCTGGCTGGCACATGATCTGACCGGCGACGAGCGCCACCTGCGCGCAGCGCTCTCCCACGTGGACAGCTTCGCGGCCCGGATGACCCACAGCATCGACCTGGACACCCACGACCTCGGGTTCCTCTACACCCTCGCCTGCGTCACCCCGGCCCGCCGTACTGGTGACCCGCAGGCCCGAGACGCGGCCCTCGCCGCCGCCGACCACCTGATGACGCGCGTCCTCGAACCCGCCGGAATCATCCAGGCCTGGGGTGACCTGAACGACCCCCGCCAACGCGGGCGCACGATCATCGACAGCCTCATGAACACGCCGCTGCTCTTCTGGGCCAGCCGGACCACCGGCGACGACCGCTACGCCGCAGCGGCCCGCCGGCACACCGCTCAGCTGCGCCAGCACATCCTGCGTCCGGACGGCACTACCTTCCACACCTTCTACTGGGACCCGGCCAGCGGCGCGCCGCTGCGCGGCGAAACCGAACAGGGCCACGCCGACCACTCCTGCTGGGCGCGCGGGCAGGCATGGGGCATCTACGGGTTCAGCCTCAACCACCGGCACATCGGCGACCCAGCGCTGCTCGCCGCCGCGAGGACCTGCGCCGACCGCTTCCTCGCCGACCTGCCCGACGACCACGTCGCGTACTGGGATCTGGAGTTCGGCGACGGCAGCGGCCAGGAGCGGGACAGCTCGGCCGCGGCCATCGCCGCCTGCGGCCTGGTCGAACTGGCAGACGGCCTTGGCGACGACACGGCCAGCGCCGACCGGTACCGGAAAGCCGCCGCCGAGATCCTGCGCTCGCTCATCGCCCACTACTCCACCGGTGGTCATCCGGCCTCGAACGCGCTGATCCTGCACGGCGTCTACGACAAACCCAAGAGCGTCGGCGTCGACGAGGGAACCCTGTGGGGCGACTACTTCTACCTGGAAGCCCTCGCCCGCGCCACCATTCCGGGCTGGACCAGCCCCTGGTGACCACCACGCACCGACCCGCTCCGCCCCGCATCCCGAAAGGTGACCATGGACTACCGCTACCACTGCTCCATTCCGGCCGTCGACGGCCGGAACACGCTGCCCTTCAATCCCTGCCGACTGCTGGACTTCACCCTGCTGCGGCTGTCGGCCGGCGAGTCCTGGACCGGCGAGTCGGGTGACCGGGAGATCCTGGCCGTCGTCCTCGGTGGCACGGCCAGCTTCACCGTCGCCGGCCGCCACTTCCCGCACGTCGGTCAGCGTCCGGACGTCTTCTCCGGCAGGCCGCACTCGGTCTACATCCCGGCCGATTCCTCGGTGACCGTCGAGGCGGTTACCACCGTGGAGATAGCCCTGCCCAGCGCACCCAGCGAACTGGCCACCGACCCCTACGTCATCGCACCGGAGCAGGTCGTGAGCGGCCGCTGGGGAGCTGCCAACTTTGGCCGTACCTACCACCAGATCCTCACCGAGATCTCCCAGCCGGACCTGCCCGCCCGCCGGCTCATCGTCGGCGAGACCTACACGCCCTCGGGGAACTGGAGCACCTACCCGCCGCACCGGCACAAGGTCGACGACCTGCCCGCCGAGGCCGCACACGAGGAGATGTACTACTACCGCGTCAACCCGGCGAACGGCTTCGGCATCAGCCGGGTCTACACCGACGACGGGTACGAGGAGAACGTCACCATCCGTGACCATGTGATGCAGATGATGCCCGAGGGGTACCACACCGTGGTCAGCGCACCCGGCTACACCACCTATTTCCTGTGGTTCCTGGCCGGCACGCAACGCACCCAGGGCGCTCGCGAGGACGCCGACCTCGCCTGGGTGGGCCAGACCGTACCGACCCTGCGGGGCCTGGGCCTGTAGTGACATCAGTGGGACCCATCGCAACGTCGCCGTCGACCGGGGAGTGGCCGGACGCTCGGACCTGATCGGGAGGACTACCGCGGTCCCGTGCAGGTCGAACCGTGGAGGGCCGCTGCGGGTCGGGCACTTGACGAAATCGTCGAAGATGGATGATCAGGGCAGTTGCGTCGAGGACCACAGGATCGCGTTCCTGAAGGTCAGCGGGAGGGCGCCATGACCGCACAGATTTCGGCCGTGGTGGCGATAGTTGCCGCATTGATCTCGTGTGTTCAGTTGTTGGTCGGCCGGTCCGTCTCACGCGGCGGCATTCTGTCCGCCGTGATGATGAATCACTGGTCGGCCGAGAATGTGGCGCTGCGGGACGTTGTCTATGGACTGGGGAACAAGGAGTACGCACAGTGGTCGGAGGAGGAGCGTGCGGCGGCGACTGCCGTGGGCATCCAGATCTCCCAAGTCGGCTTCCTGCTCCGCAATTCCTACGCTGACCGCAGGGCGTTCCTCGACTTCTGGTCGAGCTGGTGCGTGCGGCTCTTCGTCATCCTGTCGCCGATGATCGCCGACCTGCGCACGCGCCAGAACGCTCCAGATCAGTGGATCTACTTCGAATGGCTGGCCCGGAAAGCCTATCGGCACACGTTGCGTAGGCCCTGGTGGCAGCGGTATGCCTGGGCGTCACTGAAACGACAGACGCGCCAACTTCCCGATCCCGATGTCCTGAGGTCGGCCGGGCACCCCCGTACAAGGGCCACCGATGACGACTTCGCGACTCGACCCGAGGCGGGCGAGAAGGGCTGAGCCCGGTACTGCTTCACATTCAGGGCGGTCCGCGCCTCCCGGACCGCCCTGACCTCAGACGAGTGGCGCCGTCGGGTGAGAACGCGGTCGGCTCTCCCGTGGGCAGTGATGGACGCCAGCTTCCGAGTGACCCGCCCGGACTACGTCGTTTCAGGTGCTTGACCTGTCAATTTTCCGCCGGTAGTTTAAATTCCGCATCTACCGGCGTCTATGAAACCAGGTGAACCGTGCTGTTGAAATCCATCGCCATCGCCGCGTCCGTCGCAGGCGTGCTGGCCACCGCCCCCGCCGCCTCGGCGGCAGCACCCGGAGTGTCGATACAAAACTGGGGCTCCGGGAACTGCCCGCAGGGCATGCTCTGCATCTGGCCCAACTGGAATCACCCGCCGCAGGGTCCCGTGGAGACGCCGTCTCTGACGACCAACAGCGAGTGGACCGGCAGCATCCAGGGGTTCAACTTCTACAACGGCACAGGCCGCGACGCCGTGATATCCGGGTTCACTTTCGGCTCGTCGATTCCCTTCAAGAACTGCGCTCCTGCCGGCGGGACCGGGGGAAACCTGTATATACCGGTCAACGTGACGAAGGTGACGTGGCAGCTGACCCCCTGCTGATCCTCCACTAGTGGCGCGCAGGTGGGTTGAAGCGAGGCCGTTCGATGTTCGGTGCCGCCAGGGGAAGTGTCTCGGCGCGGCTCCACCGCGGAGGCCGGCTTCGTTCCTTGTGCGGCCGGCGACCCGGCGGAGGGCCAGGTAGGCGACCCCCGCGGCCAGCACCCAGGGCGCGGCGACGAGGACCGGGTCGAGCGGATGGTGGACGCGGTCGACCCGCTTGCCGCTCAGCCGGGACGAGAGCCCGTGGTGCGTGAACTCGCTCAGGACACCGGTTTCGGTGATCGGACTGTCAGGGTGGCGGTTCAGGAACGACGCCAAGGTGCCCTCGACCGCGTCCACCCGGTCGGCAGCGAGCAGGAGCAGCCAGTGGGCGGCCCGTCCCTCGCTGTACCTGCGGTAGGAGTACCGACGGATCACCCCGGACAGGCCTCTGGGCGGGCACGAGGTACCGAACACCGGGGTGAGGAACTGTGCTCGATCTACCGCTCCCTCGGCCACTTCCTCGGCGCCGACGAGCTGGTGGGGCGAGGACGATGACGTTCAGTGGCTCAGGCGGCGGATGACCAGCAGAGCGATGTCGTCGTTGGGACGCTCCTCCGCGGTGGTGATCATGATGTGGTCGCACAACGCCTCGGCTGGCCCCGACTGCACGGCGCCGGCGAGACGCTCGATGCCGGTGTCGATCACCTCGCTGCGGCGTTCGACCAGTCCGTCGGTGTAGAGGACGAGCGCCGCACCCGGCGGTAGGTCCAGAACGGTCGTGCGGCGATCGACTGATGGTCGACCCACACCGAGTGGGCGGTCCACCGTCAGGTTGACAGGCCGGGTGGGGTGGCCGGGGACGGCCAGCAGCGGTGGCAGATGGCCTGCGGAGGAGAGGTGCACAGTCGTGCGGTCGGGTGCGATCAGGGCGTAGACGGCGGTGGTGAGGCTGCCCGCCTCGAAGTGGTGGATCTTGCGGTCGAGGGAGGTCAGCGCCGTGGCGGGATCGTCGGAGTCGAGAGCGTAGGCGCGTAGCGCGCTGCGGATGCGTCCCATGACGACGGCGGACGGCAGCCCGTGGCCGGAGACATCACCGATGACGGCACCCAGCCAGCCCGAGGGCAACGTGAACACGTCGTACCAGTCGCCGCCGATGCCGAGGTCGTGGCCGGGCACGTACCGGGCGGCCAGGTCCAGGCCGGGGATGTCGGGCAGCCGGCCGGGTAGCAGGCTGCGTTGCAGGGCCAGCGCCGCCTGCCGGTCGAGAACCTGTGCTCGGGCCTGCCCCGCCAGGCCGGCGCGATCGGCAACGAGCTGCAACAGCCGCACGTCGTCGGGACCGAACCGCCGCAGGGCCAGAGAGCCGACGTGCAGTACGCCGACGAGGTTGCCGTTGACGAGCATGGGCACGCCCAGCAGGGCACGTATGCCCGTGGCGAGCAGGATCGGATTCACCACGTCGTCGGGTGTCACGTTGTCGATCGTGACCGGGGCGCGTGTCGCTGCCACTCGGCCGGCGAAGCCGCGCCCGACCCGGACGCGGAAACCGCGGCGCACCTCCTCCTCCAGGCCCTTGGCCGCGGTCGCGACGAGCTCGCCGGTGTGGTCGTCAAGCAGCAGAATGGTGGCGGTGTCGACCTTGAGCAGGTCGCGGACCCGCTCAAGGAGCTCGTCGAGCAACTCGGCGATGTTGAGCCCCGACAGGGCGGCGTCGGTGATCGCCTCGATACGTCTCAGTCGCTCCTCGTTCGTCACCAGGTCGGCGTCGGCCACCCAAGCAGCCTAGACGCTGACGCGGCGGCGAACGCACGTCAGGAGCGAGATCAACAGTGTCGTGGCTCCGACGTGGGGTCCTGCCCGCCGGGTGACCGCCCCGGTCCGACACGGGAGGAATGGGCCTGTGGGCGTCGGTCCTATCTGGAGTGTGAGCGGGTGTACCGTCGCCGCATGACGGTGCTGCAGGAGTTTGTCGCCGCTCTCTCCAGCGGCCGGATCCAGGTTGTCGACCTCACCGCTCCGCTCTCGGACCAGACCCCGATCCTGGGTCTGCCCGAGCAGTTCGGCCAGACCTGGCCGTTTCAACTCAGCGAGATCAGCCGGTACGACGACAGGGGTCCGGCCTGGTACTGGAACAACTTCTCCACCGGTGAGCACACCGGCACCCACTTCGACGCCCCGGTGCACTGGGTCACCGGTCAACACGGCGCGGACGTGTCGCAGGTTCCGGTGAGCCAGTTGATCGCCCCGGCTGTGGTGATCGACCACGCCGCCGAGGCCGCCGAGAATCCCGACTTCCTGCTCGAGGTCGAGCACGTCAAGGCATGGGAGGCGGAACATGGCGCCCTGCCCAGCGGTGGCTGGCTGCTCTACCGCACCGGCTGGGACGCGTACGGCGACGACCCGGAGCGGTACGCCAACGCCGGGCGTACCCCGGGCATCTCCGTGGAGTGCGCCCGCTGGCTGGCCGAGGAGTCGCCGATCCAGGGCGTCGGGGTGGAGACGGTCGGGACCGACGCGGGCGCCGCGCACTCGTTCGACCCGCCCTTCCCGTGCCACTCGTTCCTGCTGGGTCAGGACAAGTACGGCCTGACCCAGCTCCGTAACCTGGCGCAGTTGCCGGCGACCGGCGCGGTGGTGATCGCCGGGCCGCTGCCCATCGTCTCCGGGTCGGGCAGCCCGTGCCGGGTCCTCGCGCTGGTCGAACGGTAGGCCGGACCACCGATGCGGGTAGCCGAGGTGGTCGGGCGGGTTCTGTACGGACACGGCGCACGGCACGTCTTCGGGGTGGTCGGCAGTGGCAACTTCCATGTCACTAACGCGCTCGTCGCGGCCGGCGCCCGGTTCGTGGCGGCGGCCCACGAGGGCGGCGCGGCGAGCATGGCAGACGGGTACGCCCGCACCGCCGGGACGGTGGGGCTGCTCTCGGTGCACCAGGGCCCCGGCGTCACCAACGCGCTGACCGGCCTCACCGAGGCGGCGAAGAGCCGTACCCCGATGGTGGTCCTGGCCCCGGAGGCGACCGCGCCGCTGTCGAACTTCTTCATCGACCTGCCGGCACTCGCCGCCGCGGTCGGGGCCGACTTCCACCGGGTACGCGCGACGCACGCGGCCGAGGACGCGGGCGCGGCCTACCGGGCCGCCGCGCGGGGCGCGACAGTGGTGCTGGGCCTCCCGTTGGAGGTGCAGCAGGCAACCGAACCATGGTCCGGCCCGGTCCCCGCGGCCGCGCCGGCCCCGGTCACCGCCCCGCACGTCGAGCCCTTGCTGGCCGCGCTCCAGGCTTCCCGCCGACCGGTGTTCATCGCCGGTCGGGGCGCCCGCTCGGCCCGGGAACCGCTGATCCGGCTCGCCGACGCGTGCGGCGCGTTGCTCGCGGTCTCCGCCGCGGCGAAGGGGCTGTTCGCCGGGAACCCGTGGAACCTCGACGTGGCCGGCGGCTTCGCCACCCCGCTCACCGCCGAGCTGATCGGCGGGGCGGATCTGGTCGTCGCCTGGGGCAGCACGCTGAATATGTGGACCACCAGGCACGGCGAACTGATCCCGCCCGACGCCGTCGTCGTTCAGGTAGACCGCGACCCGACCGCGTTCGGAGTGAACCGTCCGGTCGACCTGACCGTGGCCGGTGGAGTGGCGACTGTCGCCGAGGCGCTGCTCGCTCGCCTGGGCGTCGACTCCACCGGCCCCGCGGGCGCGACCACCGGCGGATGGCGTACGCCGGAGCTGGCACAGCGGATCCGCGACCACGGCCGGTGGCGGACCGTCCCGTACCGGGACGAGAGTGCGCCGGCGCGGGCCGGCGCCCCGGCGACGATCGACCCGAGGACGCTCTCGACCGCCCTGGACGACCTGCTGCCGTCCGACCGGACGGTGGTGGTCGACTCCGGCAACTTCATGGGCTACCCGTCGATGTGGCTCGACGTGCCGGACGTGGCCGGATTCTGTTTCACCCAGGCGTTCCAGTCGGTCGGGCTCGGGCTGGCCAGTGCGCTCGGCGCGGCGGTCGCCCGGCCGGACCGGCTCACCGTCGCCGCGGTCGGCGACGGTGGCTTCGTCATGTCCGCCACCGAACTGGTCACCGCCGTCCGGCTGGCGCTACCCCTGCTCGTGGTGATCTACGACGACGCGGCGTACGGGGCGGAGGTGCACCACTTCGGGCCGGACGGGCACCCGTTGGAGACGGTCACCTTCCCCGAGACCGACCTGGCCGCGATCGCCGGTGGCTACGGCTGCGACGGGTTGACCGTCCGGACCGTCGACGATCTCGAACCGGCACGCCACTGGCTCGCTGGTCCCCGTACCCGACCGCTGGTGATCGACGCCAAGGTCAGCGCCGCGCGCGGCTCGTGGTGGTTGGAGGAGGCGTTCCGTGGCCACTGAGCCACCGTCGTGCCCACGCTGCCGCCCCGGCCTGCTGGACAGTGATCCGCGAGGAGTGCTACGGCGATGTCCTCGGGCACGTCGTCATGCTCGACCCTGAGGGCAACGAGTTCTGCGTCGCCTGACGCCGTGGTCAGGCGGTTGCGGGTGGGGCCGGCAGAACCTCACGTAGGTCAGGCGCAGGCGACCCGGTCCGCGCCGGGGCGCGCACACGCGGGTCGTGCGGCGGCAGGTGGCAGACTCATCGGCGTGGACGACGTGGCCGCATCGACGGTGGATGGTGAGCTGGAGAGCGTCAGCCTGGTGGACCTCGCCGTCTCTCGGCTGACCCGGGAAATCCTCAGCGGCAAGAGCGACCCGGGCGAACGCCTGGTGGAGGAGCAGTTGACCCGACGGCTGGGGATCAGCCGGGCTCCGTTGCGGGAGGCGCTGCGGCTGCTGGCCCAGCAGGGGCTGGTCGAGCACGTGCCCCGGCGCGGTGTTCGGGTCGCCACCCTGTCGGACCGCGACGTGCGGGAGCTGTACGAGCTGCGTGACGTGCTGGAACGCTTCTCGGTACGGGCGGGGATCCCGGTCGCCAGGGAGAGTGACCTCGCCGGACTGCGGGCGACGCTGGACCAGTTGAGGGAGGCGACCCGGGCCGGCGACCGGATGGCGGTCGCCGAGTCGCACCGGGAGTTCCACGTCGCGCTTGTGGCACTCGCCGGTAACCGTCAGCTTTCCGCTGTGTACGGCTCGATCCTGGTGAAGCTTCAGCTCTACATGGCGATCAACCTGCGCCGGGAGGCGGAGCTGGCGCAGCCGCTGGACGGTGTCCACCGGCATGAGCGGTTGTTCGAGGCGGTCGCCGGGGGAGACCCGGAAGAGGTGCTCACCGTGCTCTCCGGGCACGGCGCTCGCTCGTATCTGGGCTAGCCGAGGTCGGCCGTGGCCCGGTGAGTCCGGGCCACGCGCCGTCATGTTGTCGTTACGTGACGCGCGGGTTCCTGTAACAGAACAGTCGACAATCGACAGTATGCCAGAGCGAGTAGGGTCCATTTCGGAGCTTCGGTCGGCGTACCGTGAGGGCGGCCTGACCCCGGCGGACCAGGCCGAGCGAGTCCTGGACGGGCTCGCCGGGCACGACGACGGACCGGTCTGGATCAGCACCGTCCCGGCCGATCGTCTGCGTGAGCGCGCCGAGTCGCTGAGCCGCTACGGCGATCCCGCGCTGCCGCTGTACGGGATCCCGTTCGCGGTGAAGGACAACATCGACGTGGCCGGCATGGTCACCACCGCGGGCTGCCCCGACTTCGGGTACGAGGCCGTCGAGGACGCGCCAGTGGTGCGGCGACTCCTCGACGCCGGCGCGCTGCTTGTCGGCAAGACCAACCTCGACCAGTTCGCCACCGGTCTGACCGGCGCCCGCTCGCCGTACGGCAGTTGCCAGAGCGTCTTCGGCGGCGGCCTCATCTCCGGGGGTTCCAGCTCCGGCTCAGCGGTCGCGGTAGCTGCGGGCCAGGTCAGCTTCGCCCTGGGTACGGACACCGCCGGCTCCGGTCGGGTGCCGGCGGCGCTCAACGGGATCGTCGGTCTCAAGCCCACCCGGGGTCTGCTCAGTACGGCCGGCGTGGTGCCCGCCTGCCGCTCCCTGGACTGCGTGTCGGTCTTCACCACCGACGTGGCAGGCGCTCTCGACGTGCTGCACGCCGCCCGCGCGGTCACCTCGACCGACCCCTGGGGACGTCCGTTCCCGGCCGAGCGGGTGGTTCCCCGCCCGCCGGGGACGCTCCGCCTCGGGGTGCCCCGGGCGGAGGACCTGGAGTTCTTCGGCGACAGCGGGCAGCAGGCCCGGTTCGCGGCGGGGGTGGAACGGCTGCACACCTTCGTCGGGTCCCGTCGGTCGGTGCCGCTCGGTGCCTTCTTCGAGGCGGGCGACCTGCTCTACCGGGGGCCCTGGGTGGCCGAGCGGCTCGTCGCCCTGGACGGCTTCCTGCGGTCGCACCCCGAGTCGGTCTTCGAGGTGACCCGTGCCGTACTGGAGACCGGGCGTCGCTACGACGCGATCGACGCCTTCCGCGGTCAACACCGCCTGCGCGAACTGCGAGCCCAGGTCGACCAGCTCTGGCAGGACGTCGACGTGCTGGTGGTGCCCACCGTCGGCACCACCTTCACGCTCGACGAGATCGCCGAGGATCCGATCGGGCGCAACGCGATGCTCGGCCGCTACACCCAGTTCGCGAATCTGCTCGACCTGGCCGCGGTGACCGTACCCAACGGGTTCACCAGCTCCGGCCGCCCGGCGAGCCTGACCCTGGTCGGCCCGGCGTTCAGCGACACCACCCTGGCCAGGCTGGCCGCCGCGGTCACCGAGGGCGCGTCGACCCAGATGGTCGAGGCGAGCCCGCCACCTCCCCAGCGCTCGGCTGAGCTGCTTGTCGCAGTGGTCGGCCGGCACCTGACCGGCGAATCCCGCAACGGCGAGCTGCTCGGGCGCGGCGCGGTCCTCGCCGGTACCGCCCGCACCGCGCCGCTCTACCGGCTGTACCGGATGGACACGCCCGATGGCGAAGGGCTGCCAGGTCTGGTCCGGGTCGGCGCGAACGGTCACCCGATCGAGGTCGAGCTGTGGCGGCTGCCCAGCGCGGCTCTCGGTGGGTTGCTGGCCGGAGTGCCAGCACCCCTCTCGCTCGGTTGGGTCCAGCTGCACGACGGACGTGACGTGCTCGGGTTCCTCTGCGAAGCGTACGCGGCGGGCCCGCCGGCCGAGGACATCAGCGCCAGCGGCGGGTGGCGGGCCTACCGCCGATCCGCCGCCCGGCGCTGACGCGCCAGCATCAGCGATCACGACAGGAGGCGAGAGGATGGGCAGCATCGGGCCGGTAACGGCCAACCCCTACCCGTGGCCCTACGACGGCGCGGCGGACACCGCGCGTACCGCACTGCTCTGCATCGACTGGCAGACCGACTTCTGCGGACCGGGCGGCTACGTCGACGCGATGGGTTACGACATCGGCCTCACCCGGGCCGGCCTGCCGGCCACTGCCCGGTTGCTCGAGCACGCGCGATCGCTCGGGATGCTTGTCGTGCACACCCGGGAGGGACACGACCCGCAGTTGTCCGACCTGCCGGCGAACAAGCTGTGGCGTTCGGCGCGCATCGGCGCCGAGATCGGCGCGCCCGGCCCGGCCGGCCGGATCCTGGTCCGGGGCGAGCCGGGCTGGGAGATCGTGCCGGAAGTGGCCCCGGTGGCCGGCGAAGTGATCATCGACAAGCCCGGCAAGGGTGCCTTCTACGCGACAAACCTCGACCTGGTGCTCCGCAGCAGGGGCATCACCCACCTGATCCTCACCGGCATCACCACCGACGTCTGCGTGCACACCACGATGCGCGAGGCGAACGACCGGGGGTACGAGTGCCTGATCCTCTCGGACTGCACCGGCGCCACCGACAAGGCCAACCACGACGCGGCACTGCACATGGTCACCATGCAGGGCGGCGTCTTCGGCTGCGTCACCACATCCGACGACGTCATCGCCGCCACGGCCGAGTGAGGTGCGCCCATGGTGACCATCGCGGCGGCGCGGCCCAGCCCGTACGCCTTCGACATCTCGACCACGGCGCTGCTCGTCATCGACATGCAGCGCGACTTTCTGGAGCCCGGCGGGTTTGGTGAGAGCCTGGGCAACGACGTCGCCCAGTTGCGCCGCACCATCGCACCGCTCGCGGCGCTGCTGGCCGCCGCCCGCGCCGTCGGCCTGAGTGTCGTGCACACCCGCGAGGGGCACCTGCCCGACCTGTCCGACTGTCCGCCGGCCAAGCTCAGCCGCGGTGCGCCGAGCAGGCGGATCGGTGATCCCGGACCCAAGGGTCGCATCCTCGTCCGCGGCGAGTACGGCCACGACATCATCGACGAGCTGAGGCCGCTGCCCGACGAGCCGGTCATCGACAAGCCCGGCAAGGGTGCCTTCCACGCCACCGACCTGGACGTCCTGCTCGCCGGGCGGGGTGTCCGCAGCCTCCTGGTCACCGGGGTCACCACCGAGGTCTGCGTGCACACCACCGTCCGGGAAGCCAACGACCGCGGGTACGAGTGCCTCGTGCTCGCCGACTGCGTCGGGTCCTACTTCCCGGAATTCCACCGGGTCGGGCTCGACATGATCGCCGCCCAGGGCGGCATCTTCGGCTGGGTCGCCGACTCGCTGCAGGTACGCGCCGCGCTACCCACCACCCCCGTGTTGCAGCCCTCCTCCTGACCGGGAGCAGTCATGGTCTCGACCAAACCCACAAGCGTCGCGCTGCCGTACTGGGTCCGCGGCGACACCAACGCGTTCTTCGGATTCGGCGTCAACGTCCTGGTCAACGTGCTCACCCTGACCGGGCTCTGCCTCGCCGTGGTGAACCTCCCCGAGGGGGAGGTGTTCGGCACCATCCTGCCGGCACTGGGCATCGCCCTGGTCGCCGGAAACATCTACTACACCTACCTGGCCCGCCGGCTGGCTCGACGGGAGAACCGCACCGACGTGACGGCCCTGCCGTACGGGCCGAGCGTGCCGCACATGTTCATCGTCATCTTCGTCATCATGCTCCCCATCTACCTGCGCACCCAGGATCCGGTGCGGGCCTGGGAGGCCGGGCTGGCGTGGGCCTTCATCATCGGCGTGATCGTGCTGATCGGCGCGTTCGTCGGGCCCTACATCCGCCGGTACGCGCCACGGGCCGCGCTGCTCGGCACCCTTGCGGGAATCTCCATCACGTTCATCTCGATGAACCCCGCCGGGCAGATGTGGCGGATGGCCTGGGTCGCCCTGCCGGTCCTCGCGCTGCTGCTGATCGGGTTGTTGACCGACGTGAAGTTGCCGTTCAACTTCCCGATCGGGCTCGCGGCACTGCTGCTCGGTACCGCGATCGGTTGGGCCGGCGGTGCGATGTCGGTGCCGGACGTCACGGCCGCCGCCCGGGACATCGCGATCGCCGTGCCCTCGTTCAAGCTGGACCTGCTCTTCGCCGGGCTGGTCGACATGGCGCCTCTGCTGGCGACGGCGATCCCGCTCGGCGTCTACAACTTCACCGAGGGAATGACGAACGTGGAGAGCGCGGCGACCGCGGGGGACAACTACAACCTGCGCAGCGTGCTGCTCGCCGATGGCGCGGGTGCGGTGATCGGGGCCGCGCTCGGCTCGCCGTTCCCACCGGCCGTCTATGTCGGTCACCCGGGTTGGAAGGCCGCCGGTGGGCGCAGCGGCTATTCGATGGCGACCGGTGTGGTGATCGCGTTGCTCTGCTTCTTCGGCATGTTCGGGCTGCTCGGCGCGATCTTCCCGACGGCGGCGATCGTGCCGATTCTGCTCTACATCGGGTTGCTGATCGGGGCGCAGGCGTTCCAGGCGACCCCCAGGGCGCACGCCGCCGCAGTGGTCGCGGCGCTGATTCCGAACATCGCCGCCTGGGCGACCGGGCAGATCGACAACGCTCTGGCGGCGGCGGGCACCACCGCCGCGGCGGTCGGCGACGATGCGCTCAACGGCGCTGGCGTGATCTACGACGGGCTTCTGGTGCTGGGTCAGGGTGCGATCCTCGCCGGCCTGGTGCTCGGCGCGGTGGTGGTCTTCATCATCGACAAGCGGTTCGTTCGGGCCGCGATCTTCGCCGGCTCCGGTGCACTGTTGTCGTTCATCGGGTTGATCCACGGCGAACGGATCGAGTGGAACGCCAACGGCCAGGTGGCGCTCGGCTACCTGTTCGTCGCGGTGATCTGTGTGGTCTTCGCGCTGGGCCGCCCCACGCCCCGCGAGCCCGGCCCGGAGGAGGTCGAGCCGGACGTGGAACCGGGTCGGGCCGGGCCGGTCACCGATCGGTCAGCGGAGGAGCAGCGGACGTCGGCAGTGAGCGGGTGAGCCGGCCGGCCCGGTCGGGGGCGTCACGGCTCCCGACCGGCCCGGGAAGTTCCTGACCGAACGGATCGAAGGGACGTACCGCATGGAGATCGACCGGACGGACGTGGCCGCCGAGGTGGCGGCGGCCTTCACCGCCTACGAACAGGCGCTGGCGGCTGGCGACGCCGACCTGATCTGCGGGTACTTCTGGGATTCCGAGCGGACCGTTCGGTTCGGCCTCGCCGACCATCAGTACGGGCTGGACGAGCAGCGCAAGTGGCGCGCGGCGCAGCCACCGTTGCCGGCCGGTCGCCGGCTGGTCGACCTCATCATCACCACGTTCGGCCTGGACCTGGCGGTCGTGACAACCCGGTTCGGGTACGACGGCACCGCCACGACCGGGCGGCAGACCCAGACCTGGGTACGCCTGCCCGTCGGCTGGCGGATCGTCACCGCGCACGTCTCCGTCTCGGGCGCGGCCACCGACTGACGGAGTACGCGCCGCCCGGGACAGGACCCGGGCGGCGCGTGCTCCGACGTCGCGCGCGGTACTAGTTGCGCCTGCTCCACTGCTGGTTGGCGCCGCCGTGGCAGGCCCAGAGGTGAAGTTGCGTCCCGTTGGCCGTGCCGGATGCGACTGCGTCGAGGCACAGCCCCGACTGGGCGCCGGTGATGGTGCCGTTGGAGTTCAGGTTCCACTGTTGGTTGGCTTGGCCGTTGCAGTCCCAGATGATGACCGCGGTGCCGTTGCTGCTGCCCGCACCGCTGGCGTCCAGGCACTTGTTGCCGTACACGGTCAGCGTGCGGTTGGCGGTGTAGGTCCAACGCTGGTTGGTGCCACCGTGACAGTCCCACAGTTGCGGACGAGCACCGTTCGTCGTGCTCGAGTTGGGAATGTCGATGCACCGGTTGGCCGGGCTGCTGGCGATCAGCACGTTCTGCTGGCCGGGCGGCGGGGTCGACGGCGGGGGAGTGGTGGGTGGCACTGTGGACCCGAACTGGGCGAAGAAGTTCCAGACCTCCTGCTTGACCCAGCTCCGCGCGCCGCTCTCACAGCCGGCGCAGCCGTCCACCGGGCCCTGCTGGTGGCCGCCGTCGAAGGCGGCCCAGAGCACCGGGTATCCGGCCTGGCAGGAGTACGCGGTGGTGATGTGGGTCAGGCTGCCAGCCCTTGGCTCGGGTGGGCTCTGTGCGGCGCATCCGTTGTTGCGGACGAACCTGTCGCGCAGCGAGCGTCCGCTGGGGATGTTGTCGTTGATGCCGTGGATCCCCAGGTACGCGACCGGTCCGGTGCCGCCGCTGCATCCGCTGATCGCCCCCGGGGCCGCGATTGCCGCGACCGCACGGAATACCGTCGGTCGGGAACACGCCAACGAGTAGCTCATCGCGCCGCCGTAGCTGAACCCGACCGAGAAGCGTTGTGTGGTGTCGACGCAGAGAGCGTTGTCGATCATGCGGATCATGTCGTCGGTGAAGGTGACGTCTTCACCGTTGGAGTTGCCCCAGCCGTTGTTGAGGCCCTGCGGGGCGACGAAGATGGTGCTGTTGTTCGCCTGCGACTGCATGCCGTAGTAGGCCCACGCCGCACCGTCGCTTCCGCCCGACGCGACCTGACTGGCGGTGCCGCCCAGCCAGTGGAACCCGAAGGCCAGCCGGTGGGCGTAGGTGTTGTTGTAGCTGTCCGGCAGTCGAAGGATGAAACTACGGCTCTTCCCGCCGCTCTGGATGGTGTGGGTGCCGCTGTTCAGCCCGGGCGCCTTGCCGCAGCCGGCAGTGGTGGCCGCCGCCGCCGGTGCGACGGTCGTGAGAACGTACATTCCGACGGCGATCACAACCATGACCGCCATGGCTGCCCCCAGCCAGGGGCCGGAGAGTTTACGAAGCGGCACGGTTGCGCCTCCTTGCGAGTCGTTGAACATCCGTTGGGCCGGTCCCCTCTGCGGGAACCTCGTCGGGCTCAACTCCGGCTCCAACGTTGGTTGGCCGCGCCGGTGCAGTCGGAGATCTGCACGCGCGTGCCGTTGGCCGTGCCGTTGCCGACCAGGTTCAGGCAGCGGCCCGAACCAACTCCGGTGATCGAGCCGTCGGCGTTGAACCGCCACTTCTGGTTGGACTGGCCGTTGCAGTCCCAAATGATCACCGAGCTGCCGTTCGCGGTGCTGGCGCCGTTGACGTCGAGGCACTTGCCGCCAAAGACGCGCAGTTCCTGGGCGGCGGTCGAGGTCCAGCTCTGGTTGCTCTGACCGTGGCAGTCCCAGATGATCGCCGTCGCGCCATTGGTCTGCGAGGCGCCGTTGACGTCGAGGCACCGTCCGGAGGACGTGCTGCGCAGGGCCGACGTGTCGCTCGGCGGCGGGGTGGTCGGCGGTGGGGTGGTCGGCGGCGACGTGGGATCGGTGCCACCGAACTGGGTGAAGAACCTCCACACCTCGCCCTTGGTCCAGGTCCTGGCGCCGCTGTCTCCGCCGCCGTCCACCGGGCCGGGGGTGTGCCCGCCGTCGAAGGCTGCCCAGACCACCGGATAGCCGGACCGGCAGCCGGAGTAGGTGGTGGTGATGTGGGTCAGACTGCCCGCCCTCGGTTCGGGTGGGCTCTGGGCGGTGCACCCGTTGTTCCGGACGAACGTGTCACGCAGGGACCGTCCGGCGGAGATGTTGAGCACCGAGTCCCCGATGCCGTGGATCCCCATGTACGCGACCGGCTGGGTGCCGCCGCTGCACCCGCTGAGCTGCCCACCGGAGTAGACCGCGACAGCGCGGAAGACACCTGGGCGGGAACAGGCCAGCGAGTAGCTCATGCCCCCGCCGTAGCTGAAACCGAGCGCGAAGCGCTGGGTGGTCTCGACACACAGATCGGCCTCGATCAGGCTGATCATGTTGTCGACGAAGGTGACGTCCTGGCCGCCGGGGTTGGCCCACCCGTTCCCGTTGCCCTGGGGTGCGACGAAGATCGTGCTGTTGTTCGCCTGCTGCCGCAGCCCGTAGTAGGACCAGGCCGCCCCGTCGGACCCGCCGCCGTCGACGTCGTTCGCGGTGCCGCCGTTCCAGTGGAACCCGAAGATCAACCGGTAGGGGTGGTTCCTGTCGTAGTTGTCGGGGATCCTCAGGATGAAGCTGCGGTTCTGGCCGTTGCTCTGAATGGACCGCTGGCCGCTGGTCAACGTGGGCGCCTTGCCGCACCCGGCGGTCGCCGCGGCCGCTCCGATGTCCGCGGCCGACGCGGTGGTGCTCAGACCGCCGGCCAGTGCCCCTGCGCTCACGGTCACGACGACGGCCGCCGCCGTCGCGAGCAATCCAAGGATGGGTCTACGTCTTGTCATGAAGGGGCTCCCGCCATTCGGCACGAACTGGTTGAAAGGGGTCCACGGCCGACCGGTTCATCGACGCAGGTGTCTGCCGCTGGTCTCGCCGCCCGCGCGGGACCACTCGGCAATCGATTCGACAGTGGTCACCTCGTGCGCCCAAACATCACGAGACCGTTCGACCGACGGTGCCGGAGCACCTGGCTCGGCGTCGAATCGATTCGTTCCGACGCTAGATCGCGCAGTGAAAGATGTCAATGCCGTGTCCGGCAGGTTGCGGGCCGGTCCTGTCGGTCAGGCGCTCGTGAGATCGGCCGCGCCGAAGGAGACCGCGAACCGCTTGCACCAGATGGAGACGCTCCGGAAGTCACCTGGATCCACCGACGCCGGTAGCTCGTACACCTGGTTGCCCTTGTTGCCCTTGAGCTTGGCCAGCTCGACCCATTCGCCGTCGTCGAACACCCGCCAGCCGGCCGTGCCCCGGATGACCGGTTGGTCGGTCAGCCACACCCGCAGGTCCGGGCCGTTCGACGTGTCCAGGTCGCGGATGACCAACTGGTGGCGCCCGTCGGCGAGCCGGTGAATCTCGGCGCTGCCGGTCGTCCGGTGCTCATGGGTGACGAACTCGCCGGCGGTCAGGATCTCGTTCGCCGCCGGGGTGGCTGCCGACGCCGCAGGGGTTGGGGTGGCTGCCGACGCCGTCGGGGCCGGGCTCGCGGACACCGGGGTCGGGGTGACAGATGTCGTCGCGACGCGGGGAACGGCCTCGTCGACGTAGGTGTCGGTGACGAGCTTCCACGGCTGGAACCAGTACAGGGCCAGCATCGACACGACGACAGCGCAGGCGAGACCGGCTCGGACCAGCGGCGACCGGAACATCCGTCTTCCCATCACCGCAGCGTACGGCCGCAGCCGCCGTCGAACTGTTCGCGAACCATTGCGGAACTCTTACGACGGTCACCCCTGCGTATCTGCCAGCGCCTGTCCGCACCGGCAGGCGCCCTGGGCCTCCGGCAACGTCTGCACCGCGTCGCCGAGCAGGAGGCGCAGGCGCTCGATGTTCCGGGCGAAGACCGTGAACACCTCCTGCTGAGTCACGCCCTGACCGACCTCCACGCCCGAGTCGAGGTCGGTCACCAGGGACAGCGCGGTGTAACACAGTGCCAGTTCGCGGGCCAACACCGCCTCCGGGTGACCGGTCATGCCGACGACCGACCAGCCCTGCCGGCCGTACCACAGCGATTCCGCGCGGGTGGAGAACCGGGGCCCCTCGATGACGACCATCGTTCCGCCGTCGACCGGCTGCCAACCAGTGGATCGGGCGGCGTCGAGAACCGTGGCTCGTCCGACCGGGCAGTAGGGGTCGGCGAAGGGAACGTGAACGACCGGGGAGGGCTTCCCGTCCGCGCGCGGCTGTCCGTCGTAGTAGGTCTGCTCCCGGCCGCTGGTCCGGTCGACCAGTTGGTCCGGTACGACGAGGGTTCCCGGGCCCAGATCCGGTCGCAGGCCGCCCACAGCGCCCGGTGCGAGCACCTGGCGGACGCCGAGTGCGCGCAGCGCCCACAGGTTGGCCCGGTAGTTGATGCGGTGTGGGGGGAGGGTGTGCCGGCGTCCGTGGCGGGGCAGGAACACCACCGGCCGCTCGGCGACAGTCCCGACGGACAGCGCGTCGCTCGGCGGCCCGTACGGTGTGTCGACGGTGACCTCGGCGACGTCGTCGAGGAACTCGTAGAACCCGGATCCGCCGATCACGCCGATCCGCGGGCGGTCGGTCGTGCTGATGTCTCCTGCTGACATGTGTACCCCTCCTGGACGAACAGTGAAGAACGGCTGGGACCGACTCAGCTACGCTCGGCTCGTCGGCCCGCGACACGTCTGTCGACAGTGGTGGCGACGACCAGGACGACCACGATCGCGGCCCAGAGCACAGCCAGCCCGACGGCGAGCCCCAGCGGGTACTCGCGGTCCGGTAGGCCCGGGTTCGGTGGCGCCGAAGGTGGTCGCCACAGCAGCGGCACAGCGATCAGCAGCAACGTGGCGCTGGCCAGCAGACCTGCGGCGATCCAGGCCAGGCGCAACCGGTTCCTCACCAGTCGGCCCAGCGCCAGTCCGACCAGTCCGACCAGCGGCGCCACCAGGACGTCGTGCAGCACCGGGCCGCCGATCAGCCACGGCAGGGCGGTGTCGAGCTGGGGGAGGAGCAACCAACCGCCGTACGCGGTGGCCGCGGCACCGACCACGAACAGGAGCAGCCGGACGGTTCTCACCGCAACACCTCCAGCCTTGCCACCCACTTGGTCTGCAGGACGCCTGGCCGGCTCGGCGCGATGAGTCGGCAGGGGTAACCGTGGTCGGGAGACAGTTGCTCGCCGTTGATCCGCAGAGCGAGCAGGGTCAGCGGGTCGCGGGCGTGGGCCGCAGGGAGTGTGCTGGCCGCGTACAGACCGTCGGTTTCCAGTGAGCTGACCCGAACCGGTCGGCCGGTCGGTGCGCCGGCCCAGCGCAGCAACTCGACGACGGGCACGCCGGTCCAGTGGGCCGACGCGCTCCAGCCCTCGACACAGGCGATCGGCAGTTCCGCCGTCAGTTGCGGCAGGGCCGCCAGGTCGGCCAGGGACAGGCTGCCCCGACCGCCCGGCCAGACGATCTCCAGTCGCCAGTCCGGGGGAACGGCGATGTGCGCGGCAGCCGCCGTACGGTTGATCGGTACGCCCTGCGGCCCGGACGCGGAACGCCACGCCAGCGGCGACACCCGACGTAGCCACGGCACGGTGACCCCGGCGGTGGCCAGCACGGCGATGCCGGCGACGCCCGCCGAGGTACGCAGGAACGCCCGTCGCTCGGACGAGTCCCGGTCGTCAGCCTCCGGTGTCGCAGCCCGCCCCGCTCTGCTGCGCCGCAGTGGGGTGCCCAGCGCCGTCCGAGCGATCGGGAGCTTCACCGCGACGTGCAGCAGCGTCGCGCCCGCCACCAGCCAGGCGACCGCGTAGTGCGCCGTTGGGAAGAAGAACCCCCACGGGTACGACTGGGCGACGTTGAACAGGCCCGTGACCAGTTCGAAGAACGCGGCGCAGACCAGTACGAGGACGGAGATCCGTTCGAGGGTGTGGGCGGTCAACCGGATCGGCTGACGGAGGGGCGGGCGGACGAACAGCCTGGGGTAGACGCTCCACAGCTTGGCCAGCAGCAACGGGATCGCGGCGACACCGGAGAGCACGTGAACGCCCTGGGTGACCCGGTACAGGTTGACCGGTCGGGTCGGCCAGGTGAACCAGCCTGGCGGGTGCTGGATGTAGTGACTCAGCAGCCCGGTGCCGAAACACAGCCCGAACGCCACCCCGAGCCAGAGACCGAGCCGCGCGGCGACCAGCGGTGAGTGCGAGGGCGCTGTGAAGTCCTCGGGTACGGGGACGCGGGGCCGGCGGATCATGAGCGCGCCAACTCGGCGAACCAGCGTGGACCGAACCGGAAACGGTCGACGACCCGCAGGCCGGCAGCGGCGGCGACCCGGGCCACCGCCTCCGACCCGACCCGCGCCCAGCGGAACACCGGTCCGCGCGGCTCCCGATCGCCGGACGACCCGGACACGACGTACGCCTGCCCCTGCCACAGCCCGGCCCCCGGGGGTTCCACCTCGACCACCAGCGTTCCGTCGGCAGCGATCAGGGTGCCGCACCGGCGCAGCAAGCGGACCGGGTCGCCACCGATACCGATGTTGCCGTCGATGAGCAGGGCGTGCGCCCACCTCCCCTCCCCGGGAAGGGGTTCGAAGACGTCGCGTCGCAGGGCGACCACCCCTCGGCCCTGGGTCAGACGCACCGCCTCGGCGGAGATGTCCACCCCCAGTGCGACGAGGCCGCGGCGAGCGAGCGCCATCGTCACCCGCCCGGGGCCGCAGCCGAGATCGATCGTGGGCCCGGTGCAGCGTGCGGCGACGGACTCGATGGCCGGCTCGGGCGGCCCGTGCCATCGCCGTACCGGCAACAGGTCACGTCGCCCGTCGGTGTGCACCAGCCAATGGTCGGGTTGGGCAGCAGGCCGCCTCGGGCTGACCGGCGTGCCGTGGGCGTCATGATCGGCGGACCACCCGCCGAGTCTGCCCAGCACCACGTCGAAACCGTCGAGACTGACAGTCGACCTCACCGGGGGTGTCCGCTCAGCAGATGGCCGCCCACCGACGCGACAGCATCCGCGAACCGGGTGCCGGGTAGGTCGGCCGCGACCGCCAACGCCGTCGACCAGTCGTCGACATCCCGCTGCGCGGGCAGGAACGCCGGTTGTACGCCGTGCCCGCGCAGCGCGGCGAGGGTGCGGCGCCCGGTGTCGTCGGTCGACGTGGGTACCTCGCGTAACGCGCTCGCGTACCTCGCATCGCGTAACCCGAGCGCCCACCAGCCGCCGTCCAGCGCCGGCCCGAACACCGCCTCGTGTTCGGCGAGCCGGTCCAGCGCGGCGCTGAGCAGGGCCGGCCCGATCTGCGGGGTGTCCATGCCGATCTGCAGCACCGGTCGGCCGGGAAATGCCGCAGCGGTGTCGGCGTGGGCGTTCGCGAGGCGGTCGGCGAACGTGTCGCCGCGTTGCGGAAGCAGGTGCCAACCTGCCAACGCGGCGGTCAGCTCCGCGCTGTACTCGGCATCGGCGAACCGACCGGTGTGGGCCAACACGGGAATGGTCGAGGCGGTGGCGCGCACCGCCGCGAGGGTGTCCAACAACGACGCCGCAGCGATCCGGGCCGCCTGGGTGGGATCGGCGGGCGGGCAGAGGCGCGTCTTGGCCTGCCCGGGGACCGGCGCCTTCGCGACCAGGAGCAGGACGTTCACCGGCCACCACCGGCGCGCAGCACTCCGGCGAAGTCCCGGGTCGCCCGCAGCGTGCCCCGGACCGACCCGGAGACCTTCGACGTGGTGCCGGCGGCGCGGGGCGCGTACGCGACGTCCAGTTCGAGGATCCGCCAGCCCGCTCCGGCCGCGCGCAGCAGCAACTCCAGGGGGTAGCCGAACGCGCGGTCGTCGACACCGAGGCCCAGCAGCGCCGCCCGGCGGGCCACCCGGATCGGGCTGATGTCGTACACCGGCACGCCGCGACGCCGCAGCAGGGCGGCAACCATCGCGTTCCCGGCTCGGGCATGCCATGGCCAGGCATCCGCCGAGACCGGCCGACGCCGCCCGACGGCGAGATCGGCCCGTCCGTCGTGCACCGCCGAGACGAGCCTGGGCAACTCGGCCGGGTCGAACGAGCCGTCCGCGTCGAGCACGCAGACCAGATCCGCCTCCGCGGCCAGCAGGCCGGCGTGCACTGCCGCTCCGTACCCGCGTTGAGGCTCGTGGACGACCCGGGCCCCATGCTCGGCCGCGACGACCGGTGAACCGTCGGTGGAGCCGTTGTCGACCACGATGGCGTGGTAGCCGGGCGGTAGCCCGCTCAGTACGGCAGGCAGTGCGGCCGCCTCGTCCAGACACGGCAGCACCACGTCGATCGTTGTGTGCATACCGGCGACGCTAGGCCCGCCACCGGCCGTCGGGACCGTGGTTCGTCCTTACGAATCGCTTACACGGCAACGGATCTTACGACTCGCTGACGTATCGCCTTCGGGCAGTCGAACGCCTGGTGGGAGGCCGTAAGGTCGGCCGTCACCATGACCATGATGACCCGGCCGGGACGAACCCGGTCCGCTGACCTGATCGTCCTCGGCGTCGAGGCGGCAGTGCTCGCTGTCGCTGTCGCCGTCGGCGCCCTGCTCAACCATCAGGGCGTACGGCTGCACGCCGACGCGGCGCCGCTCTACGCGAGTTGGCAGCCCCATCTGGGCCCCGGTACCCCCGCCGCGTTGCTCGTCGCGGCGCTGTTCGTCTGGCGGGGCGTGCGCTGGGCGACCGACACGTCGTGGCCGCGGCTGCTGGCGGTCGGCTATCTCGCCTCGCTGCTCTGGACGCTGTCGCTGGCCCTTGTGGACGGCTGGTCCGCGGGGTTGACCGAGCGGCTCACCGTGCAGGCCGAGTACCTGCACGAGGTGCCCCGGGTGACGGACGTCGGCATCATGCTGTCCGGCTTCGCCGACCGCATTCTCGACTTCCAGCCCGACTCGTGGTCCACCCACGCTGCCGCTCATCCACCGGGGGCGTTGCTGTTCTTCGTCTGGCTGGAGCGGATCGGCCTGGGCGGCGGGACCGCCGCCGGGCTCGCCTGCGTGCTGCTCGGTGCCACGGTGTCGGTGTCGGTTCCGGTGGCGCTGCGGGCACTCGGCGTCGAGGACGCGGCCCGGGCGGTGTGGCCGTTCCTGGTGCTCCTGCCGGGGGCGGTCTGGGTGGGCGCGTCCGCGGACGGGATCTTCGCCGCGGTGGTCGCGGCCGGGTTGGCGCTGCTGGCGGTGGGTGGTCGACCAGGTGCCGCACTGGGCGGGTTGCTCCTCGGCTTCGCGCTCTACCTGTCGTACGGGTTCGTCCTGGTCGGGCTGCTCGCGTTGACGGTGGTGCTGCTCCGGGCGCGGGACCGACTCGGAGTGCTCCTGGTCGCGGCGACGGCGGTCGCGGCCGTCGTCGCCGTGTTCACCCTGGCCGGCTTCTGGTGGCTGGACGGCTACCACCTGGTGGCGCGTCGCTACTACCAGGGCTGGGCGGCGGAGCGTCCGTACGGTTACTGGGTCTGGGCGAATCTCGCGGCCCTGCTGCTCTCGGCCGGTCCGGTGGTCGGGCCGGCGCTGCGCCGGGCGGTGGCCGCCGTGTCGATCCACGCACCGCACCCACCGCTCGCCACGACACTCCGGCAGCGGATCGTCAGCGCCGGACCCACCGTGTGGTTGCCCATCGCGGCGACAGTGGCGGTGCTCGCGGCGGACCTGTCCGGGCTCAGCAAGGCCGAGGTCGAACGGATCTGGCTACCGTTCGCCGTCTGGCTGCTGGTCGCGACCGCGCACCTGCCCCACGGTCACCGACGGTGGTGGTTGGCCGCCCAGGCCGCCACGGCTCTCGCCGTCAACCACCTGCTCTGGACCGTGTCGTGACCGATGCCGGATCCCGCATCACCGCGTTGGTGAAGTCGGCGACGCCAACGGCGAAGCCGACCCGGGCGGTGAAACCAAGCAGCCGGGCGGCGCGCGCCGGATCGGCCACGACGTGCCGTACGTCCGCCGCCCGTCCGCCCCCGACCGTGACCGGCGCTGGCCCGCCCATCGCCGATGCCAGCTCGTGGGCCAACTCGCCGACGGTGTGCGGTTCGCCCGAGCAGACGTTGATCGGGGTCAGGGGATCCGGTGCCGGTGTCGTGAGGGCCAGCAGATTGGCCGCGGCCACGTCGGTCACGTGGACGAAGTCCCGCCGCTGCCGGCCGTCCTCCAGCACCCGGGGCGGTCGTCCGGCGGCCAGGGCCGAGCGGAAGATCGACGCGACTCCCGAATACGGGGTGTCGCGGGGCATTCGCGGACCGTAGACGTTGTGATAGCGCAGGGCCCACACCGATCCGCCGGTCTGCCGGGCCCAGGCACCGGCGAGGTGTTCCTGGGCCAGCTTGGTGGCGGCGTACGTGCTGTGCGGCTCCAGCGGCGCGTCCTCGGGCACGAGACCGGGGGAGAGCGCCTGATCGCAGCGAGGGCAGGTCGGCTCGTACCGGCCCTCGGCCAGGTCGACCACCCGGCGGCCGGCAGGCCGGACGATGCCGTGGGTGGGGCAGTGGTAGCGGCCCTCGCCGTAGACCACCATCGAGCTGGCCAGCACCAGTCGGCGCACCCCGGCGCTGTGCATCGCCGCGAGGAGGGTGGCCGTGCCGAGGTCGTTGTGCGCGGCGTACCGGGGGGCGTCGGCGGGGTCGAGGCCATGACCGACCATGGCTGCCTGATGGCAGACCGCGTCGACCCCGGTCAGTAGCCGGGTCAGCAGTTCGTTGTCGCGGACGTCGCCGACCACCAGGTCGTGCCGCTCGGTCCAGGGCGGCGCCGTCGCAGCGTGCGCCTCGGGCAGGAGCGCGTCCACGGCCACCACCTCGTGCCCGTCGTCGCTGAGCAGGTCGGCGATGTGTGAGCCGATGAACCCGGCCGCACCGGTGACAAGGATCCGCATTCCGGTCACCGTATGACCCCACGTACGCCTGGGCGGGTTTCCGCGCCCAGCCGTAAGAACCTCGCAAGGTTTGCTGGTCCGGGGGGAGTCCGCCGCGTGGCTAGGCTGGGCCGATGGACATTCTGGGGGAGACGTTGACGGGGCGGAACGGGGAAGGCCCGTGACGCAGCGCGTGCTGGTGGTCGACGACGATCAGACCGTGAGCGACGTCATCCGTCGTTACCTCGAGAACGACGGCTTCCAGGTGAGCCTCGCGGCGGACGGCGCGGCGGCACTGGCGGCCGTGGAGCGGCAGGCGCCAGACCTGGTCGTGCTCGATTTGATGCTGCCGTTGATCAGCGGCCTGGAGGTGTGTCGGGCGCTGCGGGTACGGCCGGACGGCGTACCGATCGTCATGCTCACCGCGCGCGGCGACGAAGCCGACCGGATCCTCGGGCTGCAACTCGGCGCGGACGACTACCTGACGAAGCCCTTCTCACCCCGGGAACTGGTGCTGCGGGTCCGTTCGGTGCTCCGTCGCGCCGGCGGTGGGATTCCACCAGAGCGTCCGGAGGCGCTCACCGACGGCAACCTGGTGGTGCACACGGCCTCCCGAACCGCAGGCCTCGCCGGTGCGGATCTGGCCCTGACGTTGCGCGAATTCGACCTGCTCGTCCACCTCATGCGGCATCCCTCCCGGGTCTTCGGCCGGGCCGAACTTCTTGAGCAGGTCTGGGGCTGGAACTTCGGGGACCACTCGACAGTGACGGTGCACGTACGCCGGCTGCGGGAGAAGATCGAGGCCAACCCCGCCGATCCGCAGCGGATCGTGACCGTCTGGGGCGTCGGCTACCGGTACGAGCCAGCCAGTGCGTGACATCGTCCTGATCTTCGCGATCGCCCTCGGCGCGGCACTCGGCATCGGGCTCGCCGGTGCGGTGCTGCTCCGCGCCCTGCGACGCAGCTCGATCACCGTGCACCTCAACGTGCTGCTCACCACCACTGTGGTCGCCGTCGCCGTCGGGGTGATGGCGGTCGCGGAAGCGATGTTCCTCTCCGCGCACGACAGTGAGGTGGTCCTGATCACCGTCGCGGCGGCAGCGGTGGTCAGCCTCGCCGTCGGCGGGCACTTCGGCCGGCGACTGGCTCGCGCCGCGGTCTGGCGCGACCAGGCCCGGGAGCGGGAACGGCAACTGGAGAAGGGCCGGCGCGACCTGGTCGCCTGGGTCTCCCACGACCTGCGGACCCCGCTCGCCGGGCTGAGGGCCATGGCGGAGGCGCTGGAGGACCGGGTGGTTCGTGATCCGGACACTGTCGACGAGTACCACCGACGCATCCGCCTGGAGACCGACCGGATGACGCGACTCGTCGACGACCTGTTCGAGCTGTCCCGGATCAACGCGGGAGCGTTGCGGTTGTCGTTGACGGCGGTGCCGCTCGGAGAGGTGGTCTCGGACGCGCTGGCCAGCACCACCCCGTTGGCCGACGCTCGCCGGATCAAGCTGATCGCCAGCGAGTCGGGGTGGCCCACGGTTGCCGCGAGCGAACCGGAGTTGGCCCGGGTCGTGGCCAACCTGCTGCTCAACGCGGTCCGCTACACCCCGGAGGACGGCACCGTACGCATCGAAGCCGGCCGGGAGGACGACCATGCCTGGCTGTCTGTCGCCGACACCTGTGGCGGCATTCCCCCGGCCGACCTTCCCCGCCTGTTTGACATCGCGTTCCGTGGTGAACCGGCCCGCACGCCCGGCCCCGGCGACGGTGGGGCGTCCGGAGGGCTGGGCCTGGCCATCGTCCATGGCCTGGTGGAGGCGCACGGCGGTCGGGTCGAGGTGCGCAACACCCCGGACGGCTGCCAGTTCATGGTCCGCCTGGCGACCGCCTGAGACAACGCTTCGCTCTCCGGTGGCCCACCGCCGCCAGCGCAGTCTCGGTCAGCACCCGCACGTCGGGCGGCACCGCCTAGCGGGACTACACGATTTGCCGAATTGACTACGCTTTCCACTGTCTCGGAGGCGATCGATGGAGGGCGCATGTCGGTGAATGAGCCGGCGAGCGGGGAGTTCGCTCGCATGCTGGACGCGACGGTCGGCGCGTTGCGCGCCGCTGGCACTGCGCCGGAGGACGAGGAGGCCGCGCGCCTGCGTCGGGTCGGTGAGTCCGCCGAGGGGCAGGTCCGCGCCGAGTTCGGCGCTGATGGCCGGTTGGAGTCGCTGACGCTGGACCCACGGATGATGCGGCTCGGCTCGGCCGAGGTCTGCGACCACGTGATCGAGGCCGTGAACGCGGCGATCGACTCGATGCGCGGCGGCCCAGCCGTGGCCTCCGGCGACCTGTCGCAGCTCACCGAGCAGCTGGAACAGGTTCGTGACACTGCCGTGCCGCGGCTCGGTGCGTTCCTCCAGGCGCTCACCGACGCGCAGGAGCGGATGGCCCGAGGAGGCACCCGGTGAACGGCTTCGAGGTCGATCCGGCGCTGCTGCGGTCCGGCGGCGACGAGGTCATCGGCGCCGCGGAACGTTTCATCGGCCAGCTGGAGAGCTTCGAGGCGCGGATGCAGGGGTACGGCGAGCCGTGGGGCGCCGACGACATCGGCTCGCTCATCGGCATCGCGTACACGGAGGCGTCCACCTGGGTCCTGGACTGCATCGGCGTCGCGGCCGAGGAGATCGGCTCGGCCGGTAGCGACCTGACCAAGATGGCCGACAACTACGAGTCGGTCGAGGAAGCCTCCGCAGGCGCGCTGCGGGACATCCAGGGAATGCTGGGGTGACGGCATGGGGCTCCAACTGCCCGGCGAGCTGATCACGGCTCTCAGCTGGATCGGCTACACCTGGCCTGAGGCCGACGAGGAAAAGCTTTTCGAGATGGGCCAGGCCTGGTTGGACTTCTCCGGCACGGTCGCCGAGGCCTCCGGGCAGGCCGGAACGGCTGCGGCGGCGATCTGGTCGCAGCACCAGGGCGAGTCGATGCAGGCGTTCCAGAAGTGGTGGGCCAACCCGGAGAGCGGTCCCGGAACCCTCTCGGACTACTCCCAGGCCGCGATGCTGATCGGCACCGGCCTGATCATCGCCGCTGCGATCGTGCTTGCGCTGAAGATCCAGGTGATCGTGCAGTTGGCGATCCTCGCCTTCGCCGTGGCGCAGGCGATCGCCACAGCCGTCGTCACGTTCGGCGCATCGCTGGCCGAGGTTCCGATCTTCCAGATGATCACGCGGGAGATCGTCGGCCTGCTGATCGACCAGGTGATCCAGGAGCTCCTCGATGCCTAGCAGGGCGCCGAAGAGTTCGAAGAAACGCGGCGGCGCGGCCAAGCCGAAGGTCGGCAAGGGTGTCCGGGCGGCGGTGAAGAAGGCCGCCGCGAAGCCGGTGGTGCGCAACAACAGCGTGCCCGAGGTCACGATCAAGGTGCAGCGCAAGCCGTTCCACGCGCGCGGACAGTTCGACCGCAAGATGAACGCGCTGAAGAAGCTCAGCGACGAGGGCAAGCTGTTCAAGCAGGCGAACCCGGTCGCTCGGGACAAGAAGATCACGGCCGACTACAAGAAGCGCATTCGGCAGAAGATCTTCGACAAGTACTGGCCCCACGACAAGAAGATGGCGAACGCCCTCGCCGCCCGACTCCGCAAGCAACAGCCGGACCATGTGTGGGAGCTGCAACTTGGCGGCGCCGACGACGTTAGTAATCTGAAGCTCCTGCACGGTCAGACAAACTGGGATGTCGGCGGGCAAATCTGGCAACAGATCAAGAACCTGCCGGACGGCACACCGATCCGAATAGAGGTAGTGGATTGAATCCCGAGCTGCGGGAGCTCATCGCGGAGCTGCGTACCGACCTGGAAGCGGACCAGCCGGCGACGCTGGCGTGGGCACAGATCAACGAGGGCGCTCCGGCCGACCAGATTCCCGCCGAGCTGCCGCGGCCGGTCCGGGAGCTGCTGGAGACCGCCAACGGCATCCTGGCCGGCGCGTTCGACCTGCCCGCTGTCGCCGATCTCGACGACATCCAGTACTACCTCGAACAGATGCCCGAGTTCACCGGCGTCGCCGACGAACCCGCCGAGTGGCTGGTCATCGGCACACTGAACGACGAGCCGCTGCTGATCCGACGCGACACCGGCGCGGTCTGGTACTTCCCGGCGGAGACCACCGACGAGTGGTTCATGCGTGAGATGTTCCTCGACGTCGCGCCGGACCTCGACTCGTTCCTCGCCTACTACGTCTTCGGCGCCGGGTACGGCGAGGTCGGCTTCGACGACGACGAGTGGTGGGGCTTCCTCGACGAGCACGGTCTCACCACGCCCGGTGACGATGACGAGGAGGCGGACGATTGACCGCGACACATGAGGAGCTCACGGCGCTCTGGGGCGCCGATGGGATGATCTACTTCCCGGTCGACCGGTTCGACGACGTCCTCGGTCCGCTGACGCCGGAGGTCTTCCCGCCGTTCGGGGCCATCCCGGTCGACGTGCCGATCCTGTTCACCGTCGACGTCGACGTGTCCGGCATGGAGTTGTTCTCCAAGCTGAAGATCGAGATCGGCGAGGCCAGCCCGCGCATCCACATCGTCCTCGGCAGCTCGCCCGAGGACCCGCAGCTGCTCTTCTGCCTCGACGCGCTGACCGGTGCCGTCGTGTTGCTGGACCTGGAGACCCCCAACTTCGAGGCGGTCAACGCGACCTTCGCCGCGTTCGTCGAGTTCCTTTACCGGCTCGGAGGGCTCATCGCCACGGACCCGGGCGGTCGGGCCCGCGCGGCCCGCGCCGCCGCGATCCGCGAGGAACTGATGGGCGTGGACTCGTCCGCGTTCGCCGATCCGAAGTCGTGGTGGAGCATGGCCTTCGATCAGCTGGAGTCCACCAGCGGCTAGCCTCCTCGCCGCCGCCGGCACGCGGGTCGTCCAACCGTGACCGTAGGTTCACCGCGCTCGCGGCACCGGCATGGACGCGGCCGGGTGCTCCGGCGGTGGTCCCTCTCGGTGCCGTGCCTCGGCGAGGAGGGCGTAGGTGCAGCCGTCGACCCAGCCCAGTTCGGCGTGCCAGGAATCGCCGACGCCGTACTGTTCACGACGCATGCCGACCTTCTCGAGGATTCGCACCGAGGCGAGGTTGTCCGCGAAGCAACCGGCGGTGATTCTCCGAATGCTCAGCCGGTCGAATGCGTACGCCACCACCGCGGTCACGGCCTCGGTCGCGTACCCGTTTCCGCCGTAGGCTGGATCGAAGATGTAGCCAAGGTGGGCCTCGGTCCGTGGTGGCATGCCGGGTTGACCCATGCCGTTGACGACGTCGAGCGAGACGGTGCCGATCACCACGCCGTCGAGGGTGGCCGCCATGCTGTGGTCGTCGGGGTCCGCGGCCGCGCGTCGCCATGCCGCGCGGAAGGACGCAGGGTCGACCTGCGTGCGGAGTAGCCAGCGCGTGACCTGCGGCAGGTTGCGGTACTCCAGGATCCGGTCGATGTCCTCGTCCCGCACCGGGCGAAGCTCGAGGCGTTCAGTGCGCACTGTGGTGTTCGCCATGAGGCGGGACGCTAGTGGACGCAGCCCGGCGAGACGCCCGAATATCGCTCCGATGGCCCCCGCCCCACCCCCCGATGGCAGAGGGCGCGCGGCTCAGTCGACCCGTTGGGCCAGCACCTGCCCCGGCCAGGATCCAACCAGGAACGTTTCGGTGGGAGTGAACCCGTGGCGCTCGTAGTACGCCACCAACTCGCCACCGCCGCCCGCCCAGCAGTCGACCCGTAGCAGTCGCACGCCGGCTTGCCGGGTCTCCTCGACGGCGTGCGCCAACAGGGCCGACCCGAGTTTCCGGCCGGCGAATCGTCGGTCGGAGACCAGGAGGCGGACGAACCGCTCCGGTTCTTCCGCAGGCGAGATCGGTACCCGGGGGTCGGGCCCGGAATCCAACACGAGGGCTGCGGCCGGCGTCCCGTCCACCTCCGCGATGTACGGGAGGTTCTCGGTCAGGTACCGGTCGACCTGGTCAACCCTCTCGGGCTTCTCCGAGAACGACGTCGTACCCCACTGCTCGGTGTTGCCGCGGTCGTTCATCCAGACCACCGCGGAGTCGAGCATGCCCAGTACGGCAGGTGCGTCGGCCGGGCCACCGTGTCTGATGCGTACGTCGCGGGTGGTGTCGTCCATGGCCGAATGGTAATCCGAGGACTGGTCGACCCAGGTCTGTCGATGCTTCGTCACCGGTTGTTCGGCGTCGCGTCGGCTCGAATCGATAGTGTCCGTTGGCCGGCCACCGTCGGCGGTCCAGGCGGAGGGGAATCGATGCGCAGGACAACGATCTGGTCGGTCCGCGCGCTGGGCGCACTCGTGAGCGCGCTCGCGCTGGGGGTGGCCCTGCTGCCGGCGGCCCCGGCGACCGCCGCGAGCGTGACCTTCAGGGCGGCGACGCTGAACATCTACTACGGGTTGAGCCAGGCCGACTTCGCACAGGATCTGAACCTGATCGCGTCCAAGGCTGACCTCGTCGGGCTCAACGAGGTCGGAAACCGCAAGGCGTACCTGGAGAACTGGGCCGCCGACAACGGCTGGTGGTTGTACGCGCCGGGCGGCACCAACCAGGCCGGCGAGGCACTGATCGCCAAGAAGAGCATGTTCGACGTACTAGACAAGGGCTCGATCTTCGTCTGTGACACCAACGGTCCGGGTGAGGTGCCGCCCGCGCGGTACAACAACTGGGTCAAGTACCGGCACAAGGCCAGTGGCCGCAACGTCACCCACATCAACGCCCACGCGGTGGCCAGCATCGAGACCGCCGGCCAGCCGCAGGACCTACCGCGCACCAGGTGCGCCGAGGCGCAGTTCCAGGGCCTCAAGGAACTGGCCGTCAACAAGCAGGCCGAGGGCCAGGTCATCGTGAGCGGTGACCTCAACGTCGACTTCAGCGCCGACCGGAGCTTCGGGTACGCGAAGTTCCCGTGGCAGGTCTTCGAAGCCAACGAGCTGCCGAACCTGCGCTCCAACTACAACCTCTACGGCGAGAAGGGCACCGGAACGCACGGCAACCGGCACATCGACTACGTCTACTTCTGGAAGCGGCTGCCCGAGTACCAGCTGATGTGGATGACCGGTTACGACATCGTCGGCGGCACCAATTCCGACCACAACGGAGTCGTCGCGACGTTCTCCGTCCAGAGCTGACGCCTTCGGCCTTCGCCGGCTACGAGTCGCGGCGCTCCGGATGCCCCCGGTGCGCCGCCCACTCGGGCAGAGGGTCCTGGTGGAGGCCAGCCCGCTCGACCGGATCTGGGGTATCGGCCTGAACCGCGACGATCCGGCCGCCGGCGACGCGGCCCGTTGGCGAGGGGCTCAACCTGCTCGGCTTCGTGTCGTTATGCCGAAGTCGGCATAACGCGACTTATGCGGACCTCACGGTTATGCCGATGGGGCCTCCGGAGAAGTCTCGTCCCGCTCAGGAACGTGAGGCACCCGGGCCATCGGTATTGCGACGCCGGGTGAGCCGGGCAACCCGCCGTCGTTGCCAGCGGCGAGGGATCGTTGGCGTGAGATGACGCGCGGATCGCGCATGACAGTGAGTCGTCACGTTCTGTACCAGTACTCTTCCAACCTTTGCGGCGCCGTCACCGTCGCATTCGGCGCATCATCGACGCCTGCCGCAGGAAGGCGCTCGGCACTGCACCAAGAGGGCTGTCGCCCGATGGCATGATGCAGCGATGCTCCCTACCCGCCGTTCCCTTCATGACCGCGTCGCGGCGTCGTTGGCCGCCTGCGCCGACGGTGAACTGTCGGCGTTGTTGCAGGCCGCGTCACCCGTGGGTGTAGGCGTGGGAGGCGGCTCTTCGATCGCCGACGTCGATGGCACGCCCGTGTTCGTCAAGCGGGTTCCGATCACCGACCGGGAGCTGGATCATCCGCACAGCACGGCGAACCTGTTCGACCTGCCGGTCCGTTGCCAATACGGCATGTACCGCCTGGCCGGTCCGGGCTTCGGCGCGTGGCGCGAGCTGGCCGCAAACCAGAGCGTCACCGAGGGCGTCCTCGCCGGGGAGACGGAATCGTTCCCGCTGTTGCACCACTGGCGGGTGCTGCCCGGCCGCCCGCCGGTCGCGCCCGAGCACCTCGACATCGACGCCGTCGTCGCCCAGTTCGGTGGTAACCAGGCCGTGCGTGCCCGGTTCGAAGCGCTGGCGGGCGCGACCGCGAGCCTCGTGCTGTTTCTCGAATATCTCCCCGACGGATTGCCCCGCTGGCTTGACGACCCGGTCGGCAGAGCCGCGACGGTCGAGCGGCAGCTGTTCGAGATGGTGGCGTTCCTGTGTCACCGCGAGCTGCTGCACTTGGACGGACACTTCGGCAACATCAGGGCCGACGACGACCGGCTCTACCTGGTCGACTTCGGGCTCGCCACCTCACCGCGCTTCGACCTGTCGGACGCCGAGCGCGACTTCGCTGCCCGCAATGCCGGTCACGATGCCGACTACGCTTCCATGCGGCTGGTGAACTGGCTGGTCACCTCGGTGTGCGGGGTGCCCGTGCCGGCCGACAGCGGTCCCATCGCCCGCGACCAGTTTGTGCGCCGATGTGCGACCGGAGACATCCCACCGGACGTGCCGCCGCCCGTGAGGGAGATCATCGCCAGACACGCCCCCGCAGCCGCCCGGATGAACGACTTCTGCTGGCGCCTGTTCGACGGCGACCTTCACGCCGAGTATCCCGGCAGTGAAACCACGGTCCGGATCAATGCGGATCGGGCAAGTTGAGGAAGCGGACAACACCCTCCTCTCGGCTCCGGACGTCGTCGGGTCGACGAGCCCCTCGTTGAATCGAGGATTCCTGTGTGCAGCCGACCTGCTGGCTCGTCGGCGAGCCAGCGGGTGGCGTCGGCATAATCACAAGTTCTCCAGGAAGGCGACGATCGTTTCGGTGGGCTGGTAGCGCCCTGGAGTAGTGCCGAGCGGCGTGGTTCGGGCCAGCGCGCGTTCCTTGAGTGCGAGGTCGGCGTGGAGATAGATCTGGGTTGTGGCAACGCTTTCGTGGCCGAGCCAGAGGGCGATGACGGTGGTGTCGACTCCGGCGTTCAACAACCGCATGGCTGCGGAGTGGCGCAGGACATGCGGGGAGATCTTTTTCTCGGCGAGGGTCGGGCAGGCCAGTGCGGCGGTCGCGGCGTGCTTGGTTACTCGCCGTTCGAGCGCGTCCCGGGTGATGGCGGTGCCCCGCTCCTTGGCCAGATAGCCAGCGAACCGGAGGAGCAGTGCATCGACCTCGCCGACAGGCGCCTGCTCCGGTGACCTGATGACACCGACGCCGCGAAGGTAAGCCAACGCTGACGCGAATGAGCTGACCCGCAACCGCGTCTGACGGCCTCTTGCGTGACGTTCAACCAGGAATTCTTCGATCAGCCCTTCGCTCAGTACGCCGGCCCCGAGTGCGCGGGTTTCCATCGAACACCAGGAATATGCGGCTGCCCGCTGGTCAGTTCGGCATAACCACCAGGTCCGCATAAGCGCTCATGCAGGTGCGTGAGGTGCTCGGGGATCGTGGCACTCAGGATGCGGGTCGAGTGTGACAACCGGCTTCGCCAGGTGTCGGGGGAGCGGCGACGATCGATGCCTTGACACTCGTGGATGCGATCGCTAACACTTGTCCGCAACGCGAACTTAACGAACCGAACACATTGTGCCTGTGTCGCGACGCGGCCAGAGGCACCGTGAGCGAAGACTCCAAACCCGTCGCCAGGGCCTCTCAGCCTTTGCCCGGACACTGCCGAATGTGTTAACGCTAACATAGATGATCTTGCGAGAGGGGCTGAGGTGGTGGTTCCACGGCGCAGGACAGCGGCATCGCTGCCGAAAGCATCCACCGCCCGCCTACGTGCGCTCCTCGTGCTCTCCGCCGTGGCCGCCGCGGCTGTCGTGGTGGTGGCCGACGGGCCGGCGCACGCCGCCACACTGCCGACCGGCGCCGTCTCGCTGGAGGCGGTCAACCAAGCCGGACGGTACGTACGCCACATCGACTACCTCGGTCAGCTCGACCCGGTGACCTCCGGCAGCGCCAACCAGACCAAGCTCGACGCCACCTTCACCGTGGTCAACGGGCTGGCGTCGCCGGCCTGCTACTCCTTCCAGACGAAGGCCGGCTTGTTCCTGCGGCACCGCGACTACCGGCTGAGGGTCGACCCGAACACCGGCGACGCGTCATTCCGGGCCGACGCAACCTTCTGCGCTGTGGAGGGCTCGGTCAGCGGTTCGGTGGCGCTTGCCTCGTACAACTACCCGACCCGGCGGATCCGGCACCGCGACTTCGCCCTCTGGCTCGACGCTTACCAGGACACGGCCGCCTTCCGGGCGGACAGCTCCTTCCGCCTCGTCGCGCCGTGGGCGCCCAGGACCACCAAGGGGCCGGTGATCCCGGGCCTCTTCGCCGACCCGCACATCGCCGTGTTCAACGGCCGTTACTACCTGTACCCGACCACCGACGGCTACGCGAGCTGGGCCGGCACCTACTACAAGGCGTTCTCCTCCACCGACCTGGTCACCTGGACCGACCACGGCGTGATCCTCGACCACGGACCGGACGTGTCCTGGGCGGACAATTCGGCCTGGGCACCGGCGGTGGCCAGCGCCAACGGCCGCTACTACCTGTACTTCAGCGGTGGCGCTGCCAGCGGCAACACCGCCAAACAGCTCGGCGTGGCGGTAGCCGACAGTCCCACCGGGCCGTTCCGGGACGCCCTGGGTCGACCACTGATCCGCAGCGACCAGTTCTCCGGCGGGCAGACGATCGACCCCATGGTGTTCACCGACGACGACGGGCGGTCCTACCTGTACTGGGGGCAGGGCGTCGCGCGGGCGGTGCGGTTGAACGCCGACATGGTCTCCTTCGACGCGGCGCAGGCGCGGATCATCACCCCGTCCGGCTACAACGAGGCGCCGTTCGTGTTCAAGCGCAACGGTCTGTACTACTTCATGTGGTCGGAGAACGACACGCGCAGCGAGGACTACCGGGTCGCCTACGCCACCGGCTCCTCACCCCTCGGGCCGTGGACGAAGCGCGGCGTGGTGCTGCAGAAGCGCCTCGACGTGGGCATCAAGGGCACCGGCCACCACTCCGTGGTCCGGGCTCCCGGCAGCGACACCTGGTACATCGCCTACCACCGGTTCGCTGTTCCGGCCGGCAACGGCACCAACCGTGAGACCGCCATCGACCGGATGGAGTTCAACACCGACGGCACCATCCGTCCCGTCGTACCGGCCCTGTAGCTGACCGGTAAGCCCCTGCGCTAAGGAGAGAGACACACATGTCGAGAGTCCTCGCCCGGCTCTGCGCGGTCATGGTCGCCGCTTGTCTGCTGTTCACCACCTGGTCGGCGGCGACACCGAAGGAGGCGGCCGCGCTGGACCCGACCGTCGGCTACCTGATGGCGCACTTCACCGGCGAGTCGTCGACCGACCAGCAGATCTACCTCGCTCACAGCACCGACGGCCTCCGCTGGAACGACCTCAACAACGGTGGGCTGGTGCTGCGGTCCACCGTCGGCACCCGCGGCGTGCGCGACCCCGCCCTGGTCCGCTCGCCGAACGGCGACCGGTACTGGATCATCGCCACCGACCTGTGCATCGGCTGCGGCCAGGACTGGTCGGCCGCGATCAACAACGGCAGCCGCAACCTCGTCGTGTGGGAGTCCACCGATCTGGTCAACTGGTCGGCACCCTGGCTGCTGAACGTCGCCGGCGCGATCCCGGACGGACGCAACGCCTGGGCGCCGGAGGCGATCTGGAACCCCGCCACCAATGACTACGTCCTCTACTGGGCGACGAACGTCCCGCTCAACGGGGCGACCAAGCACCGCATCTACTACGCGCGGACGACGAACTTCCGTAGCGTCACCACGCCACAGGTCTACATCGACCGGCCCGGAAACCAGGAGATCATCGACACCCAGATCGTCGAGGTGCCGACCGGCGTCGGCGCCTACCGCTACGTCCGGGCCTCCCGGGACGGCCAGATCGGCATCGAAGGCAGCAACTCCATCCTCGGTACCTGGACCAGCCTCGGAAACCTCTCCGGCATCGGGCTGACCGGCGCGCAGGTCGAGGGCCCGATGTGGATGAAGATGAATGCCCGCAACGAGTGGGTCCTCTACCTCGACCAGTACTCCAGCGGACGCGGCTACCTGCCGGTCCTGACCACCGATCCGTCGAGCCCGGGCAGCTACCGACTGCCGGCGTCCGGCTCGTACTCGATGGGTGGCACCAAGAAACGGCATGGTTCGATCCTCAACCTGACCGCCGCCGAACAGAGCCGGGTGCTCGCCCGCTGGCCCGCCACCGCTGTCAACCGGATCCAGTCGTACAACTTCCAGGACCGGTACGTGCGGCACTACGACTACGACGTCCGCATCGACCCGAACGTCAGCCCGGCGCAGGACGGCCAGTGGCGGCTGGTGCCCGGCCTCGTCGGCTCCGGCACCGTCTCCATCCAGTCGGTCAACTACCCGGGCCACTACCTGCGCCACTACGGGTACGACTTCCGACTGGAGGCCAACGACGGCACCGCCACCTTCGCCGCCGACGCCACCTTCCGGCAGGTCGCGGGTCTAGCCAACTCCTCGTGGACGTCGTTCCAGTCCTACAGCCACCCGGACCGCTACCTCCGGCACTACGCCTACCTGCTGCGACTCGACCCGGTCCCCGACGCGCAGAGCCGGGCCGACGCCACCTTCCGCGTGACCAGCTGACGCTGGCCCCTGATCAAGGAGTCTCGACTGTGGTACTACATCGACGGGTGCTCTCCGCCCTGGTGGCCGCGTTGACGGCGATGGTTGGCGTGGTCGCCGTCGCGTCGACGCCGGCCACCGCCGCCACCAACCAGTTCCGCGGCATGAACTGGGCCGTGTTGGGTGACAACTTCAAGACCGTCCCCCTCGTCGTACAGGGCCTGAGCGCGTCCGACAGCAACGCGACGGTGCGGGCCAAGGCCAACGCGCTGTACGACGACATGGCGTCCACCATGGGAGTCAACACCGTCCGACTGCCCATCAACACCCACACGGTGGGGACGGCCTGGTGGGAGGCGTACCGAGGCGCGATCGACGCGGCCACCGCTCGCGGCTTCAAGGTCATCCTCGCCTACTGGGAGGACGGCGCCGCCTCCGGCGGCAGGATCACGAACCTTGCCGCGTGGAACGCGATGTGGTCCACCGTGACCAACACCTACGGCACGAACACCAACGTCTACTTCGAGCCGATGAACGAGCCGCACGGCTACAGCTCGGCGGAGTGGCGCGACGTCGCCGCAAACTGGCTCACCTACCACTACTCGGCGGTGCCCAGCCGGGTGCTGATCGGCGGCACCGGCTTCAGCCAGGACCTGCGCGACATCTGCAACGACAGCCGCTTCAACTCGACACTGCTGTCCTTCCACTACTACGCCTTCTTCTACGGCGCGATGACCTACGACGCCTTCCGCAGCCACATCCAGGCCCGCCTCGGCAACTGCGCCTCCCGCGCCGTAGCGACCGAGTTCGGCGCTCCCATGAACGACGGCCGCAACTATGCCGACGCGGGCAGCACCGACAACTTCGTGCGCTACATCCGCGCCATGGCCCAGGTCATGCGCGACAACCAGATGGGTGGCACCTACTGGCCCGCCCTCGGCGGCAAGACCGGCACCATCGGCTACGACTGGTACTCGATGTTCGCGCTGAGCGGCAGCGGCACCGACCTCAACCTGACGGTCCGCAACACCTCGGGCGCGGACCGGATCCGGTACGCGTGGGGCGACACCGTCGGCGATGGTCCGACAACGCCCCCACCATCGACGGGAACCTTCTACCGGATCGATGCGCGACACAGCGGCAAGGCCATGGACGTCCAGCAGCCGAACACCGCCAACGGCGCTCGTGTCGGCCAGTACACGTACGGCGGTGGTGCGTGGCAGCAGTGGCAGTTCCAGGACGCGGGCAGCGGGTACTGGCGCATCGTCAGCCGGCACAGCGGAAAGTGCCTCGACGTGGTGAGCGCGTCGACCGCCGACGGCGCCGAGCTTGTCCAGTACACCTGCGGCACCGGGGCCAACCAGCAGTTCCAGATGGTCACCAACGGCGCCTACTTCCAGCTCCGGGCACGACACAGCAACAAGTGCGTGGACGTGCCGGCTGCGGCGACCGCGGACGGAGTGGTCATCAAGCAGTATTCGTGCAACTCCGGCACCAACCAGCAGTGGTCCCGCACCGCCGTCTGACGGTCGTCCCGACGTAACGACTGATCAGCGGCGGCCCTCCCGAGCCGGGCAACGGCGGGTTGCATGTCGGCAACCCGTCGTTGTTCGGGCCGGGCGGGGCGGCTCCGTAGCGTCGCAGCAAACTTCCGGCTTCGGCGCCTACCACTGCCGGCAATGATCGCCGCCCGGCGGGGAGTGAGATGCGGATCCTCAGCGATCGGCTCTGCTCCGGCTCGCGGGTCGGTCCTGCAATTGACAGGCATGCTAATTTGATGTCCCGCGAAGCGGAGTCCACGGAAGCACCGGGACAACCAGCGCGGACCTCTGTTCCTACTTCGTAGCCCAGCGTGCCCTCATGCGCGCCCGGGAGGAGCTGTCGTGCCCAGAGAAGTAATCGCCTTCGTGCCCCAACACACCACCACCAAGTCGCGTGTCATGGCAATCGTCGACAAAGGCAACGGCAACGAGCTGGATGCCATCGCGACCGTCGATTGGCCACACCAGGCGGTCGCCATTTGCAACCTGTTGAACTCTCCAGACAAGGGGCAGGAGAACTTCTCCGGCCTCTGGCTCAGTCTTCCGGCAAGCGTCCGAGCCGGGCTTGACCAAGCAGCCCAACAGCGCGTCGACGTCACCGATGAACGGCAGTTCCTTGCCACCTGGTTCGTGAGCGAACTCGACGTCCCCAACCTGCCGAGGGATGGCAGCAAGATCGATTGGGCGGGGCTGTTTCCCGCCGCGCAGTGTCCCGCCGATGGGTGCGACTACTGCGACGGCTGTCCGTCGTATGCCGAACGCCGAGGTGATGACGCCGGCATCGGCCAGTGCGGTCCCGGCGGATCGTGCCGCTGCCTGATGGAGAGCTCGGACGACGACGAAGAAGTCTGCGTATGTCCCTCGTGGAGCGTCGGCCCTCGCTGGGCTGCTGCTCTCTACGAGTCGTTGTGCGGTATGGCGGAGGTCCTTGTTGATCAGGCGGATGGCCTCATGTGGGGGATCGAAGGTCCCGCGGTCGCGTTTCCGGCTTCGTTGATCGCGCAGCCGCCAGAATTCTTTGTTCGGCTCGCGCAGACCTGCGTCGACCTGTGTGACCTGCTGGCCAGGGGAGTGACGCCTGTGCCACACACCATCGCTGAGCTGCTGATGCTCGACGAGGCAGCGCGCTCTCACCTTGAGAGCCACACGACGAGCGCCGGCCTCGATGTCGACGCCATGAAGCAGGAGTTCGAACACCTTCCCGAGGGACACGGTGACTTCGAGTTGGACGCCCTGTGGATGTTCCAGTTCACCAACTCGGACTGGGAGAAGATCGCCGAGTCCGAGACGACGTACCAGCCGTACTCCATGGACCGCATCTTCGACCTGCTCCCGGAGGCTGCGGAGTGGCCCCGGAACGGCGAAGCCGGCGTAGCAGCCGGCGTAGCAAGGGTCTAGGTCCACCAGCCCAGCGCACCGTGCTGAGCCGGCGGTGACAACGTTTGCGCTGTCACCGCCGGCGGGGCCTATCCAGCGGCAGTTACGGCAGCGGACGGCCGAGGCGGGCACAGGTACGGGTTCCGTAGGTTCCGCCCTGGTAGGCGGGGAACTTCAGGGACGCGCGTGACTGCGGCCCGAACTGGCCGTCCGCGCTGATGCCCGCCTTGCTCTGAGCGAACTTCAGCGCGTTGAAGGTCAATTGGCCGAACGCCGCGTCATCGCTGAGCAGCACTTTGCCGGCGGGTGCGAGGTAGCAGTCGTTCAGGGCCCACTGGAGGGCCGCCGTGCCCGGTCCACCGTCGCCCCAGACCAGCGAGCACGGCAGGACGCCGTACTTGCCAACCGGTGCGGCGACCTGATAACCGGCCTGGTTGCTGACGACGTCGTAGGACTCGCATTCCGGCTGACTGCGAGCGTGGGCAGGGCTGGCGGCGACGAGCGTGCCCGCGAGCACGGTCACGAGCAATGCGAGCAGTGCTGCCAAACGCTTCATCGAGTTCTCCTTCATCGCGGTGTCGTCCGATGCCCGGGACCCCCGTTGGGCTTTTCCCCGGGCAGTCGGACTCCTGGCAGGACATCCACCGCACGGCTCGTGTCCTGGAGTCAGGCTGGTTCGACGTGAGGTTGTCCAACAGGGCGGTGGCGCCGGACAAACAACGTCGGACAACCCTCAGGACGTTTGCGCAGCTCAGTCAGCGACTCGGCGGTGAGCCGCAGGAAGGGTCGTACCGCTCTGAGGGGATGTGCCTCGTCCACTCCTGCCGGGTCAGCTCACGGCCGGCCTTGGCGCAGATCTGAGCCCTGGCGGCGCGGACGTCGAACGACCAGCGGACGATTCGGCCGTCCTCGGCACCGGAGATGAGAGTTCCGGCCGCAGTGAAGGCGAGCCCGCGGACTCTCGCACCATGGCCGCTGAGGGTCGTGACCCGCTGCTGGGTGACGGTGTCCCAGATGATGATGGTCCGGTCGTCACCGGCGGACGCGATCCTGCGGCCGTCGCGACTGAAGGCAAGGACCTGGACGGGTGCGGTGTGGCCGTGCAGAACGGCGAGTTCGCTGCCGGCCGCGGCATCCCAGAGCTTGACGCTACGACTGTCGCCGGCGGTCGCGAGCAGAGCTCCGTCAGGGCTGACAGCGATGTCCTGCACTGTGCCCTGCTGGCTCTTCACTCGGCTGAGAAGTTTGCCGGTGGTGACGTCCCACGTGTTGACGAAGCCGCCCACGCTCGCGCCCAGGAGACGGCGGCCGTCCGGGCTGAAGGCCAGCGACGTGACGATCTGCGCCGGGAACCTGGCTGTGATGTCAGTCGGGTTGTTGATGTCCCCGACGTCCCAGATGAAGGGGCCGAGCGTGGCGGCTGCGACGAGACGGCCACCAGGATCGAAGGCAACGTCCGTGGACGCACCGACCCCCTTGGACACGATCGGTCAGGTGGCGTGCCGTCCACGTTGGAGATCCCAGATCGTCACGATGTTGTTGCGGGTCACGGCGGCGAGCCGGAGCCCGTCGGGGCTGAACGCGACGGCCTGGACCTCGTCTGGGTGCCCGCTGAGAACGGCCACCTGCTCGCCGTCGGTGTCCCAGAGGCGGACGGTGCCGTCGCTGCCCGCCGAGGCGACACGTGTTCCGTCCGGGCTGATCTTCAGGTCTTTGACCTGTGCCGCGAAACCGCTGAACGGGGCGTCCTCCAGATCGTGGAGCACGATGGTTCCGTTGAAGCCGGCCGAGGCGAGCATCGCCCCGTCCCGGCTCAGTGCGACGGACACCGTTTCGGTGCGGCCGCGGTCCTGAAAGGTCTGCAGGGACTCGCGGCGTCGCACATCCCACATCGTGATCGCGCCGTTCTCGTCGGCCACGGCGAGCCTGTTGTCGGTGGGCGCGGAGATGGTCCATGCGTAGCGGCCGGCAAGCGGTAACGGCGGAAGGCGGACCGGCTGGCCGGTGGCAAGGTCCCACAGGTACACCCCGCGGTCGTCGGCGGAACCCGCGAGGACATAGCCCGAGGGACCGAAGGCGACCGAGAAGACATGCTGGGCGGACAGTCTGGCGAACACGGTGCCGGTCGCCACACGCCAAGCGGCCGGGTGCTCCACCCCGTCGCTGGAGACAAGGATCGCGCCGTCGTGGCTGAACGTGAGGGATCTGACCGGACTCCGGTGCTCGCGGAGCACTGTGCGAGTTGTGGTCCGCAGATCGTAGAGGGCGATGTCGCCGGCACGGCCGGCATTCGCGTCGGCCCCGGGGCCGCCCGTGAGACCGACGGCGAGCTTGGTCCCGTCCGGGCTGAAGGCCATGCCCGACCCGAGGCTGTTCTCGGTCAACCGGGTCTTCTGTTGGCGCGTCGCGACGTCCCAGATGATGATGGACTTGTCGATCCCGACGGAGGCGAGCAGCCTTCCGTGGTCCGCGAAGGCCAGGTCGGAGGTCCGACCGGTGTGACCGGAGAGGATGGCGATCCGCTCGCCACGTGCGGGGTCCCACAACCCGACGGTGCCGTCACCGGCCGCGGAGGCCAACAGGGAATGGTCCGGGTTGAACGCGACCGTGTAGATGGAGGGCCCGCCGACGTTGAGTTCGGTGCGGCGGGGCGCGACCGCCGCGCTCAGCACGCTGCCCTGGGTCTCGGTGTTGGAGTTGAGGTGATCGGCCTCGACGGCCAGCAGGCCGGCCAGATCGGGATCGGTGGCGAGCAGGGATCGGGCTTGCAGCGACAGTTCGCCGGAGAGCGCGGCAACCTGCTGTCGGCGGGCGTCCTGGCGTTGTCGTACCGCGACGGCGCCGCCCAGCAGGGCGAGTACGAGAAGGGTGGATATGCCTGCGACGAGATGCTTGAACAGGCGGGCCTGACGTCGGCCGGCGTTCTGCTCGGACTCGGCGAGAGCGGAGCTGGCGTGCAGGAAGGAGCTTTCGAGTTCGTTGAGCTCCTCCGGACCGTCCTCGGCCAGGGCCTGCGCGCCCAGGAGTTGGGTTCCCCGGTACAGGGCCCCGGTATCACGGTCGAGCGTCATCCAGGTGTGCGCGGCTTCGGTGAGAGGCCGGTGGATCAGCAGGTTCGCCCGATCATCGGTCAGCCATCGGTGCAGCCGCGGCCAGGCCCGGATGAGCGCCTCATGGGCCACCTCCACAGTGCCGTCGCCCATGACCACCAGACGGGATTCGGCCAGCTGGTCCAGAACTCGGGCGGTGACCGCCTCATCGGCGATGCCGTCGAGTTCGGTACGCATGATGGGCCGCCGGGTGTCCTCGGTACCGTCGCCCAGTGCGGTGAGCCGCAGGAAGACCCGGCGAGCTGCTTGTCGCTCGGCTGCCCCGAAGTCGCCATAGGCCCGCTCGGCGGTCTGGGCGATCGCCCCGCGCACGCCGCCGCTCGCCTGATAGGCCGACAGAGTGAGGGTTTCCCCGCTTCGTCGTTGCCATGTCTCGAGGAGCGCGTGCGAGACGAGCGGCAAAGCGCCCGGCTCGTCGGCGGCATCGGCGAGCACCGTACTTACCAGGTCGGCTTCGACGCCCATGCCGACCTGGGCGGCGGGCCGAATGATGATCTCCCGCAGGTCGGTGACGCCCACCGGCCGCACCAGGAGGTGCGCCTCGTCCTCCAGCGCGACGGCTAGGTCCGGATATTGCATGAGGTGGGCGAGGAAGTCGGCGCGTACCCCGAGTACCACAGTGGTGCGGCGGTCGGCCCCCTGCGCGGCGTCCAGCAGCGCCTCGATGAACCGGCGGCGTTCCGCCTTGTCGGGGCAGAGTGTGAACACCTCCTCGAACTGATCCACCACCAGCAGCGCGCGGGTCTGCGGGGGGCCGCCTGCCAGTGCGCTCCGCACCGCGATGTCGAGCGCGGCGGCATCCGCCGCCAGCTCCTTCCGGATCTCTGGGGCGTCCTGGCCGGTCAACTTGGCGATCTCGGCGGCCAACGCCTCCAGCGGGTGTTCGGTCGGCGTCAACAACATCGTCTGCCACCGCTGGGCGAGCCCACGGTCGGCGGTGATGGCTCCCAGCAGACCGGCCCGCAGCAACGAGGACTTGCCGCTTCCGGAAGCCCCGACGACCGCGGTCAGGCACCGCCGATCGGCCCGTGCCAGCAGCCGCTCGACAAGCTCCGTACGGCCGAAGAACAGCTCCGCCTGCTCGGGCTGGAATGCCGTCAGCCCCTGATACGGGCAGCGTTGCGCGATGGTCTCGGCGGTGCTGGAGGCGACCGCCGCTTCGGCGATGGCCGACCACCGTGCCCGCCATTCGGCCGGGTCGCCGCCGCAGGCCTGAACGTACGCGAGCGTCACCTCCAGCGTCGGCAGCCGGTCACCCTTCGCCGCGTCCGCCAACGTGCTTGCCGAGTAGTGCGCGCGCCGAGCCAGGAGCCGATAGCTCGGGTTGCCCGCGTGCTCCCGCAACTGTCGTAGCTGCCACGCCAACCGTTGCACCGGGCCCGCCGCCGGGTCCACTGGCTTCTCCGGACGGCCCAATACCCACCTCCGCATACTGGGCCGCAACTCTGGCCGCGCGACCATGGCGAGCTTCGGCACGGGCGCCCATCGGATCGGGCCAGAAGAAGTATCCAGTTGTGGCGATGCGGTTGCGGCCCGGGGCTCGGTCCGCGCCGCCAGGCAGCAGGTAACGACCGTCCCATTGGAGCGGGGGAACACGCGGTTGGGCCTGGCGTTGCGCTACCGTCAAGCCGCGCCCCGGCGTCGATCAGTCCGCGTCCGCCGGCCGTCGACGGCCCGCAGGACCCCACCAATCCAAGGAGACCCGATGCCGGAGCCTGAGCCCGCCCAGGACGCCGACGCGGCGGCAGCCGACACCTCAACCACGGCCGAGACCGAGGGTGAGACCGATCCGCCCGCCGTTCCCGCGAATCGGGCTGCCCGACGCGCGAAGGGCAAGGTCGCCTCACCTCAACCATTCGGAAAGGGTCAGAACCCCACTGGCCGGGGCTCGGTCCAGAGCCCTCGCCAGTGGGGTAACCGCCGTAGCGGTTGATCCGCGACAGGCACCCTGTCACCGCACCCATGATCAGCGCGGTGGGTCGGCATCATGCCGATGCCGGTCGTGAGCGCCGTGGCGTCCCCGCCGCGGCGCTCACGACCTTGTGCGCATCCGGGTGCTCGCCCCGGCGCGGCGCGGGCGGCGATCGCTTCGACCCGTCCGCGCCTCCGCGCCGGTCCAGGACCGGTGTCGCTCGTGGTGCGGGCCAAGCCGACCGGGCAGAGTGGAATCCGGCAGCCGGCGTCCGTCGGCTTTGTCGGCGACCACGGGTACGGTTTCGGTGCTCGGCACGTTTGGGCATCGGCGACCCGTCGTCGGGGCGGGAGCGGTCAGCCCGGTGGCGACGGACCGTGGGAGGGAGCGACGGTGGCGCAGCGGAGAGCACTGGTGGTTCGGGGCGGTTGGGAGGGGCACCAGCCGGTCAAGGCGACGGAGTTGTTCCTCCCCTTCCTCGAACGTAGCGGCTATGCCGTACGGGTCGAGGAGTCGACGGAGATCTACGCCGACACCGCCGAGATGGCCGAGACCGACCTCGTCGTGCAGTGCATGACGATGTCGCAGATCACCGCGGACCAGGTGGCGGGCCTCAGCGCGGCGGTCATCGCCGGCACGGGCTTCACCGGCTGGCACGGCGGCGTCGTCGACTCGTTCCGCGCGTCAGCCGAATACCTGCACCTGGTGGGCGGCCAGTTCGCGACCCACCCGGGCCTCGAGCCGTGTGAGCGTCACGGTGGCCCGGAGGACAACTTCCTGCCGCACACGGTGCGCGTCACCGACCTCGGCCGAGAGCACCCGATCACTGCGGGCATCGAGGACTTCGACCTGGTCACCGAACAGTACTGGGTGCTGCACGATGACCTGATCGACGTACTGGCCGTGACCACCCACCCGACGCAGGCGTGGCATCCGTGGCATCGACCGGTCACCTCACCGGCCATCTGGACCCGACAGTGGGGTGCCGGGCGCGTCGTCGTGACGACCCCGGGGCACAGCCTCGACGTGCTGGAGCACGCGGATGTCCGTACCGTGATCGAGAGGGGGATGGTGTGGGCGACCCGCACCGCGTCGGCGTCATAGGTCTCGGGGTCATCTCCCGCGCGTACCTGGACACCCTCGCGGACCACCCTGAGATCGACATCGTCGCGGTGGCCGACCTCGACGCCTCCCGGTCGGCCGAGGTCGCGGCCACGATTGCTGGAGCCGAGGCGATGAGCGTCGAGCGGCTGCTCGCCCGCCCGGACGTGCAGACCGTGCTCAACCTGACCATCCCCGCAGCCCATGCCCACATCTCGCTGGACACGATCGACGCTGGCAAGAACGTCTATGTGGAGAAGCCGCTCGCCGTGACGTTCCCGGACGGCCGCTCGATCATCGAACGGGCCGCTTCGGCCGGCGTCCGCGTCGGGTGCGCGCCGGACACCGTCCTGGGTACGGGCACACAGACGGCGCGGGCGGCGATCGACGGCGGGCTCATCGGCCGCCCGATGTCCGCGTCGGCCGTCATGGTCACTCCGGGGCACGAGCGCTGGCATCCCAATCCCGACTTCTACTACGCCCCGGGCGGCGGCCCGATGCTGGACATGGGGCCCTACTACATCTCGGCGCTCATCCATCTGCTCGGGCCGGTCCGGTCGGTGACCGGCGCCGCCAGCCGCCTGCGCGCCGAGCGCGTCATCGGCTCGGGCCCCCGCACCGGCCAGCGGATCCCGGTGGGGGTGGACACCCACCTCACCGGCGTGCTCGAGCACACGAACGGTGCGCTCTCCACCATCACGACGAGCTTCGACGGCGTCCGGACGACGGCCGCACCGATCGAGGTGCACGGCGAGGCCGGCACGCTCGCCGTGCCCGACCCGAACTACTTCGACGGTGAGGTCCGCGTCTTCGCGCTCGGCGACACCGACTGGCGCGCTCTCGAACCGCAGGCCGGTTACGCCAAGGCTTCCCGGGGCATCGGCCTGATCGACCTGGTCAGGGCCGACGATCGGCGTGCCCCGCGCGCTGACGGCGAGGTCGCACTGCACGTACTCGAAACCATGACCAGCCTGCTGCGGTCGGCGGCCGAAGGCCAGCGGATCGAGCTGACGACGACGGCACAGCGGCCCGTGCCGGTTCCGCTCACTCCGCTGGAGGACTGGAAGGCGTACGACGCAAGGACACGCTGAAGAGGGCCAGCCCGAAATGGGTTCGTGGTCATCGTGGAAGGCCGAAGTGGTGGGCGAGCGAGGCGCGCAGCGTGGCGGCGTCCCCGGCCGACCAGGCGATGAAGCAGTCGGGGCGTACGAGCAACGCGGCCGCTGTCGTGCCCTCCAGTGAGCCGGTGACCACGTCGACCCGGTCTCGCCATGGTGCGGCGATTCCGGCGTAGGCACCCGTGGAGTCCAGCAGCAGCGGCCGGGCGGTGCGGGTCAGCTCGGCGAGGCGTGTCGCACCGTGCTCGGTGTGCACGACCACGTCGGGCGCGCAGCGGCCGGCCAGAGGGTCGGCGGGATCGGCGGGGTAGCGGATGTCCGCACCGGACATCAGCGCCGCGATGTGCCCGGTCACCTCCGGCTTGCGCAGCAGTTCGGCAAAGAGTTCCCGCAAGCCGCTGATCTCGTCGCCGGGGCCGATGAGCGCCGACTGCGCCTGGGTGGACATGACGACCCGTTCGGCGACGGGGCGACGCTCGCTCTCGTAGGTGTCGAGCAGGCCCTTCGGCGCCCAGCCGCGCACCGCGGCGGCGAGCTTCCAACCCAGGTTGACCGCGTCCTGTAGGCCCAGGTTGAGGCCGGGGCCGCCCATCGCGGGGTGCACGTGCGCGGCGTCGCCAACCAGCAGCACCCGGTCGGCGCGGTAGCGGGCGGCGATGCGGGTGTTGCCTCCGGTCAAGCGCCGCAGCAGGCCGGGGCCGCCGGGCGCGCCGAAAGGGATGTCGGCACCGAGCACCCGGGCGACGCTGGCGCGGAGTTCCGCCAGGCTCATCGGGGCTTCGTCGTTCGTTGGCGGGTCGGGCCACTCCGTCGTGCTCAGGATCGCCGGTCGGCCGGGGAACGGGGCCCAGGCGATCAGGCCCCGCACAGTGCGGGTGTGCTGGAACGGCGGGACGACACCGTAGCCGGGGACGCGCAGGCCGCCCGTCTCAGGGTCGAGGGACGACGCAGGCACGGTCACCGTCGCGGTGCGGGAGATCGACCGGTCGTTGGTGACACCGGGGAAGTCGATACCGGCGAGGCGGCGCACCACGCTGCGGCCGCCGTCGGCACCAACGACGAAGCGACTGGTGAGCTGCGTACCGTCGGCGAGGTGGACCTCGACCCCGTCGGGGCGTTGGCGGAGGTCGACGACCTCGTGGCCGCGGCGCAGGCCGACTCCGAGCTCGGCGGCTCGGACGGCGAGACCGGCCTCGAGCTGGGCTTGCGGCACTCCGAGCACGTAGTGCGGGTTCTCCGCGAGCATTGTGAGATCCAGCGGGAACGCGCCGAAGGTGAAGGCCGGTTGAGGGGCCGGCGGGGTGCTCTCACCGCTGAGCCGCGCGTAGAGGCCGCGTCGGTCGAGCAGGCGGACGACCTGTCCCACGAGGCCGTTGGCGCGGGGCTCGCCGGTGGGCGCGGCGTGGCGTTCGAGGACGACGGGGTGCACGCCGGCGAGGGCCAGTTCGCAGGCGAGCATGAGGCCGTTGGGGCCGGCTCCGACGATGGCGACATCGATCATGGTCGTGATCCCTTCGGGGTGTGCGTCATCGCCACGGCAGGCGCGGCACGCGGCCGGCCCGCCGCGCGACTGTGATGCGGCTGGAGACGTGGGTGAGGTGGTGCCTGCGTGAGGGCGGAGCTTCAGCGGGGTGGGGCCGGAAGGCCGGCGGCGACCTGGGTGAAGGCGTCGGTGATGAGGCGTTCGATCGGGGCGGGTGGGTCGGCGCTGTCGAGATAGTGCTGCATGGCGACGACGACGGCGGCGCTGGCGGCGGCCGCGACGAGCCTCGGATACATGTCGGAGGCGAGGTCGGTGCCGGTGCGCTCGGCGACCGCCGCGGCAAGCTCGGCCTCGGCGAGGGCGGTGGCGCGCAGCCGCTCGCCCTGTAGTGCGGGCTCGGCGAGCATGGTGCGTACGCCGGCCACCCACCGGGCGTGGTCGGGGGAGGGCATCGCCTCGACCTCGGGGCCGCGCGTGAACTGATCCAGCGCGGCCTGGGTGAGCGCCACCCAGAGTGGCTCGTCGGCGGGACGTTCGCGCAGCGCGGCGGCGGTGCGCAGGCTGCGGTCGAGGTGGCGGGAGGCGATCGCCTCGGCCTTGCTGGAGAAGTAGTTGTTGAAGGTACGCGGGGAGACACCGGCAGCCTCGGCGATGTCCTCGACGCGGACGTTGTCGTAGCCACGCTCCGCGGTGAGGTGGATCGCAGCCCAACCAAGCGCCGCCCGCGTCTCGGCCTTCTTGCGCTCCCGCAGCCCCGTCATGCCGCCACGCTAGCACCAATTGCGTGACACGCAAATATGCGTGCCACGCAAAAATTGACGGACTGTGGGTTCGGCAGCGTGAGGTGACCGCGTCGACAGGCGGGAGGGCCGGCCTGCGCCGACAATGGGGGAGTGGCACCCGCCTTCGTCCTGCACCACCACCGCAAACCACGACCGCACTTCGACCTGCGGCTTGAGGAAGATGGTGTGCTGCGCTCGTGGGCGGTGCCTCGCGGTCTACCGGACAGCCCCAGCGACAACCGGCTCGCGATCGCCGTGCCCGACCACGACCTCGCTCACCTCACGTACGAGGACGTCGACAAGTCGATCGCCGACATCGGCACCTGGGAGGAGCATGATCGCACCGACCGCCGGATGCTGTTCACGTTGCACGGCCGCACCGGTCGCCGGCGATACGCGCTCATCCGCACCGGCGAGGGGTGGCTGCTCCACCTGACGAAGGAGCAGCTCCCGGACGATCGCGGACGGTAGTGCGGTAGGCGGCTACGACGGTCAGCGAGACGCGGGCACAGGCCCTAGCATCGCGGCATGGCGACGCGGCTTGTGCAGATCAACATGAAGGCTCGGAACGACTCCGCGCTGGGCGGTTTCTGGGCGCAGGCGCTCGGCTGGGAAATCTCCAGTGAGGGACCCGGCGTGACCAACCTCGAACCCGAGGGCTTCGTCTACCCCGACCCGGTCGCTGTCTGTATCGACCTGATCGTCTCGTCTGAGCCCAAGACGGTGAAGAACCGCGTGCACGTGGACCTCGCCACCACCTCGGCGGCCCACCAGGCGCAGGTGGTCGCCCGTCTGACGGAGCTCGGCGCGACCGCCACCGACGTGGGCCAGGGTGACGTGCCGTGGACGGTCATGGCCGACCCGGAGGGCAACGAGTTCTGCGTGCTGGAGCCCAGGGCGGTCTACCGGGACACGGGACCGATCGCCGCCGTGGTGGTCGACTGCGCCGACCCGCGAGCCATGGGCCGGTTCTGGAGCGAGGCCACGGATTGGACCCTGCACGAGGTGAACGATCAGGGTGCGAGACTGCGCTCCGCCAAGGGTGTCGGCCCCTACCTGGAGTTCGTCCGAACCCCAGACGTCAAGAGCGGGTGGAACCGCGTCCACCTCGACGTCCGTCCGTACCCCGGTGACGACCCGGAGGTCGAGGCGGCCCGGCTGCGGAGTCTCGGCGCGACCCCCATCGAGCTGGGGCAGGACGTCCCGTGGCGGGTGCTCGCCGACCCGGAGGGCAACGAGTTCTGCCTCCTCACCCCGAGCTGACAACCGGTAAACAGTGAGCATCATTGAACGTTGGCATTAGGGCAACGCCACTCTATGGTTGGGGCATGCCGCCGGTGACCTTCCGCTCGCCCGCCGCCACTGACGTGGTGGTGGGCGCTGCTGTGCGCGTGCCGACGGCCACACGCCCCGAGGCCGACATGCGGGTGCCGGTTGTCCGCGCGCCGCACACCGTGTCCGCGCACACAACGTCGAGCCCGATGCGAACCGGCCGAGGCCCACCTGCGGAGTCGTTGCATACCCAGAACGACCGCCAGGGCGAAGCTATCCAAGCTTCGGCCCTTTTTGTTTTTCCCACCCGTTTTCCCTGGAAGGCAGATCATGAGCGTCGATCATCATCGTCCTACTCTCGACCAGAGTTGGCTGGCTGACCTACGAGCGTCCCTGGCGGACGACTTCGCCACCCAGACAGCTCGGCTGCGGGAACTGACCGAGCTCAACGCGGACACCGGCGACCCCGGCGAGGCCCACAACCAGGCCGCCCTGCTGGTGGCCACCCGCCAGAACATCGAGCAGATCACCGGTGCGCTGAACCGGATCAGCGACGGCACCTACGGCGCCTGCCAGAGGTGCGGCCGGAGCATCCCGGCCGAGCGGCTCGAAATCCTCCCGCACGCCCGCTTCTGCGTGCCGTGCCAGGAGAAGCAGAGCAGGTGACGTCGGGTGGCTGCCGTGCCGCCGGCACGGCAGCCACACAGGCGCGAGGGTCGACCTTTCACTCAGTGAAAGCTCTGGTTCCTGGGAGGAGGCGCCGCACGGGACGATCCGGATCCATCGACGTCCGTCTGCGTGGAGGTCCGGTCGCATGGTGTTCGCGCGTAACCAGTGGTATGTGGCGGCCTACGGCAGTGAGGTGGGGCGGAACCTGCTCGCCCGCACGGTGCTCGGTGAGCCGATGGTGCTGTACCGCACCGGTGCCGGGAAGGCGGTGGCGCTCGCCGACCGGTGCGTGCACCGGCGCTTTCCACTGTCGGAGAGCCGGCTCGACGGCGACACCATCGTCTGCGGTTATCACGGCTTCACCTACGACCCGACCGGCGCGTGTGTCTTCGTACCCGGGCAACAGCGCATCCCGCGAACCGCGCGGGTGGTCTCGTTCCCACTGGTGGAACAGGACTCCTTCATCTGGGTCTGGATCGGCGACCTGGACCGGGCCGACCCGGCCGCGATTCCCCGCGCGCCGTGGCTCGCCGACCCCCGCTACGCCGTGGTGCGGGGCATGGTGCCACTGAACGCGCGGTACGGCCTGCTGGTGGACAACCTCCTGGACCTGTCCCACGAGACCTACCTGCACGGCAGTTACATCGGCACTCCGGAGGTGGCGAACACCCCGATCACCACCGAGGTGGACGAGGACCGGGGGATCGTCTACGTCAGCCGGCACATGGACGACGCCGAGTGCCCGCCGTTCTACGCGCGCTCGACCGGGATCCAGGGCCGGATCACCCGGTGGCAGGACATCGAGTTCCACCCGCCCTGCCTCTACCTCCTGCACAGCCGGATCGCGCCGCAGGGTGTCTATCCGCCCGCCGAGGGCGAGGACCGCGAAGCGTTCCACGCCGAGATCGTGTACGCCATCACCCCGTCGACCGAGCACACCACCTACGACTTCTGGGCCGTGGCGCGCGACTTCGCGATCGACGACGAGTCGGTCAGCGAGTACCTGCACCACAGCAACCACACAGTGGTCATGCAGGACGTGACAGCTCTCAACATCCTGGAGCAGGTGATCGCGACCGAGCCGGACCGGTATCAGGAGCTGAGCATCAACATCGACACCGGCGGCCTGGCCGCCCGGCGGCTGCTGGCCCGGATGGTCGGGTCGGGGACGGTGGGAGCGGCGCGGTGAGTTCCCGAGCAGGCACCCTCAGTGGGGACCGGGTCTACCGGATCCACTGGGTGCCGGGCACCGACACGCTGCGCGGGATCTGTCACTGTGGGGCCGAGCGCCTCGCCGAGGAGCCGGTCGAGTTGTGGGAGTGGCTGCTCGCCCACCCGCAGGGGCACCAGGGCGTCGCCGTGCCGGTGCCCGGGCGGCCGAGGCGGCTGGCGATGCGCGAGTGACAGGGGACGTTCTGACCGGTGCGGAGCTGGTGGTTGCCGGCCGGGAAGAGGTGGCCGCCGAGGTCGTGGCCATCTGTCTGCGCCGCGCGGACGGCGGTGACCTGCCCGGGTGGACGCCGGGCGCGCACATCGACCTGGAGTTGAGCGCCGGGCTGGCCCGCCAGTACTCCCTCTGCGGCGACCCGGTGAACCGCTCCGTGCTGCGGATCGCGGTGCGGCGCGAACCCAACGGACGTGGCGGCTCCCGACTGGTGCACGAGCGGCTCACTGTCGGCGCGACCGTCCGGGTGAGCGGACCGCGCAACACCTTCCCGTTGGTCGCGGCGCGGCGCTACCTTTTCGTCGCCGGTGGCATCGGTATCACCCCCATCGCACCGATGGTCGCCGCCGCCGACGCCGCGGGCGCCGACTGGCGGTTGGTGTACGGGGGCCGCAGCCGTGCCAGCATGGCCTTCGCCACCACCCTGCGGGAGAGGTACGGCGACCGGGTCAGCCTGCACCCGCAGGACGAGACCGGGTTGCTCGACCTGGTCGGGTTGCTGGGCCGCCCCGGCACCGGACTCGTCTACTGCTGCGGGCCGGAAGCGCTGATCAGCGCGGTGGAGGAGCACTGCCGGCGCTGGCCACCCGGCTGCCTGCACGTCGAGCGTTTCACCCCCCTGGGCGACACCGGGGCGCCGGAGACGACGATCGAGGTCGAACTCGCGCTCTCCGGGCGGACGGTGATCGTCCCGCCGGGCACACCGATCCTGCAGGCGGTGGAGGAAGCCGGCGTGCCGGTCCTCTCGTCCTGCCGGGAGGGCACCTGCGGCACCTGCGAGACCCCGGTGCTCGACGGCGTGCCGGAGCATCGCGACAGCCTGCTCACCGAGCAGGAGCGGGCCGCCGGGGACACCATGATGATCTGCGTCTCCCGGGCCATTACGCCCCGACTCGTGCTGGAGCTGTGACCGCCCGGCGCGGGCGGGGATGATGACGGGGTGCGCGCAGAGCCGGGACGGTCGGTGACGAGCAAGGTGTTGGCGCTGCTCGACGCGTTCAGCCCGGCCACCCCGGCGTTGACATTGAGCGAGATGGCCCGCCGCACCGGGCTGCCCCTGCCCACCGTGCACCGGCGGGCCGCCGAACTTCTCGCGTGGGGTGCGCTGGAACGTGGCGACGACGGGCGGTACCGGATCGGTCTGCGGCTGTGGGAGGTGGGCTCGCTCGCCCCGAGGGGCGTGGGGTTGCGGGAGCTGGCCCTGCCGGTCATGGAGGACCTGTACGAGGTGACCCACGAGAACGTCCAACTCGCCGTGCGGCAGGACCTCGAACTCGTCTTCATCGAACGGATCGCCGGGCGCCACGCGGTGCCGGTGCTCACCCGGGTGGGGGGTCGTTTCGCGCTGCACGCGACCGGCGTCGGGCTGGTCCTGCTCGCCCACGCGCCCGCCGAGGTTCAGGAGCAGGTGCTGGCCGCGCCGCTGGAGCGGTACACCGACATGACCATCACCAACCCGAGGCGGCTGCGTAGCTGCCTCGCGGAGGTGCGCCGGATCGGGTACGCGGTCAGCGACCGCCAGGTCACGATGGATGCCCTCTCGGTGGCCGCACCGATCCGCGTACCGGAGGGTGTGGTGGCGGCGATCTCGCTGGTTGTCGCCCACGACCGGGCGGACCCGGTGGCGTTGGCCCCGCTGGTCCAGGCTGCCGGCCGGGTGGTCTCCCGGGCGCTGAGCAACTCCGTCTGATGTAGACATACTGCAAATCGTTGACGCCCGATCAAAATCTGCATTACGTTGCCCGTGCGCGTGTCACTCCCCACCTTCGTGCGCGGATCGGCATCGACGAAAGGGAGCACCCATGTCACTGGACAGCAAGGTTGCCATCGTCACCGGAGCCGGGCGGGGCCTCGGCCTGGCCTACGCCCAGGAGCTGGCGCGGCGGGGCGCCTCGATAGTGGTCAACGACGTCGACGCCGGAGCTGCCGCCGACGCGGTGGCGGCGATCCAGTCATCCGGCGGTCGGGCCGTCGCGGTGGTGGCACCGGTCGGCCCGACCGAGACCGCCAAGGAGCTCGTCAGCACGGCGGTCGAGCACTTCGGACGGCTGGACATCCTCGTCACCAACGCGGGCGTCCTGCGTGACACGGTGCTGTGGAAGATGAGCGACGACGACTTCGACACCGTCATCAACGTGCACCTGCGCGGCACGTTCACCACGGTGCGCGAGGCGGTGCAGCACATGCGGCAGGCCGGCGAGGGCGGCCGGATCATCTGCGTCGGGTCACCCACCGGGCAGCGGGGTACCTTCGGCCAGACCAACTACGCGGCCGCCAAGGCGGGCATCGTCGGCATGGTCCGTACCTGGGCACTCGAGCTCAAGCGGGCCGGCATCACCGCCAACACCGTTGTTCCGGTCGCCGCGACCGCGATGACCGCCACCGTCCCCTACTTCGCTGCGGCGGTACGGGCCGAGGCGAACGGCGAGCCGATGCCCGCGTTCTTCCGACACGGCCTGGGGTTCGGCACGGCGGACGACGCGGCCGGGCTCGTCGCGTTCCTCGGCTCCGACGCGGCGGCCTCGGTGACCGGGCAGGTGATCGGTGTGGGAGGGGACCGCCTCCAGATCTGGACCCATCCGGAGGCGGCTCTGACCGCGCACCGCGAGGGCGGCTGGACGTACGAGGCGCTCGTGGACGCCTGGCCGACGACGTTCGTCGGCGCCGAGCAGAGCGTCGGCGAACGCTTCCCGGACCTCCCCGAGGAGTTCGAGCCCGCGACGTCCTGACCCGCCCCGACGAAGGTTGGCCCCATGTACCAGCCCGCGATCGACATCGACACCGTCACGGCGATCGACATGCACGTGCACATCGAGGTCGACGACCACGGTCACACCTCACTGCCCGAACCGCTCGTGGCGGCGGCGTCGGCGTACTTCAAGACGGACGGCCCACGGCCGGCGGTCGGCGCGGTGGCCCAGTACTACCGCGAGCGGAGCATGGCGGCCGTCGTCTTCACAGTGGACGCGCGTACCCAACTGAAGCACCCACCACTGTCGAGCGCCGACATCGCCCGTGCCGCGGCAGAGCACGCCGACGTGCTGATCCCGTTCGGGTCGGTCGACCCGCGCACAGGCGAGGCCGCCCTCGACCTCGCCGCCCGACTGATCGAGGAGGAAGGCGTACGAGGCTTCAAGTTCCACCCCACAGTGCAGGGCTTCGACCCCAGCCACGACGAGTACGCGCCGATGTGGGGCCTGCTTGGGCGGGCCGGCGTCCCGGCGCTCTTCCACACCGGGCAGACCGGCATCGGCGCCGGCACCCCGGGCGGTTACGGCCTGCGCCTCGGCCTGTCGAATCCGATCCTGCTCGACCCGATCGCGGCCGACTTCCCCGACCTTCAGATCATCATGGCCCACCCGTCGGTGCCCTGGCAGGACGAGGCGTTGTCGGTGGCCACGCACAAGCACAACACCTGGATCGACCTGTCCGGCTGGAGCCCGAAGTACTTCCCGGCCGAGTTGGTGCGTCACGCCAACTCGGTGCTGAAGCGACGGGTGCTCTTCGGCACCGACTACCCCCTGCTCACCCCCGACCGGTGGCTGCGCGACGTGCAAGCGACCGATCTCAAGCCGGATGTGCTCCCGGGCATCCTCAAGGACAACGCGGCCCGCCTGCTGGGCCTTGCCCGGTGACGACGAGAGGAAGCGCCATGACGACGACCATCACCTACGAGCGGCTGGGCGACCTCGCGGGCACCGATCTTGGCCACACCGGGTACCGTACTGTCACCCAGGACCAGGTCGACCTGTTCGCGGACGCGACGGACGACCACCAGTGGATCCACGTCGACCCCGAACGGGCGAGGACCGGGCCGTTCGGCGCGCCGATCGCGCACGGCTTCCTCACCCTCTCCCTGGCCGTTCCGTTCTGGACCGAGCTGCTTGAGGTCAAGGGCGTGACCACGAAGGTCAACTACGGCCTCGACAAGGTGCGCTTCCCCGCGCCGGTCGTGATCGGGGCGCGGGTACGCATGCGGGCCACAGTCGTCGAGGTCGTCGAGGTGCGCGGCGGCTACCAGATCGCCGTCGACCAGACGATCGAGATCGAGGGCGGCGCCAAGCCGGCGGTCGTCGCGCGAGGGCTGTACCGCTTCTACGCCTGAGGCCCGGGGGCATCCGACGAGCCGGGCGAGCACACCACCTCCACCCCCGGGAGAATGCTGATGCAGCAGCACGGAATTGGCGCCTGGGTGGCCAAGCGCCGGCTGAAGTCCCCGGACCAGGTCGCGATCATCCACGGCGACCGGCCCCCCATGACGTACGGACAGTTCGCCGACGCCGCGGACCGGATCGCGGCGGTGCTGCGGGAGCGAGGCGTCGGTAGGGGTGACTGCGTCGCCTACCTGGGCGAGAACAGCCCCGAACTCCTCCTGGTGATGTTCGGGGCGGCGCAGGTCGGGGCCGTCTTCGTGCCGATCAACACCCGGCTCGCCGCACCCGAGATCGTGGCCGTCCTCGCCGACTGCGGCGCGCGGGTGCTGATCCACGACCCGGACTTCGCGGCGCTGGTGGCCTCCGCCGCGCCGACCGCCCGGACCCCGTACGTCATCGTCAACGGTGAGGGCACCGCGGACCGGCACGGGCTTGCCCGCCTGGCGCGGGCCGCCGTCTCCCCGTTCACCGGTCGGGTCGACTCCACCCACGAGGACCCGGCGGCGATCGTCTACACCTCGGGCGCGACCGGCCGGGCCAAGGGTGCCGTGCTGACCCACGGCAACCTCACCTGGGTGGCGCTCAACTGTGTGGTCGACTACGACGTCGTCTCCACTGACGTCGCGCTCATGATCTCGCCGCTGTTCCATGTCGCGTCGCTCGGGATGGGTGCCCTGCCCGTCATCCTCAAGGGCGCCACGATGGTGATCGAGAAGGGCTTCGAGCCGGGCCGCGCGCTCGCGCAGATCGAGCGTCACGGGGTGACAATGCTCAGCGGCGTGCCGACCACCTACCAGCTCATGGCCGACCATCCCGCCTGGGCGTCGACCGACCTGTCCACGCTGACGAAGCTCACCTGCGGAGGTTCGGCCGTGCCGGCCCGCATCCTCAACGCGTACGAGGCGCGGGGCCTGTCGTTCTCGCAGGGTTACGGCATGACCGAGGCCGCGCCGGGCGCGACAGCGTTGCCGCCGACGATGACCCGCGTCAAGCAGGGCAGTGTCGGTCTGCCGCACTTCTTCACCGATGTGCGGATCACCGACGCGGCCGGGGCGGTGGTGCCCACCGGCGCTGTCGGTGAGATCGAGGTGGCCGGGCCCAACGTCTTCCCCGGCTATCACGGCCTTGCGGAGGCGACCGCCGAGGCGTTCACGGCCGACGGGTGGTTCCGCTCCGGCGACCTCGGACACCTGGACGCCGACGGCTACCTCTACATCTCCGGCCGACTCAAGGACATGATCATCTCGGGGGGCGAGAACATCTACCCGCTCGAACTCGAGCAGCTGCTCACCGAGGTCGACGGGGTGACCTCGGCGGCGGTCATCGGCGTGCCGGACGAGCGTTGGGGTGAGGTGCCCTGGGCAATCGTGACCGTACGGGAGGGGGCGTCGGTGGACACCACCACCGTCCGGGCGTGCCTGGACGGCAGAATCGCCCGCTACAAGCTCCCGAAGAACGTGGTCATCGTGGATGAGCTGCCGCGGACGGCGTCGGGGAAGGTGCGGAAGGCCGATCTGAGGACCCGATTCGGCTCCTAGCAGTGGGCCGGGCCGCGACGAGTTCGGCGAACTCCGCCGCTGACGCCTCGGCCAGCTTCTCGTGCGTCCGACGGTAGGTCTCCACCGATCTCGTGGCGGGCCATTCGTCGTCCATGAACTCGGCCGGCAGCCTCGGGTCGGTGCGCAGCAGCGCGAGCCAGTCCGCCACCAGCATCGTCCGTACGGTGAGGGCGCTCGGTGCCATCGCCGTCGCGGACGGGTCGTCCCACACGTCGATGAAGGCCAGGTGGGCGCGCCGGATCGCCTCGATGTCCCACGCGGCGCGTACGCTCTCGCCGATCGGGAACCCGGCGAGTTCGCGGGCGTGAAAGGCGACCACCGTATTGGGCGCGAGGTCCTGCCGCAGCGGCTCCAACGAGCCGGCGAGGTCGACCTCGCCGGGCGCGAGCCAGAGCCCGTCCCGGATCGGCGCGAAGCCCTCCCAGATGAGAGTTGAGCGCAGTCGGTGCCGCAGCATCCGCTGGCCCTCCGGGATCGAGAAGGTGACAAGGGTCCACCCGTTGCCCTGTGGGTCGAACGGCCGCGGCCCGCGAACGCGGTACGTCGCCTCGCGCAACACCGCGACCCCGTGCTCGGTCAGGGAGAACAGCGTCTCCCGGCCGCTCCTGCTGCGGGCGAGGATGCCGCTGTGCACGAGTCGGTCCAGGGTCGCGCGGGTGGCCGGCGCGGCGACGTCGGCGCCCTCCAGCACGTTGATCAGGACGCTCGCCCGGATCGGTCCCGTGTCACCGTCGACGACGTGCTCCCCGAAGAAGGCGAGCAACAACTGCTTCGGCTGACGACTACCCACAGCCCTTCCCTTCGGCGAACTCGTTGGTTGGCCGCCGATCACCGCGCGGATCGCGGGGCCACGGCCTGCCCGCGCTTGGCCCGCTGGATCTGGTCGTAGACGTGCGTCCGCAGTTCCGTGAAACGGGGCAGAGCGCGGGTCGTGATCTGATCGCGCTCCGGCGGCAGGTCGATCGCGAGGTCCTCCTGGACCCAGGTCGGCGACGTGGACAATACTAGAACCCGCTGACCGAGATACACCGACTCGTCGATGTCGTGGGTGACGAAGACAACCGAGATGGTCCGGCTGGCGTGCAGCTCGCGGACCAGGTCCTCCAGGTCGGCCCGGGTCTGCGCGTCCACGGCGGCGAACGGTTCGTCCATGATCAGGACGTCGGGCTGGTAGGCGATGGCCCGCGCGATCGCCACGCGCTGTTGCATCCCCCCGGAGAGCTGCCACGGGTGGCTCAGCGCGGCGTGCCCGAGACCCACCGCCTCAAGAGCGTCGACGACAAGCTTGTTTCGGGCATCGCGGTTGAGCCTCTTGTGCCGCAGTGGAAGCTCGACGTTTCCGCGCACCGTCAGCCAGGGGTAGAGGCTACGGCCGTACTCCTGGAACACGACTGCCATGGCCGGGCTGGGTCCGGTCACCGCGGAGCCGTCCATCTCGACCAGGCCGCTGGTGGGCCGCAGCAGGCCGGCGAGGCATTTCAGCAGGGTGGTCTTGCCGCAACCGGACGGCCCGACGATGCAGACGAGCTCACCGGCGTCCATCGTGAAGCTGATGTCCCCGATCGCCTCGACGTTGCCCGTGGTGGACTCGTAGACCTTCCGCAGGTGCTCCACCAGCAGCAGACTGCTCCGATCAGGCACGGTTGACCTCCCTGACTCCGTGGTACCAGCGCAGAACGCGCTGTTCGACGAGACCGAAAGCTACGGCGAGGAGAACGCCGACGAGACCGAGGAGGACGATGCCGCTCCACATCTCGGCGATCAGGTAGTTGCGCTGGAAGTAGGCGATCCGGTAGCCGAGGCCGGAGGAGGAGGCGAACATCTCGGAGATGACCATCAGGATCAGCGCGACCGAGAGGGCCTGACGAACCCCGGCCATGATCCGTGGGCTGGCAGCGGGGAGTACGAGGAACCGGAGCCGCTCCCACCAGGAGACCTGGAACGACTCCGCGGTCTCCTTCATGACGCTGTCGGTCCCCCGGACACCCTCGATCGTGTTCAACAGGATCGGCCAGACCGCGCCGGAGACGATCACGGCCACCTTCATGGTGTCGGTGATTCCGAGCAGGAGCATCACCACCGGGATCAGCACCGGTGGTGGGATGGCCCGGAGGAACTCCAGCAGTGGTTCGAGGAGTTCCCGCAGCCAGGGGGTCAGCCCGATGACGGTGCCGGCGCCGATGCCGAGCACGATCGACGCGGCGACACCGAGGCCGAGGCGGGCGAGGCTCGGCAGCACGTCCTCGACGAAGGCCGGACCGACCCAGGTCTCCCGAAAGGCTCTGGCGATCGTCAACGGGTCGGGGAAGAACCGGTTCGTCGCCCTCGTCGCCGCCAGGCCCCAGACCACCAGCAGCATCGTCGGCAGGCCCAGTGGGTAGAGGATGCCCGCCGCGATCCGGGTTCCGACCGTCCGGCTGCGTGCCGTGGTGGCGATCCGCCCGGGGTACGTGGTCACAGCGCCTCCTCTCCTCGTACGGACTGGTGCCAGGACAGCACCCGACGCTCGATGAACCGGAAGACGATGTTCACCATGAGCCCGAGCAGGCCGGTGACCACGACCAGCGCGTACAGGCCGGCGGCGTCTCCGGCGGACCGGGACAGCTCGATCATGCGCCCGAGACCGGGGTTGCCGATCACCATCTCCGCGGTGATGGCGAGGATGAGCGCGACCGCCGCCGCGAGCCGCAGGCCGGTCATGAGGTACGGCAGGGTGGTCGGCAGGACGAGGTGCGACAACTGTTCCCGCCGACTCAGACCGAAACTGCGGGCGGTGTCGCGGGCCACCGAGTCGACGTCGGCGACGCCGTAGATGACCTGCACGAACACCTGCCAGAACGACGCGTAGATGATGATGACGAGGGCGGCCTGCCGCTGGATGCCGAACATCAGCACGGCGAGCGGGATGAGGGCGACCGACGGGATCGGGCGGAGGAACTCGACGATCGTGTGGGTCGCGCGCCGCAGGAAGGGCACCAACCCGACGACCGTGCCGAGGACGACGGCGGCGACCGTCGCCACCGTCAGGCCGATCGCCCAGGACGTCATGGTGCTGCCCAACCGCCGCCAGAACGCGAGGTCGACGAGTTGCTCGACAAGCCGCGCCAGCACGTCGGTCACGTACGGCAGGTAGAGCGGGTTGATCAGGCCCAGCGTAGGGATCAGCTGCCAGACGACGAGGAACGCGGTCAGGCCGACGACGCCCAGCATCGCTTTGCGTAACGCGCGTAGGCGTCGGGTGGGAAACACGCGCATGTCACTCCCGTCGTCAGGCGGGCGACGAGGCCCTCCCCACTCCGGGGGCGGGGAGGGCGGGATCGCGCCGGCTACTGCTGCTGGATGAGACGGTCGAGGTTGGGTTGCCTGTCGAGCACCTTGTACTTCTGCGCGAGCTCGGCGAGCGTCTGGAGGCTCGACCGATCGACCTCCCAACCGAATGCCGGCAGCCGCACCGACTCGGCCACCGGTGGGGGCAGCTCAAGGTTGTCCTTGATGGCCTGCCGAAGCGCCGCCTCGTTGGCGGGGGCCTTGGCCCACTCCAACGTCTTCTTCATCGCCGCCGTGAAGTCCTCGACCAGCTTGGCGTCCTTCTCCGTGCGTTTCCTGGTGGTGATGGTGGTGAGCGTGGTCAGGCCGGGCACCACCGCCTGGTAGGGGGCGACGATGAAGGTGTCCCCGCGGGTCTTCAACTGGGTGACGAAGGGCTCCGGCACCCAGGCGGCGTCGATGTTGCCGGATTCGAGTTGGGCCGGGGCGTCCGGAAAGGCGACCTCGACGAACTTGATCCTCGAAGGGTCGCCACCGTCCTTCTCGACCGCCGCCATGATCGTCACGTCGCCGGCGGCGCCCAGGCTGTTGACCGAGACCCGCTTGCCCGCGAGGTCGGCCGGCCGCTTGATGCCTGACTTCGCCGAGGCCACCACGGCGTTGATGTCGTCGCCGTCGGCGTACGAGGAGGCGTAGTTGCCGATGATGACGACGCCGAGATCCCGCAGGTCGGCCCGGAACGGCCCGAAGGGCTGGCCGATGGCGAAGTCGATGTCGCCGTTCAGGAGCGCGGGAATGGCCTGCGCGCCGCCCTGGGCGGGCAGCACCTCGACCTGGAGGCCGCGCTCGGCGAAGACACCGGCCTTGATGCCGCCCCAGAGCGCGGCGGTCTCGGTGATGGGCAGCGCCGCGACCCGGACCTTGCGCAGGTCGCCCGAGGTCTGTTCGGACGGGTTGGACGCGTCGGAGTCGGTACATCCGGTGAGGGCGACCGCGGTGACGGCGATCAGCCCGAGAGCCATGACCTTCTTCATGGACGAGGCCCTTCCTGGGCGGGGGTGGTGGGTGCCTCGGATGTGCAGGTGACCAACGGTGGCGCGGGGGCGCACTTCGCTGTGTTGGCCATGGTCAGTCACCCCGGCATTGAAAGTCAATAATTTCTGACGCCCGTCAGAAATAAGTTGAACAACGCTCTGCTGTGGTGCCGTCCCGCACGCTCGCGTTCAGACCTCGGGCAGGCCCACGTAGTTCTCGGACAGGCTTGCGGCGTACGCCTCGGAGGTGGCGACGTACCTCAGCGTGGCGGTCTGGAGCTTCGTCTCGTACGGGTCGTCGCGCTCCAGCCGGTGCAGCATTGAGGTCATCCACCAGGAGAAGTGCTGGGCTCGCCAGACCCGGCGTAACGCCGTGGCCGAGTATGCCTCCAGCAGATCGGTGCTGCCTCGGTCGTACCAGCCGGCGAAGGCGTCCCCCAGCAGCGCGACGTCAGCGAGCGCGAGGTTCATGCCCTTCGCGCCGGTGGGTGGGACGATGTGCACGGCGTCCCCGGCCAGGAACAGCCGCTCCCACCGCATCGGCTCGACAACGAAACTGCGCATCGGGGTGATGGACTTCTCCAGGATCGGTCCCTCGTTGAGCGACCACCCCGGCACCGTCTCCAACCGTGCCCGCAGCTCCGTCCAGATCCGCTCGTCCGGCCACGCGGCGATGTCCTCGTCGGGCGCGACCTGTAGGTACAGCCGAGAGATCTCGGGGGAGCGCATGCTGTAGAGGGCGAAGCCACGCTCGTGGTTGGCGTAGATGAGTTCGTCCACCGCCGGCGGTGCGGCGGCGAGGACGCCCAACCAGGCAAACGGGTACACCCGCTCGTAGGTGGTCAGCACCCCTTCGGGCACCGCGCCGCGGCTCACCCCGTGGAACCCGTCGCAGCCCGCCACGAAGTCGCAGCGCAGCTCCTGGACCTGCCCGTCGCGTCGAAAGTGGATGACCGGGGAGTCCGAGTCCAGCCGGTCCAGGCGCACCGCCTCAGTCTCGAAGAGGATCGAGCCACCGGCCGCGAGCCGGGCGGCGATCAGGTCCTTGACCACCTCCTGTTGCCCGTAGACGGTGATCGCCCGCCCGGTCAGGTCTGCCATCGGCACCCGGTGCGACTCCCCGGCGAAGCGCAGCTCGATGCCCTCGTGGCGCAGTCCCTCCCGTCGCAGCCGCTCGCCGACGCCGTTGCGGCAGAGCAGGTCGACCGAGCCCTGTTCGAGGACGCCCGCCCGGAGCCGGTGCTCGACGTGGTCCCGGCTGCGGCTCTCCAGCACCACGGACTCGATTCCGCGCAGGTGCAACAGGTGCGACAGCATGAGCCCCGCCGGCCCGGCGCCGACGATGCCGACCTGGGTACGCATTCCCGGCATGCCCGATCCTTCCGGTGTCAGAACGGGTACCGCGTGATGGCGCCGCGCACGGTGAGCCACTGGGTCTCGGTGAACGCCTCGACGTTCGCCGCGGGCCCGCCGAACCGGGAGCCGGTACCGGACGCTCCCACCCCACCGAACGGCGCCACCGCCTCGTCGTTCACCGTCTGATCGTTGATGTGCACGATCCCGCTGGGGATCCGGTCGGCGAGGGCCATCGCCCTCATCACGTCACGGCTCAGGATGCCCAGCGACAGGCCGTACTCGGTCTGGCGGGCCAACTCGACGGCCTCGTCCTGGTCGGCAAAGGTGATCACCGGGGCGACCGGGCCGAAAACCTCCTGGGCGTACGCCGGGGTCGCGGAGGTGACGTCGGTGAGCACCGTCGGCCGGTAGAACAGTCCCTCGTACGTGCCCCCGGCGGCCAGCCGGGCACCCGCGTCGACGCTCGCGGTGACCAGTGCGTGGATCTTGTCGCGCTGGTGCTCGTCGATGATCGGCCCGAGCGCCACCTGCTCCTTTGCCGGGTCGCCGACCGGCAGGTGGTTCGCCTTCTCCGCCAGCCGCTCGACGTAGCGCTCGGACAGACTTTCGTGGACCAGGTGCCGGCCGGTGGTCATGCAGATCTGACCCTGGTGCAGGAAGGACCCCCACGCGCCGGCGGAGACAGCGAGGTCCAGATCGGCGTCGTCGAGCACGATCAGCGCCGAGTTGCCACCGAGTTCGAGGTGCGAACGTTTGAGGTGGCGTGCCGCCGCCTCACCGACCTTGCGGCCGGCAGCGGTCGAGCCGGTGAAGCTGATCACCCGTACGTTCGGGTCGGCCACCAGCGCCTCACCGGCCTCCACCCCGCCGGGAAGGACGTGCAGCAACCCTTCGGGCAGGCCGGCCTCCTCGAAGACCCGGGCGATCGCGACGCCACCGCAGACGGCGGTGCGCGGATCGGGCTTGAGCACCACGGCGTTGCCCAGCGTCAGGGCCGGGGCCACCGAACGGGTGGCCAGGATGAGCGGGAAGTTGAACGGCGCGATGACCCCGACGACGCCGACGGGCAACCGGCGGGCCAGGCTGAGCCGCGGTTGCGCGCTCGGGATGATCTCGCCCAGCGGGTGCGAGGCCAGCGCCGACGCCTCGTAGCACTCCTGCGCGGCGGCGGCGATCTCGACGCTGGCCTTGGTTGGGATGGACCCGGACTCCCGCACGATCCAGTCGCCGATCTCGGCGGCGTACCGCTCGAACAGCTGCCCGGCCCGGCGCAGCACCGCGGCCCGCACGGCGTAGCCGGTGGCGGCCCAGGCGCGTTGGGCGGTGGCGGCGCGGGCGCAGGCGCGCGTCACGTCCTCGGCGTTCGCCACGCCGACCTGGCCGATCTCCTCTCCGGTGGCGGGGGATCGCACGGGTGCCGTCCCGCCGGCGGGTTTCACCCAGCCGTCGCTGTGCAGGGTGCCCTGCCAGGTCGTGGCGTCCAGCAGTGTCATGGCGGTCCTCCTCGGAGGTGTTCGCGTACCGAACGGCCGTTCTCTGCTTGAACGTTGGCACGTGGCCCGGCTCGCGTCAACGCATCGGCCGACGTGACTGCCGAACACAGTGGACGACGCCGGCCGGGGCCCGGCCGACCTGTCGTTGACGGATGTCGTCCTCCGTCGTACGTTCGATATGAGTACGGCAGTCCGCATGGCGAACAGCCGGCGGCAGCGCGGTTTTCGCAGGATGCGGGGAGGCCCATGGCGAAGCTCGTCTCGCTTGCCGACGGCGTGGCCCACCTGGTCCGCGACGGTGACGTGGTGGCCCTGGAAGGGTTCACGCACCTCATCCCGTTCGCCGCGGGTCACGAGATGATCCGCCAGGGACGGCAAAAGCTGACCCTCGTGCGGATGACCCCCGACGTCATCTACGACCAGCTCATCGGCGCGGGTTGCGCCAGCCGCCTGGTCTTCTCCTGGGGCGGCAACCCGGGCGTCGGATCGCTGCACCGCTTCCGGGACGCCGTGCAGCACGCCTGGCCGCGTCCGCTCGAGCTGGAGGAGCACAGTCACGCGGGCATGGCGAACCGGTACGTCGCCGGGGCGTCCGGGCTGCCGCTCGCCGTCCTGCGCGGCTACACCGGCACCGACCTGCCCGGGCACACAACGAACATCCGGCCCATCACCTGCCCCTTCACCGGCGAGACGCTCACCGCCGTCCCCGCCCTGCGTCCCGACGTGACTGTGGTGCACGCCCAGCGCGCCGACCGTGACGGCAACGTGCAGATGTGGGGCATCACCGGGGTGCAGAAGGAAGCGGTGCTCGCCGCCCACCGGTCACTGGTCACCGTCGAGGAGATCGTGGACGAGTTGGAACCCGTACCCGGGCAGGTGGTCCTTCCTGGCTGGGCGGTCACCGCGGTGGCCGAGGTGCCCGGCGGCGCGCACCCCTCCTACGCCCACGGCTACTCGGTGCGGGACAACGACTTCTACCGGGACTGGGACGCCGTCAGCCGGCACCGCGACACCTTCCGCGCCTGGCTGGACGAGCACGTGCACACGGCCGGGGCGGCGGCATGAGTCAGCGCGGCGAGCGGGGGGAACGCGATGGCTGACTGGACCGCCGACGAGATGATGACTGTCGCCGCCGCCCGCCAACTGCGCGACGGCACCGCCTGCTTCGTGGGGATCGGGTTGCCCAGCACCGCGGCGAATCTCGCCCGGGTGACCCACGCCCCGAACCTGGTGCTCATCTACGAATCGGGGTGCCTCGGCGCGAAGCCGGACCGGCTCCCGCTCTCCATCGGGGACGCGGTCCTCGCCGAATCGGCTGACGCGGTGGTGTCGGTGCCCGAGGTGTTCAACTACTGGCTCCAACCGGGCCGGATCGACGTGGGTTTCCTCGGGGCGGCGCAGCTCGACCGGTACGGCAACATCAACACCACTGTCGTCGGCGGTGACTACGCCGCCCCGAAGGTCCGGCTGCCCGGCGCTGGCGGCGCCCCGGAGATCGCCGCCTCCTGCGGTGAAGTCGTGGTGATCGTCCGGCAGGACCTCCGGACGTTCACCGAACGGGTCGACTTCGTCACCTCGGTCGGCTACGGAACGGGCCCGGGCGACCGGGAGCGACTCGGCCTGCGTGGCGCCGGCCCCCGCGTGGTGATCACCGATCTCGGCGTCCTCGAACCCGACCCGGTGACCTGCGAGCTCACGCTGACCCGCCTGCACCCCGGGGTGACCCGGGAGCAGGCGCGGGCGGCCACCGGCTGGGACCTCGCCGTCGCCGCCGGGCTGACCACCGGTGAACCGCCGACGGCGCGGGAACTCGCGGCGCTGCGGGCACTGGAGGCGACGAAGTTCGACGGGAGACGACGATGACCACACAGGACACCGGGGCAGACAGGGGTCTCGTGCTACCGCGGTACCGGCGCGACGACGTCGACGTCCACCCACCACTGCTCAGCCCCGGCTACGGGTCGACAGTGGCGCGGGCGCCGCGACACCCGCTGATCCACCTGCCGCAGCGGCTGACCGAGGTCACCGGACCGCTGCTGGGGGAGGGACGGCTCGGGGCGCTCGACCACGACCTGACCCGCCAGCACGACGGCGAGCCGCAGGGACAACGGATCATCGTGCACGGGCGTGTCCGCGACGGTGACGGTCGACCGGTGCCCCGCACGCTTGTCGAGATCTGGCAGGCCAACGCCGCCGGCCGGTACCGCGACGCCCGGGACACCTGGCCGGCCCCGCTCGACCCGTACTTCGAGGGGGTGGGCCGGGCGCTCACCGACGACCAGGGGCGGTACCGGTTCATCACGGTGCAGCCCGGTGCCTACCCCTGGCGCAACCACGACAACGCCTGGCGGCCGGCGCACATCCACTTCTCCCTCTTCGGCCGCGCGTTCACCCAGCGGCTGGTCACGCAGATGTACTTCCCGGGCGACCCGCTCTTCTTCCAGGACCCGATCTTCAACTCGGTCCGTGACCCGAAGGCACGGGAACGGATGATCGCCCGGTACGACCACGCCACCACCGCACCGGAGTGGGCACTGGCGTACGAGTTCGACATCGTGCTGCGCGGCCGGGAGAGCACCCCCTTCGAGGACGAGGACGACGATGACTGAGCAGTTGGGCGTCATGCCCGCGCAGACAGTCGGGCCGTACCTGCACATCGGCCTCCGCTGGCCCGACGGCCCGTACGTCGTACCCGAGGGCACGCCGGGCGCGTTCTGGATCGGGGGGCGGGTCTTCGACGGCACCGGAACACCGGTGGTCGATGCGATGGTGGAGAGCTGGCAGGCCGACCCGGACGGCCGGTTCGACCATCCGGACGACCCTCGGGGTGCCCGGCGGCCCGCGCTCGTGGGCTTTCGCGGATTCGGCCGGAGCGAGACCGACGCGCAGGGGTGGTACCGGCTGTTGACCGTCAAGCCGGGTTCGCTGCCCGAGCCGGGCGGCGGCACCGAAGCCCCCCACCTGACCCTGTCGGTCTTCGGGCGTGGGCTGCTGCACCGCCTCGTCACGCGGCTCTACTTCCCCGACGAGCCGGCGGCGAACGCCGCCGACCCCGTGCTGCGCATCGTCGACGCCGACCGCCGCGACACCCTGCTGGCGAGTCCCGCCCCGGACGGGTTCCGGTTCGACATCCACCTGCAGGGCGACAATGAGACCGTCTTCTTCGCCGTCTGACGGCCTGCTCGGCGGCCTGTCCGGCGCTCCGGACGTCGACGCGGAACTCAGCGACCCGTCAGTGCTCCAGGCGATGCTCGACGTGGAGGCCGCACTCGTCCGGGCCGCGGCGGACGCCGGCATCCTGCCACCGCCGGCGGCCACGGCGATCGTCGAGCAGTGCCGCGCCGAGCGGTACGACCCGGGAGCGCTCGGCCGGGCGGCCGACGCCACGGGCAACCCGGTCGTCCCGCTGGTGGCTGAGCTGACCGCCGCCGTGCCGGAGGACGCCCGAGCCTGGGTGCACTTCGGAGCGACCAGCCAGGACGTCCTGGACACCGCGCTGGTCCTGGTGGCCGTGCGGGCGCTCGGGCCGCTGCTGCGTCACCTCGACGCCGCCGTGGACGCCGCCGCCCAGCTGGCCGACGCGCACCGGTACACGGTGATGGTCGCCCGGACCCTCGGGCAGCAGGCGGCGCCCACCACGTTCGGGCTCAAGGCCGCCGGCTGGTTGACCGGGCTGGTCGAGACCCGGGACCGACTGCGTCAGACCCGCACCGCGCAGCCTGCGCAACTCGGTGGCGCGGTCGGCACCCTGGCCGCGTACGGGCCGGCCGGCGCCGAGGTCGCCCAGCGCTTCGCGGCGCACCTGGGCCTCCCGCCGAGCCCGCTGCCCTGGCACACCCGTCGCCAGCCCTGGCTCGACCTGACCGCCGCCCTCGGCGGGCTGCTCGTCGCCGCCGGCAAGGTCGCCCTCGACGTCGGGTTGCTCGCCCAGAACGAGGTGGGTGAGGTCGCCGAAGGCGGCGCCGGACGCGGCGGCTCCTCGGCAATGCCGCACAAGCGCAACCCGGTGGACTCGGTCCTCGTCACCGCCGCGGCGCGACGCGGCCCGGGTCTCGTCGCCACCCTGTTCGCCGCGGCGGTGCAGGAGCACGAGCGGGCCGCGGGCGCGTGGCACGCCGAGTGGGAGCCCCTGCTGGAGCTGCTGCACGTGGCCGGCGGTGCCGCCGCCCGGTGCGCGCGGATGCTGCACGGGCTACAAATCCGTCCGAACAAGATGCGGGAGAACCTCGACGCCACCGGCGGCCTGCTGCTCGCCGAGGCCGTGGCCGCGCGACTGGCGCCCGCTGTCGGTCGCGGCGTCGCACACGACCTCGTGACCCGCGCCGCCTCCGAACCCTCGTTCCGCGCCGCGCTGCTCGCCGACCCCGAGGTACGCGCCCACCTGTCCGACACGGAGATAGCCGAGGCGCTCGACCCGCACCGCTGGCTCGGCTCGGCCGGCCGGTTCGTCGAGAATGCCCTGGCCGCCGCTCGAGGAGTAGGCCGATGACGTCCCGACTGCATCTCACAGTCGACGGCCCGGCCGCCGCGCCGGTGCTGCTGCTCGGCAGCTCCCTGGGCACCGCCGCCGCCATGTGGGAACCCCAGGTCCCGGCGCTCGCCCAACGGTTCCGAGTCATCCGGTACGACCACCTCGGCCACGGGCGCTCCGCGGTGCCTCCCGGGCCGTACACGCTGGACCTGCTGGGCCGGGAACTGCTGCGGACGCTGGACGACCTCGACGTGCAGTGGGTCCACTACGCGGGGCTGTCCCTCGGCGGCATGGTGGGCATGTGGCTCGCCGCGTACGCGCCCGAGCGGGTGCGGCGGCTGGCGCTGCTCTGCACGTCGGCGTCGCTCGGCCCACCGGAGCAGTGGCGGGAACGAGCCGCGACGGTACTCACCGGCGGGATGCCGGCGATCGCCGACGCGGTGGTGGCCCGCTGGTTCACCCCGGCCTTCGCCACGGCCCGGCCGGTGGTGGTCGCCACCCACCGCGCCATGTTGACCGCGAACGCGCCGACCGGATACGCCGCCTGCTGCGAGGCGATCGCCGCCATGGACCTCCGACCTGACCTCGGCCGGGTCGTCGCGCCGACGCTGGTCATCGCGGGAGCGGACGACCCGGCCACCCCGGTGCCGCACGCCCGCGAGATCGTCGAGCGCATCCCGCAGGCCCGGCTGGCCGTGGTCGACGCGGCGGCGCACCTGGCCAACGTCGAGCAACCCGAGCAGGTGTGCCGACTCCTGTTGGAACACTTCCACGAGGGACGGGGTGACGGGTGAACGACCACGAGCGGCACCAGGCCGGCATGGCGGTGCGACGACAGGTGCTGGGTGACGCACACGTGGACCGCGCGGTCGCCGGCACCGACGAGTTCACCGCCGACTTCCAGGACTTCATCACCCGCTACGCCTGGGGCGAGGTGTGGAGCAGGCCGGGCCTCGACCGGCGAACCCGTAGCTGCATCACCCTCGCCGTGCTCGCCACCCTGCACCACGACGAGGAGTTGGCGATGCATGTCCGGGCCGCGTTGCGCAACGGACTCAGCCCGGAGGAGGTGGCGGAGGTCCTGCTCCAGGTCGGCGTCTACGCTGGCGTACCGGCGGCGAACCGGGCGTTCAAGGTGGCCCGGGAGACCCTGCGGCAGGAGGCCGGGTGAGCGTGAGCGAGGAGGCGACGAGGTCGCCGGAGTTCGTTCAGTCGCTGGAGCGCGGCCTCGCGGTGATCCGGGCGTTCGACGGCGACCACCCGGAGCTCACGCTCAGCGACGTGGCCAGACGCACCGGGCTGACCCGGGCCGCGGCGCGCCGGTTCCTGCTCACGCTTGTCGAGCTGGGGTACGTGCACACCGACGGTCGGCTCTTCTCGCTGCGGGCACGGATCCTCGAACTCGGGTACGCGTACCTGTCGAGCCTGAGCCTGCCCGAGCTCGCGCAGCGGCACATGGAGGCGCTCGTCGCGCGGGTGCACGAGTCCTGTTCGGTGTCGGTGCTCGACGGCGACGAGGTGGTCTACGTCGCCCGCGTGCCCACCAAGCGGATCATGACGGTGGGGATCAGCGTCGGGACGCGCTTCCCCGCGTACGCCACCTCCATGGGTCGGGTGCTGCTCGCCGCGCAACCGGCGGACTGGCTGGCCGACTACCTCGCCACCGCGCAGCTGCGGCCGCTGACCCGGCGCACCGTCACCGACCCGGCGAAGCTGCGCACCGTCCTGAGGAAGATCGCCGCCCAGGGGCACGCCATCGTGGACCAGGAGCTGGAGGAGGGCCTGCGCTCCGTTGCCGCGCCGATCCACGGCGAGAACGGGTCGGTGATCGCCGCGGTGAACGTCTCCGCGCACGCCAGCCGGGGGTCCTTCGAGATGATCCGTCGAGAGCTGCTCCCGCCGCTGCTGGCCGCCGCGAAGCGGATCGAGGAGGACATCCGGGGCGGCCCGAGCCGGTCACCGAGGGCCGGCGGGCTCAGCTCAGCTTGAGGGCCGGCGCGGTGACGACCCGGGTCGGACGCCGCAGGTACCACTCGGCCACCGCAAGGTTGATCACCCAACCGGCGACCACCAGGCCGGCCCGCAGGTTCCCGTCGGGCTGTTCCCCGGTCGCGATCAGGTACGGCGCGTGGGTGAACGCCTGGGTGCCGGCGCCGAGGCCGATCGCGTAACCGCGCACCATCCACCTGCGGTGCAGGGCGATGTCCCGGCGTAGCGCGGCGGCGAGACCGAGCAGGATCGAGCCGGCCATGGCCGAGCCGAAGACGAGCCGCATACCGGCGAGCACGTCGTTGTCGTGGGCCGGCAGGTCGTACGCGACGGCCATCCAGAGGCCGGTGAACGCCACCGTCAGCCCGCAGGGGACGAGCACCCGGCCGGCACGGCGGTGCCAGGGGTAGCGGCGCAGCCGGGGCACGAACTGGAACGCGCCGAGGATCGTGTAGACCACCGCGCCGACGATGTGCAGCACCACCGGCAGCGGATCGGCGACGAAGCGGGCGTTGGTCGGGGTGATTTCGGGTCCGCTGCCCAACTCGGTGAGCCGTCCCGCGCCGGCGAGCATCGGTATCAGGCCCAGCAGGATCAACGCGGCCGGTAGCCGCCACTCGCGGATCGTCATGCCACCGATGGTGGACGCCGTACCCGCCCCCGCTCATCGGCACAAGGGCCGCGATCGGGTCGGCCCATGGTCGGACGCCGTCGTCGTACTTCCGTCGCTCACCAGTGCCGTCGGCTGCGGTTGGTCTCGTACGCCCACATCGCCACCTCGACCCGGTTACGCACCCCCAGCTTGGTCATCAGGCTGGTGACGTGCGACTTGACGGTGCTCAACGTGATGTAGAGCTCGTCGGCGATCTCCTTGTTGGTGCGCCCCCGCGCGACGGCCACCAGGACCTGTTCCTCCCGGTCGGTGAGCGCCTCGATGGGCTGCGTGCGCGGCGCGGCCGGATCCGCCTCGGCGAACGCCTTCAACAGCCGCGTGGTGACGCTCGGCGCGATCAGCGCGTCCCCGTCAGCGGCGGCGTGCACCGCCTGGCTGAGCAGGGCGGGACCGGCCTCCTTGAGCAGGAAGCCGCGGGCGCCGGCCCGCAGTGCCGCGTACACGTACTCGTCGAGGTCGAAGGTCGTGATGACGACCACCGCGAGCGGGTCCGGGACCGTTGGCCCGGCGAGCGCCCGGGTGGCCTCGATGCCGTCCATGCCCGGCATCCGAATGTCGAACAGACACACGTCGGGGCGTAGCCGCCGGGCGAGCGCGACCGCCTGCCGGCCGTCACAGGCCCCACCGACGACCTCGATGCCGGGCTGCGTGTTCAGGATGATGGTGAGCCCGGTACGGACGATCTCCTGGTCGTCCGCCACGAGCACGCGAACCGTCACCTGCCGGCCCCCTCGCGCGGTAGCACTGCCGTGACGGTCCACCCACGGCCCGGGTTGGGGCCGGCCTCGCAGGTGCCGCCGAGCAGATCGGCGCGCTCCATCATGCCCACCAGGCCGAAACCGGGCGAGCCGGGCGGACGGGAGGTGCCGGCCTCGCCGTCGTCGCTGACCCGTAGGCGCACTGACGTGTCGTCGGCAGCGACGCTGACCTCGATGCGGGTGGCGTGGCGGGCGTGGCGTCGGGCGTTGGTGACCGACTCCTGGGCGAGGCGGTAGAGCGCGGAGCCCACGGTGGGCGGAAGGTCGCCGAGGTCGCCGTACAGCTCCACGTCGACGGTCGGCCCGGTGCGGAACTGCCCGGCGAGCCGCCCGATGTCGGCGACCTGCGGGTTGGGCCCCAGGTCGGCCGGCTCGTCGCGCCGCAGGACGCGAACCATGGCACGCATCTCGGCAAGCGCACGGGACGCCTCTGCCTCGATGGTCCGCAGCGCCTCGACGGCGGCACCCGGCTGGCCCGCCGACGCGGCGATGCCGGCCTGGGCGCGGATCGCCATCGCCGACACGTGGTGCGCCACAGTGTCGTGCAGGTCACGGGCGAGCCGCTCCCGCTCCAACAGCTTCACCCGATCGAGTTCGCGCAGCCTGGCGGCGGCGCGGAAGCGGATCGCGACACCCAGCGTGGCGGCGGCGAACATCACCGCGAAGCCGGCGACCAACTCGCCACCGTCGACCGACCCGACCAGACCGGCGGTGGTCACCTTGGCCACCACGAAGAACGAGCCGATCACGGCATCCCGGCCGGAACCCCAGCGGAACAGCGCGTGGACCAGGACGACCAGGAAGCTCGCCGTGAACAGTTGGCACGGATCGCCGGGCAGCACGAACGGGGCGACGGTCGTGCAGCCGAACGCGATCACCACCATCGCGAGCGGCGCGGTGCGCCGCCACAGGAGCGTGGGCAGCAGCGCGAGCGCGACGACGACGCAGCCCACCCGCCAGGGCAGATCAGGTCGGAAGATTGCTTCCACCACGATCGCCGGCCCGAGGACGGCTATCACCGCCCAGTCGCGCCACACCCGGGACGGGGCGGGGGAGACACGCGGCTCGGCCAACACCGCGTGCAGGCGAGGGTGCATGGGACTCATCGTACGAACGGTGGTGCGACTTCAGATCGTCCCAAAGTACGACTCGGGTGGTCTGGTTGCTGGTGGATCAGGCGGGGTGGTGTCCAGTGCCCGCACCGGTTGCCAGCTGATCTCCACCGCGTTACGTTGAGATGTCATCGACGCTCGTCTAAATCGTGAGGTACGGGGGCCGCATGTCCACGCCTGTCACTCGTCGCACCGTTCTGGCCGGAGGGGCCGGTGCCGCCATCGGCCTGGCCCTGCCCGGCGTCGCCGCCCACGCTGGTGGTCACCATCCCACCAGCGTGAGGTTCACCCTCGACGCGAGAACGCTCGACGGTGGTGAGCAGGTCACCTCGGTCACCCTCGACACCGCCCGGCTCGGGCCGATCGACCCGGCCGGACTGACCCCCGGCACGTTCAGCGTGCACGCCAAGGCCACCAGCCCGATCCCGATCGCCCCCGGCGACCTGATCTTCAGCGAGTACGACCTGGACCGCACGGTGACCGCGGCCCGGCTCGACCGGCACGGCAACATCGTGCTGGAGCTGAGCCACGCCGAGGGTCAACCTGGCGGTGGCACCCTCGGCTACATCCTGAGCAGGGGCCGCAACGTCCGGCTGGACCTCGTCTACACCATCACCCAGAACACCCCGATCGTCCGACGCCACGGCTCGCCGCTCACCATCACGCGCTTCGTGCAGGGGCGGCTGTCCAACCCCGAGGTCGACGCCTTCAGCCACCACGTCTCGGGCTCGGGCATGAAGTACCGGCTCTACTCTCCCGACCACTCGCCCCGGCACGGTAGGCGACCCCTGATCCTCTGGCTGCACGGCGGCGGCGAGGGCGCCTCACTGCCCGACGACTACTACGACAACGAGACCACGCTGCGCGCCAACCGGGGAGCACTCGGCTTCGCCACCCCGCAGGCCCAGCGGATCTTCTCCGGCGCGTACGTCGTCGCTCCGCAGAGCACCTCCTACTGGATGGAGGACGGCCCCCGGTTCGCCCCGCTGATCCGCGAGATCGTCCAGGACCTCGTCCGCCGCAAGCGTGTCGACCCGGACCGGATCTACGTGGTGGGGTGCAGCAACGGCGGCTACATGTCACTGGAGATGACAGTCGCCTACCCCGACCTGTTCGCCGCGTCGGTGCCGATCTGCGGCGTCGTCCAGCCGCTCAGCGGGGAGGGCCCGCCGCTGATCACCGACGCGGAGCTGGCGCAGATCCAGACCCCGACCTGGCTGGTCACCTCGCTCGACGACGACACGGTGCCGCCCGAGACCAACACGATCCACGCCCACGACCTCATCCCGGGATCACTGGTCAGCTTGTACGACCACGTCGTCTGGAACGGCTACCAGTTCCCCGGCCACTGGTCCTGGATCTACGTGGCCCGCAACGACCCGAGCCTCAACGGCACCCACATCTGGCAGTGGATGGCACGCCGTCGTCGGTGATCTGCCGTCCAGTGTCGTGCCAGCCGGTGCCACCGGCACCGGCTGGCGTCGATCACCGGTTGCGGCGTAGTTCCCGCAACACCCCGTGCCGGCGCAGGGCCCAGGCGAGGCGCCGGACGCTCGGGTGCCGCACGAAGAGCACCGCCGCCCGGCGGATCAGACCGAACCGGTCCTCGCTCAGCTGGTTCTCGATCGCCTGCCAGATCAGCTCGCGCACCTTGGCGCTGGCCAGCACCGCCCGCACCTCACGCCGCACCACAGGATCCTCGGCCGCCGACGCGATGGCGGCAGCCTGACCCGGCCGGTCCGCCAGCGGCGCCACCGCCGCCGCGACGAGCGGCCCGCGCACCTCGTCCTGCTCCAGCAGCAGCAACACCGCTTCGCGAATCTCGACAGTGTCCAGGGCGGACCGCAGCAGGCTCAGCAGGCTGCGTTCCACCTCGTGGTCATGGTCCGGGACGGACAGCGTGGCCAGCAGCACCGCGACCTCATCGAGATCGACGACGTGTCGCACCCCGGTGCGGAACTCCGGCAACTCCCACGCGACCTGCAGAGCCTTGACGAGATTGCGGTTCATGGGCCATCGCTACCCGCAAGCGCCAGCGGACGAAACCCCGCTACCGGTCCGGGCCGGCGCGATCCGGCTCGGAGCGGCCGCCGAGATCCAGGCGGCCGCTCCGCACCGGGTCAACACCACGTCAGCGTCGAGTTCACCCGGGTGACGTTGCTGATCGTGTTGTTCGCCCCGCCACAGGGGCTCTGGGTGATGTTGGTGCCGCTGACTGTCAGATTCTGGAACCGGATGCCAGAGGAGATCGGGAATTCGCTCCGGGCCGCGATCCGCACCTCGCCACCGCCGGTCACCGTCCCGGAAACCCCGGCGATGGTGACGTTGTAGCAGTTCTCCACCAGGATCGCGTTGTTCCCCGTGTTGGAGATCGTCACCCGGTCGATGACCGCGCCGCCGGACTCGGACACGCAGAAGATCCCCCGGCCACCGCCGGACGCGAGCACGGTCCCGACCCGGATGTTGGTCGGGTACGAGTTGCCCACCCGGCCGTTGCGGTTGGCCATCCGGAACGCCGCGTACCCGGTTCCGGCCCCGGCGCCCTGCGCGTCGACAGTGCCCACCGTGGCGTTGATCGTGTCATTGAGCAGCAGGCCGGAATCCCGGGTGTTCCTCGCGGTGACAGTGCCGATCGTCAGACCGTCCACGCCGTACGTCTCCACCCCGTGGGTGCCGGTCCCCGACACGTACACGGTGTCGATGCGGATGTTGCGCACCTTGACCGCCCGATCTCCGCCGTGGTTGTCGATGCGTACGCCCAGACCGGCGGAGAGGCGCATGTCGATCTGCCCGAGGGTCAGGTTGTTCACGTTGCGCATGAAGATCCCGTACAACGGCGAACCGGTCAGCGTGAGGTTCTGCACCTCGACGTCGGTGGTTCCCCGCGAGTACACCGGTGCCTGGTCACCCGAGCCCGACCCGGTCACGTTGATCGTGCCGCACACGGCAAGGGTCGTGTACGACGGCAGCGACAACCGCGAGCCCGCACTCATCGAGCCGGAGCCGCGAACCACCACCCGCTGCTTCGACGTACGCCCCGCCGAGAGCGAGTTGACCGCCGCCTGCATCGCCGACAGCATGTCCGAACCCGAGTAGACAGTCGACGAGCCGTTGCGGGCCGTCCAGGTGCTCCCACTGAGTACGGCCTCGGCGTTCGTCGACCCGCTGCCACAGCCGGTGGTCGGCGGCGTGCTGACACCTCCCACCGCGACCAGCTGCCACTGCTGGTTCGTCCCGTTCTGGTCGGCGTACTGGCTGATCCGACCGCCGTCGACAGTGGACCGCTCCCAGACCTCAAGCGCCTTCGCCGAGTGGCGGTTGATCAGCCGGACGTGGCCGCCGTCGGAGTCGAGAACCTGGAACTGCTGGTTGGTGCCGTTGACATCGGACCACTGGCGGTACTCGGCGCCGTCGGCGGTGTTCCACTCCCAGAGGTCGACGACCTTGCCGCTGTGCCGGGCCTTGAGGCGGTAGTAGCCGCTGCCGGAGGAGACGAACTGGAACTGTTGCCACGCGCCGTCGTTACGGGACCACTGCTGGATCACCGCGCCGTCCGCCGTCGAGGTGTCCCGGACGTCGAGGACCTTGCCGCTGTTCCGGTTGACCAGGACGTAGTAGGCGTTGGTGTCGATGCTCGCCGCCGCTGCCGGCGGTGCGCCGACCAGAACGGCACCGGCGGCGCCGACCAGCGTGGTGATCATGGCGAGCACCAGGCCCGTACGCCGGCCGCGACGGAACGACCCACCGCCGGACGGTCTTCTCGTGCTGCTGAAGGGCATCGCTCCTCCTGGCTGGAATGGGCTCCGGGCGATCCGGAACGGGTGTCGGCGACCGTGGGCACCTCGACCTGTGAGCGGTTACTCCAGGTGGAAGGTGGCCGAGGCGCGTTCGGCGCTCGAACTGACGGCCTCGATGTAGAGCAGTCCGTCGCGGTGGCGCACGTGCCGGCCCGGGAAGTTCTGCGACTCCAGGGAGATCCCGGCGCTGTCGGCGAGGCCGGCTTGACGGCGGAAGCTCGCGTCGCCGCCGAACAGCGCGGAGCCGTCGTTCTTCTCCACGTACAGGGCGTAGCCCCGGTGACGGAGGTAGTAACCGGGGAAGTTGGTCGACTCCAGCGACACCGAACCGCCGCCCGCGAGACCGCTGACGATGCGGAACTGGGAGTCGGCCAGGTTTGTCACGTTCGGCTCGACCCGCGCCCGGTAGTCGTAGTGCCGGATGTAGCTGCTGGCCTGGTCGTGTGACCGCAGCCGTACCGGCGTGGCCCCGTCGGGCACCGGGATGCCGAAGTTCGGGGTGCCGTCGGCGTTCCAGTACACCTTCTGTAGCCGGGTCCGTCGGTTCGGGTCGTTGAGCGGATCGCCGGTGATGTCGCGGTAGTTCCGGTCGTGGTAGACGAGGATGTCGCTCTGCCCGTCCTCGGAGACGGTGAACGAGTTGTGGCCGGGGCCGTACTGGCTGGTGGCCGCGTTGCTGGCGAACACCGGGCTGGGGCTCTTGCTCCAGGAGGCGGCGTCGAGCAGGTTCGCGCCGGCGGAGGCGCTCAGCATCCCGAGGCAGTAGTTGGCGTCCGTGGCGCTGGCCGAGTAGGTCAGGAAGATCCGGCCGTTTCGTTGGATCACCGCCGGTCCCTCGGCAACCCGGTAGCCGCGGGTCTCCCAGTCGTACGTCGGGACGACGAGCCGGGTCACGGTGCCGGTGATCTGCCACGGGTTGGCACCCATCCGGGCGAGGTAGACGTTGGAGTTGTTTCCGATGGCCGGCTCCTGCTGGGCCCAGGTCAGATAGCGCACCCCGTTGGCGACGAAGGTCGAGGCGTCCAGGCTGAAGGTGTCCCAGGGTGTGGTGATCCGGCCGCGTTCGGTCCACGAACCGGTCAACGGATTGGCGTTGGCGTTCTCCAACACGTACATCCGGATCCGCCACACGTCGTCGGTCCGGCCCGCGGCGAAGTAGACGTACCACCGGTTGTTGATGAAGTGGATCTCTGGAGCCCAGATGTGGGCACCCATCTCTCCGCTGGTGTGGCGGCTCCAGATCGTCGTCTCCGCCGCCGTTGCCAACCCTTGCAGGGTGGTGGCCCGGCGCAGCACGATCCGGTCGTACTGCGGCACCGTCGCGGTCAGGTAGTAGTAGCCGTCGGTGTGCCGGAAGATGTGCGGGTCGGCCCGCTGGTTCACCAGCGGGTTGGTGTAGTTGACGGCGGGCGCGGCCTGCGCGGGCGCGGCCACGGGCAGGCCGACCGACACGGACAGCACCACCAGGATCGCGGCCAGCATTGACCGCACCCGCCGCGGGGCGCCGTGGCCGGCAGGCCCCCGGTGGACGGCCCGACGGGTGTTCGGATCGGTTCGACGGGACGGCAGCGGCATCTGTCCTCCGCGAGCTTGGAATGGCCATTCACCAGCACCTGTAGCACCGCGGCGATGCCGTAGCCGATCCGGTCGACGCCGAGCGGTGACGTCGGGCAGGACCGGGGGAGAGGCACGAAGGGCTGCGAATGTGACGGTGGCGTTGCTACCAGGTGGCGGAGTTCATGTTGGCGTTAACATCGATGCCTGTCAAGGTATGCCAGCCGCTCACCTGGCCGGAACAGCGGCCATCCGCGTACCTGGAGGTAGGGTCCTCGGCGTGCTGCGACGGTGGATTCTGGCGATCCTGATGGCGACCTGCGGTGTGCTGGTGGCGGTGACGCAACTGGCCGACGGTCTGCCCGTCGTCGGCGGCGTCGAGTTGTTGGTCTTCCTGGTGTTGGCGCTGCTGCTGTCGCCGTGGGCCTTTCCCCGCTCGGTGGGCGCCGCCGAGGCGCAACGGGCCAGCGCCGTCGACGGCCGGCCGATCGTCTACTGGCGTCCCGGCTGTCACTACTGCCTGCGGCTCCGGTTCTCTCTCGGCGGGCTCGCCCGGCGGGCGCACTGGGTGGACATCTGGCGTGACCCGGCCGCTGCCGCCGCCGTTCGGGCGGTAGCTGGCGGCAACGAGACAGTGCCCACCGTCGTGCTCGGTGATCAGGCCGTCGTGAACCCCGACCGGGCCTGGCTCCGCGGGCAGCTCCGCGCATCCTGACCCTTCATCTCACCGGCAGACCGGCGCGGTACACCGCGAGCGGGCCGCGCAGCACCGTGATGTCGGTCCCGCCAACGGAGCACCGCGCCACGCCGGTCGCCCAGGTCCCGAACAGTCGTGACGCCAGCCGTCAGGTGCGTCCGCAGTGACGTCTCGACGACTTTGTCGAGGTCCGACTCGGGACGCTCCACGAGCCGGCCGAGCGCATCGGGCCCAGCGTCGGCGCAGAGGTGTACGGGCGCGTCCACCAGGCCGGGTAGCAGGGTGCCGTTCGGCTCCTCGCGCACCGGCCAGCCTTCCGGCGCCTCGGCGTCACCCAGGCGCACCTCGGCGACGCGCCCCTCGTCGAGCAGGACCAGCACCCCGCCGTCCACGAGCCGTTCGCCGTCGAACATCCCGGCCATCCGGGCCATCCGGGCCATCCGGACAGCGTGCTTCGTCATCGTCACCCCAACCCGCCCTGCTCGGCCACACCTGCCGTCACCGACGCTGCGACCTTCCCGCCGCTGCCGGCCACCGGTCGTGACCTGACGATCGCAGCACCGCAGGGTGCGCAGCCTCCCCCGCCAGAGCGATATCTCTCCCCCTGCCGGGTTGGCGGCCTGCCGACGCCTACCTAGTCGACTCCTGAAGGTGAGTCGGGGACGTCACCCGTCGTGGTGGCGTTTTCGACACCTTTCCCGGGGGATACCGCCGTCGCCCGACTTCTCGCGCGCGAGAAGGGGCGACGACAGGAGGACGGTCATGGCGTTGGCCAACCCGGCACCCGACTACTTCGAGCCCGAGGACGGCATGTTCCTCGCGACCCTGCTGATCGTTCGCGATCTGGCGCGGTCCCGGGAGTACTACGAGCGGGTGTTCGGGGCGACCTGTGTCCACGAGAGCAGCCCGCTGATCATGAAGTTCTTCAACAGTTACATCATCATCAACGTCGAGGGCGGTCCGACGGACGACAAGCCGACGGTGCAGGCCAAGGCGCCGGCCGACTCCAACACCCTGAGCTGCGCGATGAACGTCCGGGTCCGGGACATTCGGAAACTCTACGAGGAGTGGAAGTCCCGGGGTGCGGACTTCCTCACCGAGCCCAAGGACCACGGAACGGAGATCCGCTGCTACCTGCGAGACCCGGACGGCTACCTGGTCGAGGTGGGTCAGGGTCTCTGACCCACGGGAGCTTCGTGATCCGCCACGACGACCTGGCCGCCGGTCGGCTGGACGAGGCGCTCTCCGTTACCGAGGTCAGTGAGTAGGGCAGCGGCAGCGCACGTGAGCTGCCTGCGAGCCTCAGTCGATGAAGCGGCGGGCTACAGTGACCTGCGATGACTCGAAGCCCCCGTGATCAGAGGAGTCGATGCTGACATGACGTCAGGGCGACCGATGCCGACCCAGGACGAAGTGCTCGGGTACTTCGACACGCTGTCGAACTGGGGGCGATGGGGTGACGACGACGAACTCGGCACGCTCAACCACATCACCGACGACGTCCGGCTCGCCGCGGCGCGGGCTGTGCGGCACGGCAGGAGCGTGTCCTGCGCCTGGGAGGTCACCGCGCCGGGAGACATGGAACGGTCGACGACGACGTGCCCATGCACCGCCGACATGCCGGGTGCGGAGAACATGCCGGCAGCCTTCCACGCCGACAGGCGCTGGGGCTTCTCGTCCGAGCGGCTCGGCATCTCGTTCCACGGCAACACCCTCACCCACCTCGACTCGCCGTGCCACATCTACTGGGACGGCACCATGTACAACGGACGGTCGCACTCGTTCGTCGACCCCGCGACGGGCTCGGCGTGGGCGGCCGTCACGGCTGCCGCGAACGGAATCGTCACGCGTGGTGTCCTGCTCGACGTTGCGACTGCCCGTGGTGTGCCGTGGTTGGAGCCGGGTCAGGGGGTGTTCCCCGACGACCTCGAAGAGGCCGAGCGCCGCCAGGGCGTACGGGTACGACCCGGCGACGCGGTACTCCTGCGGACCGGCTACGGGCGCTTCCGGCACGAGAACGGTGCGGCCAGCGGTTTCACCCAGGCCGGCTGGCACGCGTCCTGCCTGCCGTGGCTGCACGAACGGGGGGTGGCGCTGATCGGCGCCGACACCCCACAGGACGTTCAACCGTCGGGGTACGACGACGTGTTGATGCCGGTCCACGCCGTGAGCCTCGTCGCGATGGGTCTGTGGATGCTCGACAACTGCGACCTGGAGGCCTGCGCGACGACGGCTGCCGAGCTTGGCCAGTGGGACTTCCAGCTGGCGGTCGCACCGGTGCGCTTCGTCGGCACGTCCGGCAGCCCGGTCAACCCGATCGCCACATTCTGACCCTTGCGGCACACCCGACGCGCCGAGGGCTCGCCACGACCGCGGTCACCAGTGCACGCTACGACCTGGTCCGCACCGCACCCGCCCGTCGGATCGACGAGGTCGGTGCGATCGCACGCGGTGTAACCGCACCGGCCACCCGCGATCCAGTACAGCCGTTGAGCCACCGCGGCGGCGACGAACACGGCACACGCCAGCGCCCACGGTCTGGAGCGGGTCGGTACTTCAACGACGGCCATGGATAAACGATCGCCGGCTGCGGACCAGGTCTCCTCCCCGACAGAAGGGGAGGCGCTCCCTCCGCCGGGGACAGTCTGCCCGGGGTACGGACGTGGCGGCGCGGGACGCCATCGACGGTCGCCTCAAGGAATGCTCAAATTCGATCGACGCGAACCATTGAAGCCGCCCATCCGCATACGCTCACCGGACCGGTCCGCCGGCAATCACCCGTCGTAGGCAGAAGGAGGGGGAATGCGGCGATCACAGCGGCGCATCGCGCTACTCGCGCTGTCCACCCTGGTGGGTAGCATCCTCGTGACGACCGGCCCTGCGGGCGCGGATCCCACGGGGCTCGCAGCCGCCGCCAGCCGATCCCAGCCTGAGGATCGTGCAGCGGTACGCCTCGTGCACGTCAGGCTGACCGGTGCCGACATGCTGGACAAGGTGTCTGCGGCCGGCATCGACCTCGAACACGGCCTCCGGCGCGTGCCTGACGGCATCGAGGGCGAAGCGGTGGTGACCGCCGAGCAGATCACCGAACTCACGGCGATGGGCGTCGAGGTGCTCGGCGACGACGCGGGCTTCGCGTGGAGCGACGAGGCCGACGGTGGCCTTGGCATCGGCGCGGCCAGCGCGCGGGCCACCCAGCCGGCGAACCACGACGCGACGGTACGCGTCGTCCGCGCCGACTGGTTCACCACGAAGGGTCAGGGCTTCCTCTACGTCGAGGCGCGCACCACGGAGGGGCAGCAGGAGGACCCGATCGTCGAGATGCAGCTGGAGAACGACTCGGGGAAGGGCACGCCGTTCGGCTTCGCCCGGACGATGAGTCGGTTCGTCGACTCGGGGCAGTACATGTTCCACCGGAACCTGTTCAAGCTCGACGTACGCCCCGCCAAGATCAAGCTGACGAGTTCCACCGGTGGTGTCGCGACCGGCGTCGTCTCCAACTGGCTGGAGGGCGCCCCGCCGCCGCTGACGGCGAACCCGTCCTACAAGTCGGACTTCGTGGACGGCTACCGGCACCCGCAGCAGCTCTACAGCCGGGCCAGGGAGATCGCCCGGCAGTACCCGGACATCGCCGAGATCGTCTACCTGCCGAACCAGACGAACGGGTACCAACGCAAGGCGCAGGCCCAGATCGGCGGTACGGGGCAGTCGGCGGTCGTCGTCTCCTCGGCCGCCTGGGGTCACCAGGGCGGCAACGACATCACAGTGGACTTCGTGGACCGGCCGGACCCGGATCTTCCGCTGGCGGTGGAGGTCACCGGCACGGCGGTCCGTGTCCTGCTCGCCACGGACGCCTCGGGCGCGCCGAAGAGCACGGCAGTCGAGGTGGCCGAGGCGCTGCGGACCCGCTCTGCGGGGCTCATCGACCGGGCTCACCCGTACCGCGCCAACGAGGGCACCGGCGTCGTCGCTCCGACGGCTGGCCCGGTCGCGCTGACCGACTTCCTCGACCAGAAGCGCGTCGGAGCACCGGAGGGCGAGGTGCCGCGCGGGCCGGCGACGATCCCGGTCCTGCGGATCGGCAAGCACCGTGACGGCAAGAAGCCTGGTGTCCTCATCCAGGCGCAGGACCATGCCCGCGAGTGGGTGCCGGCGACGACCAGCCTGGAGTCGGCCGAACGTCTGGTGCACAACTACCGCTCCGACCGGGAGACGAAGAAGATCGTCGAGAACACCGACGTCTTCTTCATCCTGTCCAACAACCCCGACGGGGCGAACTACAGCTTCTACAACTTCGCCTCCCAGCGCAAGAACATGACGAACCACTGCCCGGACACGAGCGCCGATCCGGGGCAGCGGAACTCCTGGGGCGTCGACCTGAACCGGAACTACCGGGTCGGGTCGGGCCACGACGGCTACGCGGGAGGGTCGACCAACTGCGTCAGTGGCACCTACCAGGGGCCGGAGGAGCTGTCCGAGCCCGAGTCGAAGAACATCATCTGGCTGGTCGAGAAGTACAAGAACATCAAGTTCATGATGTCGGTGCACTCCAACGGCGGCCAGCTCTTCTGGCAGCCCGGCGCCTACATCGCGGACGGCCGGATCACCACGCCGCGCCCGCCGCTGGGTGACGAGGCGTTCTACTGGCAGTCCGCCGCCCGGATCCTGTCCCAGGTCAAGGCCCACCGGGAAACCGTCGTCACGCCGGAGAACGTCGGCGGCTCGTCCGACGTCCTGTACTCCTCAGCGGGCAACGTACGCGAGGACCTTTACCACACCTACGGGATCTACGCGTTCGGCTGGGAGGTCGGGGGCTCCGTCTACAACCCGGCCACCGGTGACTGGCAGGGCGGTTCGTTCCAGCCGGAGTGGGACGGGAACCCCGAGCTGGTCAGTGGCCACGCCGAGACCATGGAGTACGCCAACGGGATCATGGAGATGTTCCGGGTCGCGGCGGACTGGGGCAGGGACAACAAGAACCCGACGTCCCAGCTGGTCCCCGGCGCGGGGCGTTACTCCGGGCCTGTCGACGTGCGCTTCGAGACCAGCGAGCCGGCCACCATCTACTACACGACCAACGGCAGCCGGCCCACGCTCGAGTCGCCCCGCTACGCGGCGACCGAGTTCCGTGAGCCGGGGCAGGTGTTCCACGTGACCGAGACGACGACGTTCCGCTGGTTCTCGGTCGACAGCGCCGGCAACATCGAGAAGAACTACGACCCGACGAAGAACGACAAGCGCAACAACTACCGCACCGCGACGATCAGAATCGCCAAGAGGTAGCGCCCCGCGGCAATCGATGCCCCGTCGGTGCGGACCACCCGCGCCGACGGGGCAACCTCTGCATGAACACGTCACGCCGCTCAGCGGCCGTACACCTCCAGCTCCCACAGCGAATAGCCGTACGCGGGCAGAGCCCGCTGGGTGCCCTGGACACGTAGGTAGCGACCGGTCGCCGAGACGGCGATGTCGTCCACACCGCCGTCGCCCGTGGTCGTGGTGTGCACCGGTGACCAGGTGGCGTTGTCCGGGGAGACCTGGATCTGGTACGCCCGCGCGTACGCCGCCTCCCAGGTCAGCCGGACCCGGTCGAGGGTGCGGGACGCGCCGAGGTCCACCGAGATCCACTGCGGGTCGGCGTACGCGCTGCCCCAGCGGGTGGTCGTGATGCCGTCCACGGCGTTGCCCGCCACGTGCGTGCTCCCCGGCTCCACGCTGGAACTAGTGACCGGCCTGCCCCGGGAGAGCAGGGTGCTGCCGGCCGCGGTGCCGTAGACGTTGAGGTCCCACAGCGAGTAGCCCCACTGGGTGGCGCGTTGGGTGCCGTACACCCGCAGGTAGCGGCCGGTGCCGGTGACGGTGAGGTCGTCGACGCCGCCGTCGCCGGTGGTCGTGGTGGACACCGGCGACCAGGTGGCGTTGTCCGGCGACACCTGGACCTGGTACGCCCGCGCGTGGGCCGTCTCCCAGGCCAGCCGAACCCGGTTGATCGCGTACGAGGCTCCCAGGTCGACGGTGATCCACTGCGGGTCGGCGTACGCGCTGCCCCAGCGGGTGGTCGTGTTGCCGTCCACGGCGTTGGCCGCCGCGTGCGCGCTGCCCGGCTCGACGCTGGACGCCGTCACCGGCCGGCCCTGGGCCAGGTCGGTGGCGGGCGGCTCACTCGGGCCGTCGGTCCTGACCCGCACGTTGCGATAGTTGATGTCCATTCCGGCGCCGTCGTTCTGCAACCCGATGTAGCCGTTGGCGATGGCCCGGCTGCTGACGTAATCGTTGATCTTGACGCCGTTGAGCCAGATCTCGACCCGCTGGCCGTGCACGCCGATCTCGTAGGTGTTCCAGGAGCCGGGTGGGTTGAGCGCCGCCGCGCGGACGGCCTGGTTGGGTGCCTGGAAGCTGTAGACGCTGCCGGTGGTGCGCGTCGGGTCGCCGTCGGTGGCGTCGATCTGGATCTCGTGACCGGCGGCGACCGGGCCCCATGGGTCGCCCTGCGGATCGGGGAACCCGATGAAGACTCCACCGTTGTCGTCGCCCGGCATCATCCAGTCGACCTTGAGCGAGTAGTTGGCGAAGGTACGCACCGGGTACCAGAGCAACCCCATGCCACCGTTCGACGTGAGGGTGCCGTCAGCCAGGGTGAAGCCGCCCGGCCCCGCCTGCCGCCACTGCCCGAGGCTGGCCTGGGTGCCGTCGAACAGCGGGGCGTAGCCGGGCTCCGGCCGGCAGTCGGCCGCCACCGCGCCCGCCGCCACCTGGATGCCGCCCAGCAGCATCCGGGTGAAGTTCGGGTCGGTGTAGCTCTGCTCGGTGTGGCCGAGGCCGGTGTACCAGGAGCGTCCGCCGCCGTAACTGTGGCACCAGGTGATCGGGTGATCACCGCCCATCGACCCGCCGGTGTACGACGACTCGTCGAGGTTGGCCAGCACCTTGACCGCCGAGCGGGGGTTGGTCCGGTAGTTGTACCACTCGTCGGTGCGGGTCCAGGTCGACGGCAGGTGCGCGGTCGAGACGTTGGCCCGGTCCTCGACCCGCACTGTCGCCTGCTGGGTGGCCGGGTGCGAGGCGAAGTACCCGCCGACCAGCCCGCCGTACCACTGCCAGTCGTACTCGGTGTCCGCGGCGGCGTGCACTCCGACGAAACCCCCGCCGGCGCCCACGTACGCCTCGAAGGCACCCTGCTGGCCGGCGTTGAGCACGTCCCCGGTGGTGCTGAGGAAGACCACCGCCTGGTACTGGGCGAGGTTGGCGGTGGTGAAGGTCGCCGCGTCCTCGGTGGCGGTGACTGTGAAGCCGTTCGCCGCGCCGAGCTGCTGGATGGCGGCGATGCCGTTGGGGATGGAGGAATGCCGGAAGCCGGCGGTTTTGGAGAAGACCAGGACCTTGCCCAACGGTGCGGCCTCGGCAGGGGCCGAGGTCACCGTCGCCGCGCCGGCGGCGAGGGTGAGTCCGGTGACGACGGCGGCGGCGAGCGGAGTCAACTTCATCGACACGATCTCCTCTGGATCGTCGTGCGGATGCAGGTCTCGCACCCCGGGAAGTGCCCCGGTGTGCCCGCGTCCGCCGAAACGAGGGCGATGTCGAGACAACGCGGAGCGGCGTCACCGTGCCGGGTTGACGGCAACCGGATAAACATCGATCCACATCGTTGATGTGCAGTTAACAACGGGCGCCAGTGAGGGTCAATCCCTTGGGATGGCCCGGGTTTCCTCAGGAGCGGTGAGCCGCCACGTTGATGACGTTGCCGTCCGGAGCGCGGACGAAGAACCTGCGCACGCCCCACGGCTCGGTGGTCAGCGGGTGCACGATCTCGTAGCCGAGCCGCTGTGCCTCCGCATAGGCGCCGTCCACGTCATCCACCTGCACGCTGATGACCGAGTCCTCGGGTGCGGTCGCGTCGCCGGAGACGAGCTGCACGGCGGCGGCCCCGACGCCATTGTCGGCGTCAGGCGAGGTGTAGCGGGCCACCCAGCCGAGGTTGAACTCCTCGGTGCCGAGACCGAGGAAGTCGGTGTAGAAACCCTTAGCGGCGCCGATGTCAGCCACCGGAAGGTTGGGGAGAATACGGATCACGCGCACGCGAACCTCCAGCTCAGACGTCTCGGCCCGCTCGATTATCCGCCTGACATGACCCTGACCGCGCACTCCGGTCCTGGCGCGGCGACGGGTGGTCCTGGGCCCCTAGTCTGATGACCATGAAGACGCGCAGGCCGGTGCTGGTGGTCGCCCTCGTCACGGTTGCCACGATGGTGCTGGTGGCCGGCGGGTGCGTCGCGGCCGGAATCCTGGCCGTCCAAGATGATCCTGCCGACCTGCGTTCGTGCCAGAAGTCGTTGGAGGTCGCCGAGGCGAAAGTTCGGACCGACCGCTGGGATCCGCCAGAGGAGATGCCGGACCTCGGCGATTACCTCGAGATCCACTGGCAGTTGCGTGCCAGCGGCAATCCGTGTTCCCGAGCGCCCGGCCCGACGGACTGGGCGTACCAGGGTGTGATCAAGCTGCGGCCGGAAGACACCAGAGCGTTGGCAGAGCGGTACGAATTTCGGCCCTGGTCCTCCGTCAACCTGGATGAACTGTCCCACTCCAGCAAGCCCACGGACGCCTGGTCGGCCCTCGTGCCCTTTCTGCCGACCGCGCCGACATGGCTGCACAGCACGTTGTACAACGAGGGGAATCCGTCGACACGATGGCGCGTCGGATTCCTCGACGTCGAGCATCAGACGCTCTTCTTCATGCTGAACGACCACTAACTTGATCTTTAACCTGTGCGGCGTGGCCTTGGGGTATTCGAAGTGTTCGTTTTCTTTGTGTCGCGTTTCGGTTTTGTGCTGGTGGCGGTGGT
>NZ_JBIDCQ010000006.1:0-469030 GCF_043204655.1 Micromonospora sp. NPDC047762 | reverse complement strand
TCGGGCGGCCGGCCGGTGGTACTGCGATCGTCAGGGTATGTAACGACCCCGGCCCGGCCATGATTCCGGCCCACGCGTGCGCCCGGCCACACCCCACAAACCGACAAACCACCCACACGACACCGGGCTCCACGCCATCGGACCAGCCCTCACCGGGTTGATCCACTCGGGTTCACGGAAGGCGGGGCATCCCGGATGCCCGGACACCCCGACATCAGGAAACCCGAGTCGATCATGCGTGGCCGGCCGCGGTGCCCTGCCCACAGCCTGGGCGGGTCAGGAGCCCAGGTAGCGCAGGATTGCGAGGATTCGTCGGCTGTAGCCCGTTGTGTGTGCGAGGTCGAGCTTGTCGAAGATGGCGTTGACATGCTTCTCGACAGCGCTCTGCGATACGTGCAACCGCTGGGCGATGGCGAGATTCGTGTGCCCCTGGGCCATCTCGTGCAACACGTCCCGTTCCCGCGGCGTGAGCCGACCGAACGGGTCGGGACGGTCCGAGCCGGCCACCACCTGACGGACCACTTCCGGGTCGAGGGCGGTGCCTCCGGCGGCCACCCGGTCGAGGGCGTCGAGGAAGTCGTCCACCTGGGCGACCCGGTCCTTGAGCAGGTAGCCGACCCCCTCGGGACGGTCCGCGAGCAGCCTCCCGGCGTAACGCCGCTCCACGTACTGGGAGAGCACGAGGACGCCGGTATCGGGCCACCGGCGACGGATCTCCAGGGCGGCCCGCAGCCCGTCATCGGTGTGGTCGGGTGGCATCCGGACGTCGGTGACGACCACGTCGGGACGGGATCGTCCGACCGCCTCGACAAGCTGGTCGGCGGTCCCGACCGCCGCGAGCACCTCGTGCTCCTCGTCGGCGAGCAGCCGCGTCAGGCCCTCCCGGAGCAGCGTCGAGTCTTCGGCGAGGACTAGGCGCACGGCAGCTGCGCCAGCACGGTCGTCGGACCGCCGGCTGGGCTGGTCACCAGAAGTCGGCCGTCCAGCGCGGCGACCCGTCGCGCCAGCCCGGACAACCCACGTCCGGTCGGTTCCGCGCCGCCGACGCCGTCGTCGTGTACGCGCATCCGGATCCACCCATCCCGTACTCCGATTTCGACAGTGACCAGGGTAGCGGCGGCGTGCTTCGCGGCGTTGGTGAGCGCCTCGCAGGCGACGAAGTACAGCACCGTCTCGACCTGCCGCTCGGGGCGGACCGGCAGCTCGCAGCGGATTCGCACCGGCACCTCGGATCCGCGGGCGACGATGGCCAGGACCTCACCCAGATCGCTGTCGTCCAGCGCTGACGGGTAGACCCGCCACGCCACCTCGCGCAACTCTTCGATGGCCCGCTGCACGTCCTCGTGTGCCTGAGCGAGCAGTGCGTGTGTGCGGTCGGCGTCGCGGGCGCGGCGGGCCCGGCCGAGCAGCATGCCGAGGGCGACCAGTCGCTGTTGGAGGCCGTCGTGCAGGTCGCGTTCGATGCGCTGCCGTTCGGCGTCGACAGCGGCGATGACTCCGGCCCGACTGGTGGTCAGCTCGTGGACCCGGCGGGTCAGCTCTGCCCGACTTCCCGCGCCGAGCAGTCGTCGCGCCAGCCAGATGTCCAGTGCGGCGATGCTGGCGACGGCCTGAACGTTGAGCAGTAACAGCACCGCCCCGACGGCGACCTGGGACAGGGCGTCGAGAACAGTCAGCTCCCCGCGCACGGCCGCGCGCAGCACGATCCCGGCCAGCACCACACCGACGCCGAGCACGGCGTACGCCAGCAGGCCGAGCGCGCCGGGCAACAGTCGCGCGGCCAGGTAGCCGAGCTGCCGCCGGGTCGCCGCGGTGGTCGGCACGGGCAGATCCTGCGTGGCGAACAGCCCGGCGAGGCGGCGGTGTTCCATCCGCATGAGCCGCCCGCCGTACCTGCTGGTCAGGCCGGTAACCCGACGGCCCGCCGCAGGCGCGACCGCGGACACACCGCAGGCTGCGATCGCGACGGCGAGGAAGGCGAACTCGACGGCGGACGTCGCGATTCCGACGGCGACACCGAGCGGCAGCCGGAGCCGAAGCAACCACCTGCCGGTCTGCCGCTCCCCCACCACCTCGCCCGCCTTCCGCAGCAAGCCTGCTCCCCCTTGCGCCGCTTCGTGCGACGTGCCCGCAGGAAACGTCGGCGCGATGTGGGGCGTCACGTGACCCGTCCGCACGCGACGCCGGTGCAGTCTGGGGTGCAGAGCAAAGGAACAAGCAAACCAGAAGGGCTGGCTAGCGCTCGTCCGACGCCCACGATCCGCTTCGGTAGAGGGTGCCGCGACCGCCCGGGTCGGGCATCCCGTTCAAGGCACCCTGCTCGGGTTCGGTCGGCTCGGGGTCGCGGGCAGCGCGGCGGGCCTTCAGCACGCGGGACCCGACGAACCAGGCGGCCGCCGCCGCGCAGACGACGATCACCACCTTCTGGAGCATGCCGGCGTAGCCCTCGACGAGATGCCAGTTGTCACCCAGCAGGTAACCGGCGAGCACGAACGTGGTGTTCCAGATCAGGCTGCCCAGCGTGGTGTAGAGCAGGAACGTGCTCACCGGCATCCGCTCCACCCCCGCCGGGATGGAGATCAGGCTTCGGAAGATCGGGATCATCCGGCCGAAGAAGACGGCCTTCACACCGTGGCGCAGGAACCACGCCTCGGTCCGGTCCACGTCGCTGAGCTTGACCAGTGGAAGCCGGGAAACGATGTTGCGCATCCGGTCGCGTCCCAGCGCCGCGCCGATCAGGTAGAGCGCGAGCGCACCCACCACCGAACCCAGCGTGGTCCAGAAGATCGCACCGACCAGACTCATCCGTCCCTGTGCGGCGACGAACCCGGCCAGCGGCAGGATCACCTCACTGGGGATCGGCGGGAAGAGGTTCTCCAACGCCACTGCCAGGCCAGCGCCCGGTCCGCCGAGTCGTTCCACCAGGTCAGTGACGTAGCCGACGATCCCGTCCTGTGGTGGCTCCGCTGCGGCGGCGGGGGTTCCGGTGGCGAACACGGCGTGGGACGTTCGAATCATGCGCCCACGTTACGAAGTCATCCTGAGAGCCGACCATGGGGCCGACCGCCCGGCCGCGCGGGTCGGCCACACCGGTGGGGGTGCGGAAAGCCGCACCCCGCTGCGGCTCGCGGTGGTCCAGCCGCCGTGCGTACCCCTGGACGTCGCGGCAAACGCGCGGGCGCACGCCGCCGCGGTCCGCGCGGCGCGCGCCCGGGTGGTGGTCTTTCCGGAGCTGTCGCTGACCGGGTACGAGTTGGACGCGCCGGTCGTGTCGGTCGACGACCCGCGGTTGGCGCCGCTGGTCGAGGCGTGCGCCGAGGCGGGTGCGCTGGCCCTGGTCGGTGCGCCGGTCACCGGCGACCACATCGCGATGCTGGCGGTGACCGGTGGCGGTGCGACGGTGGCGTACCGGAAGATGTGGCTGGGGGACGCGGAGGCCCGCCGGTTCCGGCCCGGCGACACCCCGGTCGTGCTCGATGTGGACGGTTGGCGGGTGGGGCTGGCGATCTGCAAGGACACCGGCGTGGCCGCGCACGCGGACCGGACGGCCGCGCTCGGGATCGACGTGTACGCGGCGGGCGTCCTGGAGTCGGCCCGCGACGCCGCAGTGACAGACCAGCGGGCGCACCGGATCGCCGCCGCGCACCGGGTCTGGGTGGCGGTGGCGAGCTTCGCCGGGTCGACCGGCGGTGGCTACACCGAGGCGGCGGGGCTCTCGGGCGTCTGGACGCCGAAGGGCGAGGTGTACGCCCGGGCGGGCACCGACGCGGGTGAGTCGGTCAGCGTCAGCATCGGCTGACTGGGAGTCTCCGTCGGACCCGTCCCCTAGCGTGGACAGTGTCATCGACACGTGGAGGAGCGCATGGCAGAGCCCACGACGACAGAGACGGTCCGCTTCGGGCAGGATCGGTTCATGAGCGCCGTCCCCTCCCGACTGTCCGTGGTCACACTGGGAGCACGCGACGTCGCCGCGCTGCGGTCGTTCTACCGGTCGTTGGGGTGGCCCGAGCTGCCGGCCAGTGACGACCGCTGGTCGGCCTTCCTGCTGGGTGGTGTGCTGTTCGCGCTCTACCCGCTACCGGAGTTGGCCGCCGAGGCTGCGCCGGGCGTGCCGCCGCCGGCCGGTGGCTGGTCGGGGGTCACCCTGGCCTGCAACGTCGACAGCCCCGAGCAGGTCGACGCGGCCTTCACGGCGGCCGTCGCGGCGGGGGCGACGGTGGTGGCGCAGCCGACCGACCGGTCCTGGGGTGGGCGCTCCGGCTACATCGCCGACCCGGAGGGCAACCGGTGGGAGATCGCCTGGGCGGGCACCGCCCGCTTTGACGAGCGCGGCGCTCTTCTCTCCTTCGGTTGAATGTGCTGTTTGCGCGGCGGCAACGACCTTGGAATGCTTCGGGAATGACCTCCTTTCCTCCGACCTTCGCCGCTGATGTCGTCGGCCAGTCAGCCCAGACGCAGTTCGAGGCGTTCATCGACGAGCACCGCAGAGCGCTCAACGGCTACCTGGACGGGCTGACCGAGGAGCAGGCGCGGCGGTCGTTGGTGCCGTCCCGGACGACGCTGCTGGGTCTGGTGAAGCACGCCGCGTTCGTGGAGAAGGTCTGGTTCGACGAGGCCGTCACCTGCCGGCCCCGCTCCGAAATCGGCATCCCGGCCACGCCGGACGAATCGTTCATCCTAAACGACGGCGACACGATCGCCGCCGTCCAGCGCGCGCACCGGGAAGCCTGCGAAGCCTCCCGCCGCGCCACGTCCAGCCTGGGCCTCGACGACCTGCTTCGCGGCAACCGGCGCGGCCCGCTGCCGCTGCGCTGGGTCTACCTGCACGTGCTGCGCGAGATGGCGCAGCACTGCGGGCACGCGGAGATCCTGCGCGAGCAGATCCTGGCCGCCGAATAGCGTCGCCCCATCCGCCCGTCCGCCCGCCGCCGTCCGAGACACCGAACTCGGTCCGGCCCGGCGGTACTGGATCACGCTCTGGCCCACCCCCCGGTGTCGGCGAAGCGACGCAGCGTCCAGCGGGCCGGCGGCCAGCCGCCGGGGTCGTGGTCGGTGGTCCATTCGGTGATCGAGGCCGGGGGCACGTCCAGGTCGAACGCCCGGAAGACCGGCTGCGCGCCGAGCGCGTGGAAGGCGCCCTCGACGGTTTCGCTGTGGCCGACCAGGACCACTGTGGAGCCCCGGTGCCGGTGGGCGATCTCCATGATCGCGCGGCTGACGCGGACCACCAGTTCGGCCCAGCTCTCGTTGCCCTCCTCGAACGGTCGGAACACGCCGCCGCCCGCAATCGCGTGGTCGGTACGGAAGAGGGAGGTCGGCAGGCCGTCGGCGTACGGGGGTGTGTGCCAGGTGCAGAGACCACAGTCGGCCACGGGCCGGACGCCGAACGCCGCGCCGATCGGTTGCGCGGTCTCGACCGCCCTGCGCAGCACGGACGAGTAGACCGCCACCGGCCCGTCGGCGGCGATGTCGCCGGTGAGCCGGTTGGCCAGGTCGTGTGCCTGCTCGTGGCCGAGGGCGGTGAGGCCCCGACAGCCACGTGGCCCACCGATGACTCCTTCGAGCTGGTGGACCGACTCGCCGTGTCGCACGAAGATCAGACGTGTCCGCATCGGGACATCATGCCAGCGGTATCGACGGAGGTATCAGTCGTCCGTACGGCTGGTGGAGAACGTGCCGGTCCGGGCGAGCAGAGCGTCCAGTTTCTCGCCCGTCTGCGCTGGTAGGCGGTCCCGCCGCACCAGCTCGGCGATGCGGTCCCGTAGGTCGGCGACGCGCTCGGCGCGGTCCCTGGTGCGGCGGTTGAGGTCGGCCAGGTCGTCGCGCAGGTCTTCGGCGGTCTTCCGGTCGATGTCGTCGCGGGCGACCGCGGTGGCGAGGATGGCGGCGAACTCGCTGCTCACCTCGCGGAAGCTGACCGGTACCTGCTGCCCGACGGTTGAGGGCGCGGTGCTGGCGGCGGAGGGTGGCGAGGACGGTGCGGCCGGCGTCGGCGAGTGTGTCGTGGGCGCGGGGGCCGGGGAGGAGGTCGACGGCGCGGCGGCGACCTCGGTCGGGTCGGGTGTGCCCGGATTGCCGAGCGGATTCTGCGCGATGAGGGCGCCGACGCCGATCAGCACGGCGAGCACGGCCGCGACGAGCACACCGAGGGGCCGACGCGACCGGCGTCGGGGCGGTGCGGCGGTCGCCGGGACGGGGCGGGCCACCACCGATCTGTCGATCAGGGTGGGCGGGTGGGCGGCCGGCCGGATGCGCAGCAGCTCGGTGGGCGGCTCGACCGGCTGACCGGCACCGAATCGGCGGGCCAGATGCGCGGCGCTCGGCCGGTCGGCCGGGTTGGCGGCCAGGCAGGCCACGGTCAGCTCGGCGATGTCGGCGGGAAGGCCGGGCACTCGCAGCGGCGGCACCGGGGTGCCGCGCCGGTGCACCTCCAGCGCGTCCTCCCAGCTCTGCACGGGTAGCGGCGCCCGCCCGGTGAGGGTGCGGTAGAGCAGTGCGCCGAGGGCGTACACGTCGCTCGCCGGGTCGGGCGGGCCGGCGGTCAGCCGTTCCGGGGCGAAGTAGGCGGGGGTGCCCATCAGCGGTTCGCCGGACTGGCTGTCGAGGCCGCCGAGCGCGGCGATGCCGAAGTCGAGCACCTTGGCGCCGGTGTCGGTGAGCATGACGTTTCCGGGCTTGACGTCGCGGTGCACGACGCCGATGCGGTGCGCGGCGGCCAGCGCGGCGGCGATCTGCCCGGCCACCCGGACCGCCTCCGGCCAGGGCAGCGGCCCGGTCCGCAGCCGGTCGGCCAGGTTGTGGCCGTCGACGAGCTCCATCACCAGGTACGGGACCACGACGCCGCCGGCCAGTGTCGCTTCGGCGTAGTCGTACACCTGGGTCACGTGTGGGTGGGTGAGCCGGGCGGCCGCGCGGGCCTCGCGTTGGATGGTGGCCCGCAGTTGTGGGTCGGTGGCGAACTGCCCGGCGAGCACCTTGATCGCCACCGGCCGGCCGAGCACCTCGTCGTCGCCACGCCACACCTCGGACATGCCACCGAGACCGATCCGCTCGTGAAGTACGTAGCGGTCGTGGAGGCGGAGAGTGGGCGTGAGCGGCGACATAACTTCACCAGTCTGCCTGGCAACACCGCAGTCGACCACTCTGCGTGCCCGGACCCACACTGTTCGTCCCGTGCGTACCGGAATGGGATTGGTGCGGGGTCAGGAGCAGCGCGGGGTGCCGGGCAGCGGTCGCGGTTGGATGCGGTCGGCGAGCCGGCGCAGGGCGAGGGCGGTGGCCTGCCGGGTCGGGGCGAGCAGGGCCCGGCGGGGGTGTTCGACCTGGACCGGCGCGTCCGGTCGGGCCGAGTTGACGTGCCGGCTCATGGCGTCGAGCGCGGTGATGTATCCGGTGGGAAGTTCCATGGTCAACTCCTTGGGACCGGTCCGGTGGATTCCCGGACGACGAGTGCGGTGGGCAGCAGCACGTGACCGGCCGCGGCGTCCGCGGGCGGGTCAAGCAGCAGCTCGGCGGCGATCCGGCCCTTCTCCTCGGCCGGTTGCCGGACAGTGGTGAGGCCGGCAGCGGCGGCCTCGGGGACGTCGTCGAAGCCGGTCACCGAGACGGGGGGACGATCATGGGCCGGCCGTGCGGCCAGGGCGTCCAGCACACCGAGCGCGAGGACGTCGGAGCCGGCCAGCACGGCGGTCGGCGGTGCGGGTTGGTCGAACAGCCCGGCGACGGCTGCGGCTGCCGCCGGGCGGCTGTTGCCGGGGACGTTGACAAGTGTCAGCTCGGCCCAGCCGACGCCGACCTCGGCGAAGGCGTCGGCGAACCCGCTGAGCCGACCTCGGGTGGTCGGATGCGGCACCTGGTCGACCCCGGCCACTGTGAGCGGGCCGGCCGGCGCGTCGGGCAGCACGGAGTCGGCGAGCAGCGCCACCCGACGGTGCCCGAGCCCCGCTACGTGCGCGGCGGCGCTGCGTGCGGCGGCCCGCTCGTCGATGCCGACGAACCGTTCGTCGGTGCCGGCGTCGTCGCGGGCGGCGGTGCTGACGAACGGCAGCCCGCGTTGGCGGATCACGTCCAGGGCCCACTCTTCGTCGGCGACGCAGTAGACGCAGAACCCGTCGACGGCGGCGTTCTCCACCGCCTGCCGGGCGTCGGTCACCGCCGGTGGCAGCGGCACCAGCAGCATGCTGGTGCCGTGCCGCTCGGCCGCCGCGCCGACACCGGCGAGGAAGCGGACCGCGAACGGGTCGGTGAAGGCGTACGACAGTTGCGAGGTGAACAGCACGCCGATCGACCCGACGAAACCTCGGCGCAGGGAGCGCGCGGTGGGGTTGGGGCCGGGGTACCCGAGTTGCCGGGCGGCGTCCAGGATCCGCTCGCGCAGGGCGGCGGAAAGCTGGTCGGGGCGGCTGTAGGCGTTTGACACGGTGCTGCGCGAGACGCCGACGGCGTCGGCCACGGCTTGCAGTGTTGGCTTCACCGGCACCTCTCTGTATCGATCCAGTCTGTATCGATACAGAGACTAGCTCGACCGGTCGGCGTCGGTCAATACGTGAACGGAGAGTGGGAGCGCGGTCGGCAGTCAGGCCGCGTAGAGGTCGTCCAGCAGGCCGCCGAGGATCTCCGCCGTACGCTCGGGCGGCTCGGCCTCGACGCAGAGCCGCTCCATGGCCACCGCGTAGTAATCCAGATCGTCGCGCTTGTCCAGGTAGATGGCGCTGGTGAGCTGTTCGATGTAGACGATGTCCGGAAGCTCCTGGTCGCCGAAGCGCAGGATGGTGAAGGCACCCCCGGCGGCGGCGTGGCCACCGGCGGCGAACGGGATGACCTGCAACCGGATGTGGGGCGACTTGGTCGCCTCGATGAGCGCGGTGAGCTGGCCGCGCATGACCTCCGCGCCGCCGATGGGCCGGCGCAGGGCCGCCTCGTCCACCACAGCCCAGAGCTGCGGCGGGTTCTGCCGCTGGAGCAACTGCTGACGCTGCATCCGCAGCGCGACACGCCTGTCGATCTCGCCCGGACCGGCAGTGCCGTGCCCGAGCAGCACGACCGCGCGGGCGTACTCCCGGGTCTGCAGGAGGCCGGGCACGAACTGCACCTCGTAGCTGCGGATCAGCGCGGCGGCGGCCTCCAGGCCGAGGTACGACTGGAACCAGGACGGCAGCACGTCGCCGTAGCGGTGCCACCAGCCGGGGCTGTTCGCGTCCCGCGCGAGCTTGAGCAGCGCGTCACGCTCGTGGTCCTCGGTGACGCCGTAGAGGGTCAACAGGTCGGCGACGTCGCGCTCCTTGAAGCCGACCCGGCCGAGCTCCATCCGACTGATCTTGGATTCGGAGGAGCGGATCTCCCAGCCGGCGCCCTCCCGGGTCACCCCGCTGGACTCCCGGAGGCGGCGCAGTTGGGCGCCGAGCAGCATGCGCAGCACGGTCGGCCCGGTTGTCGGGCCACCCTCGGCGGGAACCATCGTCACGTGCGGACCTCCGGACACCGACCCACGACGGCCGGGCGCCCCGGCCCGGCCGACGTGTAAGCATGCCATGGACCGACAGTGAGGTGAACTCCTCCGCGCCGGTGAATCAGTCTCGTCGCCGGGACGACCCGCCCCCGGACGGTCAGTTGATCAGGTGGTCGAAATCTCCGTCCCGCGCACCGAGAACGAAGGCGGCGATCTCATCCACCGTGTAGATGAGCGCCGGCCCTTCCGGGTGTCGTGAGTTGCGGACCGCGATGCCCGCTCCCTCGGGCAGTTCGGCCAGTTCGACGCAGTTGCCGCTGGGGTTGCTGCGGCGACTCTTCTGCCAGCTCAGCGGAGGCAACTGGTGGATCGGTACGCCATTGGGTGGCTGCTGCATGGGGGCGTCTTTCTGTTACGAGCCCGCCGGTGGCCGTGGGAGGAGCGGTGACGGCGAGGGGGTGCGGTATCGACATTGGACGGTTCTGCACGTGCATCTGCTATTGCATCTGCATCCGACGGCGAGCATGATAACGCACATGATCGGTGCCCATCCGTTCACTTTGTGTTACCCCCAGACGGGCAACGATCAGGCAAAACTGGGCCCGACGCGGTGTACCGCGTCAACCGAAGGCTGGAGGCGGTCGCGGCGATGGGAGGGTTCGTGCCGGATCCGATGAGTGTCGCCTCCGGCGTCTGCGCGGCGGGCGCACTGCTCTCCTCCTGGCAACTACGCCGACGGGCGGTGCGCGCCGAGGCCGAGATCGGTCACCTCCAGGCAGAACTGGCCGCTGAACGGCACGCCGCCAGTCACGACCCGCTGACCGGGCTGCCCAATCGCCGAGCCTTCTACCGCCTGGCAGCCGCACTGCTCACCGACGCCGCCGGCCAGCCGCTGATCGCCGTGGTGCTCGATCTGGACGACTTCAAGCAGATCAACGACCGGTACGGGCACGCCGCCGGCGACCAGGTGCTGATCAGTGTTGCCGAACGCCTCGCCGGCTTCGCCGGGGACAATCTCGTGGCGCGCCTCGGCGGCGACGAGTTCGCCGGGCTGCTCTCCAGCCCCACCGTCGACCGACGCTGGATCGAGCACTCAACCCGCCGGCTCAGCGAGACCGTCGCCGCGCCGATCCGGCTGACCGGGTGCAGCGTCCGGGTCACCGCGTCCGTCGGGCTCGCCCCGGTGACCGGCCCGGCCCAGCTCACCGATGCACTCAGCCGCGCCGACGCGGCCATGTACCAGGCGAAGAGCCTCGGTGGTGCCCGATCGCCCCGCCAACTGGTCGACAGCGCGTTCCTCGGCGAACGCTGACCGTTCAGCTGACGGGCGCGCCGAACCACCTGGGCAGATGGCTGAGCAGGTCGGTCTGATCGTCGCCCACCCACGCCACGTGCCCGTCGGGCCGTAACAGCACGCCGGGCACCTCCACCTCATCGCTGACGTCGACGACATGGTCGACCCGCTCCGCCCAACCGGCGACCGAGAGCTGGCCGGTCTGGTCGAGCAGCAGGCCCCGGCCGCCGCGCATCAGCTCGTAGAGGCGCCCCCGCCTCAGCCGCACGTCACGCATGTGACGCCCGAGCAGTTCGTGCCCCGCGCCGAGGTCGTAGCGGACCCCGATCGCGGTGATCTTCTCGATCAGGTACCGGTTGACGTCCTCGAAGTCCAACAGCTCCGACAACAGTTGGCGCACCGACCGCGGCCCCGGCTCGGGTGAGAGCAGCACCATCTGCGCCCGGGTGTTGTTCAGCACGTCCGCGGCCACCGGATGCCGTTCGCTGTGGTAGCTGTCCAGCAGCCCCTCCGGCGCCCAGCCGTTGAGCTCGGCGGCCAGTTTCCAGCCGAGGTTGAACGCGTCCTGGATGCCGAGGTTGAGCCCCTGCCCACCGGTCGGCGGGTGGATGTGTGCCGCGTCGCCGGCCAACAGCACCCGGCCGACCCGATAACGCTCGGCCAGCCGGGTGGCGTCACCGAAGCGGGAGAGCCAGCGCGGTGAGTGGACACCGAAGTCGGTGCCCGCGTACACCCGCAGTTGGTGTTTGAAGTCCTCGATGGTCGGTGGGACGGTGCGGTCCTCGACCACCCCCTCGGCCGGGACGAGGACGCGGTACACCCCGTCTCCGAGGGGCCCGAGACCGAATCGGAGATGGGTCTTGCGGACCTCGGCCACCACGTCGGCCACCTGTTCCGGTGGCACGCCCACCTCCATCTCGCCCAGCAACGTCTCGACGCTGCTGGGCTCGCCGGGGAAGCCGACACCGAGCAGCCCGCGGACGGTGCTGCGACCGCCGTCGCAGCCGACGAGGTAGCGCGTACGCACCTGCGTGCCGTCGGCCAGCCGCACGGTCACCCCGTCGTCGTCCTGGCTGAGCCCGACGAGTTCGCTGCCGCGCCGGATCTCGACGCCGACCTCGCTGGCGTGCTCGCCCAGGAGACGGTCGGTAATGGTCTGCGGAATGCCGAGGACGTACGCGTGTGCCGTGTCCAGCCCGCCCGGCGACGGCTTGGGGATCGCGGCGAAGAAGCCCCCGACCGGGTACTGCGTTCCGAGCGCGAGGAACCGCTCCAGCAGACCTCGCTGGTCCAGCACCTCGATGCTTCGCGCGTGCAGGCCGAGCGCGCGGACGTAGCTGGTCGGCTCGGTCTCCTTCTCGAGCACGAGCGCGTGCAGTCCGTGCAGCCGCAACTCGGTGGCCAACATCAAGCCGGTCGGCCCGCCGCCAGCAATGATGACATCGATCATGTAATCCCCCGATTTTCCCAGATTTGGGCGTCGGCTGGAGATTCTGCGGCATCACCCGGGTCTTGCCGCAAGGCCCCGGGTGCGATATATGTTGGAGGTGGCAGAGAGCGCATTCGCTCTTTGCCTTACTTCTTGTCCCGCGTAGACGGCGACGTGGTCGCCGCTCAGAGCCGCCGGTCGAGGTCGCGCACTGCCGCGTCGGCGAGGGTGACCAGACCCACCGGTGACACCAGCCCCCGCACGATCCGCGCGGCCCGGTCCCGGTCGGCCGGCTCGACGTCGAGGTCCAACGCCTGGCGGGTCCAGTCGCTGAGGTCGTCGAGCGCGCGGACCGCGAGAAACCAGGCCAGGCGCAGCGGGTCGACGTCGGTCCTGCCGTAGCCGGCGAGCACCGCCTGCTGCTGCTCGGCAGTGATCGGCGCGAAGGCGAGCACCCCGCCGAGGACGAACATGAGGTCGCACTCGGGCGGGGCGAGCACCGCGTCGTCCCAGTCGATCAGCCAGACCTGCCCGTCCGCGCCGAGCAGGAGGTTGCCCAGGTGCGGGTCGCCGTGGCAGACCACCGCCGGCCCCGACCGGTCGACGGCGAGTCGCTCGACCCCACGGAGCAGCGTGGACACCCGGTCGGCGTTCGCCGCCCAGACGGCGGCCAGTTCGGCGACCAGCGGATCACCGGAGTCGGCCTGGTCGCGGAGCCGTCCGGCCACGTCCCGGGTCGCGGCCACGATCGAGGGGTACGCGTCACCGCCGCCTGGCAACAGCCGTTCCAACTCGTCGGTCACCGGCACCGCGTGCACGGCGGCCAGCAGTTCGCCGTAGGCACGCCAGTGCGCCTCGCTCATCGGGCCGTCCAGCGCCCGCAGGTCGGACACCCACGGGACCACGGACAGGCGGTGCCCGTCACGCTCGGCGTACAGGCGTCCGTCGCAGGTGCGGACCTGCGCCGCGACACCTGGCACGCCCCGCTCGGCCAGGTGCGCGGTCACGATCAGGCCGGCCGGCGTACCGCCACCGCTGACCTTGACGGCATACCGCTCGCCGTCGCCCGTCTCACCCCGCCAGAGCCGAGCCCGCAGATCAGCCCCGTGCGGAACCTCGTCCACTGTGGACAACCAAAGCCCAAACTCTCCCCGGACCCACCCCACCACGTCCACCGACCCACCCCCACCCCACCCCGCCTGCTGGCGGTGATCAAGAAGTTCGCGTCACTGTCGGCCCGGATTCTGACGCAAACCTCTTGATCAGGTGTGCCTGGTGGGGGGCGTGGGCGGAGATGATTCGGGTACGCGGAGGGACGGCCCAGCCGACCGACGAGAGGAACCCCTCGTGCCGAGCATCCGTGCCCTCGTACTCAACTGCACCCTCAAGCCGTCGCCTGCCCCCTCCAGCTCCGAGCAACTGGGCCGGGAGGTGTTGGCCGAACTGAACCGTCAGGGCGTGGACGGCGAGATCGTCCGGGTGGTCGACCACGACGTGCGCTTCGGGGTGTCGACCGACGAGGGCCACGGCGACGGTTGGCCCGCCATCCGCGCCAAGCTGCTCGCCGCCCAGATCCTCATCATCGCCACCCCGATCTGGCTCGGCCAGCCCGCGAGCGTCACCAAGATGGTCCTCGAACGCCTCGACGCCGAGCTGTCCGAGACCGACGACGAGGGACGGCTGCTCACCTACGGCAAGGTGGCCGGCGTCGCGGTCGTCGGCAACGAGGACGGCGCGCACCACAGCATCGCCGAGGTGCAGGGGGCGCTCAACGAGGTGGGCTTCACCGTCGCCGCCGCCGCCGCGACCTACTGGGTCGGTGAGGCGCTGCACACGGTGGACTACCGCGACGCCGGCCCGAAGCCCGACACCACCGGTCGCACCACGAAGGCACTGGCGCTCAACAGCGCACACCTGGCCCGGCTCCTCGCCGACCAGCCGTACCCGCCGCCGGACGCGAAGGGCGCGGCGGTCGGTCCGAGCCGCGAATAGACCTCACCGCCAGGGGCGTCACCGCCCCGGGCCGCCCTACTGCCGGGCAGCTCCGGGCGCGGCTCGCCGCCGATCCGCGCCCGCGGCGGTCAGCGCCAGCCGTAACCGGCGCGCAACGCCTGCCCGACCCGGTCGAACCGGGGCCGATCCAACACGGCACCCTCCCGGCGGATGCTGTCCTCGCGCATGGTGAGCACCCGGTCCAACCGGACCCAGCTCGGCCGGTTGTCCCGGTCCCACTCCCCCGGCCCGAGCGCGAACCAGTGCCGCTGCCCGTCCCGGTCGCTCTGGCTGGACAGCATCAGCCCGAACAGGGTCCGGCTGTGCCGCCCGACGACCAGCACCGGCCGGTCCTTGCCCTGGCGGGGGTCGTCCTCGTACGGCACCCACGTCCAGACGATCTCGCCCGGGTCGGCCTGGCCGTCGCGCTCCGGAGCGTAGGTCAACTCCCGACGCTGCAAGGCGCTCACCTGACGGCGGCGGGCCACCTGCGCGGGCGCCGGCCCGGTGCGCCGGGGCGACGGGATCACCGCACCGACCCGGGAGATACGTGCCGCGACATTCCTCAACAGACCAGCCACGGCGGGCAGCCTACCCGCCGCCGAAGGAGACGCTACGACAGACTGGCCCCATGAACGAGCTGCCCCGTGACCTGCCGATCCTGGAGCGACGCGCGGTGCGGGTCGTGGTCGTCGACGACACCGACCGGGTGTTGCTGTTCCACACCCGCGACCCGGACCACGCCCGGCTGGGCACCTGGTGGGAGCTCCCCGGCGGTGGCATGGATCCCGGCGAGACCTGTCGCGACACCGCGGTACGGGAACTGCGGGAAGAGACCGGGATCGTGATCACCACCGACCAGGTTGGTACGCCGAACTGGCGGCGGCGGGCGAGCTTCCTGCACCGCCAGTTGCGGCACGTCCAGGACGAGGTCGTCGTCGCCGTACGGCTGGCCGGCCCTGGCCCGGACGTGGACGAGGCGCAGCGGCTCGACTACGAGCGGGAGGACTACTTCGGCTTCCGCTGGTGGCCGTTGCCCGAGGTGGTGGCCAGTCGGGAACGCTTCTACCCCGGGCAGCTCCCCCGGCTGATCACCCCCTTTCTCGCCGGCACGGAGATCGACGAGCCGTTCGAACTGTGGTCGTGAGCCGGGTCGGCGGGCAGAGTGTGGGAATGAGGAGCGATCTGCACGGCCCGTTGTCCGCGTACGCCGCGCGACTGCACGCGACGGTCGGCGACAGGCACCACGTCGCCTCCCCGCTCGGCGCCTGGCTGCTACTCGCGGTCACCGCCACGACGGCCGACACTGATCCGGCCGTAGCGGACGGAGCCGCCGCGAAGCTGGCCCAGGCGCTGGGCACCGACCTGCCGAGCGCGGCCGAGGTGGCCCGAACACTGTTGGACGCGCCGCACCCGCTGGTCGGGTCCGCCACCGCGCTCTGGCACACAGCGGGGCAGGGCGACGACGGATCGGCGGCGTGGCGGGCCGCGCTGCCCCGCACGACCGAGGTCGGCGCACTGCCCGATCAGGCCGGGTTGAACGCCTGGGCGCGCGAGCACACCCTCGGCCTGATCGAGACGTTTCCCCTGAAGTTCGAGTCGGATGAGGTATCCCTCTCGGAGGTGGTGTTCATCCTGGCCAGCGCGTTGGCCACCCGGGTGTCCTGGGCGACCCCGTTCGACGTCGCCGACGCACGCGCGCTCGGCGCCAACAGCCCGTGGGCCGGCCAACTACGGCGGGCACTGCGCAGCCCGAGCGAGGGCCACCGCTGCGCCATCGTGTCCACCGCTCGGGCCGGTGACGTGATCGTGCACGCCGCGCCCGCTCAGACGACCGACGGCGCGGGGCTGGTCGTCCTCTCGGTGGCCGCCGCGCCGCAGGTGCCAGCGGCCGAGGTGCTGGCCATCGCATACGACGTCAGCGCCGGGGCGGCCGACGGCGCCCCACCGGCGGGCGGCCGCTCACTGTTCGACCTGCCGCTCGGCGAGACTCCGCTCTGGACGCTGACCGAGGAGCGGGTACACACCTGGGCCCGCGACGGCCGCGAAGAGCGGCACAACGCTGTCCTCCCCTGCTGGTCCGCTCGGAACGACCACGACCTGACGGCCCCGGCACTCGGTTTCCTCGCCGCGGTGACCACGCTCGCGACGGCGCTGGCGCTGCCGGTGGAGGACTTCAAGGCACGGCAGACGGCGGTGGCCCGGTTCGACAGGTACGGCTTCGAGGCGGCGGCGGTGACCGGCATGGCCGGAATTACCAGCATGCCGCCGGAGGGTGTGGCCCGCACCGCCGAGCTGCGCTTCGGCCACCCGTACGCGGTGGTGGCCGTCGCCACCGACACCCGGGCCGACGGCGTCACCGGCCCCTGGCACGGGGTGCCGGTCTTCTCCGCCTGGGTCACCGAGCCCGAGGACGTGCCCGAGGCATGAGTCACCTGGCGGCCGGCGAGGTGACCCGCGACCGGGCCGGGTCAGAGACCGCCGTCGCGCGGCAGTCGCGCCACCATCGCTTGGAATTCCCCTACCGTCATCGCCGTGCGCAACGTGGCGAAGACGGCCCCGGTTCCGGCCCTGGCGGTGGCCGGGTCGACCCCGGCACGCTGTTCCACCCGCCGAAGGAACTCCGTCGGGCCGGCCTCCATCGGGGTCGTGCCGGCACCGCCGACCTCCAGGCCCAGCCCGCTGGTCAACCCGTCGCCCGCAGCATCCGGGCCGAGGGTCCCGGCCGGATCCGGGGCCGGAGGGGCCGTCCCGGCCGGATCCGGGGCCGCGCCGGTCAGGTAGCCGTCGACCTCGTTCGGAAGGTGCCCGACGAGGTCCCCGGGCGCGTCGCCGGTCACCCGCTCGGCCAACGTCTGGAGCACGGCGCGGGCGAGCACGGCGGCCTCCTCGGCGGGCAGGCCGGACCGTTGGGACACCGCGTCGATGAAGTACGGGAACCCGTCGCCGTCGGTCACGCTCGGCCGGTTACCCCTGCCCGGGCGCGACAAACTGCCGCTAGGCCAGCAGACCCTCGGCCAGCAGGTGGTCGAAGATGATCTGGTCGACCGGTGAGGTGCGGTGCCGGTCCGCGTACCCGAGCCAGGCCATCTCGGCGATCTCGCTGGCTGGCCGCAACTGCCCCCGATAGCCCGCCCGATAGCAGGTCATCCGCACTGTGATGCCGGTCGTGTGGCCGTGCGCCTGAGCGGTGAAGGTGCCCAGGCGCACGGCACCTGGCACGTCGACCTCGACGCTCAACTCCTCGTCGATCTCCCGACGCAGGGTCTCCAGGTCGGTTTCGCCCGGCTCACGCTTTCCGCCCGGCAGGTACCAGACGTCCTTGCCCACCGACCGGGTGCTCAGCACCCGACCGTCCTCGACGAGGATCCAGGCCACCTTGTCGATCTCGCGCACGATGCTCCTTGCTGCCGCCGGGATCGGGGACGCTACCACCCGGCAGCGCGCTCAGTCGGCGAGCAGGTCGAGCAGCAGCGCGGCGCTCCAGCTGAACGCCGGTGAGCCCAGCCCGGCACCGGTGTCCGGGTGGAAGTACTCGTGGCAGCCGGCCCCGGCGACCAGAGCGATCATCGAGCGGCGCAGCCCGGCGGCCAGCTTCGGGTGCCCGTGACCGAGCAGCCCACGCCGGACCAGCCAGCCGATGTTGAGCCAGCTCGGCCCACGCCAGTAACGCAGCGGCTCGAAGTCGGGTGCGGTGCGGTCGTGGGTGGGCAGCGGCCGGTCCATCCGACGGGCCACCCCGAAGCGCGCCGACCGAGCCTCGACGACCAGCGCGTCGACATGCCGGGTCGGCAGGTCGGGCAGGATCAGCGGGGTCAGCCCGAGCACGGTACGGGCGCTCAGCAGACGGTTGGTGCGCAGGTCACGAGGCTGGAACGTGCCGGTGTCCGGGTCGTACAGCCGGCGTACCAATGCTTCGGTGATGCGGGCCGCGCGGACCCGGTGCGGCCCGGGGTCGCCACCGACGAGCGCGGCGATCTCGGCGAGGGCGTGTTCGGCGGCCCCGAACGCCGCGTTGAACAGCGGGCACTCCACCAGGAACGGATGCCCGCCGGCCAGGTCCCGGTCGGAGTAGCAGTGGTCGCGGTAGGCGGCGACGATCGCCAGGTAACGCGCGTAGTCGAGGTCTGTGGGGCGGTGCGCGGCGTCGGCGTGCGTGGTGTCGTGCCGACGGTACGCCCGCATGACTGCCGCCTCGGCCGGCACCGCGGCCATCGGCTCGTCCCACGCCGGGCTGTTGTCCAACCCGGACTCCCACGGGTGCACGATGCAGACCAGTCCGTCACCGGCCACGTCCCGCCGGTCGGCCAGGTAGCGCTGTTGGGCGACCAGCGCGGGGTAGAGCACGCGCAACGCGGCCAGGGCGCTGGGGTCGGGCGTCCGCCGATACGCCAACAACGCGGCGAGCGCGTGCACCGGCGGCTGGACCAGACCGGAGGTGGCGACCGTCGGTGCTCCCGGCACGTCGGCCGATCGCCACATCTCCGGCCCCGGGAAGTACGCGCCGACCCGCAGCGCCGGGTTGAACACGATGTGTGGCACCCGTCCGTCGGCCCACTGCGCCCCGAAGAGGCTGGCCAGCTCCCGCCAGGCGCGGTCGGGACGGACCTGGGCCAACCCGATCGCGATGAACGCGGAGTCCCAGCTCCACTGGTGCGGGTAGAGCGTGCGTGAGGGCACCGTGTGGTCGTGCTCCCAGTTGGCGTCGAGCGTGTCGATCGCGAGGCGACGCAGCCCGGCCGCGTCGGCCGGGCCACCCGTGCCGGCGGTGTCGGCGCGCGTCGCCCCGGTGTCAGCGGGCAGACCGACACCGGCGGTCGCGTCGACGCTTGTCGGCCCGGCGTCGGCGGTCACGCGGCGGCCCGCCGGGGCAGCGCGTGTCGCAGCACCGTGGCCGCCTGTTGCAGGGCCCGGACCGGGTCGCCGCGGAGCCGGCACTCCAGCGCCAGCCAGCCCCGGTAGTCCAGTTCCAGCAGGGTGCGCACCAGCGCCGGCCAGTCCAGGTGCCCGGCGCCGGGCTGGTAGCGGTTGGAGTCGCTGACCTGGACGTGCCCGAGGTACGGCGCGGCGGCGCGCAGCGCGCGGTGCACGTCGTCCTCCTCAATGTTCATGTGGAAGGTGTCGGCGACCACCCGGACCGACGGCAACCCGAGCGCGGCGCAGAGCGCCACCGCCTCGTCGAGACGGTTGACCATGTGGTCCTCGTACCGGTTGAGGGGTTCCAGGAAGAGAGTGACCCCCTCGGCCCGGGCGTGTTCGCCCAGCTCGCCGAGGGCGTCGAGGAGCACCTGCCGGTCGCCGTCCGGCCGGCGGGGCGGATCGAACGGCGGCAGTCGTCGGGAGAACATCCCCCAGGCGGCCGGGGTCATCACCCCGACGCCACCCAGCTCGGCGATCACCGTGAGTTGGGAGCGCAGGTTACGGACGGCATCGGCGGACCGGGCGGGGTCGAAGTCGCCGATGAAGTGGTCCATCTCGACGCAGACGGTGGGCATCACCACCCCGGCGGCGCGGGCCCGGCGCAGCTCGGGCAACCGGCGGGCGAACGCCAGGTCGCCGCGGCCGCGTAGCTCGATGCCCTGGTAGCCGAGGGCGGCCGCGAGGGCGTACTTCTGGATCAGGTTGGTGCCCGGCAGGAGTTGTTCCTGACAGGCCAGCGCGATGGTGGTCATGAGAACCTCAGCACGACTTGGAGGACGTCACCGGCGCCGCGGTCGAGCAGCGCGAGGGCGTCGGCGACCGCGCTGGCGTCGACGATGTGGCTGACCAGCGGCAGCGGGTCGACGCTGCGGTCGGCCACCAGGTCCATGAAGGTCTGCGCGACCCGGTCTCCGGTCCACCGGCCGGCCATGCTCGGCGCGGGGGTGGGCCCGGAGACCTGGGCGGCCACCAACTGGATGCGGTTGTGGTGGAACTCCTCGCCGAGGCCGAGCGCGTCGGCCTGGCCCTGGTAGAAGCCGGCGGCCACGACCCGGCCGGCGTGGGTGGTGGAGCGGATCGCCTCGTGCAGCGCCGGGTACGCGCCGGACAACTCCAGGCAGACGTCGGCGCCCCGGCCGGCGGTGGCCTGGCGCAGCACGGCGGCGGCGGAGGTGACAGTGGCGTCCACAGTCGAGTGTGCGCCGTACCGGGCGGCGTGCTCCAACCGGTCGGGTACCGGGTCGACGGCCACCACCCGGGCCCCGGAGAGCACGGCGAGCCGGGTGGCGAGCAGCCCGATGACGCCCTGGCCGAAGACGCCTACCCAGTCGCCGAGGTGCAGGTCACCGGCGAGCACGGCGGTCAGCGCGATGGCGCCGGGGCGGGCGAAGACCGCGGCGAGCGGATCCAGCCCGGCGGGGAGCACGCGGACCGCGTCGGCGGCGAGCACGGCCTCGGCTCGGTGCCCCCAGATGCCCCAGACGAGCTGCCCCGGGTGTCGGTCGGTGACGTCCGGCGCGACCTCGACGACCTCGCCGACCTCTTCGTAGCCGAAGCCGATCAACGGGTACGGAACCGGGGTCTGTCGGGGGACGAACATCCGGGCGGCGTCGTCCCAGTCCTTGCTGAGCCGGGGATTGCTGCCCCGGTAGAGGGTCAGCTCGGTGCCGGCGGAGATGCCCGAGTAGCAGGTGCGGACTCGGACCTGGCCGGGGCCGAGCGGATCCGGCGGGCAGGGCTCGAGGCTGATGCGTCGAGGCCCGGCGAGAGAGACCACCCAGTTGCCCATGTGTCACATCCCGGTAGCACTGGGCTCCAGGATAGCAAAAAATCGCCATATGTCTTGCTATTGATCAATCGAAGGTGTTGGATCCTTCATGTACCCTTCGAGAGGAGTGCCACCGATGTCAGCACCTCCGAGGCGGATACTCGCCACCACAGTGATCCTGGCACTGACCACGTCCACCCTGCTGGCCTGCGGCGACGACGCATCCGACAGCAACAGCAAGAAGATCACCGTCTGGAGCCTGGAGGACGTGGCCGACCGGGTCACCGCCACCAAGGCGATCATCGCCGACTTCACCGCCAAGACCGGGATCCAGGTCGATCTCGTGACCGTCAACGAGGACCAGTTCCCCTCCTTGATCGCCGCAAACGCCGCCGCCGGCGACCTGCCCGACGTGGTCGGGTCGGTCTCGCTCGCCGGCATCCGTACGCTCGCCGGCAACGAGCTGCTGCACGCCTCGGCGAACGCGGAGGTCGTCGACAAGCTGGGCAAGCAGACGTTCTCCCCCCGAGCGCTGGAGCTCACCTCCGACGACGGCACACAGCTCTCCGTGCCCAGCGACGGCTGGGGGCAGCTGCTCGTCTACCGCAAGGACCTGTTCGCCGCGGCCGGCCTGCCCGCCCCCGACACCTACGAGCGAATCACCACCGCCGCGGCAAGACTGAACACCGGCGGCGTCGCCGGCATCACCGCGGCGACCGCCCCCAGCGACGTGTTCACCCAACAGACCTTCGAGCACCTGGCGTTGGCCAACGGCTGCCAGCTCACCGACGACTCGGGAAAGGTGACACTGGATTCGCCCCAGTGCGTCGAGGCGTTCCGCTTCTACGGTGACCTGATCCGCACCAGCTCGGTGAAGGGCGCGCAGGACGTGGACACCACGCGGGCCACCTACTTCGCGGGCAAGGCGGCCATGGTGATCTGGTCACCGTTCATCCTCGACGAGCTGGCCGGGCTGCGCAACGACGCCAAGCCGACCTGCCCGCAGTGCCAGGCGGACCCGGCGTTCCTCGCGAAGAACAGCGGGTTCGTCACCGCGATCAAGGGCCCGAACGGCACCGAACCGGCCCAGTACGGCGAGATCAGCTCGTGGGCGGTCCTCGACGGCGCGGTGGCCGACCCGGCGAAGTCCTTCGTGGAGTACATGCTCGGTGACGGCTACCCACGCTGGTTCGGCATGTCGCCGGAGGGCCGCTTCCCGGTGCGCAAGGGCACCCCCACTGAGCCGGAGGCGTACCTGACCGCCTGGAACACCAGCCAGGCGGGCGTGGACGCGAAGAAGCCCCTCACCGACGTGTACGGCGACGAGGTGCTGGCCACGCTGCGCCGCAGCCCGGACACCTTCGGGCGCTGGGGCCTCAGCCAGGGGCAGGGCAAACTCGTCGGCGCCATGCTCGGCGAGTTGCCGGTGCCCAAGGTGCTGGGCGACCTCGTCTCCGGCAAGTCCGACGCGGCGGGCACCGCCAAGCGCGCCACGAAGGACGTGGACGCCATCAAGGCGGGCGTCAATTGACCACCACCGCGCCCGGCCCCGGCCGCTCCCCCACCAGAGAGCAGCCGGCGTCACCCGGGCGCCGACCGCTGACCCTGCGCCGCCGCGAATCCCGGGCCGGGCTCGCGCTGGTCGCACCGACCCTGCTCGTCACCATCGCGGTCATCGGCATCCCGATCGTGTGGACAGTGGTGCTCGCCTTCCAGCGGGTCCGGCTGGCCACGCTCCGCAAGACCGGCCTGTTCGGCGAGTTCACCATGGACAACATCGACCGGGTGCTGCACACCCCCGGCTTCGCCGAGACGCTGTGGGTCACCCTGATCTACAGCATCGGCGGCACCGTCGGGTCGATAGCGCTCGGCCTGGTGGCCGCACTGGTCGTCCGCCGGCCGTTCCGGGGTCGCACCCTGGTCCGGGCGTCAATGCTGCTGCCGTACGTGGCACCGGTGGTCGCCGTCACGTTCGTCTGGCAGGTGATGCTCGACCCGCAGCTCGGCATCGTCAACGCGTGGGGTCAACGCCTGCTCGGCTGGGACGCCCCGGTGCCGTTCCTCACCCAGGAGTCGACCGCACTGGCCACCGTGATCGTCTTCGAGGCGTGGCGGTACTTCCCGTTCGCGTTCCTGTTCCTGCTGGCCCGACTCCAGGCGGTGCCCGGCGAGTTGGAGGAGGCCGCCCGTGTCGACGGCGCCACCCCCACCCAACGGTTCCGGCACATCCTGCTGCCGCAACTGCTACCGGTGATCGCCCTGCTGGGCGTGCTGCGCTTCATCATGACGTTCAACAAGTTCGACGACGTCTACCTGCTCACCGGCGGTGCGGCCGGCACCGAGGTGGTCAGCGTCCGGGTGTACGAGTTCCTGACCGCCCGTACCGACATCGGAGCCGCGGCCGCGCAGGCGGTCGTGCTGGCCGTTGTGCTCATCGTGTTCGTGCTGATCTATCTGCGCTTCTTCGGACGGAGGGTGGGCTGATGGACCGGGACGTCGTCGAGACGGTGAGCCTGCGTTGGCTGCGCCGCCTGGTGATCGCCGTGTTCCTGGTGATCACGGTCTTCCCCTTCTACTACATGCTGGTGCTCTCGGTACGACCCATCGAGCGGCTGCTGCTCGACCCCGGGGCGCTGGTGGTCGGCTTCGGTGAGCTGACCGTGGCCACGTACGCCGAGGTGCTCAAGGCCACCGACGACGGCGGCCAGGGTTTCCTCACCTTCATCCGCAACAGCGGGCTGGTCGCCGTCGCGGCGACAGTGCTCACTCTCCTGGTCGCGATCCCCGGCGCGTACGCGGTGGCCCGGCTGCGGTTCTTCGGCCGGCGACAGGTGGACTTCCTGTTCCTGGCGGTCTACCTGTTTCCGTCGATCGTCATCGCGATCCCGCTGTTCGTGGTCTTCACCCGGGCCGGGCTGCGCGGCTCGCTGTTCGGTCTGGTGCTGGTCTACATCTCGCAGACGTTGCCGGTGTCGGTCTACATGCTGAAGAACTACTTCGAGACCATCCCGGTCAGCCTGGAGGAGTCCGCCGCCATCGACGGCGCCGGCCGACTCGGCATCATCCGCCGTGTCAGCCTGCCCCTGGCGATGCCGTCGATCATGGCGGTCGCGCTCTACGACTTCATGATCGCCTGGAACGAGTTCCTCTTCGCCCTGCTGTTCCTGGTCGACAAACCCGACAGGTGGACGGTGTCGCTGGGGTTGTCCCTGCTCGCCGACGGGGTGGAGGTCCCCAAGACGGTGCTGATGGCCGGGTCGGTCGTGCTCACCCTGCCCATCGTGATCCTCTTCTTCGCCAGCGAACGGCTGCTCACCGAGGGCCTGACCAGCGGCGCGGAGAAGGGATGATGGTCTCGTCCGGGTCGCCCGCCCGGCCCCCACCGGCCCGGATACGGTGGCCTCATGGCCAACCCGACCCGCTGGGCGACCGACACCGGTCCCGAGCACTCACAGTGGTACATCGACCGGTTCCGCAAGCTCGTGGCCGAGGGCGCGGACCTGGCCGGCGAGGCCCGACTGGTGGACGCCCTCGTCGCTCCCGGCTCCCGCATTCTCGACGCCGGCAGCGGCACCGGACGCGTCGGTGCCGCGCTGGCCGAGCGGGGCCACACGGTGGTCGGGGTGGACGCCGACCCCGCGCTGGTGGAGGCCGCCCGCGCCGACTATCCCGGCCCGACGTGGCTCGTCGCCGACCTCGCCGAGTTGGATCTACCGGCGCTGGGTGAGGCCGAGCCGTTCGACGCGGCGGTGCTGGCCGGTAACGTGCTCGCCTTCGTCGCCGTCGGCACCGAACCGGAGGTGCTGCGCCGGGTGGCGGCGCATTTGCGACCCGATGGTGTGCTGACAGTGGGTTTCGGCACGGAGCGCGGCTACCCGCTGACCGCGTTCGACGCCGACGCGGTGGCCGCCGGGCTGCGCGTGGAGCAGCGCTTCGCCACCTGGGACCTGCGCCCGTGGCGCGACGACGCGCCGTTCGCGGTCACCGTCCTGCGCCGCCCAGCCGACTGAGCACCCCCTGCCACACGTCGCTTCCGGTGATCAAGAGATGTGCGTCAGGTTCGTGCCAGGTTCTGACGCAAACCTCTTGATCACCGCGGCCACTCCGGTGCCGGCGGGTTTCGGGTGAGGGTCAGTCCCCGGCGGCGACGGCGCGGGCGGCGACCGGGTCGAGGGTGGCGCCGGCAGGTACCAGGCTGACCAGCCCGGACGGTAACCGCATCGGCCGCACGTCGCGGTAGCCGAGCATCGGGAGCACCTCCCGGTCGGCCAGCACGTACCGTCGGCCCAGGTCGGTGACCACGGAGACCGCGCCGCCGGTCGCGCCGGGCGCTGCGGCGGCCTCGACCACCGCGCCGCGGCCCGGCTCCACCACCACGTGGTCGGCCAGCACCGCGCCGCCGGTCCGCGCCGTACGGGGCACGGCCGTCAGGTCCCGCAGCGGTACGCCCCACCGCATCTCACCAACCCCGCCGTCGTCACCGATGCGCGTGCAGAGCGCCCCGCCGTCGCCGGCCGCGAGCCGGGGCGGGGTCGGTGGCGGGGCGTTCGGGCCGGTCGGCGTGAGATCAGGCACCGTGGGCAGCGCGGCGAACCGGCCCAACGTCATCGGCACCGGTGCCACCTGCCCGGTGCGGGCCAGCAGCAACCCCGCCTGCAACTCGGTGATGCCGGCCAGGCCGGCGTCGAGCGCCACCGCGTACTGCCGACCGCCGCCGGAGTTGCTCACCAGGTAGACAGTGCCGATCGCGGCACCCGGCACCCGGGTGGCGGGCCGACCCAACGCGGGCAGATCGAGTGGGGCGAGGTCGGTGCCGGCGGGCAGCGAGTTGAGCAGTGCCGGCGCGACCCCGACCGCCTGGGCTCGGGTGGTGGCGAGCGCCGCCAGCACCCGGCTCGGATCACGGACGAGGTAGCGGCGCTGATGCCAGACCAGGTGCAGCCCGCCGTCGGGGTGGCGCAGGAGCAGCGCGTCGTCGCCCAACGGCCGACCGCCGTCGGGCTCGGTGCCGATCAGCAACGCGGAGCGGGGCGCCTCGACGCCCGTGCCGGCCGGGACGGTCGAGCAGACCGTCCACGCCGTGGCGGCCAGCCGGCCCGGGGCGGGCAGCGAGTCGGGTGCGTCGGCGATGCCCAACGGCAGCCCGCGCGGCACTCCGTCGATCGTGCGTCGGGACACCAGGACGGTCTTCGAGCGGTCCGCACCGACGATGAGCAGCGCCGAGGCGTAGTTGAGCACCGGGTGCAGCTTCTGCTCGCGGTAGACGAACCGGGCGCCGGACTCCTTCTCCACGATCACCGCACCCGGGTCCCGCCAGCCCTTGCCGCCGCCGGCGAACAGGCCGTAGAGGGCGAAGCCACCGAGCCCGATCGCCGCGACCAGGACGCTGGCCAGGCCGGCGCCGGCCAGCCGCCGAAACGGCGACTGCGCGGGGTCGGTCTCCCGCATGACCAGGGCGGCGACCGCACGCTGGACGCTGAACTGGTAGGAGTGCAGCTGGTCCTGCCGCGACGGCATGAGTCCCCTCCGGTGGATCGGCCGGGCACAGGATATGCGCTGCGTCAATGTCCCGTGGACCCTGCGTGGCCGCCCGTCGCGGGGCAACCGCTACCATCCGTGGACGAATCCGGCGACGAGGGGGCACCCGTGGGCGCGCGTTTCGAAGAGCTGGCCTGGCGGGAGACGCCGATCGGCGCGATCAGCCTGCGCCGACGCCGGGACCCGGCACTCCAGGTCGAGGTGTACGAGGTCAAGCTCGACGACGAGTACCTGATGTCCAGCCTCTTCCCGGTCGCGGAGATCGAGCTGGCCCGGCTCGGTCTCGCCGAGGTGGCCGGTGATTCGCTCGACGTGGTGGTGGGCGGCCTCGGGCTGGGCTACACCGCCTGCGCGGCGCTGGGCGACCCCCGGGTGCGCTCACTGTTCGTGGTGGAGGCGATCGAGGACGTGATCGACTGGCACCAACGAGGGCTGCTGCCGTTCGCGGCGGGGCTCGCCGAGGACCCCCGGACCCGCTTCGTCCAGGCCGACTTCTTCGCGGCGGTGGCCGGTGACACCGGCTTCGACGCCGAGGTGCCCGGCCGGCGGTTCGACGCGGTCCTGCTCGACGTCGACCACTCCCCGCGCAACGTCCTGCACCCGAGCCACGCGGCGTTCTACCCGCCGGCCGGGTTGCGTCGCCTGGCCGCCCTGCTACGCCCCGAGGGAGTCTTCGCGCTCTGGTCGGACGACCCGCCGGACGCCGAGTTCACCGCCGCGCTCAGTGAGGTGTTCGTGAGCGTACGCGCGCATGTCGTGCCGTTCGCCAACCCGCTGACCGGCGGGGAGTCGGCGAACACCGTCTACGTGGCGCGTACCGGCCCCTGATCGACGTCGGGTGTGCCGCCCGCGCATGGTGTCGGCCGGACGGGGAATGAGAAACCGGGGCCGGCCGCACCAGGCACGGCCGGTCACTGGAGGTCGACATGCGTGCACTGCTCTGGGTCGTCGGCGTGGTCGCCGGCGTGCTGATCCTGCTCGGCCTGATCCTCGAGGCGGTCCGCTGGCTGATCATCATCGGTCTGATCGCGCTGGTGATCGTGATCGTCTGGGGCGTCGTCAAGGGGCGGCAGGCGGTGCAGCACCAGGGCCGACGACGCTGAGGGTCAGAACCAGTCCGGGCGCATGTCGAGCGTGGTCCGGTCCCGGCTGTCCAGCAGGTCGAACTGCGGGCCGGTCCGGGGCAACTCGACGGTGAAGAAGTAGCGGGCGGCCTGCCGCTTGCCGGCGTGGAACGCGTCGCCGGCGCCTTCCGGCGGCAGCACCAGCACCTGCTCCAGCCACATCCACGCGATCACCACGTGCCCGACGGCCTCGAGGTAGGCGCTGGCGTTGGCCAGCGCGAGCACCGGGTCACCGTCAGCCCACAGTCGACGGGTGACAGCGGTGACCCGGTCCACCGCGGCGGCCAGCCGCTCGGCCAGCTCGGACGCCTCTCCCCCGACCTTGCGGGCCCGCTCGACCGTGTCACCGATCGTGGTGGTCAGCAGGGTGAGACCTGCGCCGCCCTGCATGACCATTTTGCGCCCCAGCAGATCCAGTGCCTGGATGCCGTGGGTGCCCTCGTGGATCGGGTTGAGCCGGTTGTCCCGGTAGTGCTGCTCCACGTCGTGGTCGCGGGTGTAGCCAGCGCCCCCGAGCACCTGGATCGCCAGGTCGTTGGCCGCCAGGCACCACTGTGACGGCCAACTCTTGGTGATCGGGGTGAGCACGTCCAGCAGCAGGTGCGCGCGCTCGCGGTCGGCCTCGGCCGGTGCGGTCCTCTGCTCGTCGAGCAACCGGGCGCAGTAGAGCACCAGCGCCAGCGCCCCCTCCACGTAGCTCTTCTGGGCCAGCAGCATCCGTCGTACGTCAGGGTGGTCGATGATCGGCACCTGCGCGGCGGCCGGGTCCTTCGCGCCGACCGGCCGGCCCTGCGGCCTCTCCTTCGCGTACGCCAGGCTCTTCAGATAGCCGGTGTAACCCAGCGCGGTGGCGCCCGCCCCGACCCCGATCCGGGCCTCGTTCATCATGTGGAACATCTGCGCCAGACCCTGGTGCGGCGCGCCGACCAGGTGACCCACCGCTCCGGCGCGGCCGGCCGGGGTGTGCGCGCCGTCGCCGAAGCTGAGCAGGGTGTTGGTGGTGCCCCGGAACCCCATCTTGTGGTTCAACCCGGCCAGCGCCACGTCGTTGCGCTCACCGAGCGTCCCGTCCGGGCCGACCAGCACCTTCGGCACGATGAACAGCGAGATGCCCTTGACCCCGGGCGGCGCGCCCGGGATGCGCGCCAGCACCAGGTGGACGATGTTCTCGGCCAACTCGTGGTCACCACCGGAGATCCACATCTTGGTGCCGTGCAGCCGGTACGTGCCGTCCGCCTGCGGCTCGGCGCGGGTGGTGATGTCGGCCAGCGAGCTGCCGGCGTGCGGCTCGGACAGGCACATGGTGCCGAAGAATCGGCCGTCCAGCATCGGCCGGACGTAGGTGTCCACCTGCTCGGGGCTGCCGTGGGCCAGCAGCAGGTTGGCGTTGCCCAGGGTGAGGAACGGGTACGCCGAGGTGGCCACGTTGGCAGCCTGGAACCAGGTGAAGCACGCCGCCGCGACGGCGTGCGGCAGTTGCAGGCCACCGACACTGGCGTCCAGCCCGGCGGTGAGCAGGCCCGTCTCGGCGAAGCTGTCCAACGCGGCACGGATCTGCGGGATCAGCCGCACCCGCTGCCCGTCGAAGGTGGGCTCGGCCAGGTCGGCGGCGCGGTTGTGCGGGGCGAACTGCTCGGTGGCCACCTGTTCGGCGAGATCCAGGGCGTCGTCGAAGGTCTCCCGGGAGTGCTCGGCGTAGCGGGGGCGCTCGACGAGCTCGGACACCCGCAGCCACTCGTGCAGCAGGAAGTCGAGGTCACGGCGGGAGAGCAGGGTGGACGGCACGGCACTCCTCAGCGGGCACGGGCGGCTGGTTGGGCCAAGGCGACGGCCCACTGTCGCCCCGGCCCATCCTGGCGGATCGGCAGGGCGCGCACCACCGGGCGGGGTGGGGTTCGACGAGCGGAACTTGTCACACCGTACGGCTAGCGTCGTTGCCCGTGACCGCACCCGGAGACGTCCCGCCCGAGGTCCTCGACCGGCTACGGCCGATCTGTCTCGGCCTGCCGGAGACCTACGAGGAGCCTGCCTGGGTGGGCACCCGCTGGCGGATTCGCAAGCGGACCATCGCCCACGTGCTCACCGTCGACCCCGATCGCCAGCCGGTGCACGCACGGGCCGCCGCACTCGACCAGCCCGCCTGCCTGCTGACCTTCCGGTCGCCACTCGACGAGATCGCCGGGCTCCTCGCCACCGGGCACCCCTTCTACAAACCGGACTGGAGCCCGACCGTGGTGGGCATGGTCCTGGACGACAACACCGATTGGGAGGAGGTGGGTGAGTTGCTCACCGAGAGTTACTGCGTGATGGCTCCGAAGCGGCTCGCCGCCCGGGTCGGCCCCCCGGCACCGCAGATGCGCTGAGCACGGCGGCGGCTTCAACCGGCGGTTTCGGCCGGCACGCTGCGGGGATACCGCGCGATGTTGTCGCTGCCCACCGAACAGGACCACCGTTTGACGCCGGTGTTCCAGGAAGACCGGGTGTGCACAGGCGTGACCACTGTGCGGGGGCGGGTGTTCCTGAGCTACCCGTCGGCGGATCGGCTCGGCGTGCAGGTGGCGGAGGCGCTGCCGGACGGGCGTCGTGTCCCGTACCCCGATGTCGCCTGGAACCGTCCCGACCAGCCGCCGGACGGGGCGTTCGTGCACGTCAACGGGTTGCGCGCCGGCCCGGACGGCCGGTTGTGGATCGTCGACTCGGGTTCGCCGCGGATCGGCGGCGCGCAGGTGCCGGGCGGCGCTCGGCTGATCGTTGTCGACCCGGACGACGACCGCGTGGAGCGGGTCTACCACCTCGACGAGGCGGTGCACCCGGGCAGCTACGTCGACGACGTCCGCTTCAACGGCCGGGTGGCGTATGTCAGCGACGCCGGGGCGGCGGGCCTCATCGTGCTCGATCTCGACTCGGGTCGGTCGAGGCGGGTGCTGGACGGGCATCCGAGCACGACGGGCGGCCCGGTGGTCGCCGACGGTCGCGTGCTGCGTGACCCGGACGGCGCCGAGGTACGCCTGCACCTGGACCAGTTGGAGGTGTCGCCGGACGGTCGCTGGCTCTACTACCAGCCGGCCTCCGGCGGAATGTCCCGGGTCGCCACCCGGTGGTTGGACGACCCGTCGGTGTCCCCCGACGAGCTGGCCCAGGCTGTCGAACGCTGGTGTGACACACCCAGCACCGGCGGCACGGCCATCGACGCCACCGGCACCATCTATCTCAGCGACCTGGAACGGCGGCGTCTCCTCGTCCTCGCACCCGACCGCAGCGTACGGACGCTCGTCGCCGACCCCCGACTGGCCTGGGTGGACGCGATGTGGCTCGACGCCGATGCCCGGCTCTGGATGCCGGCGGCCCAACTGCACCTGACCGCTGGGCTCAACGGCGGCGTCGCGGCCGTCGACTACCCGGCCCGGATCTACCGGATGCCCGTCGAGATCGGGCCGCCCGCCCGGGACCACGTCTGAGTGCTGAGTACGGCAGCCGCCGATCCGCACCGGGTTTCCCCCATCCTGGGGCGCGAAATTTCGGTGGAGAGGGTGCGGTCGGATGGGTCAAGATCGCAGGGTGTCCGTTCCCGCCCGTCAGATCCGTGCTCGTTTCTCTGCCGACACGATCACCGTGTACCAGGCGTACCCAGCGGAGATCGCGCTGCCGGCGGTGGCCGCTGGTCGCTTCGTGGCCCCCTTCAAGCGTGACCGGATGACCTGGATCAAGCCGTCGTTCCTGTGGATGATGTACCGCTGTGGTTGGGCCACCAAGCCTGGGCAGGAGCGCGTGCTGTCCATCGATATCACGCGGGAGGGCTTCGAGTGGGCGCTGGCGCGGGCCTGTCTGAGTCACTACGACCAGGGCCTGCACGGTGATCGGGCGACGTGGTCGCGGCAACTCAAGGCCAGCCCGGTACGGGTGCAGTGGGATCCGGAACGGACATTGCACCTGAGCGCGTTGCCCTACCGGTCCTTGCAGGTCGGACTGTCCGGCGAAGCTGTCGCCCGGTACGTCGACGGCTGGACGGTCAGCGTCACGGACATCACCCCCACTGTCGAGCGCGTACGGGAACTGGTGCGGGCACGGGACGTGCGAGCGGCCATGGACCAACTGCCGGTCGAACGAAGCTATCCCCTGCCGACGCAGATCGCTGCCCGGCTCGACGCCACCGCCTGACCATTCGCGGTCATCGGCCCAGGCACGCACCTGTCCTGACGTGTCGGCGCTGTCGCAGGGTGTCGCTAGGGTCCCGGCCATGGCTGATTTCGTGTTGGTGGCAGGGGCGTGGCTGGGGGCGTGGGCGTGGGACGAGGTGGTGCCGCCCCTGCGGGCGGCCGGGCACTGCACCCACCCGCTGACCCTCTCCGGCCTCGCCGACAAGCGGGGTGTCCCGGCCGGGCAGCAGACCCACGTGCAGGACATCATCGACGAGATCGAGCGCGGCGACCTGCACGATGTGGTGCTGGTCGGGCACAGCTACTCGGGCATTCCGGTGGGTCAGGCAGCCGAGCGGATCGGCGACCGGTTGAGCCGGGTGGTCTTCGTGGACTCCGAGGTGCCGGTCGACGGTGGGTCGTTCGCCTCCGGCTGGTGGCAGGGCCAGGCGGCGTTCGAGGCGCAGCTCGCCGACAATGGCGGCGACTGGGCGCCGCTCGGCGCGGCCGACTTCGATGGTCAGGGTCTCACCGACGAGCAGGTCGCCCGTCTGATCGAGGGTTCCACGCCACATCCGGGCGCGACGCTGACCGAGCCGGCCGTGGTGGGCCGGCCGCTGGGTGAGCTGCCGGCGACGTACGTCAAGTGCCTGCTCGACGGGCCCGAGCCCAACGACACGGTGGCCAAGCTGCTGACCAGTGACCAGTGGCGACTGGTCACCATGGACACGGGCCACTGGCCGATGTTCTCCCAGCCCACCGAGCTGGCCCGGATCCTGCTGGCGCAGACCGCCTGACGTGCGGTGTCCTGGGCCGCGGCCCTGGACACCGCGCCGCCTCGTCGATCAGGTCGCCGTTTCGTCGAGGGTGTGGATGTGGCGCACCGGTGACGCGATCAACCACAGCACGGCGAGCACGCCGCCGAGGCCGGCGATGGCCAGGGTGGGCCGCAGCCCGATGGTGGTGCCCAAGGTGCCGCCGACCAACGCGCCGAGCGGTCGGATGCCGTAGTTGACGGCGCTGTAGGCGCCGGCCCGGCGTCCCCGCGCGTCGTCGGGTGTCACGGCGGTGAGCAGGGCGTTGAGGTTCACGTCCATGAGCATCACCCCGATGCTGGAGACGAGCTCGATGGCCGCCAGCATCGCCACCTTCGTCCGGGTCGGTCCGGAGACCAGCGCAGTGAACGCCAGCGGCGCGGGGAAGAGCACCGCACCGATCATGGCGGTACGACCCAGGCCGATGGCGCGGGAGACCCGTGGTGCGAGCGCCGCTCCCGCGAAGCCGCCGAGCGCTCCGAACCCGAGGGCGATGCCGATCGCGCCGGCCGACAGGTTGAGTTCGCGGCTGGCGTAGAGCACCAGCAGCGCGCCGGCGATGAAGGTGAAGAAGTTGACAGTGCTGGTGCAACCGAGGGCGGCCCGCAGCACCGGGTGCCGCAGCACCAGCGTGAGCCCTTCGCGGACCAGGCCCAGCGTGGACGTTCGACGCGGCGGTGGCGGCGTCTCGGTCACCGGGATGCGGTGGAGCAGCAGCGCGGAGCCGAGGAACGACACCGCGTCGACGAGGATCGCGACCGGCGCGCTGAGGGCCTGGACGAGCCCGCCGCCGACGGCCGGGCCGGCGATGAACGACAGCGACCGGCTCATGCTCAGCTTGCTGTTCGCGTCCACGTACGCCGATCGCGGCACCAGCGCGACGAAGAACGCCTGACGCGCCATGGCGAACAGGACCGCTCCGAGGCCGGTGAGCAGTGCCACCAGGTAGAGCTGGGTGAGGGTGATCGCGTCGAACAGGTAGGCCACCGGCAGGCTGAGCAGCACCGCGGCGCGGACCAGGTCCGCGATGATCAGGAGTCGCCGCTTGTGGGTGCGCTGGTCGACCCAGGCACCGAGGAAGAGGCCCAGGAGGTTGGGCAGCCAGATCAGCGCGGTGAGGACGCTCACCTGAATGGGCGTCGCGGTGAGCAGGGTGACGGCGATCAGCGGCAGAGCCAGTTCGCTGATCCGGTCACCGAACTGGGAGATCGTTTCGCTGATCCAGAAGGTGCGGAACCGTCGGTCGCGGTGCAGGGCTGGCGGGGGCACGGCGCCGGTGGCGCTCAGGGAGCCGGTGCCGGTGGCGGTCATGACGTGGCCGCGTCGTCGTCGCCGGGCTCGGGCAGGAGGTAGCGCAGCATCCGGACGATCCGCGCGCCGTCCGGGGCCGACTCCTCCTTGCGCCGCACGTACGGGGCGATCAGCTCTTCGATCGACTCCTCCAGCTGGCGGAGCTCGTCGGCGGTGGCCACGAACCGGGTGTCGGCCATGCCGGCCAGCGCGCGCCACTCGGGGTCCAGCCGGGGCTCCTCGCGCAGCAGCCACTGCTGGGGCGCGTCGGCGTTGCGGGCGAACATCTCGCCGCGCAACTGCTGGCTGGCGGACTGCCCTTCGGCGCTGTCGGGCGCGGTGAAGCGGAAGCCCCGGGCGACGGCCTGCCACCAGCGTTCCCGCTTGCTGGTGGCGCCGTCCCAGTCGTTGACCAGTCCGAAGGTCGCGAGGTGTCGCAGGTGCCAGCTGACCACCGACGGTGTGGCGCCGACGTGCGGCGAGAGCCCGGTCGCCGTCGCCGGGCCGTGCCGCTGAAGGTGTTCGAGGATGGCCAGCCGCACCGGGTGGGCCAGCGCCCGTAGCGCCTGCGGCTCGGTGATCTCGAAATCCCCGTACGGATTCTTGAGAGACATGTTTCGAGAGTAGTCTCTCAGATTAGATCGGGGCAACCCCGAGCCGCCGTAGCGGCACGCTGATCAGGCGATACCCAGACGCGCCAACGGCTCGACCAGTTCCCGCTCCTCGTAGCTGAGGTGCGACAGGAGGGCGTCGGTCAGCAGGTCCACCGCGGCCCGCAGCTCGGCGAGCCCGTCCGGAGACCCGACGTACGCGACCAGGGCCCGATCGACACCCTCCAGCACGTCGTGGATGACGTGATGCTCCTGCTCCAGCCGGTCGACCACCGGGGCGAGTCGCGGGTCACGAGCCCGCAACCTGGGAAAGAGCGACTGGTCCTCGATCGTGTGGTGGGTGGTGACGATGCGGCAGTACGACTCGCAGTAGACGCCGAGGGTCCACCGGTTCTGCCGCATGGTCATCGTGTTGATGTGGGACCGGGCCGTACCGGCGTCGATCTCGCCGGCCGCCACCTGCTCGATCAGGTCGTGAATCTGGGTCAGCTCGGCGCGCAGCCCGTCGTGGACCTGTACCAGGTGCGCGCCGGTGGCCTGCTCCTGCGGGGTGTAGGTGCGCTCCGGGTCGGGCGCGGGCCCGGTCGGCCGGGCCGCCTCGTCCCACACCTGCCGCTCGCTTCGCCGTACGCCGTCGTCGGGGGTCGGCACCACGGCGAACGCACCACCGGTCGCGGTGGCCCGGCTCGCCCGGACCGCCGGCGCAGCGACCGGCTCCGGCTCCGGTTCTGGTTCCGGCGTACGTGCCGGAGCCGCGCCCCTGTCACGTTCGGCGGCGACGAGCTCGCGGACGGCGGGGGCCACCTCGCCGGCGAAGCGGCGCAGGTCGTCGGGGTCGTCGCTGCCCAGGATGAAGGTGCCGACTCCCTCCTCCAGCGCCAGCTCAGCCAACTCCTCGGCCCACTGCTCGGCGGGTCCGTTCAGCGGGCCGCGCCCGACGGCCGAGAACTCCCCGGCGATGTTGAGCAACCGACGCACGTCCTGCGGGGACCGGCCAGCCTGCTGCGCGGCGTCGTCGATGATCGCGTTACCCCTGGTCAGATCACCGGGCTGGAGGTAGCCCAGCGAGGGCAGCCAACCGTCGGCCCGACGACCGGTGAGCTGGAGCATCCGGGGCTTGTACGCGCCCAGCCAGATCGGCACCGCGTGGGCCGGAGCCGGACCGCGCTTGGCACCCACCACCCGGTAGAACTCGCCCTCGACCCGCACTCCGCCGCGCGTCTCGACGTCCCAGAGCTGACGGACGACCTCGATGGCCTCCTCCAGCGCCCGTACGCCCTGGCCGGGGGTCAGCCGCCGACCGCCCATCGCCTCGATGGCGTCCCAGAACGCCCCTGCCCCGAGGCCGAGGCCGACCCGGCCACCGCTGAGCAGATCCAGGCTGGCCACGCTGCGGGCGAGCACCGCCGGCGGGCGCAGCGGCAGGTTCGTCACGTTCGCCGCCAGGTGCACCCGGCTGGTGCGGGCCGCCACGAAGCTCAGCAACGTCCAGGTGTCGAGGAACGCCGGCTGGTACGGGTGATCCTGAAAGGTGACCAGGTCCAACCCGACCTGCTCGGCCAGGACGGCGACACCGACCGTACGGTCCGGATTGTCAGCGCTGGGCGTGACGAAGGAGCCGAAGACCAGGTCGTGGCCGTAGTCGCTCATCTGCGAGCCTCCCGATTTCCCCGACGCCTCGGTCGATGCGCCGTGGCCATAACCTTATGCCAGACAGAACATCTTCTGCCAACAAGGTCTGCCTCGCTGCGGTATTGTCGGGGGATGACGGGTGCCTCTCACCGGCCGGACCGGCCCGATCCGCTCGACGACGACCTGGGCTGGATGCTCGGCATCGTCTTCCGCGGCTACGTCCGGGCGGCCGAGCACGCGCTCACCGACTTCCCCGGTGGCCCGCGCGGCTACCAACTACTCACCGCGGCCAGCAACGGGCCGGCCCGAAACCAGGGCGCGATCGCCGAGGAGATCGGCATCGACCGCACCGTCCTCACGTACCTGATCGACGACCTGGAGCGGCCCGGGTTCGTCGCCCGGCGCGCGGACCCGGCCGACCGGCGCAACCGGCTCATCGAGGTCACCGACGCCGGCCGTGCCGCCTGGGAGAAGCGGCGGGTCGCACTGCGGCAGGTCGAGTCGCATCTGCTGGGGGCGCTCACCCCGGCCGAGTCGGCGACGCTGCGGTCACTGCTCCAGAAGGTCGCCTGCTCGGCCCAGGCGGCGGACCCGCTGCGTGACCTCTGCGAGGTGGTGACACAGGTGCAGGCCGACCCGGAGCCTGCCGCGCCCGCTGCACCTCGCAGCGGTGCCGCGGCGGCGCGGAGTGGGCGAACCGCCACTCCCCGAGCCCGCCGCAGCAGGCCCGACTGACCTGCGACTGCAGCGCAACGGGCCTGCCCCGCACCACCGGACGTCGTCCGTCGAGCGGTGCCGGACAGGCCCGCGATGTCGCTACCGCATCGGTCAGCGCACGTGCACGAAGACCGGGTTCGAGTAGAACCACAGGTCGTCCCACGGGCTCTCCAGCCCGTCGGCGAGCGGCTCGGCCTCGTCGGTGCTGGTGCCGCGCACCCGTGCGTAGGTGTCCGCCTCGACATTGCGCAGGGTGTGCCGGATGACGTAGCTGTCGCCCCGCCGACGCCAGTCCCGCGGGCCGAACCGGGCCGCCACAGTGGTGGTGGGATTGGTGTCGGCGTCCAGGCTGGCGCTCGGGCCGGTGATCTGGCCGACGATCAGGTCGACCCGGCGGACCTCGGGCCGGTCGCCGTTCGCGTTCACCCCACCCAGCGGGCGGAAGGTGATCTCGATCTCGACATCGGTACGGCTACGACGGCTCACCGTGATCGTCTCGCCGACCTCGGCGGTCCTGCCCTGGGACGTGGCGGTGACGTCGAGGCTGCGGATCAGGTCACCGGTGGTGACCCAGATCCGGCCGTTGCGCAGGCCGTCCATGATGTCGCCGTAGTCCTGGCGGGCGTGCACGTACGTCTTGCTGTACTCGCCGGGCCAGAAGTCGGAGCCGCCCCGGGTCCAGTGCACGTGCGAGTCCGAGGTCGCGGTGATCCACCAGCGCCGGCCCTCGCCGAGCAGTGAGTCCCACAGGCCGCCGACCCGGGCGGTCATCTGGTCGAAGCCGCCGTAGGTGGGGTGGTTGCCGTAGCCGCCCCGCTTGCCGCCGTTGAGCGGGCCGGCCTGGTGACCAGGCGCGCCCTCGAAGCCGATGTAGACGTCCGGCGCGGCGTTGTTGCCGTTGCGGAACTCGCGCGGGGTGTCCTGACCGTAGACGCCGAGACCGGGCGCCGAACGGGACGCGTGGTGGGCGATCACCAGCGGCTTGTGCGGCATGCCCCGGGCCACCTTGAGGAACTCCACCATCTTGGCCTCGGTGTCGCGGGCCGGGTCGGTGGGGAACGCGTCGTACTTGGCGAACCGGCTCTCCAGCTCGAAGAGCTGCTTCGCCTCGTCCTCGTGGCGCGGGATCATCAGCGTGTGGTGGTCCAGCGAGGGCGCGTCGAACTCCATGCCCCAGAACTGGAGCACCTCGGGGACCAGCTTGCGGGACCGCAGCAGGTCGGGGTACGCCTGCTCGATGTTCACCTTCGAGTGGGTCGGTCCACCGTGGTCGGTGCACATCGCCCAGGTCAGGCCGAAGTTCTTCGCCATGATGGCGTTGGTGACGATCGGGTAGACCGCGTCCGCGCCCTTGTGGAAGACGATCGGGGACTTCGTGGTGTCGAACTCGCCGCTGTACTCGGAGTGGATGTGGTGGTCGCCCGCACGCCACGCCCGGTTCTTGGAATTACCCCGGTCGGTCTTGTCGTCGTCACCCGGCCGGCGGTCCTCAGCGGCCCAGGCCGCGCCGGCACCGACCAGTGGGCTGGCCGCGGCCAGCGTCGCGCCGACGCCCGCGTACTTGACCAGCTTGCGCCGGGACAGCTGCGCGTGCTCGGTCTCTTCGGGATGCTTGTCTCTCACCTGAGAGCCTCTCCTCGATCAAGCGAATGCTCTTTCGATCAAGGAGCCTCGGAGAAGGCGGTGAACAGCCGCCGTACGCAGCGGGTGCGCGCGATGAACACCCTGCCCCGACCTGGCCGAGGCGCCGGCCGGTCAGCAGCGGGTCACCCCGTGATCGCGCGGTGTCCAGTCCGGCCCGGCCCCGGCGGGGCCGGGTCAGGGCGTTCGCCGACCGGTCCCCCGCCGACGGCCCGGTCAGATCCGGGCGCGCGGCAGCCAGCCCAGGAAACGGAGCCGGACCCGGGGCAACGGCATCGTGGGCAGGTCCTGAGCGGCGGCGACGAGGCAGGAGCCGAGATAGACCGCGAGTGAGGCGCGCGCTCCACCGAACTCGGCGAGCAGTTGGCTCTGCTTGGTGGCGCAGGGCCACTCGCGGCCGCATCCGGTGCAGGTCCAGCTCGGCGGGTTGGGGAGGTGCTCCGGCAGCTTGGCTCGCCGGTACCGACCGACGACGCTGTTGTCCGAGCGCACGTCGCGTCGCCGTGCCGCGGGACCTTCGTTGCGGTGGGCCACCGGACGGGTGCCGGGCAGGTAGCGCCCGACCGTGCCGAAGAGCACGCCGACGCGGATCAGGGCGTCCGGTCCGACGTGCTGGGTCAGCAACGCGGTCATCAGGTAGTGCCCGAGCAGGTCGAAGGCGTCACGGTGCAGACCCAGGTCCCGGCAGAGGTCGACGAACTCCGGCGTGGTCAACGGCACCCGGTCGTCGAGTGCGCGCCGCAGGACCTCCCGGAGCCCACGCCCGAGCCTCTCCAGCGCGTCCCCCTCGCCCAGGCCCAGGCTGTCCTCGTCCGCCACCCGGGCCAGCGCCTCGGCGACGGCCAGCCGAACGACGCGTTCAGGATCGGTACCGTCCAACGCTTCCCCCTCCGTGGGTCGGCCTCCCGGCAGTGAGCCGGTCGGTCATCCTCCGACGAATCATGAACAAGATTTCGCTGTCTGCCACGCGGGTGGCTAGGACAGCGGACGCAGAACCATGTGGCGCGCTAGCCGGAAAACGAAGTCGAGCTGCTGACACATCGCCGTGATTCGCAACACGGCACGTGGGTGATTGTCGTATGGTGACATTCCCATCTACGGATATTGCGTATCAGCATCAGTGAACGGTCCGACCAGATCCGACACGCTCAACCGGTCGCTGCCGTCCCGCTCGCGACGTTCCATCCCACCGCACCGCCGGCCAACGACGTGCCGGGTCACCGCCGAGCACCCCGGCACGTCCCGAACCTGCCGCCGGCAACCGTTCCAGCGCCCGGCGGCACCTCCACCCGACGGAGACAGCGGATGACGTCATCGCAAGTGCAGACCCACCAGTTCGACAGCCGTGATCCAACGGCCATCCAGGAATTCCTGTCCGACACGTACGACCCGAAACTGCGCATTCAGAGCAGGAACGGATACCGGCTCACCCACCACCGCGTCGATACCGGCCCCTTCGCCATCGCGACCACCCGACAGACCGGGCACCTCGAGATCGATGCCAGCACCCTCGGTGGGCTGGTCATCGGTCGCACCCGCACCGCACGCGTCGACCGCTCCTGCGCCGGATCGGACCACCGGTTCGGCCCCGGCGACGTTTTCCTCGTCACCAGGCCGCAGGAGCCATGCACCGTGCACTGGCATCCCGGTGAGGTGGAGCTCTGCGTACTGGACCTGTCGGTGCTGGAGCAGGTGGCCACCACCGCGCCGGCCCGCCGGCCCGGTCGGATCGAGTTCACCGAGCTCGGTGCCGCCAGCACTGCCCTCGCCCGGCAGTGGCGCAACACCACCAGCTTCGTCCGCGACGTCGTGTTGAACAGCCCGGCCGCCGGGGCACAGCCGCTGGTGATCGGCAACGCCGCCCGGATGCTGGCCGCGGCGGCGCTCGCGATCTTCCCCAACACCGCGTTCACCGAACCGACCGCAGCGGACCGGAACGACGCCACCACCGCCACGCTGCGACGGGCGATCACGTTCCTGGAGGAGCACGCCGACCGGAACATCAGCGCGGCCGACATCGCCAGCGCCGCCGGCGTCTCCCTCCGGGCGGTTCAACTCGCCTTCCGCCGTCACCTCGGGACCACCCCGATGGCCTACCTGCGTCGGGTCCGGCTCGTCCGAGCGCACCACGACCTGGTACGCGCCGACCCGCGCCAGGAGACGGTCTCGGCGATCGCCAGTCGGTGGGGATTCGCCAGCCACAGCAGGTTCACCGCGCGATACCACGCCAGCTTCGGTGTGCCGCCGCGCGAGACGCTGAATGCTTGAAACCCACGCACCGGACGTCACCAGCCAGGCGACCGGTGGTCAACCGAGGACGCGGGCGAGGCGTCGAACGGCCTCGTCCATGAGTTCGGGTGCGGCTGCCGCGTAGGTGAGGCGTAGGTGCGGGGCCGGGGGGTCGGCCGCGTACCACGGTCGGCCCGGGAAGACGGCGACCCCCTCGGCCGCCGCGGCAGCGGCCAGTGCCGCCTCGTCGGTGCCGGCGGCGAGGCGCACCCAGAGGTGCATGCCGCCACGTGGGATCGATTGGGGGGCAATGCCTGGCAGATGCCGGCGTAGCGCGGTCAACAACGCGTCACGGCGTATCCGGAGGGCTGTGCGCAGTGCCCGGCGATGCCGCGACCACGACGGAGAGGTGAGGAAGTCGATCGCCGCCTGTTGCAGTGGTCCGGCGACGAAGAAGTCGTCGAGCAGCCGGGCAGCGCGCAGTCGCGCTCCGGCCGGGCCGCGGGCTCCGATGGCGGCGACGCGCAGCCCGGGGGCGGTCGACTTGGTCAGTGAACGAAGGTAGATGACGTGACCGTCGGGATCATCGCTGGCCAGTGGTGGCGGAGCCGGATCGTCGATGGTGAGGTCACGGGCGTAGTCGTCCTCGATCAGGAACGCCCCGGCCTCGCGGACGACCTCGGCGACCTGCGCCCGGCGGTGCTCCGCCAGCGTCGCGCCGTGGGGGTTGGCGTACAGGGGCTGGCAGTAGAAGAGCCGGGCGTCGGTGCGGGCGAACGCGGCGGCGAGTTGGTCGGGCCGTACCCCGTCGGCGTCAGCGGGCACGGGCACCACCCGCAGCCCGGCCGCGCGGGCGGCGGCCAACGCACCCAAATAGGTCGGCGACTCGACGAGCAGGGCGTCGCCCGGCGCGGTGAGGGCCCGCAACGCGGACGACAGGGCGGCCTGCCCGCCGGGGCAGATCACCATGTCCTCGGCATGCAGCCCCGCCCCGGCCTCGCGGGCGAACCACGCGCGCAGGTCCGCGCGGCCCTCGACCGGCCCCCGCTGCCAGCTCGCGGGCTGGCGGGCGGCTCGGGTGAGGGCGGCTCCGAGCGCAGCGGCAGGCTGTAGGTCCGCGTCGAGGTAGCCACCGGACAGCGGGATCGTTCCGGCGGGCGTCAGCGCCAACAGCGCCTGCATCTCATCCTGACCGAACCGGCGGGGCCCGAGCGCGACGGTCTGCCAGGACAGGTCGGGTACGCCCGGCTCGTCCGGTGCAGTGGCCACAAAGGTGCCTCGGCCGGGTCGCGCCTCGACCAGCCCTTCGGCCGCCAACTGTCGGATGGCCTCGGCGACGGTGACCGGCGAGGCCTGGTGTCGGGCGGTCAGCTCTCGTACCGAGGGCAGCCGGGCACCGGGGCCTGCGACGGCAGCGAGGGTCCGCAGATCTTGGATAACGCGTTGGGCTGCGTTACCGTTTTCCATGAGGGACAAGAGTAGCGCTACTGCGGAAAACACGGTAACAGCGGACCGGCTCTCCGGGCTCGGTCTCGGCGCCCTGGGCGTGCTCGGCTTCAGCCTGTCACTTCCGGTCACCCGCATGGCCGTGCAGCAACTCGACCCGTGGTTCGTCGCCTTCGGCCGGGCTGTCGGCGCGGGGCTGCTGGCATGGGCGTACCTGCGTCTCACCGGCGCACCGCGGCCCACCCACGGTCAGTGGCGACGGCTGCCGGTCGTCGCTCTCGGGGTCGTCGTCGGCTTTCCCCTGTTCACCTCGATGGCGCTTCTCACCCAGACCTCGGCACACAGCGCGGTCGTCATCGCCGCGCTGCCCGCGATGACGGCCGTGTTCGCGGTGCTGCGGGCCGGCGAACGCCCACCGCCGCTGTTCTGGATCGTGAGCGCCGGCGGGCTGCTGGCGGTTCTCGCCTTTCTCGGCGCCAGTGGCGCGGTACGCGGTGCCATCACCCTGCCCGACCTGTTCCTGCTCGCGGCGGTCGTGCTCTGCGGCCTTGGCTACGCCGAGGGCGGCGCGCTCGCCCGCGAGTTGGGCGGCGCTCGGACGATTTGCTGGGCGTTGCTGCTCTCGCTGCCCATCACCGTTCCGGTCACGGCCGTTGCCGCCGCCGTCAGTCCGCCCCGGGCCGACGCTCTCGGCTGGTCGGCGTTCGGCTATCTCACCGGGGTCTCGATGTTCCTGGGCTTCTTCGCCTGGTACGCGGGCCTGGCCCGGGGCGGTGTAGCGCAGGTGGGCCAGGTCCAACTCGCCCAGCCGGTGCTGACCCTGGGATGGTCGGCGCTGCTGCTCGGCGAGGTGGTCTCCCCCGCCTCGATCGTGGCGGCGCTGGCGGTGCTGGGATGCGTCGTGGCGACCCAGCGCATCCGCCAGAGCCCACGGACGGACGCGACGCGACGCGAGGCCGGCGCGGGTTCGTCCTAGTACGGCAGCCGCCGTTCGAGATGTCGCTGCTCTGATGGGGTGGACGCGAGGCGGCCACAGCGTGATCGTCTGTGCGTTGTGGACACAACTTCAGATCTTGCGGTGGCCGCGTGCCACAGCGTAGTGGTTGGTCAATGGGAGCGGGTGCTGGCCGAGGTGCTGGGCTGCTTCGCGGGGCAGTTCGGGCGGGTGGAACCGCGTCGTGCGGCGGGACAGTTCGTGACTGGACTGCTCTCCGATCTTGAGCTCAAGACGTGCTGGCAGTTGGCCGAGCAAGCCGGGCATGCCCGGCCGGATGCGATGCAGCGACTGTTGTACCGGGCGGTGTGGGACGCCGACGCTGTCCGTGACGACCTGCGGCAACTGATCACCGGCCGGTTCGGTGGTCCGGATGCGGTCCTGGTCGTTGACGACACCGGTGACCTGAAGAAGGGCATGCACACGGTCGGGGTGCAGCGGCAGTACACCGGCACCGCGGGCCGGATCGAGAACAGCCAGGTCGGGGTGTTCCTGGGCTACGCCGGCGTCGACGGGCATACCCTGATCGACCGGCGGGTGTATCTGCCGGCGTCGTGGACCGACGACCGGGACCGCTGCCAGGCCGCCGGGGTGCCCGACGAGGTCGGGTTCGCCACCAAACCCGAACTGGCCGCCGAGATGATTACCGCCGCCCTGGACGCCGGAGTGCCGGCCGGCTGGGCCGCCGCGGACGAGGCTTACGGCAACAGCAGTGTCTTCCGCGCTGGCCTGCGCGAGCACGAGATCGGCTACGTCTTGGCGGTGTCCCGCAGCCACCTGGTCCCGCTCGACGGCGGCAAGACCCGCGTCCGCGCCGACCAGGTGGCCGCTGACCTACCCGCCACGGCATGGCAACGCCGATCGGCCGGCGCCGGATCCAAGGGACCGCGCTTCTACCACTGGGCCTGGCTCGACGACGTCTGGGACTGCTGCACCGACGCCGACCCCGACGACGACGGCCGACACAGCCTCTTGATCAGAAAGAACACCACCACTGGTGAGCTGGCTTTCTACCGTTGCTGGACGCCACGCCCAGCTACCCTCGCCCAACTCGTGCGGGTCGCTGGCATCCGCTGGACCGTCGAAGAAGCCTTCCAGGCCGCCAAGAGCCAGGTCGGCCTGGACCAGCACCAGGTCCGCCGCTGGGACTCCTGGCACCGCTTCACCACCCTCGCCCTGGCCGCCCTCGCCGTCCTGGCGATCTGCGCCGCCGACGCGGCCCGCCACCACCCTGCCGACACCGGACTGATCAAGCTGACGGTCAATGAAGTCCGCCGCCTGATCAATACCTGCATCATCCGCCCGATCAGCGACCTCGCCCACCGTTTGCACTGGTCACTGTGGCGGCGCCGGCATCAAGCCCAAGCCCGACGATCCCACTACACACGCCGCCTTAACCTCGTCACCAGTGGTTGTTCTTCGTCGTTCCGGATTGGCTTCCGACTGCCTGGGGACGACCTGGATACAGACATTCCGCGACCGTGACGAGCACCGGCTGCTTCGAAAATCGATGGTGCCAGGCCGCTCTTTGGGTTTGGGTGCACCATGAGCATCATTCTGAGCACCCCCAGCGTTGATGAGCTGTCACCAGCGGTGGACGCGCTCAAGCGGTGGCAGTACGACGGGGGACCGCTGCATCTGCATCCCGGCGATCTCGGCTGGCACTCGTCACGTGGTGCCGAGGCTACGGCGGCCGCCATCCGGATGTGGTTGCGCGACGGGGAGGTTCTCGCGCTCGGGCTGCTGGACGGCCCCGACCTGGTGCGCATGGCCGTCGCTCCCGACTGGCGTGATGACGAGGCACTGGCCCGCCAGCTCGCCGTTGATCTGGACGCCCCAGGGCGTGTCCTGGATCCCGACGGTGCGACCGTCGAAGCCCGAGGTGCGGAGCCTCTCACCCAGTTGCTGCTGAAGCGGGGTTGGGAGCGGGATGAGCCGTGGACAACGTTCCACCGCGGTCTCTCGGACCCGGTGAAGGACTGCGGTCTGCGCATCGAGACGATCGAACCCGATCGCGCCGAGGTGTGGGTCGCCGTCCACTGGTCCGCGTTCCGCGGCTCACCCTTCAGTGATGCCGACCGGCGCCGCACGGTCGGGCGTTGGCTCACCATGGCCGGTGGCCCGTTCTACGCCGACGCACGCTGCCTCGCCGCATTCGATCAGAACGACGACGCCGTGGCAGTCGCGGCTGTATGGTCAGCCGGCCCGGGGCGACCAGGACTGCTGGAACCGATGGGCGTCCACCGCAGTCACCGAGGCCATGGTTACGGCACGGCGATCACGCTCGCCGCCGCTGCGGCCCTTCGCGACATGGGTTCCTCCAGCGCGAGTGTGTGCGTGCAGAGTTCCAACGTCGGCGCCGTAGCTACCTACGCCTCGGCCGGCTTCACGCCGTCAGACGAGGTGGCCGATCTGCGCCGCGGTTCCCGGTGAATACCGCGACGCCGCCGACCAGGACCTGGCCGACACCGCACTGATCAAGCTCACGGTCAACGAGGTCCGCCGCCTGATCAACATCTGCCTCATCCGCCCGATCAGCGACCTCGCCCTCCGTTTGCACTGGTCAGGTTGGGCGACGCCAGCATCAAGCCCGAGCCCACTACACACCCCGGCTCAACCTCGAACCTCAGCCATGATCCCAAACGGCGGCTGTCGTACTAGCCCCGGTCGCGCTCGTGGCTGTCGCGGGCGGTCTGCAACTCGGGCACCGAGGCCTCCAGCAGATCGGCGAGGCCACGCAGTTGCTCGGCGACCCGGGCACCGAGGGGGGTCAGGGAGTATTCGACGCGGGGTGGGATCGCGGTGAGCACCTCGCGGGTGAGCATCCCGTCGCGTTCGAGGGTCTGCAGGGTCTGGGAGAGCATCCGCTCGCTGACCCCGTCGATGCGCCGACGCAGAGCGTTGAAGCGGTAGCGGCCCTCTCCGAGCGCCAACAGGGCCAGCGAGGCCCACTTCGAGGTGACGTCCTCGAAGGCCGCGCGGGAGGTGCAACCCCGGGCGAAGACATCGCTGACGAATTCCTGGGTAGGCCCCGCCGGGTCCCGGGCCGGCATGTCGCTCACCTCACCAGCCTAACCCACGCTGCCCGTCGGTTAGTGCTGTAGGTTCGTAAGTGCCTGCTGATCTGTCACTACCTCCGGAGGTTCCCATGCCCACCTATGCCGTCACCGGCGCCACCGGCCGGCTGGGCCGCCTGGTGATCGGGCAACTGCTCGACAACGGGGTACCCGCCACCGACATCGCCGCCATCGTCCGCAGCCCGGAGAAGGCCGCCGACCTGGCCACGCGCGGCGTCGAGATCCGCAAGGCCAACTACGACGACCCGTCGACGCTGCCCGGAGCCGTGGCCGGCGTACGCCGCCTGCTGCTCATCTCCGGCGACACTCCCGGTCAGCGCGTCGCGCAGCACACCGCGGTCATCGACGCCGCCAAGCTCGCGGGCGTCGAGCGTCTCGTCTACACGAGCATCCTGAGGGCCGACACCACCGCGAACCCACTCGCCCCTGAGCACAAGGCCACCGAGGAGGTGCTCGCCGCGTCCGGCCTGGCCTACACCGTGCTGCGCAACAGTTGGTACACCGAGAACTACACCGACCAGCTACCGCAGTACCTGGGGTCCGGCACGATCCTCGGCGCCACCGGCGGCAGCAAGATCTCCGCCGCGACCCGGGCCGACTACGCGGGGGCGGCCGTGGCCGCGCTGACCCGGGATGAGGACGGCAACGCCGTGTACGAACTGGGCGGTACGGCGTTCACCTTCGACGAGCTGGCCGAAGCCGTCACCGAGGTGACCGGCACCACTGTCGTTCACCAGGACATGTCCGCCGCCGAGCTGGCCTCGGCCCTGGAGAACGTCGGCCTGGACGCGGGCACCGCCGGTTTCGTCGCCGCGCTCGACCAGTCCATCGCCGACGGCGAGCTGGCGACCGACAGCGACGACCTGAGCCGGCTGATCGGCCGACCGAGCACCCCACTGCGCGACGCCGTCCGGGCGGCGCGGGCCTGACCGGGGTCATCGCCGAAGCGGGCGGCGGTGGCAGGTCGCCGTCGCCCGCCACCCGGTGACCGTATCCTCGGCGCCATGGTGAGGCACATCGACAGCCGGCTCTCCCGGTACGCGGGGCAACGACGTCGGCATTCCGCGCCGTCCGATCTGGACAGTCTGGCGTCGACTCGGTGAGCGGCGACGTCGTCATCCGCGCCGCCGTGGCGCAGGACGACCCCGAGCTGGTCTTCGACGTGCTGTGGCAGCTCGCTCCGGACGACGCACGGCCGCACGCCGACCGGCTCGCCACCGCCTGGCGTGACCTGCACGCCCAAGCTGGCCGCCGCCTCCTGCTGGCAGTTGCCGGGGACACCTTCGTGGGCACGCTGGACACCGTCGTCGTCCCCAACCTCACCCACGGGGCGCGACCGTACATGGTGGTGGAGAACGTGGTGGTCACGTCCGACTGGCGTCGTCGTGGAGTCGCCCGGGCCCTCATGCTGGCGGCGCTCGACGAGGCGACGGCGGCCGGCTGCTACAAGGTCCAACTGGTGTCGAACGCCGCGCGTACCGACGCCCACCGGTTCTACGCGTCCCTCGGGTTCGCGCAGTCCGCCCTCGGCTACCGCCGATACCTCACCACCACGACGTGACGCCGACCGCCACCCCGCCCCGGCCGACTACTCCGCCTTGTCCTGCTCCTCGGTGAGCTCGGCCAGGACGGCGCAGGTCGGCAAGATCAGGGTCGGACATCGCGCACCTCTTCGCGGCTGGTCCCGCTCACCGTCGAGAACCTAGACCAGCGGGCGTCGCGGTGGCGGACGAACGACTGACACCGCCCGTACGCCGAACCGCTCAGCCCGACTCGGTCGACTCCACGACCAGCAGGCCGGTGAGCAGACCGCGCAGGGTCCGCTCGACGAGGTCCGCCCGGGGCGGTGGTCCGGCGGGCTGGCTGAACGCCGCGACGAGGTGCGGGTACGTCGTGAGGTCCATCCCGGCGAAGCTGAACGTCCCAGCCGCGGATTCGCGGCGGGCGAAGAGGCTCACCACGCCTGTCATCATCGCGATGGCCTCGAACTTGGCGGTCACCGGGCAGCGCACCGGCTCCAGGACCCTTATGCAGTTGTCGAACCAGGCCAGGCTCTCCGGGCCGGCGCCCGAGGGCCGATGGATCACGTCGGGCAACCACGGGTGGGCACCGAACAGCGCCAACTGCCGTCGCCCCAGCAGCACCATCGTTTTCAGCCAGTCGCCTTCCACCTGCGGGTACGGGCGCAGCTCCCCCACCGCCCGATCGGTCATCAGGTCCAACAGGTCGTCGCGGGACGACAGGTAGCGGTAGAGGGACCCGGCACCGGTGCCGAGCGAGGCGGCCACCGCGCGCATCGACACCGCCGCCAGCCCTTCGGCGTCGGCCAGGGCGAGGGCGGCCTCCACGATGGCGTCCCGACTGTGTGCCGGGGCGGGGCCACGGCTGCCGCGTTCGGGTCTGCTCCAGATCGACTGTGGCTCGGGGCCGCCGTCGCCGGTACTCGCGGGTGCGTCGCTCACTGACCTACTGTAAACTGCGAACTTCGTTTGCAGTTGTTTGTCGGCGGGAGAAGGTGGACCAGACATGGAGCAGGTCACAGCACGGGACGGCGCGACGATCGTGCTGCACTCAACCGGGACGGGGCCGGGGATCGTCGTGGTGCACGGCGGCGGCGTGACGATCGACGTCTACCGGCGGCTGGCCGCGGCACTCGCCGACCGGTTCAGCGTTCACCTCTACAACCGACGGGGACGGGCCGACGCGCCACCGAGGGCGATGCCCTACACCGCAGATCAGGAGGTCGACGACCTCGCCGCCGTGCTGGAGCACACCGGGTCCGGCAACGTCATCGGCCACAGCGGCGGCGGTTTCCTGGCGCTCGAAGCCGCGCTCCGACTGCCGATCGACCGGCTCGCCCTCTACGACGCCGCCGTCTCGATCGACGGCAGCTTCCCGTCGGGCTGGCTCGCGCCGGCCCGGGCGGCGGCACGGGCCGGCGACACCGCCCGCAGCCTCGCCATCACGACCGCCGGGATCAACTCGCAGATGGCGGCGGCGAAACTCCCACTCGGCATTCGGACCGCGATCATCCGCGCGTTCCTGCGTACGCCGATCGGCCGGACCATGGGCGAGCTGCTGCCGACGACGCTGGACGAGGCGGCGCTGATCCTGGCGCACGACGGCCCGGCCACCCGGTGGGCCGGGGTGCGCGCCGAGGTGCTGCTGGCCTGCGGGGCCGACGGCCCGCCCTACTACGTGCACCAGAACGAGGCGCTGGCCCGCGCGCTGCCGCACGCCCGGACCCTGACCATCCCGCGCAGCGGGCACGACGCCATCAACCGGGCGCACCCGAGAACAGTCGAACCACTCGCCGCCTTCTTCGCCGCGCCCGTGACGACAGAGCGGACGCCCCACTCCTGAGCGGTCGCGCGACCTCCACCGTCTTGATCTTGGCTAGGCTGGTGGGCATGCCCGCACACCATTCGCACCGCCACACGATCGAGCCGGCCGACTGGTGAGTGACGCACCCGTGCCCGCCCCCCGGGGTGGGCCGTCCACACCGGGCCCGCGCTCGGGATGGGCCGACCGGTGCGACCAGCTCGCCCGGTCCCGCCCCTTCGAGATCGCCATCGTCGTGGTCATCCTCGCCAACGGCATCGTGCTCGGCCTGGAGACGTACGACGACCTGAGCCCGGCGGGCACCGTGCTGCACGGGCTGGAGCTGTTCTTCCGAGCCGTCTTCGTCGTCGAGATCGCCATCCGGTTGGCGGCGTACGGCAGACGCCCGCAGGACTTCTTCCGGCACGGCTGGAACGTCTTCGACTTCGTGGTGATCGCGGCGATCTTCATTCCGGGCCTGCACGGCGACCCGGCGCTGCTACGGGTCGTCCGGGTCGTCCGCATGGTCCGCCTGGTGCGGTTCTCGCCAGGTCTGCGGACCATCGTCTCCGCGCTGTGGCGCAGCCTGCCGGGCGTCACCGGGTTCTTCGCCCTGGCCGTGGTGACGCTCTACGTCTACGGGATGGCCGGCTGGCTCATCTTCGGCAACAGGTATCCGCAGGAGTACGGCGACATCGGCCGGTCACTGCTGACGTTGTTCGTGCTGTTGTCTCTGGAGACGCTGCCGGACCTCATCGAGCAGGGCATGGCGATCTCACCGTGGACACTGCTCTACTACGTCAGCTACGTGGTCATCACCGTCAACCTGCTGCTCAACATCCTCATCGCGGTCATCGTGAACTCCATGGAGGAGGCCCGCCGGCTGGAGATGACCGAGCGACTGGCCCCCGGATACGACGAGGACGGCGACGGCGTACCGGACGAGGTGGACCGGATCGCGCTCACCCAACGACTGGACGATCTGCGGGCGGTCATCACCGAGTTGGAACGCGAGTTGCGCATCGACCGCGACGACGGGCACGGCCGATCCCACCGGGACAACGCCCGCGCCAGACGGTGATTCGACGGTCGCGCTGCGTTCTCGCGTTCGGATAGGGTCGGCGGAGGTCCCATCGGCCCTCCTGAAGGAGTACCGGCATGACGGCCAGCGTCGACAATGCCCAGACCGCCACCGATTCCACGGACACGCTCGGCACGGTGATCGAGGACGTGATTCGCACGCAGGCGCCGATCGTCGATCGGGACGGGGCTTTCCCCCGTCCGGGTGTCGATGCTCTCGCCGCGGCCGGCCTCCTCGGCCTGGCCTCCTCGCCCGAGGTCGGCGGCGCGGGCCACGGCATGCGGGCGGTCGCCGAGGTGATCGAACGGCTGGCCGCCGAGTGCGGATCCACCGCGATGGTGGTGCTCATGCACTACGCGGCGACCGCCGTCATCGAGGCGCACGGTCCACGAGACGTCCGCGCGGCCATCGCCGCCGGCGATCACCTCACCACGCTGGCGTTCTCCGAGTACGGCTCGCGCAGCCACTTCTGGTCGCCGACCGGCACCGCTACCGCGGCCGACGGTGACACGGTCCGCCTCGACGCCCGGAAGAGCTGGGTCACCGCGGCTGGCGAGGCCAACAGCTACGTCTGGTCGAGCCTTCCGCTGACCCCCGACGCCGGCCCGATGACGCTGTGGCTGGTGCCTTCCGACAGCGCCGGCCTCAGCGTGGCAGGCGACTTCGACGGGCTGGGCCTGCGGGGCAACGGCTCCCGCCCGATGACCGCCGACGGGTTGCGGGTTCCGTCGACGGCGAGGATGGCGGCCGACGGTGCCGGGCTCGACACCGCGCTCGGCGCGGTCCTGCCCTGGTTCCTGGTGCTCAACGCCGCCTTCTGTCTCGGTCTCGCCGACAGCGCGGTGGCCGAGGCCGGCCGACATCTCACCAGGACCACGCTCGCGCACACCGGCGCCGCCCTGCGCGACGCGCCCGTCACCCGACGCGACCTCGCCCGGCTGATGATCCGCACCGACGCGCTGCGGGCCTTCCTGGGTGACACGCTCACCGCCCTGGAGACCGGCCGCGACGACGCGATGCTGCGGGTGCTCCAGGTCAAGGCGCTCGCCGGTGAGACCGTCGCCGACGTGACCGACGGCGCGTTGCAGCTCTGCGGCGGCAGCGCCTTCCGCAAGGAGTTGGGCCTCGAGCGCCGTTTCCGGGACGCCCGCGCGGCCCGGGTGATGGCACCGACCACCGACGCGCTGCACGATTTCGTCGGTCGGGTCGCCACCGGGCTGCCACTGCTCGACGAGGCCAACCGCTGATGCCCGCGCCAACCGTCCTGCTGGGCGCTGTCGCGTATGACCCGAAGGTGGTGACCATCTGGGAGGGCTTCCGCACCTGGCTGCGCGGGCGGGGCCTGGACTTCGACTTCGTCCTCTACTCCCACTATGAGCGCCAGGTCGAGGATCTCATTGCCGGGCGGATCGACGCGGCCTGGAACTCTCCCCTGGCCTACCTGCGGGCCGAGCGGCTGGCGTCAGCCAACGGCACTGCCGTACGCGCGCTCACCATGCGCGACACCGACCAGGACCTCACCTCGGTCGTGGTGGTCCGCGCGGACTCGCCGGTGCGCCAACTCGCGGACCTCGCCGGACGGGTGGTCGCCGTCGGGGCGGTCGACAGTCCACAGGCGACGCTGATCCCGTTGGATCACCTCGCCGCGCGCGGGGTCACTGTCGACGTACGCCGCTTCGACGTGGGTGTCGGCCTGCACGGCGACCACATCGGCGGTGAGCGCGACGCCGCCCGCGCCCTGGTGGCCGGGGAGGTCGACGCCGCCTGCATGATCGACGCCAACCATCTGGCGTTCGTCCAGGAGGGCACGTTACCGCCCGAGGGCACCCGGATCGTGGCGCAGACCGCACGCTACGACCACTGCAACATGACGGTCCGCGCACCGGAGTCCGACGGGGTCCGGCTCTTCGGCACGCTCCTGCTCGGCATGTCGTACGCCGATCCGCAGGTGCGGCCGCTGCTGGACCTGGAGGGGTTGACGGCCTGGCGGGAGGGCCGCACCACGGGGTACGACGTCCTCGCCGACGCCGTCGACACCAGCGGTTTCTACTCCCCCGACGGGCGGGTGACGGCCACGGACTACCGGCCGTGAGCGCGACGCCTGTCGCCGCGCTCGACCTGGGTGTGCTGGGTTTCGGCCGGGGCGCACACCTGCTGGTGCAGCGCGCCCTGGCCGGGTTGCCGCCGGGCGGCCGGTTGGCGGTCTCCGGTCGCGACCCGGCGCTGCGCGTACACCTGCCCGCCTGGTGTCGTGGCCGGGGCCACGGGGTCGAGTGGCCGGATCGGGGTGACCGGAGCGACCTGGTCGCCGTCGTCATCCGGGGGTCGGTGGACGACGACCGCTGGTTCGGCGCGGAGCGGGCCGGGCCGGCCCTGCCGTCGGCGCTCAGTAGCCGGCCACCCGCACGATGGGGGCTCGGTGCCCGTGGCGCGCTCCTGGAGGCCGGTGGTCCCGAAGCCCGGTTCGATCTGGACGACCGCGACCTGGTCTGGGCCGACATCGCCCCCCACCTGTACGCGCAGGCCGCCGCGCGACAGTGGGACCCGCAGACCGCGGTGCCGTGGGACGACCCGTTCGTGTTGCCGGCCGACGTCGAGGCCGCGGTGGTGCAGGTGATGACGTACCTGGTCGAGAACGAGCAGGCAGCGCTGGTCGTGCCGGCCCGGTTCGTGGGGCGCATCCACCCGCACTTCCGGGAGGTCGTGCAGCTTCTCGCCGTGCAGGTGGCCGACGAGGCCCGGCACATGGAGGTCTTCAGCCGGCGGGCACTGCTGCGGGGCACCGAGCTGGGCACGTCGTCCGCCGGCGGTCGGCAGTCGCTGTTCACCCTCGTCGCGGAGTCGGACTTCGCGCTGGCGTCGTTCCTGCTCTCCGTGCTCGGCGAGGGCAGCTTCGTCGATCTGCTGTCCTTCCTGCACGAGTTCGCCCCGGACCCGGTGACACGCCGGATCTGTTGGCTCGCCATGCAGGACGAACGCCGGCACGTGGTGTTCGGCATGGCACACCTGGAGCATCAGGCGCAGTCGGATCCACTGCTGCGAGATCGGCTGCGGGCGGCCATCCACCGCCGTCACGACGCGCTCGTCGACACGGCGGGCCTCAACGCTGACGTCTTCGACGCGTTGGTGGTGCTCGCGGCGGGTGGGTGGCACCCGGACGACGTGTCGGCCGGCTTCGACCGGGTGCGGGCCCTGCAACACGCCATGGACCAGGGCCGTCAGCGCCGGCTGGTCCGCCTGGGTTTCCGGCCCGACGAGGCGGCGGCGCTCTCCGCCCTGCACACCCGCAACTTCATGTAGCCGATCCCCGCGCACGACGTGCGGTGCGCGGGGATCGGCGTACGGCAGGTCAGCGAGAACTGGTCACTGGCCGAGCAGGGTGCGGATCTGACGCGCGTAGCCGGCCACCGTGAAGTCCGGGCCGACGGAGTCCACCAGGACCAGGTCGTTGATGGTGTGGTCGACGCGTAGCGCCAGGATCGCCTGGTACTCGGGCGAGTTGTACCAGGTCCTGGCGGTCTCCGCGTCGGGGAACTCGATCAGCACGACCGACCCGGGCCAACTGCCCTCAAGGACCTCCACCTGGGCATCGAGGACGAGCCACTTGGCGCCGTACGCCTCGGTGGTGGCCTGCACCTGCTCCAGGTAACGCAGGGACTCCTCGGTCGGCACTCCGCCCGGGATACGCAGGTGATTGATCAGGTACGTGCTCATGTCTCACTCCTCAATTCAGGTGCTGCTCCCGGCCGAAGGCGTACGACCGGTCGTCTTGGATTGGGTACACGCCGCGCCGGATGGAAAGACCCGGACTGTTACCGACGGGATCGGACGCGGATCAGGTGAGGATCCGGGCCGTGGTGATCGTGAAGAACTCCTGGAGGGCGGCCAGGTCACCGGATGCCTTCGCCCGGGCTGCCGCGCCCTCGTAGCTGGAGACGACGAAGCCGGCGAGATCGGTGGCAGGTTCGTCGCCGTGCAGTTCACCGGCAGCCCGCGCCTGCTCGATCGCCATGGCGAGCGCGGCGACCCAGCGGCCGAAGCCGGCGTCGACGGCGTTGCGCAGGGCATCGCTGTGCGCCGGGATCTCGGTGGCGAAGTTGCCCAGCAGACATCCGCGATCACCCATGGTGTCGCCGAGGCCGGTGACGTATCTCAGATGATCGGTGATCCGCTCAAGCGGTGTCCCGCCCTGCTTCTCGTCGAGCATCTCCAGCCCCATCGCCGCGGAGTATCTCGCCACCGAGTCCAGGGCGAGGTCCTCCTTGCTGGCGAAGTGGTTGTAGAAGGTGCCCTTGGGCGCCCCGGCCGCGGCGACGATGTCCTGGACGCTCGTCCCGTTGTAGCCCCGCAGGTGGAACAGGTCCAACGCGGCGTCGGACAACCGTTGCCGGGTTCCGGCGGAGGTGGGCGACTTCGGTCGTGGCATCTCGTGCACTCCTTCCGCCCAGGGGTCCGACTGGCTGACAGACACCACGATATGACCGGTCGTCTCGGAATGCCAGTGATGTGACCGCTGTCATCCCTCAGGTACTGTGGAGCGGCCATGAACAGGGATTCCAGCGCGGTCCGCGAGGAGCTGCTGCGACTGCGCGAGCAGACCGAGGCCCAGGCCACCGCCCTGGACGGCGACCTCCGGAGCCTCTTCGAGGCGTCCCGCTCGTCCAACGCCGATGACGAGCACGACCCCGAGGGCAGCACGATCGCCTTCGAACGCGCGCAGCTCACGGCCGTCCTGGACGCCACCCGCCGACGCCTGGCCGAGCTGGACGTCGCGCTGCGACGGGTCGACGACGGCAGCTACGGCGTGTGCGAGGGCTGTGGCCGCCCGATTCCCGCCGCACGGCTGGTTGCCCGCCCGTCAGCACGTACGTGCGTGGCCTGCGCCACCCGACGGTGACGGCCGCCGCCGACCGGCGGACTTCTCAGGCGATGGTGGGGCTGCGCCGTTCCAACAGAATGACGTCGCGCCAGCGTCCGTGGTGGCGACCGACCCGCTCCCGGACGCCGATGACCCGGAATCCGACCCGCTGGTGCAGCGCCAGGCTGGCGGTGTTCTCCGGAAAGACCCCGGACTGGATCGTCCAGACGCCGTCGGCCTCGGTGGAGGTGATCAACGCGTCCAGCAGCAGTCGGGCGATGCCACGGCCCTGGGCGGCCGGGTCGACGTACACGGAGTGCTCCACCACACCGGCGTACACCGCGCGGGTCGAGGTCGGCGAGACGGCGACCCAGCCAAGCGCCGTTCCACCCGGGTCGACGGCCACGAAGCGGTGCCCGCTCAGCCGGGCGGCGCTGAACGCCGCCCAGCCCGGCGCGGTGACCTCGAAACTGGCGTCACCGGTGTCCAGGCCGGCCTGGTAGATCGCCAGGACCCGGTCGGCGTCGGCGTCGGTCATGGGCCGCACGGTGATGTCGACCATCAGCACGTTCCTTTCCGGGCAGGCGACCACCCCCGTCTCGGCTTGCTTGCCTGACTTACTCACAGGTTCACAGCTGAACGGGCCACTTCCTTGATCAGGTGATGAGAAGTAGCTGTCGAGGTCGCCTCCAAGCTACTTTTCATCACCTGATCAACGGAAGCGCAGGGACCGAGGTCCTTAGAAGTCGTCGTCGAAGGCGACGGTGCCGGTCACCCCGACCTGGTACGCCGACACCCGCCGCTCGAAGAAGTTGGACAGCTCCTGCACGTCCTGCAACTCCATGAAGCCGAACGGGTTGCTCGACCCGTAGTGCGGCGCGATGCCGAGCTGGGCGAGGCGGCGGTCGGCGACGTGCTGGAGGTACTCCCGCATGTCGGCCAAGGTCAGACCGGGCACGCCGTGGCCCACCAGGTCCTCGGCGAACTGCACCTCACACTCGACCGCCTCGGTGAGCATCCGGCGAACCTGGTCGGCGAGGTCGTCGTCGAACAGGTCCGGCTCCTCGGCGCGAACGGTGTCGACGACGTCGAACGCGAACGCCATGTGCATGGACTCGTCGCGGAACACCCAGTTGGTGCCCGAGGCGAGGCCGTGCAGCAGGCCACGGGAACGCAGGAAGTAGACGTAGGCGAACGCGCCGTAGAAGAACAACCCCTCGATGCAGGCGGCGAAGCAGATGAGGTTGAGCAGGAACGTGCGCCGGTCCTCGCGGGACCGCAGCTCCCGCAGGTCGCTGAGAGAGTCGATCCACCGGAAGCAGAACTCGGCCTTACGCCGGATCGAGGGGATGTTCTCGATGGCCGCGAAGGCCTCGAAACGCTCCGTCTCGTCGGGCACGTACGTGTCGAGCAGGTTGAGGTAGAACTGGACGTGCACGGCCTCCTCGAACAGTTGGCGGGACAGGTAGAGGCGACCCTCCGGACTGTTGACGTGCTGGTAGAGGTTGAGCACCAGGTTGTTGGCGACGATCGTGTCACCGGTGGCGAAGAATGCCACCAGGCGGCTGACCAGGTGCCGTTCGGCCGGAGACAACTTGTCCAGGTCGGCGAGGTCGGCGTGCAGGTCGACCTCCTCGACCGTCCAGGTGTTACGGATCGCGTCGCGGAACCGGTCGAAGAAGTGCGGGTAGCGCATCGGGCGGAGAGTGAGGTCCATCCCGGGGTCGAGCAGCATGTGCGTGGTCCTCGTGTCGGTGGTGCTGGTGTCGGTCGTGGCGGCCTCGGGAAGAGTCACTGGCAGGCCTCGCACGACTCGGGGTTCTCCAGCGAGCAGGCCAGCGCGTCGGCGTCGACGACGACGGGCGCGACGGCGCTGACGGTGGCCTGCTGGATCCGCGTCGCGGGCCGCGAGCGCAGGTAGTAGGTGGTCTTCAGCCCGGCCTTCCACGCGTAGAGGTACATCGAGGAGAGCTTGCCGATGGTCGGTGCCGCCAGGAACAGGTTCAGCGACTGGGACTGGTCGATGAACGGGGCACGGGCGGCGGCCAGGTCGATCAGCGCCCGCTGCGGCAGCTCCCATGCCGTGCGGAACAGTTCCCGTACGCCGACCGGCAACTCGGCGATGTCCTGCACCGACCCCTCCGCCCGCTTGATCGCCGAACGGATCCGCTCGGTCCACAGACCGCGGGCCTTCAGCTCGCGTACCAGAGCGGTGTTGACCTGGAGGAACTCCCCCGACAGGGTCTCGCGCTTGAACAGGTTGGACACCTGCGGCTCGATGCACTCGTAGCACCCGGCGATCGAGGCGATGGTGGCGGTCGGCGCGACCGCCACCAGCAGCGAGTTGCGCAGCCCGTACGCCTCGACCCGCTCGCGCAGCGCGTCCCACCGCGCGGTCTGCGTACCCTCGACACCCCACAGGTCGGGCTGGAGCTGGCCCCGCGCGGCCCGGGTCTGCGGGTACGACGGATGCGCGCCGAAGTCGCGCGCCAGGTCGGCGGAGGTCTCCAGCGCGGTCAGGTACAGCTCCTCGCTGATCCGGGTGGACAGCTCGCGGGCGGCCGGCGAGTCGAACGGCAGCCGCAGCGCGAAGAAGGCGTCCTGCAGGCCCATCAGCCCGAGCCCGACGGGCCGCCAGCGGGGGTTGCTCGCCGCCGCCTGCGCGGTCGGGTAGTAGTTGATGTCGATGACCCGGTCGAGGAAGGTCACCGCGGTCCGCACCGTGGCGCGCAGCCGCTCCCAGTCGATGCCGTCGGCGGTGAGGTGGGCGGCGAGGTTCACCGAGCCGAGGTTGCACACGGCGGTCTCGGCGTCACTGGACACCTCGACGATCTCGGTGCAGAGGTTGGACAGGTGCACCACGTTGCCCGGCTCGGCGGTCTGGTTGCAGAGCCGGTTCGACGCGTCCTTGAAGGTCATCCAGCCGTTGCCGGTCTGGGCGAGGGTCCGCATCATCTTCCCGTACAGCTCCCGGGCCGGGACCTGCCGCACGTAGCGGCCCTGCGCCTCGGCCTGCCGGTACGCGGTGTCGAACCGCTCCCCCCACAGGTCGGGCAGCTCGGGCACCTCGTGCGGGTCGAACAGCGACCACAGCTCGTCGGCCTCGACCCGGCGCATGAACTCGTCCGGCACCCAGTTGGCCAGGTTCAGGTTGTGGGTACGGCGGGCGTCCTCGCCGGTGTTGTCCCGCAGTTGCAGGAACTCCTCGATGTCCGGGTGCCACGGCTCCAGGTAGACGCAGGCAGCGCCCTTGCGTCGGCCACCCTGGTTGACCGCGGCGACGCTCGCGTCCAGCGTGCGCAGCCACGGCACGATCCCGTTGGACTGCCCGTTCGTGCCCCGGATCAGCGCGCCCCGGGAGCGGACCCGGGAGTACGCGATGCCGATGCCCCCGGCGAACTTGGACAGGTTGGCGACCTGGGCGTACCGGGCGTAGATCGAGTCCAGCTCGTCGAGCGGGGAGTCGACCAGGTAGCAGGAGGACATCTGGGTGTGCCGGGTGCCGGAGTTGAACAAGGTCGGTGAGCTGGGCAGGTAGGCCAGGCTGGACATCAGCCGGTAGAAGTCGACCGCCTCGTCCGCCGTCCGGGACAGGCCGCAGGCCACCCGCAGCAGCCAGTACTGCGGGGTCTCCAGCACCAGTCGGCTGGTGGGGTGGCGCAACAGGTAGCGGTCGTACACAGTGCGCAGGCCGAAATACTCGAACCGGCGGTCGCCGTCCGGGTCGATGGCGTGGTCGAGCGTCGCGGCGTGTGTGGCGACGAACGCGGCGGTGTCGTCACCGATCAGGCCCTCGGCGTGGCCGACCCGGATCGCCGCGCTGAACGAGGTGATGCCCTGTCGCCGCACCTCCTTGTCGACGTAGCCGGCCAGCAGCCGCGCGGCCAGACGCGAGTACTGCGGCTCCTCACCGATCATCTCGGCGGCGGTCTGGATGGACAGCCGGTCGAGTTCGGCAGTGGTCGCGCCGTCGTAGAGGCCGCTGATGGTGCGGGTGGCCACCCGCAACGGGTCGACGTCGGTCAGGTCGTCGGCCCACCGCTCGACCGCCCGGACGATCTTGTTCACGTCCACGGGTTCGGTGCCGCCGTCGCGCTTGCGGACCTGCATCGGCGTCCGGCGCACTGTCGCGTCGCCGCTGGCCGGGACTACCTCGGTGACTGTCACCACTCGCTCCTCGGAGTTCGAGACCTGGTGGCCCGGACGCGAGGAGACAGACACCGACGGACGCCACGCCGGCCCCGGCGTGGGTCAGGTGGCGTCAGCCGTCCCACGCGGCCTCGGACCGCCGCCCACCCGGGTGGGGTACGCGGCGCGCTGGCAGGTCTTCGGACTCGCGGGCACGACCGGGCTCGCCGGTCTCCTACTGGCCGTCGCTTCCCAGGCCGATGGTGGCCCAGTGCTGTTGACGGCTGTCGTTCCCACTCACCGCTGCGGGACAGTCCCGGATTTCCACCGGGTTCCCTGTTGCCTCGACCGCACCGGATGAGCGGCCGAACCAGCTGCGCTCGACACCATATATAGGGACGCAGTCGTTGTCACACCCCACATGTCGGTCTCGGGCGTGTCGGCGGCGATGCGGTGACCACCGTCACCAACCCCCGGGAGCACGCTGCGGCCGACCGACGCCGGGCACCGGAGACGGGGCTCTGCGCACTGGTGTCGACATTCGACAAAGATTTGACGTATCGAGGCCACGGCACTGGAGACCACGCCCATACGTCGCCGTCGATGCCTCGCGGCGAGCCGGAACATCCAATCACCAGGGTCCGCCGCGCGCCTCACCTTGGCCCGCCAACCGGCATGATCGGAGTCAAGGCGGCTCGACCCGAGAGGGCAAACATCATATGTCTGCACGTCCGAGGTGATCGACAACGTTGACGCGCTGGAGCAGCCCTCCGTATACTCCCAGTGATCATCTGATCTTTAGCCTAGCCGGGCGAGGAGCGCATGCCGCAGATCACTGCCGTCACCGTCGAAGACGTCCGCTTCCCCACCTCCCTGACCGCTGACGGGTCAGACGCCATGAACAAGGACGGCGACTACTCGGCGGCCTACGTCGTCCTGCACACCGACGGCGTCGACGGCGTGGGCGCGCCACTCGCGGGGCACGGCCTGACCTTCACCATCGGACGAGGCAACGACATCGTCGCGGCGGCGGCAGTCCACCAGGCACAGCTCCTCGTGGGCCAGGACGTGGCAACGATGGCAGCGGACATGGGCGCGGTCTACCGCCTGCTCACCTCCGACTCGCAACTGCGGTGGCTCGGCCCCGAGAAGGGCGTCGTCCACCTGTCCCTCGCCGCCGTGTTGAACGCGTCATGGGACCTGGTCGCCCGGGTCGCCGACAAGCCGCTGTGGCGGCTGCTCGTCGACATGACCCCCGAGCAACTCGTCGACATCGCGGACCTGCGCTACCTGTCCGACGCGCTGACCCGCGACGAGGCACTGGCCATCCTGCGCGCCAAGGAGAGCACAAAGGCCGCCCGCCTCGGCGAGCTCGACCGGACCGGCTACCCCGCCTACACCACCTCGGCGGGCTGGCTCGGCTACGGCGACGACAAGCTGCGCCGACTGTGCCAGGAGGCGGTCGACACCGGCTACGGCTACGTCAAGCTCAAGGTGGGCGCCAACCTCGACGACGACATCCGCCGGTGCGCGATCGCACGGGAGATCCTCGGCCCGGATCGCAACCTGATGATCGACGCCAACCAGGTGTGGGACGTCGGTCAGGCCATCGAGTGGGTCACCGCCCTCGCCCGCTTCACGCCACTGTGGATCGAGGAGCCGACCAGCCCCGACGACATCCTGGGCCACGCGGCCGTCCGCCGCGCCGTCGCTCCGATCGGCGTCGCCACCGGCGAACACTGCCACAACCGGGTGATGTTCAAGCAGCTCTTCCAGGCCGAGGCCATCGACTTCTGCCAGCTCGACACCGGCAGGTTGGCCAGCATCAACGAGATCGTCGCCGTGCTGCTGCTCGCCGCGAAGTTCAACGTCCCGGTGTGCCCGCACGCCGGCGGTGTCGGGCTGTGCGAGATGGTCCAACACGTGTCGGTGCTCGACTACGTCGCGATCTCGGGGGACCTCACCAACCGGGTCACCGAGTTCGTCGACCACCTGCACGAACACTTCACCGATCCCTGCATCATCCGCGACACCGGTTCCGGCAGCGGATACGTCCTGCCCGGCCAGCCCGGCTACTCCACCCGGATGCGTCAGGAGTCGGTGGCGCTCTACCGGTTTCCCGACGGCCACTACTGGGCGGCGACAGACCCGACTACCGTGTCATCTCCGGAGGCGGCGTACGTGATCGCGGGTGGGAAGGCCACCCCCGCCGGCCGTTAGGGGGGGTCATGTCGCGCACGGACGAAGTGGTCAACGGCATCAAACGGATGATCCTCGAAGGGCAGTTCCGGCCCGGGGACCGGTTGCCCATCGAGAAGGACCTCGCCGAGCAGCTCGGTGTCTCGCGAGGTTCCCTGCGCGAGGGGATGTCGGCCCTGTCGATCCTGGGGATCGTCAACATCCGTCAGGGCGACGGCACCTACGTCACCAACCTCGACGCGCCACAGCTGCTGGCCCCGATGAATTTCGTGGTCGACTTCCAGGGCCAGGGCGACCCTCGGCACATCCACACCGTCCGCCGGCTGCTGGAGTGCGAGGCCGCCTGCCTGGCGGCGACCAGGATCACCGACGAGGCCCTGGCCCAGGCGGGTGACCTGCTCGCCGAGGCGGCCCGGTTGGTCGGCCAGTCACCGCCGGACCACGAGCGGATCATGGAGATCGACATCGCCTTTCACCGGATCATCGCGGTGCACGCCGAGAATCCGGTGCTCGTTGGTCTGATCGAAGCCTTCGCCGGGCGCACCATCCGTGGCCGGCTCTGGCGGAGTCTGCACGAGGAGGGCGCGGACCTACGCACCCATGACGAGCACGTGGCGATCCTGAAGGCCCTCGTGGCACGCGACCCGGAACGGGCGCGAACCCGGATGGCCAACCACCTGATCGGTGTGGAGGAGTCGTTGCAGGGGTTACCCGACGACGCTGACGCCAGCATCGAGACGGCCCGGTCGTGACCGACCCTCACGGCTGTACGTCGAGCAGCCCCTCGTCGTACAGCGCCGCCCAGAGCTGCTCCGGGACGTCGACACCAGACCGATGGAGGGTCTCGGTCACCTGGACGTCGTCCCGCATGCCGACAACGGTCGAGACCACGGCCGGGTGACGACGGACGAACGCCAACGCCGCCTGGGGCAGCGTGACGCCGTACGCCTGACAGACCCGTGCTATCCGGCGGGCGTGGTCGATCACCTCCGCCTGCGCCTGCTGGTAGTCGTAGACGGCGTCGGTCGGCGGCATGTCCCGGGCCAGCAGCCCGGAGTTGTAGACACCGGCGACCACCACACCGACGTGGCGGGCCTGCGCGACGGGCAGCAGGTCGGTCAGCGCGCCCTGTTCCATCAGGGTGTACCGGCCGGCGCACATCACCACGTCCACGTCGGTCTCCGCCACGAAGCGGGCCAGCATCGCCGACTGGTTCATTCCCGCCCCGACGGCGCCGATCACGCCCTGCTCCCGCAGCTCCACCAGGGCCGGGATCGCCTCGTTCGCGGCCTGCTGCCAGTGCTCGTCGGGGTCATGCAGATACACCACGTCGATCCGGTCCAGGCCGGTGCGCCGAAGGCTCGCCTCCAGCGAACGGCGGACGCCGTCGCGGCTGAAGTCCCAGACCCGGCGGTGATCGGCGGGAACGTCGAACCCTTCCGGATCCCGCTGGTGCGCCGTCTCCGGTGACGGCACGAGCAGCCGGCCGACCTTCGTCGACACCACGTACTCGGCGCGGGGGCGGGAGCGCAGGGCCGCGCCCAGGCGTCGTTCGGACAGGCCCAGCCCGTAGTGCGGTGCCGTGTCGAAGTATCGGATGCCGCCTGCCCACGCGGTGTCCACGGCGGCGGCGAACTGCTCGTCGGACGTCGCCCGGTAGAGATTGCCGCCCTGGGAGGCGCCGAAGCCCAGTGGGCTCAGCCGCAGCGGCGGTGCAGCGCCGCCGCGGCTCGTCGGACCCGCGGGACCGCGGGCGCCTCCCTGGACGGCGGCCCTCACCGCTCGTCCCGACCCACGCTGGTGCTGCCGGTCATCGCGGCGACCAGATCGTCGGTGGTGGCCTCGTCGGCGCGGAGCTGGGCCGCGCGCCGGCCGAGGCGCAGCACCTCGACCCGATCGGCGATCTCGAGGACCTGCGGCATGTTGTGGCTCACCAGCACCACCGACATGCCGGCGTCGCGGGCCCGCCGGACGACATCGAGCACCCGTCCGGTCTGGACCACCCCCAGGGCCGCGGTGGGCTCGTCGAGGATGACCACGTTGGTCGCCCAGATGATGGCCCGGGCCACCGCCACGCACTGCCGCTGCCCACCGGACAGCATCGCGATGGGGGTGGTGACCCGGGGGATCCGTACGCCCAGTTCGTCCAGCGCGGCGGCGGCGCCGTGGCGCATGGCGCGCTTGTCCAGCAGCCCGAGCCGGCCGAGTGGTCCGGAGCGAAGGATCTCCCGGCCGAGATACAGGTTGGCGGCCACGCTGAGGTCGTCGGCGACGGCGAGGTCCTGGTAGACGGTCTCCACCCCTGCCCGTCGGGCGTCGACCGGGGTGGAGAACTGGACCGGACGGCCGCCGACCCGGATCTCGCCCTCGTCCGGCGGGTGCACACCGGACAGGGTCTTGATCAGGGTGCTCTTGCCGGCGCCGTTGTCGCCGATCAGCGCGACGACCTCACCGCGGCGGACCGTGAAGTCGGCGCCGCGCAACGCCTCGACGTGCCCGAACCGCTTGACGATGCCGCGGGCTTCGAGGACCGGCGGCTCCGCGTCGGTGGGTTGCTGGTCGCTGGTCGGGGTGGCCGTGGGGTTCACGCCCATCACTGCACCGGCGGGTTGGCGCAGCTGGGCTCGAGCACCGCCTTGATCTCCGCCGAGTCGATGTTCTCCTTGGTGACGAAGGTGACGCCGGTGTCGGCCGACGCCAGCGGCGCCTTGTCCCGAAGGTGCTTGACCATCTTGTCGACGCCGAAGTAGCCCATCTTGAACGGGTTCTGCACGACCAGCGCCGAGATCTGGCCGTTGCGTACCCCGGCGATCTCGTCCGGGGCGGCGTCCCACCCGATGATGACCACCTTGCCGGACTTGCCGGCGGCCTGGATGGCCTGCGCGGCACCGAGCACGCTCGGCTCGTTGGCCGCGAAGACACCCTTCAGGTTGGGGTTGGCGGTGAGGATGTTCTCGGTGACCCGTCGGGCCTCGTTGACGTCACTCTTGCTCGGCTGTTGGCCGACCAGCTTCAGGTTGGGGTACTGGGCGAGGCCGGCCTTGAAGCCGTCGACCCGCTCGGTGTTGGTCTGCGATCCGGGCTGGAACTCGACCAGCGCCACCTCGTGGTTGCCGGGGCCGAGTTCGGTGGCGAGCAGCTTGGCCGCCTCGGTCGCCGACGCACGGTTGTCGGTGGCGAAGAGGGGCACGTTCGACGGCTGCGGGCTGGTGCCAGAGTCGATCATGGCGACCGGGATGTTGGCGCTGAGCGCCTTGTCGGTCGCCGGTGCCAGCGCGCTGGAGTCGGTCGCCGCGTAGACGATGCCGTCGACCTTCTTGGTGACGAAGTTCTGGATCAGGTTGACCTGGCCCTCGACGTCGGTCTCGGCGGTCACCCCGTCCCACTGGACGGTGACGTCCCCCGCGCGCTGCGCGGCGCACTCGGCGCCCGCCTTGACGGTGTTCCAGTAGTCGGCGCCGACCGCCTTGGGTACGACGGCGAGCTTCAACGGGCCGCTCGCGTCCTTGGCCGCACTGTCGCCGCCGCCGTCGCGAACCTCGACCCCGCCGCAGGCGCTGAGCAGGGCGGTCGCCGCGGCCGCGGCCAGGATCGCCTGCACGCGCAGGAGTCGTCCTCGCGTCCGCCGGCTGGTGGTGGTGTGTGCCATGGTGTGTGTCCTTCCTCGTTCGGACTCTCGGAATGGCATGTCAACCCCGTGATTCCAGCCGCCGGCGGCGGTACTGGTCGAAGTAGACGGCGGCCCAGATGATCACGCCGACGATCACCTGCTGGTAGTGGATGCTGATGTCGAGCAGGACGGCGCCGTTGCGGACCAGGGCGATGAGGAACGCGCCGATGATGGTCCCGACGATCCGGCCCTGCCCGCCGAACAGGCTGGCTCCGCCGATGACGGCGGCGGCGATGACGTCGAGTTCCAGCGAGATCCCGTAGTTGGGCTGGCCGGAGTTGACCCGGGACGCGGCGATCATGCCGCCGAGCCCGACCAGCACGCCGGCCAGCACGTACACCCCGGTCAGGTGCCGCCCGACCCGGATGCCGGAGCGGCGTGCCGCCTCCAGATTGGAGCCCATGGCGTAGGTGTACTGACCGAAGCGGGTCTGGGAGAGCAGGAAGGCGACCCCGACGGCGACCAGGACGGTGATCACCACGGCGAACGGAATGCCGAGGATCTGCCCGTTGCCGAGCAGTTGGAAGGACCGGGGAAGGCCATAGACGCCGACGGCGCCGGTGATGATGAAGACCAGGCCGCGGCCCACGGACATGGTCCCCAACGTCGCGATGAACGGCGGAATCCGGGCCACCGTCACCAGCAGCCCGTTCAACAGCCCGGCCAGCGCGCCGACGCCGATCGCGACCGCCGTCGCCGCCCAGAGCGAGAAGCCGAGGTCGCGTACGACCATCGCGCCCAACACGCCGGCGAGCGCGGCGACCGACCCCACGGACAGGTCGATGCCCTTCGTGATGATGACCATCGTCTGGGCGGTGGCGATGATGGCGATCACCGCCGTCTGGGCCCCGATGTTGAAGAGGTTGTCCGCTGTCAGGAAGTAGGGGCTCGCGAAGGTCAGGGCGATGAACAGGACGACCAACGCGGTGGCGGCGGTGAACTCGGAGACGGCGTGGGAGATCCGTTCCCGGAACCAGTCGCTGAGTTCGCCGCGCTGTGTGCCGGCGGTTGCCTCGACGCTACTCATCGTCGGACCTGACCTCCCCAAGCGTGGTGCCGGCGTCCGACGGGGACCCGCCGACGAGCCGAACGTCTGTGAGCGACCGACCCCGCTCGGCCGGCGGTGCGGCGAGGTGCGCGCACAACCTTGGAGATAGGTCGGATGATTCCCGCGATCAGGCGTTACCTTGCCACGCATTCACGTATGTTGCCAAGGTCTTGCGGGCATGTTTTGCCATCGTTACCTGTGCCACCGAAGCCATACGTCTGACCAAATCGACACCGACTGCCGCCGCTAGCATGTTATCGATAACATCCTATGTCCCCAGGCCGAAGGGCGCTGCCGTCTCAGGACGGGGCCAGCCGGTAGAAACGGCCGGCGGTCCGGCGCCAGATCGCGGCCCGCTCGTCGTCGGAGAGCGGGTCCAGCAGGTCACCGAGGACGGCGACCCAGCGGGTGTACGAGGTGGCGAGCAGGCACACCGGCCAGTCCGAGCCGAACATCAGCCGATCCGGCCCGAACACGTCAAGGGCGTGCTCGACCGCGGGCCGCAGGTCGGCAGCGGTCCAGGACCCACCGTCCACTTCGGTCACCAGGCCGGAGAGCTTCGCCGTGGTGTTGGACTCGGCCGCGAGCGCCCGCAGGTCGCGGTGCCAGTCACCGAGTTCGGCGCGTCCGAGCGGGGGCTTGCCGAGGTGGTCCAGGACGAACCGCACCTGGGGCAGGTCGCGGACGAGCCGGACGGCCGCCGGCAGCTGACGGTGGCGCACCAGGAGGTCGAAGGCGAGACCCGCGGCACCGACCGCGGCTATGCCGCGCCGCACCTCGGGGCGATCGAGATAGGTCGGGTCGGGTTCGGACTGGACCAGGTGCCGGATCCCGACCAGCCGTTCGCCGCCGCGCGCCCCGCGTAGTCGGGCGAGGCGACGGTCGACATCGGCGGCGGTGAGGTCGACCCAGCCGACGACCCCGGCGACGAGCGGGTCGTCGGCCGCGATGCCGAGCAACTCGGGCGTCTCCGACCGAACGGCGACGGACTGGACGACCACGGTCTGGGTGACCCCGGCGGCCCGGGTCGCCGGGGCGAGCTCGACCGGTGTGAAGTCGTTGTCGATCGCGGCCATGGTGTGCGGATCGATCCAGGGCTGTGGGTGCCGCGCCCGGACCCAGAGGTGATGGTGCGCGTCGACGATGCCCGCTCGTCGCGCGACCTCGCCGGTCGTCACCGGACCCGTCCCTGGCGCGTTCCCGTCCACCGCACACCCCGCCCCGCCGCTGATCGAACCCTCCGGGTCAACCCGGAGCCACGGAGCCGATCTGGCAGATTGACCATGTTAGCGGTAACAGCCTGTTGTCGAGCCCGAACGCGCACCACGACCGACCTCCGGCAGTGTCGCCTTTTGGTCTGACGAATCCACCGGCACCTGCGGCTGGTCCGCCTCGTCGACGTCCCGGTGTACGGACGCGCCCGGGGCGCGGGGTCCGGGTTGACCGCCTGAGGCGGCACCGATACCGTCGACGCACTATCTGCGGCGACGCGAGGGAAGCCGGTGTGAATCCGGCGCGGTCGCGCCACTGTGAGCGGTTCCCCAATCACCATTGGGGTCCGCGAGCCAGGACGCTCGGTCGTCCGCAGCCTTGCGATGGGGACGCGTCATCCCTGGGGAGGTTCGTGTATTCATGTCTAGCTCCGCTACCAGCCAGCCGGTGGTGCACCCCGCTGGCAGTGCCCGTCTCTTGTGGACCGCTCTGGCGACCGTTGCCGCGCTCGCCCTGCTGACGTATCTCGTCGCCTTCGACCAGGGGGCGGTGTCGCGCAGTGGGATGTACCTGCACGAGCTGATGCACGACGGCCGGCACCTGCTGGGCGTCCCGTGCCACTGACCACCACCAGCACTCCCCCGTTCCTCGCCGTCCTCGTCCGCGGGCTGCTGGCCGGCCTGATCGCCGGCCTGTTGGCCGGGGCGTTCGCGTACGTCGCTGGCGAACCGCACGTCGAGGCGGCCATCGCCATCGAGGAGGCGGCGACGCACGCCGAGCCTGCCGTTGGTGCGCACGATCACGAGGACGCGCTGGTCAGCCGGACGGGTCAGCGGGGCGGCCTGTTCCTGGCCACCGCCCTGTTCGGGGCCGCGATGGGTGGCCTGCTGGCCACGGCGTACGTCCTGCTGGCCCGGCGGCGGCGCGGCGACGACGACGGGCGGTGGGGTCTGCTGCTGGCCGGCGCGGCGCTGCTCGGTGCGGTGATCGTGCCGTTCCTCAAGTACCCCGCGAACCCACCGGCGGTCGGCGACCCGGCCACCATCAACCAACGGACCGTCACCTACCTGTTGATGGTGGTGCTCGGGCTGGTGGCCGTGTGGGCCGGCTCGCTGGGCTACCGGTCGGTCGGTGCCCACGCACCGACGTGGCTTCGCGCCGCCGCGGCCGTGGGCGGGTTCCTCCTGGTCACGGCAGTGTCGTACGTGGTGATGCCGTCCTTCCAGGAGGTTCCGGCGGACTTCCCGGCGACCCTGCTGTGGAGTTTCCGGTTGGCCTCGCTCGGCACCCAGGTCGTGCTCTGGACCGGCATCGGCCTGCTGTTCGCGGCCCTGATGCACCACGAGCGGCGTCGCCGGGCCGGTTCCGCGCTGCCGAGCACGTGACCGGCACCAGCCTTCGGCTGGTCGCCCACGGTCACACCGCCGCGCTGCGCCGGGCCCGCTTCGGCGGTGCCGACGACGGCCTGGACGAGGGTGGCCTGCGTGCCGCGCTCGCCCAGGCCCACGCGGGTGCAGACCGGCGTTGGCGCCTCGGGGAGAACGCCACCTGCCTGTCCAGCCCCGCGGTGGCCGCCCGACAGACCGCCGACGCCTTCGGCCTTCTGCCGACGGTCGAGACCGCGTTGGCCGACTGTGACTACGGGGACTGGTCCGGCCGGTCGCTTGAGGAGGTCGCTGAATCGCAGCCGCAGGCGCTGCACGACTGGTTGTCCGCCCCGGACTGCGCGCCGCACGGCGGTGAGTCCGTCACGGAGGTGCGGGATCGGGTCGGCAGTTGGCTGGATGCGCAGCACCGGGCTGGTGGACGAGTCATCGCGGTCACCCACCCCCTGGTGATCCGGGTCGCGGTGGTGCACGCCCTCGGTCTTCCGATGGCGACGTACCGGCAGGTGGACGTCGAGCCGTTGGCTGTCGTCCGGCTCACCAGCCAGGGTGCGCGCTGGCACCTTCGACTGGGCGGATAGCGAGCAGGTCGAGGCCACACCGAACGGCGCAGGCCGTGCCCACTCCTGGTGGGCACGGCCTGCGCCTGTCAGCCGCTTGCTCAGTGCTGCCGAGTGGGCAGGTGCAGCTCGACCGGCTCGGGCGGGAGGTCGTCGACACCGGCGGCGACGGCCTGCTCGTGGCGGCGGCGCGCCGAGGGCAGGGCGAGTGCCGCGAAGACGGCCAGGACCGCGACGCCCGCGCACACCCAGAAGCCGGCGGTGAACGCCGTGTCGGTGGGTAGCCCCTGTGGAGTGCTGTTCGAGGTGATGACGGCCGCCACGACCGCCGCGCCGATGCTGCTGCCGATGGTGCGGGCGATGGTGTTGACGCCGCTCGCCTCGCCGGTCTGCCCGGCCGGGACGCTCTCGATGATGGCGTTGGACATCGCCGCGAACGCCAGGCCGATGCCGGCGCCGGTGAGCACCCCGGAGAGCAGCACCTGCCAGGTCGCGCCGTGCGCGAGCGCCGGCAGCGCGAAGGCGACGACGACCGCGACCGTGCCGAGGAACATCGGCACCTTGGGGCCGAAGCGACGGTCCAGCAGACCCGCGAGGGGGCCGAAGACCACCATCATCAGGACGGTGGGCAGCAGGAACAGGCCCGCCTGGGACACCGTCTTGCCGAACCCGTACCCGGTGGCCGCTGGGAGTTGCAGCAGGGTCGGTACCAGCACGAACGTCCCGAACATCGCGAAACCGAGGATCAGGGCGACGAGGTCGGTGGCCCAGACACCGCGGATCCGCATCAGGCGCATGTCGATGAGGGGCTCGCGTACCCGCAGCTCGACCCGGACGAACACCACCATCGCGACCACGCCGAGCAGGAACAGGCCGATGGTCTTCGGCTCGGTCCAGCCCCAGCCCTGCCCCTTGCTCACGGCCAGCAGCAACGAGATCAGCGACACCGACAGGATGGCCGCGCCGAGCATGTCGAGCCGTCCGGGCGTGCGGACCCGCGACTCGGGCATCCCGAAGATGGTTCCGAGCAGCGCGACGACGACGAGGACCAGTGGCAACCAGAACAGCCAGTGCCACGACAGGTGCTCCACGATCGGGCCCGCGGCCACGATGCCGACACCTGCGCCGACACCGAAGATCGCCGACAGCAGGCCGACGGTGACGCCGACCTTCTCCCGGGGCAGTTGGTCGCGGACGATGCCGATCGAGAGCGGCAGGATCGCTCCGGCGGCTCCCTGTAGCGCCCGCGCGACGATCAGCACGGTCAGGTTGGGGGCCAGAGCGGCGAGCAGTGTGCCCGCGGCGAGGACCGCGAGGACGCCGATGAGGACCCGGCGCTTGCCGACCATGTCACCGAGACGTCCGAGAATGGGCGTCAACACCGAGGCGGCCAACAGGTACGCCGTGAGCACCCAGCTGATGTCTCCGGTCGAGACGCCCAGGTCCCTTCCGATGGTCGACAGCGCGGGCGCGACCAGCGACTGGAGCACCGCGAACGCCAGGCCGCCCAGCGACAGGTACAGCACCAGGAGGGTGCTGTTGGCGCGCGGGGCGGCGCCGGACGCGGAGTCGAGGTTCGTCGACTCCTCGATGGTGTGGGTCATGAGATCCCCGAACTAGATGTAAACGTTTGCTGACTTAGCCAGTATCCGCAGCCCAGGACTCATGTCAACAGTCGTTTACGTCACCATCGGCTCGTACCGGACCTTGCGGTCGACAGAAAGTCAACATATGTTTACTTGCTGGCCCGCACCGAGCAGCAGATAGCCGGACGGCAATACACCGACTCCGCGCCAGAGCGACAGGAAGGACGCGCCGTGACAGCAGAACCGCCCGTCCCCACGACCAGCAACACCGCCGGCGAACCGCCCCAGCGTCGCCGTCGGGACGCGGCCGAGACCCGGCAGTTGCTGCTCGACGCCGCCCGCCAACGCTTCGCCCGGGACGGCTACGCGGCCACCACCGTCCGGGACATCGCCGACGACGCGGGCGTCAACGTGGCGCTCATCAGCCGCTACTTCACGTCCAAGGAAGGCCTGTTCGAGGCGTGCCTGCGTGCTGCCGGCGACGAACTGGGCCGAACCACCGGTCAGACGCCGGCCGACCGGGTGCCCGAAGCCATCGCCCGGCACATCGCCGGCCTCGGCGCGGCGGGCCTGTCGAGCCAGCTCGCACTGCTGTTGCGGTCGTCCGGGGACGCGGAGGCCGACGATATCCGGCGTGGCGTGCTGGCCCGTTCCAGCGAACAGCTGGCAGCGGCTCGCGGGTGGCGTCCCGGCGATCCGGACAGCCAACAGGTCCTGCTCCGCGCCCAGATGGCCCTCGCCGCCGGCATCGGAGTCGCGGTGCTGCGGTCGTCGATCCGGCTGGAACCGCTGAGTTCAGCCACCGAGCATGACCTGGTCGGGCCGCTGCGCGGCCTGGTCGACGCGCTGCTGCCACCGCACTGAGCGCAGGCCACCCCGGTAGCGCGTGGGGCGGGCCGTGACCACGGCCCGCCCCACGCTGCGTTGTCCCCGGCTCGGTGCTAACCGGTGACGGTGAACGGTCGGGCCACCGTGGTGGCCGACGTGGCGCCGTTGAGCGTGACGCTGGTCGCGCCCGCCTTCGCCGCGCCCGGAACGCTGACCGTCGCGCCGGAGATGACGCCGTCACCGTTCGCGCGCACGGTGCTGACCGCCAGTCCGGTCCCGAAGGCGATCGTGACCACCTCGTTCGGCGCGAACCCGGAACCGTCGACCATGATCGACGTGCCGCGCGGGCCCGAGGTGGTCAACAGCGAAACCCGCGGCTGGTAGGTCCGCGCCTGTGGCTCCCCGGTCACCTGGACGGTGGCCGTGGCCGGCGTACGCGAGGACGCGCCCGTCGCGGTGACGGCGTACCGGCCGGGTTGCGCGTCACCGGAGGTCGGCACCGAGGCGCGGACCGTTCCCGTCGCGGAGGCCGCGACCTTCATGGCCCGGCCCGGGTCGGTGCCGACGTTGACGGTCACCTGCTCGCCGGCGGCGAACCCGCTGCCGGTGACGGTGATCGCGCCGCCGGTGGTGACGGCGCCGGACGCGGACAGCGTGATCGCCGGCTGCGATCCGCCCCGAGCCACGGTCACGGTGAAGGATTCGGTGCTGCTCGACAGCGTGTCCCACGCGGTGACGCGCACCGTGTAGGTGCCCTCACGTGCGTAGGTGTGCTGGCCGCTCATCGCACCCGACGCGCCGATCGTCACATCGACCGGAACCGTGCCGTCACCCCACTGGACGCGGGCGCGGTAGCCCGTCGTACCGGGAACGCCGCCGGTCACCGCACCGAGGTTCGCCGCGAGGGCCTGGCCGGCGGTGGCCGTCTGGCTCTTCGGGGCGGCGGTCGTCAGCGCCGGGGTGGGCGTGCCGTCGTTGGCCACGGCGAACACGTGGATCCGACCCGCCGAGCGAGGGTCACCGGTCTGCGTCGGCAGGGTCACCGACACCAGCGTCTTGCCCGCCGGAATCTGGTACGGCGCGGTGGCGAAGAGGAACGGCTGGGCGCCGTCGCGGCTCGTGCCCTGCAACCGGTACGCCGTCCGGGTGACGATGATGTTGCCGTAGGACGGGGTGCCGTTGGCGTTGCCGCCCAGCGTCCAGTCGCTCAACTGGATCGGGATGCTGGCCGTGCTGCCGTCGCTGAACGTCGCCGTGCCGGTGGTGCTCTGGTTGCCCTGCGTTCCGGCGCCGATGAACGAGATGCTCTTCGCGTCCTCCGGAAGGTCGAGGACGACGCTCGCCCCGTTGCCGGTGGCGTTGTCCGGCTGCCCGGCCGGGATCACCGGCAGGGTGAACCGCAGCGCGGTTCCGGGAACCTGCTGGGCCTGGCCCTGGGTGGCACCACCGGCCGCCAGGGCGGCCCGGGAGTACGCCCAGGACTTGGCGTCACAGTCCGCGGCAAGGGCCCCTTCGTCGCCGACGCAGACGCTGTCGAAGGCGGCGGTGAGACCGGAGGCCGGGGCGTACGCCACCTCGACGCCGACCGTCGTGGAGCTCTGGGTCTCGCCGTCGGTCACCGTGACGTTCGCCTGGTGGTAGCCGGGCGTGGTGTAGGTGTGCGACCCACCGATGCGGTAGACGGCCCGCGAGCTCAACGTCACGGTGCCCTCGGTGGCCGGCGTGCCGTCACCCCAGTCGATGGTGGCCTGGTAGCCGCCGGCGTCGCCGCCGGTGACGGTGGCCAGCGGCACCGAGACGGGTACGCCGGTGGTCGCGTGCACACCGTCCGCCGCGGTGACGGTGATGTCGCCGCCCCCGAGGTCGAGGTCACCGCCGGCGAGCAGCTCGACCTCGGCGAGGGTGGTCTGCGCGGCGCCGACGGTCTTCGTGACGGCGAGGCGGAACTTCGCGAACCGTCCCGGCTTGTCGATCGAGTACGGGCGGGTCTGGTTGCGCCACGGGAACACCTGACCGTTTCGAGAGTCCACTGTGGTCCAGGTGAGGCCGTCGTTGGAGCCCTGCAGACGCCAGTCCGCCGGGTCGCCGGCAGCGGCTCCGGACGTGACCGTGTAGTACTTCGGCTTCTGCTTGCCACCACGGAAGGCCCAGGTGATCTGCGGGGTCGCCGAGGCGAAGGTCAGCTGCGTGGTCGACGAGTCGTCGAACAGCTTCGACGCGTCCTGACCGCCGGTCGCGGTCGCGGTGCCGAGACCGGGGCCGGTGACGTCCTGCAACGGCTTGGGCGCCTCGTCACCCTTGGTGAGCGACGGCGGGGCGTCGTTCTTGCCACTGCCCCACGACGACGGCTTGGATCCCATCTGGAAGTCGATGGTGCCGCCCTTGGCGAGCGTCGCGACATCCAGTGACAGGCCGCGCTGCTTCCTGCCGTTGACCGAGACGCCCTGCACGTAGATGTTCGCCGCGCTGTTGTTCGGCGCGTTGACGACGATGTCGCCGCTGCTGCGGCGCACGGTCATCCTGGTGAACTGCGGCGAGCCGATCGCCCACTCGGACGACCCGGCCTGCAACGGGTAGATGCCCAGCGAGCTGAGGATGTACCACGACGACATCTCGCCGTTGTCCTCGTCGCCCAGGTAGCCCTGGCCGATCTCACTGCCGACGTAGAGCCGCCGCAGGATCTCCCGCACCGTCTCCTGGGTCCTGGCGGGTGCGCTGGCGACGTTGTACATGTACGGGATGTGGTGCGACGGCTGGTTGCTCATGCCGAGCTGACCCATCCGCACCGCGCGCGCTTCGAGCATCTCGTGGATGACGCCGCCGTACCCACCGGGGCGGTCGGCGTTCTCCGGAGTCGTGAAGAACGCGTCGAGCTTGTCCCGCAGCGCCTTCTGCCCGCCGTACAGGTTGATCAGGCCCTGGCCGTCCTGCTGGGCGGTGAACGCGAAGTTCCACCCGTTGGTCTCGGTGTAGACGCCACCCCAGTCCAACGGGTCACCGGCGAGGAAGTTGCCGGCGGCGTCGCGGCCCTGGAAGAGCTTCGTCTTCGGGTCGAAGAGGTGGACGTAGTTGCGGGCCCGCTCCAGGAAGTACCGCGACTCCTCCGTGAGCCGGGCACGTTCCGACTTCGGCGTGGCCGGGTCCTTGGCGAGCGCCGCGGCCATGTTGCCGATGCCGAAGTCGTTGATGTAGCCCTCCAGCGCCCAGGACACCGACTCCCCTGTGGACGTCGGCGTGTAGCCGAGGAACAGGGAGCTCTCGATGCCCTTGCGTCCGACCGCGCTGCGCCCGGACGCGACGGTCGCGTCCTTGACGGCCGCGTCGTACGCCGCGAGCGGGTCGGGCAGCTTGACCCCGGTGAGGTACGCCTGGGCCAGTGCCACGTTCGCGCTGGTGCCGGTCATCAGGTCGGCGTAGCCGGGGGACGACCAGCGGGCGATCCAGCCGCCGTCGCGGTAGTGCTGCACGAACCCGTCGGAGATCCTGGCGGCGACGTCCGGGTACAGCAGCGCGTAGGCGGGCCACACGGTGCGGTAGGTGTCCCAGAAGCCGTTGTTGACGTAGATCTGCCCGTCGACGATCTTCGCGCCGGTCCGGGTGGGGGTCGACGCGCCGGTCGGCGCCGAGACCGGGCTCGCGTACTGCCAGCGCGGCGCGGCGGCGGTGCCGGTGTTCTCCGACTGCGAGTTCGGGTAGAGGTTCAGCCGGTACAGGTTCGAGTACATGGTGACGAGCTGCGCCTCGGTGGCGCCCCGCACCTCGACCCGGCCGAGCCGGTCCTTCCAGGCGGCCGTCGCGGCGGCGTGGATCTGGTCGAAGCTCTTGCCGGTGACCTCAAGGTCGAGGTTGCGGCGGGCCTGGTCGACGGAGAGGAACGACGTGGCGAGGCGCATCGTCACCTCCCGCGACCCGGAGATGTCGAAGGTGGCCGAGGTCGCGGCGGACGCCGTCGGCGCCCGGTCGAAGGTGCCGGAGACGAACATCCGGCTCCGACCGGCCGACAGGCCGCTGCCGTTGTCGACCCAACCGGTGAACGTGCCGTCCGTGCCGATGGTGAACGTGCCGTTGTGGAAGACGAGGCTTCCGGTCGGCTGCCCGGTGGGGAAGGTGAACCCCATGATCCCGGCGTGGTCGGTGGGCGACATCTCCGCGATCAGGCCGTTCTGGAGCGTGACCCGGTAGAGGTCCGGCTGTGCCGTCTCGTCGTCGTGGCTGAAGGCGAGCGCACGACTGGCCGGCTGACCGGTGAGCGACCCGCCACCGACGACCGGCATGACCGACATCTGGTTGCGGTCACCCATCCAGGGGCTGGGCTCGTGGGAGATCGCGAGGCCCTGGAGCATGGGCAGGTTGGCCTCGTTGTTCTTCCTGTGGTACTCGTACTCCCACGAGTCGGAGGTCGCGTCGGTCACCGGGGTGAAGAAGTTGAACCCGTTCGGTACGGCGGTGATCGGCAGGTTGTTGCCGCGCGAGAAGCCGCCCGTCGAGTTGGTGCCCCGCCGGGTGTCGACGTAGTTGGTGAGCTTCGAGCCGTCGATCGACGCCGGCGTGGCCGTCAGCTCGATGTCGTCGAGCCAACCCTGGAACCGGGCCTCCCCGGTGGCCTGCGGATTGTCGTACGCGAGCAGGATGCGGTCGATCGTCTTGCCGCGTGCGACGGTGCCCAGGTCGGCCTGCACCAGGTTCCACTGGTCGGCGAAGAGCACCTTCGAGGCGCCCTGACCGGCGCCCGTGAGCGGGTAGCCGTGCTGGTCGGCGGCCGAGCGACCACTCAGGTAACTGCCGTCGGTGAAGTGCAGGTCGACGGCGGTGTAGGTGGACGGGTACCGGCCGTCCCCGCCGGTGAACTCGGGGAAGATCTTGTACGACAGCCGGGTCTTCGGCCCGACCGGGATGCTGACGTCGAAGAGCTTGTTCGTCGCGTACGACCGGCCGTTGGCCTCGGCGCCGCCGGAGTAGCGCAGCGCGGCCAGTCCGGTGAACCCGACGTCCGGCTTCGTGGTGTAGCCGCCGTTCGGGCCGGCGGTCGCCTCGCTGACCATGGGGGTGGCCGGCGGGCGGACGTCCGAGCCGTCGCTGATGTTCCAGTCGGCGAGCTGCACGAGCGAGTCACCGGAGTTCGCGGTGACGTTGAGCCGGTAGAAGCCGTAGGCGTTCGGGTTGGTAAAGCTGTACGTGTTGGTGGCGAAGCGTCCGCTGAACTTCTCGCCGGCGCGCTTGTCCAGGTCGGTCCAGGTGCTGCCGTCGTTCGACCCCTGGACGACGAAGTCCTTCGGATCGCGGGTCGGCGCGTCGTTGGCAGCGGTCAGCGAGTAACGCCGCACTGTCGCTCGCGTGGCCAGCTGGTAGGTCACCCAGCCGCTGGACGCGAACACGAGCCACTTCGTCGACGGGTCGTCGTCGGCGAGGTTCGCGGCGACCTCGCGCGGCTTGTTCTCGTCGCTCGCGGTCACGGCGCTGACCTGACCGAGCATGCTGCCCGGCAGGGTGGCGACCTTGCCACTGAGGTTGGCCTGTACGGGCTTTCCGTTGGGGCCGACCTCGACGGTGCTGGTGGCGGGCTGCGGGTCGGCGGACTCGAACGAGGAGGTGAAGTTGCCGGGGGTGGCGGGGGTGGGGGCGGCGTTCGCCGGGGGCGTGGCGACGAGCAGGCCCAGGGGTAGCAGGGCTGTTGCCGTCGCCGCGATCAGGCGGCGCGAGAGTGGACGCGCAAGGGGGGTGTGCGACATGAGGGACGGAGCCTTTCGACTCGAACCGGGTCGAGTTCGTCGAACGTCTGGGCAGTGTGGAGCGGGTGGTGGGCCGAGCCCTGACATCGTTGTCATGAGAGTTCGTGAGCAACGGGAGTCGAGCCTGTGGACTGCCGCTGATAGTTCCGGGCGCAACACGGCCGTGTCAACGGGTTGGCCGCGCCGAAACGGCAGCCGCCCGCACCGGGCCCGGCCGCCGACGTGCCGGGCCTCGACGCCGTCGGATGACGTACGCCGAGGCCCGGGCACGGATCAGCAGTAGAGGTTGGCTCCGGCGGACACGCCGAGGATGCCGACGAACTGCTGGTACCTGGTGACGCGGCTCTGCACCTGGGCGGGGTTTCCGCCGTTGCACTCGATCGAGCCGTTGATGCTGCGGATGGTCTGACCGAACCCGGCGCCGTTGACCATCGCATTGTGGGCGGTCATGGTGCCCGGCCCGTTCTGGGTCATCCAGTACCAGATGCCGGTCTTCCAGGCCACCGCGGCGTCGGTCTGCACCAGCCACGGGTTGGTCAGCAGCGGCAGGTTGAGCGCGTTGCCCGCGGCGTTGTAGTTGAAGTTCCAACTGAGCTGGATCGGCCCCCGCCCGTAGTAGGCGGCCTGCCCGGCGGGACACCCGTAGGGCTGGCCGGGGTCGCAGTAGTGCGGGTAGTTGGCGGTGTTCTGCTCGACGATGTGCACGAGCCCGCCGGTCTCGTGGTAGACGTTCGCCAGGAAGGCCGCGGCCTCCTGCCGCTGGACGGTGGCACTGCCGCTCTTCGCGAACGCCGGGTAGGCGCTGAGCGCGGCGACGAGACCGGAGTAGGTGTAGAAGGAGTTGCGACCCGGGAACATCTGGTTGAACTGGGCCTCGGTGACCACGAAGCCCCCCGGGTTGGTGGGCGGCGGGGTGGTCGGTGGTTGACCACCACAGGTGTACGGCTCCCAGTACCAGGTGCTGACAACGGGGTCGTACCCGGGATTGTCGTGCTCGGCGATGTAGTAGAGGCCGTTGGTGTACCGCACGATCGCCCCGGTGGCGTACCACGTCCCGGCGGCCCAGTTCGGGTAGGCGCAGGTCCCCCCGGTGGGTGGCGTGGTGCCGCCTCCGCACGCGCCGAGGTCCTCCCAGACGCCGGTCGTGCCCGGCGGGGCCTCGTTCTGGGTCCACCATTTCGCCCGGTAGTTGCGGCCGTTGTGGGAGACCTGCGCGTCTCCCCAGTAGACGGCCGAGGCCTGCCACGACGCTGAGCAGGCCGCCGCCGACGCGGCGGTGGCCGGGACGATCGCGACCAGTCCGCCGGCGACGATCAGCGCCGCCAGCGCGACCAGCGCGCGGAGTCTTGTCATGTGGTTGCTCCTTCCTCGGGCCCCAGTGGCCGAGATCCGAGCCGGATATCGACGCAAGTGACTCTAACATCATCTGTTCACAGTCTTTACTAATTCATCGCCCTCGGACGACGGCAACTCCGTGGCCGGCCGCCGATACTTCCGATGAATTTCCGGATCAAGCGTCTCTTCAGCGCCATGGCTGGCGTCGATCGACTCCCCGGCAGATCAACGTCAGCGCAGTCACAACTGGCCACGGCACATGCATGCCCCACGAGCCGTCCTGCCCTGTTCCGGAGTGATTCCGGAACTTGTTGACGTGTTCGAATTCTCGCTGTAATACTCCGATCCACTGAGGTCGATGCGACAGCAGGCCGCGATCCACCCACCACCACACCTGTCCGGACTGCGCCGTCCGCCGTCCGGGTCTGCGAGAAGGGGCACCAGATGAGCAGACTTCTCCCCCGCACGGCCCTGTGGTCGAGGCGGTTGCGCGCGGCGCTCGCCGTCCTCGCCACCGCGGTCGCCATGTGCGGCGTCGTCCTCGCCGCCACCTCGACCCCGTCGAGCGCCGCCACCTGCAACGGTTACGTCGGCCTCACCTTCGACGACGGCCCGACCGGCAGCACCAGCGCGCTGCTCAACGTGCTGCGCAACAACGGCGTACGGGCCACGATGTTCAACGTCGGGCAGAACGTCCAGAACAACAGGTCAGCCGCACAGGCACAGGTGGCCGCCGGCATGTGGGTCGCCAACCACAGCTGGAACCACGCCCACATGACCTCGATGAGCCAGTCCCAGATGCAGTCGGACCTGTCCCAGACCAGCTCGGCGATCCAGTCGGCGACCGGCAGCCGGCCGGTGCTGTTCCGGCCGCCGTACGGCGAGACCAACTCGACCCTGCAGTCGGTGGCGTCGTCGCTGGGCATGCGCCAGGTGATCTGGGACGTGGACTCGCAGGACTGGAACGGCGCCAGCGTCAGCCAGATCGTGTCCAACGCGAGTCGACTCCAGGCCGGTCAGGTCATCCTGATGCACGACGGGATCCAGAACACCCGCGACGCCATCCCCCAGATCATGGCCAACCTGACCAGCCGCAACCTGTGCCCCGGCATGATCTCGCCGTCCACCGGCCGCGCGGTCGCGCCCGACGGCACGACCCCGCCGACCACCCCGCCGCCGACCACCCCACCGCCCTCCGGCGGCACCTGCACAGCGACCGCCACGACCCCCAACGTCTGGGGCGACAGGTACAACACGTCGGTGACGGTCAGCGGCGCCAGCACGTGGACCGTGGTCGTGGCCATCACCTCGCCGCAGCGGGTCTCCACCGTGTGGAACGGCACCGCCACCTGGGACAGCAGCGGGACGGTCATGACCATGCGGTCCAACGGCAGTGGCAACACCTTCGGCTTCACCACGATGACCAACGGCAACAGCAGCGCCCGCCCACAGATCCGCTCCTGCACCTCGGGTTGACATCGCCCAGGTTGAGTCGTGCGCGGTGGGTGCGCCCGGCACCCACCGCGCACCTGGCGACCCGGCGCGCGGACCAGCTGCCACTAGCCTGCACAGATGCGACACACCCTCACCCCGGGGAATGAGAGCCTGCACGGCCACTTCTCCCCCGATCTCCCGCCCGTGCTCACCATCGATCCCGGCGACACCGTCACCTGTCGCACCCTGGACTGCTGGTGGTCCGCCGGCCCGTACCCCGGCGGGCCGAACCGGGACCGGCCCCGGGTGCCGCAGCACCGCCCCGATTACGGACACGCGTTGATCGGTCCGGTCGCGGTCCGCGGTGCGCGCGCTGGTCAGACCCTCGCGGTACGCATCGACGCGGTCGTCCCGGGCAGCTGGGGAACCACAGTGGCCGGCGGCTGGCCGAGCGAGTTCAACAAGCATTACGGCGTGCAGGATCACCAGGTGGTGCACGCCTGGACGCTGGACCCGGTGACGATGACCGGCCGCAACCAGCACGGGCACACTGTTCCGCTGCGACCCTTCATGGGAGTGCTCGGCATGCCACCCGCTGAGCCGGGGCTGCACTCGACGACCCCACCGCGCCCGTGGGGCGGCAATCTGGACTGCCGGGACCTCACCGCCGGCACCACCCTGCTGCTGCCGATCCCGGTGGACGACGCGCTCTTCTCCGTCGGGGACGGGCACGCCGTACAGGGTGACGGCGAGGTCGGCGGCACCGCGATCGAGTGTCCGATGGACGAGGTGACGTTGACCATCGACGTACGCGACGACTTTCCGGTCACCGGCCCGGTGGCCCGTACCCCCGACGCGTGGCTGACCATGGGCGTCGGCGCCACCCTCGACGCCGCCACGTTCACCGCCCTGGACTCGATGCTGACCCTGATGCAGCGACTGCACGGCCTCAGCCGCCCGGACGCGGTGGCGCTGGCCAGCATCGCCGTCGACGTGCGGGTGACGCAGATCGTCAACCAGAGCGTCGGCGCGCACGCGGTGCTCCGCGACGACGCGCTGCGCTGGCCGGACGCCGGTTCTGTCGGGGGTCGCCGTTAACGTGTGGTCACTGTCGCCGCGCCGGCCGGATCGCGCCGCTCGCTGACCCTCGGAGGCCCCCCATGTCCCAGGAGACGACCTACCTCGAACTGTCCGAAGTGGACGGTGCGCACAAGTTCTACGAGGTCATCGTCGACAACGCCACGCTGACGGTGCGCTACGGCCGGATCGGCGACCAGGGGCAGGTCAAGGCGAGCGCCTATCCGGACAACGCCCGGGCTCGGGCCGCCGCGGCGAAGAAGATCGGGGAGAAGGTCCGCAAGGGCTACGCGCCGGCGGTCCCCGGCGTGCGCCAGAAGCGCACCGTGTCGCGGCGGCAGATCGTCAGCACCCGCTCCACCGCCCACACCGCCCCGGTGCTCTGGCGCTACGACTCCGGCGCCCCCGCCTTCGGCATCTTCGTCGACGGGCAGCACTGCATGGTCGGCAACGAGCACGGAGTCATCACCACGCTCGACCACAACGCCCAGGTGCGCAGCCAGGTCCGCCTTCCCGACGGGGTCAAGTGCATCGTCGCCGACGACGCCTGGATCTACGCCGGCTGCGACGACGGCAACGTCTACGACCTGTCCGGCAAGGTGCCCCGCGTGGCGTACGCGATCGCCCCGGAGATCGACATCTACTGGCTGGACATCCACGACGGCGTCCTCGGCGTCTCCGACGCCGACGGCGGGATCACCGCGGTCGACCACGAGGACGAGTTCCTGTGGCGTCGCCCCGGTCGCGGGCGTTCGGCCTGGATGGTGCGGTGCGACGACGACGCCATCTACCACGGCCACTCGCGAGGCGTGACCGGCTACGAGTGGCGTACCGGCAGCGAACTGTGGCACACCACCACCGGTTCGGTGCTCTTCGGCTGGCAGGAGCACGGCAGTGTGTTCGCCGGGACGGGCACCCGCGAGGTGGTGCGGCTGTCCAAGTCGGGACGGCTCGACCGCACCTACCGCTGCGACGCCCCGGTCTTCTCCTGCGCCACCGCCGAGGGCGGCGAGTACGTCTTCGCCGGTGACAGCCAGTCCTCGATCTACTGCTTCGACGCGGCGGGCACCCGGCTGTGGAAGCTCGGCACCGGCTGCGGCTCGGCGTACTCCATGCAATACCACGACGACCGGCTCTACGTCGTCACCACCGGCGGCCATCTGGCCTGCATCGACGCGAGCGAGCCGGCGATCCGCGCCGCGCAGGCCGGAAACGTGCCCGAGGTACGCGACATCAAGGCCCCCCGCCAGGCGCCCCAGCCGGTGCAACCGACGATCGTCGAGGTGACCAGCGACTCGGGCGCGGGCGTGGTCGTGCAGTGTCGTGACGATCGGGGGCGGCTGCGGGTTCAGGTTCTCTCCGACGGCTACCGGCGCGACTGGTCGGTGCAGTTCCCCAAGGGGATTCGCGAGCCGGGCGCCCGCTATCTGGTGACCGAGGTGCGCGAGTCCAGCCGCGGTGGTTACTACCGCGCGTACGGCGACATCCGCCGGCTGCGCTGAGCGGCGGGCGCGGCCGGGGCCTCTCGCCACCGAGGGGTCCCCGGCCGCGCCCGTCGCTGTCGTAGGGTGCCGCCATGGCACACCCCGTCCGCGCCGACGGCGACGCCAGCAGGGCCTGGTGGGCGGCCCCGCCGACGGGGCGGGTCAGTCACCTGCCGGGCATCGACCCGGAACTGCTGCGGGTGGCACTCGACCCGTTACCCCCGGTAGCCCCCGCGATGGTGCACTACCGGCCCACTGTGACGGGTTCTCTCGGTGACCTCGTGGACACTCTGCTCGACCAACTGGACACCGCCGCCCTCGCGATGTTCCCCCGCTGGCTGACGGGGGCCGACCATCTTGACAGCGAGGGCGCGCTCAGTGTGGCGGCGGTGCGGGCACTCGCGGCCCGTACCGCCGCCCGCTCCCGGCACTTCGGGCCGTTCCTGGCCGACCTCGCCGAGCGAGGGCTGCGCGGCCCGCGCCGCCCCGCCGGCCGGTCCCGCTTCGCCCCGGGGGTACGCGCCGCCGGGCTCGCCCGGGTGATCTCCGGCGCGTACGACCGGGAGAGCTGCGTGCTGGTCGTGGCCCTGCCTGACCTGGACGCCGACGCCGAGCGGACGCTGGTGGCCGCCGCCGAGTGGCTCGTGCGGCACGGTGGCTTCACAGTGTGGTTGGCCGGCGGGCCGTTGCGCCACGCCGACCGGGTGCGCGCGGTGCCGATGCCGGTGCCGGAGCGGTTCAGCGGTCTCGCCGGCACTACCGAACGGCTCCCGGCCACCGCCGCCGAGCCGAAGTCGACGGTGCTGGCCTGGCCGCCGATCGCCGGCGTACCCCGTGGTGACAGCCCCGCCGAACAGGCGTTGGAACGCGCCCTCGCGCCGCACGACTGGGCGCGGGGCCGGCGGTGGAACCAGACCTTCGAGTGGCACGTCCTGGCCGCGGCGTACCGTCTGGATCTGTTTTGGCCCACGGAGGGTCTTGCGGTCGAGGTGGACGGCCCGGAGCATCGTGGGCGAATCGCTTTCGCCAACGACCGGCGGAGAGACGTGCAGCTGCAACTCCTCGGGCTGGACGTGCTCCGCTTCACCAACGAGCAGGTGCTCACCGACGCGCCGGCGGTGGTCGACGGGATCCGTCGGCTGCTGGCCCGGCGACGTGCGGGCGGCACGCACCCCCATGGAGATGAGACATCATGACGAGCCCGGCGGACGTCCCGCACCTGACGCCGAACCAGATCAACGCCCTCGTGGTGCTGATGGTCGAGGCACGCCGACTCACCAACGTCGAGCTGAAAGAGCTGGCCGGTTTCACACTGACCGGCAAGGACAACGCGAAGCTCGTCGACCTGGGCCTGGTCGACACCGATCGGACGCACCGGCCGTTCGCCCACGAGCTGACCGAGCAGGGCTGGCGGGTGGCACGTCAGCTGCACACCGCCGCGCCGCCGAAGGCGGGTGGCTCGACGACCCGGTCCCTGTTCGCCGTCCTGTCCAACCTGCACCGTTCGCTGGACCGGCTCCGGGTCAGCCACGGCGACTTCTTCAAGCAGACCGGGGCAACGGCTTCCCTCAGCGAGCCGCGACCCGAAGTACCGGCACCCACTACGACAGCGGCGACGGCCGCACCGGTGTCCGCGGCGGAGGTGGAGGCGCTGGTCCGCTCGGCGTACCGGGATCTGGCCACCGCGCCGGGCGCGTGGGTCGGCCTCGCCGACGTCCGCGACCGACTCGCCGACACCGACCGGGCAGCCCTCGACGCGGCGTTGCGGGCGATGGTCGGCCGAGAGGACGTCCGCATCATCCCGGTGGCGAACACCAAGTCACTGACCCCACGGGACCGGGCTGCGGCCGTGCGCATCGGGAACGAGGACAACCACGCCCTGGCGATCGGCCCGGCATGATCTCGGAGGACCATCGGGCCGCGCTGGACGCGGTCAGTCTCAACCCGGCGGTCACCCCGGACGACGTCTGGCGACCCAGCCCACACAACGTGCCGGAGCTGCACGAGAAGGTGGCCGCGGAGATCCTGCGCGGGGTGGCGCGGGCCCGCACCGACGACACGAGCATGCCGCTCGGCGTGGCCATGCAGGGCCGCGCGGGCGCCGGCAAGACGCACCTGCTCGGGGCGGTCCGCGAACGGATCCAGGGCGACGGCGGCTACTTCTTCCTCGTCGACATGGTCAGTGGCAAGACGTTCTGGGAGAGCGTGGCCCTGGCCCTGGTGGAGGGGATGGGCCGCCCCCACGTCGGCTGGGGCACCCAGTTGAAGACCTTCCTGCGTCGACTCACCCCCCAGCTCGGCCTGCCGGTGGAGGTGCGCGACGCGGTCGCCGGCACCCGACCGGTGACCCGTGCGCACCTCGACACCTTCATCTGGGCGCTGCGCGAGCGCGATCGGGAGGTCGGGCGGGACGCCCAGGACACCGCTCGGGCGCTCGTCCTGCACGGCGCCATCGACTTCGAGGCACAGGACGTCGGTTACGCCCACCTGATCTCCGAACCGGGTGACCCGGCCGCACGGGCGGCGTGGGGACTGAGCGCCGCGATCCGCACCCCCCAGCAGGTCGTGCAGGACATCTCCCGGCTGATGGCCCTGACCCTGGACCCCACTGTCATCGCCGTCGACCAGCTCGACACGCTGTTCGCCCAGACCAGCACCTCGCTGCTCAACCAGCATCAGGGTCTGGAGGACGGCCAGGCCAGGGTGCTCGGCCCGATCGCCGACGGCCTGCTCAAGCTCCGCGACATCACCCGCCGCACGCTCGTCGTCGTCTCGTGCCTGCCGGACACCTGGGTGCTGATGACCCGCACCGCGCCCACCCCGGTCGCCGACCGCTTCCGTACGGCGCATCTGCCGGACCGGATCCCCACCCCGGAGATCGGGCAGGCCATCGTGGCGAAGCGCCTCGCCGCCGCCTACGCGGGAATGTACTTCGGGCCACCGCACCCCACCTGGCCGATCGCCCCCGCCGCCTTCGCCGACGCACCCACCCTGACGCCACGCGCCCTGCTCCGCCGGGTGGACCGCCACATCGCCTGGTGCCGTGATCGCGACGACGTGATCGAGCTGGATCGGCTCATCGACGGCGCCGACTCGACGCCGACCGTCAGCACCGCCCGTGGCGCCTCCGCCGATCCGACGACGGACGAGCGCCGCCTGCACGAGTTGGACGCGCGGTTCGCCGAACTGGTCGAGGCCGCGGACGTGTCGGCCGCAGTCGACCCGACGGGCGAGGACGAACACATGCCGCCGCTGCTCGCCGCCGGCCTCGCCGCCTGGATCGCCGAGCAGGCGCCGACCGGCGCCACCTACAAGTACGATCCGCCGCCCGGCCGTAAGCCCGCGCTGCACGGGCGGCTCATCGAGGTGCTCGACGAGGCCACCGAGAACGAGGCGCACTGGTGCTTCCGGGCCATCGCGCACCCCAATGCCATCGCCGTCACCGCCCGGGTCAAGGCCGCCTGCACCCTCGCCGGGTTGGACCGGGACCTGCCACAACGGCGGCTGATCCTGCTGCGCAACGGTCCGTGGCCGACCGGGAAGCGTACGACCGAGGTGTTGACCGGCTTCGACGCGGCCGGCGGCCTGCGGTGTGCCGTGTCGGAGGCGGACCTGCGGGTCTTCGCCGCCCTGCGGGTGATGGCGGCCGAACCGTCCACGACCCTGCAGGAGTGGCTGGTGGCCCGCCGTCCGGCCAGCGGCACCGAACTGTTCCGCGCGGTCCTGCCCGGGCCCGACGGAACGCGCGGCGGTGCCCAGCCGCCGACGCACGACGACGAGCCACCGTCCGGTGGTCCCGAATCCGACCCGTCGCAGGTGTCGGAGGCCGACGCTCCCGCCGATGTGTCGACCGGTGCGGCGGCCGAGGCCGTACCCGCTGACCAGGCCGACCTCGTCGTCGGCGAGGGCGGTCGGGCGGTCGGGCTGGGCCGGACCGTCGACGGCGCTCACCCCTTCACGGTTCCCCTGGAGTCGCTGCGTCGCCACGCCGTCGTGTTCGCCGGTTCCGGCTCGGGCAAGACGGTGCTGATCCGCCGGCTGGTCGAGGAGTGCGCCCGCGAGGGGGTCTCCGCGATCGTGCTCGACCCCAACAACGACCTGGCCCGGCTCGGCGACCCGTGGCCCGACCCGCCGGCCGGCTGGGGCCCCGGCGACGCCGAACGCGCCGCCGACTACCTCGCACATACCGAGGTGGTGGTGTGGACGCCCCGGGTCACCGCCGGTCGGCCGCTGAGCTTCCAGCCGCTGCCCGACTTCACCTCCCTGCGGGACTGGCCCGACGAGTTCGACCAGGCCGTCCGCTCCGCCGTGGAGGCGCTCGCGCCACGGGCGGGCGTGGACCGCTCCGGCCGGCTCGCCCAGCAGGGCAAGGCCGTGCTCACCGAGGCACTCCAGGCGTACGCGCGTAGCGGGATGGTCGGCCTGCCCGGCTTCACCGAGTTCCTCACCGATCTGCCCGAGGGGGTCAGTCGGCTGGCCCGTGCCGGGAAGCTCGCCGAGGAGTTGGCCGAGGCGCTCAAGGCGGCGATGGTCACCGATCCGCTCTTCGGCGGGGTCGGCGCGCCGGCCGACCCGGGGCTGCTGCTGACGCCGTCGGCGGGGCGGCGGGCCCGGGTTTCGGTGATCAGCTTCGTCGGCCTCACCTCCGACCAGGAGCGGCAGAGCTTCGTCAACCAGTTGCAGATGGCGCTCTTCGCGTGGATCAAGCGGCACCCCGCCGGTGACCGGCCGCTGGGCGGGCTGTTCGTGATGGACGAGGCGCAGACGCTCGTGCCCTCGACCGGCACCACTGCCTGCACCGCCAGCTCGATCGCGCTGGCCTCGCAGGCCCGCAAGTACGGGCTCGGGCTGGTCTTCGCCACCCAGGCGCCCAAGGGTCTGCACAACCAGATCTCCGGCAACGCGACGACGCAGTTCTTCGGGCTGCTCAACGCGCCGGCCCAGATCGACGCGGCCCGCCAGCTCGCCGAGGCCAAGGGCGGGCGGCTGCCGGACATCGGCCTGCTCAACAGTGGCGAGTTCTACGCCGCCGGGGAGGGGTTCTCGTTCGTGAAGGTCCGTACCCCGCTGTGCCTGACGCACCACCCGAAGGCGCCGTTGACACCCGAGGAGGTCGTCGCCCGTGCCCGCCCGGCTGGGTAGCCTGGGGCCATGATCTTCATTACCGCCAAGTTCCGGGTCCTGGCCGAGCACGCCGACCGGTGGCCGCAGATCGCCGCCGAGTTCACCGAGGCGACCCGGGCGGAGCCGGGTTGCCTGTGGTTCGACTGGTCCCGCAGCGTGGACGATCCCACCGAGTACGTGCTGGTCGAGGCGTTCCGCGACGACCAGGCCGGCGGGGCCCACGTGCAGTCCGCGCATTTCCGCACGGCCCAGGAGACCCTGCCGCCGTACCTGGCCGAGACCCCGCGGATCGTGAACGCCACCGTGCCGCAGGAGGACTGGTCGCTGCTCGGCGAGATGGCCGTTCCCGAGGGTCGCTGACCGCCACCGGTCAGCGGTCCGCGCCCGTCGGCGACGCAGCCGGTCCGGGACCCGCCGTCAGCGCAGCCGGCGGGCGGCGAACCGGGCCGGCGGGTCGGCGATCACGTCCTGCGCCGCGATCAGCTGGATCTCCCGGGTGCCCGCCGCGAGAGTCGCCTCGAGCACGGCGTAGACGGAAGCGATGGTGCGTTCCAACGCGGTCGCGGGTGAGCCGGTCGTCCACAGGTGGGCGAGGTACAGCGCCGCGGTGACGTCGCCCCCACCGTTCGGATTGATCGGCAGCAGCGGCGTGGTCACCGCCCAGGCGCCCTCGTCGGAGACCGCCACCACCTCCAGCGAGTCCGGGGGCAGGTCGCCGTGGAGCACGCTGGTCACCAGGACGTGCCGTGGCCCGGTCGCCCGCACCACGTCGACCGCGTCCAGCACCTCGGCGAGCGAGTTCGTGGTGCGACCGGCGAGGAAGTCCAGCTCGAAGTGGTTCGGCGTGATGATGTCCGCACGGGGCACGACGGTGTCCCGTAGGTACTCCGGAATCCCCGGCCGGACGAACATGCCCCGGCCGGCGTCGCCCATCACCGGGTCGCAGCAGTACACCGCGGCCGGGTTGGCCGCCTTCACCGTCGCGACCGCGTCGAGGATCACCGCGCCCATGGCCGGGTCGCCCTGGTAGCCGGAGAGCACCGCGTCGGCGCTGCCGAGGACCCCTCGGTCCTCGATGCCCGCGATCACCTCGGCCACGTCCGCCGCCGGGAGCAGCGGGCCGCGCCACGCCCCGTACCCGGTGTGGTTGGAGAAGTGCACGGTCAGGACCGGCCAGACCTCGTGCCCGAGGCGTTGCAGCGGAAAGGCCGCCGCCGAGTTGCCGACGTGGCCGTAGGCGACAGACGACTGAATGGACAGGATCTTCACCGGCCCATCATCGCCGCTGCGGACGACGGCGCAGTGACGGCCCGCCGTTTCTGTCGGGTGGCCCACTCGCCGCCGGACGGGCGGACGGCACGAACGGGCGGCCCGGACCGTGTCGTCCGGGCCGCCCGAGCGGTGGCGGGGCGACCAACGCGCTGGATGGCCGTCCCGTCGTACGGTCAGCCGCCGAGGCTCGCCGCGGCCGAGGCGATGGACGAGGCGAAGTAGCTCACCTGGGTGTAGACACCCGGGTAGTTGGGCCGGGCGCAGCCGTTGCCCCAGCTGACGATGCCGACCTGGATCCAGGCGTTGGAGGCGTCGCGGCGGAACATCGGGCCACCCGAGTCGCCCTGGCAGGTGTCCGTGCCGCCGCTGGCATAGCCGGCGCAGATCTCCTGGGCGGGGATGAGATCCCCGCCGTAGTTGGCGTTGCAGGTGGAGTCGCTGACGAAGGGCACTGTCGCCTTGAGCAGGTACCGCTGCTGGCTGCCGCCCTCGCGGGCGGCGCCCCAGCCGGCCACGGTGAAGGTGCCGCTGTCGTACGCGGTGGTGCTGGCGATCGGCAGCGTGCTCAGTCCGGTGACGGGGCTGGCCAGCCGGATCAGCGCCCAGTCTCGGCCGGCGCCGTTGTAGCCGGGGGCGCGGTAGACGTAGTTGGACCGGACGGTGATCCGGCTGGACGACTGGAGGTCGACCGTCCCGAGCGTCGCGGTGATGCTGGTGTTGGTGCCGGTCGCGCCCACGCAGTGCGCCGCGGTGAGTACCAGCCGGGGGCTGTACAGCGCCCCGCCGCAGCCCATCGAGAGACGGACCATGAACGGGAACTCGCCCTGCGCGGCGCGGGTGCCACCGACGACGTTCGGCGTCATGGGGCTGTCGGCCGCGGCGGCCGGCGCGGTGAGGGTGAGGCTGGCCGCGGTCACCGCGGCCAACGCGGTGGCCAGCAGGCCAGTGAGGGTACGCCAGCGAACCATGCATTCCTCCGCATCAGGATGGCACGCCTCGTGAGCGCACCGCAGTCGAGATAGCGGTCATCATATTGAGGTATATGGATCTAGCGGGTCATCCTCTCTGGGTCGTACCACCGGCGGTATGGATCTCGCACGGCGCGCGGCGCCGGTGGTCAGGCGTCCGGCGTGCCGGTGCTCTCCCGGCGGAGAAGCCGGAACGGTGTCTGCACGGTCAGCGGCCCCGCGACCTCCGCGCCCTCGATGCGGGCGACGAGGCGGCGCACCGCGAGACGGCCGATCTCCCTCTTGTCCGGGGCGATCGTGGTGAGGGTCGGGGCAGTGAACCGTCCCTCCTCGATGTCGTCGATCCCGACCACCGCGACGTCCTCGGGCACCCGGTGACCGGCCTCGGCCAGCGCCCGCAACGCGCCGATGGCGACCAGGTCGTTGTAACCGAACACCGCGTCCGGCGGATCACCGAGGGCGAGCAGGTCACGCATGGCGCGCATGCCGTCGAGCCGACCGAACGCGTCGGTGCCGGCGACCAGCCGCTGTCGGTACGGCAGACCGGCGGCCGCCAGGGCCTCCCGGTAACCCCGGACCCGCAGGTGCGCCGACTGCCGGTCACCTCCCGGCGTGGCGCCGATGAACGCGATCCGGCGGCGGCCGATCGCCACGAGGTGCCGGATCGCCGCGTGGCTGGCGGCGACGTTGTCGATGGCGATGTGGTCGTGCGGCACGTCGTAGACGCCCTCGCCGATCAGCACGAGTGGGCTGCCGGCCGACCGGGCCAGCACCTCCTCCCGGCCGATGCGCACCGGGCTGAGGATCAGGCCGTCGATGATGCGCTGTCGCGAGCCGTCGAGGAGCGCCAACTCCGCCTCCCGGTCCGCTGCGGTGTTCTCCATGACGAGCGTGTAGCCGAGCACGGCGGCCTCGGAGATGGCGATCTCGGCGAGCTCGGCGAAGTACGGGTTGGTCAGTTCCGGGACGGCCAGGGCGATCAGGCCGGTACGGCCCCGACGGAGGTGCCGGGCGCCGAGGTTGGGGCTGTAGCCGAGTTCGTCGATCGCCTGCTGCACCCGTTGTCGGGTCCGCTCCCCCACCGGCCGGTACCCGTTCACCACGTTGGAGACCGTGGCCAGCGAGACACCGGCGCGCTGGGCGATGTCCTTCAGGTTGACGCCCATCCCCAACCTTTCGCGAATTCGACAGGCGAGCCGACCGGACATTGATGAACAGGCATTGACGGGAGGGTCGACGCGGCCCTATAACGTTATACAGGTGATGATGGATGTCAATCTTTTCGCCGCCGTTGGCGCGTGGAGATCCCACCGACATCCGTCGCTGACGCCCGTCCCCCGTCAATGACCACCCGATGCCCACCACCCACGCGCTTCGGGCCTGGCTGCACCGCCCGCGGCGACTCGCCCCCCGGAGACGGCATGACACGTCACGTCCCCATCCGCCCCGCCCTGCCACTGCTGCTCATCCTCACCCTGGTCGCCGGCGTCCTCACCGCGCCCGCCTCGCCGGCGTACGCCGCACCGGCCAAGACGCCACCACTGACCACCCCCTGGACCAGCCAGGCCCTGACCGGCACCCCACTGCCCGAGTACCCGCGACCCCAGATGACGCGGCCGGACTGGCTCAACCTCAACGGCGAGTGGCAGCTACGCCAGTCGACGACCGACGACGCGCCGCAGTTCGGCACCAACCTGCCCGAGCGGGTCAACGTGCCGTTCCCGGTGGAGAGCGCCCTGTCCGGCATCCAGCGGGCCGCCAACGACAACCGCAACTACCTGTTCTATCGACGCACCGTCACCATCCCGGCGAACTGGTCGGGTCGGCGCACCCTGCTGCACTTCGGCGCCGTCGACTGGCAGAGCACCGTCTGGGTCAACGGTGTCCGCGTCGGCGCGCACACCGGCGGCTACGACGCCTTCACCTTCGACGTGACGCCCCAGCTCACCGCCGGGACGAACGAGATCGTCGTCAAGGTCTGGGACCCCACCGACACCCGGCAGAACGGCAGCCTGCCCGCCATCGGCAAGCAGACCAAGACACCCAGCGGGATCTTCTACACCCCCAGCTCCGGCATCTGGCAGACGGTGTGGATGGAGCCGGTGCCCGCCGCCTCGATCAGCAGCGTGGACGTCTACCCGAACCTGGGCAACAACACCCTGCGGGTCCGGGTCTTCACCCGGGGCGACGTGAGCGGCCACAGCGTGCTCGCCGAGGCGCTGAACGGCACCACAGTGGTCGGCTCGGCCACCGGCGCCTTCACCGACTTCAGCGTGCCGGTGCCCAACGCCCGCCGCTGGTCACCCGACGACCCGTTCCTCTACAACCTGCGGGTGAGCCTGCGCAACGCGGCCGGCGCCACAGTGGACCGGACCACGCACTACTTCGGCATGCGGGAGATCACCACCGGCCTGGTCAACGGGGTGCTGCGTCCCAAGCTCAACGGCCAGTTCGTGTTCCAGGTCGGCACCCTCGACCAGGGCTTCTGGCCGGACGGGCTCTACACCGCGCCCACCGACGCCGCCCTCGTCTTCGACCTGCAGAAACACAAGGACCTGGGCTTCAACATGGTGCGCAAGCACATCAAGGTCGAGCCGCAGCGCTGGTTCTACCACGCCGACCGGCTCGGCCTGCTGGTCTGGCAGGACATCCCGTCGCTGACCGCACAGGACGTCAACCCCACCGACGCCCAGCAGGCGCAGTTCGAGGCCGAGGCACGCGAGATCGTCGACGAGCACCGCAGCTCACCCGCTGTGATCGCGTACACGCCCTACAACGAGGGCTGGGGCGAGCGGTCCCTCGCCGACACCCGGCGGGTCGCGCAGAACATCAAGAACCAGGATCCGACCCGTCTGGTCAACCCGCACAGCGGCCACAACTGCTGCCAGTCGCTCGGCAACCCCGGCAACGGCGACATCGACGACTGGCACGTCTACCTCGGCCCGGACTCCCCGGTACCGTCGAGCAGCCGGATCGCGGTGCTCGGCGAGTTCGGCGGCCTGGGCCTGCACACGCCGGCCCACGAGTACAGCCCGAACGGCAGCTTCTTCGCGTACGAGTGGCAGTCCAGCTCGACCGCCCTCACCGACCGGTACGTGGGGCTGGTGCAGGGCACCCAGAACCTGATGCTCGGCAAGGGGCTCAGCGCCTCGATCTACACCGAGATCACCGACCTGGAGGGCGAGCTGAACGGCTTCCTCACCTACGACCGGCAGGTGATCAAAATGGACCAGGCGCGGGTACGCGCCGCCAACACCGCCCTGATCAACGCCTCGAAGACGATCGGCAGTTCGGCGCCCGTCGCCCTGCCGGTCAACACCCGCCGGTCGTTGCAGGTGACCACGCCCGGCTTCACCAACCGCTACCTACGCCACCAGGACAGCCTGGCCTACACCGAGGTGGTCGACGCCGCGAGCCCCAGCCTGCTCAAGGCCGACGCCACGTACACCATCCGGCCCGGCCTGGCCGGTACCGGCTGCTACTCGTTCGAGTCGGTCAATTTCCCCGGGCAGTACCTGCGGCACCAGAACTCCCGGGTCCGCAACTCACCGGACGACGGCTCCGCGCTGCTGCGCGCCGACGCCACCTGGTGCACCCGCACCGGGCTGACCGGCACCGGCGTGTCACTGGAGTCGTACAACTTCCGCGGGAAGTACCTGCGGCACTACAACGCGGAGGTCTGGCTCAGCAACGGCACCGGCGGCGACGCGTACAACACGCCGACGTCGTGGACCGCCGACAGCACGTGGAACGTCGCCACCCCGTGGGCGCCCTGACCGCTGGGCACTGACCGGGCCGTCACGACAGGAGAAGGGCGGGGGTTCCGGCGTGGACCGGAGCCCCCGCGAGGCGTGGGCGGTGTCGCGGGGCCGACTTCGCCGACCGATTTCATCAGCGCCAGGGTCTTCGGCAGCGGTCGGTGACCGGACCCCGGCGTCACTCCTCGTCTCGGGTGTCGTTTCCCCGATCAGGAGCGAAAGCGGCGGGTTGATTGCACCGCCCGGCCAGGTCGGCTTCAGGGCAAGGACCGAGCCGCAACTTGCATGCGGCCAGATTCACTCGGCTGTTGCAACACGCAATTATGCCGACCAATAGATAGACGATAACCAATCTTGACTTGTACGGCCTACCAGCGCACCGTAAAGAGCCAGAGGCAGATGCACGCCATTATCGGCCAGACTGAAGTGGATCGCCAATGGGGCGCTGCCGGTTTAGCGCCGCTTGCACCAGGAGGCTTTCCATGCGGTTGAATCCGTTTACCGGGGTCTATCTCGCCGATCCAGCAAGCATGTGGCGGCGCATTCTCGACGATCCCGCCGGGGTGCACTACGCCGAGGATCTGGGCCTGTGGCTGATCAGCCGGCACGCGGACGTCCGACGGGCCCTCGCCGACGCCACGACATTCGCCAACGCCCTCACCCTCGCCCCGGTCTACGAGGTGTGTCCACCGGCGCTGAACGTCATCATGCAGATCGACGCACCACCCACGACGGCCGCCGCGGACCCACCGGCGCACCCGCGTACCCGGCGGGCCCTGCGGGCGACCTTCGCGAACACCGCCGAGCGGGTCGAGGCAGAGTACGGCGCGATCATCCGACGCCGGGTCGACCAACTGGTGTCCCGTCTCGCCGCCCGCCAGGGCGACCAGGTCGACCTGATCCCGGAGTTCGCGACCGAGCTTCCCCTGCTGGTGGTCCTGGACATCCTCGGGGTGCCCGACGCCGACATCGGACGGATCCGGAGTTGGGCGGACGGGCAGATCGCCCTCATCTGGGGGCAGCCCGACCCGGCCGAGCAGGTACGCCTGGCCCAGGGCCTGCTGGAGTTCTGGCACTACTGCGAGGACCTGGTCCGCCAGCGGGTGGACAGTGGACACCGGGGCGAGGACTTCATCAGCCGCGCCCTGGACTACCGGGACGACGACGACAGCGTGCTGACGGTGCCCGAGGTGGCGAGCCTCGCCTTCAACCTCCTGGTCGCGGGCCACGAGACCACCGCCGGGTTGCTCGCGCACGCCCTCGACCAGGCCCTCTCCGCTCCCCAGCGCTGGTCGGCGATCACCGCGGACCCGGGGCTCGCCCCCGCCTTCGTGGGTGAGACGCTCCGGTTCGCGCCCGCCATCGACGGCTGGCTGCGGGTGACCACCCGCGATGTCACGCTGGGGACGGTGACGATCCCCGCCGGGGAGCGTTGCCTGCTGTTGATCGGCGCGGCGAACCGGGACCCGGCGGCGTTCCATGATCCGGACCGGTTCGACCTACACCGGGCCGATGTGGGCAATCACCTGTCGTTCGGCCACGGTCCACATTTCTGCATCGGCGCGGGACTGGCGCGACTTGAAGCCGTAATCGCCCTCATCCGGCTCGCCGAAGCCATTCCCGAGCTGAGGTTGTCACCGGAGCAACATCGGTCGTACAAACCCAATGTCGCGTTTCGTGCGCACCGCACGCTGCTCGCGATAATCGACGTCCCGGCGCCCACCGACGTGCCGGCGGCACGGAACGGCGCGACGGCCGAAGTGCGCGCGGGCTGAGCGGGCACCGGCTCCAGCGGTGCTGACCTGCGGACGGGTCGAGGGTGGGGTGGGTTGGCGTCGGCACGTTCCACCCGGCGCGCCTCAGCTCTGGCACCGGGTCCGGCGAGAATCTTTCCGGCTTTTCCCGACGATCCATGCCGGTGAACGTCTTCACACCCATCGCTTCCTGGGTTAAGAATTGCCCTCTGTGAATGTTCGGCTCATCGGCCAATCTCGATCTGGCGTCCGCCGCTGAATGTCCGTTCCACGAAGGTGAGCGCATGGAGCACACGTCCCCGTCGAGCTCGGCTCACTCTGCGGCCAGTCAGCGGTTCCGACGGGAGTTGCGCGACTGCCGCGTCCAACGGGGTCTGACCCAACGAGCCCTGGCGGACCTGGTGCGGTTCAGCCGGGAGACGGTCGCGGCGGTCGAGTCAGGTCGCCGGTTCGGCAGTCACGAGTTCGCCCTGCGCTGCGACGACGTGCTCGGCACCGGCGGACAGTTGGCCGCGCTGTGGCCGCAGGTCGCGGCCGAGCAGTTGGCGGCCGACGGTCGCCGAGGCCCCCGCGCCCCGGAGCCGGCTCGACTGGATCGGCAGGTGCCGCGCCAGCGCGGCCGGCGTGACGCGCGCGACCCGGGCGCCGTGGTGGACGCGATCGACGAGCTGCGTGAGCTGATCGGCCAGGTGCTCAACGGTCAACCCGAACCGGATGAGCCGGAGCGGCGGCACCCGTCGGCCGAACCCCTCGACAACCAGCGCTGACCCGACGAGTCAGCTCGACCTCGCGGCGTCACCGGTCGCTGACGTTGGGTACAGATGCTGGTACGGGCAGTTTGTACCACGGCCAGGTCTGGTCTACGAGCGCGGCTTCCGGCCGAATGGGACTTGCATTCGGCAACGTGCGGATAGACCGTCATCGAAGTCGTGGGAGTCAATCTTGGCGTCGAGCACCCGGTCCCACGCGGCCAGACCCTACCCGACCCGCCGACGCGGTTGGAAGATAGCCGGCCGGATGCGGCTCATCGTCGCGGCCCCGCTCGTCGCCGTGATCGGCTTCGCCGGTCTCGCACTGACCGAGAGCGCACGCCAGACGGCCCGCGCCAGCGACCTGCAGGTCCTGGCCCAGGTCGGTGCCGAGGCCGGCGACCTGGCCTACCGCCTGCAACGCGAACGCATCGCCGCCGCCGACCTGCTCACCTACGCCCGGCCGGAGCAGCAGGACGCCTTCGGCGCGGAGATGGCCGCCACCGATGACGCCGTCGCCCGCTACCGCGGGCAGCGTGACCGACTGGCCACCGACAACGGCACCAGTTCGGCTCTCCTGCGGCGCATCGACGCCGCCCTGGACGGCCTCGCCCCACTGCGCACCCAGGTGCGCACCGCCACGCACGCGTCGGTGTCAGCGATGACCTTCAGCTACCGAATCGCGATCGCCGACCTCATCAACTTCCGGGAAAACGTCTCACACGGCGTGGTGGACGCCCCACTCGCCGACGGGATCCGGGCCTCGGCGGCGCTGTCGAAGACGGCCGAGGCCATCGGTCAGCAACAGGTGGCCGTGCTGCGCGCCGTCGCGGGCGGCGAACTGACGCCGGCCATGCAGCAGGACATCACCGCCGCCCGCACCAGCTACACCGAGTCGAGCCTGTCGTTCCTGGCCCTGGCCCCACCCGACTGGAGCATCTGGTGGGAACAGGCCGGCACCGGCAAGGAGGCGCTGGCCCTGCAACGGATGCAGGACGAGGTGGCCCGGGCCCAGCCGGGGTCGCAACTGAAACTGGAAACCGACGACTGGGTGTCCACCACCCAGACGCGCGCCGCCCGGCTGGCCGACCTGCGCGCCCGGGTCGACAACGCGGTCCGCGACGATGTTCGGGCCGCGCACGCCGACCAGCGCCGCCGCGCCGTCGCAGAGGCGGCCAGTGTCCTCCTGGCCCTGATCCTGACCGCGTTGGTGACCTGGGCCGTCGCACGGCAGATCACCCGACGGCTGCGCCGGCTGCGGGACGCGGCCAACGCCGTTGCCTTCGAACAGCTCCCCGCCGTGGTGGCCCAGCTCCAACAGCCCGGCAGCGCCGCCGTCGACCCACACAAGCTGGCCCACCAGCAGTCCAGTGCCGCCCTCGAACCGTCCAGCGACGACGAGATCGGCGAACTGGGGCAGGCGTTCAGCGCCGTGCACCAGGCCGCCGTGCGGACCGCCGCCGAACAGGCCGTCATGCGCGCCAACACCGCCGACATCTTCATCCACCTGAGCCGCCGCGAACAGCGACTGGTCGACGCCGTCCTGGCCCAGGTCGACCTGGTCGAGCGGGACGAAACCGACCCCGACCGGCTCGACCAGCTGTACACACTGGACAACCTGGCGACCCGGATGGGCCGGATCAACGCCAGCCTGCTGGTGCTCGGCGGTGTCGGCGTGGGGCGCGTACGCCAGCGCGACGTTCCGCTGCAGCAGGTGCTCCAGGCAGCGCTGTCCCAGATCGAGCACTACGCACGGGTCCGACTCGGCATGATCGACGGGGACGTCGCGGTGGCTGCCAAGACCGTCGACGAGGTCGTGCACCTGCTCGCCGAACTCATGGACAACGCCACGACGTACTCGCCGCCGGGCAGCGAGACCTGGGTGAGCGGCCGAAGTCTGGGAGACCGCGTCATCGTCCAGATCAGCGACGAGGGCGTGGGGCTGTCCACGCAGCGGATGCAGCAACTCAACGAGCTGCTGGCGCACCCGCCGGCCATCGACGTGGCCGCCGTACGGGCGATGGGGCTGGTCGTCGTGGGCCAGCTCGCGGCGCGGCTGGGCGTCACCGTCCAACTGCGACGCGGCCCCCGACGCGGCATCCTCGCCGAGGCGACACTGCCCGCGGCGATCATCCGGTCGCTGCCACCGGAGGAGTACCTGCTCGCACCCGGCCGGCTGTCGCGGCGGGCAGCTCGCACGCCCAGCCCGCCGCCGCCGTACCAGCCCCGCCCCGAGCCCACCGCCGGCCGCCCGCCGACCGAACGGACCCTGCCGGCCGCGCCGGTCTTCCGACCGGCTCCCCCACCGCCGGACCGGGGTGACGCGCCCACCGAGGAGCTGCTCATCTTCGAACAGGTCAACCACTGGTTCCAGAACGACGTCGTCGACGGCCAGAACGGCCAGAACGGCCAGCAGTGGTCCAGCCCCGCCGACGACGCCTGGCGTACCGCCGCCCAGGCCCACACCCCCGAGGTCGCCACGACAACCAACTCCGGCCTGCCCAAACGCCAGCCGCAACGGCACCTCGTGCCCGGCGCTGTGACAGTGCCCCAGCAGCAGCAACGGTCCGAGTACCGCGACCCGGCGCAGGTGGCCACGGCGATGGCCGCGTACGCACGGGGCGTGGCCAACCGACGGCGTACCCCGATCAACCTCGGTAACAAATGACGCGACAGGAGAGCACGTGACCGACCAACAGGATCTCGGCTGGCTGCTGGACAATTTCGCGGCGCGCGCGACCGAGGTCAGCCACGCGATCGCCATTTCCAGCGACGGCCTGATGGTGGCCGCCACCCGCGACCTGCCACCGGACCGGGCCGACCAGTTGGCCGCCACGGGTAGCGGGCTGGTCAGCCTGCTGCGGGGGGCGGCGGCCTTCTTCGACGCCGGCGCGGTGATCTCGAACGTCACCCAGCTCGAGGGCGGGTTCATGTTCTCCATGGCCTTCAACGACGGCGCCTCGCTGCTGGTGCTCGCCGCGCCCGAGTGTGACGTGGGCAAGGTCTCCTACGAGATGACCGAGCTGGCCAACCGCATCGGGGACGCGCTGACCCCCGCTGCCCGGGCGGCGCTCGCCCGCAGCCGCTGACCACCCCGGCGCCCCCACGCCGGAGACCCTTCCCTTCCCCTGGAGTTAGACATGCCTCTCACCACGCCTTGGCGCAGCCGTGCCCTTACCGCCGCGCTGCTCGCCGCCGTGCTGACCACCAGCACCGCCTGCGGCGACGACGCTCCGGGCACGAGCGCCGGCGGCTCGATAAAGATCGGCCTGCTCGCGTCGCTGTCCGGGACGTACCAGGCTGTTGGCACGGAGATCCGCGACGGCTTCCAGCTCTACCTGGACACCCACGACGGCAAGTTGGGCGGCCGGCAGGTCGACCTCGTCGTCGCGGACGAGGGCAACGGCGCGCAGACCGCCGTCCCGGCCGCGACCAAGCTGCTCAAGCAGGACCGGGTGTCCGCGCTCACCGGCATCGTCGGTGGCGGCTCGGTCGCCGGCGTCACCCCTCTGCTCAACGAGACGAAGGTGCCACTGGTCGGCTCCAACGGCCGGCCGGAGCTCAAGGACGTCTCCCGGGTCTGGCACACCTCGTACCTCTCCGACGAGCCCGGGGCGGCGATCGCCCAGCACGTCCGCGACAACGTCAAGGGCTCCGTGTACGCGATCGGCCCGGACTACCAGGGCGGTTGGGACGAGCTGCGCGGCTTCACCGACGCCTTCGGCAAGATCGGCGGGAAGCTCGCGAACGCCGACGGCAAGACGACCTTCACTCCGTTCCCCGCCACCACCAACTTCCTGCCGTACTTCGCCCGCATCAAGGCCTCCGGCGCGGCGGCCGTCTACACCTTCTACGCCGGCAGCGCCGCCGTCGACTTCGTGAAGCAGTATGCCCAGTCCGAGATCAAGGACATCCCGTTGTACGCGGCCGGGTTCCTCACCGAGGGCGGCGTACTCAACGCGCAGGGCGAGGCCGCCCGGGACATCTACTCGGTGCTCAACTACTCGCCCGACCTCGACAACGCGGAGAACCGCGCCTTCGTGGCCGCGTGGAAGGCGAAGCACGACGGTTCGCCGACGACCTACGCGCTGGCCTCGTACGACGCGGCGGCGGTGCTCGACCGGGCGATCGGCGCGGCCGGGAACGACCCGACCCCCGAGGCCATCAACACGGCCATCGGCCAACTCGGCCAGATCGCCAGCCCGCGTGGCACCTGGCAGTTCTCCACCACCACGCACTCTCCCGTGCAGAAGTGGTACCTGCGGCAGGTCCGCCAGGACGGCCGGGCGCTGTCCAACACCGTCGTGGGCGACCTCGCGACCGTCGGCCGGTGATAGTGGTGGCGGCCGGCACGAACCGGATCGACCCGTACCTGATCCCGGCGTTGGACGGAGTCGCCTACGGGCTGCTCGTGTTCGTCGCCGCCTCGGGCCTGGTCTTCTGTTTCGGCGTCGCCAACATCCTCAACCTGGCGCACGGCCTGCTCTACGCGATCGGCGGGTACACCGCCGCGGCACTGCTCGACGGCGGCTGGGTGAGCCTGGCGTTGGCGCTGACTGTCGGTGTGCTGGCCGCCGCGGCGACGGGGGTGCTCCTGGCCGGCCTGCTCACACCGGTCGCCACCGGCAATCACCTGAGTCAGGCGCTGCTGACGTTCGGGGTGGCGCTGGCCGGCGGCAGCCTGCTCGTCGCCGGCTTCGGCCCCGACAACCCGCAGGTCCAGGTGCCCGCAGCCCTGGAGGGGTCGGTGATGGTCGCCGGTCACCGCTACGCCGCGTACCGCTTGGTCTTCATCGTCGTCGCGGCGGTGCTCGCCGTCGCCCTCTACCTGGTGGTGCGACGTACCAGGGCCGGGATGCTGGTCCGGGCGGCGGTCGACGACCCGGAGATGGTGGCCTGTCTGGGCGTGAGTCCGGCACGGATCCGGGCCGGTGTGCTCGCCGCCGCCGGCGCGCTGGCCGGCGCGGCCGGAGTGCTGGGCGCGCCCATCATCGGCCCCGGCACTGGCACCGCCGACACGGTGCTGCTGCTCTCCCTGGTGGTGGTCGTCCTCGGTGGTCTCGGGTCGATGGCGGGCACCCTGCTGGCCGCGCTCGCGATCGGCGAGATCCAGACGTTGGGCGTGGCGCTGCTGCCGTCCGCCGCACCGTTTCTGCTGTTCGCCGCCATGGCGGCCGTGCTGGCCGTGCGGGCGCGTGGCCTGGCCGGCAGGTGGAGGGCGGCATGAGGGGCGAGGTGATCCGGCGAGTTCGAGGCGGCATCGCGGCGCTCGTCCTGGTCGGCCTGGTCGTGGCGCCCTGGGTGGTCGACGACTACACCACGGCGATCCTCGCCCGGACGCTGGCGCTGGCCCTGGTCGGGGTGAGCGTGGCCCTGCTCACCGGCGTCGCCGGCATGCCAACCCTCGGCCAGACCGCGCCGTACGCGGCTGGCGCATACGCCTGCGCCGTGGTCGGCAGCCGGGTCTCCGATGTCGGCGTCGTGCAGCTCGTCGTCGCGGCGGCCGCCGGGGCGCTGCTGGCCGCGCTCACCGTGCCGCTCGTCGTACACGCCCGAGGGGTGATCGTCCTGATGATCACCCTGGCCATCGGTGAACTCGTCGTCATCGTCCTGGGGCGGTGGCGGTCGGTGACCGGTGGCACGGACGGGCTGGCCGGCATCCCCGCGGTTCGCCCGTTCTGGGGGCTCCCGGCCCTGGCCAACGACCAGGCCCGTTACCTGTACGCCCTGGTCGTCGTGGCCACGCTGGTCGGCGCGGTGCTGGTGCTGCTGCGTACCCGGGCGGGGTTGGTGCTGCGTGCCGGCCGCGACGACGAGACGCGGTTGCGGGCCAGCGGTCACCGGGTGGCGTTGCACCTGTCCGGCGCGCACATCGCGGCCGGAGCCATCGCCGGCGCCGCCGGCTCGCTCCTGGTCGTCGCCCAGCAGTACATCTCCCCCGCCGACTTCGGCTTCGACACGTCCGCGCTGCTGCTGCTCGGTGTCGTCATCGGTGGTACCGCCTCGGTGGGTGGCGCCCTGGTGGGTGCGGCGTTGGTCATCGCCGTCCGGGACTGGCTGTTCGGGGTGCTGCCCGGCCATGCGCCACTGGTGCTCGGCGCGCTGTTCGTGGCAACTGTCTACCTGCTGCCCACCGGTGTCAACCGGGCCCGGGGTCGGCTGCGCCCACCGGGCGCCGGGACGCCACAGCCGAACCAGCCAGCCGCCCATGACCAGGCCGAGGTTGCGGAGCTGCACCGATGACCGGCCTGTTGGAAGCCCAGAAAATCAGCGTGCGGTACGGCTCGCTCGCCGCACTCGACGGCGTGGACCTGTGCATCCACGACGGCCAGCGGCACGCGTTGATCGGCCCGAACGGGGCCGGCAAGACGACCCTGCTCAACGTCCTCGGCGGGTCCACCCGGCCGCAACGCGGCACGGTGCGGTTCGACGGACGGGACGTCGGTCGACTCGGCCCGGCGGCCCGGGCCCGGCGGGGCATCAACCGCATCCACCAACGACCCGCGGTCTTCCCGACGCTCACCGCGACGGAGAACGTCGTGGTGGCCGCGCTGCCACGGATCATCCCGGGCGGCCGGTGGTGGCCCGGCGGCCGCCGACGCGCCGCACAGCGCCTGGCCGGTCCGCTGCTGGACCAGATGGGGCTCAGTGCCGTCGCGGCGGTGCCCGCCGGGCACCTCGCCCACGGGCAACGACGCCAGTTGGAGATCGCGATGGCGATGGCCGGCCGCCCCCGCCTGCTGCTCCTCGACGAACCGGCGGCCGGGCTGTCCGCCGTCGAGGTCGGCCGGCTGGTCGAGGTGCTCCAGGCACTGCCCAGGGCGGTCGCCGTGTTGCTGGTCGAACACCGACTGGACCTGGTGTACGCCCTCTCCGACACGGTCACGGTGCTGCGCGACGGTCAGACGTTGGCCGCCGGCACACCGGACGAGATCCGTACCTCGCCGCTGGTGCGGCAGGCCTACGCCGACGGGGTGGCCTGATGCTCACTGTGGATCGTCTCTGCGCCGGCTACGGCGGGGGAATCGTCCTGCACGAGGTCAGCCTGCGGGTACGCCCAGGCAGCATCCAGGCCGTGGTGGGCCGCAACGGGGCGGGCAAGAGCACGCTCGTGCACACCATCGCCGGGCTGGTGCGGGCGTACAGCGGTCGCGTCGAGATCGGCGGTGTGCATGTCGCCGGCCGACAACCGCATCGCATCGCCCAGTCCGGCGTCGGTCTCGTCCCGCAGGGCCGACGGGTCTTCTCCCGGCTGACAGTGGCCGAGCACCTGCACCTGGCGGCCGCGCCGTGGCGGGCCCCCACCTCCGGCGGCGAAGGCTGGACGGTCGCCCGCACCCTGGAGTTGCTGCCGAGGCTGGCGGTGCGGCTGCGGCACCGCGGCTGCGAACTCTCCGGTGGCGAGCAGCAGATGCTGGCGATAGCTCGTGCGCTGCTCGGCCAACCCCGGGTGCTGCTGCTCGACGAACCATGTGAGGGGCTCTCGCCCGATCTGGCGGCGCGGGTCCGCGAACTCGTCAACGGTCTCGCCGCCGACGGCCTGACAGTGCTGCTCGTGGAGCAGCAACTCCAGTACGCCATCGAGCTCGCGGACCGGGTGGCGGTGCTGGAGTACGGCCGGGTGGTCTACGACCGGCCGACCGCGGAGGCCCGCCGCGATCCGGCCCCACTGGCGGCGATGTTGAGCGTCGCCGCCGTCGCGCCGCCCCCGGCCAACAGGGCGACCCCTCGGCTCTGGGCCGACACCCCGTAGTCACCCGACCCTTCTCGAGTCACCCGACCCTTTACGGAGAGGTAGACACCGATGACAACCGCTACGAGCGATGACACGTACACCTTCGACAACGGCGCGCCGGACGCCGTTCCCCAGATGCACGCGCTGGAGTCCTTCCTGGATCCGATCACGACGCGTCGGCTGGCCCGCCCGGTGCTGGAGCCCGGCGCGACCTGCTGGGAGGTCGGGGCCGGTGGCGGCTCGATGGCCCGGCGGATGGCCCGCGCGGTCGGCGACGACGGGCACGTGCTGGCCACCGACATCGACCCCACACACCTGGTGGCCGAGGGCAACCTGCACGTACGCCAGCACGACGTGCGCACCGAAGCGCCACCCGGAGACGCGTTCGACCTGATCCACGCCCGGCTGGTGCTGCTGCACCTTCCCGATCGACGACGGGTCCTGCGTACCCTCACCGGCGCGCTGGCGCCCGGCGGGTGGCTGGTGGTCGAGGAGTTCGACTGCACCGCGCCGCAGCGGGTGTTGACCGCGCCCAGCGACGACGCCGCGAAGCTCTTCGCGCAGGTCATGGACGCCATGATGGGTGTCCTGGAGGACCACGGCGCCGATCTGGGATGGGCGCAGGACGTCCACACCGAGATGGCCCTCGCCGGTCTGACCGACCTGGACACCATCACCCACTCGCAGAGCTGGGCCGGCGGGTCGACCGGAACATCGCTCTACGAGACCAACTCCCGCCAGTTGGAACCGGACCTGCTGGCTGCCGGGCTGTCGCCCCAGCAACTGAACGCCTTCCGACGGCTGCTCCGTGACCCCGGATTCGCCGTCATGTCCTACCACTTCGTCTCCACGCGGGGCCGCCTGCCGAGCTGAGCACGCGGACGACCGCGCGGAGCGCGGTCACGCCGTCCGTACCTCTCCCGTGCGCAGCACCTCCCCCCGCTTCGCCCCGGACAGCTCTACGACGGCGCCGACCGCACCGGCCGGGCTCCCCCACAAGGGAGCCCGGCCGCCCCACGCCCCTACGCCCCCACGCCCCGCGCCCCGCACCCCACGCCCCCGCACCCCGCACCCCGCACCCCGCACCCCGCACCCCGCCGATCTTGCAGTTTCGGTTGCCGATACGCGTGGAACGACCCCTATGTCGGGACAGAAAGTGCAAGATCGCGGCATGGGGGCGGGCCGGTATCGTGGATCATGGAGTTGTGGTGCCTTAGTTATTGCTGTTCACGGCTTTTGTTGACCACCACAAGTCCATGATCGACGACGGTGGGGCGGGTTACTGGACCGTGACGCGTTGGTGTTGCTGTCTCCTCCGGACCCGATCTCCTGGGTGGGTTGTTGTTCACGGCGAAAGCTCCGACCCACCACGTCCACTGGCTTGTCGTTGCTGAGCAGTCGCGCGGGCAGGGTGTTGGTCGCGCACTGATGACAGCGGCTGTGCGCAGGTTCGTGCCGGGCTCAGGCTCCGTCGACGTGTTCACCTTTGGCGCCGATCACCCGGGCGCCCGCGTCAGCGGTGCGCGTGCCTTCTACGAGCGCCTCGGCTTCACCGCTGCCGAGGCCGTCGATCCCGGTCCGGAGGGCGGTTCCCGGCAGGTCTTCCGCCTGACCGTCGCCTGATCCTTGCGACAGTGGTCCAGACCGCCCCGACTCAGCGCGGAACGGTCTCCTGGTCGGCCAGCACAATCAGGTCGTCGGGGCGGGCCGACAGCGGCGCCGTCGCTCCGTCGAGCCACACCAGATAGCCGACCGGCGGACCGGACGAACCCCAAAGGGCACCGATGATCGTGGCTGACCGCCCGTGGTGCGGCGTCGGGAGCAGGCGTACGCGGGTGCCGGGCGCGTGTCCGTCGTCGGCGACGATCAGCAGCGCGTCGAGGATCTGCCGGACCCCGGCGACGGGCAACCCCGGAACGTACGGCTCGCCCGCGTATCCCAGACGCGGGGTCATCATCGTGCCCAACAGCGCGGTCTGCCGGATCGCCTCCTGGCGGACCTGCCCGTCCACGCTGCGTCCGGCCACGGTCAGCGCGTTCTGGATACGCGACCAGAGGGCCAGTGGCTCCTGGTCGAGCAGGTGGCGGGCCTCCCTGTCGACTTCGGCGCAAGCCGTGTCGAGTGCCGTGTCCTCGCCGAGTTCCGCGATCCAGGCGAGGTCGCCCACCTCCGGCAGCAACCCCGGCGACTCGGCCACGATCACGATGAACAGCATCGCGAGCAGTTCCTCGCGGCCCTCGCCGTGATAGAGCGAGCCGACCCCGCTGCCGGTACGCCCGCGGCTGGGCGGGAACCGCTCGACGAGGTGCCGCGCACGGCCATGAGGCAGGGCCGCGGCCCGTCTGGTGTCCGACACCCGCTCCTCGAACGACCGCCGCTCACGGCGTTCGACGAGCAGTTGGCGATGCGGGTCGAACCCGATCGGATAGATCGTCCGCCCGTACCTGGAAAGGGTTTCGCCGGGCCGAAGGCCGACCGACTCGAGCTGCCGGGCCGCCTCCGAGTAGGCAACGCCAGCCCGCGCTGCGTGCTCCCGGATGGCGCGTTTGCGGGCGCGACCCGGGGCCGGGGTCCGTCGGGGGGTGGGATCAGACATGACGCCTCCGGTGCAGCCCCACGCACTCCACCGAACGGACGGCGTGACCGGCACGCCGAGAGTCGACACATCGGCGCGGAGTCGGAGACTCTTGGCCCCAGGCATGTGGTCGGGCGTGGGCCACCACATCGGGCGCTGGCAGGCGCTCTGCCGTGGCCAGCATATCGTGGCGCCGGCCGTCGGTGTGGACGCGCACACCCTGGCCGCCCTCCCCTCGACGACTGCGGTGTCAGCCCGTGTCAGCCGATGTCGGTGGCGTGTCGGGGCGGTGTCAGCGAGCCCGCGCAGGCTGTACGCATGACAGCTGACCTGGTGATCGAGGCCGAGGGCCTCGTGAAGACGTTCGGGAAGACGAGGGCGCTGCAGGGCGTGGACCTCGCCGTGCCCCGGGGGACGGTGCTCGGGGTGCTCGGCCCGAACGGCGCCGGTAAGACCACCGCCGTTCGCATCCTCTCCACCCTGCTGACCCCGGACGGCGGAACCGCCCGGATCGGTGGTTTCGACGTGGTGCGGGACGCCGAACGCGTTCGGCAGAGCATCGGACTGACCGGCCAGTACGCCTCGGTCGACGAGGACCTGACCGGTCGGCAGAACCTGGAGCTGTTCGGCACCCTGCTGGAGCTGGGGCGCAGCGGCGCCCGGCGGCGGGCCGCCGAGCTGCTCGACTGGTTCGACCTGACCGATGCCGCGAACCGTCAGGCCAAGACCTACTCCGGTGGCATGCGGCGACGGCTGGACCTGGCCGCCAGCCTCGTCGGCTCGCCCGACGTGATCTTCCTCGACGAGCCGACGACCGGGCTCGACCCGGCCAAACGCGAGGACATGTGGGGCGTGGTCCGAACGCTTGTCAACAACGGCTCGACGGTGCTGCTCACCACGCAGTACCTCGAGGAGGCCGACGCGCTCGCCGACGCGATCACGGTGATCGACCACGGCCGGGTGATCGCACACGACACACCTGACGGGCTCAAGCGGGTGGTCGGCGGGCAGACCCTGGAGGTCCGGCCGTCCGACCCGGCGCACCTGCCGCGTACCGCGGAGATCCTGACCCAGGTCGGCTCCGGCGCGCAGGCCGACGAGATCCGCAAGGGTGTCCTCGCGGTGCCGGTCACCGACGACGCGGCCCTGACCGAGAGCGTCGCGCGCTTCGCCACGGCCGGCATCGCGGTCACCGAACTCTCCCTGCACCTGCCGAGCCTCGACGAGGTGTTCTTCACCCTCACCGGGCGTACGGCATCAGAAGACGACACCACCCGCCCCACGGAGGTCGCGGCATGAGCACTCTGACCGACGCACCACCCACCCGGAACCGGGCGCTGTCGACGATCACCGCGCACCCGCGACCGTTTCGACTGGTCCGGCACTCGTTGGCACTCGCCAAACGCAGCCTCATCAAGACCTGGCGTACGCCCGAGGCGCTCATCGACGTCACCCTGCAACCGGTGCTGTTCCTCATCATCTTCGTGTACGTCTTCGGCGGCGCGGTCGCCGGCTCGACCCACGACTATCTGCAGTTCCTGCTGCCCGGCATCCTGGCGCAGACGATCGCGACCGGCGCCATCGCGATCGGCGTCAACCTCAACACCGACATCGCCAAGGGCATCTTCGACCGGTTCCGGTCGTTGCCGATCCCCCGCTCCGCCCCACTGGTCGGCGCGGTCCTCGGCGACGTCGTCCGGTACGTGATCGTCACCGTGTCGACCCTCGCGATCGGCTACGTGATGGGTTTCCGCATCGAGACCGACCTGTTCCGGGCCATCGCCGGGTGTCTGCTCGCGGTGCTGTTCGCGCTCTGCCTGAGCTGGCTGCCGGTGCTGGTGTCCATGAAGGTGCGGACCGCGGGTGCCGTGCAGGGTGTGATGTTCGCGTTGATCATGCCGCTGAGCTTCGCGTCCAACGTGTTCGTCGGCGCCGACACCCTGCCGGGCTGGATGCAGGCGTTCGTGGACGTCAACCCGATGACCCATCTGGTGGCGTCGGTGCGCGGGCTGTTTCTCGGCACCCCGCTGGGCAACCACGTGTGGTGGACGCTCGCCTGGTGCGCCGGCTTCGTCGCGGTGTTCATGCCGCTGGCGCTGCGGGCGTACCGGAAGAAGATCTGACCTACGCGAGCAGGTCGTCCATCAGCTCGCGGATCCGGCTGACGGCCGCTGCGGGTGTCCGCTCGCGCCACGCGGCATGCAACGGCTCACGCTGTTCCTCTTTCCCGAGGATGGCGTTGAGCCGTTCGCCGTTCTCGAAGGGAAAGAACATTTCGATCTGGGTGCCGATCCGCTTCGCGAGTACGGCCAGTTCGCGGGCGGTGTCGGCCTCACCCCGGTACGCCGCGAGCTCCGCGCCGCCCGATGCCCACGCCCCGATCACCGGCAGGTCCCGTGAGGTCAGCGCATCCTCGCGGGCGAGCGACAGCAGGGCGGCCGCCTGGATGGTGGCGTGGGTGCCCGACACCCGCCCCACCTGGGCCACCCGCAAATAGATGAGCGCCGCCGTGGCCCGGAGCATCACGCGCGGCTGTGGCTGCGGTCCGACCCAGCCGGCGAGGACACGGGTCACCTCGTCGGCGCGGGCGAGCGCCTCGTCGTACCGCTCACGCTGCCAGGCGAGGTGCGCCAGGCCGAGCAGCGCCTGCGCGGCGTCGATCTGCTCGGCCTGGCCCAGCGCGGCCGTCTCGCCCAGTCGCCGTTCCGCCTCCGCGTCGCCGGTCAGGGCGAGCTGCACGTCCAGCCGCACCCGGATCGACCGCGCGTCCTGCGTGGCGCCCACCAACTCCATGTGCCGGACGCTGCGGGTCAGCCACTCGGCCGACCGGGCATCCCCGCCCGGAACCAGGAACTGCCCGACCGCACCCGCCGCCATCGCCATGCCCCAGTGGTCGCCGGCGGCTTCGAAGCGGTGGTAAGCCTGCTCGGCGTCGCTGATCGACGCCTCCGGCAGGCCGCCGTTCTCCCGTACCGCCGCGCGCGCGAACAGCCCCAGCCCCTGCACGTACGGGTCCGGGTGCGCGACCATCTCGGTCGCGCTCTTCAGGCTCTGCTCCAGATCGGACGCGTCGAAGCCGGGCAGCGCCGACGCGAGAGCGGTCAGCCGGGACGACACCTCGACGGGACGTTCGGTCTGGAGCGTCCGCAGCGCCCGCCGGGCGAGCACGGCGGGCCGCAGGTCGCCGCTGACGCCAGCGTTCACGCTGATCACCACGCACGTCCAGGCCAGCCGGTCGGCGTTGGGCAGTGGCCGGCCGCTGGCCGCGCCGCGCAGGATCGCCGACCGCAGCCGCCGCTGCGGGTCGTCCATGTGCAGCAGCCCGCGCGCCCAGGAGAGGACCTCCAGGTGCAGGCCCCGCACCGACCAGAGGTGGAACAGCGCGGTGGCGACGTCGACGGCGGCGGGCTCGTCGTCCCCTCCCATCGCCCATCGCAGGCCCGCGACCAGGTTGTCCTGTTCGGCGGCGCAACGGTGCAGCGCCTCGACCTGGCCGGGGCCGATGAAGCGGGCGGCCAGCGCGACGGCCTGCTGCCGCGCCCACCTGACCAGGCCGGCCATGGCCTGGTCCCGGGCACCCGCCGCGTCCAGCCGGGCCTCGCCGTATTCACGGACCGTTTCGAGCATGCGGTAGCGCGGCGGGCCGTCTCCCTCGACCAGGGTCAACAGGGACTGCTCGACGAGGGTCGCCAGGCCCCGACGGACGTCCGGGGCCTGCGCGACGGCGGCGGCGAGGTCCGCGGTGAACGGCGCGGGGATGACAGCGACCCGCTGAAGCAGGTCGCGGTCGGCCTCGGCGAGCAGTTCCCTGCTCCAGTCGACAAGCGCCCACAGGCTCGCGTGCCGCTCGGGCAGGCCGCGCAGTGCGTCGTCGAGCAGCGCGAACCGGTCGGTCAACCCGGCGAGCACGTCGTCGATCGGCATGTGCCGCAGTCGTGCGGCGGCCAGTTCGAGGGCCAACGGCAGGTTGTCGAGCCGGTGGCACAGGGCGAGCGTCCGCTCGGTGTCCCACGTCGGCACGGCGCCACCGGCCCGTGCCCGGGACTCGACCAGCGCGAGCGCGTCGGCGTCCGGCAACGCGGTCAGCCGGTGCACCAGCTCGCCGAGCAGGCCCAGTGGGGCGCGGCTCGTCGCGAGCACCGCGACCTCCGGCGAGGCCGCCGCGACCAGGTCCGCGACGACGACGGCCACCGCGTCGAGCACGTGCTCGCAGTTGTCCAGCACCACCAGCCCGTCGAGGTCCGGCGCCACGGCGCGCAGCCGCTCCTCGGGGCTGAGGACCCGCCGCTCCAGGCCCAGGTTGCCGCCGGTCGCCGTGGTGTCCGCACCGCCGAACGCGGCGAGCACAGTGGGCAGCACCTCGTCGGGCGAGCGCAGACCAGCGAGTTCGATCACGCGGACCGCCCGCCCACCCGCTGCCGTACGCCTGGCCACCTCGGCGGCGAGCCGGGTCTTGCCCGCCCCGCCGGTTGCCACGACCGTCACGACGGGTGCCTCGGCGAGCGCGTCGGTGACGGCCTTGACGTCGCGCTCCCGCCCGACGAGGGCGGCCATGGGGCGGCGCCACGCGGCGGGCAGCGTGATCCGCGCCTGTTGCCGGGGCGGTGCCGCGACGGGCGGTGCGGTGAGTTCACCGCGCAACAACGCCAGGTGGACGCTCGTGATCACGGGTGACGGGTCGGTGCCGTAGCGGTCGGCCAGGTCGGCGCGCAGCCGCTCGACCACCTCCAGCGCCTCTGCCTCCCGTCCCTGGGCGGCGAGCACCCGGACGAGCAGGGCGGCGGAGGGCTCGTCCGGCGGTGTCCGCGCGGCGAGTCGGCCCAGGTCGACCTCGTCGTACGGGCCCGCGCCGGCGAGTGCCGCCTGCGCGCGCAGCGCGGCGACCTCGGCGAACAGGCGGGTGTCCTCGGCGCTGACCAACTCGGGCACCTCGGGGAACAGGGCCCGCGCCTGATCGGCCAGGCCGCGGGCGGCACGGACGTCACCGCACCGGAGGACGGTGCCTGCCTGATCAACGAGCGCGCGCGCCTCGACCGCGTCGACGCTGATCTCGTCGGCGGGCAGTCGGTAGCCGCCCGGCACGGCGACCACGGGCAGCCCGAGGCGACGTACCCGGGACACGAGCGCCTGGACGGCGCCGGTCGCGTCGTCGGGCGGCACGCCGTCCCAGACGGCGTCGACGAGCAGGCTCACGGAGACCGCTCGCCCCCGCGCGTCGACGAGCGCGCGGAGCACCGCCGCGAGCCGTTCACCTCGAACGGGCTTGCCGTCGACGGCGAGTGGGCCGAGGGTCGCGATGTGCACGGACCCAGCATCCCCCACGCGCGCACGGGCCCGACGAGCACCGGTCCGTCCGGCCGGTCACGGCCCCGCGACCGGCTTGACAGGCCATCATTCGGTTAGGTTAGCCTAACCTCATGCAGAACGAGTTGGCGTCGGTCAACGGGGAGCGCAGCCTGTCCGGCGTCGACCTCCGTCTGGGCTATCACGGTGTGCCGGTGGTACACGGTGCCGCGATCGACCTCCGCGCGGGTGCCGTCACCGCACTGGTGGGGCCCAACGGCAGCGGCAAGTCCACACTGCTGCGGGCCCTGGCCCGGCTGCACCCGATCGAGGCCGGAATGGTGCACCTCGCCGACGGCGTCACGGCCGCCAGCCTCGCGGCCCGGGAGTTCGCCCGGCGGGTCACCCTGCTCGCCCAGAGCCGGCCGGTGCCCAGCGGCGTCACCGTCCGCGACGTCGTCGGCTACGGCCGCCACCCCTACCGGGGGCGCTGGCGCACCGAGGACCCGGACGGCCCCGCCGCCATCGCACGCGCCATGGACGTCACCGGCGTGGCCGCGATGGCCGACCGTCCCGTCGACGAACTCTCCGGAGGCGAGTTGCAGCGGGTCTGGTTGGCCACCTGCCTCGCCCAGAACACCCCGGTTCTGCTCCTCGACGAACCCACCACGTTCCTCGACCTGCGCTACCAGGTGGAGATCCTCGACCTGGTCCGTGACCTCGCGGACGATCACGGCGTCGCCGTCGGCGTCGTACTGCACGACCTCAACCAGGCAGCCGCAGTGGCGGACGAGGTGGTCCTGTTGCAGCAGGGCCGGGTCCGCGCCACCGGCACCCCGGCGACGGTGTTCACCGAGAACGCCCTCACCGAGACCTACGGGATCCGCATCGAGGTGACCACCGATCCGGTCAGCGGACTGGTCACCACCCGCCCGGTCGGGCGGCACCAGATCCGCGCCCTGGTCTGAACACCCCCCCATCCACAGCAGAGAAAGACCGTCATGACCCGTACCCGTTTCACCGCCCTCATCGCCGTCGTGGCCGCGCTGACGCTCGGCGCCTGCGGCACGACCGAGAAGACCGCCACTCCCGAGACCTCCGCCTCGGCCGCCGGCGGGCCGGTCACCCTCACCGACAGCCGGGGCAAGGAAATCACCCTCAAGGCCCCGGCGACCAAGGTCGTCGGTCTCGAGTGGGGTGAGGTCGAGATGCTGGTCAGCCTGGGCGTCATGCCGGTCGGCGTGGCCGACCCGAAGGGCTACGGCACCTGGGTCACCTCGGCGAAGCTCGACCCCGGCGTCAAGGACGTCGGCACCCGTGGCGAGCCCAGCGTCGACTCGATCGTCGCCCTCCAGCCCGACCTCATCGTGATGGAGGACGACCGGGGCGCCAACATGGTCAGTCAGCTGGAGAAGTACGCGCCCGTCGTGGTCGCCAAGGGCAGTGACGCCACCGGCAACCTGGGCCGGATGCGCACCGACCTCACCATGATCGCGAAGGCGGTCGGCAAGACCGCGGAGGCGGAGAAGCTGCTTACCGACTTCGACGCGGCCATCGCCGACGGCAAGAAGAAGATCGCCGACGCGGGTGCCGCCGGCCGACCGTTCGCCATCGCCGACGGCTGGAAGGAGGGCAGCACCGTCAGCATCCGGATGTTCGGCAAGGGCGCGCTGGTCTCCCAGATCGGCATCCAACTCGGCCTCACCAACGCCTGGACCGGCAAGACCGATGAGGTGTGGGGTCTGGGCCAGACCGACGTCGAGGGCATGACGGTCCTCAAGGACCCGGACATGCACCTCTTCTACAACGCCTCCGACGGCGACGACGTGTTCGCCGACGGTCTCGCCGGCAACGCCATCTGGAAGTCGCTGCCCTTCGTGCAGAAGGGCAACCTGCACAAGATGCCCAACGGCATCTGGACCTTCGGCGGTCCGCTCTCCGGCAAGCAGTACATCGACGAACTCGTCAAGACGTACACGGTGTGAGCGTGCTGAACGCGCCACCACGCCCGGAGCCGGCCACCCGGCCGGCTCCGGGCGGGCGCCTGGCCGTGCCCCGCATCGCCGTCGTCTTCGTCGCCGCGATCCTGCTGCTGCTCGTGGTCGGCGCGGTGCACCTCACCCAGGGCACCTCGAACGTCGGCGCAGTCGACCTGCTGCGGCTCGCGACCGGCGCCGACGATGAGGCGGCCCGCGTCCTGATCGCGTCCCGCCTGCCCCGGCTGCTCGCCGGGCTCGCCATCGGCGTGGCGCTCGGGTTCGCCGGGGCGGCGTTGCAGTCGATCGCCCGCAACCCGCTCGCGTCCCCCGACACCCTCGCGGTCAACGCGGGCGCCCACCTGGCGATCGTCGCCGTCGCCGCGTTCGGCGTCTCACTGCCCGCGCTGCCCGCCGGCGGCCTCGCCTTCGGCGGCGGGCTGGCCGCCGCCGGCCTGGTGATGGCGATGTCCTCCGGTGGGCAGGCCGGCACCACCCGGCTGATCCTCGCCGGCTCGGCGACCGCGCTGGCGCTCGGGTCGGTGACCACCCTGCTGCTGCTCCTGTTCGAGCAGGCCACCATCGGGCTGTTCGCCTGGGGGAACGGCTCGCTGGTGCAGAGCGACCTGACCGCGCTGACCCAACTCGCCCCGGTGATCGTCGGCGCCGCCATCGTGCTCGTGCTGCTCGGGCACCGCCTCGACATCCTCACCCTCGGCGACGACACCGCCACAGTGCTCGGCCTCGACGTGCGGCGCACCCGGCTCACCGTCATGGTGCTGGCCGTGCTGCTCTCCGCCGCGGCCGTCACCCTCACCGGCCCGGTCGGCTTCGTCGGCCTGTGCGCACCGGTGATCGTCAGGCTGCTCGCCCCCGTGGTGCCGGGCGTGCACCGGCACCACGTCCTGCTGCCGTTGTCCGGCATCGTCGGGGTCATCATCGTCCTCGGCTCCGACGTGCTGCTGCGGGCCGTGATGGGCGGGCAGGCCGGGGTCGACATCCCCACCGGCGTGGTCACCACACTGTTCGGCGCGGTGATCCTCATCTGGCTGGCCCGCCGGCACCGCGACGCCGGCCCCACCCGTCGTCCGCCCGGCGGGCACGCGGCCGTCCGCTCCGCAGCCTTCCACCGCGGCGTCGTCGCCGTCACCGCCGTCCTGACCGTCTGCGCAGTGACGGTCGGCATGCTCGCCGGTGACACCTGGGTGCTGCTCGGTGACGTCGTCAACTGGGTCAACGGCAGCACCGGGCCCGCGTACACCTTCGTGCTGGACCAGCGGTGGCCGCGCGTCGCCGCGGCGGTCCTGGCCGGCGCGGCGCTCGCGGTAGCCGGCACCACAGTGCAGGCGGTCTGCCGCAATCCGCTGGCCGAACCCGGCATTCTCGGCATCACCGCCGGCGCCGGACTCGGCGCGGTCTCCCTGCTCACCTTCGTGCCGCTGGCCGGGGTGTGGGCGGTCTCCGGCGTCGCCGGGCTCGGCGCGATGCTGGCGTTCGCCCTGGTCTACGGCCTCGCCTGGCGCGGCGGGCTGAGTTCCGACCGACTCGTGCTGATCGGCTTCGGCGCCTGGCAGGGCGGCATGGCGGTCATCACCTACCTGGTCGTGGCCTTCGACCCGTGGAACACCGGGAAGGCGTTGACCTGGCTGTCCGGCTCCACCTACGGTCGGATGCCCACCCAGGTGCTGCCAGTGGCGATCGCCCTGCTGGTGCTCACCCCGGCGGTTGTCGCCGCCCGCCGGGAGCTCGACCTGATGGCGCTGGACGACGACACCCCACGCGTGCTGGGCGTTCGACTGGAACGCACCCGGTTGATCGCGCTCGGCGCGGCGGCGCTGCTCACCTCCACAGCCGTCTCGGCCGTCGGAGTCATCGGCTTCGTCGGTCTGGTCGCCCCGCACGCCGCGCGGGCGCTCGTCGGCGGCCGGCACTCCCGGGTACTCCCGGTGGCCGCCCTGCTCGGCGCGGTGTTGGTCAGCATCGCCGACACCTTCGGCCGGACGGTCATCGCGCCGGCCCAGATCCCCGCCGGCCTGGTCACCGCCATGATCGGCACCCCGTACTTCGTCTGGCTGCTGTGGCGCTCCCGCGCCGTGGCGAGCACCACCCGGTAGAGCCGCCCGCGTCGAGAGAGGCACCATGACCGAGACCCTGCCCATCGCCCCGTGGCGCGTGTTCGCCGTCACCGTCCGCGCGGTACGCCGCCTGAGCCCGTCCTTCACCCGGGTGACCTTCACCGGGGCGAACCTGGACCGCTTCGCCGACAACGGTTACGACCAGCGGATCAAGCTGGCGCTGCCGCTGCCCGGTCAGGACCGGGCGACCCTGCCGGACGGCGCCGACTGGTACGCGACGTGGCGGGCCCTGCCCGAGCACCTCCGCAACCCGATCCGGACCTACACCGTCCGGGCGGTCCGCCCGCACCTGGCCGAGGTCGACGTCGACCTGGTGCTGCACGGCGACAGTGGCCCGGCGACGCGCTGGGCGCGGCGGGCCAGCGTCGGCGACGAGATCGCTCTGGTCGGGCCGGATGCCGGCTTCGACGGCAACCACGGCGGGGTCGAATTTCGACAGTCCACCGGCGGCACCGTGCTGCTGGCCGGGGACGAGACCGCCGTGCCGGCGATCAGCAGCATCTGCGAGCGGCTCCCCCTCGACGCCAGGGGCATCGTCGTGCTGGAGGTGCCCGACGCCGCCGACGTGTTGCCGCTGCTCGCACCGCCCGGCGTCGAGGTCCGCTGGCTGGCCCGGGGCGCCGACGGGTACGGCAGCCGACTGGTGCCCGCCGTCGTCGCCGCGGCCGGGGAGCTGCTGGCCCCCGGCGCGTCGACGGCCGCCCAGCCCGTGCCGGACGTCGACGTGGACACCGAGATCCTGTGGGAGGTGCCTGAGCAGGTTGCCCCGGCGCCGCTCTACGCGTGGCTGGCCGGGGAGGCCGGCGTCATCCGTAACCTGCGCCGGCACCTGGTCGCCGAGCGGGGTCTGGACCGGCGGGCGGTCGCCTTCATGGGCTACTGGCGTCTCGGACACTCCGACGCCGCCTAGCGCCGCGCGAGGCGCACCACGCCGGGCGGCCGCGAGGTGCGTCGGAGGCCGTGAGGCGCGTACCGTTTCGGGTCGGACTTGGGGCGGGTCGGCTGGAGCCGGCACGGGATACGGGACGAGACAACGACGCATGACGGTGGACAACATTACCGAAAACGGTCAAGAGGGTATTGACCGAAGCCGGCTGGAGGCCTGCCTCAGCGTCTTCGAGGCATTGGAGGCGCTGCCCTCCGACCACCCCGACGTGGTGCAGGTGCAGCGGGCCACCGCCCGGCTCTACAAGGTGATCAAGCAGCGGCGGCGGGAGGAGCGGCGGGACGCCATCCTTGCCGCCGACCGCGCGGTGACGGAGGCCACGGCCACCGGCGCTCCGGGGCGGATCGACGACGAGACGCAGGGCATTCCGCTGGCGTCCTCCGTCGGGGGCGAGACGGCCGGCTTCCTGCACAATGCGCGCGGCTGCTATGTCTGCAAGCAGCGCTACCGCGAGGTGGACGCCTTCTACCACCAGCTCTGCCCGTCCTGCGCCGCGCTGAACCGTGAGCGCCGCGACGCCCGCACCGACCTGACCGGCCGGCGTGCGCTCCTCACCGGCGGCCGGGCCAAGATCGGCATGTACATCGCGCTGCGGCTGCTGCGCGACGGCGCCCACACGACGGTGACGACCCGGTTCCCGCACGACGCGGTCCGCCGCTTCGCCGCGATGCCCGACAGCGCCGACTGGCTGCACCGGCTGCGGATCGTCGGGATCGACCTGCGCGACCCCGCTCAGGTGATCGCCCTCGCTGACGACGTCAGCAGCCAGGGCCCCCTCGACATCCTGATCAACAACGCGGCGCAGACCGTCCGCCGGTCCCCCGGGGCGTACGCGCAGCTCATCGCCGCCGAGGCCGCGGCCCTGCCGGACGGCCCGCTGCCGGAGCTGATCACGTTCGCCAAGCCGGACGCGCAGGGCGGCCCGGTGGGCACCCTGACCGCCGGCCCACAGTCGACGGCGCTCACTCCGCACGCGCTCACCGCGCTGGCACTGACCAGCGGTTCGGCCTCGCCGGAACGGATCGCGGCGTCCACCGCCATCGACGCCGGCGGGCTCGTGCCCGACCTCGACTCGGTCAACAGCTGGGTCCAGCGGGTCCAGGAGGTGGACCCGGTCGAGCTGCTCGAAGTGCAACTGTGCAACGTCACCGCGCCGTTCGTGCTGGTCAGTCGGTTGCGCCCGGCGATGGCCGCCGCGTCGGCCCGCCGCAAGTACGTGGTGAACGTGTCGGCCATGGAGGGTCAGTTCGGCCGCGGTTACAAGGGGCCGGGGCACCCGCACACCAACATGGCCAAGGCGGCGCTGAACATGCTGACCCGCACCAGCGCCGAGGAGATGTTGACCGACGGCATCCTGATGACCAGCGTCGACACCGGCTGGATCACCGACGAACGCCCCCACCCGACGAAGATGCGGCTGGCCGACGAGGGCTTCCACGCCCCACTGGACCTGGTCGACGGCGCGGCCCGGGTGTACGACCCGATCGTCCGCGGCGAGCAGGGCGAGGACCTGTACGGCTGTTTCCTGAAGGACTACGCGCCCTGCGCCTGGTGATCGCCCCGAGCGACGAGGATGATCGCCCGCACCAACAAGGAGAAGAACATGTCAGCTGACCGTGAATCGTGGCCGACGCTCGACGAGCTGCTGCGCGAGGAGAACGAGCTGGAGCTCGCGGGCCTGTCCGAGACCGACGCGTACGAGCTGGGGATGCTCGCCGTCGCCGCCGCGACCGAGCAGCGGCTGCCGGTCTCGGTGGGCGTGTGGCGGGCCGGGCGGCAGCTGTTCCACTGTGGCCTGCCGGGGTCGACGGCGGACAACGACGCGTGGCTGCGCCGCAAGGGGCGGGTGGTGATGCGCTTCGAGCACTCCTCGCTCTACATGGCCCGGCTGTGCCAGGACAAGCAGGTGACGCTGGCCGAGCGGTTCGGTCTGCCGGCCTCGCGGTACGCGGCGGCCGGGGGCGCGGTACCCCTGCGCGTGCGCGGCACCGGTGTGGTGGGCTGGGTCGGTGTCTCCGGGCTGCCGCAGTTGGACGACCACCGTTTCGTGGTCGACATCCTCCGCAAGCTCCCCCGATAGGGCGTTGCCGGCGGCCTCGCAGGCGAGGCCGCCGGGTCACTCGCTCAGTGTGCGCGCCGGTTGGCGCGCAGGGCGCCCAGGAGCACGCCGGGGCGGGCCAGGGAGTGCGGGTGTTCGCGCATGGAGACGACGTCGTTGAACCGCCGCGCGGTCACCACGTCCGTGACGGTCGCGGCGATGACCTGGCTGCTGGCCCAGCGGGAGAACCGGTAGCCGCGCGGGTAGGGCCCGTCGACGTGGGGCAACGCCAGGTCCGCCGAGGTGGAGAGCGACCAGGCGGCGTCCACCACGACCTTCTGGAGCGCGAGGTAGTGGCGCGCGGGCGCCCGCAGATCCGGGCCGGACCGAAGGTACGTCGACAGGCAGGCCGCGTGCAGGGCCGCCGCCGTCATGCCCTGCCCGTACACCGGGTTGAACGACGCGACGGCGTCGCCGACGCTGATCAGGCCGGCCGGGAACCGCTTGAGCGCGTGGAAGTCCCGTCGTCGACTGTCGGCATGGTGGTAGGTCTGGACGTCGCCGATCATCTCCTGGTCGGCGACCTCGCCGAACTCCGGTGGGAACTGCTCGCGCAGGCGGCGGACGAAGTCATCCGCGGTACGCCCCGGGCGGTCGTTGCCGTAACCGGCCATCATGGCCATCCACCGGCCGTCCTCGATGGCGAAGAACGCGGCCCCGGCCACGTCCATCCCCGATTTCGGCGTGTTCAAAGCCAGGACGACAGTCGAGGCCGGGGTGACCTCCGGACGGCGGAACAGGGCTGTCGCATAGTTGAGGTGCACTGTCATCCGCCGGGTGACCGGCCGGTCCCAGTCGGCCTGCTCCAGCCAGTCCGAGAGTCGGCTGGACCGTCCCATGGCGTCCACCACGAGGTCGGCGCGTTCGACCCCGGGCACCCCATCGACCTCGCAGCGGACCCCGGTGACCGCGGTGCCGTCGAACACGAGGCCGGTGGCGCGGGCGGTGATCGTCTTGACGTTGGGCAACCGGAGCACCTGCTGGCGGATCAGGCCCTCCAGCAGCGGTCGACTGCCCGCCAGACTGTCGGCGTCGTCGGGGACGACGACCTTCAGACGCCAGTCGAGGTAGTTGCGCCGGGCCTCGGGCGGCGCCTCGACCGCTCCGCGCGCCAGTGCGTCGTCGCGGAATCCGGGGAACAGGCGCTCCAGTTGGAAGAGGCCGCCGGGCAGCAGCGCGTGCAGCTGTGTCCCCTGGGGTACGCCGGGCCGCGCGCCGGTCACCTGCGGGTCGTCCCGGTCGATGATGACGACGGTGTCGGCGTGGTCGGACAGCACCCGGGCGGCCAGCAGACCGGCGACACTGCCGCCGACCACAACGGCCGTGCCCATCGTCGGAGTCAGCTGGTCAGGGGGTCGCGGCGCGTTCAGTTCCGCGAAGACCCGGGACGGGGAGAGGGACATGGTGCTCTCCAAGGGGGTTACGGGGGGCGTGCCCTCCCCGGTAACTGTCAGCGAACGTGCGCGGACAGACCGGTGGACGGTCGTTCGACGTATTGCCCGCCGATCGTCGCACAACCACCTGAACGGCGACCGGCTGTGTCCGCCAGATGACGGCCTGTTGTCCGATGGGCCGGACGGGTCCGACGTTCGGACGGGTCCGGTGGCGCGCCCTCCGGCCGGCTGTCACGATCTCCGGCATGTCCGTCGCGCGTCGAACTCTGCTCGGGGCCGGCCTTGCCGCCGCGACCTCCGCCCTCACCGGTTGCGGTGCCACCGGCGCGCCGGACACCGGCTCGGCCGGCACTGGCGACGCGGCGACCGCGAAGGGCGCCACCGGCAGCCGGGTCGGATTCGGAGCGGCGGGTGACGCCGGGCCGCCGCTCAGGGCACCGGACGCACCGGTCGGCGGCAACCCGCCGGTGCGTCAGGCCCCCTACGCCCAGGACGTGACCGCCCTGCTCCGGCGACACCTGCCCGCGACCCCACAGACCGTGCAACACAAGGGTTTTCCCGGTGCTGTCGCTCTCGTCGTGGTGGGCGGGAAGGTGACTGTGCACACCGCGGTCGGTGAGGCGCTGCGGTATACGGCGGGTCCGAAGCTGCTCGCGGCGAACCAGCGCGTCGCGATGCGCCGGGACTCCATCTTCGACCTCGCCTCGGTCACCAAGGTGTACACGGCCATCCTGCTGCTGCAGCAGGTCGACAAGGGCCGCGTCGACCTCGGCGCTGCGGTGCGTGACTACCTGCCCGCCTTCACCGGCACGGGCAAGGAGCAGATCACCGTCGAGATGCTGCTCACCCACACCAGCGGTCTTCCCGTCGGCGCCACGGTCACCGGCCTGCCCGACAACGCGGCCCGCTGGAACGCCGTGCTCGGCACGCCGCTGATCTCCGGCGCGGTGCCAGGGAACACGTTCCGCTATTCCAGCGTCGGGCTCATGGTCGCCGGCAAGATCGTCGAGAAGGTCACCGGCCAGCGGCTCGACCAGGCGCTCAAGACCAACCTGACCGGCCCGCTCGGTCTGCGCGACACCGGCTTCAACCCGAACAGCTGGCTGTCGGCCGCCGCGAAGGCCAGCCGACTGGTCGCGACCGACGCCCGCTCGTCCCGAGGGCTGCTCCGTGGCGTCGTCCACGACGACGTCGCCAACCACCTCGGTGGCATCGCCGGTCACGCCGGCATCTTCGCCTCCGCGACCGATCTCGCGGCCATCGGTCAATTGCTCCTCAACGAGGGCACCCACCATGGCAAACGGATCCTCGCCGCGGCGACGGTGCGTCGGATGCTCACCAACCACAACGCCGGCAAACCCGCCATCGATCCCGAGCGCCCCAACCGGACCTCGGCGCACGGCCTCGGCGTCGTGCTCAACCAGAGCTGGTTCATGGGCAGGCTCGCCTCGGCCCGGACCTTCGGCCACACCGGATTCGCTGGCCCCTCGCTCCTGGTCGCGCCCGACCGCCAACTCGTCCTGGCGCTGCTCACCAACCGCGCGCACCCCAACTGGAGCTGGTCGAACCCCGACCCGGTCCGCGCCGCTGTCGGCGACCTGCTCGCCACAAAGGTCAACTGACCGGAAGGTGTGGACCATCGCGCCCCACCCTGACACGATACTTGCGCTAGTAGTGCAAATACTTCGTCCGTCCTGGTGGAGGATCGATGCACACATCTCGCCGGAGCCTGCTCTCCGTGGTGGCCGGGGTCGCCCTCGCGGCCAGCCTGTCCGCCGTCGCCGTTCCACGCGCCGCCGAAGCCGCCGCCACACCGACACACCGTCCAGTGATCTTCGTACACGGCAGCGCGGGGTCAGCGGCGCAGTTCGAGACCCAGGCCAAACGGCTGGCCAGCAACGGATACCCGATCGACATCATCGAAGCCCACGAGTACGACTCCCCGAACATCGCGACGATCCTGCCCCAGGTGTACGCGGGACTCGACGCACGGATCTCCCGCCTGCTGGCGGCCACCGGCGCGGACCGGGTCGACCTCGTCGCGCACTCGCTGGGCACCTTCGTCTCGCAGGGCTACCTCAACAGCTCGCCGGAGCGCGCCGTCCGGGTCGCGCACTACGTCAACCTGGACGGGCGCACCGCGACCTCCCCACCGGGTGGCGTGCCCACGCTCGCCATCTGGGGCGAGGGTGACCCGGCCCGCGCCGTCGTCGGCGCGACGAACGTGCACCTGCCGGACCAGTCGCACACCCAGACCGTGTCGTCGGCGGAGTCGTTCACCGAGATCTTCGGCTTCCTCCGGGGCCACGCGCCCCACACGACGCGGATCGTGCCGCAACTCTTCGGCGCCGCCCGGGTCTCCGGCCGCGCCGTGCTCTTCCCGAGCAACGTCGGTGTCACCGGTGCGACAGTCGAGGTCTACCCGGTCAGCCCGCTGACCGGCGGCCGACTGTCACACCGGCCCGCGCATCGGCTGTCGCTCGGCGTCGACGGCTCGTTCGGCCCTCTCCCGGTGCTCGCCACGGCACGCTACGAGTTCGCCGTCGTACGCCCGGGTGCCGCGACCCACCACTTCTACTTCCAGCCGTTCCTCCGCTCGGACTCGTTCCTGCGCCTGGCGACCAGCGAGCCGGGCGAGGGCCTCAGCGGCCTGGTCGAGACCAGCGACCGGCACACGGCGCTCACGATCCAACGGCAGAAGGAGTGGTGGGGCGACCAGGGCGACGCTGGCGACCACCTCTGGATCAACGGCAGGGACGTCCTGAACGCGGCGAACACACCACGCGCCAAGCGGACGATCGGCATCTTCGCCTTCGACGACGGCAGCGACGGCGTCACCGACCTGTCGGCCCCGCTGCCGGAGTTCTTCAGCCAGACCTTCATCACCGGCATGGACGTCTTCATCCCGGCGACGCCGGCACACCTCGGCCTGGTACGCATCACCGTGGGCCAACGCGGCGGCGGCCACGAGGTGATCAACGTGCCCAACTGGAGATCGAGCACCGACCGGGTGACGGTCAGCGTGGACGACTTCTGACCGCACCTCGCGGGCGGCCCGGCCACCTCAGGTCGAGACGGTGGCCGGGATCCGCACTCGTCAGACGGTCGCCGGGACCCGCTCGCGCACTCGTCGCCCGACGGCGAAGCCGACCAGCCCCAGGATCAACCCGACGACCGCCAGAGCGACACCCACCCGGGCTGGCGCGAGGTAGCCGAATCCGGCGGCGATGGCGACGCTGCCCAGTGCGGCGCCCAGGCTGTTCGCGATGTTCATGGCCGACTGGTTGACCGCCGCGCCCATCAGTTGCGCTCCCGGGGCGACGGTGATCAGAAGTGCCTGCAGGACCGGACCGAGATACAGGCTGGTCGCACCGACCAGGAACGCGCCCACGAACAGGCCCACGCTCGTCGACGCCACAAGGCTGAACACGGCGATGCTCACGATCATCGCCACGAAGCCGATGACCATGCTCCGCTGGAGGTCGCGGTCCGCCAGCCAGCCGCCCAGGGCGTTGCCGACGGTCATCCCCAGACCCACCGCGACCAACGTCCACGGCACCGTCGCGGCGGAGAGACCGGCGACGTCGGTGGTGACGGGTGCGATGTAGGTGTTCACCGCGAAGAAGCCGGCGAAGCCGACAGCGCCGGTCGCGGCGACCAGCCAGACCTGCGAGGTCCGCAGCGCCCGCAGCTCGGCGGCCGGCGAGCCGTCGACCGCCGCGGCGACCTCCGGAACGACCGCCAGCACCGCCAGCAGGGTGAGCAGAAAGAAACCGGCGATGACCAGGTACGCGACCCGCCAGTCGACCGTCTGCCCGAGCCGCGTGATGAGGGGTACGCCGACCAGGTTGCTCACTGTCAGACCGCCGAGCACTGTGGCGAAACCACGGGCCTCGTTACCGGGGCCCATCAGGGTCGCCGCGAGCAGACCGGCCGCGCCGAAGTACGCGCCGTGCGGCAGCGCCGCCACGAACCGGGCCACCAGCACCAGATCGAAGGTGGGGGCGAGCGCGGACGCGACAGTGCCGACCGCGAACATCACAAGCAGCCCGAGGACGAGCTTCTTGCGGGGCAGGCGCGCGCTCAACGCGGCGATCAGCGGCGCGCCGACGACCACACCGAGCGCGTACGCGGTGATCATCCAGCCCGCGCGGGCGACGGCGTCCGACGACGACCGCGCGTACTCGTGCGGGAGCAGACCGCGGGCGATGTCGGGCAGCAGCCCCATCGCCACGAACTCGGTCAGGCCGACCGCGACGCCGCCCAGTGCCAGAGCGGCAAGCGCCGCCAGCCGTCGACCTCTACTCAACTCGATCACCGAAAAAATTTAGCAACAGCGTTGCGTAATAGGGTGGTGAGATGACTCGCGTCACTGCCGACGTCACGTTCCTCCGCGGCTACAACCAGGCTCTCGTGATGGCGGTGGGGCGCACGGCTCGCACGTTCGAGCGCGCGACGGTGGTCGAGGCCACCGGCCTGACACCACAGGCGGTCTCCAAGGTCATCGCCCGGCTGACCGCCGACGGCCTGATCCGCCCCGCCGGCGTCCGACGTCCGGGCATCGGCAAGCCCGCTGTCGTCTACGAACTCGTCCCGGACAGCCGGTACGCGATCGGCGCCCACGTGGCCCGACGCACGCTGCGGCTCGTCCTGGTCGACCTGGCCGGCACCGTGCACCACTCGGCGGTCAGCCCGCTGCCCCGCGACTTCACCCCGGCGCAACTCCTCGACGCCCTGAGCGCCGGCATCGACACGATGGCCGGCACCGGCGACCTGCGGGGCCGGCTCACCGGGCTGGGCATCGGCATGATCGGCCCACTCGACCACGCCAACGGCCTGGTCCGGGACGCCCACGGCCTGCGGCACTGGCACGACGTACCGCTGCGCGAGATCGCCGAGAAACACCTCGGTCTCCCCGTCCACCTGGACAAGGACGTCACCGCGGGGATCACGGCTGAGGCCTGGCGGCACGGCGCGACGTTCGGCGACGCGGCCCTCATCATGGTCGAGTCGGGCATCGGCGGAGGCTTCTGGCTGGGCGGCGCGGCCCACCGGGGGGCACACACCAACGCGGGCGAGTTCGGCCACACTGTCGTCGACCTGACCGGGCCCCTCTGCGTCTGTGGCCGGCACGGGTGCCTGGAGATCGTGCACCACCGCGCCGTCGAGGCCGGAGACATCGCACACGCCGCCCGCGTGCTGGCCGTCGGCGTCGTCAACCTGCTCCAGACCCTCGACCTCGCCCACGTGGTGCTGACCGGCGCGGACCTCCTGCGGCATCCGCAGACCTATCTCGCGGTGGTCACCGAGGCGGTCGGGGCGGACACCCTGCGCGCGGACTGGCTCAGCACCACTGTGGCCCTGTCCAGCCTCGGCGCGGACGTGATCGCCGCGGGCGCCGCCATGCAGGTCCTCGACCAGCACTACGGCATCCCGGAGCTGGCCCATTCCGTGATCGTTGGCAGCTGAGCAACTTGACACGCCAAGCGACGCCCTGCTGGGCCGCCACCGATCGCCCTGAGGGCAGATCGCGGCCGGTGGTGACGACGGGGCCTCGCCGTGTCGCTACGCCATCACGGCGTCGGTGCCCGTATGAGTGCATCCGCTGGCTGGGCTCTCGCTGTCCGCGATGACCTCGTCGAGCCGCTTGCGCGCCTGCCGGAGTTGGGTGATCTGCCGATCGATGCGGTCGCGTTCGGCGCGCAGCAGGGCCCGCGACTGCGGTGTGTTGACCTTCGCGTCGACGCAGGGCAGCAGGTCCAGGATGGTTCGGCTGGACAGGCCTGCGGCGTACAGCATCTGGATCAGATAGACCCGGTCGATCGCGTCGTCGAGGTAGTGGCGCTGACCGCCACTGCTCCGTGCGGCAGTCAGGAGGCCCTGCTCCTCGTAGTAGCGCAGGGCTCGTACCGACACCCCGGTCTTCGTGGCGAGTTCCCCGATCCGCATTGACCCCTCCCTCCGAGCCGGTGACGTCAGCCACACAGCCTTCTTCCTCACGTGAGCGTCAGGTTCACCGTAGCTCGCGCACCAACTTCTGCGCGGCGACGGTGCGGTCTCTCACTGGCAGACGCGCCACTCGCCGTCCTCCTTGACCAGCGCCACCCCCTGCCTGAACCTCGCACCGGTGGCCGCCTGGACCACCTCGACCTGGACGGTCCCGGTGACCCGCCCGTTGTAGTTGTTGACGTTCACGCCGGTGATCTCGTAACTGGTGATCTTCAACTGCGCGCTCTGGATCCGGGCGAAGTCCTCCTGCGGCATGGTGTCGCGCACCCGGTCGCACAGCCGCCCGTACGCGCCCGCGTAGTTGCCGGCCCGCACGTCGTCGAGGTACGCCGTCGCGGCCCCCCGGACCGGTTCGACTGTGTCCTTGACCGAGCGGTAGAGCCAGAGGCCGACGCACGTGCCGATGACGCAGCACACCGTCAGTAGGGCGCCGACGACGATCAGGACCGTACGAAGCGTCCGGTTGGGCCTCGGGCCGGGAACCATTGTCGGCTCGTACGTCATGGCCCGGAGGGTAGGGCCGCCGCGCCAGCGGCGAGAGCCCACCGGGCGCCCGGTGGTTCAGCCTCCGGAGGCGGACGGCCCCGGCGTCGGCACGCCACCGGCGACCGCACGGGCCGGCGGCGCCGACGCCGGGGTCGGTCGCAGATCCGCGGGTACGGGCAGCGCGCTGCCCTTGATGAACTGGCCCCAACTGGTGTTCCAGGCCGTCCAGCCGTTGCCCGGCTGGAGCCGGACCTCGGTGCCGGTGAAGGTGACCAGGTCACCGACCCGGGTGACGCCCATCAACCAGTCGGCGTTGGCCGCCGAGATGTTCGTGCAGCCGTGCGAGACGTTGCGGTGTCCCTGATCGGACACCGACCAGGGTGCCCCGTGGATGAACTCGCCGCCCCAGGTGAGCCGTTGCGCGTCCTCGACGTTCACCACGTAGCCGCCGTTCGGCTCGCCACGCGTGTCGAACGTGGTGTACTGGTGCTTCTCCATGATCACCATCTTGCCGCTGGACGTGGGGGTGCTGCGCTTGCCGAGGCTGACCGGGATCCTGCGGATCAGCTTGCCGTCCCGTAGCACGCGCATCTGCTTGGTGGCGTTGTCGACTTCGAGCGACACCTGCCGTCCGATCCGGGACGTCGCGGTGCGGTCGGCGTCACCGACGTGGCTCTTCCCGATCGGCAGACCCGTCAGGCCCGCCCGGACACTGATGGTCGTGCCGGGTCGCCAGAAGTCGGGAGCCCGGTAGTAGACCTGGCTGCCGTCGTCCACCCAGGACCAGACACCCGGCTGCGGCGGGTTCGTGGTGACGAACAACCGACGTTGCACGTCGGCCCGGGCGGACCTGGCGACAGGCGGATCGAAACCGATGGTCACCGGCATCGCGGTGCCGTACGTCTGCTTGTCGGCGAAGTACAACGTGCTGCTCACCTGCGGCTTCGTCGACGCCGCCGCGGTGGTGAAGCTGCTGGTGCGGGTGGTGGTCCGCCCGGAGTCGCCGGTGGCGGTCACCGACGCGGTGTACGTGTGCTGCGGGCGCAACGGGGCGCTCGGCACCCACGCCGAGCCGTCCTCGCGCGGCTGCGCCCCGACCGCCGTGCCCGCCTCGTCGACGATGCGCACGGCGGTGATCTTTCCACCCGTGACGAGCGGAACCACCTCGGCGCTGAGCGGCACGTTCCGGGAGAGATCGGCGGGCGTGACGGTCAGCTCGGGCGAGGGCACCACCTGCTCGGCGGGACGTACGGCGGCCTTTCGCTCGGTGGTGCACCCACCGAGGACCAGCGGTGTCGCCGCGACCGCCACCGCGACGAGCGCCATACGCCTCCGTAAAACCATCGAACGTCCCCCGGCTTCCGTGTGCTCCGTGGCGGCAATTCTCTCCGCGTAGACGGCGCCCCGCGCTGTTTCCGGAAATCACCCAACGAAGGTGGAAAGGTTCGGCACCGCGCACGGTCCGGTTCCGTCGGTCGCTACCCCTTTCGTGATCCTCGGGGCATCGAAGCGTGATGCTGTGCTGGAAGGCTGCCGACATGCGCGGAAGACGACGTCCATGGATTCTGCTCCCGCTCCCCCTCCTCCTCCTGACCGCCTGCTCACCGGCGGAGGAACCGATTGTCGCTCTCGCCGTTCAGGACGGCCAACCGATCGGCGTACTGGTCACCTGCGACGACAGTGACGCCAATATCCGCGTGTTCGAGAACGACCATCAGGGTGAACCGGGCGAACGGACCCTGATCAGGTGGAGCATCGGCGGCCCGCCCGCCAGCGAGGTCGTGGAGGTGGCGCTGTTGGGTCAGCCGCCGGAGGGCTGGGAGGTCGCCGACGCTGTCGACAGCCCTGATTCCGACGTGGACGTCGAGTTGCTCACCGAATTTCGGGCCGGGGTCACCTACACCCTCGACGGGTCAAGCCGCCGCGATGCCCGCTCGGTGGACTTCACCCTCGCGGACCTGCCACGGATCGGCCCGGACCAGGTGTTGGTGTCGCACGGAAGCAGGTCAACGAAGGTCGTGTCGCGGGAGACCTTCCCGCGCAAGGCACGCGACCGCTGCTGAGCCGATACGGCCGACCACTCAAGAAAGCAGAGTGATGCCGCAGCCGCCGATTACGGTTTTTCGAGAGAAATCAGAGAATTGAGATCGAGCCGACATCACAGCGACTCCACAACGCTGACCAGGCAACCGCTGAGCGCTATTTAAGAGAGAATTAATCGTTCCAACTGGAGGCGGGCAGGGGGTCCACTCGTATTCTTCCCTCTCGGAAGAAAGGTGCGCCCCCGTTGATGAATCTCCGATCCACCCCTCGACACCGTCGTTCCGTCACCGCCCTACTGCTGGTGAGCCTGGCGCTGGCCGGCGGATGCAAGGAGGCGCCGGGAACCCCCGGCGCGTCCGGCCCGTCCAGCGACACCGGCATCGGCTCGTCCGGCCCGGACGCGCCGACGGCCACCGCCCCGGGCGACCCGTCGGCCACGCCGAGCGCCCCGGGCACCTCGGCCACCCCGTCCGCGCCGGGCAAGCCCGGAACGCCGGCGACCAGCGCCGCCCCGCCCACCGCATCCGGCGGCTGGATCACCATCGACGCTGGCGCGCAGGCCGCCGCGACGAAGGCGTTCTTCGCCCGCAAGCCCAAGCCGGTGACCGGCAACCCGGTCAAGGTGCCCGAATTCAACGTCGGCTGTACGACAAGCCACCACAACAGCGACGACCCGATCGTCCTGCCGAAGCTGGTGGGTGGCTCGCACAACCACACCTTCTGGGGCAACAAGTCGACCGACGCCAACTCGACAGCCGAATCGCTGCGGGCGTCCACGGCGACCACCTGCAACTCGCCGGACGACCAGTCCGCCTACTGGGTGCCGACCATGTACCAGAACGGCAAGGTCGTGGACCCCAAGGAGGTGACCGTCTACTACGGTTCCCGCCTGAAAGACCCGAGCAGGACCCAGCCCTTCCCATTCGGCCTACGAATGATCACCGGTAACGCCAAGACCCAGGTCGACACCCCGGACAAGCAGGGCAACCACTTCTGGTGCGCCGGCATCGGCGGCGAGATCGGCCGCAGCGCCGACAAGACGTTCCCGGTCTGCGCCAAGACCGCGAACATCGTCCGGCAGATCACCTTCCCGGACTGCTGGGACGGCAAGCACCTGGACAGCCCCGACCACAAGGCGCACATGGCCAACGGGGACCACACCGGGGCCTGCCCGAAGAGCCACCCGGTGCCCGTTCCGTCGGTGTCCTTCGTGATCTCGTACCCGTTGAGCGCGAACACGGACGGCATCACCCTCGCGTCCGGCACGTCGTTCTCCATGCACGCGGACTTCTTCAACGCATGGAAGGACGAGGCGCTCGCCGCACGGGTGCGCAACTGCCTCGACCAAGGCGTCAAGTGCAACTCCGCCGGCAACTTCTGAGCTGACCCGGCCTGAAGGCAGTCGCCAATCGGCGACAGAGAGCGGCGAGGTCTCCGGTGGACGGTTCAGCTACCAGGCCGAGCCGGACGCCGGAGACCTCGCGTGACCACCTACCTGCGCAGCAGGCCGACCTTCCGACGCCGGCACCGCTACGCAAGCACGGGCCGGGCGGCGGCGACACGGGCCCGGCCAGGGCGTCCGCCGGCTAGGGCTTGGCTCGGGCGGGCTGGCAGGATTGCGGTGCTGCTGGATTCGGCAGCTCCGCATCCCTGGTCCATCCGAGGAACCGGCGGTGCAGCACGCCGGCCGGCGTCCACTGCATGTCCTCAGTCGCCTGCACCAGGTAGGACCCGAGATAGAGCGCCAGCGACACTGGCGCATCCGCGTACTCCGCGCGCAACTCGCGCTTGCGGGTCGTGCAGGGCCAAGGCAGGCCGCAGCCACCGCAGCTCCAGATCGGCATGACCGGGCCGTGGACGGTCACCGCGCACCCGCCAGAAGGCCGGCGATGCTCGTCAGCGTCCGCCGACCGGTCGCCCATTCGACCTGCCAGCAGGGGTACGACGTGAGCCACGTCCGGCAGCAGCTACACCTGCCGTCCAGCTCTCGGACGCGAACCGCGACGATCGCCTTCTGCTGCCGGCTACTCACTGCTCACCTTCCGGCGGCCAGTGAGCACGACTGATCGGAATCCGGTGCCGCGCGCGGCACGGCAGGTCGGCTCCACAGCGGCAGATGCGTCTCCAGAGCCGCCACGACCACACCGGCCGGTGCCTGCGGGCGAGAGTCAGCGCGGTGGCCGAGAGGTATTCGTCATACGAGACGCGCCGCACGGACTCTCCCTCGTTCAAGCACGAGGACGACTTCCCGCCCCCCGACGCTGAGGGGACGCGGCGACCAGGCGATACCCGCACCGCCCGCCGCATCCCGTGAGCAGAAAGCTACGGTGGGTATCGGAGCGGAATGGGTAGGGTTTCTACCCCTGGCTCAGGAGAGCAACCCGACCTTTAGCGCGAGGTCTCGGGCGTCGTCACGCGTGGAACGCGAGCCGTCGAGCAGATCCAAGGTGATCTGGCGGGCGTACCCGTTGAAGCGAATCGTCTCCGGTGCCGACTCGTACGCCTGCCTGAGGGTCGACACGGCCGCTTCCTTGTCGTCCTTGCCGTAGTGCGCCCGCGCGACCTCGATGAGATGGCGTGCCCGGCGCGGCCTCGACGGGATCGCCGCGGAATCAAGGCGGCGTGCCTGTCGCACCGCCTCACCGGACTTCTGCAACTCGACCGCCACGGTCACCGCGTGAGCGCCCATGATGACCTGCGAAAACGACGTCTGCGGCTGATAGAAACCCGTTGGCAAACGCTGAGCCACCCGATCCGCGCGATCCCAGTACCGCCAAGCCCGGCCTTCTTCACCAGCACGGGCGGCGGTGTAGGCAGCCTCAAAGTTCAACGCACCCCAGAGCGCCAACAGGTTCGTGTTCCCTTCGGCCGCACGCGACTCCAGCGCCGACAGGAGGTCCACTGTCACCGACATCGCGGTGTCCCAGTCACCGGCATCCCGATGCACCTGGCACAGGAACCACCCCGCGCTCGCCACCGCCTCCGGGTCGCCGGACTCCTGCGCCGCCACCATCGCCCGGTCCGCGACCCGCCACAACAACTCGGCGGCGGGTTGATAGGCAAGGAACATCTGCGCCAGCCCGAACGTCTCCGCCAACAAGGCCTGAGCCTGTCGACGCTCATTACCCTCGTATGCCAATGCGGCACGCTGCACGTCGCGCAGCAGCCCCGGCAACAACCCGCCCAGCACGGTGCGGTGGTCCGACGCCTGATGACGCGCACGCCATGCCATCGCAAGCCGGTCCCTCAGGCTCGTCAACGGCTCCGGGGAAACATCGTCGGAAAGTGCGAAGTGGTTGACCGCGTCCCGGACGGACGGCAGCGCCGGGTGCTCCGGCCCGTTAACCACAGCGGACCGGGCCCCCAACTCGCCGGCAAGGGCAGACACCTCAACCTTCAGAGCACGCGCGATCCGGTCCAGCATGTGGATGCGCGGCGGCAGGATCCGATCGGTCTCCACCGCCTTGACCCACTCGGCGCTGCGACCGACCAGGCCGCCAAGCACCGCGCGGGTCTTGCCGGACCTCTCCCGGTAGGCCTTCAACCGCTGCCCGAAAGTCAACTCCGGCAAGGAATCCATCGTGGGCCTCCTCACAGCGCAGGACGCATCGCCGGCGCCCAGGCCGCCGTGCCACCCAACGCTACCGGCCTGCCTGTCGCCTCATAACCCCTCACACGCGGCGCCACCTCCCACGCCGACACATGAAGCCGGCGAGACACGAGAAGCTGTCGTCGCCGGCGACGCTGACAAGCTGGAATGCCTCGTCCAAGCCGTCGAGTACCGCCACCAAGGCGTCGACAAAGTCCAGTGCTGGATCGACAGCTCACGAGCCGCCCTGAAGACCGCCAGCGCCCACCGCATTGCCGACGCCGCCCTCAGCGGACAGCCCCTGGCCTGGCTCATTTCCCCGCCACGGGAGTAAGCGTTCACTTGGCTTGTATTGACCGACGGCAGGAGGCACTTACTCGTCTGCGTCGGCATTACGCCAAGGCCGCCGCGACGGGTCGGACCCGGTACGGCGGCGGCGGCCGATCACCTAGCGGGTGACCGGCCGCCGTTGCGTCGATCAGTTAGAGCTTCGCCGCGCCCGCCGCAGCGGCCTCCTGCACCGCCGAGGTACGACGGACCTCGGCCCGCTGGTCGCCGGCGTCCTCCCGGTCCGGAGAGGCCACCCGCGCCGCCCGGTTGGTGGTCGCCGCCGCCTGGTCACCGGTCACGCCGCCGCGGATGCGGTTGTTGGCGGCCACCTGGGCGACCGGGTCGTTGCCGGTGACGGTCAACTGGCCGTTGATGATGTTGTCGTCCACCGTGACACCACCGGTGGTGCTGGTGATGCTCACGTCCCCGCCCCAGTAACCGCCGGAGGCGCAGCTGTCGAGGGCACCGTTCGGGCCGAGCTGCACACCGCCCAGGTTGCCGGCGAAGGTGGCCCGGCCCTGGACGGCGCTGCCACACACGACGCTGCCGGTGGCGCTGTTGAGCACCGACAGCGTGCCGTCGACGAACGAGTCGTGCAGGTCGGTGTAGTAGGTGCCGGTGCTGCTGAGGTTGCGCTGCACCTGGGTGCCCCGCTCCAGCCGGACCTCGCCGGCGCCGACGTTGACGTGCCCGGTGACCGTCGACGCCTCGGCGAACAGGAAGCTGTCGATGGTCGTGGAGCCCTTCGGCCGTACGGTGACAGTGCCAGTGCGGGCGTCCTTCAGGAAGATGCCGTACCCCCCGGCGGCGAGCACCACCTGGCCGTCGACTGTCGTCTCGGTCGCGTCGAGGTAGCCGTCGGCGGCGACGCGTACCTCACCGCTGACCCGGCCACCGGTCACCACCAGGTTGCCGCCGGCCGCGACGGTGACGTTGCCGGTGATCGTGGTGCCGGTGAGCGCGCAGGACTCGCCGGCGGGCACGAGCAGGTCGTTGGGCACGGTCACCGCGCCGCCGGTGCCGATGCAGTGGGTGACCAGGTCGGCGTGTGCGGTGGGCGCCACGGCCAGCACCGAGGCCGCGATCACGGCGCTCACGGTGGCGAGCTTGGCGACGGTACGTCCGGGCATCGTGGTACTCCCTGTCGGTGAGGTTCGAGGACTCATGCGCCGACGTCCGATCGGGCCGCGGCCCGGACGATGGCGCCCTGCTGCCGCCGGTCGAGCGTGCCGCCGGTCACGAGTGCGGCGGTGACCGCTTCGACGTGTCGGACGAATTCGGCGTGGCCGGGGTAGTCGGCGTGTTCGTCGATCAGATCGTTGATGGTGCAGCCGTCACCGGTGTCCACGTTGGGCACGCCGGTGTCGCCACCGTCGATGACCACAGTGGCCCGGGTGTCCGAGTCGGGGCAGCGGTCGGTGCTGTCGGCCACCACTGTGAACGACGTCGACTGCTCGGTGGAGGAGTTCCCCGCCGCGTCGGTCGCCCGGTACCGGACTGTGTGCGCGCCGGGTGCGCGGACGGCGACCGGAGCGGCGTACGCCGTCCAGCCTCCCGTGTCGAGCGCGTACTCGATCGTCGCCACGCCCGACTCGGTGTCGCTGGCCGTGACGGTGACGGTCGCGCCGCCGACGTACCCGCCGTCGTCGTTCCGGTCACCGGCCACGGTGGCGGCGACGGTGGGTGGAGTCGTGTCCTCGGCCGGCGGCTCGACGACGGTGAAGTGGGACATCTGCTCCGCCGAGGTGTTCCCGGCGACGTCGGTGGCCCGGTAGTGCAGCATGTGCATCCCGGCCGTGTTCACCACGATCGGGTTCGCGTACGCGGTGAAGGCCGCCCCGTCCAGGGCGTACTCGATGGTGGCGACACCGGATCCGCTGTCGGTGGCGGTCAGCGTGGCGGTGGCCGTACCGATGTAGTTGCCGTCGCCGTCGCGGTCGCCGGCCAGCGCGGCCGTGACCACCGGCGCTGTGGTGTCCTCCTCCCCCGGCTCGACGATCCGGAACGCCACCGAGCCGACGGCGCTGGTGTTGCCGGCCTGGTCGGTGGCGCGGAACTGCACCGCGTGGTCGCCGATCGCTGTCACCCGCACCGGCTCGGTGTACGGCAGGAAGCTGGTGTCGTCGACCTGGTACTCGACGGTCTGGACCCCCGAGTCGGCGTCGGTGGCCGTCACTGTCACAGTGGCCGCGCCGACGTAGTTGCCGTCCTGGTCCTGGTCGCCGGAGACCGCGGCGGTCACTGTCGGCGCGGTGGTGTCGCCACCGCCACCGCCCTCGGTGACCACCAGTTCACCGACCATGGAGCTGTGGCCGGGGATCGAGCAGAAGTACCGGTACCGGCCCGGGGTCAGCGTCACAGTCGCCTGGTGGCGGCCGTCGTTGGCGTCGAACGGGCTGGCCAGGATATTGAGTGTGACGTCGTGGTTGTAGCCCTCGGTGCTGGTGTCGAAGGTCAGGGTGTGCGGCATCCCGGTGGTGTTGCCGGTGGCCGCGCTGTTCTCCCAGATGATCGTGGTCGCTCCGGCCACCGCCGTGGTGGGCGCGGACCTGTATCGGGTGATGCTGTCGTCGGCGGTCCAGGTCAACACCTGGTCGGCGGCGACGCGCGGGGCGGCGGAGGCGGGCGTCACTGCCAACGGGATCACCGTGAGCAGGAACGCCGCCAGCGCGGCCGTCAGTCGTCGGGTCATCGTCACTCCTAGAGTTCTCGCGCACGGATGTTGCGGAACTCGGTCAGGTCGTTGTCACCGTGGTTCTGCAGGCCGATGAAGCCGCGCAGGAACTGCCGCAGGTCGGTCGGCGGGTCGCCGGCTCGCGACGACTGCTTGCCCGGCGTGTTGTCGAATTCGTTGATCACCACGCCGTTGCGGATCATCGTGTAGTGCTGCCCGACGGCGCGGATTTCGTAGTCGTTCCACTCGTTCTTCGGCGTCACGCCGGCCTGGGCCAGCGGCACCGGGTCGAAGTTGTAGACCGAGCCGGTCTTCTGCGGCTCACCGGTGTCACCGTCGTAGATCTGGATCTCGTGTCCGCAGTAGATCGCCATCCAGGCCGGCGAGGTCCGCGCCGATCCGACAGTGCCGCAGCTGTCCGGTGGCCGCTGGTCCAGGGGCGTTCGCAGGTCCGGGAACCGGATGAAGACTCCGGTGTTGGCCCGGCCGGTGCCTGGGGCGATGTCCCGGAACTGCAACTTCAGCGAGAAGTCGCCCAACTCCTTGGTGTGCCAGAGCATGCCCAGGCCACCGCTGGAGCGCAGCGACCCGTCCGGCTGGATGTCGAACTGGCCCGACGGCGCCTGCTGCCAACCGCGCAGCGACTCGGCGGTGCCGTCGAAGAGCGGCTCGTACCCGGTGTGCCCGTCCCGGCCGATCTCCGACGCGGCGGCCAGACGGGTGAGGGTGCCCGCTTCACGGGTGCTGAGCAGATCATCGTCCTGCAAGACGCGGGCGACCGCCGTGACGTGCCGGACGAAACCGTTGTGGTCGGTCCAGGTGCTCTCGTCGTCGATCAGGTCGTTGGCCGTGCAGCCCTGCCCGACCGTGCGACTGGGCACCCCGGTGTCGGTGTCGCCGAGCCATACCGTCGACCGGTCGTCGGGCACCGCGCAGCCCACCGTCACAGTGGTCTGCACCGTCGCCGTCTGACCGTCGGCGTACGTGACGGTCAGCTTCGCGGTGTAGGTGCCGACAGTGGCGTACGTGTGCCGGGGGTCCGCCTCGGTCGACGTGGCGCCGTCGCCGAACTCCCAGCGGTGGCTCACACCGCCGGAGCGGGAACCGGTGAAGGCGATGGTCAGCGGCTTGTTCTGCACGGCGACCGAGGTCGCCGCCGGTGCCGGGGTGGGCGCCCCGCCGGTGTAGGTGACCCGGATCAGCTTCTGGTTCGCGTGCAGGCTGAAGAAGCCGCCGCCGTAGTCGAGCAGGTAGAGCGCGCCGTCCGGGCCGAACTTCGCGTCCATCCAGCTCTGCAACCGGGTGTCGCCGTTGCCACCGGGGATGATGGCCCGCAGCGACTCGGCGTACACCGGTGGGGCGGCCTGCGGCACGCCGGCCGGGTCGACGGTGACCGCGACCCGGTTGGCGGCGTTCGACTGGTCGCCGATGAACCACTTGCCGTCCCAGTGCTCCGGCCACGCCACGCCGCTGGCGGTGTCGACGAGGTTCCGGTGGTACGTCGGGCCGGACATGATGGCCTGCCCGCCGCCGCGCAGGTACGGCTGCGTGTAGGTGGCGTCGGCCGCCACGTAGGTCGGCAGGCCGCTGCCGTCGGTCCGCTTCGGGAACACCGGGCCGCCACCGTCCGGCGAATACCAGATCATGTTGTCCCGGGCCGCCGGGATGTCCTCCAGTCCGGTGTTGCGCGGCGAGGTGTTCTTCAGGTTGTCGCAGTCGTACCAGCCGGTCAGCACTGTCGCGTCGGTGTTGCTGCGGTCACGGTACGGCTGCCGGTTGCCCATGCAGTACGGCCAGCCCTGGTTACCGGCGGAGGTGATGATGGTGGCCGTCTCGTACTTCGCCGGGCCCAGGGTCGGGCTGGGCGACGAGGCGTCCGGGCCGACCCAGCCAGCGGTCAGCCACTGGTGCACCGGGTCGATCTGGAGACGGGCGATGTTGCGCACGCCCATCACGTAGATCTCGGGCCGGGTCTTCTCGGTGCCCGGTGGGAACAGGTTGCCCTCCGGGATGGTGTACGTGCCGTCCGGCTCCGGGTGAATCCGGATGATCTTGCCGGCGAGGTCGTTGGTGTTACCCGACGTGCGACGGGCGTCCTGGAACGAGATGCCCTGGTACTCCTCGGTCCAGTTGTTGCCGGCGTAGCCCTGCGACCCCTCCGAGGAGTTGTTGTCGCCGGAGCCGACGTAGAGGTTGCCCTTGGCGTCGAACGCCATGCCACCGCCGGCGTGGCAGCAGCTGTGGATCTGCACCGGGAACTGCAACAGGTCCTTGCGGGTGGCCTGGTCGACGGTCTGCGCCTGGCGGTCGTAGGTGAACCGCGAGACGGTCCGCTGACCGACCCGCTTCACCCGGTCGACCGAGTCGTGCGGCATCCAGTAGACGTAGAGCCAGCCGTTCTCGGCGAACGCGGGGTCGGGCACGATGCCGAGCAGACCCTCCTCGTTCTTGACCAACTCGGAGCCGCTGCCCCGGTTGCCCATCACCTCCAGGGTGGTGAGCAGCTTGACCTGCTTGGTGCGCGGGTCCCAGGAGTGGATGGTGCCGCAGCCCAGGCCCACCTTCGGGTTGTTCCAGTCCGCGATGGGGCCGCTCGGGCAGGCAGCCTTGCCGACGTAGAAGACAGTGCCGTCCGGCGCGATGGTGAGCCCGTGCGGCTCGCCGATCTGGTCCAGCTGCCCGGTCTGGTTGGCGGCGGTGAGTCGCTCCACCTTGTAGTTCGCGGCGATGGTGGCCTGGCAGTCGCCGCGTACCCGACCGGTGGTCCAGTTGAGAGCGCCGGTGAGGTGCGTGCGGAACGCCTCCTCGCCGTAGCTGCCCTCGGTGTGGCCCATGCCGGTGTAGAACGACCGGCCGCCGTCGTAGTCCCGGCACCAGGACACCGGGTGGAAGGCGCCGTTGGCGGCCGCGCCCGGGTTGTAGTGCCGCTCCTCGACCTGGGCGAGGGTGTGCACCGTGCCGATCGGGTTCGGGTCCCAGTTCTCCCAGCGGTCCGACCGGGTGATGGTCAGCGGCAGCGACGCGGTGGCCGGGTGCTTGCGGTCCAGGATGTTCACCACCGCGCGGTTCACCGCGGGCGGCTCCGGAGCGGTGGTGCTGCCGGTGAACAGGCGCAGGTCGGCGAGCTGGACCAGGGGTTCACCGCTGTTCGCGGTGACGTTGAGCCGGTAGCGCGTGAACTCCTGCGGCGTGGCGATGTCGAACCGGCGGGTCTGGAAGCGGTCCGGGAAGGTCTGCCCGGTGCGGCGGTCCAGGTCGGTCCAGCTCTGACCGTCGCTGGAGCCCTGCAGGGTCCAGTCCTTCGGGTCCCGTCCGGCGGAGTCGTTTGCCGACGTGAGCGCGTACCCGGTGATCTTCTTCGGTGCGCTCAACTCGTACGCCACCCAGGCGGTCGGGGTGCGGACCAGCCACTTCGTGTTGGCGTCGCCGTCGGTCAGCTTCTCCTTGGTCTCGTTGGGCGGGTTCTCGCCGCTGGCGGTCACCCGGGTCACCGGCTCGGCGACCGGGATGGCGCCGGCCGGGCGGGTGCCGATCAGCCCGGTGAACCAGGTGGAGTCGACCTGGGCGCGGGCGGCGTCGGCGATGCCGACGAACCCGCCGCCGGCCTTGACGTAGCTCTGGAGCGCCGACTCCTGGTCGCGGTTCAGCGCGGCGCCCGCCGCGGAGAGGAAGACCACGCTGCGGTACGCGGACAGCCCGGCTGCGGTGAAGGCGCCCGGGTCCGTGGTGGCCGTGACATCGATGTCATGACCGGCACCAAGCTGTTTGATGGTGTCCACCGCGCGCGACACCGGGTCCTGTTGCTCGGCCACCGGGCCGTGGAATACCAGGACCGCGGTCCTCTGCGGCGTCGCCGCCTGCGGGGCGGCCGCCGTTCGTGGTGCGGCCGCGGCCGCCGTCGTCGCCGGGAGCAGTGTCGCCAAGGCCGCTACCGCGGCAAGGGTTCGTCGTAGTTTTCTCGTCATGCCCGTCCCCACTTTCGGTTCGGTCAGCTTCCGTGCGTGTGGGTGTGGCCCTGGAACCGGTGGATCGCCTCCTCGGCGCCCGGCGGCATGCTGCCGTCGGCGTTGCGCACCAGGAAGATCCCGGCCATGCCGCCGTCGGAGTGCGTCTGCACGTGGCAGTGGTACATCCACGCGCCGGGTCCGACGCCCTCCCCGGCCAGCACCTGGAAACCGAACGAGCTGCCGGGGTTGAGGTCCTTGTTGTCGACCACCAGGCTCGGGTCGCTCGGCCCCTCCAACATCCCGGTGCGGTTGTCCGCCCAGCGGTGCGCGTGCAGGTGGAAGGTGTGGAACAGGTTGCCGTGGCCGATGGCGATCCACTCGACGCGCTCGCCCAGGTTCGCCTCGAACATCGGCGTCGCCGGAGCCATCTTGTTGTTGATCATCATGTCGTGGAACACCGCAGTGAACTGCTTCGACGGCAGGATGTCGCCACGTCGCCGGACGATCAGCGCGCCGTACAGTCCCTTCGCGACACCGCCGGTGCCGTGGTCGGTGCCCATCGCGTGATCGTGGTAGTGCCAGTAGCCGGCGCTGCCCGGCATGTACCGCCGACCCGCCGCGGCCACCATCTCGTGTGAGCGCCAGACGTACGTCCGCGTCTCACCCGGGTTGTTGAACGAGGCGTTGAACGGGCTGCCGTCGGACTCGGTGCTGTAGTCCACCCCGTGCGGATGGATGGACAGCCGCTGGTTGGTGGTGTTGACCAGGGTGATCTCCAGCGTGTCACCCTCGTACATCTCCAGGATCGGACCCGGAACGGTGGCCTGACCAGGCGCCAGGCCGTACCCGAACAGGTTGCCGGGCAACTGCTCGGCGTAGATGGTGATCTTCTTGGTGACACCGGCGGCGGCCCGGGCGGGGCTGCCGCCGAACGCGGTGCCGATCGTTGGGGCGGACGCGCCCAACGCCCCGGCGGCGAGCGCGCCGGTGGCGATCAGCGATCTGCGGGACAGGTGGCGGTGAGGGCCACCAACGTGATCGTCCATGGGTCTCCGTTCCCGACCGGGCGAAGACGCGACGAGGGCAGAGTGCATCGACCGCCGAGCACGGGGCGGTGGCACGACTGAGGGTGAGGCTCGTCGCGGACTTGGCTCGGAAGACTCAGAACTTTCGATGGATAACAGCAACTTATGTAATCCATCGACGAAAGTACAGCTCTGATTGCAAAAAGATTACCTTGACATCACGACGTCCGTCGATTGACATGAAGCTGACACGCAGGCCGTCGACAGTCAGGTCCTCAGACTGGTCAGTGGCGGGCGGACACCGCCGCCCGCGCCGTCAACGCAGGGCGCACAGAACGACGCCGGGCTGCCCCTCGGATGAGGCAACCCGGCGCGGAGGACGTACGGCAGATGTGGTCAGAGGTGGTGGCGGTCGTCCGCCGGCAGGCTGGGGGTCTGCGGCGACGCGGGCGACTGGTCCGGCTGGCCGAGCTGCGCGACGTGGGTCGGGTCGAGGACCCGGGAGAGGAACGCGCGGGTCCGTTCGTGCTTCGGCGCGCCCAGCACCTCCTGCGGCGGCCCCTGCTCGACCACCACGCCGCCGTCCATGAAGACGACCCGGTCGGCGACATCGCGGGCGAACGCCATCTCGTGGGTGACCACCATCATCGTCATACCGTCCTCGGCCAGCTTGCGCATGACGGTGAGCACGTCGCCGACGAGTTCCGGGTCGAGCGCGGAGGTCGGCTCGTCGAAGAGCATCAGCTTCGGCTCCATCGACAGCGACCGGGCGATCGCCGCCCGCTGCTGCTGCCCCCCGGAGAGCTGCGCCGGGAAGGCGTCGGCCTTGTCGGTCAGCCCGACGCGCTCCAGGTTGGCCCGTGCGATCCGCTCGGCTTCGGCCCGACCTCGCCGGAGCACCCGGCGCTGGGCGATGGTGAGGTTGTTCAGGACGGTCAGGTGCGGAAACAGGTTGAACGACTGGAACACCATGCCGATGCCGCGGCGGACCGCGTCGATCTCGACGTCCGGGTCGGTCATCTCGACCCCGTTCACCCAGATCTTGCCGGCGGTCGGCTCCTCCAGCAGATCGACGCAGCGCAGCAGGGTCGACTTGCCGGAACCGGACGGACCGATGACGCAGACCACCTCGCCCTGGCCGACCTCGAAGTCGATGCCCTTGAGCACCTTGAGCGGCCCGAAGGACTTGTGCAGGTCGCGGATCTCCACGGCGGGACGGGATGGGGTGGTCGTCATCGGGGTCACCGAGCCTTGGCGTAGCGGAGTTCGAGGCGTCGTACCACCTGCGACAGCGGCAGGGTGATCACCAGGTAGGCGAGGCCGGCCACCAGCAGCGGGGTCGCGTTCACCCGGTCGTTGAGCATGTCCCGGCCGAACTTGGTGATCTCGATCGTCTGCGCCGTCACCCCGAGCACGTACGCCAGCGACGAGTCCTTGGTGAGCAGGATGAGCTCGTTCGTCAGCGGTGGGATCACGATCCGGAACGCCTGCGGGATGACGATCGTGCGCATGGCGGTGAAGTGCGACATGCCGAGGGTCCGCGCCGCCTCCATCTGCCCCTTCGGCACGGCCTGGATGCCGGCCCGGATCGTCTCCGCCATGTACGCCGCGGCGGTCAACCCGAGGCCGATCGCTATCGAACCGAACACCCCGCCCGGAATCTCGCGCTCCGGGAAGGCGATCGGGATGCCGTACCCGACGAGGAAGAGCACCAGCAGCGCGGGCAGACCCCGGAACAGCTCGATGTACGCCGTCGCCGCCCAGCGGTACGGCGCCACCCGGGACAGGCGCATCAGCGCCAGGATCGTCCCGAACACGAGGCCGAAGGCGAACGCGCCCAGCGTGTAGAGGATGGTGTTGCGCAGCGCGACGGTGATGATCGTCGGGAACATCGACTTGATGATGTCGACGCGGAAGAACGCGTCGGCCAACCTGTCCCAGTCCGCGGCGACGAGCACCGTGGCGATGATGGCGATGAAGACCAGGTACTGGAGCCCGAGGGACAGCCGCTCCCGCTGGCGGCGTCGCAGCTTCACGTTCGCTCGTTGCCTTCCCGGAGGTTACCGACGTCGGAGGGCGCGCGGGACGCGCGCCCTCCGGTACTGCGTGGCGCTCAGGCGCTCGGCTGCTTGCCGATCCACTTCTCGTAGATCGTGTTGTACGTGCCGTCCTGCCTGGCCTTGGCCAGCACCTCGTTGATCTTCTTGAGCAACTCCGGGTTGGCGTCCTTCTTCACGGGGAAGCCGTACTGCTCGCCGGTGTCGAACTCGGCGGCCACCTCGAACCCACCCGGGTTCTTCTTGAGGTACTCGGTCCAGACCGGCAGGTCGTTGATGGCGGCCTCGACCTGGCCGTTGGCGACGGCCTGCTGGAGGGCGGCGAGGTCCTCGAACTCGACGAGCTTCAGGCCCTTCTCCGCCTCGAGCTTCTTGGCGTAGTCACGACCCGTGGTGGCCGCCTGGACGCCGAGCTTCTTGCCCTTGAGGTCGTCGAGGGACTTGTACGTCTTGCCGGTCTTCACCAGCATCGCCTGGGTGGCGTCGAAGTACGGGTCGGAGAAGTCGATGACCTTCTTCCGCTCCTCGGTGATGGTCATGCCGGCGGCAGCCGCGTCGCACTTGCCGGTGTTGAGGTCCTGACCGGACTTGATCCCCTCGAACGGGGTGTCGACGATCGTCTGCTCGACGCCGAGTTCCTTGGCGACCAGGTCCATGATCTCGACGTCGAAGCCGGTCACCTTGCCGCTGGCGTCTTTGGACTGGAACGGCGGGTACGGCAGGTGGGTGCAGACGGTCAGTTTGCCGGCCGTGACCAGCTTGACCCCGCTCGCCTGGACCTCGCTGTCGTCCTTCTTCGCGCAACCCGCGGTCAGCGCGAGGGCGGTGACGGCCACGACGAGGCCGGCCTGACGGACGACGCTTGGGAACCTCACGGCTGTGCCCCTCCGATTCGGCTTCCAATTCACAGAAAGCCAATCTGGTTCATAGACTTTGCAGTAAGCGACCGTACCCGATCTGGCGCGTCACCCCCAGATCACGCCGTGACCGCTCGGCGGACCCGGCAAGGCGCCCTCCGTCAACAAACCCGACACTTGCCCCGCAAGGGGCCTCAGCCACCGGTTCCCTCGGCCGCTCCGTCCGGGGTGAGGGCTCCTTCGTGGGGGTCTGTGTCCAGGAACACATGCTGGTGGCCCTGGCCCGAGTCGACGCTGATCTGATCGAGCTGGGTCGCCGCGACCGACCAGATCGTCGCGGCCTCGGCGGCCTGCCGCGCGGTGACGTCCAGCAGGGCCGCCCGTTGCGCCGCTGGAACGCCGGCCGCCAGCGCGTAGGCGTCGACGGCCAGCGACGCCTGCTCGACCGCTCCGCGCAGGCCTCCGCGCGCCACGTTGGTGGCGGTGGTCCCCGACGGCGGCTCGGCGAACGGCTCCGCCGCCTGGCGCATGACCCCCTGCCACTGGCGCGCCTGCGCCGGGTCCGGCGCACGTCCGGCCGTCGTCTCCGTCTTGATGGCGGCCAGCACCGGGGCGACCTGGTCGCGGACGCGTCGGGCCGTCTCGATCAGCTCCACGATCTGCTGAGCGTCCCGCTTCGCCTCGTCCTGCTTGATGCTCGCGATGGTCGCCTCGGTCGCGTCCGGACGGCCCAACTGGTAGCCGATCAACCCGCCGAGCAACGCGGTGACCAGTGCGATCACGCCCGCGACGGCCACGAAGCGCACTGTGCGGCGGTGCCGCACATCGGCCTTGTCCAGCTGGTAGGAGGGTCGGCCGGTACGGCGCGCCATCGCATCTCCTCACATCGATGGGGTGGGGCCAAAGATTAGCTGCCCCGTGACGTCCGTCGATAGTGCCGATCGGTGCACTCCCTGCCCATCTGCACCCTCCCGTGGTCACTTAACCGCTTTGGGCGTTTTGCACTGTTTTGGGTGTTTATCGTGATCCTTGCGCCGCTGGCATCGGCCCACGACAACCAACCGCGTTGCACCGAGGAGGACAAATTGACTGAACCGACAGGGACGGCAGTGGACAAACCGAGCAGTCGAGGCCGCTCTCGCAAGCTGAAGGCCATCCTGGCCGGAGGGATCGTCCTCGGCCTCGGTGCGACGATCACCCTCGCCGCCTGGAACGACTCGGAGTACGCCACGGGCACGTTCACGGCGGGCACCTTCAGCATGGAGGGCAGCACCAACGGCACCACCTACGCCGAGCACCCCACCGCCGGCACCGCGGCCGCGTTGACCTTCAGCACCGGCTTCGACGACATCAGCCCCGGTGACGTGGTCGCGGCGCCGTTCGCCGTCCGACTGACAGCGGCCACGACGTACGACGCGACAGTCACCGTGGCGTCAGCGACCCCCGCCCCGGCCGGCTTCGTCGGCCTCACCTACGGCATCGCGACCGTCCCGGCCTTCGCCGACTGCAGCGCGACACCCACCACCCCGACCTGGATCGTGGCGCAGGGCACCCCGCTCAACTCGGTGGCCGGCGCGGTGCCGTTCAACCTGACGCAGGGCACTCCCCCCACGACGCCCGGCGCGCCGGTGAACCTCTGCTTCGTCGTCAACGCGGGAGGCACCCTGGTGCAGGGCACATCGGTCACGGAAACCTGGCAACTGTTGGCCGAGTCCGTCTAGGTGATGGCCGTGGTCAACCGTCGGACGCCGGCCGGAACACCACGGCTTCGCCGGACCCGTGCCGTACTCGCTGGCGCCCTCGTTCTCGGCCTGGGAACGACGTCCACGCTCGCCGCGTGGACCGACAGCGAGTACGGCACCGGGTCGTTCGGCGCGAGCGTCTTCGGCACCGAATCGCAGACCGCCTCCAGTAGTTGGGCCAGCCACACCCCGGTCGCGAACGCCGCGACGCTGGCGTTCAACGCGACGGCGATGTCCCCCTCGGTGTCGTTCTACGCCTTCCTCGACATCCGGACGACCTCGACGACGAATGTCGGCGGCGCGGTCGCGCTGACGAGTTCGTCGAACAACTCCGGCGCCCTGCTGCCCGCGCTCGAGTACCGGGCCGTGCGGACCCCCACGACCAGCACCACGTGTGCCGCCGCCGCCTTCTCCGGTTCACCCACCTGGATCGTCGGGCCCGGCTACTCCGCCATCACCGCGGTGCCCGGCTCACCGGTGTCCTCCCCCATCACCGTGCCGGCCGGCGCGACGCCGCAGCTGAGGTTCTGCTTCGAGGTCCGGGTCCAGTCCGGCGCCAGCAACGCGTACCAGGGCACGACCGGGGTGGTCACCTGGGAATTCACTGCCACGTCTACGTGAGGGATCTGCAGATGGTGGGACGCGAACGTCGACGGCACGGCACCCTCGCCCGGGTCGGCGACCTGGTGCTGACAGTGCTCGCCGTCGGTGGGACGGCCTGCGTCGTCCTCGTCCCGCTGGCGTTCTTCTTCGACATCTCGCTCATCCTGTTCAAGACCGGGTCGATGAGCCCCACCATCCCGGCCGGGTCACTGGCCGTGGTGCGGGAGATCCCCGCGTCCGAGGTCCACGTGGGAGACGTCGTCACCGTCGACCGCACGCCGCTGCCACCGATCACCCACCGGGTGCTCGACATCGCCAACGGCGGTGGGGCCACCCGCCTGCTCACCCTGCGGGGGGACGCGAACCAGTCGAACGACGCCGCGCCGTACGCGGTGAGCCACGTGCGGCTCGTGCAGTGGTCGGTGCCCAGGCTCGGGTACGCGGTGCGAGCCGTGTCGAACGTCTACGCCACGAGTCTCATCACGGTCGGGGCAGCCGCGATCGTCACCTGGGCGTTCTGGCCGCGCGGGGGCGAGCCGGGGACCCGACGACAGCGCGCGTGGCGCCGTCGGCGACCGGATTCGGCGGTACCCGACGAGGTGGGGGCAGCCCCGGAGGTCGGCACCCAGCCGAGCGGCACGGGACCGCGTGGCGACTCGACAGTGGGACGCATGTTGGTCGTGCTGGCGGTGCTGCCGGGCGTTGCCGCCGCGGTACTGGCGACGCCCGGTCAGGCCCGCGCGGACACCACCGAGGAGGTCATTCGGAGCAGGTACCTCACGCTGGTCTCGATCGGCGACGACGATCGCATGGCGAACCTGGCGCCGGAGCAGCCCGTGCCCTGGCAGGTGGGCGTCTCGGCGCACGCGGAGCAGCCCGGCGAGGTGACCATCTCGCTGTCCGCGCTGGGCCCTCTCGCCGTCCGTCCGGACGGACTCCAGGTGATGGTCGCCGTCTGTGCCATCCGCTGGGTGAAGGGTGCCTGCCCGACCGGCCAGGGTGAGCAGGTCCTCGCCGACGGTCCCGCCACCAGGCTGGCCGCGCACCCGGTCACGATCAGCTCGATGCGCGCCGATCAGCAGCGTTGGGTGCTCGTCACGGCGAGTCTGCTCGCCAACGCGGTGGCCTCGGGGTCGGCGGACCTGGTCGTCACGGCGACCGGATTCGGCGACAGCGCATCGGCGGGCGGCACTGTCGGCCCGCTTCCGCGCACCGGGACCAACCTGTTGACACCTCTGCTGGCCGGGGGCGGTGCGCTCGCCACCGGTCTGCTGCTGATGCGCGCCGCGCGCCGGATCAGGGTGGGGCGGCCGTGAGGCGCCTCCGCGTGCGGTCTCTGCCGGCTCGGGAGCGAGCCGGCCACGTCCGGCGGCGCTGGCTCGCGGGTGCCGCAACCCTGCTGCTCGCCGGCACCGCCGTCGTGCTGGCACCGCCGCAGTCGACGCTGGCCGCCTGGACCGACACCGAGTACGGTCGCGGTTCGCTGCAGGCCGGCACGGTCAACCCACCGACCAACCTGCAGTGCACGGCAGGCCTGCTCAACCCGCCGACCTTCACCTGGACCCTGCCGGTCGGCGGCCTGACCCGCAGCGGCTTCACGTGGTCGCTGTCGGGCGGCTTCACCGGCGGCGGGACTCTCGGCCCCAGCGCCACCTCGGTCACCGTCCCCGGCGGGTTGCTGGGCATCGGAACCGGCACCTTCAACCTGGTCGCGAACGGCCCCGGCGGCTGGACGTCGACACCGGTCACCGGAACGGTCGGCATGCTGACGGCTGCTCTCTACTCCTGCAGCGTTCCGTAGACCGGGTAGCCCCACTCGGCCAGGGACTTCTCCAGCACCCGTTCGATCGCGGCGAGCTGTGCCGGGCTGAGTTCGTCCCGGTACGCCTCCGCCCGGCCCACTGTGAAGTCGTACCGGGAGAAGCCCTTCTCGAAGGCCGTCGACCAGCCCAGACCGAGGAAGTCGAGCATCCGGCCGACCTGCTCGCGCGGTTGCTCGACCAGGTCCTCGTAGCGCACGTCCAGCCACTGGTCGGCCGGGTGACGCAGTCGGGCCTGCGCGAAGGCGTCCATCAGCATCTTCCAGCCCAGCGCGGCGAGTACCTGGAAGGAGCGACCGGATTCGGCCCACTCCTCCCGAAGGTCGGACGGGAGCGGGCCGTAGATCCAGTTGTCCGGCCCGCGCCAGCCGTCCCACCAGCCCATCTGGAGCCACGAGTTGGCCACCGCCCGGCCGTCGCGCACCACGTTGACCACCCGCAGCTCCGGGTACGCGGCGTGCAGCAAGCCGGTCCGCGGCCACCCGGTGACGTGCTGCACCAACTGCTGACAGCCCTGCCGGGCGATCCGCTCGTCGAAGAAGGCCCGCAACCGCCGGGCCACGAACGGGGTCAGGTCCTCGGCGACCAGGTCCCGACACGGTCGGGAGAAGCCGGCCAGGACCTGCCGGTCGAGCAGGTGGTACGCCTCCGACGGCGCGACCCGGAGCCGGCCCCGCTCCAGCAACCGTCGACTGTGCCGCAGCGAGGTCATCCCCGCCGGGCGCGGCGCCGAACGCCGGTAGAGCGGGCCGTTGAACCTGCCCTTCGGGTTGAGCCGGGCCAGTTTGTCGTCCAGACCGGAGACGAAGCCGACCGCTGGATGCCGGGAGAGCAGCTCCTGGACCAGTGTCGAACCACAGCGACCGGTGCCCACCACCAGTGAGAGCATCGTTCAGCCTTTCTGCCGGGTGGCGGGTGACGGGGAGACGGCCGGGTCCGCGGCGAAGCGGGCGGCAGGAGAGGTGGCCGCCGGGCGGCGCAACGGGTAGCCGAAGCGGGTCAGCGCCACGGCGGTCAGCCCGGTGACCGCCGCGTACGCGCGGGTGGGCAGCCCGGTCAGCCACTCGCTGTCGGCGACCACGTCGACCAGTCCGGTGCGGTGCCGCGACGGGTTGCCGGCCACCGAGTGGGTGGGCGCGAGCCGTACCGTGGCCGGTGTCGGAAACGGAAGCTCGTCGGGGATCGCGCCGACGAAGCCGGCGATCCGGGCGGTGGCAGCGGCCGGGTCGGCCACGAAGTCCTCGTACCGCACCCGCAGGTAGCGGCCCGGCGCACGGCGACGGGCGCCCCACAGCCGTACGGTCGCGGTGTTCCAGACGAGCCAGAGCAGCGCGGCCTTGCCGACCGGTGGCCGGCTCATCAGCTGGTCGTCGGCGCGCCCGTCCAGCGGGCGTCGGCGACGCCACGAGTACGCGGTGGCGCGCGGGTCGCGCACCACGTGCAGGACGTACAGGTCGATGCCGGGCAGGCCGCCGAGCAGGGCCCCGTACGGCGGCAGCTTGGAGGAGTCGACGATGACACCGTCCGACCGGCCGGCCAGGGCGTGCTCGGCGATCGAGGCGTAGAGCCGGGCCAGGTGCGTGTCGTCGGGGTGGCCCGCGACCGGCGGCTGCCCCCGACGCTGGCGGCGCAGCAGTGCGGGCAGTCCGCGCAGCCGCAGCCGCTGGGCCAACCGGGCGGCGATCCCGGCCGGGTCGGCGTCGGTCAGGTCGGCGCGCACCCGGGCCCAGAGCGGGCAGTCGGCGACCGGGGCGCCGCAGCCGCAGGGTCGGTTCTCCAGGATGCCGCGCCGCCACAGGTACCGCAGCTCGCCGGCCGCGAAGAAGCCCGGCAACTGTCCCAGGACCGTGGTCACCAGCGTGCTGCCACTGCGACCGCTACCGGCGAGGTAGAGCACCCGTACCGGGCTCACCGGGCCGCTCCCCCGCCGGCGGCGGCCCGGCGCGACGGCAGCGCCTCGGCGGCCTCCGCGTACAGCCCACGGATCCGGTCCAGGTGCCGGTCCGGGGCGAACTGGGCGGCGATCTTCGCCCGGCCCGCCCGGCCCATCCGGTACGCCCGGTCCGGGTCGGCCAGGAGGTCGTTGAGCGCGTCGCCGAGGGCCGTCGGCGCGTCGGCCGCGACAATGCGGCCGTCCACCTCGGGCTCGACCAGCTCGGGAAGCCCGCCCAGGTCGGTGGCGACCACCGGAACCCCGCAGGCGAACGCCTCCAGCACCGCCATCGGTTGGTTCTCGTGCCATCGGGACGGAACGGCGACCACTGCCGCCGACCGGATCAGCTCGTGCAGGCGCGGCTTGTCGAGACGGCCGTGGAACCGGACCCGACCGGGCACCCGCCGCGCGGCGAGCGCCTCCAACTCCGGCCGGGCCGGGCCGTCGCCGGCGATGTCCACGATGACCCCGTCCGGCAGCGCGGCGGCCGCCTCGATCAGCACGTCGACACCTTTCTCCGACGCCAGCCGCCCGGCGAAGACGACACCGCCGCCGGGGGTCTGCTTGGCCGCGACGCCGGTCAGGTCGACGAAGTGGTTGACCACCCGCAGCCGGTCCGGGTAGACGCCCGCTCGGCGCATCACGTCGGCCAGGAACCCGCTCGGGCTCACGAAGAGCTGCACCGGGTCGTACGCGTCGAACTGCCGGTGCAACCAGGACTCGACGGCGAGCAGGCCACTGCGCGACAGCGATCCGTCCTTGCAGCGGCGACGGGCCGCCTGCAACGGGCCGCCGGTGACGCATGCCTGGCAGGGACGGCCCCGGTCCAGCAGCTGGTAGCTCGGGCAGGCGAGCTTGTAGTCGTGCATGGTCAGCACGCACGGCACACCGGCGGCGCGGGCGGCGGCGAGCACCGACGGGGAGAGCTGGTGGTAGATGTTGTGCAGGTGCAGCACGTCCGGCCGAAAATCGTCGATCACCCGGGCCAGCCCGCGGCGGCTCGTCGGTGACCACAGCATCCGGCCGACGGCCACCGCGCGGGGCCGCACACCGCTCGGCGCCGGCTCCAGCTCCACTTCGGACGGGAACCGCGCGGCGTACGGCAGCGGCGACTCGTTCTCCGGGTGGCTCATGCCGAAGTAGGCGACCGTGTCGCCGGCGACCCGTTGCAGGTCGGCGAGATCGAGCAGATACCCCTCCGCGCCGCCACGGCGGTAGAGGAACTTGTTCACGTGCAGCACGCGCATCGACTCGCCCTGCTCACATCGATCGGGCGATCCGGGCCCGGGGGTGATGACCGGGGTCTGCCCGCCCCGACCAGGGCCCACGGTATGCAGGGCGGGTCGGCGAGTCCAGCTCACGTTTGGCATGTGGCTGAACGGGTGATCTTCGTCTGCCCGTGCGGTCCGCGGCCTGGCCTCCCGCCATGATCTCCAGATAACCTGGCTGCCGCCGGTCACACCCGCTCTGGTGCAGGGCCGGGGCCGGTGTCCGACGAGGAGGACCGTGGCAGCCGACGACGAGGTCTCCGCGCTCGCGTACACCGCGCGCCGGGTCCGGCGGCACCTGCGCTGGGCTCGTACCGAGGGGATCGGACGGCTGATCGAGGAGGACCGCCTCAACCCGGTCGACCGGATCGGCACCGCACTGGCGAAGCGACGCTGGCGGCGGCGGGCCGGCCGGACGCCCGGCTCGGCGATGCCGGTCTACCTGGTCGGTCTGCAACGCTCCGGCACGAACATGCTGGTCCGGGGCCTGGACGCCGCCGGAGAGGTCGAGGTCCGCAACGAGAACGACGGCACCCTCTTCCACCGCTTCCAACTGCGCCCCGACCCGGTGCTGACCGCCACTCTCCAGCGCAGCCGGCACGCGTACGTCCTGGTCAAGCCGCTCTGTGAGAGCCACCGCGTGGACGAGTTACTGGCCCTGCCGGGGCTGACCCCCGGGCGGGCGCTCTGGGTTTACCGCGACGTCGACGACCGGGCCCGCTCCGAGGTCGCCAAGTTCGGTGACGCCAACCTTCGGGCCCTGCGGGCGATCGCCGACGGCAGCATCGGCCGCCGGTGGCAGGGGCAACGCCTCGACGCCGACACCGTCGAGCTGATCCGGGCCCACGACCCGCAGGGGTTGGATCCGCACAGCGGTGCCGCGCTGTTCTGGTACGTCCGCAACTCGTTGTTCTTCCAGCTCGGCCTGGACCAGCGGGCCGACGTGCTGCTCTGCCGCTACGACAGCCTGGTCGCGGAGCCCGCCGCGCAGCTCCGGCGGCTCTGCGCCTTCCTCGACTTCACCTACCATCCCCGGCTGCACGCGCACATCGCCCCACGCGCGTCGCACGGCCCGACGAACCACCGACGGCTACCGGTCGACAGGCGCGTCCGGGCCCGCTGCGACGAGCTGACCGAACGGCTCGATCGCGCCGCGGCCGACGCCCGATCCGAGACGAAGAAGGCGGTCGACAGTGGCTGAGACCGGAACCCGTACCGCACCGATCTTCCTGGTCGGCTGCCAGCGGTCGGGCACCACGATGGTGCGTCTCGTCCTGGACTCGCACTCGCGGATCAGTTGTGGTCCGGAGACCCGGTTCCTGCCGGACCTGCGACGGATCGTCGGCCGGGACTGGGAGCGACTGGCCCGCTTCGGTTTCCCGCGCGAGGACTGGTTGCGCCGGATCCGGGACTTCTTCGGCGGCGTGCACGCCGACTACGCAGCCACGCGGGGCAAGGCCCGGTGGGCCGACAAGACCCCGCTGTACGCCATGTCGCTCGACTTCGTCACCGAGGTCTTCCCGGACGCCCAGATCGTGCACCTCATCCGGGACGGACGCGACGTGGTGGTCTCGCACCGCAAACGGTTCGGCTACTGGTCCGCGGTCAAGTGCGTGGTGAAGTGGCCGCGCTACATCCGCGCCGCGCGGGCCGTCGGCGCCACCCTGCCGGCGGACCGCTACTACGAGCTGCGGTACGAGGAGGCGGTCAGCGAGCCGGAGAAGACGATGCGCGGCCTCTTCGAATTCCTCGGCGAGCCCTGGGAGGACGGCATCCTCGACTACGACAGCAAGCAGCACGACGTGGCGCAGAAGTACACCACCGAGGCGGAGCGGCGACGGGCGGCGGTGGGCGACGCCGCGCCGATCTACGGCTCCCGGGTGGGCAGCTACCGCCGCGAACTCGACCCGTTCCTGCGCCTGCTGGTCTGGGTCTTCTCCGGTCCGACCCTGCGCGCGCTGGGCTACCGGTGACCCGCCCCGGCCGGCTGCGCGCGGCCGCGACCGCCGTCGCCGTCACGCTCCTGCTCACCGCCGGCTGCACCGCCGGCGACGACGATCCGCCACCGGCCGCCACCCCCTCCGCCAAGGTGGCACCCGGAGCCGCCCCGCCGGCGCGCGTCGGCGACCCGGTGAGCAACCCGTTCGGCGCGCACTGGGACTGGTCGCGGTACCAGCAGTTCGAGCCGTACCTGCGCCGGCTCGCCGGTTCGGCGACGTACGAGGAGATCTCCTGGTGCGAGATCGAACGGACCTCGGGGCAGGTCGACTGGGCTGGGCTGGACGAGATCGCCTCGCGCAGCCGGGACCTGGGCGTCACGCTGCACCTGAAAATCCGCACCGGCGTGTGCTGGGCGACCGGTGGCAAGGCCCGCTACACCCGGGGCGCGGCGAACAAGACCGAGTCGGCGATGCCCACCGACCTCGGCGCGTACCAGCGATTCGTCCGCTCGGTGGTGCAGCGCTACGGCCCGTACGGGGTACGGGAGTACGCCATCGAGAACGAGGTCAACGCGCCGAGCTACTGGGCCGGCAGCCCCGAGGAGTACGCGCGGCTGGTCCGGGCCGCCGCCGAGACGATCCGCGCGACCGACCCGAAGGCGCTGGTGGTCGACTCCGGCATCAGCAGCGTCGCGTACGGCATGGGTGTCGCCGACCGGCTGGTGCGCGCCGGTCGGATGCCCGAGGCCGTCGCCGCCTACCAGGCGTACTTCCACCGTCGGGTCGGCACCCGGGGGCAGCAGATCCCGGCGGTGAACGGGGAGGCGCAACTGCGCGGGGCGCTGGGCACCGAGACCAACAGCCGCAGCCTGCGCTTCCTGGCGGTGACCGAGTCGCTGCTGACCGACCGCACCGTCGACGTCCGCCAGGTGCACTTCTACGAGCACTTCAGCGGGGTGGCCCCGCTGCTGGACTACCTGCGCGCCACCACACCACCGGGTACGCCGATCCAGGCGTGGGAGGTCGGGCAGTTCTGGCGCGACGGCGACGGTGACCCGGCCAGTCGGGCGGCGGAGATGGTCAAGACGGTCACCCTGCTGGTCGCCGGCGGGATCGGTGAGATCAGCTGGCTGCCGTTGGCGTACAACCCGAACAACGCCGCCGGTAGCGAGGTCCGCTACGGCCTGCTCGACCCGGACGGGGCCGAGCGGGACGCCGGTCGGATGCTGGCCGCCCTGGCCGACGCGGCGCGGGACGCCACAGTCACCCCGCTGCCCGCCCCGGTGGCCGGCAGGCTGCACGGGGTCGCGTTCGTCCGGGGCGGGTCGAGCACGCTGGTGCTGTGGTCGGCGTCGAACACGCCGGTGACCGTGCCGGCGACACCGGGCGGACGGACCGGGACGGTGGGTTCCCCACTGGGCGCGGCCGGCGGCGGCACCACAGTGACCGACGTCCCCGTCCTGCTCCGCGCCGACCAGCCGGTGGACCGGATCCTCGCCGCCGTCCGCTAGGACGAAGACCGCCGCGCCCTAGCCGGGCCAGGGGTCGGGCCAGCCCAACAGCGCGGCCAGGCGCGCGTTGTGCGGCGCGAAGTGCTCACCCAGGCGCTCTCGCAGCTCCGGCGTGAGCTCGGAGACTCCCGGGTCGACGCGACGGGTGTGCCGGGTGAACGCCTCGGGGGTGAAGGCCGGCAGGCCGAGGAAGCGCAGCATGTCGGCGTACGTGCCGGCCGGGTCGGTGTGCAGGTCCTCGGTTCGGGCGACGTGGATCCGCTCCCGCGGGACATGCGCGAACCAGCGGTCCAACTGCTCGGCGTAGCGACCCCGGGCGGCATACGAATAGTTACGCAACGCCCGGTGCGCGGCGGCGCTGTCCGGGCCACCGCGCGCCGCCCGGGCCAGCCGCTCCTCCTCCGCGTCGAGGGCGTCGGCGAAGGACAGCGGCTCGACGCCGTACGAGCGGGTGTGCAGGTAGTGCGAGTAGGCCCGCTGCACCGGATCGCGCAGCAGGACGACGAAGCGCGCCTGCGGCAGGGTCGCCGCGACCCGGGCCGGCACGCTCGGATGGAACAGGTAGTAGGGGCTCGCCTCGAACGTGCGCTCACCCGGGGCGAGACGAGGGAAATGCCCCCGGTACCACAGCACGCCCCGGCCGTGGTGGATGCTGAAGTACTGCAACTCCTTGCCGCTGGCCACCCGGACCAGCGGATGCGCGGCAAGGTGGTGGTACAGCGACGTGGTGCCGCAGCGCTGCCCACCGATCACCAGGAAATCGGGCAACGGACCGGGCTCTCCCGGCTTCGCCGCACGCCCCCACGCCCGCGCCGCGCGTACCCCCCGACGCAGCCGGTCGGTGACCTGACGCCGCACGACGCCGGTCACGAGCGGACCACTGGGCGGGCGGCACCCACACCGGCACCGTCGGCACCGTCGGCACCGTCGGCGGGGTCGGCGGGGTCGGCGGGGTCGGCGGGGTCGGCCGGGGCGCGTCGAGGGCCTCGGCGGGTCACCGAGCGCAACACCATGACGTCCTCCCGACTGAGCCCGAGGGCGAGCACCACGGCGAGGTACACCGCCACGATCGCGGCCAGACCGACCACGAGCTGCACGGTCCCGCCCCCGAGCAGCCACCGCACACCGAACCCGGCACCCATCGCGACCAGCGCGGCGACCAGGCCCTTGACCATGCCCGCCGTCACCGGCACGGTGTGCACCTGCGCGCGCACCTGCCAGACCCGGGCGACGTTCACCGCTGCCAACGACACCGCCCAGGCCACCGCCGCGCCGAGAATGCCGTACGCCGGGATGAGCCAGAGGTTGAGCAGGACGTTGAGCAGCAGGGCCGCGAGGTTGTCCACCATGTTGACCGAGACCCGGCCGGACATGTTCAGCAGCGTCCCGCAGGGCCCGGTGGCGGCGTTCACGAGTTGGCCGAGCGCCAGCACAACGGTCACCGCCGCACCGCCGGCCAGACCCGGTCCGCCGACCACGCGCAGCAACTGCTCCGGAAAGACCAGCAGGGCCACGAAGGCCGGCAGCGACAGCCGGAGCACCCAACCGGTGGCGACCCGGTAGATCCGGCGTACCTCGTCCAGTCGACCCTGGTGGTAGAGGTGCGCCAGGTGCGGACCGAACGAGGCGTTCACCGGTGCCAGCACGAACACCGCGATAGTGACCAGCCGGGTCGCCACGTGGTAGACGCCGATCGCGTCGGGACCGTAGTCGAAGAAGCCGAGCAGCAGCGCGTCCACCCAGATCAGCCCGGTGGACGACAGCGAGGAGACCCAGCTGACGGTGGAGAACCGGAACAGCTCACCCGGCCGGTACGCGGGCCGGGCGGCGGGCACCCGGCGCACCATCCGGGCGAGCGCCACGAGGGCGAGCCCGGCCGCGCTCCAGCTCGCCGCCACCAGCGCCCAGAACGCGCCGGTCAGGCCGGCCCCGAGGGCGAGCGCCAGAGCGGTGAGCATCAGCCGGGCGGCCGGCTCGTAGACCTGGCCGATGAGCGCGTACGCCCGTTGCGTGCGCCACCCGCGGGTGGCCGCGAGGGCGGCCTCGCAGACGGTGGCGGCGGGCAGGCAGAGCGCCGCCAACCGCAGCCCGGTGGTGAGCTGCGGGTCGTGCAGGGCGTCGGCGAGCCACGGCGCGCCGACCACCAGACCAAGAGCGATCACTGTGGACGCCACGGCCGAGATGCCGATCCCGAGCCGGATCGCGCCCCGCAGGGCGGCCGGCTCGTCGTCGGCGAGGTGCACCGCCACGAACCGGGTCAGCCCGGCCCGGAAGCCGGAGAGCGAGAGCAGCCCCAGCAGCGACAGCACGGCGTAGACCTGGGCGTACCGGCCGAGTTCGCGTACACCCAGGACCCGGGCCAGCAACAACATGACCAGGAAGAGCGCCACCTGGCTGAGCACGGCGCTGCCCAGGTTCAGCACACCGCCGCGGGCCATGCCGCGTACCTGCTGGTCGCCGGTCTCCGGCGCGGTCGGCGACCGGCCGGTCACCTCGCGCACCCGCCGGGCCGTTCTCCGGCGGTCACGGCCGTGCCGCGCTCACGGTCTCCGCCGGCGCCGAGGGGGCCGCTGTGGTCGCCGCCGGAGCCACCGGCCGGGCGGCGGCACGACCCCGGGAGAGCAGTTCGAGTACGCCCACCAGCAGCACCCCGAGCAGCAGACCCGCACCGCCCACCGGCAGGCCGGTGCGCACCAGCTCGGTCATCCGGCTCACCTCGTGCGCCTCGCCGATGCTGGTCACCTGCAACGGATCGGCGGCCTGGGCCTGCGCCCGCGCCGCCTGCAACCCTTCCCGCGCCTGGGACAGGGCGTTGGTCGCCGCGTCCCGCTGGGCGATCAGGGCCTGGTAGTCGGGGAGCTTCGGCCCCAGCTCGTCGAGCTTCTTCTGGGCGGCGGTGATCGCGGCGGTCGCCGCGTCGACACCTCGACCGTTGCCGACCGCCTGCATGGAGAGCTGCTGCTGGCGCAGGCTGGTCAGCTCGCCCAATGTGGCCTGGTAGATCCGGTCCGGCTGGGAGACCTTGTTCGCCTTCTCCCACTCACCGATCGCCTTGGTCGCCGCGGTGACGTCGGCGTTGGCCGCCTCGACCTCACCGGTGGCGATGCCGACCTGGGAGGAGAAGAGGAAGGCCAGCGCCCGGGTGGTGGTCGCGGTCAGCACCGGCGCGACAGTAGCCCGGTCGCCGGCGGTGTAGGTCACCTCCAACTGGCTGCTCGCGCCGACCTGGGTGATGGCGAGCCCGTCGCGCAACCGCTCCGGCGGCACCCCGGTGTCGGCGGCCACGTCGGCGAGGACGCGGGGCGAGGTGACCGCCGCGCCGAACGCCGCGACGAACTGGTTCGCCGCCTGCGTACCGGTGTACTGCGTCCCGGCCACGCCGCCCACCAGGGCCGGCGCCGCCACGTACGCGGTCCCGCTGAACTGCTGTGGCGCTGACAGGACGATGGCGGCCGCGGCGCCGGTGGCGAGCACCGGCACCCCCACGAGTACCCAGAGGCGCCGCCGGGCGACCCGCAGGTAGTCGACGATCTCCACTTTTTCCCCAATGCTGTCGTTCAGTCAAACCGGGACGGACGTGCCTCGTGGCTGCTCGCCGGTCAGGTTCGGAGCCGGTTGGCGGGCGATCACGCTGGCCGCCGCGGCGAACGCGACGAAGTACCAGAGGGTGACCACGTTGGAAATGACGTTGGAGGCGGCGCTGATCGCCACGAACGCGGCGGCGCAGCCGGTGAACCCGACCGCGACGCCGCGCTCGAAGCTGCCCGGAGGCGCGCGCCGCAGCGCGGTCCGGGCGGTGTGCAGAAGGGCGAACAGCATCAGCAGGTACGCCCCGAGACCGAGCAGCCCGGTCTCCACGTACGCCCGCAGGAAGTCGTTGTGCGGCTTCTTCGCCTCGTCGGTCTCCCGCTGGGTCATGTTCGGCCCGATGCCGGTCACCGGGTTCCGGTCGGCGAGTGTGACGATCTCGGTCCAGTAGCCGATCCGCCAGGCCAGGGTGTTTCCGGTCGGGTCTCCGCCGACAGCCCGGGACGTGCCGAGTTGGGCGAAGCGTTCGCCGACGGCGGGCACCAGTGCCACCCCGGCGACCGCCACCACGCAGAGGGTGACCAGCATCCGCTTGCTGCGATGCAGCGCGGCGACCACCACCAGGCCGATCGCCGCACCGAGCAGGGCGCTGCGGGTGTTGGTGAGCAGCAGGAACAGCAGCGAGAGCGCGAGCAGCACCCCGAGGGACGCCCGCAGGCGACGATCGAGGAAGCGGTACATCGCGAACCCGAAGATCACCATGAACATCAGGTAGCGGCCGAACGTGGTCGACTGGCTGAACGTGCCGCTGATGCGGGTGAAGTCGCCCTTCACCTCGGCCGGCGGGTTGCCGAGCAGCGACAGCACGACTGTGTAGCCCAGCGCCAGCACCAGCGAGGCGTAGCAGGCGAGCAGGACCCGACGGATCGCCGCGGTGTCCGGCATGAGCTGTTCCAGCACCACGAACATCACCACCACGGTGAGGATCCGCAGCGCCTCCAACAGGCTGTTCGCCGGCCGGCTGGCACCGAGGGCGCTGACCAGGCTGCTGGCACCAACGAGCAGCATGGCCCAGCTGAGCGGGGAGCCGCGTAACCGCCCGCGCCGGCTGAGCTGCGCGGCCAGCCAGAGCCCGGCGGCGAGGAGGAACAGCACGGCGAGCAGGGTGGAGGGGTCCACCGCCCGGGCCGTTCCGCCGGATTCGGCCTGGCCGGCGCTCGGGCCGGTCAGCTTGAACAGGTCGACGCAGGAGCGCACCGCGAGCATCAGCAGCACGTACCCGGCGAACCGGGTCAGCGCGAGGACGGCCACCGCGATCCCCACGACCGCCGCGAGCGGCAGCACCATCCCCCTGCGGTCACCGGCCGCCATGGAGACACCCGCGACCACCGCCACGACCGCGGCGGCCAGCGCCGCCGCGCCGGTGAGCAGGCGGGTCGGGTCGAGCCGCCTGCTCATGAGCGGAGTGACCTGCTGAGTGTGTTGTTCCACTGATCCCACTGAACTGAATCGACGCTGCTCGGCCGCTGCCGGGCGCGGCCAACCGATGTCCTCCCGGCACAAGATCGGTTCAATCTAGTCCTGTCACCTCGACGGCAGAAGGGGCCGTTGCACCGACTGCCCCGTCCCCCGGGGGGCTGACCCGACACTGCCCCGGCCGACACCGCCCGGTCAGTCGACGGTCGCCGTGGGTCGTGCCCTCGCCCGGCGGCCCGGCTCCGGGGCCAGCCGGAGATAGAGCTGCTCCAACTCGCGGGCGGCGGTGTCCCAGCTGTACCTGCTGGTGATCTGCTCGCCCAGCGCCACCGCGCCGGCCCGCTCACCCGGCAGGTTGGCGAGCAGCGACGTCAACACCCGGACCAGGTCGTCCTCGTCGCCGTCGCGGAACAACCGCCCGCCGGCGGTGTCGGCCTTGAGCACCTCGACGTGCGGCGCGATGTCGCTGGCGACCACCGGCAGCCCGTACGCGGCCGCCTCCAGCAACGTCAACGGCAGTCCCTCCAACCGGGACGGTTGAACGAAGCCGGCCGCTCCGGCGTACAGCTCGGCGAGCAGGTCGTCGTAGGCGAACCCGGTGAAGACGATCCGGTCGTCCGCCCCGGCTTCCCGGCGCAGCCGGTCCACGAAGTCGTCGGTGAACGACGACCCGCCGACGATCGCCAGGCGCATCGGGGTCTCGGTCCGGCGGAAGGCCCGGATCAGCAGGTCGGCCGCCTTCTCCGGCACCAGCCGACCGACCAGCAGCAGGTAGCCGCCGGGGGTCAGCCCGAACCGGTTCTGGATCTGACGGGTACGCGCCGGTCGCGCCGGGTTCACGCCGTTCGGGATGTAGGTCGTCGGGCGGCCGAACCGGGCGCCGTAGTGGGCGGCGAGCCCCTGGGAGACCGCCACCCGCTGGTGCGGGACGTACCCGCTGAACCAGTGGGCGCTGCCCAGCACTGCCCGCGCGGCAAGCCCCCACTTGCCCCGCTGGTTGTCCAGCCCGTGCACCGTCAACACCACGCGCGCCCGGGACAGGGCACGCGGAAGTGGAGCGACCAGGGCCGGCCCGAGCCCGTGGTAGTGGACGATGTCGGGCCGCGCGGCCATCGCCGCCATGGTCGAGGTCGCCGCGTGCACGATGGCGTCGAGGTGCTTGCTCGCTATCGTGTGGGTCTGGCGCAGCCGTACGCCCCGGTAGCCGTCGGCGGGCGTCTCGCCGTAGCTCCGGCGGCAGTAGACGGTGACCTCGTGGCCGTAGCTGGCGAGCCGGCTGGCCATCTCCTCCACGTGCCGTTCGATCCCGCCGTAGGTCGCCGGCATCCCCTTCTGACCGATCATCGCGATCCGCAGCGGACGCCAGGCGACTGCTGTGTCGGCGACGCCCGCCCGGGACCGCCCGGCGGAGACCACCCGTTGCCGGGGTATCGCAGGGCTTCCGGCGTGCTGGTCCACGTCCTCGGCCTGCAGGTCGGGATGGGCCACGTTGACTCCCTGCGTGACTGGGTCCGCGCCCGCCGCCCGGGGCAGGGTCAACACCTTGCCATGGATGGGCCCGTCCGCCACCTGATCAATGAGACAGAAAAATCATCCATGGGATTCGCCGCAAAGGGAATGGCACCGGGGGTGACATCGAGGTGACCGGCGCTGGTGCCGCGTCGAACGGCACGCGAACGGGACGAGCCCCGGTCGATCACGTGCGGATCGGCCGGGGCTCGTCGGTGGTACCTGTCAGGCGAGATCGAACCGGTCGAGCTCCATGACCTTGGTCCAGGCGGCCACGAAGTCGGCGACGAACTTGTCGCGGGCGTCCTGGCTGGCGTAGACCTCGGCGAGGGCGCGCAGCTGCGAGTTTGACCCGAAGATGAGGTCGACCGCGGTGGCGGTCCACTTCACCTCATCGGTGGCCAGGTCGCGGATCTCGTACACGTGCTCGTCGGACTTCGACGCGCTCCACCGGGTGCCCGGGGAGAGCAGGTTGGCGAAGAAGTCGCTGGTGAGCACGCCCGGCCGGTCGGTCAGCACACCGTGCTGGCTGCCGCCGACGTTGGCGCCGAGGGAGCGCAGGCCGCCGATGAGGACGGTCATCTCGGGCGCGGTCAGGTTGAGCATGTACGCACGGTCGACGAGCAGCACCTCCGGCTGGGTCTTCTCGCCGGGACGCAGGTAGTTGCGGAAACCGTCGGCGCGCGGCTCCATGACCCGGAACGACTCAGTGTCGGTCTGCTCCTGGGTCGCGTCGGTGCGGCCCGCCCGGAACGGCACTGTCACCTCGACGCCGGCGTCCCGCGCAGCCTTCTCGACGGCTGCCGAACCGGCCAGCACGATCAGGTCGGCGATCGAGATCTTCGCGCCGCCGGCTTCGTTGAACTCCCGCTGGATGCCCTCAAGGGTGGTCAGGACGGTCGCGAGCTGCTCCGGCTGGTTGACCTCCCAGTTGCGCTGCGGCTCGAGGCGAATGCGCGCCCCGTTGGCACCGCCGCGCTTGTCGGTGTGCCGGAAGCTGGCGGCAGAGGCCCAGGCGGTGGAGACCAGCTGGTCGATCGTGAGACCGGACTCGAGGACCTTCGCCTTGAGCGCGGTGATGTCGGCGTCGCCCACCAGCTCGTGGTCGACGGCCGGCACCGGGTCCTGCCAGAGCTGCGGCTCGGCCACCCACGGCCCGAGGAAGCGCTCGATCGGGCCCATGTCGCGGTGCAGCAGCTTGTACCACGCCTTGGCGAAGGCCAGCGCGAACTGGTCGGGGTTCTCCAGGAAGCGGCGGGAGATCTTCTCGTACGCCGGGTCGACGCGCAGCGACAGGTCGGTCGTGAGCATCGTCGGCCGGTGCTTCTTCGCCGGGTCGAAGGGGTCCGGGATGATCGCCTCGGCGTCCTTGGCGACCCACTGCTTCGCACCGCCGGGGCTGGTGGTGAGCTCCCACTCGTAGCCGAAGAGGATCTCGAAGAAGCGGTTGCTCCACTGCGTCGGCACGTCGGTCCACGTCACCTCGAGACCACTGGTGATCGTGTCCGCGCCCTTGCCGCTGCCGTGGGTGCTCAGCCAACCCAGGCCCTGCGCCTCCAGCGGGGCGCCCTCGGGCTCCGGACCCACGTGGTTGTCGGCGACGCCGGCACCGTGGGTCTTACCGAAGGTGTGACCACCGGCGATGAGGGCGACGGTCTCCTCGTCGTTCATCGCCATCCGGCCGAAGGTCTCGCGGATGAAGTGCGCCGCCGCAAGCGGGTCCGCGTTGCCGCGGGGGCCCTCCGGGTTGACGTAGATGAGCCCCATCTCGGTCGAGCCGACGCCGGCCGCCATCTCCTTCTCGGAGGCGTAGCGCTCGTCTCCCAGCCAGGTGTCCTCGGGGCCCCAGAAGATCTCCTCGGGCTCCCAGACGTCCTCGCGACCGAAGCCGAAGCCGAAGGTCTTGAAGCCCATCGACTCCAGGGCGACGTTGCCGGCGAGCACTAGCAGGTCGGCCCAGGAGATCTGCTGGCCGTACTTCTGCTTGACCGGCCAGAGCAGCCGGCGGGCCTTGTCCAGGTTGGCGTTGTCCGGCCAGCTGTTGAGCGGCGCGAACCGCTGCCCACCGTCGCCGGCGCCGCCCCGGCCGTCCTCGATGCGGTACGTGCCGGCGGCGTGCCAGCTCATCCGGATCATCAGGCCGCCGTAGTGGCCGAAGTCGGCCGGCCACCAGTCCTGCGAGGTGGTGAGCACCTCGACGATGTCGCGCTTGAGGGCCTCGACGTCGAGCTTCGCGAACTCCCTGGCGTAGCTGAAGTCCTCGCCCAGCGGGTTGCCCTTCGACGAGTGGGCGTGCAGCACCGAGAGGTCGAGCTGGTTGGGCCACCAGTCCCGGTTGGTGCGCGGACGACCACCGGTCTTCGGGGTCGGCGAGTCGATCGCCGGGTTCTCACTTTCGCTGCCGTGCGCGGTCACCGAGTCGTGCGCGACCGGGCAGCCGGCCGCTGCCTTCTGGTCCACGCCCTGCGCACTGACGGGGCCGTTGTCCTGGGTGTCGCTCATGTACTTCCTTCCGAGCTTGCGGATCTCTGGGGCGTGCGTTCGGTCGCGCAGTCGGGACAGGTGCCCCAGTAGACGACCTCCGCCTCGTCGACCACGAAGCCGTGGTCGCCTGAGGCGGTGAGACAGGGAGCGTGGCCGACGGCACAGTCGACGTCGGCGATGGCGCCGCAGGAGCGGCACACGACATGGTGGTGATTGTCCGAGATCCGGGACTCGTATCGGGCTGTCGCCCCGGCCGGCTGGATGCGCCGCACCAGCCCGGCGTCGGTGAGCACCCGCAGCACGTCGTACACCGCCTGGTGGGAGACCGTGGGGTGGTCCGCGCGGACCAGCGCGATCACCGCGTCGGTGCCGACGTGCGGGTGGTCACGCAGCGCCGCGAGCACCGCCAACCGGGGCCGGGTCACGCGCAACGAGACAGCCCGTAGCTGCGCCTCGAAGTCGGACATCACGGGTACGAACACTAGCTCACTTTTTTGGAACGAATCAAGTTTTGCGCCGCCCGAGGTGCCCCAACGGCGGACGATTCACCCGAGGTTAACCTGCGGGAGGAAGAAATTCGGACAGCCATGTCGAGAAGTGCCGAGCGGCTCCGTCCCCGGAGTGAACGTGACCACGACGGGTCGCAGCCAACACCAAGGAGCACCACGATGGCCAAGTACCTGCTGCTCAAGCACTACCGGGGCGGCCCGGCCGGGGTGAACGACGTGCCGATGGACCAGTGGACCCCGGCGGAGATCTCGGCCCACATGCAGTACATGCGCGACTTCGCGGCCCGACTCGAGGAGACCGGCGAGTTCGTCGACGGTCAGGCACTCGCCCCGGAGGGAGCGTGGGTCCGGTACGACGGCGAGGGTCGCCCGCCGGTCACCGACGGCCCGTTCGCGGAGACCAAGGATCTCATCGCCGGCTGGATGGTGATCGACGTCGACAGCTACGACCGGGCTGTCGAGCTGGCCGGGGAGTTGTCGGCCGCGCCCGGGGCGGGCGGGAAGCCGATCCACGAGTGGCTGGAGCTGCGCCCGTTCCTGAGCGAGCCGCCCACCATCACGGAGTGACGACTCCGATGGACGAGACGCTGCTGCGCAACCTCACGCCGAGCGTCCTCGGGATCCTCGTCCGCCGCGGAATCGACTTCGCGGCGGCCGAGGACGCCGTGCAGGACGCCCTGGTCGAAGCGGTCCGGGTCTGGCCGGCCGACCCGCCGCGCGACCCGAAGGGCTGGCTGACCACCGTGGCGTGGCGACGGTTCCTCGACGCGGCCCGAGCCGACACCGCTCGCCGTCGACGCGAGGATCTCGTCGAGGAGGAGCCGGCGCCGGGGCCCACCCCCACCGCGGACGACACGCTCCAGCTCTACTTCCTGTGCGCCCACCCGTCGCTCACGCCGTCGTCCGCTGTCGCGCTCACGCTGCGCGCTGTCGGCGGGCTGACCACCCGGCAGATCGCCCACGCCTACCTGGTGCCCGAGGCGACCATGGCGCAACGCATCAGCAGGGCCAAGCGCACCGTCTCCGGGCTGCGGTTCGACCGACCCGGTGACGTCGCCACCGTCCTGCGCGTCCTCTACCTGGTCTTCAACGAGGGCTACTCCGGTGACGTGGACCTCGCCGCCGAGGCCATCCGGCTCACCCGGCAGCTCGCGGCCGCGATCGACCACCCCGAGGTGGCGGGGCTGCTGGCACTCATGCTGTTGCACCACGCCCGGCGCGCCGCCCGGACCGCCCCCGACGGCAGCCTGGTGCCGCTCGCCGAGCAGGACCGCAGCCGTTGGGACACCCGGTCGATCGCCGAGGGCGTCGCGATTCTCCAGGCGGCCCTGGCCCGCGACCAACTGGGTGAGTTCCAGACCCAGGCGGCCATCGCGGCGCTGCACGCGGACGCGCCCACCGCCGCGGAGACCGACTGGGTGCAGATCGTGCAGTGGTACGACGAACTGGTGCGCCTGACCGGGAACCCGGTCGTCAGACTCAACCGCGCGGTGGCGGTCGGTGAGGCCGACGGTCCCAGGGCCGGCCTGGCGGCGCTCGCGGCGGTGGACGACGCGCTGCCCCGGTACACGGCGGTGGCGGCGTACCTGAACGAGCGGGACGGCGACCTGGCAACGGCGGCGCGGCTGTACGCCGAGGCTGCCCAGCAGGCCCCCAACCTCGCCGAACGCGACCATCTGACCCGCCAGGCCGCCCGGCTCAACGACCTACGGCGTCGCTGACCCCTCGGGCAACGGGAGCGTCCGCCCGTGTCGTTGACCAAGGCCGGGGCACCTGGTCCGGAAAGTCTCCGGAACTTTCGGCGGCACCATCCCGGCCAATGTTCGGCTGTCGGGACGCCGTGACGACCGCCCTGACCTCTGATCCACTACTGACCTGGATGGATGCCGCTCCGGTGATGACGGCGGTGTTGCTGCTCTGTTTCCGGAAGTTGTTGACAAGTCGACGGCCGGGTTAATACGGTCGCCATCGACGGCATTCGATTGTCGTCAGCACCAGCCACCACGCCCCACTTCTCCGATCGTCGTGCAGGACGACCGGCCCCACCACCACCGAGCGGTACGACGCCGTGGCCGTCACCCGGCCGCCGGCAGCCTGCCGAGGCGTACCGCGCCGCTGGCCCCCGCCAGCCGTCAGAGGAGGCAACAGTTCCATGACCGACACCAGCCACACCAAACCGAGAGGCCGCGCCCGTATGCGGCTGCTCCTGGGCGCCGCATGCGCCGCCGTCGTGGCCGTCGCCGGCACGATGACGGCCACCAACGCGTACGCCGAGGCCGACCGGACCCTCACGTCGAACCTCACCGGCACGCACAACGGGTACTACTTCTCCTTCTGGAAGGACAGCGGCAACGCCAGCATGACGCTGCGCGCCGATGGCCGATACACCAGCAGTTGGGACAGGAGCACCAACAACTGGGTCGGCGGCAAGGGTTGGGCCACCGGCAGCCGGCGGACGGTCACCTACTCGGGCAGCTACAACCCGGGCAACAACAACACCTACCTCGCCCTGTACGGATGGACGCGCAACCCGCTGATCGAGTACTACGTGGTGGAGAACTTCGGCAGCTACAACCCGAGCAGCGGCGCACAGCGGATGGGCACTGTCACCACTGACGGCGGCACCTACGACATCCTCCGCAGCCAGCGGGTCAACGCCCCGTCGATCGATGGCAACCAGACGTTCTACCAGTTCTGGAGCGTCCGTCAGCAGAAGCGCTCGAGTGGCACCATCACCACCGCCAACCACTTCGACGCCTGGGCCCGGGCCGGCCTGAACCTCGGCACCAACCACAGCTACCAGGTCATGGCCACCGAGGGCTACCAGAGCCAGGGAAGCTCCGACATCACCGTGCGGGAGGGCAGCGGCGGCAACCCGACCACTCCGCCCACCACCGGCAACCCGGGGACCGGCAACTGCAACGCGACGATCTCCGCCGGCCAGCAGTGGGGTGACCGGTTCAACCTCAATGTCGCCGTCAGCGGCACCAACAACTGGGTGGTCAGCCTCGGCCTCGGTGGTGGCCAGAGCATCCAGAACAGTTGGAACGCCTCCGTCAGCGGCAGCAGCGGCACCGTCACCGCGAGGCCGAACGGCAACGGCAACAACTTCGGGATCACGGTCATGGCCAACGGCAACTGGAACTGGCCGACGATCACCTGCAGCACCGGCTGACCCGATCGACTCCTGACCCACACTGCTGGCGTGGCGGCCTCGGCCGTCACGCCAGCAGTCGTCGCTAGACCTCCGGCGCCGCGTTCTCGTCCGCTGCCGGCGCCCCCGGGGACGGCTTCTTCGTCGGCTCCGGGGCCGACTCCTCATCGCTCTCCGCGGACGCTGTCGCGGTCGGCGCCGCCGTCGTCCCACCCGTCGGGGCTGCCGTCGGCTCCGCTGGCGGGCTTTCGGACGAGGTGGGCTCGGGCGCGCCCCCGGTGCTCTCGCCGGAGGGCGTTGGCTGGCCGACCGGCCCGGCACCCGCCGAAACGCCTGCCGTCGGGGTCGGGGAGCCAGGCGCGCGGACCGGCAGGCCCCCGGAACCGCGGGTAGCCGGTTCTCCGCCACCCACGCCCAGGTCGGGCTCGCGCTGCGACGGGCCCGTCGTGGACACCGCTGGCGGCGTCGACGGCCCGTCGGTCGGGCCCGTCATCATCCCGATGGGATCGGCGAACACCAGGACGGCGGCTGCGGCGGCCATCGATCCGAGAACCACAGCGAGCACCTTGGGCCCCGGGCCGCCCGACCGCTTCGCCGCACCGCCGACGACCGGCCGTTGAATCTCGGTGCGTTCGACCGCCCCGACCGCCGCCCCGACCGGCGCTCCGACAGCCGTCCGCAGCTGATCGGCCGGATCCGCGAGCATCTGGGCCGCCGCGGCCATTGTCGCCGCCGTCGGGAAGCGACGGCTGGGGTCCTTGGCCATCGCTGTGGCAACCAACCGCTGGACCGCCTCCGGAACGTCCTCGGGCAGTGGCGACGGCTCCTCTTCGAGATGGCGCAACACCACCGCTATCGCGTTCTCGCCCTCGTGCGGGGGCCTGCCGGCAAGACAGTGGTAGACGACCGCCCCCAGCGCGTAGATGTCGATCGCCGACGTCGTCTCGCTCCTGGTGACCTGCTCGGGTGCCATGTAGAGGGCGGTGCCGACGACCTGGTTCGTCCCGGTGAGGCTCGCCGCCTCCTGGGTCACCGCGACGCCGAAGTCGACGAGTATGACGTGCCCGTCCGGCTCGATGATCAGGTTGCTGGGTTTGACGTCCCGGTGCACGACGCCGGCGTCGTGGGCGGCCTGGAGCGCGCGGGCGGTCTGCGCGGCGATCGACATCGTCTCGGCCACACCCAGCCGGCCCGTCTCGGCGATCCGCTCCGACAGGGGCTGCCCCTGCACGCACTCCATGACGATGTACGCGAGCACCGGAGCGTCGGGCTGGGACACCTCACCGTAGTCGTAGACCTGCGCGACACCCGGGTGACGCAGGGCCGCCATCGCCCGGGCCTCGCGACGGAACCGTTCGCCGAAGCCGGGATCGGTGACCAGCCGCGGTCGCAGCATCTTGATCGCGACGCGGCGGTCCAGGGTTTCGTCGACCGCCCGCCAGACATCGCCCATTCCACCGCTGGCGATGCTCTCGAGCAGACGGTAACGGTCCCCGACGACTTCCCCCACAATCGGCATGACATCGTCGGTACCCCGGACTGCCCGATCCCAAGCACCGCGACGTCGGCCGAGCCCGGTGTCCCCATGAAGAGGCCCCGCCACTTCCGACGGGGCCGCTTCGACCGTTCGGGGGCCTGATCAGCTGTTCAGTCTGGCGATCAGGGCGGTGGCCATGCCCTGCTCACCTCGGGCGTTGGGGTGGAACGGCGCGGCCGAGTTCTGCGGCACCAGACCCTCGACCCACCGGGTACCGCTGCTCTTGCACGCGTCACGGCCGATCGACGGCGTGTAGACGTCGGCGTAGGTGGCGCCGTTGGCGCTCGCGACGCTGGCCAGCATCGCGTTGAGCGACTTCTCGACGCCACGCAGGTACGGCACGTCCTGATAGGCGATCGGAACGACCGGCCAGCAGCCGTAACCGCTGTCGGGCAGGATCGCCGGATAGCCGAGCACCACGACCCGCGCGCCCGGCGCGGCCTGCCGGACCGCCCGGAGCACGGCGGTGATCTTCGGTGTGGCGGCGACGATCCGTGCCTGCAACTGGTCGACGCCTCCGGCGGTGTACCGGTTCTTGCACGGAGATCCGAGCGGGCTGCTGACGCTCGCCTCCGCGCAGTCGCCAATGATGCCGGCGAAACCGATGTCGTTGCCGCCGATCTGCACCGTCACCAGCGAGGTGTTCGAGGTGACCGCGTTGAGCTGCGGTGGCGTCGTGATGCCCAGCTGGCCGCTACCGCCGTAGAGGATGTCGTCAGTGGTGGCGCCGGAGCAGCTCACGTCGGCGAACGACGACGAACCGGCGGACGCCGCCACCAGCGACGGGTAGTTGCGGTTGGACCGTAGGCAGTTGAGGTCGACCTGGGTGGGGATCAGCGGGCCTGCGGTGTACGAGTCGCCCAGCGCTACGTAGCGGCCGGTGGGCACGGCGGCGCTGGCGGGGGTGGCGACGGTGAGCAGCACGCCGGCGGTGGCGAGGGCGAGTGCGGCCAACCGGGTGGCTGCCCGCAGGAGGGGCAGGCGGGGACGGGTCATGGCGCCTCCCAGGAGGGAATCAGGGGTGGTGGTGCCCGAGATCCTGTCGCCGCCGAGGCCGCGCGTCAATATCGATGGGCCTCACTAAACATCTGGCCGAAGTGTGGGATGGAACGATGGCGGTCAATTCAGTGGCGCATACCACCGGGCACCGGTGACCTCGATCCGCCGGGACTGCTTGCGGTTCCACTCCACCTGCATGCCGTGCTTGCGCAGCACCGGGAACGCGACCTCGTCCAGCAGTCGTTCCAGGTCGGCCTGGTAGCTGGCCTGCTGCTCGGCCTCCGACAGGCCCGCGTAGGCGGCCTCGTCGAAGTCGGCCGGCGGATAGACGCCGTAACCGAGGTAGACCTCGCCGTCCTCGCTCGCCAGCAGCGACTCGGTGTCCTGCTGGTGGTACCAGAGAAACCCGCGCCAGTGCCGTGAGTCGTCCCGCTCGTCGTCGATCTCGGCGCTCGCGCAGGTGCCACAACAGCTGAAGTTCTCCCGGGCCAACACCCCCAGCCCGTTGAGCTCGACGAAGGCACGGGTGAGGTTGCCGCGCACCTCACCCCACTCGCGCTGCTGCTCCCGCCGAACCGCCAACGCCGTCTCGTGTGCCGCCCTGAGCTCATCGTCGGTCGCGCCGCAGCGCTCGTCGTCGTCGTCGAAGAAGTCGACGAACTCGTCCGCGTCGCTCTCACCACGCACCACCCAGGCCCACAGCTCGTCCTCGATGGCGGTGCGGCCCGGCTCGGGGATCCGATCGCTGAGAAACCTGACGCCGGCAGGGCGATCGTTGTACGTCCACTCGGTCACGCCGAGATCTTCACATGGGCCTGTGACGGCCTCGCTCGGAGAACGGCCGGCGCGGCGGCCGTCCCCGCAGGAGCGCCCTAGTTTCCGGCCGGCGCCTGGTCCTTGACCTCGTCGTAGCCAACCGGCGTCGGCGCCGGGCCCGGCGCGTAGATCACGCGAAGGACACCCGTCGGGAACGCTTCCGTTGCCAGCAGTCGCAGGTGGTACGCCGCGTCACCCTCGTCGAACAGCCTGCGGCCCTTGCGCGCGGCCACCGGATGCACCAGCAGACGCAGCTCGTCGACCAGGCCGGCGGCGAGCAGTTGCTGCACGACGGAGATCGACCCGGGGATGAGAACCCCGCGCACCCCGGCGTCGGCCTTGAGCGCGGTGACGGCATCGAGGAGGTCCCCGTCGATCAGCTCGGAGTTGCGCCAGGAGAACTCCAGCGGCTGACGCGAGGCGACGACCTTGCGCATGTCGCCCAGTTGCTTGGCGAACGGTGCGTCCTCGCCACCGGCGGCCTCACGGTCCGGCCAGGCCCCGGCGAAGCTGTCGTACGTCTCGCGGCCGATGAGCAGCACGTTGGCGGCGTCGTAGTCCTCGGTGACGGCGCGGCCCATGTTCTCGTCGAAGTACGGGAAGTGCCAGTCAGGGTCGATCTCGGCCACACCGTCGGCCGAGATGAACAGCGTGGAGATGACCTTTGCCATCGCGGAGGTCCCTTCGAGTCGGGTGATGTCGGTAGGTCGACCGGCGCATCGTCCCAAACTCGTCAGCCACAGCCCGCCCCGCTGGCGCGTGTCGTGTCCCGTCTTTGTCAGCCGGCGTCACGGGAGCGATCCAGTGCCAGGTTTCCGGAGACCGGGGACGCCGAAGGATCAATCGCGCTCGGCGTGGTGCGGGGCGGGCTCGGTGTGACGCCGAGCCCGCCCCGTTCCGGTTCGGTCGAGCGCGATCGAAGCCGGTCAGCGCTGCAGGGTCAGCAGACCCGGCCGGTACGGCAGGAGGCCGTAGTCGCCGCCGGAGCTGGGGGAACGACCCTGGTAGAGCAGTTGCAGGTTGCAGGGGTTAACGGTCATGGTCTGGTCGGCGTTGGTGCGCAGCAGCTCACCGTGGCTGATGTCGTTGGTCCAGGTGGCGCCGCTGTTGGCCTTGCCGGCGAACGGGTTGCTCTCGCTGGTGGCCTGTGGGGTCCACGATCCGCCCAGGCTGGTCGCGGTGAACGAGCGGAAGTAGCGACCCTGCGAACCGATCGCCTCGACGATCATGAGGTAACGGTTCTGGCCTTGGAGCTTGTAGACCTGGACGGCTTCGAACAGGTTGTTCGTCGAGTCGCTCATGATGGTCGTGTAGTTGGAGCCGAAGCTGCCGGGGAAGTTGCCGATCGGCATGCTGGCCCGGTAGATCTTGCCGTTGTCACCGGCGAAGAACAGGTACATGTTCTGGTCGTCACCGATGACCGCCTGGTCGATCGGGCCGGTGCCCGAACCGGTGATGCTGCCACTGAACAGCGTCTGCGCCGCTGACCACCCGTTCGGGTTGGTCGGGTTGGTCGAGGTCCGGTAGGAGAACGCCGGCCCACCCCACTGGTAGGCGAGCACCCAGATGTTCTTCGGCGCGAAGTAGAACAGCGACGGCGCCACTGTCGCGTTGTTCATCGCGTTCTGGCTGGCCGAGGCCATCTGCGAGTAGTTCGAGAAGAGGCCGAAGTTCATCGAGCCCCACCGGGTGCCGGTGTCGTGGGTGGTGGCGTAGACGAGCTGCTGGCCGTTGTACGGCGCGACGGTGAAGTCCTTCAGCGAGACCCAACCGGACCTCGGCTGCGCCAGCGCACCGGTCGACGACCACCGGTACGTCGACGGAAGGTCACAGGTCTGGGTGGGCGGCGGCGTGGTCGGCGGCGGGTCGGTCGGCGGCGGAGTAGTCGGGGGCGGAGTAGTCGGCGTCGTGCCACCGGTGCAGGTGACACCGTTCAGGGCGAAGCTCGTCGGGGCGGGGTTGCTGCCCGTCCAGGACCCGTTGAACCCGAACGACACAGTGCCGTTGGCCGGGATCGCACCGTTGTAACTCACGTTCTTCGCGGTCACCGCCGACCCGCTCTGCGTCAGCGACGTGTTCCAGGCCTGCGTCACCGTCTGCCCGGCACCGTACGACCAGGTCAGCGTCCAACTGCTCAGCGGGTCACCCAGGTTCGTGATCGCCACGTTGGCACCGAAGCCGCCCTGCCACTGCGACGACACGGCGTAGTTCACCGAACAACCCTCAGCCGCGGCACCGGCCGGCAGCGCCGCGACAACTGTCGACGACAGCAGTAAGCCGACGCCGGCCGCAACCAGACCGGCATTGGTGGCTCTGGATCTGACCATGTAGCACCCTCCTCGCGGGACGGCGGCCCATACATTGGTGGTGGTCATTGCGTGGTAAGCGGTTGTGAACGTTAACAGGCCGCGTCAGGTATGCTACGGGAGCGCTCCCATACCCTCAACAGCATCTATCTTTCGTTCTCGCCGATGTCGAGGTTGCCGATGCTGCCGGCCAAGCGGTGACCTCCTCAGGCGACGGTGAGGGTCACGACACCGAACTGGTTGCTCCGCTGTACGTAGTGCGGCAGATAGAGCTTCCACGTCACGGTCAGCTCGCGCCCGGCCCGCATTGAGGCCGGCACCTCGGCGACCATTTCGAACACGGCAGTGCCGCCAGCGGGGATCTGCGGTAGGGCGCGGCAGTTCAGCCGGTAGAGCTGGGCCGAATTCACCGCGTCGTTCGTCGCGTCGCCGAGAGAGAACCGTTCCATCAGGTAGGCCGGGCAAGGGTCCAACGCGAGGGGGCCGTCGGTCGGGTTGCCCAGCGTCACCCGGAAGGTGAGCCGCGACCCGGCGACGGCGGTCGTCGGCCCCTGCACAGCGACGGTGAGTTTCTCGAGCGGCGAGGACGGGGGCTTCGACACCGCCACCGGCTCGGTGAACCCGCTCGCGGACAGCGTCCCGCGCGCGCGGGGGTTGACCCCCTCCCCCTGCGGACAGCCCGGACGCTCGACGGCGGTTACCGGTGCGCGCAGCCTGCCACCGTCGTGCGGCAGCTCGATCGCGAGCTCCAACGACCCCTTCACCGGCTGGCAGAACGGTCCGGACCAGTCCAGACGCAGGCTGGCGTTGCCGCCGGCCGGCACGACGATCACCCGGGTGCGGCCCTCCTCGTCGATGCCGTGGGTGTAGAGCATCGGGATCTCGCGACCGGCGGCGCGCATGGTCGTGGGCACCTCGCCCTGCAGGGTGCACTCGACCGTCGACGAGTTCCGCACGTCCACTTCGCCGATGAGCTTGCCGATGGCGGCGTCGAAGCCCCGAGGCGTCTCACCGCCGTTGCCGGGCCGCGTCCAGGTGGTGAGCCGACCGGCCAGCTGCTCCGCCCGGCACGGTTCGCTGTCGTTGGCCGGCGTTCTCGGCGCGGCAGGGCGACCGTTGAAGTCCTCGTCGGTGATCTTCAGGTCGGCCCAGGGCACGCTGCCGTCGGCGAGCAACTCGGTGGGCGCCGGCAGCGCGACCGTCGGGTCCGAGCGACCCGGCTGGGCGTTCGGGTCGGCACACGCCACCACCACGGTGAGGACGATCAGCAGTGGCACCAGTAGTCGACGCATCCCGCCACCCTCGCACGAACGAGCCGCACAGGCCTGAGTAGCAGTGCTCAGCGCCGATCAGTCGCTGATGGCCCCGGGCCCTCGGCGATCGCGACGGGAGTGCCGAGCTCGACGGTACGGGAGACCGTGCACAACCGATCGTGCGACTGCTGCAACGACCGGGGCAGCGCCGCACGGGCCGCGTCGCCCTCCGCGCCCTCCGGGAACGTCACCGTGAACTCGACCCGCAGGTTGCGCATCCGGTTTCCGCCGGCCTCGTCCCGGATCTTGTCACCGGTCACGGCGACGGTGAACTCGGTCGGCTCGGCACGACGACTGGTGATGTGGTCCACGTCCACCGCGGCGCAACCGCCGATGGCGGCCAGCAGCAACTCCACCGGCGTGAAACTGCCGTCCTCGCCCGTGCCCAGCGACACCGACCCACCACGGGAGTTCCGCACGACGTAGTTGCCCAGGCTGGTGCGCTCGATCGCCACCGAACGGAAGGTGTCCTCAGTCATGACAGAAAACTACCCGTCTCGGCGATCACGAGTAGGTGAGATGCAGCGTCATCCCGGCATCGGCGTGCGCCAGGTTGTGGCAGTGGTTGGCCCACATCCCCGGGTTGTCGGCCCGGAACGCCACCTCCCACACCTCGCCCGGACGGACGTCGAACGAGTCCAGCCACAGCGGGCTTCCGGTCGCCGGTCGACCGTCGCGGGCCAGCACCAGGACGTGGTGGCCGTGCAGGTGCCACGGGTGCACGGTCTGCGACCGGTTGACGATCGTGAACCGTACGACGTCACCCAGGCGTACGACCTGCGGTGGGATGTCCGGATCGGCCGCGCCGTTGACGGTGTGGGCGTACCGCGGTAGCAGTCTGCGCAGGTCGAGGCCGCGATCGAGGACGAGGGTGAACGTCTTGTCGAACCGGGACCACTGCACCGGGGCGGTCGCGCCGTAGCCGAGTGGATCCAGCACCGGCCAGGCACCGGTCGCCGTCGACACCGGTCCGGTCGAGTAGACGGTCCGTCCGTCGACGACCAGTGCCACCGGGGTCGCCGGCGCGTCGAAGACCAGGTCGTAGCGGCCCCCGGCCGGGATCAGCACTGCGGTGTCCACCAGCGGCGTCGGGCCGCGCAGGTCGACGCCGTCGACCGCGGCCACCCGGAACGCGGTCCCGGCCAGGGCGTACCGGTGCGTCGTGCTGTCGGTGTTGATCAGCCGCAACCGCACCGGCACGCCGGCCTCGACCTTCTCCACCCTCGGCGCGGGCAACGGACGGCCCGCCAGGGTGTGCACCGGCACTGTGACGTCGAGGCCGGTCACCGGGCCCGGTCGCACCACCAGCACCCCGTAGAGACCCATCCGCACGCCGACATCGGAGGCCGAGTGCGTGTGGTACCAGTACGTTCCGGCCTGGTCGGCGCGGAACCGGTAGACGAACTCCTGCCCGGGCCGCACCGCCGCCTGGGTCACGCCGGGTACCCCGTCCTGATCGTTTGGCACGTCGTACCCGTGCCAGTGCACTGTGACGCCGCGCTCGATGTTCCGGTTGCGCAGCGTCACCTCCAGGACGTCGCCGACGGTGGCGGTCAACTCCGGTCCGGGGACCTGCCCGTTGAACGCCCACGCCGCGACGTTCCGCCCGCCCGCGTCCACAGTGGCGGTTGCGGCGGTCAGTGTGAACCGCCGGGTGGGTTCGTCGGCGATGCGGGTCGCCGGAGAACCATGCTCATGCGGTACGGCGGGTGCGGCGCCCGGGGTGACGGTCAGCCCGGTTCCGGTCAGCAGGGCCGCGACCGCCACCACGAGGGCCGCCCGGGACGCCGTCCGGGACGGGCGCGCACCGAGCGCACGCGCCGAGATCACCGTGGCCGTCACGACCCCGGCGACCGCCAGCAGCCCCGCCCCGGCCGACGCCGGATAGCCGTGCAGGACCGTCACGAGCAGGGCGCTGCTCGTGGCGTACCCGGCGAAGAGGAGCGGGACCGCGACGGCCCGGATGTCGCCCGGGGCCCGCAGCAACCGCGGACCGGCGACACCCACCGCCGCGAGCGACAGCGGAGCCGCGATGAGGACCTTCTCCGCCGCGAACCACCAGCCGGCCCGGGCGAGGGCGGTGATCGTGAGCGCGCGGGCGAGCGTGGCGAGCAGCGCGACGACCGCCAGTCCCAGTGCGAGCGGGCGACGACGGGCGGCGGACGCGGCGCCAGCCCCCAGCCAGGCGGCGACCGCGAGGACCGCGATCACGAGGTCGGCCACGAGCAGCGACCCGGTGGTCACGCCGGCTCTCCTTCCCGGGTGACCAGCCGAGCCGCGCCGGCGGGGACCGGCACGGCGAGCTGTCGCGCCGCCCGATGGACGCCGACCACGACGTGCACCGCGATGATCCCGTTGAGCGCGTGCAACCCACCGATGGTCAGGCCGAGCGGGGTGCTGACACCCGACGCGTCGGTGGACGCCTCCGCCACCATGGCGATGAGTGGCTGGAGGGCGACGAGGCCGATCGGGAGGACCGCCAGTCCGATGATCTTTCCGGGTGCCTTCGCCAACGCGGCGAACAGGGCGGTGAGCAGCGTGAGAAGCGGGATCACCGCCATGCCGTTGACGCTGTGCAGCGCGTACGCGTCGTCGCCGGCGGGTCTGGTGAACCCACCCACGGCGGCGAGGACGAACTGCACGGCGAACGCGACGAGCAGCAGTGCGCTGATGATGACGAGTGCCTTGCGCATGGGTTGCCTCCTAGAGGTGCGCCGAGGCGAGGGCCTGGGCGACGTGATCGGTGGCCGTGATCGCCCCGTACGCGACCAACCGCACGAGGTCGGCGTCGGCGGGGTGGGAGAGCCGCCAGAGAGCGACGTCGCCCGGGCTGATCGCGCCGGGCGCGAACGCCGCCAGCAACGCGATCCGCGTCCCGACGCGGTCCGCGCCCGGCACGTCCCGGACCAGGTCGACGGCCCAGTCCGTGGGCCGCGCCGGGAACTGCCCGTCCTCCCAGCGCACCGTGGCCGTGACGGTCTGGCGCGCCACCGCGCCCAGCAGGTCCCCACCCCGGGTGGCGGCGTTCCGCAGCGACGCGTAGGCGACACCCACCGGGCCGTCCCCCGCCCAGGCGGGAGGTGATGCCGTCGGGTCGACGTCGAGCAGCGGAAGGCTCAGGCCGGGCTCCTTCGACTCCCGGGCCGCCCTGGCGTAGAGCCGGCCCCCGACCGAGCGCACCAGCGGGGAACGTTGCAGGCCGCCGGGGAGCAGATCGGGGTCGAGCAACGCGGAGACGACCCGGTTGATGAAGTGGAAGGCGAGCAGGGTGCCGGTGATCTCCGGGCCGTAAGCGCTGGTCCAGTCGGCGGATCTGGGGCTGCGGCTCGCCTGCGCCCAGCCGACGAGCGCCGCGTGCCCCGGCTCGGCGGGCGTCTCGCCCCGGGCGACGGTCTCCGCCAGCTTCGGTGCGCCCAGCGCGTGCAGCAGCAGCACGTGGGCGTCGACGCAGAACTGACAGCGGTTGGCCCGGGAGACCGAAGCCGCGACGAGTTCGCGGTCGACCCGGGGCGCGTCCCCGGCGAGCAGCGCCTCCCGCATCAGCGCCCAGGTCGCGGCCAGCACTTCCGGCACGGCCGAGAGCGCCTGGAAGGTCGGCAACGGCCCGAGGAAGTCGTCGCGCAACTGTTGGTAGACGGCTGCGGTGCGGCCGGTGGCCGCCCTCGTCGGTGTGGGGGCGAAGAAGCGGTATGTCATGGGCTCGATGCTTGTTCCGGCGGGCCGGGAAAACGTCGTGCCGTCGCAGACACTTGCCGCGCCGCTCATACCGCGTCCGTGGTACGCCGCAGCTACCACGCGCGCGGGATGCTCCACCGACGACGGCCGTTCTACAGTGCGACCATGCGCCGCGACCTCCCGTACGCCCTCGGCGGTCTCGCCCTCGGCGTCCTCCTGCTCGGCAACGCCGTGCTCACCCCGGACGCCGCGCCGGTCGAGGTGCTCGACGTCGCCCTGGTCCTCGCCACCGTGGTGGCCCTGGCGGCGTGCCGGCGATACCCGGTGGTGGCGCTGGGCGTGGTCACCGTCGCCATGCTGGCCGTTCACGTCCGGGTGCATCCCGGGGTGTCCGCCGCGTTCCCCGTCCTCTGCGCGGTCTACGTCAGCGCCTGGCAGGGACACCGGTCGGCCGCCGCCGTGGCCAGCCTTGTCTTCCTCGGTAGCTTCCTGGCCAGCGACATCTCGATGGCGCCGGCCGGCCGACCAGGCCAACTGGTCGCCGAGCGGACGGCCCTGCTGCTCGGCTGGTTCGTGGCGGCCAACGTCGCCGGCCTCGTCGCGCGGCAGCGCCGGGCGTACCTCGAGCAGGTCGAGCAGCGGGCCGTCGAGGCCGAACGCACCCGCGAGGAGATGGCGTTGCGCCGCGCCGGGGAGGAGCGCCTGCGCATCGCCCGCGACCTGCACGACTCCCTGACCCACAGCATCTCCGTGATCAAGGTGCAGGCGGGGATCGCCGTGCACCTGGCCCGCAAACACGGCGAGGAGCCGTCGGCCACGCTGCTGGCGATCCAGGAGGCCAGCGGCGCCGCGATGCGGGAACTCCGCACGACCCTCGACGTCCTCCGCGCACCGACCGACGGCGATCGGGTCGGGCTGGCCCGGGTGGACGAGCTGGCCGAGCGGACCCGGGCGGTCGGCGTACCGGTGCAGGTGACCGTCACCGGCCAGCGCGGCGACCTGCCCGACGAGGTCGACCAGGCCGGGTACCGGGTCATCCAGGAGGCACTCACCAACGTGGCCCGCCACGCCGGGCCCGCGACCGCGCACATCCAGGTGGAGTACGCCCCGGCGGGGCTGACCGTCGCGGTCAGCGACGACGGTCGGGCGTCGCCGACCGAGCCGCTGACCCCGGGCGTGGGCCTGCGCGGCATGCGGGAGCGGGTCAGCGCCCTGGGCGGCACACTACGGACCGCCGCGCACGACGACCACGGCTTCACCGTACGGGCCACCTTCCCGCTGGACGGCCCACGATGACCGCCCGCCTCTCCCAGGAGCCGGGATGATCCGGGTGCTGCTCGCCGACGACCAGGCGCTGATGCGGGCCGGCTTTCGGGCACTGCTCGACGCCGAGGACCACCTGGAGGTCGTCGGCGAGGCGACCGACGGCACCTCGGCCGTCCACCTGTCCCGGAGTCTGCGCCCGGACGTCGTCCTGATGGACGTGCAGATGCCGGGCCTCGACGGCATCGAGGCCACCCGGCGCATCGCCGCCGATCCCGACCTGGCGGCGATCCGCGTTCTCATCCTCACCAACTACGGGCTCGACTCCTATGTGTTCGCCGCGCTCCGCGCGGGCGCCAGCGGCTTCCTCCTCAAGGACGCCGACCCCGCCGACCTGCTGCACGCCGTCACGGTCGTGGCGCGCGGTGACGCGCTGCTCGCGCCGACCGTCACCCGCACACTGATCAGTGAGTTCGTGGCCGGACCACCGCCGGCCGTGCCGACCGCCGGACGCGACGTGCTGACCGCCCGGGAGCAGGAGATCGTCGAACTGGTCGCCCGTGGGCTGCCCAACGACGAGATCGCCGCGCGCATGGTGATCAGTCCACTGACCGCCAAGACACACGTCAACCGGGCGATGACGAAGCTGCACTGCCGCGACCGGGCCCAGTTGGTCGTGTGGGCGTACGAGTCAGGGCTGATCACGCCCCGTCGGCGGTGATCGCCGTCTCCGAGAGCCGAGTCGATCAACCCCCCTTGGGAACATGAGGGAGGGTCGACGCACTAGCATTGCCGCCGTCCGCGACGGCTCTGCTGAATCGAGGCGACATGCGTTGGCTCCGTCGATTGCTGGGCGGTAGGCGAGTCCAGCTCGACCCGGGACGCCAGCAGGCGCTGCTGCACGACGTCCAGTCCCGGTACGGCCCCCACGCGCGGGTCCGGTTCAACGAGCAGGTCGACGCGCTCACCGGTTCGCTCGACAGCGACGACGGCCTGGTGGTGGCGACCCGGATCGTGAGTCAGGTCGCCGACGAGGCCCACGTGGACCTTCAGGCCCAGGCGCAGGAGATCCACCGGCGGACGGGCCGACGGCTGCTGGTGCACCGCCGTAACTACCGGCCGCTGTGGAAGGAGGCCGGCCCGGCCCTGCGCTGGCCGCTGTTCGCGTTGCCGTGTGGCTTCCACCCGTACGCGCAGGTGGCCGCCGCGGTCACCGTGGTCGGCAAGCGGGCGCCCCGGCTCGACCGGGTGACCGACCCGAACCCGGTGGTGACCCGCGTGTTCGAGGTGCTCGACCTGACCACCTCCGGCTGGGAGTACGGCCGGGTGCGGGTGGACACCGACGCCGCCACCCTGGCCGATCGGCTGATCGTCAGTGCCGGGCAGGTCCTCGCGGCCATGGACGACCCGCCGCGACTGCCACCCGCGGTCCGGGAGCTGATGCGTCGCAACAACACCGTCGCCGTGCACGATCCGGCCGGCCCTCGGGCGGTCGGCGGGATCAACCTGGGCGCGCGGATGCGGGAGGAGTTCCTGGTCTGAGCGCCGTCGGCGCTACTGATCGGGGCGCCGACGGGCGAGATGGACGATGAGGTCGGCGCGGAGCTCGACGGTCTCGGGCAGGACCTGTTCGATCTGGGCGAAGGCCTGCTCCTGCGTGGAGGTCGACAGCTCGAGGTACGCCGAGATCGTCGACAGATGCCCGACGTAGTCGCGCGCACTCATCGTCAGTCGACGCTCGATCACGGTCTGCTGCACATCGGTGAACCACTCGGACCGTTGGAGCTCGGTGCCCGGCCACTGCATGGCCTGCTCCGGGGGCGTGCCGTCGGGCGAGGGGATCTCGTCGCTCTCCAGGAAGGGCTCCCGGGCGGCGCGGACAGCGTCCGCCACCGCCGGGTCGACCAGCTGGGTGGGTCCACCGAACGAGGCGAACACGCCGCCGGGTTCCAGCAGCGCGGCCATCCGCGACCACCGCCCCTGCGGTGTCGTCCAGTGCAGGGCCGCCGCCGCGTAGACCAGGTGGTACGTCGCGCCCGGCCGCAGGTCCTCGAACGCGGCGCGGACGGTGTGGACGCCTGCTGGCACGTGCTTGCGCAACTCGGCGAGCATGGCCCGGTCCGGTTCGGTCGCGGTGACCGTGACGCCCGCTGCGGCGAACAGCCGGGTCGCCTTGCCCGTGCCGGCGCCGATCTCGAGGGCCGTTCGAACGGGCCGGCCCGCGTACGTCAGCACCAGGTCGACAAGCTCGGCGGGGTACCCCGGCCGGTACCGTTCGTATTGTCTGGCCACCATTCCGAAGCTCAGTGCGCGAGCAGGCATGGGGGCAATCCTGTCACCACTCGCGTCGGTGACGCCCGATCTTCCGCGCGAACGGGTCGGCTGCGGGCCGGCGTGACGACAACTGCGCGCAACCGCTTGCCGGTCCGCCGAACACCGCTCGACCATGGGCGGATGGGGCCGGAGCGGCGGGTGATCGTCGGAGTCGACGTGGGCACCAGGGCCGTGCGGGCTGTCGCGTTCGCACTGGACGGCACCGCCCGACACGTCGCGACGCGGGAGTACCCACTGCTTGAGCCGATACCCGGCTGGCAGGTACAGGACCCGGACGTGCTGATGGCGGCCACAGTGGCGGCGATGTCCGCGTGTGTGGCCGGCACCTGCGGGGCGGAGGTGGTCGCCGTCGCGCTCAGCTCCGCCAGGTACGGCCTGATCGGGCTGGACGCGGCCATGACGCCGGTGACGCCGCTGCTGACCCGGCACGACAGGCGGTCGTCGGAGGCGGCCCGCGAGTTGCGGTTGTCCGGCCAGAGCCGGGAACTGCACCGGTTGACGGGCACACCCGTGCACCCGATGAACCCGCTCTGCAAGCTGCTGTGGTTCGCCCGCCACGAGCCGCGGCTCTGCACCGCGACGCGGTGGTGGATCGGCCTCAAGGACTACGTGGTCCATCGGCTCACGGGGATGTTGGTGACCGAGTTGTCCTCCGCATCGGGCACCGGGATGTTCGACGTGCACCGTCGGCTGTGGAGTTCGGCAGTACTCGATCTTGCCGGGGTGTCCGAGAGTCAGCTGCCCCCGGTGCTGCCCACGACGGCGGTGTTGCGGTTGTCGGCGATGGCCGGGCGCGCGGTCGGCCTGCCCTCCGGCACACCGGTCGTCGTCGGCGCGGGTGACGGTCCGTTGCGGAGTCTGGGCGCGGCGGCGACCGACCCCACCGTCGGTGGCCTGACGCTCGGGGCCACCGGGGCCCTGCGAACGGTCGTCGAGGCTCCCCTCACCGACCCGGCGGAGACTTTCTCCTGCGGTGCGTTGACCGACGACGCGTGGGTTGTCGGCGGCGCGCTCAGCAACGGCGGCAACGTCGTACGGTGGGCGGGAGGTGTCCTCGGTGACGACGGGGCCGCGCCCGCGCTCCTGGATCTCGCCGAGCGGATCGCACCGGGCAGCGATGGTCTCGTGATGCTGCCCTACCTGCGGGCCGATGAGGCCCCGCCGCAGGGCTGCGCCCCGCCGGGCGCGTTCCTGGGCCTGCGCAGCGAGCACTCGCGCGGCCACCTGGTGCGGGCCGCCGTGGAGGGTGTCTGCCTGCAACTCGCTGGTGTCCGTGACCGGCTGGCCGCGCTGACGCCGATCCGCAGCGTCCGCCTGACCGGCGGTGCCTTCGGGTCTCCGCTGTGGCGCGAGGTGATGGCGGCGGTGCTGGACTGCCCGGTCCGGGTCGCGGGTGTGGCCGAGCACGTCACCCTCGGCGCGGCGGCCCTCGGGCTCTTCGCGACCGGTCAGACCTGCGATCTTCGGAAGGCGGTTGCCCAGCTCGATCCCGGTGTCGCCCGCGGCGAGCCCGTCGCGGTGGACCCGGCTCTCGCCGCGGCCTATCGCGGTCTGCGGACGAGGCTGCCGGCGCTCCTCACCGTCGCGGGCCGCCTGGGCGAGATCCTCGACGAGGCGGCCGGCGCCGGCCTCAGTGCTCCGGCTCGTCCTTGACCCGGGCCACCAGCTGGGTCGGGTTGACGTAGCGCAGCGCGACGACGAGGAGGACCAGCATCATCGAGGTGTAGATGACCGCCATGGCGTCGACCGACTGCTGAGCCCTGATCCCCGACGCGGACATGGAGTAGTAGAGCGCCACCACCAGGGTCTGCGAGTCCGGCCCGGCGGTCAGGAAGGTGAGCTCGAACATGCCCACGGTGCGGACCAGCACGAGGATCGCGGAGGCGAGGATGCCCGGCACGAGCAGCGGCGTGAGGACCCGGATAAACACCGTCCGCAGGCCGGCGCCGCACATGCGCGCGGCGCTCTCGATCCTCGGGTCGATCTGCTCGATGAACGGGGTCATGGTCAGGATAACGAAGGGCACCGACGGCACGAGGTTGGCGAGCACCACCCCGGACATGTGCCCGGCCAGGCCGAACTTGTAGAGGACTGTCGCCAGCGGGATGCCGTACGTGATCGGGGGCATCAGGATGGGCAGCAGGAACACCAGGAAGATCAGCCGTTTGCCCGGGAACGAGCGCCGCGCGAGGGCGTAGGCGGCCGGCACGCCGATCACCAGCGAGAGGCCAACGACGAGTACGGAGACCTCCAGCGTCACGACGATGACCTGGAACAGCGCGAACTCGTCCCAGGCTCGGGCGTACCAGCTGGTGGTGTAGCCGTCCGGGAGCCAGGTGTCGAACCAGCGCCGGCCGAACGAGCTGACCAGCACGGACGCCACGACGCCCAGCAGGTTGAGGAAGAAGAAGATGACGACGCCCCACACGATCCAGGCGGCCGGGCGCGCGGTGATGCGCCGCCGTCGGTCGGTGCTGGTGGCGGGGGGCCGCGCTGGTGGGGCCTGGGTGCTCGTTGCCATCAGCCCTTGCCTCCGGTGGAGCCGGTGTAGAAGCGGCTACGGGCGGCCAGCACCACAGCGATGATGACCAGCTCGACGAAGCCCATGATCATGGCGATCGCCGACGCGTACGGGTAGTCGTACTGCTCGTAGGCCGCCTGGTAGGCGGCGAGGGAGATGACCCGGGTCTCTCCGGCCGGGTTGCCGACCAGAACGGCCGACGGGAACACGCTGAACGCCAGGACGAACGTCAGGCAGAAGGTCGTGGCCAGGCCGGGCATCAGCAGCGGCAGGGTGATCCGGGTGAACCGACGACGCCAGTCCGCGCCCAGCGTCGCGGCCGCCCGTTCCAGGGTCGGGTCGATGCCGGACAGGTACGACAGCACCAGCAGGAACGCGAACGGAAAGCCGGTGATCACCAGCGAGAAGAACACGCCCCAGTAGTTGTGGGTCAGCCGCACCGGCTCGTCGACCAGGTTGCCGGCCAACAGGATCCGGTTGAACCAGCCGGTCGGGCCGAGGAAGTTCAGCAACCCCTGTGCGGTGAGGACCGTGCCGAGCGTGATCGGCACGACCAGCAGCGTGGTGACCAGCCGCTTGCCCCGGAACCGGCCACGCATCCGGTAGGCGATCGGCACCGCGGCGAGGACGTTCAGGAGCGCGGCGGGCAACGCGATCCGCAGCGTGATCCAGATCGTGCCCCGTTCGTAGGAGTCGGAGAAGAACCGGGCGTAGTCGCTGAACGGCCCGCCTCTGGTCGGCTGGAACGAGAGCGTCAGCCCGTAGAAGAACGGGTAGAGGAACAGGGCGATGACGAAGACCAGGGCCGGGAGCAGCAACCAGAGCTGGCGATCGACGCCCCGCTCGGCGAGGCGGTGCTGCCAGTGCGCCAGCGGTCTCCCGGGCCCGGCGCCGCTCACCGCGTCGCCCCCGAGGCGTTCGCGAGGCGGTCGGGCTGCGCCGACGTGTCGGCGGGATAGACGAGCAGCCGCTGCGTGTCGACGGCGAGCTTGACCTGGTCGCCCGGCGCGATCCGCTGCTCGGTCCGCAGGTGCAGCAGCAGCCCGGTGTCGGTGCGGGCCTCTGCCGCCAACTCGCGGCCCTGGTATTCCACCACCTCGACAGTCGCCGACATGGCGTTGCGGGTCTCGCCGGGCCCGTCGACGCGGATGTCCTCGGGGCGTACCGCGACCACGACGTCCGCGCCGGGCTGGAGGCCCCCCACCACCTCGCCGAGCAGGCGATGGCCGGACGACTCGACGGTGGCCCGGCCGCCGTCGGACTGCTCCACCCGCCCCCGCCACAGGTTGCGATAGCCCATGAAGTCGGCGACGTGCCAGTTCGCCGGTCGGGTGTGCAGCTCACGCGGCGAGCCGATCTGCTGCACCCGCCCCTCCCGCAGCACCACCAGCCGGTCGGCCAGGGACAGCGCCTCCTCCTGGTCGTGGGTCACGTAGACGGTGGTGAGCCCCAACGACTGGTGCAGGCGGCGGATCTCGGTCCGCATCTCCAGGCGCAGTTTGGCGTCGAGGTTGCTCAGCGGCTCGTCCATCAACACCAGGGACGGCTCGAACACGACGGCGCGGGCGATCGCGACGCGTTGCTGCTGGCCACCCGAGAGCTGACCGGGGAGCTTGTCGACGTGGTCCTCCAACCGCACCAGCCGCACCGCCTCCGCCGTACGCCGGCGCGTCTCCTCCTTGGGCAGCCGCCGCATCCGCAGCCCGAAGGCGATGTTCGCCCGGACCGTCAGGTGCGGAAAGAGGGCGTAGCTCTGGAACACCATGCCGAAGCCGCGCCGCTCCGGCGGGAGCGTGTCGATGCGGCGCTCGTCCTGCCAGATGCTCCCCTGCGTCAACGGGAGCAGCCCGGCCAGGCAGTTCAACGCCGTCGACTTGCCGCAGCCGGACGGGCCGAGCAGGGCGATGAACTCCCCCGCCTCGATCGTCAGGTCCAGGTCGGTGAGCGCGGCCTGACCACCGAAGCGGCGGGACACCCCGTCCAGCCGCAGCTGGGTGAAGGCGCTCATCCCTGCTTGACCTTGCCGCCGCCGATCTCCCGGTCCCAGCGGCTGAACGCCGCCACCAGGCTCTTCGCGTCGAGCGGGACCTCGGTCGGGTTTCCGGCAATCAGCGCGTCGTACTCGGGGCGGCCGAACTCCCGGATCGCGTCCTGGCTCTTCTGCGGCGCCGACGAGAGCTGGACCTCCTTGATCGCCGGGCCCGGGTAGAAGTAACCCTCGTCGTACGCCTTCGCCTGCTGCTCAGGGGTGAGCATGAACGCCAGCAGGGCCAGCACCGCGGCCTGGGTGTCGGTCGACACGCCCTTGGGCAGGACGGCGTAGTGCGCGTCGGTGACCCAGTGGAAGCCGTCGATCGGGGTGATCCTGGCCTCCTTGGGCACCGTGCCGAGCACCCGCGGGTTGATGTCCCAACCGGTTGTGCTGACGATGAGATGCGCGGTGCCGTTGGCGAGGTTCTTCATCGTCTCGGTGGTGCCGGACGGGTAGTAGTCGACGTACTGGCCCAACTCCTTGAGGAAGGCCCACGTCTTGTCCCAGCCCGCAGTGGGGTCCTTGGGGTTCGTGTCCCCCAGGATGTAGGGCAGACCCATCAGGAACGTCCGCCCCGGTCCGGAGTTGGCCGGCCGGGCGTACTGGAATTTCCGGGGGTTGGCTCTGGCCCAGGCGAGCAGCGCGTCCGCGCTGGTGGGTGGCGTCGCCAGGCGGGACGGCAGATACTCGAGCAGCGGACCTGACGGGTAGTAGGTGACGGTGACGCCCGCGTTGCCAGCGAGCTTCTGCATCGCGGCGGCCGGTGCCAGATAGTTGCTCATGGCGCCGAGGCGGTCCTGGAAGGTTGGCAACACGTCGATCCAGAGCCCCTGCTCGATCCCGGCGGCCAGACCGTCGACGCCGGTCAGCACGAGGCCGATGTCCACCCGGTCCGCCCCCTGCTGGGCCTTGATCTTCCCGGCCAGTTCGGGCGCCGGCGCCTTCGAATAGGTCACCCGGGAGATCACGTCGGGGTTCTTCGAGACGAACTCGTCGATCATTGCCTGGGTCAGCTGGAGGTTGCCCGCCACGTCGAGGACGTTGAGCGTGACGGCCTTACCGGGCCGCTGCGGCACCTCACCGGTGCTGTCGCCCTTGTTGTCGCCGGGGGCCTCGGGTGCCCCACACCCGACCGTGCCCACCAGAAGCGACGATGCCGTGACCAGGAGAGCGCCGCGTCGTGAGATACCCATGAGCCGTTCCCTCCGCCAGGTGTCATCAGTGCTGATTGAGGCAGCCGGCGCGCCGCGGCGGCAACGGGTTGCCATGTATTGCCTCGCGCGAATGTGTTCCGGGCGCTGGATTGTTGCGGGGGCATTGCCGAGTATTCACGGCCGTCATACCATGATCACGGCGCGTAGCCGGGAGGAGCATGCAGATGCCCGACCACACCAGGCCGCCGGAAAAGCGAGTCACGATCTACGACGTCGCCCTTGAGGCGGACGTCTCACCGTCCACGGTGTCCCGCGCTTTCTCCCGGCCGAGTCGCGTCAACTCCGAGACCGCCGAACGGATCCGGCAGGTCGCCGAGCGGTTGGGCTACCGGACCAACCCGCTTCCCCGCGCCCTCGCCACGTCCCGCACGCGCATGATCGCGCTCGTCATCGCCGACATCACCAACCCGGTGTACGCCGGGATCGTGCGCGGGGCGCAGGAGGCGGCGATGCACAACGAGTACACCATGGTGCTCATCGACGCCCAGGAGTCCGACCGGGTGGAGCGCGCGGCGATCGAACGCACGATGTCGACAGTCGACGGGATCGTGCTCGCCAGCAGCCGGATGTCGGACTCGGCAATCCGGATGTTCGCCAAGCAGCGGCCAGTGGTGGTCCTCAACCGCTCCGTCGCCGACGTGCCCTGCGTCGTGACGGACAACCCCCGTGGGGTCCGGCGGGCCGCCGAGCACCTCGGGGAACTGGGGCACGACCACATCACCTACGTCGCGGGGCCGCAGGCGTCCTGGCCGAACGGCATCCGCTGGCGGTCGTTGCTCGAAGCCGGCATGGAACTCGAAATCAAGGTGCGCCAGATCGGCCCGTTCAGCCCGACCATCGAGGGTGGCGAACGGGCTGCCGAGGAGCTGCGCGCTCGTCCCGCGACCGCCGTCCTCGCCTTCAACGACCAGATGGCGATCGGGCTCATCCGGGGCCTCACCCGGATGGGCGTCGACGTTCCGGGCGACGTCAGCATCGTGGGTTTCGACAACACTCTCGCCGCCGACATCGTCACCCCCGGCCTCACCACGGTCGCGGCACCGTTCTACGCGGAGGGTTCCGCGGCGACCCGGCACCTGCTCACGATGATCGAGGGCGCCCCCGGGCACACCGGACGGCCGATGGTCCTGCCGGTACGCCTCGTTGTCCGCCAGTCGACGGCCGCCCGCGACCGGAAAGCGGGTCGCCCCCGACCGTGGATACGCCAGCGGCCGGCGCTCGCCGCGAGCCTGCCACCTCCCTCGGAGCAGTGAACACGTCCCCGAAAGCGACCCGTTCGAGGGGAAGGCAGCTATCGAGGGCCGAGGCCTGTCTTTCCGTCAATCAGCTCGCGCACGACGTCGAGGTGACCCGCATGGCGTGCGGTCTCCGCTCAGTCGAGCCAGCAGATCAGCGCGGCGCCATCCCTGGCGGCCGCACCGAAGAAGCGTTGGACGTCGGGCAGGTAATGGGCCACCCACGCAAGTTGGCCGGGTCGGTCCCAGGTTCCGGGGTAGATGTCGGCCCGGACCAGCTCCTGTGGGTCGACGCCTCGGATGAGGTCGTCCTGGGTGAGCTCGGCCAGGCGCGCGGCCGCCGTCGCGACGTCGACCGGTGTCAGATAGGAGGGCGGCCCGTAGCCCCAGTCGTCTTCGAGGTTCTCCAGGAAGTCGAACATCTCCTCGCTGTCGGGCTCGACGTCGGGCAGCTCCACGAACCGCTCCGCGCCCGAGACCAGCGGAATCTCGAAGCCCAGCCGATCGAGGAGGAACTCGAACCCGTCCCAGGCCTTGTCGATGCCCTCCCAGCGTTCAGAGTCGTCGTTCCGTTGCGTCATCGCGAGGTCGTAGGCCCAGCCGAGGTCTGTCCTCGCCCGCTCCAGTTCGTCGGGCGAAACGCGCAGCCAGTTGCCGTTCATACTCACCGCGGCAGCCTAAGTACCGGCTACGACAATTCCGGACAGCACCGAGATTCCGCAGCCATGTTCCACCATGTCGAGGGCCGCTCTCGCGGAACGTGTCGGGGAGATTGGGGCCGCACGGGCCGCGGCAAGAAACGACAACTCGTTGCCGAGGCACGGCCCCACCGAGCAACATCGACGCGCACCCATCTGTCGACGTCGTCGTGCTCCCGCGCCGGGCGCACGGCGACGAGTGGACGAACGAGGAGACGGCGATGATCCGAGGCTCGACGCCCAGGCTACGACGGACCCTCATCGTGCTGGGCACGGCACTGGCCACCGTCGCGGCCACCCTCACGGTCGCCACCACCATGCCCGTCGCCGCGGCCCCGTCGCCGGACGACTACAACGGCTCCGACCTGTGGCTGCGATACGTACCGGTCGACGATGCGAAGCTGCGCGGTGACTACCTCCGCGCGGCCACGGCGATCGTGGTCGAGAACGCCGACGCCACGAAGGTCCACCGGCACACCACCGACCTCGCCATGGCCCCCGATTCGAGCGAGAAGCTCGCCGAGACCACGCTGGGCGCCGCCCGGGACGAACTGGTCCGCGGTCTGGGCGGGCTGCTCGGTCAGCCGACGCCCGTCGCGACGGTCGCCGGTGGCACGGTCCCGGACGGCGCGGTCGTGGTGGGCACGCCCACGAGTTCGCCGCTGGTGGGCCGCACCATCGCGACCGGCGACCTGGCGAAGGTGGGCGACGAGGGCTACCTCGTCCGGTCGGTGTCGAGGGGCGGCACACGCTTCACCGTCATCGCCGGCAACACCGACCTCGGTGCGCTGTACGGCACCTTCGCCTTCCTCCGGCTGCTACAGACCCGGAAACCCATCGACCACCTCCGCGTCGCGGAGTCACCGAAGATCAAGCATCGGTTGCTGAACAACTGGGAGACCGAGCGTCTCTACGCGGGCAACAACGCCTCCGGGCTGGGCGGGCTGAACGGGGAGAGCGGGGCGATCTTCAACTTCGCCGCGACCGGTGCCAGCGCGGGCCGCAACCTGCCCGTCATTCTCGACCGCTACCTCGTCATGGCCCGCGCGTTGGCGTCCCTGGGCATCAACGGCATCACCATCAACAACGTCAACGCCGACAACGCGTACCTGACGAGCACCCGCATCGCGCAGGAGGCGGCCCTCGCCGACGCGCTGCGTCCGTACGGCATCAGGTTGGGCCTGTCGATCCGCTACACCGCACCGACCGACAGCCGGTTCGCGCCGGACACCCTGACCAACAGTCAACTCGACCCGTACGGAGCGGACTTCCGGGGCTGGTGGCACCGTCGGGCCCAGCAGATCCAGGCCGCGATCCCGGACTTCATGGGCCTCACCGTCAAGGCCAACTCCGAGGGCCAGCCGGGGCCACAGGACTTCGGGTACGACCACGGTGACGGCGCCAACGCCATCGCCGCCGCGGTCGCGCCGCTCGGCATGACAGTGCACTGGCGGACGTTCGTCTACAACGCCGAGGTCGACAACGACCGGCTCAAGCGGGCCTACCTGGAGTTCGGGCCGATCGACGACGAGGTCCAGCCGGCCGGCAGCCGGGGACGCTTCGCCGACAACGTGTTCCTCCAGACCAAGAACGGGCCACTGGACTTCCAGGCCCGGGAGCCCGTCCACCCGATGTTCGGTCGGATGGAGAACACCAACCAGGCCCTCGAACTCCAGATCACGCAGGAGTACACCGGCCAGAACTGGATGCTGGCCTACCTCGGCCCGATGTACGAGGAGATCCTCAAGACCGACACGTACGCGACCGACGCGAACGGGAAACTGCTCAAGAAGCGCCTGGTCGGCAACATCGTCGACGGGACCGCCCAGCACCACCCGGACACCGCCATCGTGGGTGTCGCCAACCTCGGCAACGCGGACAACCTGACCGGGCACCACTTCGCCCAGGCGAACCTCTTCGCCTTCGGACGTCAGGCGTGGAACTGGACGCTCGACTCGGCGGACATCGCGACCGACTGGACGCGGATGACCTGGAGCAACGACCGGCGCGTCGTCGACACCATCCATCGGATGATGATGGGCTCGTGGGAGTCGCTGGTCAGCTACCAGACGCCGCTGGGCATCGGCCACCAGTTCGCCGAGGGCGCCCACTACCGCCCCGACCCCGCCGACTGGGCGGGCCGCGACGACTGGAGCCCGATCTACTACAACAAGGCCGACAGCGTCGGTCTGGGCTTCGACCGCTCCCCCACCGGCAGTAACCTGGCCGCCCAGTACTTCCCCCGGTTGCAGCAGCGCTACGGGAACATCAACTCGGTCCCGGAGAGCCTGCTGATGTGGTTCCACCACGTGCCGTGGGGCCATCGGATGAACAGCGGCCGGACGTTCTGGGACGAGTTGGTCTACCGCTATCAGATGGGCGTGCAGTACGTGACCTGGATGCGGGAGACCTGGGACGCGCTGCAACCCGACATCGACGCACGCCGGTTCGCCGAGGTACGCGCCAAGCTGGCGGTCCACGAGGCGGACGCGGCCGACTGGCGGGACACCTCGGTGAACTACTGGAAGGAGTTCAGCGGACGGGACATCCCGGTCGACGACGCGCCACTGTCGGCGACGATCGTCGTCAACGGAAAGAGGTTCGGCGGCTTCAACCTGTCGGACACCTCGTACACCATCCCGCTGCCGGCCGGGGCGTCGCCGACCATCACGAAGGTGCGGACGGCCGACCGGAAGGCCCGCTACGAGGTCATCTCCCAGGCGGCCGGCGTACCCGGTCAGGCGGTCGTCAAGGTCACGACGGAGAGCTTCTTCGGCCCCCTGGTGAAGAACTACGTCTTCAACCTGGTGCCCGACACGACGCTGAAGGCCCTGCGCGTCGACGGCAGGCGTCTGGCGTCCTTCGCGCCGACGGTGCTGCGCTACAACGCCCTCACGCCGGCCGGCACCACCACCGCGCCAACTGTCACCGCCAGCGCCGCCGACCCCGCCGCCACGGTCGCGGTCGAGCAGGCGACCAGCCCCACCGGGCAGGCCCGCGTCACCGTCACCAACGGCGGAGCCTCGTCGGTCTACACGGTGGACCTGAACACCACGATCACCGGCAGCGACGAGTTCGACTCGGCCCAGCTCGGCCCGCAGTGGCAGTGGGTCCGCCCGGACGAGAGCAGCCGGCGTGTGGCCGACGGGTCCCTGGTCATCACCGCGCAACAGGGCGACCTCCAGGGCACTGTGAACACCGCGAGGAACCTGGCCCTCCAGGACGTCGACGGTGACTGGACGGCCGAATCCAGGGTCGTGTTCTCCCGCCCACTCGCCGCCAACAACGAGCAGGGCGGTGTTCTCGGGTACGCCGACGACAACAACTACGTGAAGCTCGCCTGGGAGATGGGGAACGCGACAGCCGCCGTCAACAAGACCCGGATCGTCTTCCTGCGAGAACAGAACGGCACGGCGTCCACCCTGGAGATCACCGGAGCCGACGCCCAGCGCATCGTCGGGGCCGACGGCGCCGTCTGGCTGCGACTGACCAAGGTCGGGGCCAGCTACCGCGCCTACTACTCCACCGACGGAAGCGTCTACCGCTACATCGGCACCCAGACGCTGAACGCCGACGTGACGAAGGCCGGGCTGTCGGCCTTCAACCGGGCCGGCACCTCCACAGACCTCGACGTCGCCTTCGACTACTTCCGGATCGAGAGCCGCGGGGAGCGCATCCGCTAGACGAGGCGGTGACCGACGGTCAGCGCCGACCGCCGACCGCCGACCGCGACCGGGCCCGCCCCAGGTGGGACGGGCCCGGTCGTGCTCCCCCGAGCTGGATTCGTTGCCGTCAGCCCCCGATCGCGATGGCGAAGATGTGCATGGTCGGCACGTTCGTCGCGGGACGGGCGCTGATGTTCGGCAACACGACCGAGGCCACCGCCTTGCTCTGCAACGCCACGCCGACGTAGTAGACACACGCGGCGGTGTTCTGACGGACGTTGTTGGGCCGGTTCTGGTACGCGGACACGATGGCCGCGGTGCCCCCGGAGTGCGGCCCGCCGTACCAGTCCGGCGAGCTCAACGTGAACGTCTGGCGGGTGCCGTCGGCGTAGACCACAGTGCCGGTCCCCGACACCGCTCCGTAGGTGCCGGTCAGCAGGAAGCCGAGCGTGCTGCCGGTGCCGGTCACGCCGATGGTCTGGCCCGAGGCGATGGCGTTGTCGGCGGCCCCGGAGCTGACGTTGGGCCAGCGGAAGTTGACCCCGTTGCGGCTCACCGTGCCACCCGGGCTCGCACCGGCCTGCGCGAGGGCCTGCGCGGAGAGCGAGGCCCCACCGCCGTCGAAGTTCCCGACGTTGGTGTTGCTGTCGCTGGTGATGCCGACGTTGCTGAAGCTCTGCTCCAGCGTCGGCGTGGCGGCCCCGGAACTGGTGACCCGGTAGGTGCGCCCGGCCTGCACGGTGACCTCGATCAGGTCGGACTCGATCCGGGTGGTCCGGGCGGCCGTACCGTCGGCGGTGTCGACCACGGTGACGGTGCCGGTCAGGATCCGGGAGCGCAGGCGGACGGTGCCGGCCCGGTCCGGGCGGACGAGGATCTCGGTGGCCAGGCCGCTCGCCCAGGTGATGCCGACCGTGTGCCCGCCCCGACCGCGTAGACCGGTCACCCGCCCGCTCGGCCAGGCCGGCGGCAGCGCGGGCAGGACGTGCAGCTCGCCGGTGTGGCTCTGCAACAGCATCTCGGCGATGCCGGCGGTGGCGCCGAAGTTGCCGTCGATCTGGAACGGCGGGTGCAGGTCGAACATGTTGGGCGCGAGTCGCGCGGTGGTGGCGAGGTAGCGGATCAGGTCGTGGGCCCGCTTGCCCTCCTCCATCCGCGCCCAGAAGTTGATTTTCCAGGCCAGCGACCAGCCAGTGCCGTCGTCGCCGCGCAGCGCCAGGGTCCGCCGGGCCGCCTCGAACAGCTGTGGCGTGCCGCGCTTGGTGATCTGGTTGCTGGGGGCCAGCCCGTACAGGTGCGAGATGTGCCGGTGGTTGGGCTCGGTCTCCACCCAGTCGTAGAGCCACTCCATGATGTTGCCGCGCGAGCCGACCTTCATCGGGGGGAGCCGGTCCCGGGTGGCACGCACCTGGGCCCGGAAGGTGCTGTCCACGTCGAGGATCTCGCTCGCCCGGGCGACGCCGTCGAACAGGTCCCGCAGGATCTGGTTGTCCATGGTGGGGCCGGCGCAGACGCTGGCGTTCGAGTGGTGACTCAGCTCTGGTGAGTTCGACGGGTTCGTGACCAGGTAACCGAGGGTCGGCTCGGTCACCAGGGTGTTGAGGAAGAACTGCGCGGCGCCCTTCATGGCCGGGTAGTTCGTCCGCAGGAACTCGATGTCGCCGTTGAACAGGTAGTGGTCCCAGATCAACGTGGACAGCCAGGCGCCGCCGGTCTGCCACATGCCCCAGAACGCGCCGTCCACCACCGCGGTGGCCCGCCACGCGTCCGTGTTGTGGTGGGTGACCCAGCCGCCGGCCCCGTACTGCACCTGGGCGGTCCGTGCTCCGGCGACGGCGAGATCTCTGACCATGTCGAAGACCGGCTTGTGGCACTCGGCCAGGTTCGTGGTGTTGGCCGGCCAGTAGTTCATCGGCAGGTTGGCGTTGATCGTGTACTTCGAGTCCCAGGATGGGGTCAGCGAGTCGTTCCAGATGCCCTGCAGGTTTGCCGGTTGGGTGCCGGGCCGCGAGGACGAGATCAGCAGGTACCTGCCGAACTGGAACAGCAGCGCCGAGAACTGCGGGTCGTTGACGCTGTTGTGCTGGGCGATCCGGACGTCCGTCGTCTGGTCGGCCGCCGACGTGCGGCCCAGATCCAGGCTGACCCGGTTGAACAGCGCCTGGTAGTCGGCCACGTGCCGGCTGCGCAACTGGTCGTAGCTGCTGGCCCGCGCGCTGGTGAGCCGCTGCCGGGCGATGCCCTGGTAGTCGCCGCCGACGTTACGGTAGTTGACGTAGCTGGAGCCGATGGAGATCAGCAGGACCACGCTGTTGGCGTTCGTCACCCGCAGGGTGCCGCCGGAACTGGACACACTGCCGCCGCTGATCGTCGCGTTGGCGAGGGCGAGGAAACGGACCTGGCCGGTGACGCCCTCCATGTTTCCGGAGACGCCGTCGAGGCCGATGGTGGTGCCGTCGGGGCTGGACACCGACGTCCGCTGCGGGCTGTCGAAGGTGGCGGTGAAGCTGATCGAGCCGGTCCGGTCGGCGGTCAGTCGCATGGCGATGACCTGATCCGGCGCGCTCGCGAACACCTCCCGTTGGTGGCGAACGCCGTTGAGCACGTACGACGTCGTCACGGTGGCGGTGGTGAGGTCGAGCGTCCGGTCGTACTGTGACGCTCCGCTGGCGGAACCGAACGCGAGCCGGAGGTTGCCGACGGTCTGGTAGGCGAGCTGACCACCGGGGTTGCCCATCATGGTCTGGTTGATCAGATCCTGGGCCTGGGTCCACTGGTTCGCGTTGACCAGCCGCCGGATCTCCGGCAGCGCCGCCGCGCCTCGGGTGTTGCTGGGATCGTGCGGCCCACCGGCCCAGACGGTGTCCTCGTTGAGCTGAAGCCGCTCGGTGTCGACGTTGCCGAAGACCATCGCGCCGAGCCGGCCGTTGCCGATCGGAAGCGCCCGCAGCCAGTCGGTGCCGGCCCCTTCGTCATACCAGAGGGCGAGGTCCCCGGCGGCCAACACCTGCGGCGGGGCCGCCGAGTCGGCCTTGGCCACCGCGGTCCAGGGCACCGGCAGGAGAGCACCGCCCGCGCCGGCTGCGCCGACCTTGAGGGCCTGCCGTCGGGTCAGGTCTGACATCGATCCTCCAAACGGTGGCCAGTCCGGCCACCCCGAAGCGTGACAACTATGGGACTCGACATGGGGATCCGCTTGGTGGGGCCAACCGGGACCCTGCCTGAGCAGGCCGACGCCGGGCCTTGGCGCGCCAGACATCTGATGTGTTTCGGGAAGGTTACTCCGGGGGCACAGAATAGGCAACGGTCGATCGATTGATGGACACGGTGACCATCTGGCCGGTCAGCAAGACGCACGGGTGGACGGAGAGCGTCGCGCAGACTCGGCACCGCGCCGCGATCCGCCAGAATCACGCCGACGAGCACTCACCCCGATGGACATACATCGGATGTACGCAGGCGGGCAGTCGAGCCAGCCGTGGCACAAGGTCCGACGTGCGCCCCGAAGCGGCAGTGCAACCCCGGTGGGTCCGGGAGCACGGATCGCGGACTGCGGCTCCCGTACCCAATCGGGTTGTTCTCTGCCGGCGCACGGGTGACCATGGGCGGCATGGCGGGAGCTCGGGGGTGAGATCGCCTCTTCAAGGCGGACTACCGCCCGGCAGCGCGGTGGTGGTCGGAGCCGTCGTGGAGATCGCCTGCGACGAGTCGGGATTCTCGGGTACGAACCTGCTGCACTCGACCGCCCCGGTGATCACGCACGCGAGCGTCGACCTGGCCGTCGACGAGGCGGTCGCGCTCATCACCGCCCTGCGGTCCGGGTTCCGGTTCGCGCCGCACGAGCTCAAGTCCGGTCGGTTCCTGCGCGGTTCGGGTGCGCGGGAGGCACTGGAGTGGTTCCTGGCGGCGCTGGCCGGCCGCGCGCACGTCCACCTCATCGACAAGGAGTTCTTCCTCGTCACCCGGATCGTGGACTTCCTGCTGACCGAGCCGTCGTACGCGGCGGGCACCCACCTGGCCCGCGAGCACCATCCGGCGGCTCTCGCCCTGCACGAGGCCGGACGCGCGACCGGAGGCGACTGGGGCACCTTCCTGTCGGCGTTCGTCGATCTGGTCCGGATGAAGCGGCGACTTCCGGTCGACCAGACCGTGCAGCGGTTCTTCCAGGCCCGGGACGCGCTGCGGCGACACGGCCTCGGCACGGTGGCCGACGCCGTCCTCGACGGGCTCAGCCCGAACCACGTACGGGCCGTGGTGGCTAGGCTCGACGTCGACGACCGCACGGTCCCTCCCCCGCTGGAACCGCTGCTTCCGGCGCTGGCGGAGACGGTCCTGTCCTGGAGCGGCGGCCAGCGGCAGGTGCTGGTGACCCACGACGAGCAGAGCGCCCTGACGGCCGACCGCCTGACCCGCCTCCAGCGGGTGTTGGCCGACGCCTACGCGTCGGCCTCCGGCACCGACCGGGCCGGGGGGTTGCCGAACGGGGTGTCGCCCCTGGCGGGGCTGGTGATGGTCGACTCCCGCGACGATCCGCGCGTGCAGGTAGCGGATCTCCTCGCCGGAGTGGCCCGGCGGATGCCCGGCATCATCGACGACGCGCTCCGTCAGCCGCCACCCGCTCCCCCAGGGGGACGGGCAGCCGAGTCATGATCGGCACGGATCCGGAGGGTCTGCGTGGTCGCCGAGTCAGCGGGAAAGAATGCCTCGACGGCCAACCCGGCGACTGTGACCTCCCGCGGCGTACCGAAGAGGGTCGTGGTGCTGACGAAGGACAACTCCTGGTCACCGTGCCGGTAGCGCAGCGGGACGAGAACACGTGAGAGGGCATCGCCTGGCGGTGTCGTCTCGACGTCGCCACCGGGATAGCCGCGAAGCTCCTCGTGCAGGTCGTACAGGATCGGGTCGTTGGTTGTCGTCGCCTGCTGGTGCAGCCGTTTCAGCAGGTGGGCGCGCCACTCGGGCAGGTTGACGATGCGCGGTGCCAGACCGTCGGGGTGCAGGCTGAGGCGCAGCACGTTGATCGGTGGAGTGAGCAGGTGGGGCTGCGCGTCCATGGTGAACAGGGCGACGGCGGGGTTGGCGTCGACGAGGTGCCAGTGCTGGTCGACGAGCAGCGCGGGGTACGGGCTGTGACCATCGAGGATCCGCCGTATGGCGGCCCGGACCGGTGTCAGCTCGGGGTCGCCCAGTTCGTGACGCGGGAAGGCGGGCGCGTAACCGCCGGCCAGCAGCATCGTGTTGCGCTCGGCCAGCGGCATCTCCAGGTGTTCGGCCAGCCGCAGGATGAGGTCGGGACTCGGCCGGGACCGCCCGGTCTCGACGAAGCTCAGGTGCCGGGCCGACACTCCCGCCTCAATCGACAGGTCGAGCTGGCTCATTCCGCGAGTCCGGCGCCAGTCGCGCAGCAGCTCCCCCACTGGTCGCCCGTGCCGGGTCGAGATAGTCACTCACCGACAGTAATTCCGCACCGACGGCCGAGCCATTACCTGCGAGGTAATCGACGGCCCACCACGACACCGGAAGAATCGACTCCCACCTCAGAAAACACAACGCGAAGGACGGACAACCATGACCGCGTACGCGCTCGCACACCTCCGTAAGGCACCCGTCCACGCCGAGGTGCTGACCTACCTGGAGCGGATCGACGCCACCCTCGCGCCTTTCGCGGGCCGGTTCATCGTCCACGGCGGCACCGTCGACGTCCTGGAGGGCGACTGGCCCGGCGACGTGGTCGTCATCGAGTTCCCCGACCTGAACCAGGCTCGCTCCTGGTACCGGTCCAGCGCCTATCAGGAGATCAAGCCCCTGCGGACGAGGCACCTCACCGGCGAGGTGATTCTCGTCGACGGAGTCGAGCCGGGCCACGACTCGTCGCGGATGGCCGCAGCCATCCGCCGCGCCACCGATCGGTAGCACCCGACGCGCGAGCGCCGTCCCGAAGAGAACCCGACGGCTCGCCGCCCGCAAGGCACCCCGACACAGGTCAGCCGTCCGTAGTCTCATCGAATGCAGGACATCCAGACGCACACCCTGGCCATTCCCGGCGTCGACCTGGTCTACGACGTCCGCGGCCCGCTACCTCCCAGCGGCGCCCATCGTGCGCTGCTCATGATCGGCCAGCCGATGGCGGCCGAGGGCTTCACCGCGCTCGCCCCGCACTTCACGGACCGCACGGTCCTCACCTACGACCCGCGTGGTCTGGGCCGCAGCGTCCGCACGGACGGTCGCTCCGACCACACACCGCAGCAGCAGGCCGCCGACCTGCACGCGCTCCTTCAGGCACTCGAGGTCGGTCCGGTCGACGTGTTCGCCAGCAGCGGCGGCGCGGTGACCGCACTCGAACTGGTCGCCACCCACCCCGACGACATCGCCACCCTGGTGGCGCACGAACCGCCGATCAACGCCGTGCTCCCCGACGCCACGGCCGCCGAGCGCGCCCGAGCCGACTTCTACGAGGCGTACCAGGCGAAGGGCCCGGGTGCGGGGATGGCCGCGTTCATCGCCATGACGTCCTGGCAGGGCGAGTTCACCGACGCCTACTTCGCCCAGCCCGCTCCCGACCCGGCGATGTTCGGCATGACCGACGACGACGACGGCCGCCGCGACGATCCGCTGCTGTCGCAGAACTCGTGGGCGATCACCGACTACCGTCCCGACGCGACTGTGCTCACCGCCGCGCCCACCCGGATCGTGGTCGCTGTCGGTGAGGAGTCGGCCGGAACGTACACCGCTCGCACCGCCCTGGGCCTCGCGGCGCTGCTCGGCCAGGAGGCCGTGGTGTTCCCGAGCCACCACGGCGGGTTCCTCGGCGGCGAGTTCGGCTACGCGGGCAAGCCGGAGGAGTTCGCCGAGCGTCTGCGGGAGGTGCTGGACGCCGGCTGACCTCTGCTCAACCGGTCGCCTCGGAGTAGACCTCTACGTCGTAGAGCAGCTGCACATCGCGGCGGCCGTTGGTGACGCCGACGAAGACCGGATCACCGCACGGGGTGCGGCCCTGACGCCACACCTGTTCCCGGGCCGCCTCCCGCGACTCGTGATGGGCTTTGCCCTGCTGATGCAGTTGCAGCACCCGGCGGGCGGTGCCCCGGTCGGTGCCGAGGTGGATTCGCAGGAGAGGCACGCCGGGACCTCCTTGCTCGACGCTCAATCTCGTGCGGCTGGCCGACCAGCCGTATCGTGAAACGCGGGGGCGACGATCCGCCGTCCTCGATTAAACGCCACCCGCTCCGGTCGAGGAGGGCATTTATGACTGGTCTGGCGACCGTCGGCGCACTCGTGGGTGTCCTGCTCGTCGGTCTCGTGGTCCTGGTCCGTAAGCCGGCCAACGCCCGCTCGGTGCTCAGATGGTCGGCGCTGGCGATCACTGTGCTGGTGGCCGCCGTGCTGGTTCCCTTCACCGTGAACGACTCGGGAGCGGCGGCCGGCTATCTGCTCGGCATCCCCGTCGTCGCGGCGTTGCTGCCCGTCCTCGCGCAGCAGACCGGGCGGCTGACCATCGTCGCCGACCTGGCGGCCGCGCTCGTGCTCACCGGATGGGGTCTGCTGCTCGGGCTGGGCATCGGTGTCGCGTTCCTACCAGGGGTGATACTCCTGATCGCCAGCGCCGCGGGCACCTGGGCGCCACGACCGTCCACCACGTGACCCGGTGACCCCCGCTGTCAGCCGTCCGGGGTGAACAGCCCCTGTACGCCGACGACGATCGCGATGAGACCGAAGATCGCGAGCAACAGCCGGACACCGGTGGCAGCGTCCGACCGCTCGTCGCGCGGCGTCGACCGCCCGGTCAACCGGCCCCACAGCAGGGCGAGCCCCACACCGATCCCCACCACCTCGAAGTGGAACACCCGGGGCCCGGACACCAGGTGGACGATCAGGTAGTAACCGCCGGTCACCAACGCCACGAGGCCGACCACCCACGCGATCGGGGCGGCCCGACCGGCGAGGCGGCCCAGGTCGTCGCCGACCCGCGGCAGCAGCCGCAGCACCGCCACGGCGAGCAGGAAGCCACCGACGATGTTGGCGAGGTCGAGCAGCAGAGCCATAATCACGGGAAGTCTCCGTCGATCGGGTGATCAGCCGGTGGGAGCGTACCCACGGAACCGGTCGGTTGAAACGGTCCGGACGGCACGCCCCCAAGGCTGAGCCGCTCAACCCTCAGCGTGTGCACCGCCACACCAGCGGCCGATACGCCTCGTTCTCGTAGACGGCCCCGACCACCGTCAGGCCGTCGCCGCTGATCCCCTCGGCCGTGTACGTGCCCGCCTCGGTCGCCCGGACCTCCGGTCGACCCGGCAACCGGCGGGAGGTGCCGTCCGGCGCCACGACCAGCGGCGCACCGTCGGCGACCAGCACGTCACCACTGCCGGCGATGCCGCTCGCCCCCGGGAAGGGCAACAGGCTCACCGCCCCGGTGGCAAGGTTCCACCGCACCGGCAGCATCTGCACGGCGCCGCTGCGTTGGTCGCCGGGAACCATGCCGATCGCCCATTCGCCCTGCGCCGACTCGACCGAGGCACGCGGATGACCGTCGGGCACCGCCAACGTCGCCCCGACGCCCTGCGGCGTCCACCGGTAGGGCCGATCGTCGACGGTGCCGACGATCGTGCCGTCCTCGGTGATCCCGGTCGCGGACGACCCCCGCTGGCCGACCAGCCGGTGCTTCTGGGGGTGGTCCGTCGACCACAGCACAGCCTGGTGCGAGTCGTCGGACCTGCGGGCGGTGCCGACGATGTCGCCACGACCGTTGACGGCGTGCACGAGCACCGCGTCGTAGCCGGGCGGCGTGGCCAGGAAACGCAGCTTCCCGTCCCGGTAGAGCCAGCCGGTGCCGTCTCCGTTGGTGCCCACCACATAGCCACGGGTGTTGACCGCGGCCGCGTGCCGCGCGGTCGCCGGCAGGACGACCGGCCGGCCGTCGGTCCAGAGCACGACCCGTCCGTCCTCCTGCCCGGTGCCGATGTCGCCGACGATGTGCCGTCCGGTGGGATCGACGCTGTTGGCCACCGCGACCGGACCCTTGACCGGCTGCGGCAACCACGACGCCTGGCAGGTGACCGGCGGGCGCGGGGCGATCGACCCGGTGTTCTCCGGCGTCACCGCGAGCGCGGGTGGGGTCGGAGCCGGCGGGCCGGTGGTCGCACCCACCTGGACGGCACCCACGACACCGACCCCGGCCAGCACCGTCAGCGCGGCGATCCCGCCGACTCGGCGACGCCGTCGGCGCCGCCGACCGTCACGGACCGCCCGGCTCAGGTCGACCCGAGGCTCCGGCACCGGCGCCGCCCGCAGCAGCTCGGCGATCCGCTGCTCGTCCACCGTGGTCATCTCGGACTCCTCACTGACATCTCGGTCACGTCGAGCACCTGGCGGACGGCCGCCAACGCCCGAGCCGTCTGCGACTTCACGTTGCCTTCCGAGCAGCCCATCGCGGCGGCCGTGTCGGTCAACGACAGGTCGCACAGGAACCGCAGGACCAGCACGGTGCGCTGGCCGCGCGGGAGGCGGGCGAGCGCGGCGAGCAGGTTGTCCCGCTCGGCCAGGTCGTCGTGCGGCGTCACCGGCGAGCGCTCCGGCTCCGGCACCGACCCCAGCAGGCGAACCTTCGCCCAGTTCAACCGCTTCTCATCGACGAGCTTGTGCACCAGCATCCGGTGTACGTACGCGTCGACGTTGTCGGCCCGGCTGACCCGGCGCCAGTTCACGTAGAGCGCCGTGACCGTCTGCTGCACCACGTCGTCGGCCAGATGGGCGTCGCCGCACATCAGGAACGCGGTCCGATGCAGGCTCGGCAGTCGCGCGGAGACGTACTCCACGAACTCACCCTCGGCTTCCACCATCGAGGCTCCCTCCTCCGCATGCTCGACGGGACCGGACGGTCATCAGGTTGCGTCCCCGTCGAAGAACGCTCGGAAGCCCTACCGCTCGGCCGGGCCGGGGACCCGGCCCGGCCACACCCGGACGGGTCAGCGAGCCGCCGGGCCGCCGCTGGTCCGGAGGTCGAGACCGGCGGCGCGCAGAGTGGACGGCTGGAGATGTCGGTACGTCTGGACGGCGTTCACTGGCACACCGTGGAACCACCGACCGACACCAGTGCCGGTCTCAGCCGACGGCGCTGGTCATCCGGTGTACCGCCTCGATGATGAGTTCCGGTGCGGTGGCCAGGTTCAGTCGGACATGCCCGACACCGCCGGTGCCGAACGCCAGTCCGGAGTTCAGCGCCACCCGGCCACGGTCGAGGAACACGGCGGCCGGGTCGTCGCCGAGGCCCAGGGCGCGGCAGTCCAGCCAGGCCAGATAGGTGGCCTGACCGGGCTGGTAGCGGACGGCCGGCAGGTGCTCGGCGAGCTGTGCGGCCAGGAGCCGGCGGTTGTCGTCCAGGCCGGTCAACAGGGCGTCGAGCCACTCGCCACCGTCGCGGAAGGCAGCGGTGTGGGCGATCACGCCGAGGTGGCTGGTGCTGACGCTGACCCCGAACGGGACGCGAGCGAGGTCAGCGGCCGCGGCCGGGCCGGCGATCAGGAGCCCGCCGCGCAGGCCGGAGAGGTTCCACCCCTTGGAGGCGGACACCAGCGACAGGCCGTTCTCCGCGCCCTGCACCGAGAGGTACGGCACGAACCGCGCTCCCCCGGCCACCACCGGAGCGTGGATCTCGTCGGCGACCACCCGCACCCCGTGCCGGTGGGCCAGTCCGGCGACCGCGGTCAACTCGGCCGCGCTGTGCACGACACCGGTCGGGTTGTGCGGGCTGCAGAGCAGGTACGCGGCCGGCCGTCCACCGGCGCGAGTCCGCCGGAACGCATCCTCCAGGGCTGCGAGGTCGATCCGCAGGTCCTCGCCGAGCGGCGCCTCCACGATCCGGCGGCCGGCGTGCGCCACGGACTCGTAGAACGGCGGGTAGACCGGGCAGTTGACGATCACCGCGTCCCCCGGCTCGGTGACCAGTCGCAGCGCCTCGACGACGCCGTGCATGACGTCGGGCACCAGCGCGGTGCGCTCCACGGCCAGCCCGTCCCAACCCCACCGCCGCGCGGCGAACTCGGCCACCGCCTGCGGGTACGCCGTTCCGGCGGGGTAGCCGGTGTCGCCGCGCGCGACGGCGTCGGTGATTGCCCGTGCCACCGGCTCGGCCAGGGGCACGTCCATCTCGGCCACCCAGAGCGGCAGCACGTCGTCGGGGTACTCCCGCCACTTGAGGCTCGTCCGCTGCCGAAGCTGCTCGATGGTGAGCTGGCGGAGGGGATTGACCGAGGTTCGGGCGCCACTGAGCAGGTCACTCATGTCCCCACCCTATTCCTTGCCTCCGACCCACGCTCCGGGTCACCGTTGACGTGTCCACTGTGGTTGTACCGGAAGGATTTCCGGAGACCGTTTTGGCATTGACCAGCGTCTTTGTGTTTGCGATCCTCGTGCCGCTCGGAATCAACGCCGAAAGATTGCTGCGAGTTGCCAGTTCATCACCTAGGCTCCCGAATGCCCACATCGACGGCCCGCCCTCACGCCGTGCCAGCCACCGACCTTGCACGCCGGCCATCGCAACCCTCGACGCCGATTGGAGTGTTCGATGACCTGGCGTCCAACCATTGCCGCACTGGCCGGCCTGTGCCTGGCGGTCAGCGCCACCCCCCTGCCCGCCGGCGCTGCCGTCGCCGCCGCGCACGTCAGCGCTCACGCCACGCTCGCCGGTCCGCCCGGCGCACCGCCCGGGGCCTGCCCGACGGGGGCCAGTTACGGCCCGCCGCTGCCGGCCAGCACCGTGACGGCCCCGCGAATCCAGGGCGGGTTCACGTTCCTCGAAGGACCGGTCTGGGTCGCCGACGGCGGCTACCTGCTGTTCTCCGACATGACCGCCGGCACCGGGCCGTACAACGTCCAGCCGTCGACGATCCGCCGGTTCACCGCGCCCGCCACCTTCGACACGTTCATCACCAACGCCGGCAGCAACGGCCTGGCGCTCAGCGCCGACGCCCAGCAGCTCGTCGCGGCCACCCACGACCAGCGGAGCGTGTCGGCGTACCGACTGAGCGACCGGGCCCGCAGCACCGTCGCGCCCAACTACCAGGGCCGGGCGTTCAACTCGCCAAACGACGTCGCGGTCCGTTCCGACGGCGTCGTCTACTTCACCGACCCCAACTTCCAGCGCGGCAACCGCCCCGACCAGATGAGCGGGCGCACCAGTGTCTTCCGCGTCTCCAACGGGCAGGTGTCGCTGGTCGACGACCGGTTGCGCCAACCCAACGGCATCTCGCTCTCACCGGACGGGACGGCGTTGTACGTGGGCGCCTACTCGGAGAACAAGATCTACAAGTACGCGGTCCAGCCCGACGGCAGCATCGGGGCCCGCAGCGTCTTCGTGAACTACATCGGCGGCCCGGACGGCGGCACGATCGACTGCGCCGGCAACGTTTACTGGACCTCGGGCGGGGACTCCCTGGTCCACGTCTACTCCCCCGCGGGCACCGAGCTCGGCACGATCCGGTCCGGCAACTCCGGCACGACCAATGTGGCGTTCGGCGGCCCCGACCGGCAGACCCTCTTCGTCACGTCGGGCCGCTGGGGTGACTCCGGGCTGTACAGCGTGCGGCTCAACGTCCCCGGATATCCGTACTGACCAACGGTTGGGCGGCGCGCCGCTCTCGTCGTAGCCCGACGAGGCGGCGCGCTATCCGGCGGTCGCGGCGATGAACACCACTGCCCCGACCACCACCAGCGCGGCGGCCAGGAACGTCTGCCGGCGGGCCCGGCGCAACGCCTCCCTGACCTGCCAGGCGTGCGCCGTGGCGAGCAGCCAGCGCAGGTACGGGTCGGTCCGGGCGATGTTGCGGCGCGCGGTGGCGAGCCCCGCCCGGAGGGCGGCCCGCTCCTGCGGGGCAGCCGTCGACAGGCGGCAGGTGATCTCCGCGGCGATCCGGCGATGACGCAGCAGACCGTCGACGTCGTCCGCGTACCCGCCGAAGTGGTACCAGGGCTCGGCCTCCAGCCGCTCGCGCAGGCCGCGCAGCTCCGGCCCGGTGAGCGTCGCCGGCGTGGTCATCGGCGGTACGAGCACCTCGCTGGTCCGCCAGATCGCCCAGGCCACGCCGAGCAGCGTCACCAGCAGGCCGCCGCCCGCCCACGCCGCGTGAGCCCAGTCGGTGACCTTTCCGGCGGCGATCAGCGGGCCGCCACCGAGCAGCAGCGCGCCCACCGCGCCGGCCGAGGAGATGATCCACCGCGCCGCCGCCCGACTGTCCGCGACAGAGTCCAACGGGGACGGCAGCACGTCCAACCCCGCGCCGCTCGTCGGCGACTCCCCGGTCATCGACTGTCGTCGCGGAAGACGACACCCAGCGGGCCGTTCTCGTCGTCGGGCAGATCGGTGTACGGCACCCAGCGCTGCCCGTCGAAGAACTCCAGCTCGCCGCTGTCGTTGATCCGCACGGCGTGGACTTGCGCGAGCTCCTCAGGATCGTCAGCCATGGATACAGTATCGGTCAGCCCGGCAATCCATCGCGGCATCGGGTCGTCCGCCGGGCGACCGCAGGGGGCCTTTCGTGATCCGGTTGACAGTCAGCGCGACCGACGTGGTCCTGGTCGTTGAGGGCGACCGACGCCGGTACCCGGTGGGCCCAGGCGATCAACGCACGGCCGACCTGCTCTGGCGGCTGCGCGGCGGCCCCTCGGTGGAGCTGTCGTATGAGGTCGGCGTCGCGCTCGGCCGCCGTTTCCTCGACGCCCCCGGCCCGGCCCTGCGCGCCGAACTGGCCCGCCCCGGCCGGCACCGACTCGGCATCGAGGTCGTCGACCCGGCCCTGGCCGACCTGCCCTGGGAGACGCTGGTGCTGCCCGGCGAGGAACTGCCGTTGGCGCTGCGACCCGACGTCGACGTCTGCCGGACCGGCGACGACACACCGGCACCCACGGTCCGGGTGGACGGCCCACTGCGGATGCTCGCGGCGATCGCGAGCCCGGACGACTCGACCCAGCCGCTGCTGGACCACGAGCGGGAACTCGGGCGGATCCTCGGCGCTGTGGAACCCGGGCATCGGCACGGGGTGCGGGTCCGCGTCCTGGAGTGGGGCAGCGCCGCCGCGATCCGGGCCGCCCTCGCCGAGGAACCGTTCCACGTCCTGCACGTCTCCAGCCACGCGCGTCCGGGCGCGCTGCTGCTGGAGACGCCCACCGGCACGGAGGACCGTGTGGACGCCGCGCGGTTCCTGGCCGAGGTGCTGCCGCCCGGCCGGACCGTGCCGTTGATCGTCCTGGCCGGCTGCTCGACAGCCCGCCAGGATCAACGGGAACTGCCCGGGCTGGCCGGCACGCTGCTGACCCACGGCGCGCCGGCGGTGTTGGCGATGAACGGGACGGTCAGCGACGGGTACACCATCGACTTCTGCGCTCGGCTCTACGAGCGGTTGGCCGCCCGCAGCGAGCCGGAGCTGCTGGCGGAGGTCTCCGCCGTACGGCGCGAGCTGGCCCCGACCGCCGCCGAGTGGTGGATGCCGACGCTGTTCCTGGCGGACCCCGGGCTGCGGCTGGCCGGCGGACGGGACGGCGCTGCCATTGCCGCCCCGCCGGGCCAATCGATAGTCGGGGACGGCGTGGTGCGTGCGCCCACTGACTTCGTGGGCCGCCGGGAGATCCTGCGTCGGCTGTCCCGGGGAAAGCTTCGGGTGCTCGTTCACGGCATCGGTGGGATCGGCAAGACGAGTCTCGCCGCGGAACTCGCGCGGCGGTTCCGCGACGCGGGTGGCATCGTCGTGGCGACCCACGGCGACGCCACCGTCGACGCGATCCTCGACGAGCTGTGCCGCCAGGTGGAGAGCCGCTGCGCCGGAGCGGCCCCTGACGACGCGCTGCGGCGATGGCTCGTCGTCCTCGCCCAGCCGGGCCAGGACTGGCGGCGACGGTTGGACGCTATCGGCACCGGTGGCCCGCCGCTGCTGCTCGTCCTCGACAACGCCGAGGACGCCCTGGATGCCGAGCACCGGTTGGCCGACGCGGACCTGGCCGCGTTCCTCGCCGCCTGGGCGTCCCACCACGAGCTGGTCGTGACCAGCCGGCACCCGTTCCCGGTCGCCGGTCTGGAAGCCTGTCACCTCGGTCCGCTCTCCTGGCAGGAGACCCGCAAGCTGCTCTGGCGACTGCCGGGCGTGGGCCAGCTGGCGTCGGCGGAACAGCAACGGATGTGGCACCGGCTGGGTGGCCACCCGCGCGCGCTGGAATACCTCGACGGCCTGCTGCGCGGCGGCAACGCCCGATCCGACGAGGTCGCCGGCCGACTGGCCGCGGCCGGCGGTGGCCCGGACGCCGCGCCGGCCGAGGTCGGCACGCCGCTGGCCGAGGCCGGGGCGCTGGCCGCCGAGGATGTGCTGCTGCCCCGGCTGCTCGCCCGCCTGGAGGCCGTCCCGGCGGCCCGTCGGTTGCTGCTCGGCGCGGCGGTGTACCGCACTCCGGCGGACCGGACCGGGCTCGCCTGGCAGCTCGTCGACCCGGCCGACGGCGACGACCCACCACCGGAACCGGCGGGGCTGGACGAGGCGGTCGAGGCGCTGTCGCAGCTGGGGCTGCTCGCCCCGGTCACCAGGGGCCACCTGGTGCACCGGTGGACGGCGGCGAGCCTGCAGCGGATCGCCGGCCGCGACGCGGTGGTCGACGCGCACCGCCGGGCGGGCCGTTACTGGGGCTGGCGGGCCCGGTCCAGCACCGACCAGCACGACTTCATCCGCCGGGCCGTCGAGGCGCGGTACCACCACCTGGCGGCGGGTGACACCGACGAGGTCGTCACCTACTCCGAGCTGGCCTGCCAGGAGTTGCACGCGGCCGGGCACTGGGCCTGGGAGGAAAGGATCTGGCGGGAACTGCTGCCGCTGGCATCCCCGGGCTCGGCGCGTTTCGCGAGCTTCCTCAAGGGACTCGGCGACGTGCACCTCAGCCGGGGTGAGTACCCGCAGGCGACGCAGCGTTACGAGGCGGCGCTCGCCGTCTACCGGGATCTCGGCGACGACAGCGGGGTCGGCAAGCTCCTGCACCAGTTGGGCCTGGTCGCCGACAACCGGGGCGACCGGGCGAGCGCGGACCGGCTGTTCCAGGAGGCGTTGACGATCCTGAGCGGGCTCGGCGACCGCTCGGCGGTCTCCCGGACCCTGCACCAGCTCGCCGGGATCGCCCGCGGCAACGGCGACGCCGAGCTGGCCATGTCGCGTTACCTGGAGGAGCTGGCGATCGCCCGGGACCTCGACGACCTGGAGGGGATCGCGGCGAGCCACCACCAGATCGGCGTACTCGCCTTCGAGGCCCGGGACTTCGTGAAGGCGGAGCGGTGCGTCCAGGTGGCGATCACCAGCTACGGACGGTTGGGCGTCCGGGTCCAGCAGGGCAGCGGGCTGGTGATGCTCGGACGCATCGCCCTCGCCCAGTTCGCGTACGAGACCGCCGAGGAGCGGGTCCGCGCCGCGCTGAAGATCTTCGAGGAGGTCGGCAGCAACGGTCACATCGCGGAGTGCTCGCTGTTGCTCGGTCACCTCGCCCGCGACCTCGACGACCTTGAGTTCGCCGAGAGCTGCTACGCCCGCGCCCGGACGATCGTCGCGGCTCTCGGCGAGGACCCGCTGCTGCGCCGCTGCGACGAACTGCTCGGCGGCGTCCGGACCGTCCTCGGCCGGGCTGCCGAGGCGGTGCCGCACACACTGAACGCGATCGGCGGGGACGACCAGCCGCCGCTCCAGGCGGCCCTGGAATGGCTGGCCGTGCAGCGCCTGGAACTGGGCGCGCACGCCTTCTCCGCCCTGCTGTCCCGGCACCTCGAACGGAGGCAGGCGGCGCAGCGGGCCGAGTGGGTCGAGGCGTACCTGCGGTTCCGGTTCGACACTTCCCACCCGACGCCGCTGGGCAGTGGCTACGTCCATCGCGCCATCGCCGCCGCCCAGGCCGGTGACTTCGGCACCGCCCGGATGTGCCTGCTGCGGGCGTTGCCGATCTGCGCCGCCGCCGGCTACCAGGCGGGGGTCGCCAAGTGCCACGAGGACCTCGGCGGGGCAGCCCTGGAGACCCGCCGGCTGACCGAGGCGCGGTCGCGCTACGAGCAGGCGTTGCAGGTCTATCGCGTGCTGCGCCACGAGCCCAACCAGGCCATCGTCCTGCACCAGCTCGGCCGGGTCTGCGAGGCGCAGGAGGATCTCGCCGACGCGGACGGGTTCTACCGTCGCTCCATCGCGATCAAGAAACGGCTCGGGAACCTGACGGGCGTCTCCAACAGCACCTTCCACCTCGGCAGGGTGGCCGGCCTGCGCGGCGACCGGGCCCTGGCCGAGCGGTGCTACCGGACCTGCCTGCGGATCGACCGCGAAAAGGGCGACTGGGAGGCGGTGGCGCTGGACCAGGTGGCGCTCGGGCAGCTGCGCGTCGAGCAGGGCCACCCAGCGGAGGGCATCCCACTGATCGTCGAGGCGCTGAGCATCGACCGGCAGATCGGGTCGGCGAACGCGGCGCTCGACCTCAACGCGCTGCGCGAACTACGGGCCAGGCTCGGCGACGAGGTGTTCGCGGCCATCCTCACCGACGCCTTCGGCGCGGCCAGCGCCGCCGAGGTGCTCGACCTGATCGCGGTGCTACCGACCGCGGACGAGCCAACCTGACCCACCCGACCACCCGTACACTCGGCTGATGGCGAACCGCCCGCGGCACCGAGGTCGATAGACCGATGAGGGCGTCGACCGCAGACACCGTGATCTTCGATTTCGACGGTGTGCTGCTGCGCGGGGACGCATTCGGGCTCTTCCTACGACGCACTGCTTTCGCGGGTGCCCGGCTGCCGCTCGCCGTCGCCGCGCTCGTCTTCCTCGCGCCCGTCGCCACCCTTCCCGCCCTCCGTCCGTGGGCAGCGCGGTGGGTCAGCCGGATCGGCCTGGTGGGCCGGAACGCGGACGAGTTGCGGGCAGAGCTGGAACGCTTCGGTGCGCACCTCGGTGCGGAACCCGGGCGGATGATCGAGCCCGGTCTGCGGATGATCCGTACCCACCTTGCCGCCGGCGACCGGGTCATCGTGGTGACCGCGTGCGAGCACACCCTGGCGCGCGCCGTGCTCGACGCGATCGGCCTCGCCGAGGTCGAGCTCGTGGCCTCGCGCATTCGCGGGCCGAAACTGATAGTGCACAACCATGGGGCGACCAAGATGGCGCAGCTCGCCGGCCAGGGGGTGACGCCACCGTGGCGGGTGGCCTACAGCGACTCACTGTCGGATCTGCCCATCCTCGACGCCGCCGAGCAGCCAGTGCTGGTCAACGCGACAACGCGTCAGGTCGCCCGGGCGCGGCGGCTCCTCGGCGCCCGGCTGACGACTGTCACCTGGTCGGGTAGGCACCCACATCACACCGCTGGAGACGCCCGCCGATGAGAGGCCGCTACGACAACCTGACCCGCACCCGCGCTCTCGACCCGGAGCGCGACCACCTGGTCATCTACCAGACCATGCTGCGCTACGAGTTTCCGTGGGACATGAAGCTCGGGCTCAACCTCGCCTTCAACCGGTCGTTCTCCATCCCCGCCATCGCCGCCGTGCACACCGCCACCGGGGAGCTGACCGAACGCACCCAGAAGCGCATCGACGACACCGGTCTGCTGATGTACGAGATGGTGCTCAACGGCTTCGATCAGCCTCGGGGCCGCGAGGCGTTGCGGCGCGTCAACCAGATCCACCGCCCGTACGACATCAGCAACGACGACTTCCGCTACGTCCTCGGCTGCCTGGTCGTGATCCCCACCCGGTGGTTGCAGGAGTACGGCTGGCGCCCACCCTGCTGCCACGAACGTCACGCCACGTACCTGTTCTACCGGGAACTCGGCCGACGGATGGGCATCACCGACATCCCGGGGTCGTACGGCGAGTTCGAGACCTGGTTCGACGCGTACGACGCAGTTCACCTGCAACCCAACGACGACGCGGCGGCCATCGAACGCGCCACCCGCATGCTGATGCTCACCCGGATCCCCCGGACGCTCGCCCCACTGGGAAACGCGCTGGTCAGCGCCCTGTATGACGCGCCGCTGCGGCGCGCGACGCGGGTCGACACGCCGACCTGGCCGGTCCGGGCGGGTGTGCACCTGGCCCTGCGGACGCGCTCGCTGTCGCAGCGGTGGTTCGGAGCACCACCGACGACCGCGTTGTTCGCCGACGGGATCACAACCAAGAGCTACCCCGACGGGTACGAGATCAGCCGGCTCGGCCCTCGCCAGGACCGCGTGCACGAGTAGCACGTCGTAGTGCCGTCGTCGCCGGCTCGGACGCGCGCCGGGCCCTACGCCACCCGCGCGAGGTCACCGCGGCGACCCACGCGAGAGTGCGGCCGGTCCGCCGACTGTCCGCTGGGGACAGTCGGCGGACCGACTCTCAGCGGACGTCTGTGGTGGTCCAGCGTGGGGAGGCGTTGGTGACCGGGACGGTGTCGCCGACCAGCGTGGTCAGCGCCTGGGCGTCCCGCCGCGCACTGGTGCCGACCCACAGCTCGACGTCGCCAGGCTCCACCACCCGGGTGAACGTGCGGTCGGAGAAGGCCAGACGGGTGGTGGGCACCGTGAGCTCGACAGTGACGGACTGGCCCGGTTCCAGATGGACCCGCCGGTAGCCGAGCAGCTGCGCCACCGGCCGGGTCACCGAGGCGACCACATCACGACCGTAGAGCTGGACCACGTCGTCGCCAGCGAACGCGCCGGTGTTCGTCACCCGCACGGTCACCTCCACCGCCCCGCTGGTGGGCGTCGTGCTGGGCACGGTGAGCTCGCTGTACGCGAATGTCGTGTAGGACAGGCCGTGGCCGAACGGCGCCACGGGCGTCGCCGGCAGGTTGGTCACCTCGTTGCCCGTACCGAGGGTGGGGTGCAGGTAGGAGTACGGCTGCGCGCCCGCCGACCGGGGCAGGCTGACCGGCAACCGGCCCGACGGGTTGACCCGCCCGGAGAGCACCCCCGCGATCGCCCCGGCGCCCTCCTCTCCCGGAAAGAACGCCTGCACCACCGCCGCGCAGCGCGCGAGCGCCCAGCCGACCGCGTACGGCCGGCCGGTGACCAGCACGAGGACGACCGGTGTGCCGGTTGCCAGCACCGCCTCGACCAGTTGGCGCTGGACGCCGGGCAGCTCCAGGTCCTCCCGGTCGCAGCCCTCGCCGACCGTGCCGCGTCCGAAGAGGCCGGCGTGGTCGCCGACGACCAGGACGGCCACGTCCGCGCCGGAGGCTGTGGCGACGGCCTCGTCGAAGCCGGATCGGTCGTCGTCGTCCACGTCGCAGCCGCGTGCCCAGGTGACGAGGTCGCCGCCGAACTCGGCCCGCAGGGCGTCGAGCACGGTCGGCACGTCGATGCCGGTCTCCACGCCGGGGTGCTGGACAAGGACGTGGTTGAGGAATGAGTAGCACCCGAAGAGCGCGCTCTGCCGGTCGGCGTTCGGGCCGATGAGGGCCACCCGTCGCCCCGCGGGCAGCGGCAGCGCGTCCCGGTTGGCGACCAGCACGATCGATTCCTCGGCGAGCCGACGGGCGATCGACCGGTGCTCGGGCGAGTCGAGATCGATCGCCTGGGGCGGCTCGTCGTCGAAGGTCGCGTCGAGCAGACCGAGGTCCCGCTTCTGGCGCAGCACCCGCAGCACCGCGCGGTCGATCAGCGCCTCGTCGAGCCTGCCCGTCCGCACCGACTCAACCAGGGTCAGGTAGGCGTCGCCGGTGGGCAGTTCGACGTCGAGACCGGCGGTCAACGCCTGCCCGGCCGCGTCGGCGTGATCGCTCGCCACGTGGTGCAGCAGGTTCAGGAACGCGACACCGTAGTAGTCGGCCACCACAGTGCCGTCGAAGCCCCACTGGTCGCGCAGGATGCCGGTCAGCATCGTCGGGTCGGCGGCGACCGGCACCCCGTCGATCTCGGTGTACGAGTGCATGACGCTGCGCGCGTCGCCGTCGAGGATCGCCATCTCGAACGGGGGCAGCAGCACGTCGGCCAGTTCCCGGCGGCCGATGTGCACCGGGGCGAAGTTGCGCCCGGCGCGCGAGGCGGAGTAGCCGGCGAAGTGCTTGAGGGTGGCGTGCACCCCCTGCGACTGCAGGCCGCGCACGTACGAGGTGCCGATGGTGCCGACCAGGTACGGGTCCTCGGCGACGCACTCGTCGACCCGGCCCCAGCGGGGGTCACGGATCACGTCGAGCACCGGGGAGAGCCCCTGGTGCACGCCCAGGGCCCGCATCGAGGCGCCGATCGCCGCGGCCATCTCGGTGACCAGTTCGGGGTTGAACGCGGCACCCCAGGCCAGCGGGGTGGGGAACGTGGCCGCCTTCCACGCGGACAGTCCGGTGAGGCACTCCTCGTGCACGATCGCCGGGATGCCGAGCCGGGTGCCGGTGACCAGGTCCCGCTGGAACTTCCACAACCAGGACGCGCGTTGCGCCGCGTCCAGTGGGCGGGTCCCGTAGGCGCGGGTGAGGTGGCCGAGCCCGTGCCGGGAGAAGTCCTCAAGCTTGGAGGAGTCGCCGAACTCGCCCTGCAACGGTGCGACCGCCTCGCCGTCCTCCTTCTCCCAGAAGCCGACGAGCTGGGCGATCTTCTCCTCGATCGTCATCCGGCCGAGGAGTTCGCGTACGCGGGCCTCGCCGTCGTGCCCGTCCGGTCGTCCGTGCTCCGGACCGGCCTGGGCCGGCACCGGCCCGTCCACCACCGCGTGGACCTCAGTCATGCTGTGCCTTCCTGTGGTTGTGCTCGTACCGCTGCCGCTCAGCCCTTGACCGCACCCTGCAGGCCACCGACGATCTGCTTCTCCGCGAGCGTGAAGAAGAGCAGCGCCGGCAGCATTGCCAGCGAGGTGAAGGCGAGTACGCCTGCCGTGTCGGTCGTGTACTGGCTGGAGAAGTTCTGCACGCCCAGCGGCAGGGTGTGCAGGTTGACGTCGCTGAGGACGAGCAGCGGCAGCAGGAACGAGTTCCAGCTCGCCACGAACGCCAGGACGCCAACGGTGACGAGCGCGGGCCGCGACAGCGGCATCGCGACGCGCCAGAGGAAGCCGAGCCGACTCGCACCATCGATGGCGGCGGCGTCCTCCAACTCTCGCGGAATGGCGGAGAGGAAGGGACGCAGGATCACGATCGTCAGCGGAAGTGAGAAGGCGACCTGCGGCAGGATCACCGCGTAGTACGAGTTGATCAGATTCAGGTCACGCAGCATGAGGTAGAGCGGCAGGATCGCCGCCCCGGCCGGAAACAGCAGGCCGAGGGTGAAGAAGGTGTAGAGCCCTTCTCGCCCGCGGAACCGGTAGCGGGCCAGCACGAACGCGGCGGCCAGGCCGAGCACGACGACGGCGAGCGTGGTGCCGAGGGCGATGACCGCGCTGTTGAACGCCTGTTGCCAGAAGTTGCTCTGGGTCAGCACCCGGGAGTAGTTGTCCCAGACGAACGGGTCGGGCAGGCCGGCCGGGTCGGCGACGATCTGCGGGGTGGTGCGGAAACCGCCGATGACCACGTAGATGACCGGGGCGATCGACACCGCCGCGATCGCGAGGGCGAGCGCGTAGGTGAGCGGCGTGCCCCAGGAGACCTGGCGGCGTCCGGTGGACGGGGGGAGAACCGAGTTCACGGCCATCGTCACTTCGCCCTTCCGGTGATGGCGCCCTCGATGTCGCGGCGGAGCAGGAACCGCTGGAACAGCAGCGCCGCCACGAAGGAGATGACGAAGAGGATTACCGCCACGGCGTTGCCGTAGCCCCAGAGCCGGGCGAAGAACCCGTTGTCCACCATGTACGTCGCCATGGTGGCCGACGCGCCGAGCGACCGCACCGCGGGCACCGAGGTCACCCAGATCATGTCGAAGATCTGCAGCGAGCCGATCATGGACAGGAACATCCAGATCCGGATCGTCGGGCCGAGCAGCGGAATCGTGACGTGCCGTTGGATCTGCCACCAGCTCGCGCCGTCGATGGCGGCGGCCTCGGTCAGCTCGTCGGGCACATTGGACAGCCCGGCGAGGAGCAGGATGATGGCGAAGCCGACATATTTCCAGGTGAGAACGGCCAACAGGGTCCAGATGACCACGTCCAGGTCCGCCAGCCAGGCCTGCACCAGGCCGCCCATTCCCAGGGACCGCAGCAGCGCGTCGACAGTGCCGTCGCCAGTGAGGAGCAACTTCCACATGATGCCGACCGTGACCTCGGCCAGCACGTACGGCACGAACACCAGGAGGCGGAACACGGACCGCCCACGGAAGCGACGGTTGAGCAGCAGGGCGACGCCCAGGGCGATCGGCCCCTGGATCAGCAGCGACCCGAACACGATGATGGCGTTGTTGCGCAACGCGTCGAGGAAGATCGGATCCTGGAAGGCGAGGGTGTAGTTCCGCAGACCGACGAACTCGGTGGGCGGCCCGACCCCGCGCCACCGGAACAGGCTGTAGTAGACCGCGAAGCCCATCGGCACCAGCACGAACATCACGTAGATGGCGACGGCCGGCGCGGTCAGCCCGATGATCTCGTACCACTTGCGGCGGTTGTCGGCTCGGCGGGCGGAATCGCGCGCGGCCGGGCGGGGGCCCGCCGGCGACGCGGAAGCGCCGCCGGCGGGCATACGGATCTGGTTGGCGGAGGTCACTTGCTTGCGGCCGCCTTCATTGCCGAGACGACCTTCTCAGGCGTCCCATTGCCGGCGAAGATGGTGACGATCGCGTCGTTCATCGCGTTACCGATGGTGCTGCCGTAAGCCGTGTCCAACCAGAGCTGGACGTAGCTCGCCCCGGAGGTGGCCTCCAGGATGGACTTCAGCGCGGGGTCCTTGACGGCGTCCGCCGCACCCTTGGCCACAGGCAGGCCCGTGCCGGTCTCGGCGTAGCCCTTCTGCACTTCGGGGCTCACGATGTACTTGAGGAACTCGACGCACTCGGACGGGGCGTTCTTGGAGCAGGAGAACCCGTCACCACCGCCGAGGGCCGCCTTCGGGTCACCCGGGGAACCGCTGATCGCCGGCACCGGGAACCAGCCGAGGAACGACGCGAGCTTCGTCTTGTCCGTGGCGACGGTGTCCAGCGTGCCGCGGTTCCAGTCACCCATGAGCTCCATCGCGGCCTTGCCGTTGGCGAGCATGCCGTTGGCGCTGGTCGGATCGTTCTGGCCCGGCGTGGCGATGAAGTTGGGCTGGAACGGCTTGGTGTCGATGAACGCCTTCAGGTCCTGGCCGGCCTTCACGAAGCACGGATCGTCGAAGGTCTTCTCCGCGGACGCCTTCTTGAGGGTGTCGACCGAGCAGGCGCGCAGCGCCATGTTGTACCACCAGTGCGCGGCCGGCCACTTGTCACCGGCACCCACGGCGATCGGAATGACGTTGATCGCCTTGAGCTTGGTGACCGCGGCGTTGAGCTCCTCGAAGTTGGTCGGCGGAGCCGCGATGCCCGCTCGCGCGAACATCTCCTTGTTGTACCAGACGCCCTCGATGCCCATCCGGAACGGCAGGCCGTACTGCTTGCCCTTGACCTGCCAGATCTCTGCGGCACTGCCGATGTCGCCGACCTCGGTCTTGACCTGGTCGGTGATCTCCTTGAGGTAGTCGGCCTCCACCTGCTCAGCCATCTCGCCGCCACCCCAGGCCTGGAAGATGTCCGGCGGGTCGCTGCTCAGCAGCGCGGCAGGGAGCCGGGTGCGCTGGAGCTGGTTCGTCTCGATCGCCTCGATCTCGATCTTGACGGTGGGGTGGAGTGCGGAGAAGTCCTTGGCGACCTTCTCCCAGTAGGTCTTGCCGGGCCCGTCCTGTGAGGCGTTGTGCCACCAGGTCAGGGTCACCGGATCCTTGTACAGCTCGTTCTGAGGGGCCGCCTCTTCGCCGCCGCCGCCACAGCCGGCGGTAACGAGAACACTTGTCATCAACAGTGCCAGGACGGCACTTGCACGCCGCTTCGTTGCCATAGATGTCTCCTCGACTACTCAGTCGCGGTACTCGGCCTGCGGCGAAGTTTTACAGTCATGTAACTTGATGTCAATCGGTATCGATAACGTTTTCGAGTCGGTGACACCGCAGCGGCAGCAGGGCCCTATCATCATCGACGTGGTGTTTCAGCAGCGCGTCAAGATGTCGGATGTGGCACGTACTGCCGGCGTCTCGGTCGCGACCGTGTCGAAGGTCGTCAACGGCCGCTACGGCGTGGCCCAGGCAACAGTGGAGCGAGTCCAGCAGGTCATCCACGAGCTCGGCTACGAGGCGAGCCTGGGGGCGCAGAGCCTGCGCAGCCACCGCACCAACGTGCTCGGCATCCTGGTCGCCGAGTTCGAGCCGTTCTCGACCGAGCTGCTCAAGGGGGCGTCGCAGGAGGTCGCCGGGAGCGGATACCAGCTACTGGCCTACTCCAGCGGTGACGGCGAGGGTGCCGCCGTGGGGTGGGAGCGGCGCTCGCTCGCCCGACTCTCCGGCACACTCATCGACGGCGCCGTGATCGTCACGCCGACAGTGGTCGAGACCGAACACAGCTTCCACGTCGTGGCCGTCGACCCCCACACCGGGCCGTCCGACCTGCCCACCGTCGACTCGGACAACTTCGCCGGCGCCGTACTGGCGACCAACTACCTGCTGTCCCTCGGCCACACCCGCATCGGGCACATCAGTGGACGCACCGACCTGAAGTCCGCCCAGCTGCGCGAGGCCGGCTTCCGCAGTGCGATGGCCGAAGCCGGCGTGCCGGTGGACGAGCGGCTCGTCCGCGTCGGCGGGTTCCGGATCGAGAGCGCCGCCGGCACGGCCGCGGAGCTGCTCGCCCTCAGCGACCGACCGAGCGCGATCTTCGCGGGTAACGACCTCTCCGCGATCTCCACGATGACCGTGGCCCGCGACATGGGCCTGTCAGTGCCCGACGACCTGTCGGTGATCGGCTTCGACAACGTCCCGGAGTCGGCGCTGGTCAACCCGCCACTGACGACCATCATGCAGCCGCTGCAACGAATGGGCGCCGAGGCGTTGCGCCTCCTCGTCGACCTGATCGCCGGCGTCGACCGCGACACCCACATCCGGCTCCCCACCGAGCTGGTCATCCGCTCCTCCTGCCGCCCGCTGCGCTGACCGTGAGGCTGGCCGGGTCGGCGCAGGACCCCGGACCTCGCCGCGTTACGTGGGGGAACGCGACAGGGTGGCGGAACGTGAATCTCACCTAAGCCGACAATTCCTCCCCTAAGTTCGGTGCGCAGGACGCCGCCGAACCGGGGAGAGATGTGGACAGCTATCCGGCGATCGAGGATCACGGGCTCATCGGCGACCTGCAGACCGCCGCGCTGGTGACGTGCGACGGGACCGTCGACTGGTTCTGCGCGCCGCGGTTCGACTCACCGAGCATCTTCGCCGCCCTGCTCGACAAGGAAAAGGGCGGCTACTTCCAGATCGCGCCGCACGACGTACGGTACGTGACCAAACAGCTCTACCTCCCCGGCACACCCATCCTGATCACCCGGTTCATCAGCGCCGACGGGGTGGCCGAGGTCATGGACTTCATGCCGGTCACCGGCGAGCGGGCCACCGACGCGCATCGGCTGGTCCGGACCGTCACCATGGTCCGCGGCAGCATGCGCTTCCGGGTCGAGTGCCGCCCACGGTTCGACTACGCCCGGGAAGAGCATCAGCTTGAGCGCCACCACAACGGTTACGTCTTCCGCAGCCGGTCGGCGGCGCTGACGTTCAACCCGGTCGACCCGGTTCGGCGGTTGATCTCCGAACAGGGTGACGTCCACCTTGAGGGTGGCGACCTGGTCGCGTACGGCACGCTGAACGAGGGCGACACCGGCGGGGTGGTCCTGGAGACGGGTGGGGCCGATCCGCGCATCTTCGCGCCGGAAGAGATCCAGGGCATGTTCGAGTGGACCCGGGACTACTGGCGGCGCTGGCTCGAACGTTCCCGCTACACCGGCCGGTGGCGGGAGATGGTCGAGCGCTCGGCCATCACGCTCAAACTCATGACGTACGCGCCGACCGGCGCGATGATCGCCGCGCCCACCACCGCGCTGCCCGAGCTGGTCGGCGGCACCCGCAACTGGGACTACCGCTACACCTGGGTACGCGACACGTCGTTCTCGGTGCACGCACTGCTCGGCCTCGGCTTCACCGAGGAGGTCAGCCGGTACATGAACTGGCTGGACGAGCGGATCCGCGAGGCCGGCGAACACCAGGACCCGTTGAAGATCATGTACCGGGTGGACGGCTCCTCCGACCTGCACGAGGAGGTGCTGGACCATCTGGAGGGCTACCGAGGTTCCCGGCCGGTACGGATCGGCAACGGCGCCGCCGACCAGGTCCAGCTCGACATCCACGGTGAGGCCCTCTACGCCATGCACCTCGCCGACGAGCAGGGCATCCGCGTCTCGCACCAGGTGTGGAAGAGCACCGTCCGACTGGTCGACTGGCTCTGCCACAACTGGGACCAACCCGACGCCGGCATCTGGGAGAGCCGCCACCACCCCCGCAACTACACCTTCGGTCGGGTGATGTCCTGGGTCGCGCTGGACCGGGCCATTCGGCTGGCCACCCGCACCGGTCGCCCCGGGGACATGGCCTGCTGGACCGAGCAGCGCAACCGCATCTACAACCAGGTCATGGAGCGCGGATACGACCGGGCCCGCGGCACCTTCGTGCAGGCGTACGACGAGAACGTGCTGGACGCGGCACTGCTCGCCATGCCGGCGGTCGGTTTCGTCACGCCGAGCGACCCGCTGTGGCAGTCCACCCTGCTGGCGATCGAGCGTGAACTGGTCTCCGACAGCCTGGTCCACCGGTACGACCCGGTCCACTCCCCCGACGGCCTCCCGGGCCACGAGGGCACCTTCAACATGTGCACCTTCTGGTACGTCGAGGCGCTGGCCCGTTCCGGCCGCCTCGACGACGCCCGACTCACGTTCGAGAAGATGTTCACCTTCAGCAACCACCTTGGCCTCTATGCCGAGGAGATCGCCGCGACCGGGGAGCAGATCGGCAACTATCCCCAGGCGTTCAGCCACCTCTCACTGATCAACTCAGCGCTGACACTCAACGACCTGCTCGACAACGAGGCAGACGCCCGCCGCAGGCGGTAGCGCCAGCTCGTCCCGGCCAGCCCCGCTGCCCACGCGGAGCCGACGGCGGGAAGGACTTGACGCGCCCGATTCCATCGCGGATCGTCGACATGCATCGACCATCTCGAATGTATAGACGCGGGGAGAACCGATGAAGGCCTTCGTCACCACCATCTCGGTTGCGGCACTGCTGCTCCTGGCCACCGGCGGCGCATCCCACGGCCAGCCAGCTGCCGACCCGCCCTGCACCGGGCAGATCCACCCGAACCCGGGGTTCGAGCGCGGCACCACCGGCTGGACGGCTGGCCCCCGCATCGTCGTGTTCGGCGACGCGACCCGACCGGCACACACCGGCCGCGCCTACGCCGCCTTCGCCGGGCTGGACGTGACGCGTACCGACCTGCTGCGCACCACCGTCACAGTGCCGGCGAACTGCGACCTGACGGTCAGCTTCTGGGTGCGGACCACCACCACGGAGACCAGCCGCGGCGACTACCTGAATGTCGGACTGGCGGTCACCGGGATACCCCCGAAGACGAGGTTCTCGCTGGCCTTCGACGGCGGAGCGCAGTGGCGGCAGTACGTGATGTCGAGCGGAACCGCCACGACCGAACGCACCGCGACGGCCAGCTTCCTCGCCAGCGAGACGGCCGGCAACGGGGCCACCGCTTTCGACGTCGACGACGTGTCCTTCAGCTTGAGCTGACCTGCGCGGGACGACCCTCGGCACCGCGGTGACCGTCTCGCGCCGCGGTGACCGTCCTCGCGCCGCGGTGACCATCCTCGCGCCGCGCGACCTCCGCCGACGTCTGCCGCAGGTCGGCTCAGTGGGGTTGAGCGGGCCAGTCCACCGTCTTCGAGAGCGGGGTGGCTACCGACCGCCTCGACCAGTTGCGCAGACCCGCTGACCTTGGTGCCGAGTAGGTCGTAGTCCGTCCAGACGAACCAGGACCGGTCCGTGGGCCACAGATTCGTCGGCGAGAACGGATAAGACCCCCCACGTTCTTCGATCAGTTCGGGGACTGCTGACAACGGTCCCCGCCACACCTGAGGGTTGTCGAAGGTGCCGGCCGGCAAGGACGCGTAGAAGGCGACGCAGTCGGTCCTGGGACCGTCGACCGAACAACTGCTCAGGATGTCCAGCAGGGCGTCCAGGCTCTCTTCGTCGAGGGACCCTTCAGGCGGCGGCTGGACGGCGACGGGCCAACTGCGGTGCGGGAACCAGCGGTGGCATGGCGGGTGACTCCGATCCGACGCCGGTCCGTCAATCAGATGCCGCGACCAGAGCGCCCGTCGCCATGGACTTCCCGGTCGGACGACGAAGCCCAGGGGAATACCGGTGTTGGTGGTGTCCTCGTCGAGGTTTATGCCTCCGACGATCTCCGGCGCGAGGTCACCAGATTCGAGCCGGTGGCGATGCAGCTCGTCGTGAGTGCCCAGACCCGCACGGCTGGCGTTCTCGTACATCGAATGGAGGACCCAGGTCGACGATTGCCAACCAGCGGCGTCGTAGCCGGTGGTCGACTCCCAGACAGGACGGTCCGCAAGCCAGGTCAACAGCGTGGCCGGAGCTTCAACGCGTTTCATCGACACGCCGCCATCGTGCCGCACCCAGGCCTGAGGCCGAAGAGCACCCACGGCTCGGAACACGCTCAAAGAACAGACGGAGACCGAACTGTCAATATGAAAATGGGATTGATGAGGCCACGAACAACGCCGGAACTGCAAGGCATTGAGATTCCGATCTCTGCTGGCGGATTGCCTGGTCGGTGAGGGAAACGGACTCTATGCTTGCCGCCGAATGCGCTGCGGCTCATCCGGGCCGAGGGTTACCCCGATCCAAGGATTTGTGAATGCACCGGAAGTCTGCCCCGAGCATCGGCACCGCTGGCGTCGCCGAATCAGCACCTGGCGGCCACCTGCCGGCCTCCACGGCGGAGGGCGTCGCGCTGCGATCCGCGGTCGCCGAGGAACAGGCATTTCTGGATTTGGCCATGGCCCGGCGCGACAGGCTGGTCGATCACCTACAGGTCGAGCTTTCGGCAGAGGCCCTGGACGCGTTGGAGCTGGCCCGGCAGCGCATGCTCCGCCAGCAGTACGACGAGCTACGGCGAGCAGAGGAAGGGCTGGTCTTCGGCCGCCTCGACGGCCTCGACGGCACTGTGCGCCACGTGGGCCGCGTCGGTCTTCGCGACGACGGCGAGGGCACCGAGCCACTACTGGTGGACTGGCGCGCTCCCGCAGCTCGACCGTTCTACACCGCGACGGCTGTCGACCCACAGGGTCAGGCACGGCGCCGGCACATCCGTACGACGGGATCGGCCGTCGTCGGGGTGGACGACGAACCCCTCGACGGAAGTGCGACTGCGGACCTCGTCGGCGAAGGCGCCCTACTGGCCGCTCTCGACCAGCGGCGCACCGGCCGCATGTCGACGGCGATCTCCACCCTGCAACGCGAACAGGACGACATCATCCGGGCTGAGGCGACCGGCCCACTGATCGTCCAGGGCGGTCCCGGCACGGGCAAGACCGTGGTCGCCCTGCACCGCGTCGCGTACCTGCTGTTCACCCACCGGAAGATGACCGACCAGGCGGTCCTGGTCCTGGGTCCCTCGCCGCGGTTCCTCCAGTACATCGCCCAGGTGCTGCCCGCGCTCGGTGAGACCGCCGTCGTCTCGGCGACCTGCGACACCCTGCTGGCCGACATCCACGTCGGCCGCGACGAGAGCCGGCGTCTCGCCGAGATCAAGGGCCGCGCCCTCTGGCAGCCAACGCTCGAAAGCTACGTCACGTCGCTACTCCCCCGTCCGCGCGAGCTGAAGCTGCGCTGGGAGGGCGAGTTCTACGTCATTCCGGCCGCGACCGTGGCGCAGGCGCTCGCCTCAGCGGTGCAGGGGCGTCCGTACCACCGGGCCCGCGCGGCGTTCGCCGAGCAGTTGCACCACCGTCTGGCCGATGTCGTCGCCGAACAGCGCGAGACGCTGATGGCGGAGATGGAGGAAGGCTTCGAGGACATCCTCGCCCGCGTCGACAAGGGCATGGCGCATGACCACTCCTCCACCGAGGCGTCCACCGGCAGCGACATCAACGGGTTGCTCTCCGAGGAGGAGGTCGAAGAGCTTCGTTGTCGTATCGCCGAGAACACCACCATCGCCCGGTTCATCGAGGCCTGGTGGCCCACCCTCGATCCCGAAACCCTGCTGGGTGGTCTCCTGACCGACCGCACCCTGCTGGCCCGGTTCGCCCCGCAGCTGTCCCCCGAGGAGGTCGCGGCTGTCGCGGCCGAGCCCACCCCCTGGGCATCAAGCGACATCCCTCTTCTCGACGCCCTCGCCGACCTGCTCGGCGACGTCGACACCCCGCAACCACAGGGCGAATTCCTCGCCGAACGTGCTCGCCGCCAGCGCGGTTGGGTGTACGGCCATGTCGTCATCGACGAGGCACAGGAACTGTCCGAGATGCAGTGGCAGATGGTTCTCCGCCGTTGCCCCAGTCGCTCCATCACCGCCGTCGGCGACATCGACCAGGCCGAGGCAGCCCACCGGCACACCAGTTGGGCGCAAGCGGTACGGGCTGCCTTCGGAGACCGCTGGACCGCCGCGGAACTGACCATCTGCTACCGGACCCCGCGCGAGGTCATGGACCTCACCGAACCGGTCTTGAAGAAGGCTGGCAGCCACAACACCCCGCCACGAGCGGTGCGCTCCTCCGGCATCGCCCCCTGGGAGCTGACGATCACACCGGCTGAGCTTGCCGGCGCCGCCGTGGACGCAGTGCGACAGTTGCAGCAACGGTGGCACGGCGGCACGGTCGGCGTCATCGCCCCCGCGGAGCGCATCGCCGCACTCCAAGCCGTGCTGAGTGATGTGCCGGCGCTCACCGCGACCCAGTCCAAGGGACTGGAATGGGACGCGACACTCCTCATCGACCCTCGGGGCATCGCCGCCGAACCGCGCGGTTGGAACGGCCTCTACGTCGCGCTCACCCGATGCACCCAGGAACTCGGACAGCTGACCCTCACTCAGCAGTCCCCACACCTTGACCAGGAGCGGCCGCCCACCTCCTGACGAGCGTCCGGACAAGTCCGAACAGGCCGGTGGGCAGCCCGGAGAGCCCGTTTGGGTTGTGGGTTGGTCGGGCGTCAGCCGGTCCGATCGATAGGCCTGACTGGGTCGGTAGAAGGGTACGGATCGAATGCGGCGGTACGCGTCGGATCTGACTGATACCGAGTGGGAGATCGTGAAGCCGATGCTGCCGTCGCCGCAGTGGATGGGCAAAGCAGAGATGCGCTCCCGCCGGGCGGCCGTCGACGGCATCCTGTAGGTAGTGCGGACCGGGTGCGTGACGGTACCTGTCGGTGGAAGGGCTGGGCGTCAGCGCCCTCGCCGGCCCCGACTACCTCGTCGAGGTCGAGGCCACCGCCGTCATGGACTGAGAGCGCGCTTCACATTGCTGTCAGTCGGATGTGTTGAAGGTGCGGCGTTGTCGGCGGGTGGCGGGTTCGCCCCTGATGCTGTGCGAGTCGTGCGGGTCAGCCGCGTAGGCAGAAAGGATGGCCGGCCGGGTCGCGCAGGACGCGAAAGCGTTCCGGCGCGGGTTGTTGCTCTTCTTTGACGGCTCCGAGTTCGATCGCGCGCGCCTCGGCGTCATCGAGGTCATCGGGCTCGTCGACGGCCAGGTCGAAGTGGATCTGCTGTGATCGTTCGCCCGAGGGCCAGGTCGCTGGGAACCCCGCACGAGGACGTCACCGCCGCACTGAATCACGGCTTCGACGGTGACCGCGCACTGCTCGACCCTCCCCCCGTTCCCGTCATCTAGCACTGCCGGTGTCCGCCGCCCATCAGTGATCATTGAGCGGTGACGACCCCTGCGGCGCCGCCCGCCGACTTCGGCGCGTTCTCGTTGACCGTTCCGCCACTGTTCGCCGCGTTGGCGCCGGCGCGGAGCGTCCTCATCGCCGGAGCGGGCGGGGTTTTGACGTGTACGCGGGCCTGTCCCTGGCGTTAGCCCTGTGGCCCAGCCCGCGAGCACCGGGGCTCCGCATCAGCGGTCGGTCGATCACCGGACGCTCAGGCACCGGACCCGGGTGATCAGCGCGTCCGGCCCACCGGTGCCTCCGCGCACATCCACCACCATCAGCTCGACCTTGGCCCCTTCGGAGAGCGGAGCCAGGCAGACGGGTGTTCCTTCGTGGTGGGTCTGGCCGGCGTAGTCGACCCACTCCACCGGGCCCAGTTGATAGCCATGGCCGCCGTCGTCGGCCTTGTTCGCCGACGGTTGCCGCCCATCGGGCCGGACCACGAACGCGTTGGCGTCGGCGTTGACCGCTACGACGGTGCCCGTGACCGCGTGCGGTACCCCCCAGCGGGGCGTCAACAGGGAGTAACAGGCGAGGGCCCCGAGTGCGGCGCCGGTCAAGCCGGCGACGGCGACCAGTGACCACGGTCGTGCCGACAGGCGCGAGGCGGACGGACGCGGATCCGGATGAAGGGTCGTCGCCATCTCATCGACTGTATCCCATGTCTGGTTTTGTGACGGTACCCGTGGGATCGGACAGCATGGTGGTGTGGCCTCTACCTCGACCGCATCGAGAACACCGTCGGCAGACGGCAGGTCATCACCCGCATCCAAGCGTTCCGCGACGAGCTCTTCGCCGCGCGCATACCCCGCGCCTTCCCGCACTGATCGCCCGGACGGCGGCAGGTGCGGGTGGGTGGGGGGTCCTACTGTCCTCTCCGTGGACGCCAAGACCGAAGAGTTGCGAGCCGCGCACGACGTCCTCGCCGAGCTCTATGCGGAACGCCTGAATGACGCCCTGGATCGCATGCCCGCGGAGAGAGCCGTCCTCGACCTTTTCTGTGTACTGGCGCTTGCCACGGGGCTGGGCACCAACATCGGCGACATCGGCTGCGGATCGGGGCGCCTCGCGCCTTACCTGGCGGCCAAGGGCCTGACGCCCTGGGGAGTCGACCTCTCACCCGAGATGATCCGCGTGGCCCGCCGTGACCATGCGGCTTACCGATTCGACGTCGCCGACCTGCGTGAGCTGCCCTTCGAGGACGCGTCGCTGGTAGGCGCGGTTTGCTGGTACTCCCTCATCTTCTTGGCACCGGACGACCGACAAGTGGCCTTTGGCGAGCTGTACCGCGTTATCAAGCCGGGCTGCTATCTGGTGACGGCTTTCAAGGCCGGGAGCAGTCAGGTCCGACGCGCGGGACGCAGCGCGAATCTCGGCGCCGAGTTCGACCTTTACTGGCAGACCCCACGGGAGGCGGAACAGAGCTGCACCGACGCTGGCTTCACAACTGTGTTCTGGGGTGGCGTCCCCGCCGATGGACCGGACAGCCCTGGCCAGGGGTTTCTTCTCGCCCAGAAACCTGTCGCTCAGGCACCACGTTGACGACGACGGCAGTCAAGAGTCGGTCTGACCGACTTCGGCACAGACCCTAGTGGGCCAGGCGGTCCAGCAACTCGCCGAGCAGCGCGTGTTCGCCAGGGGTGAGGTCGCCCGGGTCGTTGCCGACCAGCGCACGCAGCGTCAGTGCGGCGCTCGCACGAGTCTCGGAGGCTTCTGCGGGGGGCATGCGCAGGACTCCGGCCAGGGCGGCCTCGCGGACGCGTCCGGACAGCCCGAGATCCGGGTCCGGTTGGCTGATCAAGGTGAGCGTGATGCCGACGTTGGCGGCCAGCACCTGTTCGGCGGCATCGGCCGCTGGCACCTTGAGCAGGCCCCGGGCGGCGGTTAACCGCTCGCGCAGCGCGGCGTGCGCGGGGGCGGTGACGGCGCAGGGCTTTCCTGGCTGGGCGCGGCCGTAGAGCAGCCCGTAGAACGACGGGTGCTCCAGCCCGAACTGCACGTGCCTGTTCCAGCCCTCGCGCAGGTCGTCCAGCGGGTCGCCGGAGCTCTCGACCGCCGTGTACTGGGTGAAGCCGTGGCTTGCCACGGCGTCGATCAGGCCCTGCTTGCTGCCGAAGTGGTGGTACAGCGTCGGGGCCTGCACCCCGGCGCGATCGCACACCGCCCTCGTGGACACCGTGCCGCCGCTCTCCAGCAATTCCGCCGCGGCGAGCAGGAGTCGATCCCGTGCGTTCTGCATGCTTGCTACATTACCTCATGTAGCGCTACATTGGCTTCTATAGCGAGAGGAGAAGTCCATGAAGACTTGGTTCATCACTGGCGGGACTCCCGGAGGGTTCGGCCTGGTCTATGCCGATGCCGCCCTGGAGCAGGGCGATCAGGTGGTGGTGACCGCCCGTCGGCCCTCTGAACTACACGAGTGGGCTGAACAACACGGAGACCGTGTGCTGGTTCTCCAGCTCGACGTCACCGATGCCGACCAGGTGCGTGCGGCGGTCAAGACGGCCGAGGAGCGGTTCGGCGGGATCGACGTGCTCGTCAACAGCGCGGGCCGTGGCTGGTACGGCTCGATCGAGGGTGCCCCTGACGAGACGATCCGCCGCACGTTCGACCTCAACCTGTTCGCCGTGGTCGAGCTGATGCGCGCGGTCCTGCCCGGTATGCGGGCACGAGGCGATGGATGGATCGTGAACATGTCGTCGGTGGCAGGCCTCGTCGGCGCACAGGGGTTCGGCTACTACGCGGCGGCGAAGTTCGCGATCGAAGGACTGTCGGAGACACTGCGCCAGGAAGTTGAGCCATTCGGTGTGCGAGTGCTCGTCGTGGAGCCGGGAGCGTTCCGCACCAAGCCCTTCACCTACTTCCAGAACGAGGACGTCAACGAGATCGTCGACGCCTACGTGCCGATGGTCGAGGGCGTCAAGGCGGCGTTCGTTGACCACAACGGCAAGCAGGCAGGAGACCCTGTCCGTGGAGTGCAGGCCGTAATCAGCGCGATGAACGCACCCGTTCCGCCGAAACGAATCGTGCTCGGCAACTCCGGCTACGACGTCGTTGTCGCGATGCACGAGAACGCACTCGCGGAGCTGCGCGCGAACGAGAAGCTCTCCCGCGGAGCGGACTTCTGAGCCTTGCCCCTGGTCGGCACCTCGAGCTGAACACCGGTGTCGCAGGGACATGCCAGCACGCGCCAGCGTCCTGGCACCACTCGACACATTGGAGAGCAGGAATGAACGACATCACTCTACCCACGGCCGTCGACAACTTCATCACGGCAACTAACGCGCACGACGCGAACGCGCTGGCCGCGGTCTTCGGCGACGGGGCCACCGTGCGCGATGACGGGAAGACCTGGGCCGGCGAGGCCGAGATCCGCGAGTGGATCCAGGGGCACCTGATCGACCCCAAGGTCGTGCTCACGCCGACCTCGTTCGCGGACGACCGGCTGGTGGCCTCCGGGGACGGTGATTTCCCTGGCGGGCCGCTGTCATTCGCATTTGTGTTCGACATCAAGAACGACCAGGTCATCGACCTCGCGATCGAGCCCGTCTGATGCGTCACCGGCCGGGTTGCCCGAGTGCTGCTCCGGCCGGTGAACGTGATAGTGGAACACGGCATCAATCGGCTCAACCGCCACGGTGCAGTCGCGACCAGGTTCGACAGACTCGCGTTCGCTACGAAGCGACCGTCGTTAACCTCGACGACTCTTGGACATCTGCATCGAGCGTGCGGTGGCACGGGCGGCGGTGTCGATGAAGTCGGCGACCGGGCCGGGTTGCGAGACCGCCACAGCGTGGGAGGCGGCGATCTCAATTGTCGTGGAGCCCGCCCTGTCGGCCATGAAGCGCTGCAGGTCTGGCGGGATGGCCTGGTCCTGGGCGCTGATCAGGGTCCAGGAGGGAATCGTCTTCCAGGCGACCTTGGTCACGCTCTCCTCCTGAGCGCGCGCGGACGCGGGCCGCTGGGTTGCCTCCATGAGTTCGGCGGTGCCGGAGTCGACGTCGGCGGCGAACGCCTCGTGGAACTTGTCCTGCACAATGTACTGATCCATGGTCATGCCGCCGTCGTCGTCGGGTACCGGGATCATCCTGATGCTCGAGGTGAGCTGACTTCCGGGGTGCTTGGTGAGCAACCCGAGCGCACTTTCGCCCACGTCCGGGCTCAAGCTGGCGACGTACACCAGGGCCTTGACGTTGGGGGCGTCGGCCGCCGCCTCGGTCATGACCGCCCCGCCGTAGGAATGGGCGGCAATCACCACCGGTCCGGGCAGGCTGTCCAGGAGGGCGCGAACGTATGCGGCGTCCTTTTGCACACCACGCAGCGGGTTGGCGACGGCAATGACCGGATAGCCCCGATGTTTGAGGTTGGCAATCACCCCGTTCCAACTCGACGATTCGGCGAATGCCCCGTGGATCAGCACGATCGTCGGCATCTCCTGGGCAGACATGTCAGAAGCAGCGCTCATCTGGAGGTCCTTTCGAGAGGCCTCGTCACCCGTTGCCCGCGATTGCCGGCCGGACCGACGAGTACGGTCGCCCGGGCACCGCGTATCAGCCCGCGCGATCCTGCTCCGTTGGGGTTGCAGCATCCAGAATCCCGCATTGATCGGGCCACTGTCAGCGAGATCGGAGAACGCCGAACGCCTGGCCGGCATCCGAACCGGACAGCGAGATGAGTTGACGGTCACCGTTCGCACGTTGAGCGAGCATTGGGTATGACGTCTCAACCGCCGACAAGGATAAGACCGAACGTTCTGTCGCTAAGATGGTTGGATGGCGAGCGACGAACCCACCAACCGGCCCTCCGAGGCGCGCCTCAAGCTTCTCCGCACGGCGACCAGGATTTTCTACGCGGAGGGCATTCACGCCGTCGGCGTCGACCGGATCATCGCCGAGGCGAAGGTGACCAGGGCTACTTTCTACCGACACTTCCCCAGCAAGGATGATCTCATCCTGGCCTACCTGCGGGAGGTGCATCAACTGGAGCGCGGCATGGTCGACGAGGCGCTCGCCGCCAACCGATCGCCGGTCGACCCGCTCCTGGCCATCGCCAATTCCATCGCTCAGAACATCCAGTCCCCCGGGTTCCGTGGGTGCGCGTTTCTGAACGCCGCGGCGGAATATCCCGACACGAACCATCCCGTGCACCAGGAACTCATGGCCCACCGGCAATGGTTCCTGGACACCATCACCACGCTCATGGCACAGGTCCACGAAGGAACGGCGGATCCCGCAGCGCGCCACTTCGTCATGCTCCGGGACGGTGCCATGGCGGCGGGATGCCTCGCCGACCCCACGAAGGTGTCCGAGACCTTCCTGCGCGGTGTCGAAGGGCTCCTCAGGATCAACTCGGAGCTTCGGTCGGCAGAGTCGGCCCGATAGCCTCGCACGACTTCGAGCTGGGCCACCCTCCGATCGGAGGATGACCCAGCTCCTGTTGTGGTGCCACACCGGTTGAGCGCGCACCCTCGCCCGACGGACCTCGTCTTCTTCTCGTCGCAGCGGCCCACGGCCGCCGATGACGCGGACGGCCGTACGACGCAGGTCAGCGGCCGTAGGCCTCCAGCAGGCGCAGCCAGACCTCGCTCACGGTCGGGTACGCGGGCACGGCGTGCCACAGCCGCTCCAGAGGAACCTCAGCGACGATCGCGATCGTCGCGGCGTGGATCAGTTCCGCGACGTCCGGGCCGACGAGGGTGAGGCCGACGATCACCCGTCGGTCCTCGTCCACGACCATCCGGGCGTGCCCCTGATAGCCGTCGGCGTGCAGCGCGGCCCCGGCGACGGCGGCCAGGTCGTAGTCGACGACCCGGATCCGCAGTCCAGCGGCCTCAGCGGCGGCTGCGGTCAGCCCTACCGACGCGACCTCCGGGTCGGTGAAGACGACCTGCGGCACGGCGCGCTCGTCGGCGGTGGCGACGTGCCGACCCCACGGACGGTCGTCTGTCGCTTCGCCGGTGGCTCGCGCCACGATCACGTCGCCCACCGCGCGGGCCTGGTACTTGCCCTGATGGGTCAGGAGCACACGCCGGTTGACGTCCCCCGCCGCGTACAGCCATCCGTCGCCGATCAACGCGCCGGCCCCGTCGACCACCCGCAGGGTGTCGTCGACCGTGAGCCAGGCGCCCGGCTTCAGGCCGATCCGGTCGAGGCCCAGGTCGTGCGTGTTCGGCGTACGGCCGATCGCGACGAGGATCTCGTCGGCCTCGACCTGTCCGCCGTCGGTGAGCGTGATGTGCACCGTCCCGTCGCCGTCGCGGCTCACCGATCTGGCCTCGGCACCGAGTTGGACCGACACGCCAGCTTCCCGCAGAGACTGCGTGACCCGCTCGCCGACGAACGGCTCCGCCGCAGTGAGCACCCCGTCGCGCGCGAGCACCGTCACCGCTGATCCGAGGCCGGCGTACGCGGTCGCCATCTCCGTGGCCACCACGCCACCACCGATGATGGCGAGGCGGCCGGGCACCTCGCTCGCGGCGGCTGCCTCACGGCTGGTCCACGGTGCAGACTCGCGTAGACCGGCGATGTCCGGCACCAGCGCGCCACTTCCGGTCGCGACGACGACGGCGTGCCGGGCGGTGAGCGAGGTGGTGGCGCCGTCCGCGCCGGTCACCTCGACGACCCGGTCGGCGCCAAGCCGTCCCTGGCCCCGATACAGCGCGATCCCCGCCGAATTCAGCCAGGACACCTGCCCGTCGTCCTTCCAGTGCGAGGCGAAGGTGTCCCGGCGACGCAGCACGGCCTGCGCGTCCAGTTCGCCGGTCACCGCCTCGCGCGCACCGGGCAGCTGACGAGCCGCCCGGAGCGCGGTCTGGCTGCGCAGCAGCGCCTTGGTCGGCATGCAGGCCCAGTACGAGCACTCGCCGCCCACCAGTTCCCGCTCGACGATCGCGGCGGTCAGGCCGCCCTGCACGACGCGGTCGGCGACGTTCTCCCCCACCGGCCCCGCGCCGATGACAATGACGTCGTACGCGGCCTTTTCCACGTCAGTTTCCCTTCGCGGTGCGGCCGAGGCGGATGGCCGCGATGAGGAAGAAGATGGCGCCGGGGATGGCGTAGCCGATCGCGTTGGTCAGCGCCGGGTTGTCCGTGGAGGCTGCCGCGAAAAACGATGCGCCGGCGATGACGGAGATGCCACCGCTGATGATCATTGGCCATTGGCCACCCATCTTGCGGCGGGTGACGGCCACGATCAGCTGAACCAGTCCGGCCACGACCGCCCAGGCGCCCCAGACGCGCAGGACCGCCGGGATGCCGGACGCGCCGGCGACACCCAGGCCCACCGCGGCGAGCAGGCTGATCGCGACGTTCACGTACAGCAGGGTGGGCGATCCGGTGGCCCGCGACGCGCGGACGTCGACGATGGCGGCGGCCACGTCGAAGAGCGGGTAGAGCACGAGCAGTGCGGCGGTGAGGGGGTTGAGGTGTTTGGCGAGGGGGAACGTCACGGCGGCCCAGACGATCGCGAAGGCGAAGCGACCGAAGTACAACCGCCGCAGGGCGGCGGCCGTCGTCGAGATGCCGGGAACGGCAACGGTGGTCATGGTCATCCTCTCGGAAATTTCCGGAGCGAAGGGACATCCAGCGGGGTGAGGGCCGCCGCCGGGAGGGGAAGGGCGGTGCTACTCGACGTGGGAGAACAGCCCCGTGATCTCCACCTGAGCGCCCTGGAGCCCACCGAAGACGGCACCGGCAGCGGGCGTCGCGACTGCGGCAGAGGCGTCCTCATAGCTGGCGAAGTACAGGTCGAGCGTCCGGTACGCGGGTGTGGGCGTGCCGTCCTCCTTCGGCCACACCTTGGCCGACTCGACCCGCTGAAGCTTCGGGAACGTCTCCGCGGCCCGAAGTACGTCGGCGTAGACCTTCTCGAACTCGTCGGGGTCGGCGGGGTTACCGATGACAAGGGTGATCTTGGTGGGCACGGCGCTCTCCTTCAGGCACAGCCACACACCTGGCCGGACGCCAAGTGGAACGAACGTTCTGTCTGTTGGAAGAGTACCCACCCGGCCCCCCGCGGTCAAGACCGACCGTTCTATCTCGGGCCTGCTGTGGCGCTCGCCACCCCTGGGTGAAGGAGCACCGGTTGGACGTGACGTGCGGTGCACCCAGCCGGGCGGTTACGTGACGAAACGCGCCATCGTGGCGAACGGGTGCCGCGTCACGCCTCGGAGTCGCGGTCTCCGGACGTCTCCCGTCCGATCGGCGACGCGGGAACCTCCAGCGGCTGGCCTTGCCAGCGCAGCGCTCCGAGTAGCGCGACCAGGGCCAGCACACAGGCCACCACGCCCAACCCGACCATCGGCGCCCAATGCGCCAGCACCGGCGTGGACAACAACAGGGCGCCCAAACCGATCACCTGGGGTCGGGAGATCTGACCGAAGATCTCGTACTCCAGTCGTAAGCGGCCCACGAGGAAGAGCATCGGTCCGCCCACCACGAACAGCAGCCAACTGGGCCGCGGCTGCCCGAACGGATGATCGATCACCAGCTCGTAGCCGACCGCTGTGACAAGCACGCTGAGCACGATCAACAGGTGCGTCCGTTCCGACGTCGCGCCCAGCCGGCCGGGCATACCGGCCCGACCGAACGCCTCCGACAACAGCAGACCGGCGCGGTAGAAGTAGATTCGCCAGAGCAACGCGCTGGTCGCGAACGTGACCGCGAAGGCGGCCGCCCGATCCCCGGAGTAGTCCGCGCCGCTGAAGACCACGCCGATAACCAGAATCGACTCACCGAGCGCGATGAGGAACATCTGCTGATAACGGTCCGCGAGATGAGTCCCCGCGATCCGCCACCGACCTATCTTCGAGACCCCGAGCCACGGCAGCGGCCAGCCCAGTATCCAGGCGAGGTAGTCGACAGCGAGGGCGACAACCCACAGCGGCAGGCGGAGGTGGTCCGGGCCCAACACGCCGACCAGCCACAGCGGGGCGCTCGCCACTGCCCACACGAAGAGCCGGAAGGGCACCAGCCGTCGTGGATGCCCCCGTAACGCGACCGCGACCACCAGTGGCCGCAGCACCATCACCATCAGGTACGCGACCGCGAACGGCACCGCTCGTTCCTCAAGGGCGCGGGGCAGCGTCACCGCCATGATCAGTCCGGCGAACATGGTGCCGATCACGACGGCCTGAATGACCGGCTGCTCCGGTTCGTACCGGCTGGTGATCCAGGCGGTGTGCGACCAGATCAACCAGAGCGCCAGAAACAGCAGCAGGGTACGCCCGAAGCCCGTGAGGAGCGCCCAGCCAGTGTCATCGGCTACGCCGGCGAAACGTTGCGAGACCCGGGTGAGGGCCACCACGAAGGCCAGATCGAAGAAGAGCTCCAGGAACGTAGCCCGACCCGAACTCATCGGAGGGCGCAGCAACTCGGCGCCCCGCCCCGCCGCCATTTCCCGCCTCCGTCCGCCCTTCGCTACCAACGAGCCGACCGCCAGTGGAGTTGCGTCGACGCTCACCTGGCGTCTGGCCTGGAATGACGGCGGCGGGCCCAGCGTGACGGTTACGGGCGGGCGTTGACCGGTCGGGGCGCGAACGCGGAGGGCAGGCCGAGTTCGGCCCGGGCAACCTCGATGAATCGGCGCTCGGCGTCCCACAGGGCGTCGAATCGTTCCGCGGGCAACGCCTCGGCGCCACTACTGGCCCGTGCAGCCGCCAGGAGCCGGGCCTGGCGCACCAGCTCCGACGAACGGCTCACCACCTCGACTGTGCCGGCCACCAGCCGAAGCGCGGTCTTGGTACTTTCCAGTCGTTCCCGGTAGCGAATGCCCTCGTCGTCGAAGAACGGCATGAGATCACCCGGATCACGGGGGCGCGGCACCGCGGTGATCCGGGCGGCCGGGTTGAGAACAAAGGCCACGTACTCCCGGAGCGCCCCGATGAAGTCGGTGTACGCGGTCAGCCGGATGTCTCGCCACTGTCGATCCTGGTCGCGCCGCCAGAGCCGATCCTGCGCCCGGATGGTGAGCCACCCACCGATGAGGACCGCCAGCATTGTCGTCGTCGCGGTGACACCCACCTGGATCAGACTCACCGGCACCACCGTTCGTATTGATCGGTGACTCACCCTACCGTCCGTTGTCACCCGCTCCGGACCTCGCAGGACGGCCCAGGCGCGAACGGGACGCGCAGACATCAGTTGGATATCGATTACAGTCACTGTACGGTGGGAACGCTCCCAGACCGTGTCCACCACCCACCTGCTCGAGGAGCTGAACATGTCACGACGACGTCGTCGCCCGGCCGCCATGCTGGCCGGGTTGCTCGCTCTGGCCCTGGCTGCGGCCCTGTCGCCACCGACGCCAATGGCCGGCACTGCCGCGGCCGGCCCATCCAAAACCCGTGCTGTGCCACTCGCTGAGCTGACAGTGGTTTCCGAACGGGTGGCTTTCGGTCTGCAGCGTCCCATCGCGATCACCGGGCTGCCGGACGGCCGGATGCTGATCGCGGAGAAGAACGGCACTGTCCGCGCCTACCACCCCGACACCGGCCTGGCACCCGACCCGGTGATCGACCTGACCGCCCGGATCGACACGTCGGACAACGAGCGCGGCCTTCTCGGCATCACACCGGCGCCGAACTTCGCGCGGACCGGAATGCTCTACGTGGCCTACACGAGCCTGCCGGCCGGCGCGCTGACCCTGGCGCGAGTGCCCATCAACGCCCCCGATCGGGTGCAGGTGCTGCTCACCCAGGAGCACGCCGAGTACGGCAACCACAACGGCGGACAGGTGGCCTTCGGCCGCGACGGCTACCTCTACTGGTCCCTCGGCGACGGTGGCTACGCGAACGACCCCTACAAGAGCGGCCAGAACCTCGGCACCCTGCTCGGCAAGATTCTGCGGATCGACGTCAACCGCAGCTGCGGGGCGAAGCCCTACTGCGTGCCCTACGACAACCCGTTCGTCCGCACGGCGGGCGCGCGGCCGGAAATCTGGGTCTACGGGCTGCGCAACCCGTGGAAGTTCTCCATCGACCCGGCCGACAACTCGCTGTGGATCGGTGACGTCGGCCAGGGTCTGATCGAGGAGATCAACCACATCCGCCCGTCGCAGCGTGGCGCGAACCTCGGCTGGTCCTGTCGAGAGGGCACGCCGGTCTTCGACGAGAGGCAGTGCCGACCGGGCGTGCGGCTCACCGACCCGATCGTCGAGTACGACCACTACATGACCGAGAACTGCTCCATCATCGGCGGCCTGGTGTACCGGGGGTCCGTCACCCCGGAGGCGCGGGGCACCTACATCGCCAGCGACTACTGCTCGACCCGCGCCTTCGCCGTGCGGCCCAAGTCCACCGGTGGCTACGAGTCCGCTGAGATCGGCACCTTCCCCACCCAGCCGACGGCGTTCGGCGCCGACGTGAACGGCGAGCTGTACGTGCTCAGCGACCTCCCGGGATGGCTGAGCAAGGTGCGGTTCGAGCGGGTCCAGCCGACCCCGACCCCCACCGCCGGGGCGACGATCCGCTGAACCTCGGGACATGCCCGTGACACCCGCGCTACCTCTGGGGACGGCCGCGCTCGGCGGCCGTCCCCTGCTCGCGCGAGCTGGTGCTCGCCGGTCGACAGATCAGCCTCGCGGAGGCCGAGTGGCACTCGCCTCGTCCGGTGGGCGCCACACCTTCCCGACCGACTGCTCGGCAGCGCGCTGCCGCCCGATGACGAGCCGGCTCAGCACCGCCGCCACCGCCCCGGCCACCACCCCGGTGAGGATTCCGGTGACGAGGCTGGAGAACACCGCCGCCACCCGAAGGATCGCTTCCTGCGCCCGAGGGTCGACGTCCCCGAGCCTCGGCCCGGTCGCACCGAACGCCTCGTCCCACAGAATCTGGTGACCAACCGCGAGAAGAACACCGTAGATCGCCCCGATGACCACCACGGTCAGGAACGGACGCGGCGGACGCCGCCACAGCACGGCGGCGACCCAACAGATCAGCGGTACGACCGCGAGCAGCACCGCGGCGGGCCGCCCTTCCTCCACGACGTGCAGGTCGTGCAGGACCACCCGTGGTGCGGCCAACACGGCGAGCGCGACCAAAGCAGGCCACGAGAACCCGAGCGTGCGACGCCCGGCGCTCATCGCTCGACCCGTACCGGCGCGGTTTCCCTGGCGAAGCGCAGCAGGGCGGTGAATGCCAGCGCGGATGTCACCGCTCCGCCGGCGAGGCGCACCCAGTGGCCGGCGACGAATTCCTCGGCGACCTGGCGTAGGTACTCCGGGGAATGCGTGCCGACCGGGTCGACGAACATGATCTCGTTGCGTGGCCAGAAGAACACCACCGAGAACAGGAACTCGCAGGCGATGAAGACCGCTGCGGCGGCGGCGACGTACCACCGCAGGCGCCGATTGCGCCACGTGAGGGCGGTCGCGACGAGGCTCATCAACACGACCGAGGCGCCCAGCGGCGGGAAGTAGTCGCTCGGGCCTCCGGCGACCAGGAACTCACGGGCCCGGTCCAGCGAGGCTGGTGCGTCGCCGAAGACGTTCGGGTAGAGCATCACGGTCTCGGCCGCGACCCCACCAAAGGACATCATCGCGGCCCAGACGAGCACGACAAGCACGATCCACGTCAGCCTGATACGGGACACAGCAGTACTTCTCCTTGGTCTTCGAACCCTTGCGGGCACGATCTGTGATGTCGCCGCCGACGCTAGGTCGCCAATTCGGGGCCGTCTGCCGCGCAGCCGCGTGAGCTGGCATCGCTTCTCGACGTACGTGCGGGGGTGGGGGTGTTGCCTGCGGACGGCAGCGGCGCGGGCCCGCGCCGACTTAGGCTCACGGACGTGCAGGCCACCTCACCCACCCGAACCGAGGCGCTGCTCGCTGTGGCCATCCTGGGCCTGGTCGCGGCGGCGATCGCAACCGAGGACGCGCCGGCCTCCCGGGCGGCGCTGGCTGGCGGGTTCGGGGTCGGCCTGGCCGTACTGCTGCTGGTAGCCCGGCGTTGGACCGTCTTCGCGCTGCTGGCGACAGCCGCCGGCATCCTCGGCTACTACGCGCTGGAGTTGCCGCCGGTCGGCGTGGCCGCGCCGGCCGCCGCCATCCTCTACGTGGCGGCCCAGCGGGGCCGGGTGGTCCCGGCCGCCGCCGTCGGCGGGAGCCTGCTGGCCGTTTCGGTGGCCGCCCGGCTCGTCGAGGGAGACGACATCTCTGTCGTGATCGGTGCTGGTCTCGGCTCCGAGGCGGCCCTGATACTCGCCGTCATCGCTCTCGGTGACGCCGTCCGCAACCGGCGTTCGCTACGGGTCACGCTGGCCCGGCAGGCCGCCTCGGCGGCCGAGGAACGCCGCCGGGAGGCAGCCCGGCAGGTCGAGGCCGAGCGGCTGCGCATTGCCCGGGAGGTGCACGACACGCTCGGACACACGATGTCGGTGGTCACCCTGCAGTCGGCTGTGGCGAGGGAGGCACTTGCTGATGCCAAGCCCGAGCGCGCCGAGGCCGCGCTGGCCGCGATCCACTCGGTGAGCGGCAGCGCCATGGCCGAGCTGCGTGCCACGTTGGGCACGCTGCGTCGCGAGCCCGGGCCACGCGAGCCGGCCCCCGGTTTCACCCAGTTGCGGACGCTCATTGAGGGCGTCCGCCGCGGTGGGCTGCCGGTCGAACTGCGTCTCGACGGGTCGGTCGACACCCTGCCCACGGTGGTCGGCAGCACTGTGTACCGCATCGTGCAGGAGGCGCTGACCAATGTGCTGCGCCACGCGCACGCCACCCGCGCCACGGTGACGATCCGGGCGACCCCGGCCCGGCTGTCGGTGGAGATCGTCGACGACGGCCGGGGATCCACCGGCGGCACGGCGGTTGAGACGGGTCAGGGGCTACGCGGTATGTCGGAGCGGGTTGCCCTGCTCGGCGGAACCCTCGATGCCGGCGAAACCGCTGACGGCGGTTTCCGGGTCTCGGTCCGCCTACCGCTGGCCGGAGTCGCCGCATGACCGACGTACGCGTCGTCCTCGTCGACGACCAGCACCTGGTCCGCACCGGACTCCGCGCGTTGCTGGAACGCGCCCCGGACATCACCGTTGTCGGCGAAGCCGGCGACGGCCGGGCCGGTGTGGCGGTCGCCCGCGAGCAGCGGCCCGACGTCGTCCTGATGGATGTCCGGATGCCCGGCGGCGACGGTATCGAGGCCACCCGCCGCATCCTCGCCGACCCGACGCTGGCCGACGTCCGGGTGGTCATGCTGACCACCTTCGACGACGACGAGTACCTCTTCGAGGCCATCCGCGCCGGCGCCGCCGGCTTCCTCCTCAAGGACACCCCGCCCGACGCCCTGCGGGACGCCGTCCGTGTGGTGGCCGGCGGGGACGCGCTGCTGTCACCGGCGGTGACCCGGCGGGTGATCGCCGCGGCCGCCCGCTCCCCCGTCGCGGACCCGGCCCGGCTGATCGGGCTCACCGGGCGCGAACGCGACGTCCTGGCACAGGTCGGCACCGGACGGTCAAATGTGGAAATTGGGGCGGCCCTGCATCTCAGCCCGGACACCGCTCGCACGTACGTGAGTCGCCTGCTGCACAAACTGAACGCCCGCGACCGCGCCCAGCTTGTGGTTATCGCGTACGAGAGCGGGCTGGTGCGCCCCGGCGACGGCTGAGCAACGGCGGAGAGCAGCCGGCCACCACCTCGGTGAGCACCTTCGGTGCGGTGGCAGGATTCGGCCGGACGTGGCCGCCGCCGACACTGCGGAACCTCAGAAGAAAAACGGCTGCGACTCTCCGGCGACGCCAACAGTTCGATGAACGCGGCACGGGACACAGCCGGGTCTCTGCTGTAGGTAGCGTGCGGGAATGACAAGGAGCGAGCGGATCGCGGACCAGCTGGACCGGTACTGGCACAGGAACCTGCGTCCTCGGCTGCACGGTCTCGCCGATGAGGAGTACTTCTGGGAGCCGGTGCCTGGCTGCTGGAGCATCCGCCCACGTGGCACGTCGGTCGCATCGATGCCGGCGGGTGCGGGGGCATGGACGATGGACCTCGCGGTCCCCGACCCGGTGCCGGCGCCGGTGACCACGATTGCCTGGCGGCTGGCGCACGTCATCGTCTCCTGCCTGGGCTACCGGGTCGGATGGCACTTCGGCGGCCAGGACGTCGACTCCCAGACGTTCGCCTACGCGGGGACCGCTGACGAGGCGCTGAAACAGCTCGACGAGATGTACGGGGCATGGAACGCCGGCGTACGCGAGCTGTCGGATGCCGACCTGGAGAATCCGCCGACTGTCGGTCCTGAGCGGTTTCCCATGGAGGGGATCGTCCTGCACGTCAACAGGGAGCTGATCCATCACGGCGCCGAGATTTCTCTGCTGCGCGATCTCTACCGCTGGCAGGACGGGGCCGCGCGCGCATCCACCGGTAGATGACCGCACCGTCAGTGTGCTCAGCCAGCGATCCACTGTAGACGGAACACGACCATACGACGATGCCGACCGTCCGTTCGGCTCATATCCGTCGCTGGAGCCCGAGTGGGGCGGCACCAGCCCCAACGGCCTCATAGGCTCCGCGGGTTCCACTGGTCAATCCCACGGAGGAAGCGGTAATGCCCAAGCAACTCGCCCGGCGCTGCCTTGCCGGGTTCGGGGTCGTAGGCGCGCTCCTCGCCGCCTCCGCCATCCCCTCCTTCGCCTCCCCTGCCGTCGAGGACCTCGATTTCTTCGCCAAGGATGTGGTTGTCGCCCCCGGCGGCCCCGCAAAAGGATCGAACCTCTTTGCCCGCACCCGAATCAGCACCATGGAGTGGGGCGAATACACCGTCAAGGTGGACCGGAGCAAGGTCGCTGGCTTCGCCGATGTGATCAACGGCGGCGATGCTAACTCCTGCACCGATTCTGGTCCGATCCTCACCTGCAAGGTGGTGGCAGAAGAAAACGACTATTACACGTACATCACCATGGTCGACCTAGTCGTGCGGGCGAAGAAGAGCGCGGCGCCCGACCAGCAGGGCGACATCAAGTTCACCATCACCGATAGCGACGGCGGTTCGGCGACCTACCACTCGAGCGTCAGCATCGGTGAAGGGGTGGATCTCGCCGGCGTCGAGCAGGGGCTCGAGCTGAACGCCGCCCTCGGCGACACGCTCGACGTCCCGCTGACAGTGGCGAACCGCGGCGAGAAGGCCGTCGAAAGCGTGGTGCTGTCCTTCGAAGGCGGCTACGGTTTCGGCCCTTCGAAGCGGTACCGGAACTGCGAGTACAGCCCGGCCGACGCCTTCCGCCATGCCTTCGCCTGCCGGTTCCCCAACACCATCGCACCGGGCGGCGCCGCACGGCTGGACTCCAGCTTCGGTTTCACAGTGCCGACCGACGATTCGGCCCCGAACGGTCACACCGGCGTCGTGTCCTGGTACACGCCGGCAGACTGGGAGGAGCGACAGTCCTTCAACCCAACGCGACTCGGGCAGCAGGGCACCGAGGGAGAGCTCAGGCTTGAGCCGGTCGGCCCGCGGAGCACGTCGCGGCAGACAGACGTCAACGAGCAGAATGACGTCACGGTGATGAGACTCCACGTCAGCGGGGACCAGGGGGCTGAGGTGGCGGCGCTCGGGACGCCGGCGACCGCTACCGGAAAGGTCGGCGACACGGTGCCGTTGAAGGTCGGCTACGTCAACAACGGCCCAGCGGCTGTCAACGTTGACGGAGCCAAGGATCTGCGGGCCCGTACCGTGCTGTCGCTGCCCGATGGCGTCACGGCCGTACGCGTTCCGATGACGTGCGCAAGCCCTGGCTTCTGGGTGCCTGGAAAGCCCGGCGGCAAGGAGTACCGCTGTGCCGAGCTCAAACGCCTGGCCAAGGGCGAGAAGATGGAGTACGAGTTCGAGTTGCGCCTCGACGAGGCAGGCACCCGGGCCGCAGAGGTGCGGCTGACGTTCGACACAGGCGTGGATCTCAACCCCGCCAACGACAGCGCGAAGATCACCATCATCGCGAGCGCTGACGGCGGGAGCGAGAGCCCCGGTGGGGATGACGGCCAGGAAGGCGGGGGCACCGATGGCTCGCTGCCGATCACCGGTGCCAAGGCCGGCCTGATTGCCGGCATCGGCGGCCTACTGCTCGCCGCCGGCGCTGCGGGCTTCGTGGTGGCCCGCCGCCGCAGGACCGCTTCGTCGCCTGATCTGTCTCCTGCGCCAACCGTGCCCCGTCGACCCAGGTCGGCGGGGCACGGGTTCACCCGCATGAACTGCTGTGAGCCCCGGGCGCTCACCAGCATCCGGCCCTGACGTCGTGCGGAGTGCCGCAGCGGTCAGTGACCTCGGTCCGGGTCGAGGAAGCACGACAGTAGTTGTCTGAACTCCCGCGGGTGCTCGATCGCCGGCACGTGCCCGCATCGACCGAACACGTGCAGACGGACGTCAGCCAGGTGTTCGAGCAGGGGCTGGGCTGCCGTCGCGAGCGGCGTGACCCGGTCCTCGACGCCGTGAACGAGCAACACGGGCGCGCGCACCGCCGCCAGCGTCTGCGCCGAAAGAGTGAGATCGGTGGCCCATCGTGCCCTTGGTGGAGGGAACACCGACGCGAATGCCGCCGCTCCCGCCCGCATCGCGGATTCGCGGGCGGCGACGGCCGAATCGGTCACGAGCGCCTGGTCGAGGACGAGGCGACTGAGCATGTCTCGTGCGCCGGACGGGCTGGCGGGGGCTTCCCAGACCGCGTCGAGGTCGGCGGAGAGCGGGGCCCCGGGTGCGCCCATCGTCGAGACCGCCACGACACGGGTGACCTGCTGGGGGCGCGCGGCCGCCAACGCCAGCGCCACGGCACCGCCCATGGAGTGACCCACCACGGCGTAGTGCGCGATACCGAGGGCATCCATCAGGCTTGCGGCCTGTTCCGTCCACAGCCGGAGCCCACCCCTGGAGCCTGCCGGGAGGGGTGTGCGGCCGAACCCCGCCTGGTCAGGAGCTATCACGTGCCAGGACGTGCCCAGCGCCTGCGCCGTCGTTGCCCAGGCGCCGGACCCGGTCGTGCCGGGTCCGGAGCCGTGCAGCATCAACACCGCGGGCCCCGTGCCGCTGTCCAGGACGTGGACGGGGGAACCGTCGACTGTGACGGTCCGAAGTGCGGTCACCAGGGCAGGTCGGATGTGCTCATGCCGACGCGGGGTCGACGGACTTCGAGAAGAGCTCCATCATCGCCCTGCCGAACTGCGGCATGTCGGGCCACCCGCGGCAGGAGACGAGGTTGCCGTCCACGACGTCGGGAGCGTCGATGACCGTCGCGCCCGCGTTCTCCATGTCACCGGTGATGGGGGGAAAACATGCTGTCTTTCGACCCTTCAGCAGCCCGTACACCGCTGGTACCTGCGCGCCGTGGCACACCAGCGCGATGGGAAGGTTGCGCGCGAAGAAGTGCTCGGTGATGCGCCTGACGTCGGCGTCGACCCGGATCCACTCGGGGGCTCGTCCCCCGGGGATGATGAGGGCGTCATAGCGCTCGACGTCGACGTCGGCCCAGGGCACGTCGACCGGCAGCTTGCGGCCGTTCTTCTCGACATAGGCGTCGGAGTTGGGGTCGAACTCGTGGATGACCAGTTGCACGTCGCGCATCGTCCGTGACGAGACGTCGACGTCCCAGCCGCCCTCCTGCACGCGGTAGTAGGGATACATGGTGTCGAGCTCCTCGGCGGCGTCGCCGGTCAGGAGCAGCGCTCTGGGCACCTACTTCTCCTCGCATCTAGGGACGGGTGAGGTGGATCCAATCCGATCGGATCAGGATTGAGTCAGCATTCCTGGGCCCAGCGCGCCCGTCAAGCCTCTACCGTCATTCCGTCCGCGTGCTCGATCTCGTTGAACAATCGTCGGAAACGCTCACCGGATCGCAGGATGTGCCGACGCATCGCGTAGGCGGCCGCGTCGGGGTCACGCGCGGCGATCGCGGCCACGACGTCCTCGTGCTCGGCCATGGCCAGGTGAGTGACCTGGGTGTCGTGGTGAAGCCGGAAAAGATGCACGTGGCTGTGCAGGCGAGCGAGCGTTTCACGGATGACCTGGTTCTCCGCGCTCAGGGCGACGAGATCGTGGAAGGCCGCGTCGCGTAGCCCGAAGGCGCCGTAGGCCATGGGTCCACTGCCCCCCTCCAGCTCCGCCATCTCCTCCAGCATCCGTCGCAGACCCGCCACCTGCTCCGCGGATGCGCGTTCGGCGGATCTGCGCGCCGCTGCCGGCTCGAGGAGCAGGCGGACCTCGAGCATGTCCTCGAACCGGTGACGGGTTATCTGGGGAGGAATGCGGTAGCCGGCATGGGGCACCCGCACGACCAGACCCTCGGCCTCCATCCGGTTCAGAGCGTCTCGGATCGGCGTCTGCGAGACTCCCAGCTCCCGGGCCAGGACGTCGATCGTGACGCGGGAGCCAGGCTCGATCCGTAGCGACATCAGCTGTCCGAGCAGCGTGTCGTACACCTCGTCGGCGAGCCGGCCGCCAGATCTTCCCGCCGGCGTTCCACCCGTCACGGCCCTGCGGCCCCGCGCGGTCATCGCTTCGTCGTCCATCGTGACGTGAGGTCCCTTCCTGCGCCTTCGCGAAACTATTGACATCAGTCACAACGCTGCGGCATGCTGACGCCCCCACGCGATCGTATAGGAAAAGTGACGCACGCCCGCCATCCTGTACATCGCGGCACCACCCGCCACCGCTCCACTTCGATCACCTGAAACTCCCACGAGCATGCTCGACGTCCCGCTCGGGTCGTCACCGGGTCGCAGCTGAACCGAAGGACCTCCCGACGGCAGGCAGACCCGGCACTCGCGGCGTACTCGTGACACCGGTCCGCGGGTCGGTCCCCGCGGCAGCCCGGCAACGCGCCTGAACAACCCAGCAACTGCGCGGCGAAGCACATAGCGAGGCCTTAGAAGTTCCCACCCAGAAAGCAGGCAATAAGATGCGGTACCTGAAGCGAACAGGACGATTGTCCGATCCCGGCCGAAAGGTGCAGCTGGCGACCCTGGCCATGCTGCTGGTGGCCACGACCGCGACGGCGTGCGGCGATGGCAAGGACGACGGCGAGAAGGCGAGCGCCCCCAAGGCGCCGGCGACCATCCCGGAGCTCACCAAGGATCCGCTGACGCTCAGCTTCATCTGGTTCGACTGGCCGCCCGCCAAGGCACTGGAAGCCTTCGCGAACGCGGAGTACAAGAAGGAACGGCCGAACGCGACCATCAAGGTCAACACCGTGCCGAACGCGAACTGGCACGACGCCATGTTCACCCAGTTCGCGGCGCGAAAGACCGACTTCGACATCGCGATCCTGGACTCGCAACACATCGGCGAGGCCGTGACGAACGGCAACATCCTCGACATCACCGACTTCGTCAAGAAGAACATCGACGTCACCGCGTACGACCCGTACCTCCTGGCGGCCTACGGCCAGTACCCCCAGGCGGAGACCGGCAAGCGCGACGAGAACGCCAGCCTGTACGGACTACCGCTGCTCGGCGACACCTGGACGATGATCTACCGCAAGGACCTGATCGGTGACAAGCCACCGCAGACCTGGGACGAGATGATCGCGGCCGCCACGAAATGCCAGGCGGACAACCCTGGCGTCAGCGGCCTGGCCTTCCACCAGGCCAACGGCTCCGACGCCGCGGCCGTCACCTACAACACGGTGAACGGCGTCTACGGCGGCAACCTCTGGGACTCCAAGGCACGCAAGATCGAGGGTGTCCTCAACGACACCGCGGGCCAGGAGGCGATGGACGTCCTGGTCAACAAGATGAAGCCGCTGACCGCCAAGGGTTCCGGCAACTGGTTCATCGACGAGGTGAACGCGGCGGTCGCCCAGGGCAAGGCCTGCATCGCGTTCAACTGGATCGCCGCGAGTGGCGGCCTGCTCGATCCGAAGCAGTCGACGCTCGGTACCAGCCGGGAGAAGATTCTCGACAAGTTGGGTTTTGCCACCCTGCCGAGCCAGAAGACGAACCTGGTTCCCCTCGGGGGCATGGGGATGCACGTGTCGGCCTACTCCGGCAAGGACAACCAGGCCGAGGCCCTGAACTTCATGGAGTGGTTCGAGCGGGCTGACATCCAGAAGAAGTGGGCCGCGGCTGGTGGCGTGCCGTCACGTACGGACGCAATCCAGTCACCCGAGTTCCTCAACGCCGGGCCGTTCAACAAGGTGTACGCCGACTCGGTGCCGCGGATGCGGGACATGTGGAACGTGCCCGAGTACGCGCGCCTCGTCGACATCGAGAACACCAACGTGAACGCGGCCCTCAACGGCGCGAAGAAGCCCAAGGATGCGCTCGACGACATCGCCAAGGAGCAGCAGGGCGTGCTCGACTCCGGCAACCGCAAGGGTGGCGGCGGACTGTGAGTGACCCCGCCCCTCTGACTACCGACGATCCCGGGCAGGTGGCGTCCGCGAGGCCGCCTGCCCGGGGTCGGGCCCCTCGGCTGAGCGACCGCGGGCTCGCCGTTGCCTTCATCTCCCCCGCGATGCTGCTGCTGCTCGCCATGTCGGTGTTCCCGTTGCTGTGGGCGTTGTACCTGTCTTTCACCGACTACTCCGCCACCCGCGGGGGGCCGGCCGATTTCATCGGATTCGGGAACTACACGGCCATCCTGACGTCGGCCCAGGTCCACACGAGGGCCCTGACAACGTTGATCTACGTGGTCGGCGCGGTCGGCCTACAGACCGTGCTCGGATTCGGCATCGCCTACCTGATCTCACGGCGCACGCATGGGCGAGGAGTGCTGACCACCCTGTTCCTGGTGCCGATGATGCTGTCGCCGGTCGTGGTCGGGCTGTTCTGGCGATTCATGCTCGACGCGCAGTTCGGCGTGGTCAACAGCATGCTCGGCTCGCTCGGTCTGGGGCAGGTGGAGTGGCTCACCCGCCAGCGAACGGCACTGCTGTCCCTGATCGTGGTCGACACCTGGCAATGGACGCCGTTCATCATGCTCATCGCACTCGCGGGCCTCACCGCGGTTCCCAAGTACCTCTATGAGGCCGCCTCGATCGACCGGGCATCCGAATGGTTCCGGTTCCGCACCATCACGCTTCCGCTGGTGTGGCCGCTGCTCCTCATCGCCGTGATGTTCAGGGCCATCGAGGCATTCCGGCTGTTCGACCTCGTCTACATCCTCACCAACGGAGGACCGGGCGTCTCTACCGAGACCTTGTCGTTCCACATCTACAAGGTCGCGTTCCTGGGCTTCAACACCGGAACCGCTTCGGCGTACGGAATCCTCATGGTCCTCGTCGTCATCGTCCTCACGCAGTTCTACCTGCGCTATTTGAACAAGCTCAAGGAGGGCTGATGGCCGTCTCCGTCGACGAGGCCGTGGCCACGGGTCCTGCCCGGGATCACGCACCCCCCGCGCGCCGCCTCGGCAGCCGAGGCCGCTCCGTGCTGGAGGTCGCCCTGCTGACCGCGCTGGCCGTCGTGATGCTCTTTCCGGTGCTGTGGATGATCGAGACGTCCATCAAGGAGAACCGGGACGTCTACGCCATCCCGGCCAAGTTCTTCGACTTCAAGATCACTCTGAGTCACTACAAAGACGTGTTCGTCTCCCCCGGCGGCGGTCGCTCGGCCCTGTCCGTCTCGTTCCTCAACTCTGTCGTGGTGGCCGGAGCTTCCACGGTGCTGGCCACCGTGCTGGGGGTCCCGGCGGCCTGGGCGTACTCACGCTTCGCCGTGAAGGCCAAGAAGGACCAACTGTTCTTCATCCTCTCCACGCGCTTCATGCCGCCCGTGGTGGTCGTGATCCCGATCTTCCTCATGTACCGCCAGGTCGGACTCATCGACAACAAGCTCGGCTTGATCCTCATCTACACCGCGTTCAACGTCCCGTTCACGATCTGGATGATGAAGGGGTTCGTCGACGAGGTGCCCGCGGAGTACGAGGATGCCGCCATGCTCGACGGCTACACCCGTCTGCAGGCGTTCCGGCGCTTCACCCTTCCCCTGCTCGTGCCCGGCATCGCCGCGACGGCGGTCTTCGCGCTCATCTTCTCGTGGAACGAGTTCGTGTTCGCCACCTTCCTCACCTCCAGCGACGACGTCCGGACGGCCCCACCCGCCATCGCCGGCCTGATCGGCGGCACCACTACGGACTGGGGCCTCGTGGCCGCCGCCTCCGTGGTGTTCGCCCTACCGGTGCTCGTCTTCGCGTACCTGGTGCGCAAGCACCTCATCGCCGGCGTGACGCTCGGGGCGGTGCGACGCTGATGGCGGGCATCGAGGTGACCGCGCTGCACAAGCGCTACCCGGACGGGACGGTCGCAGTCGAACACGTGGACCTGTCCATCGGCCACGGCGAGCTGTTCGTGATGCTCGGCCCTTCGGGTTGCGGCAAGACGACCACGCTGCGGGCCATAGCCGGCCTGGAGAGGCAGACGACGGGTGACATCCGCATCGGCGACACGCTGGTCAACGACCTGCCGCCCGCCGAGCGCGACATCGCCATGGTGTTCCAGTTCTACGCCCTCTACCCGCACCTGAAGACCCGCGACAACCTGGCGTTCCCGCTGCGGGCCGAGGGACTGCCCAAGCAGGAGGTGCACGAGCGGGTCAACGAGGCCGCCCGGCTGATGCAGCTCGGTCCACTCCTGGACCGGCGACCCCGCCAGCTGTCCGGTGGTGAGCAGCAGCGCGTCGCGCTCGCTCGCGCCCTGGTACGGCGACCGCGCGCGTTCCTCATGGACGAACCTCTCACCAACCTGGACGCGGAGCTGAGGGCGGACATGCGCACGGAGATCAAGCACCTGCAGGGCGAACTGGGCGCCACGATGGTCTACGTCACCCACGACCAGGTCGAGGCGATGTCGCTCGGTCACCGGATCGCCATCCTCAACAAGGGCCGCGTCGAGCAGATCGGCACGCCGCTGGAGGTCTACGACCGTCCGGCGAGTCTCTTCTGCGCCGCATTCATCGGCTCCCCGCCGATGAACCTCATCGAGGTGGAGGTTGCCGACGGGAAGCTGCGTGGTCAGGGCGGACTGGTCCTCACGCCACCGCCGGGCCTGCCGCGCGACCGTCGCCTGATCGCGGGCGTCCGGCCGGAGGCGCTGGAAGTCACCGAACCAGGGGCGGAACGTTCGGTCCCGGCCCGCGTGGTCTCGGCGGAGTGGCTGGGCGACGAAATCATCTACGTGGTCGACCACGGCGGCCAGCGCGACGTACGGGTTCGGATGCCACCGACCGTCCGTTTCGCCGCTGACGCAACCGTCGGGTTGCGGCACACCGGCGGCACCCCGGCGGTCTACGACGTGAGCACGGAAGAGCTGGTGGCCTGATGGGAACCGTGGCAGCGCGCGGGCTGCGCAAGTCCTTCGGAAAAGTCCAGGCCCTCGACGGGGTGACGCTGGACGTGCCGGACGGCTCGTTCTTCGTCGTGCTGGGGCCCTCCGGGGCAGGCAAGACGACGACCCTGCGAGCGATCGCCGGTCTTGACAAGCTTGACGCCGGGTCGGTGCATCTGGACGGCAGGGACGCGACCGGTGACACCCCGGCCGCACGCGACCTGGCCATGGTCTTCCAGAGTTACGCCCTCTACCCGCGACACACGGTGTACGAGAACATCGCTTCGCCGCTGCGGGCACGTCGCTGTTCGTCGAGCGAGATCGCCGCTGCCGTCGAGCAGATGTCGAACCTGCTGCACATCGAGCGGTTGCTGCAGCGTCGTCCGGCGCAATTGTCGGGTGGTGAGATGCAGCGCGTCGCCCTGGCTCGGGCGCTGGTCCGTCGTCCGCGCGCGTTCCTCATGGACGAGCCGCTGACGAATCTCGACCTCAAGCTCCGCGTCGAGATGCGCACCGAGCTCACCCGCATCCACCGCAGCCTCGGAGCGACCTTCGTCTACGTGACCAACGACCAGGTCGAGGCTCTGTCCATGGCCGACCAGGTCGCGGTCCTAAAGGAGGGGACTGTGCAACAGGTCGGAACACCGACCGAGGTGTACGAGCGCCCAGCCAACCAGTGGGTCGCAGGATTCGTCGGGAGCCCGCCGATCAGCCTGCTCGCCTGCCGTGCCGAGGGGGATCGTCTGGTCGGTGCCGAAGGCTGGACGCTGCCGCGGCCCCGCTGGACCACGGCTGAGGACGGTCGTGAGCTGATGCTGGGCCTGCGGTCGGAGGACCTGTCGGTCGAGCAGCGTGGGAACGCGTCGTTGTCGGGCGAGCTCTACGGGCTTGAGCCGCTCGGTGACCGGACGGTGGTCGACGTCCGGGTCGGAACGGAGATCCTCAAGGTCAAGGCCCGACCCACAGTCACGGGTACGCCGGGCGAACGGGTGCAAGTCACCGTCGACCTGGACCGTGCGCACCTGTTCGACGCGGGCACCGGGGTGTCGCTGTCCGAGGCTGGGCGGTAACGGCTCCGGGCGGCGACGGCGACATGCGCCCGTACGTGGCAGTCGAGCCCCGCCTCACCCGCGACGAGGGCGTGTGACCCGTCCGTCAATACGCACAGCGCGACCGCTGAGGCACGCCGGACATCACGAGGAAGATCACAGGAGGCTACGCGATGAGTGACCCGATGAACGTGCTGGCCCCCGAGCATCGGCGGCTCCGGATAGGCGACGCGTGGCGCGACGCCGCAAGCGGAGCCACCTTTGCCGTCGAGGACCCGGCCACCGGCAAGACCATCGCCGAGGTGGCGGACGCTGACGTCGTCGACGGGCTCGCCGCCCTGGACGCGGCGAGCAGGGCAATGGCGGCGTGGGCGGCCACCCCGCCACGGAGACGGTCAGAGTTGCTGACCGCGACGTACCGGGCACTGACCGAGCGATCCGAGGAGATCGCCCGGCTGATCACGCTGGAGATGGGAAAGCCGCTCGCCGAGGCTCGGGGAGAGGTGGCCTACGGTGCCGAGTTCTTCCGTTGGTTCGCCGAGGAGGCGGTGCGCGTCGAAGGGCGCTACAGCATCGCTCCCGCAGGTGGATACCGCATCCTCACCGTGCCGAAGCCGGTCGGACCGTGCGTCTTCGTGACGCCCTGGAACTTTCCGTTGGCCATGGGTGCCCGCAAGATCGCTCCTGCGCTGGCTGCCGGCTGCACGACGATCACCAAGCCAGCAGGTCAGACGCCGCTCACCATGCTGCTCCTGGCCCGCATCATGGAGGAGGTCGGCGTTCCCCCGGGCGTCGTCAACGTGGTGACCACCAAGCGTTCCGGCGCGGTGGTCTCCGCACTGCTGGCCGACAGTCGGACCCGCAAGCTGTCCTTCACCGGGTCGACCGAGGTCGGGCGGGTCCTGCTACGACAGGCCTCGGACAATGTGCTGCGCACCTCCATGGAACTGGGCGGCAACGCCGCCCTGATCGTGTGCGCCGACGCTGACCTGGACGTCGCGCTCGACGGTGCCATGGTGGCCAAGATGCGCAACATCGGGGAGTCCTGCATCGCGGCCAACCGGATCTACGTCGAGGAGCCGGTGCGCGAGGAGTTCACGGCGCGCTTCGCCGAGCGGATGGGCGCTCTCTCGGTGGGCCATGGTCTCGACGACGGCGTGAACGTCGGGGCGTTGATCGACGAGGCCTCGGTCACCACGATCGACGGGCTCGTCGCCGATGCGGTCGATCGCGGCGCCCGGGTCCTGGTGGGCGGCGAGCGACCCGATGGGCCGGGCCACTTCTACCCGCCCACGGTCCTCGTTGACGTGCCCGAGGATGCACGAATGCTGCAGGAGGAGATCTTCGGGCCGGTGGCGCCGATCATCTCGTTCACGTCCGACGACGAGGTGATGGCGAAGGCCAACGACACCGAGCACGGCCTGGCCGGATACGTCTTCACCCGTGACCTCCAGCGGGCGCTCCGGTTCGCCGAAGGGCTGGACACGGGGATGCTCGGCATCAACCGTGGTCTGATATCGGATCCGTCAGCTCCGTTCGGCGGCGTGAAGCAGTCCGGGATCGGCAAGGAGGGGTCGCACGAGGGCGTCCTCGAGTACCTCGACCTCACCTACGTGGCGATCGACCTACCGTGACCGGCCTGCTGCCCCGGGCGCCCGCCGCGCGCGTCTGCGCCACCGGGGCGGCCAACCTCGCCGACGCCGTCCCGGTCCCGCAGGTGACCTGGACGTCCATCCAGCACATCGCCGCCGACGCTCCGGAGAGGCACTGCCATGCTTGAGACCGTCCGCGGACCACGCCAGCTGATAGTGGGCGAAGGGGTCGCGCAGAACATCCCCCGAGTGGTGGCCGAGAGTGGCTCGCGAGTCCTCATCGTGACCGACCAGGTTCTCCTGGGGCAGCCAGGGGTGGCCGAGATCGTGGCCGCCGTACGGGAAAAGGTCGAGGCCGTCGAGGTGTTCTCCGACGCGACCTCGGACGTGCCTCTCTCCGATGTCGCCCTGGCCGTCTCGGCCGCAGCCGAGGTGAACGCCGACGTGATCCTCGCCATCGGGGGCGGCACGGTGATCGACCTCGCCAAGATCGTCGGCGTCATCCGGCGCCACGGTGGGACGCCGCGTGACTTCTACGGCGAGTCGCGGGTGCCGGGGCCGACGATCCCTCTCGTCGCGGTCCCCACGACGTCCGGCACCGGCTCCGAGCTCACACCCGTCTCGGTGTTGACCGACCCGGACCGCGAGCTGAAGGTGGGGGTTTCCAGCGTCCACATCGTCCCCGACTTCGCCATCGTCGACCCCGAACTCACCTACACCTGCCCGGCGACCGTCACCGCCCACTCCGGTATCGACGCGTTCTGTCACGCCGTGGAGAGCTACACGGCCCGGCCTCGGGCCCACGGACCGCGCGACCCGGTGGAGCAGGTGTTCCTCGGCCGCAACCCGATCACCGACCACTACGCGCTCCGCGCCGCAGAACGCATCGCCCGTAGCTTGCGCCGTGTGGTCAGGGACGGAAGCGACACGGCCGCGCGCGCGGACATGTCCTATGGATCGATGCTCGCCGGGATCGCCTTTTCCCACGCGGGCAACGCGGCCCCGCACGCTCTCCAGTACCCCATCGGCGCAGCCACGCACACGCCGCACGGCCTGGGCGTCGGACTGCTACTGCCCTACGCGCTGGACGCGGCCAGGGATGCCATCACAGACCGGTTGGCCATCCTCGCCCGGGTGTGCGGGCTCGACGTTGCCGACGCCTCCGACGCCGAGGCCGCAGACACGTTCCTCACCTGGCTCGACGGGCTCCTTGCCGACATCGGTATCCCTGCCACCTTGGCGGACATCGGCGTGGCACGCGCCGACCTCCCGCGCTTCGCGGAGATGGCCAGTGGTGTCACCCGCCTGATCCAGAACCACCCGGGCCCGAGCGACACCGCCAGCCTGACCGCGATCCTCGAAGCGGCCTGGACCGGGGACCGGACCCGACACGCCCTGACTCCGAGCAGAAAGTGACCGACTCCAGGCCGCCTCAATCCCCCTCGTACATGCCTAGGACTGCGCTGCCGGGCCGGAGTCAGGGACGGGCCGTAGGCGTGCCGACATGCTGCGCCCTTGACACATTCCGTACCGCTGCTTATGGGTTCTCGGTCACCTGGTCCGTTCGATGACGCCGGCGATGCCGAGGCCGTTGCGCGAAGCGGCGCCGCTACCCCAGAAGGACGAGCTGCCCGGGACGTTCGCCAGGGCATCAAGGTGCGGGTCACCGCCGCCGACCTTCGGCCCGTACTCCACAGTCCACCGGCCGCCGGTGTAGCGCAGCAACAGCGTGCCCGGGTACTCGATGTACGGAGGGATGGGATTCGTGCCACTGATCCAAACATTGCCGTTCGCATCACCGGCAACGGCGTACGCCCGGCCAGCAGGCGCCGGTCCGGCCAACCGCTGCCACGTTCGACCGTCCCAGTGCAGGATGACGGGCTTGGGAGCGGTGTCGTAGTCCTGCGTGCCGACGGCCCAGGCGTCGGTCGACGAGCGGGCCCACACACCCGTCAGTTGGGTGCTCGGAGTCGACGGCAGTGCCGCCACCTGCCACGCACCGCCGATGCGCTGCACAATCATGGGCTGCGGGTAGGGGGCGTCGGCGAGGTAGCGATCGCCGGCGGCGAACAGGCTGCCGTCCTGAGTGCTGGAAACCGCCCGCAGGACACCGTTGTGCTGCTCGGTCCCCGGCACGGCCACCCGGTTGAACTGACGGGTGTCGCCTTCGAGGACGAGCGGCCCGGAGCCGTCGTGGCCGACGAACACCGCCCGCCCACCGCCGGTGGCCGCCACGTCCAGCAGCGTGGAAGGCCCTGTAGAGGCGCCCAACGGCGTGTGTCCCGTCCAGGTCTGGCCGTTGAAATGTCCGGCGTACGGTTCGCCGTGGACTCCGAGGCCCACCGTCCAGACGTCCCCCTCGCTCACGGCAGCCGCCCTGTACAGCAGGAACGCCTCGTGCGGCAGCCGCTGTTCCGTCCACGTCCGCCCGTTCCACCGCAGCAGTGCGTAGGGCTCGTCGATCGAGTATCCGGTGTAGGTCGATGCCTGATATCCGACCGACCAGGCATCGTTCGGGCCGGTGGCGACCACGTCGGTCAACCGGCTGTCCTGGATCAGCGGAGGCACCGTCGCCTTCCACACCGACGGGATGGCGGCCACGCCTGACGTTGCTGGCAGGAGCAACACGCTTGCCGCCACCGCGGCGAGCGTCGCCGCCGATAGCCCGCGCCGTGCCAGTGATCGCATAATGGTCCCCTCCCGCACTGATAGCCGACCTTCAGCGTGACGCTCGTCGATGGATTGCGTGCACCCAGCTCGCCGCCCGTAACAAAGCCGTAAGAACACCAGGATGAACCGCCGCCGCCGAACCAGCGCCACGCCGCAGCCGCACCCTGGCGGTCCCGGGGCAGCCCGTCGGTTGACCTTCCGGGGGCTACCTGGCGACGATCATTCGTACCACCATCTCGTACGCCGGCAGACCGCACCGAATCCGACACCGAGAGGGCTACCCGTCAGCCCGGCATGCGACGCTCAAGCTTCACGACCAACGAGCCACGCCGTTGTGGCCCCCGGACACCACCGCCGTCGCCGCACAAGTCCCGGCAGGACAGTCCGCCCCCAATCCCACACCCCTTGTGCCCGGAGGAACGCAGACCATGGACCACGCTTCTCAGCTCATCCAGGAGCGGAGTGCCCCGCCGGCCACGCTGGTGATCTTCGGTGCCTCCGGTGACCTGACCCGGCGTAAGCTGCTGCCCGCAATCGAGAGCCTGGCTCGGCACGAGCGGCTCCCGGACCAGTTCGCGCTGGTCGGCGTCGCGCGTACGTCGATGACCGACGAGCAGTTCGCCGAGAGCGCCCTCGGTGCACGCACCCTCGCCAGCAAGCGCCAGCTCCAGAGCGGCGTGCGGTACGTGGCCGGCGGGTACGACGACCCGGAGACGTACAAGCGGCTCGTGGAGACCCTCGACGAGCTGGACGCACAGCGGGGCACGTCCGGCAACCGGCTCTTCTACCTGTCCACCCCCGCCGGGGCCTTCGAGCCGGTGATCAACGGACTGGCCGGTGTCGGGCTCAACCAGCCACGCGAAGGCTCCTTCTCCCGCCTGGTCATCGAGAAGCCGTACGGACGCGACCTGGCCACCGCCCGCGAGCTCGACGGCGTCGTGCACAGCGCGTTCGACGAGCACCAGGTCTTTCGTATCGATCACTATCTGGGCAAGGACACCGTCCAGAACGTGCTGGCGCTGCGCTTCGCGAACTCGATCTTCCAGCCCATCTGGGATCGCTCCTGGGTCGACCACGTGCAGATCACCGTCGCCGAGACCCTCGGCGTCGGCAGCCGCGGCGGCTTCTACGAGGACGCCGGCGCGATGCGGGACATCGTGCAGAACCACGTGCTCCAGGTCCTCGCGCTGGCGCTGATGGAGCCGCCGGCCTCATTCGAGGCTGAGGGCCTGCGCAACGAGAAGGTGAAGTTGCTACAGGCGATCCGGCTCCCCACCGACCGGGACATCGCCGAGGCCGCGGTCCGGGGACAGTACACCCGGGGCGGCACCCGCGAGGAGCTGATGGCCGGCTACCGCGAGGAGACCGGCGTCGACCCTCTGTCGCGGACCGAGACCTACGCCGCTATGCGACTGAACGTGGACAACTGGCGCTGGGCCGGGGTGCCGTTCTACGTACGCACCGGCAAGCGCCTGCCGGCCCGGCTCACCGAGGTGGCACTGCAGTTCCAGCGGCCGCCGCACCTGCCGATCCCGACCGATCAGCTCACCGGCCTCGATGCTGACGCGCTGATCCTGCGGATCCAGCCGAACGAGGGCATCTCGCTGCGTTTCGGCGCCAAGGTGCCGGGGCACTCCTTCCGGGTCCGCACCGCCACCATGGAGTTCTCCTACGACCAGACGTTCGTCGAGGAGTCGCCGGAGGCATACGAGCGTCTGCTCCTGGACGCGCTGATCGGCGACGCGTCGCTCTTCATCCGCAGCGACGAGGTGCAGCAGTGCTGGCGGATCGTCGACCCGATCATCGACCACTGGGAGAAGGACAACTCGCCGATCCCCACCTACGAGGCCGCCTCCTGGGGGCCGACCGACGCCGACCGGCTCATCGGCCGGCACGGCCGCAAGTGGCGCAACTCCGCGTGACCCCGCCAGAGCGGGCCCGGTCGATGTACGCAGCTCGGTCGGTAGGCGGGTATCGATCGAGTGCGGCGGTACCCGTCTCTGACCTGACCGCGACGAGGGAGGTGCCGACCACCGATCCCCGATCACCGGCCGGAGGGGCGCAGCACCGGCGTCAGCGCCTTGCGGGGGCCACCCCGCAGGGCAGGCGGCCGAGGGCGGCCTACGGCAGACGCCGCGCCGTCAGGACCGGAATGGCGTCGTCGGTCCCGCGGACCGGCACGGTGGCTTGGGACGACGACGGCCGTGGTAGGCGCACCGCACCGACCGCGACCCCGGAGATGACCAGCACGCTGGCCAGGATCGTGACGGCGGTAAGGGGCTCACCCTGGAAGACGGCTGCGGCGCCCAGACCGAACACCGGTATCAGCAACGCGTAGGGGGCCACCGCGGTGGCTCCGTGGATCCGGATCAGGTATCCCCAGATCGCGTAACCTAGCAGCGTCGCCACCCAGGCCACGTACACGGCGGCGACCACACCGGACACCGACAGCGAGCGCAGCGCGGCGAGGTCTTCCTGAACGCCCTCGAAGACGCCCGAAAGGATCAGCAATGGAAGGGGAGGAACCACGCTCACCCAGACCATGAACCGGAACATGTCCGGCGGGTTGGCCTTGCGGGTCGCGATGTTCGCCAGTCCCCAGCAAGCGGCAGCGGCCAGCACCAACAGGAACCCGACGACCGGCGTCGTCCCACCGAGCCGCGTGCCCACCAGGACGATCCCTGCCATGGCGACGCCCAGGCCGGCCAACTGCACCACCCTGGGCCGCTCGCGCAGCAGCAAAGTGGCGAGAACAATGGTGAACGCCGCCTGACTCTGCAACACCAGGGAAGCAAGTCCGGCCGGCATGCCGACGTGCATCCCGATGAAGAGGAAACTGAACTTCAGCACGCCGAGAACTGTTCCGACGATGAGAACCCACCGCCAGGCGACCCGTGGCGAACCGATGAATAAGACCGCCGGTATCGCGGCGAGGATAAAGCGCAGAGCGGAGAAGAACAGCGGCGGAAACTCTTTCAGGCCCACATCGATGACAACGAAATTCACGCCCCAGACCGCCGCGACGAAAACGACCAGCCCGACATGAGTCGGCTTCATCGCGATCTCCTCACCGCACATTCTCCTACCCGGCACGCGCCACCGGACCCGACCCATGATGTCTCATCAGGCGTCGCCGCCAAGGACCCAAAGGCTGACACTTTCTAATGGGAGTTCGTTAGCATGGCTTCATTACACGATCTGGGCCGGCTGCGTGCGCTGCACGCCGTGGCGGCCTTCGGTTCCATCAGCGGGGCCGCATCGGCGCTCGGCTACACGCCGTCCGCCGTGTCACAGCAGATCGCCAAGCTGGAGCGGGAGGCCGGCGCCCCCCTTCTCGACCGTGCGGGACGCCGGGTGGCGCTTACCCCCGCTGGGCAGATCCTCGCGCAGACGGCGGGAGAGGTGCTGGTGGCCCTGGAGCGGGCGGAGACCCGACTGAAACTGCAGCACGGAACGCCGACCGGCCGCCTCACGCTCGCCGCCTTCCCGACGGCCTGCCGAGGACTCCTGCCGGACGTGCTGGTGCAGTTGACCCGCCGGCACCCCGGCCTGGACCTCCGAGTGTCGGAGGTGGACCCGCTCCGCGGCGTCGACCTGGTGGCCGAGGGAGAGGTCGACGTCGCCGTCGTGCACGACTGGCACAACACCCCGCTGGTCCTCCCGGACGGCTTGCGGTGCACCCCGTTGGGCGACGACGTGGCCGACGTGCTCCTGCCGGCCGGGCATCCACTGGCGGGCCGGGACGAGGTTTCCGCCGATGACCTGGTCACCGAGCGGTGGATCAGCCAGCGGCCCGGATCGATGTGCCACGCGTGGCTGCTGCGAACTTTCGCCGAGCGGGGCCGGCAGCCCGACATCGCCTGCCAGGTGGACGAGTACCAGTCCCAGGTGTCGTTGGTGGCCGCCGGGCTGGGCGTCGCTTTGCTGCCCCGGCTGGGCCGTGGGCGCCTGCCGTCGGAGGTCGTGGCACTGCCGCTGCGGCCAACCAGCTCCCGGCAGATCATGGCCGTCTGGCGGGCGAGCACCAGCGACCGGCCGGCGATCACTGCCGCCCTCGACGCGTTGCACGAAGCATCCGCTGCTTGGACCGCCCACTGTGATTTCCCGAATGTCGTGATGTCCTCCCCTACGACTTCGGCGTCCGATTACGGCGGTGGTGGACGATCAGCGCGACCGCGCAGAGCACCGCCACCAGGCCGAACGCCGAGCTGACCCACTGGTTGTCCGCCGCGGTCGAGAGCACCACGTTGGCCGCCGCGCTGACGAAGAGCACCAGCCACAGCAACGGGCGCAGCAGGCCACCCGGCCTTTTCGGTGCGGCGACCGGGGTCTCGGTGATGCGGTACGGATCGGTCATGACTGCCTCCTTCGGCAAACGTTTCCTGACGCCGTCAACGCTAGGGACGCGGCGCGGCGGAGACGATCCCGCCAGCTCGACGACAGTGGTACAGCAGGCTGTACCTTCCGCCCCGACGTCGCCGGGCGGGGCCTACGGTGGCCTATGTTGGCGGTGGAGGTGGGTCGATGGCGTACGTGCGGGGCCGGGTTCGCGCCTCGGTCGACGCCTTGGAGCACCTCGTCGGAGGGCTGGGCACCGCCACGCTGGCGCTGGGCGCGCTGCTCTGGGCGGCGATCGTGGCGGTGACCTGCCTGGGCGGGGTGGGGCTGCTGGCGGCACCGGGTGCGTTGCGGGCGGTGCGCTGGGTGAGCGACCGCGAGCGGGCCCGGCTGTCCCGCCGGGGCGAGCCGATCCCCACACCGGGGCCGGTGCCGGCCGGGTTGCGAACGGCGACGCGCGATCCCTTCGTACGCCGGGAGCTGGGCTGGGTCGCGCTGTACTCGCTCGTCGGCTTGGTGACCGGGCTGGTCGGCATCGCGCTGCCGCTCTATGCGGTGCAGGACGGCACCTTCCCGCTGTGGTACCGGCTGGTCCCCCCCGACGCCGCGCCGGGGATCGTCTGGTGGCGCATCGATGGCCTGTCCGACGCGCTCTGGGTCGGGGTGCTCGGGGTGGGCTGCCTGGCCGCCGCGATCTGGTTCAGCCCGGTCCTCGCCCGTCTCCAGGCATGGCCGGGCCGGTGGCTGCTGCCTCCACCGCCAGGTGTCGACCTGTCGCTGCGGGTGGCAGAGCTGACCGCCACCCGCGCCGCGGCGCTGGACGCCCACGCGGTCGAACTGCGCCGGATCGAGCGGTCGCTGCACGACGGCACCCAGAACCGGTTGGTAGCTGTCAACGTGTTGCTCGGCGCTGCGCGGCGGGCCGTGCGCCGCAATCCGGACCGCGCCGACGAGATCCTCGGGCAGGCACAGGACGCTGCGGAACAGGCACTCGGCGAGCTGCGTACGGTGGTGCGCGGGATTCTGCCGCCGGTGCTGGACGACAGGGGTCTCGCCGGTGCGCTGACGGGCCTGGCCAGCAGCTGCGCGGTGCCCTGCCGACTGGAGGTGGACGTGGCAGTGCGGTGCGCGGCCTCGGTCGAGGCCACCGCGTACTTCGTGGTGGCCGAGGCGCTGACGAACGTCGTCCGGCACGGCGGTGCGAGCCAGGTGGACGTGGCCGTACGCCGCGAGCGCGGCCGGCTGCTGGTGAGCATCGAGGACGACGGGCACGGCGGTGCCAACGAGACACGTGGCTCCGGGCTGACCGGTATCCGCCGGCGGGTCGAGGCGTACGACGGCCGGATGACGCTGACGAGCCCGCCGGGAGGGCCGACCAGAATGGACGTGGAGCTGCCATGCGGATCGTGATCGCCGAGGACGACCCGCTGCTGCGTGAGGGGTTGGCGCTGTTGCTGCGGGCGGAGGATCTGGACGTCGTCGCCACCGCCGGCACTCCGGGCGAGTTCCTGGTCGCCGTCGACGAGCACGCGCCGGACGTCGCGATCGTGGACGTACGGATGCCGCCGACCCATACCGACGAGGGCATCGTGGCAGCGGTGGAGGCCCGGCGGCGGCGCCCCGGCCTCGCGGTGCTGGTCCTGTCGGCGTACGTGGAGCAGGCGTTCGCCACCGACCTGTTCTCGGTTGGCGCCGTCGGGCTGGGTTATCTGTTGAAGGAGCGGGTGGGCCGGGTCGAGGAGTTCCTCGCCGCGCTGAACCGCGTCGCGGACGGCGGCAGCGTGATCGACCCGGAGGTGGTGGCGCAGTTGCTCGCCCGCAACCGCCGGACGGACACGGCGCTGAGCGAGCTGTCGCCGCGTGAGCGTGAGGTGCTGGGGCTGATGGCCGAAGGGCTCGGCAACAGCGCGATCGCCCAGCGGCTGTTCGTCACCGACGGCGCGGTGCACAAGCACATCCGCAGCATCTTCTCGAAGCTTGAACTTCCACCGGACGACAGTGCCGACCGGCGGGTCACCGCAGTGCTGCGCTACCTCAACGGCGATCGGCGGTAGCGCCTGCTGTACCCGGACCTGGCAGCCCGCGGGATGGTCGCCGTTCTCCCACGTCAATAGCGTTTCTGGTGCGCGCAGTTCTTGCCGATGACACGGAGAGAGGCCACCAGAATGCCGGATTATCCGGACCAGACAACCGCACCGGCGGTACGCGTCGAACACCTCACCCGCGTGTACGACGCCGGCCCTGACCAGGTGACCGCGCTTGCCGGCGTCGATGTCAGCTTCGACCGTGGCACCTTCACGGCGGTGATGGGCCCCTCGGGCTCCGGCAAGAGCACGCTGCTGCAGACCGCGGCCGGGCTCGACCGACCGACCTCCGGTCGGGTGATGATCGGAGGCACCGACCTGTCCGGGCTGTCCGAGACCCGCCTGACCGAGCTGCGTCGTACCCGGATCGGGTTCATCTTCCAGGCATTCAACCTGATCGGCGCGCTCACCGTCGAGGAGAACATCGTGCTGCCCCTGCGCCTGGCCGGCGTCCGTCCGGACCGGGCCTGGCTGACCCAGGTCGTCGAGCGGGTCGGCCTCACCGACCGACTGCACCACCGGCCGGCCGCGCTCTCCGGCGGCCAGCAGCAGCGGGTGGCGATCGCCCGGGCGCTGGCCACCCGCCCCGAGGTGATCTTCTCAGACGAACCCACCGGCGCCCTCGACTCACGGACCGCGGCGGAGGTGCTGACGCTGCTGCGCGCGGTCGTGGACGAACACGGACTGACCGTGGTCATGGTGACCCACGATCCGATCGCCGCGTCGTACGCGGACCGCGTGCTCGTGTTGGCCGACGGTGCGATCGTCGCCGACCTTCCGCAGCTCGGAGCCGCAGGTATCGCCGAGCACCTGGCATCGCTGGATCGGCGGGTCCTCCGATGACCGGGCTGGCCGCCCGCCTACTGCGGCACCGCGCCGGCCCCTCCGCCGCGACCCTGCTGGCCCTGATCGCCGGCGTGCTGATCCTGGTGGCGATGGGCACCCTCGTCGAGTCCGGGCTGCGGTTCCGCCCGGAGCCACGGCTCTGGGCCACCGCCGACGTGGTCGTCGCCAACCGCACGATCACCCACACGTTCGAGGAGTTCGACGGCGAGACGAGCACCGTCACGCTGCCCGAGGGTGGCACGGTGGACGCCTCCCTGGTGGACCAGATCCGCCAGGTGCCGGGCGTCGCGGCCGTCAGCGGCGACGAAGGGGTGCTGATCGGCTCACCCGCTGCCGTGGGACACGGCTGGGACACGTACGCCTTCACCGGTCGTCCCATCGCCGCGGGTGCCGCGCCACGGGCCGACGACGAGGTGCTGGCCGACACCCGTCTCGGCGTGGCGCCCGGCGACCGCATCGACCTGGTCGTCGGCGGGGTCGGGCGGTCGTACCGGGTGAGCGGAACCGCCGAGACCGGTTCGGCGGCGGTGTTCTTCACCGACGCGCAGGCCGCCCGGTTGTCCGCCCACCCGGGCCGGGTGGATGCGATCGGCGTTCGGATGGCGCCCGGCGCGGACCTGGGCGCGGTACGCGAGATCGCGTCGGCGGCCGGCGCCACGACGTACGTCGGGAGAGACCGTGGGAACGTCGAGCAGTCGGAGGACCAGGCCGCCCGGACGTTGCTGGTCGAGGCCGGATCGGCTTTCGGGGGGTACGTCGTCCTGCTGATCGTCTTCGTGGTGGCCGGCACCATCGGGCTGTCCGTCCGGCACCGTCGACGTGACCTGGCGTTGCTGCGCGCGGTTGCGGCCACGCCGGGGCAGGTGCGCCGCATGCTGCTCGCCGAGGCCGCGCTGCTCGCTCTGCTCGGCTCCGCGATCGGCGGCCCGGCCGGCCTGCTGGCGGCCCGCTGGGTGCACGGCGAACTGGTCGGGCGGGGGTTCGTGCCGGCCAGCTTCCCGATGGCCGACGGCCTGCTCGCGGTGCCGGCCGCGGTCGGTACGGCGGTCCTCGTGGCGGTGCTCGCCGCCTTGGTCGCCGCACGCCGGATCACCGGGATCAAGCCGATCGAGGCGCTCGGTGAGATCGCTGTCGAGCCTCGGCGTAGCGGCCGGGTGCGGTTGATCGCCGGCGTGCTGACGCTGGCGGCGGCCGGCGCCTTCGGGGCGTTCACGCTCGGTGCCACCGGGTCGGCCGGGGCACTGGCCGGCGCGGTCGGCATGCTGTACCTGTTCGTCATCGCGGTGGCGCTGCTCGCACCGAGGATCAACGCGTGGGCGGCACGCCTGCTCACACCGTTGTTGCCGCGGGTGTGGCGGGTCAGCGGCTACCTGGCTGCGGCCAATCTGCGGGCCAACGCGCAGGGCATGGCGACCGTCCTGACCGTCCTCGTGCTGTCCGTGGGGTTCGGCGGCTCGGTCTGGTTCCTGCAGACCAACCTGGAACGACAGACCACCACGCAGAGCAGTGCGGGAACCCTCGCCGAGCGGGTGCTTGTCGCTCCGGGAGGACTGCCCGCGGACGCTGCACGGGAGATCCGCGAGTTGGCCGGGGTGCAGGCGGCCACCGGTGTGCGCCGTACGCAGGTGCTGGTGCGGACGCTCGACGGAATCGCGGTCAGCGCGCAGTCGGTCGACCCGGCGGGCATCACGTCGACGATGGACCTCGCCGTGCGCGAGGGCAACCTGGCCGACCTACGGGCAGGCACGGTCGCCCTGTCGGCGATGCAGGCGTCCTCATCCGGCTGGGACGTCGGCGACCAGGCGGAACTCTGGCTGGGCGACGGCACCCCGGTCACGTTGGACGTCATCGCGATCTACGGCCGTGGCCTCGGCTTCGGCGACGTCACCCTGGCTGCCGAGACGGTCGCCGGGCACACGGCCGGGAATACCAGCGACGAGGTCCTGGTCCGCGCCGGCCCGGAGGCCGACACCGCGTTGGCCACGTGGTCGGCTGGGCATCCGGGCACCGAGGTACTCGACGCCGCCGCCCGTACGCGCCTGGTCAGCACCGACCTGGCGCTCGGCGCCTGGCTGAACCGGCTGCTGATCGGCGTGATGGTGGGGTACGCGGCCCTGGCCGCGGCGACCACGATGGTGATGGCCGCACTGGCCCGCCGCCGCGAGTTGGCGTTGCTCCAACTGGTCGGGGTCACCCGCGGTCAGATCCGGAGGATGGTCCAGGCCGAACAGGCCGGACTGCTCGGCACCGCGGTACTGATCGGCGCGACGATAGCGGCGCTGACCCTGAGCGCGATCGTCAACGGACTGACCGGCAGCCCGATCCCGTACGTTCCGCCGCTCGGTTGGGTGGCGGTGCTCGGCGGCACGACGCTGCTGGCGCTGGCGACCACCGTGTGGCCGGTTCGACGGCTGCTCAGCGCCCCTCCCATCGACAACATCGGTGTGAAGGAGTAGACGTCCGGACGCGGGAGTGACGACGGGCCATCTGACCGACTCGCGGCGGCTGGTCGCCTTCGACGAGGCTGTTGTCCGCTAACGGAGCACGTGGGTCGTCACTCCCGGTCTATCCTCTTGCCGGGGTCAGGCCAGCGACGGGAAGACAACCCACCCGTGTCCCTGAGCGACATCGAGGTGTGAGATGCCGTATCTGAGTCCGGTCGCAGTGCAACGTGTCGAGGGCCTCGCCGTCGCGGCTCTGGCCGTCGTCGTGACCGTCACCGCCGGGTACCCGTGGTGGTCGCTGCTTGCCCTCTTCCTCGTCTTCGACCTGTCCATGCTCGGCTACCTGCGGGGGCCACGCCTCGGGGCCTTCTGCTACAACCTGGCGCACTCCTACACGCTGCCGGCTGCGCTGGGCGCGGTAGCCGTGGCCGCGGCCGGGTTCGGCAGCGAGATCGGCTGGCTCGGCATCCTGGCCCTTGCCTGGGTGTTTCACATCGCCGTCGATCGCGGCCTCGGCTACGGCCTCAAGACGGCCGAAGGATTCGAGCACACCCACCTCGGCTTGATCGGCAAGGCCAGAGGACGAAACCCGCTCTGACGGACATCCGGGATCAGGGGCCCTGCTTCAGTCCTCGTCCTGCCACCTGCGCTCCCGCTGGCGCGGGAGCGGTTGCTCCGCGCCGCTGTCGAGGCCGGCCACGGCGCGTTACCTCCGTCACTCCACTTGGCATCCGGAACCTCGTTCCGTATGTTGATTACCGGAACACCGCTCCGGTTGGCGGGCACACTGAACCGGGCGGGCTGCCACCAAACCGTGGACGTTGACCGTCTGAAGGAGTAACAGTCATGCAGTACCGCACCTTGGGTCGCACTGGTGTGCAGGTCAGCACCCTCGTGCTCGGCGCAATGAACTTCGGCAGGATCGGCAACACCACCCAGGAGGACGTCGCCGCCATCGTCGACGGCGCGCTCGATGCGGGGATCAACCTCATCGACACCGCCGACGCCTACAGCGGTGGCCAGTCCGAGGAGATGGTCGGCAAGGCCATCGCCGGCCGCCGCGACGACGTCATCCTGGCCACCAAGGCGACGCTGCCGATGGGCGACGAGCGCAACCAGCGGGGCGGCTCGCGCCGCTGGCTGATCACCGCGCTCGAGAACAGCCTGCGCCGCCTCGGCGTCGACCACGTCGACCTCTACCAGATGCACCGGTGGGACCCGACGACCAGCGACGACGAGACGCTGTCGGCGCTGACGGACCTGCAGCGCGCGGGCAAGATCCGCTACTTCGGCTCCTCGACCTTCCCTGCCTACCGCATCGTGCAGGCGCAGTGGGCCGCCCGCGAGGGGCGCCTGAGCCGTTACGTCACCGAGCAGCCGAACTACTCGATCCTGCAGCGGGGCATCGAGACCCACGTGCTGCCCGCGACCCAGGAGTACGGCATGGGCGTGCTGGCCTGGAGTCCGCTGGCGTCGGGCTGGCTGTCCGGGGCGATCCGCGCCGACCAGGAGATCAGCACCAACCGCTCGGGCTTCATGCAGCATCGCTTCGACGTCAGCATCCCCGCCAACCGCGCCAAGCTCGACGCCGTCGAGCAGCTCGCGAAGGTTGCCGACGAGGCCGGCCTCAGCATGATCCAGCTCGCGCTCGGCTTCGTCACCGCGCACCCGGGCGTCACCAGCGCGATCATCGGTCCCCGTACGATGGGCCACCTCAGCTCGCAGCTCGCCGCCGCGGACACGGTGCTCTCGGCCGACGTGCTGGATGCGATCGACGCGATCGTGGCTCCCGGCGTCGACCTCGCCGCCCACGAGAAGAACGACACCCCGCCCGCTCTGCTCGAGCCGGCGCTGCGCCGCCGCTGATCACTCGGCACGCCAGCGACCAGACGGCAGGCGGACGTACGCCTACGCGTCCGCCTGCCGCTGACCCGCCGCCCCGCCAGACCTTGCAGGCACGCGCCGAAAGGAAGAGCTGACCCCATGCCCAGCAAGCCCTCGTCCAGCTTCGGGCTCATGACCGCCCCGATGCAGGTCGACTACCACGACATCCTGCGGGTGTGGCAGGAAGCGGACGCCATCGCCGAGATCGAGCACGCTCTGCTGGACCGCTACTGCGCCGCCATCGGCCGCGACCCGGCGTCGATCACCCGCTCGATCAACCTGCCCGTCTCCTACGACCAGCCCCGGCTCACCCGCGACGCCGTCGGCAGGGCGATCGGCGCGGGCATCGGGCACATCGTGCTGACACTGCCGGCGCCCTACCCGGCTGGCGTCGCGCGTTGGGTCGCCGACGAACTCATCATCCCGTAGACCGCATGACCGCATGACCGCCTGACCGGCCGGTCCCGGTCGATCTCCGAACCGGGCGGCCTGGGTCAGGTGATGGAGCGGCTGACTCCGAGTGGTCGGGCACCGCCGGCCACTACGTTCAGCCGGTTGAGCGGGACGACGAGTTCATGCGGTGCCGGACGGGCGTTCGCTGACCCTCTCGGCGATCGCTCGGCCCAGCTCCGCCGTCGTGCCGGTGCCCTGCAGGTCGGGGGTCAGAGGCGCCTGTCCGGGCCCGTACGCCAGGACGTCCTCGACCGCGCCGAGCAGGTGGGCGGCGGCCTCCGGATGGCCGAGGTGCTCCAGCATCATCGAGCCGCACCAGATCTGGCCGATCGGGTTGGCGATACCTTTGCCTGCGATGTCGGGTGCAGAGCCGTGGACGGGCTCGAACAGGCTCGGGTGCTCACGCTCAGGGTTGATGTTGGCGCTGGGGGCGATGCCGAGGGTGCCGGTGCAGGCCGGGCCGAGGTCGGAGAGGATGTCGCCGAACAGGTTGCTGGCCACGACCACGTCGAACCACTCCGGATGGAGCACGAACTGCGCCGCGAGCGCGTCGATGTGGAACTTGTCCAGGCGAACATCGGGGAACCGCCCGCCCATCGCGGCCACCCGCTCGTCCCAGTACGGCATGGAGATGGAGATGCCGTTGCTCTTGGTGGCGGACGTCAGGTGCCGTTTCGGGCGACGGTTGGCCAGCTCGAAGGCGAAGCGCAGGACACGGTCGACGCCGACGCGGGTCATGATCGTCTCTTGCAGGACGGTTTCCCGGTCGGTGCCCTCGAAGATCCGCCCACCCACGCTGGAGTACTCGCCCTCGGTGTTCTCCCGGACGACGACGAAGTCGATGTCGCCGGGGAGCCGGCCGGCCAGGGGGCTGCGGACGCCGGGCATGAGCCGGCAGGGGCGCAGGTTCACGTACTGGTCGAAGACCCGCCGGAACTGCAGGAGGCTGCCCCAGAGCGAGACATGGTCGGGTACGACCTCCGGCCAGCCCACCGCGCCGAAGTAGATGGCGTCGTAGCCACGCAGCGTCTGTTCCCAATCGGGCGGCAGCATGTCGCCGTGCCGCTGCCAGTAGTCGGCGCTGGCGAAGTCGAAGCTGTCGAAGTCGAGCGTCAGGCCGAATCGACTCGCCGTAGCATGCAGCGCGTCGAGGCCGGCCGGGACGACCTCCTTGCCGATGCCGTCACCGGGGATGACGGCGATCCGGTGCGTGGTCACGGCACCTCCCGAAGCGCTGCGAGGCCGCCCTGCGAGTCCTCGAGTGCGATGCGTTCCGCGGCGGCGGAGTCGCCCGCGCGGAGCGCCCGGACCAGCGCCCGGTGGCTGGTGTATCGCTCCAGGCCGAACGTGTTGTCCTCCGCCACCCGTTGCAGAAGCAGCTCGCGGCGTTGCGGGCGGGAGAACACGCGGCTCTGCTCGAGCATCCGGATCAGCACCGGGTTGTGTGCGCAGGCGCTGACCGTGTCGTTGAACTGCTGCATGCTGTCGAGCAGCTCGGTGAGGTGCCGCTCGACCGGCCCGCCCTGCCCCGACCGCTCCTTGAGGAGGATCAGCAGGTCGTCGGCGCGGTCGAGAATGGCGTCCAGCGCGTCGAGCTGCTCGGCGGTGGCGTGTCGGGCGGCGAAGCGGGCGACGAGGCCACGCAGGCCGACCTCCACCTCGGCGAGGTCGTCGATGGCGGCGTCGCGGATGGCGGCGACCAGCACGGTACGCGGGCCGATCCGCTCGATCAGCCCGTCGAGCTCCAGCCGGCGCAGGGCCTCGCGGACCGGTGTCGGGCTGACCGCGAGGCGCTCGGCCATGCCGCGCTCGGTGACTTTTTCTCCCGGGGCGAGTTCGCCGGTGGCGATCGCGGTGCGGACTTGTCGGTACGCCTGATCGGCGAGCGTCCCGGCTGTCGTCATGGACGCACTCTAGCGCATGAGATAGCAAGCTCGTTTGCAACTGTTGACGAGTTTGCTACAGCAAATTACCGTGACCGGGGACACAAGGAGGTGGACGTGTGTCCAACCGGCGGATCACGTTCTTCATAGCCCTCGCACTCTTCGCCCAGGAGTCGACCTGGAACTTCTATGACAATCAGGTGCCCGTGCTGCTGCGCGAGCACGTGACGAGCGCGGCGCTCGTGGGCGCGCTGATGGGGATGGACAACCTGCTGGGAATCTTCATCCAGCCCTGGATCGGCAACCGGTCCGACAACACCCGGACCCGGTGGGGGCGGCGAATCCCGTACCTCGCGGTGGGCATGCCCCTGGCCGCGCTGGTCTTCGTCCTCCTGCCGTGGACCACGTCGCTGGCCACGCTGGTCGTGGTGATGTTCTGTTACGCGCTGATCGCCAACACCACACGACCGCTGGCGGAGTCGTTGGTGCCGGACTTCCTGCCCCCGCAACGGCGCAGCCGGGCGAACGCCGTCGTGAAGATCGCGACCGCACTGACCATCATCGTCGCGTCGCTGATCAGCCTGCTCGTGGTGGACGAGCATCCGAGGGCAGCCTTTGTCATCCCGTCGGTGATCATGCTGGCCGCCACGTTCGTGCTGCTGGCCAACGTGCGCGACAGCCAGTCGGCGGCCTACCAGGCCGCGGTGGCCGAGGAGGCCTCCACCGGTCCGGCCGCGGTCAGCCAACCGCTGCGGCAGATCGTCGCCGGACTGTTCACCGACCAGGACCGCCGCCGGCTCCTGCTGCTGCTGACCGTCCTGCTCTTCGGCGGGGCATGGTTCGCCTCACGGTCGCTGATCACCCCGTACGGCATGGAGGCGCTGGGCCTGAGCCGCGGCGAGGCGGGCGGGCTCACCCTGCCCAGCGGCATCGTCTACGTGGCTGCCGCCTATCCGGCCGCGCTGCTGGCCGAGCGCTTCGGACGACTGCGGATCATCGCCGTGGGCATCACCGTCTTCGCCGTTGCCCTGGCGGCGGGCGCCGTCGTGCAGACCGCCACCAGTACGGTCGTCGCGTTCTGCGTGGCCTCGGCCGGCGCCGCCGCCTTCACGATCAACGCGGCGGTGGCGCTGTGGAACCTGGCGCCGTCCAGCCGGGTGTTCGGGGCCTACACCGGCCTCTACGCGGTCACCTGGTACCTGGGCGGCTTCGGCGGCCCCGCCCTGATCGGCGCGGTGATCGACATGGTCGGCTGGGACGGGATGCTGCTCTACATCGCCGTGCTCGCCGTACTCGCCATGCTCGTCGTCGTACGTCTCGAGCGCCTGCAGCGTGTGCACCGGGCCAACCGGGCCGTCACCCTCACCGGAAGCGAATGATGTCCACCATCCTCATCACCACTGACTACCTCACCCCCGGCGACGAGGTGGACACCTACCTGACCGGGCTCGGCTTCACGACGCGGCACGACCCCATGCGGGGACCACGCCGGCCGGAGCAGCTGATCGCGGCCCTGGCCGGCGTCGAGGGGGCGCTGATCGCCAACGAGCCGATGAGCGCGGAGGTGCTGCGCCAAGCACCGGACCTGCGCGCCGTCGTGCGTACCGGAGTCGGGTACGACTCCGTCGACGTGCCCGCCGCCGGGCGGCTCGGGATCAGCGTGAGCAACCTGCCCGGGATCAACGCCAACGCGGTGGCCGAGTACACCATGGGGTTGCTGCTCGCCCAGGCCAGGTGCCTGGTGCCGATGGCCGCCGGGGTGGCCGCCGGCGGCTGGCCCCGCACCGACGGCCAGGAGCTGCGCGGCAAGACGCTCGGCCTGGTCGGGCGGGGCGCGGTGGCCCAGCGGGTGGCGCCGCTGGCCGCCGTCTTCGGCATGACGGTGCTGTGCACCGGCAGCCTGCCCGCGCCGGTCACCCGGGTCACGCTCGACGAGTTGCTGCGCGACGCCGACTTCGTGTCGGTCCACACCGCACTGACCCCGCTCACGCGCCACCTCATCGACACTGCGGCGCTGGCCCGGATGAAGCCGGGCGCACACCTGATCAACACCGCACGCGGGCCGCTCGTCGACGAGGCCGCCCTGGTCGAGGCGGTCCGGTCCGGCCGGCTGGCAGGCGCAGCCCTCGACGTGGTGGACGTGGAGCCGCTGCCCGCCGACAGCATCCTGCGCGGCGTGGCCGGCATCACTGTCTACTCGCACATGGCCGGGCAGACTGCCGAGGCCCGGCTGGCCGCGGGGATGGAGGGTGCCAAGGAGCTCGTCGCCGCCCTCGACGGCCGGCCCGCCCACTCGCTCACCGAATTGAAGGAGCCGGCATGACCACCAGGACAGCGGACGCGGACGTGATGGTGATCGGCGCAGGCCTCGCCGGGCTGGTGGCCACCGCCGAACTCGTCACCGCCGGCCGATCCGTCCTGCTGCTCGACCAGGAGCCCGAGCAGAGCCTCGGCGGCCAGGCGTTCTGGTCGTTCGGCGGCCTGTTCCTGGTCGATTCCCCCGAGCAGCGCCGGATGGGCATCCGCGACTCGACCGAACTCGCCTGGCAGGACTGGCAGGGCAGCGCCGGGTTCGACCGCCCTGAGGACGCGTGGCCACGGCGGTGGGCCGAGGCGTACGTCGACTTTGCCGCCGGCGAGAAACGCGCGTGGTTGCGGGGCCTCGGCGTCAAGATGTTCCCCATCGTCGGCTGGGCCGAACGCGGGGGCTACGACGCCACCGGACACGGCAACTCGGTGCCCCGCTTCCACATCACCTGGGGTACCGGGCCGGGCCTGCTCGAACCCTTCATCGCGATCGTGCGGGAGGCCGCCGAACGCGGCCTCGTCCGGTTCGCCTTCCGGCACCGGGTCGACGCGCTGACAATGAGCGACGGCGCGGTGGTGGGCGCCACCGGTCAAGTCCTGGAGCCCAGCGACGCCGCCCGCGGCACCGCCAGCTCGCGGGAGGCGATCGGCGACTTCGCCTACACCGCGCAAGCCGTCATCGTCACCTCCGGCGGCATCGGCGGCAACCACGACCTGGTCCGCCGCAACTGGCCCACACGGCTCGGCACCCCGCCCACACACATGATCAGCGGCGTGCCCGCCCACGTGGACGGCCGCATGTTGACCATCACGCAGGACGCCGGCGGCGCCGTGATCAACCCCGACCGGATGTGGCACTACGTCGAGGGCATCCAGAACTGGAACCCCATCTGGGACAAGCACGGCATCAGGATTCTGCCCGGACCGTCCTCCGTCTGGCTCGATGCGCGCGGACGACGGCTGCCGGTGCCGCTCTACCCCGGATTCGACACCCTCGGCACGCTCGCCCACCTGCGCACCACCGGCCACGACCACAGCTGGTTCATCCTCACCCAGAAGATCATCGAGAAGGAGTTCGCGCTCTCCGGCTCCGAGCAGAACCCGGACCTGACCGAACGCCGCGTCAAGCAGGTACTCGGCCGCCTCCGTGGCGGCGCACCGGCACCGGTGGAGGCATTCAAGCGGCAGGGCGCCGACTTCGTCGTGGCCAACCGGCTGGACGAGCTGGTGAAGGGCATGAACGCGCTCACCGACGAGCCTCTGCTGGACCCGCTCGACATCCAGCGCACGATCGAGGCACGCGACCGGGAACTGGCCAACAGCTTCACCAAGGACATGCAGATCGCCGCCATCCGCAACTTCCGAAACTACCGGGGCGACCGGCTCATGCGGACCGCAGCGCCGCACCGGTTCCTCGACCCGAAGGCCGGGCCGCTGATCGCCGTACGCCTGCATGTGCTCACCCGCAAGACCCTGGGCGGCCTGCACACCGACCTCGACGGTCGGGTGCTGGACGCCACCGGCCAGCCGGTGCCCGGGCTCTACGCCGCCGGCGAGGCCAGTGGGTTCGGTGGTGGCGGCATGCACGGCTACCGCGCGCTGGAAGGCACCTTCCTGGGCGGCTGTCTCTTCTCCGGCCGCCAGGCCGGCCGCGCCGTGGCCACCACCGTCGGATGACCGGCTCGTACCCGCGAAATGAGGAAACCGTGACCCGCGACCGCGTACGCATTCTCGTGCCCTCCGGCATGCTCGGCTCGGGATTCCCGCCCGAGATCGTCGACCGTGGACTGGAACTCGGTGCCGACGTCATCGCCGTGGACGGAGGGTCCACCGATTCCGGCCCGTACTATCTGGGCACCGGCACGGCCAAGACCACCGCCGCGGCCGTGGCCCGCGACCTGCGCCTCCTGCTCCGGGCGGCGGCGAAGGCGCGCATTCCGCTGATCGTCGGCTCGTGCGGCACCAGCGGCACCGACTCCGGCGTGGACTGGGTCGCCGGGATCGCCCGCGGCATCCTGGCCGAGGAAGGGCTGGACCTGCGGGTCGCCACCATCTACAGCGAGCAGCGGGCCATCGACCTCAAGGACCATCTCGACAAGGGCCGGATCCACCCGCTCCCGCCGGCCGGCGACCTCGACCCGGCGACGTTGGACAGCTGCCAGCACATCGTCGCGATGATGGGCCACGAGCCGATCGCTGAGGCGCTGGCGGGCGGAGCCGACGTGGTACTGGCCGGGCGCGCCACCGACACCGCCCTGGCCGCCGCCTTCCCGCTGATGGCCGGCATGCCGGCCGGCCCGACCTGGCACGCCGCCAAGATCATCGAATGCGGCGCGCAGTGCACCACGAACCCGCGGTCCAGCGGTGTCTTCGCCACCATCGACGCCACCGGCTTCACCATCGAGCCGCTCGATCCGGCCGTCGCCTGCACGCCCACCTCGGTCGCGGCGCACATGCTCTACGAGACCGCCGACCCGTTCTCGATGCGGGAACCGGCCGGCACGCTGATGGTCGCCGACGCCACCTACCGGGCCCTGGACGAGCGGCGGGTACGGGTGGAGGGCTCCCTGTTCGAGCCGGCCCCGTACACGAACAAGCTTGAGGGGGCCCGGATCACCGGCTACGAGACGATGTCGTTCACCGCCATCCGCGACCCGCACATCCTCGGCCAGATCACCACCTGGGCGCAGCTGCTGCGCCGGGTCACCGAGGATCGGGTCGCCCAGACGCTCGGGCTCAGCGCCGACGACTACGCCTTCGACATTCGCCTGTACGGCTACGACGCCGTGCTGGAGGCAAAGGACCCGGACACCCGGACACCCCGGGAGGTCGGCGTGATGCTCCTGGTCAGCGCCGTGGATCAGCACACGGCCACCGCCGTCGCGAAGATCGCCAATCCGCTCATGCTTCACCTGCCCACGCCCGACATGGACTACCTGCCCAGCCTGGCGTTCCCCTACTCCCCCGCAGAGACCGAGCGCGGGGCAGCGTACGAGTTCGTCCTCAACCACGTCGTCGACGTGGACTCGCCCACCAGCCTCTTCCGCATCCACCTCCCGGAGGACAGCGATGCCCGCTAACGCCCGCCCCCGCACCGTCGCCGACCTCGCGCTGGAGGTTCGGTCGAAGAACGCCGGCCCGTTCTGGGTGACGATGGAGCTGTTCATGCGCGACCCTTCCGGGTACGCCGTGGTGGCCGACCCGGGCTTCCTGGACGCCCCGCTGATCGCCCGCCTCTACGGCGTACCGGCTGACGCCATCCGCATCTTCCGGATACCGGCGCTGAACGTCGTCAAGATTTCGTTCCCGCGCCCCGTGGCGCAGGGCAGCCTGCGCGACCGCGATATCCACGCCGGGCAGCACCATGTGCCCCTGGCCATGCTCCCGCTACCGGAGTCGCACTGAGACCAGTGCCAACCGGGTCGGCGGGAGCCGCCCGATCGCGCTGCCGGGGGGCCGGCCGCCGCCCGTGCCGGCCGTGATCCACCTCGCAGTACTTGCCTCTCACGTTGGCGTGAGGTTTTAGCGTGGTGGCATGCAGATCAACGGCTCAACAGCTCTCGTGACCGGTGCCAACCGCGGGCTCGGCAAGGCCTTCGCCGAGGCACTCCTCGCCCGCGGCGCCACCGTCTACGCGACCGCCCGTCGCGTGGAAAGCATCGACATCCCCGGTGCCGTCGCCCTCCAGATGGACATCACGGATCCAGCGTCCATCGAGGCCGCGGCAGGCAAGGTGGGCGACCTCAACATCCTCATCAACAACGCCGGTACCTCCACCGAAGCCCCGCTGCTCGGCCCCTCCCTGGACAACATCCGCCACGACTTCGACACCAACTTCTGGGGCACCCTCAACGTCACCCGCACCTTCGCACCGAGGCTGGCCGGTGGCGCCATCCTCAACGTCATCTCGGCGCTGAGCTGGTACGCCTTCGCCCCCGGCAGCAACGGCTACGCCGCCTCCAAGGCCGCGGAGTGGTCCCTGACGAACGGCATCCGACTCGAGTTGGCCGACCAGAAGACCCTGGTCACCGCCCTGGCGCTGGCGATCGCCGACACGGACATGATGGCCGGCATCGACATCCCCAAGCTCCCGCCCCACGAGGTGGTCAGCCAGGCTCTCGACGGACTGGAAGCGGGCAAGATCGAAGTCATCGCCGACAAGCCCACCGCCAACGTCAAGGCCTCCCTCTCAGGCGACCCCGCCCTCTTCTACGCCGACATCACCGGCAACCTCTTCAGGTGACGTCGCCGGGGGCACCCCGGACCAGGTCCGGTCGCCTCGGGCGGATCGTCTGGACGCGGTTCATGCTGCCCGACGAAGTGCTCTCAGTTCGCCGGGACGCCGGCCCGGTGCGCCAGCAGGCCCGCCTGGGTGCGGTTGTCGCAGCCGAGCTTCTCCAACAGTCGGGAGACGTACCCCTTGACCGTCGCCTCGGAGAGGCGCAGTCGTCGGGCGATCTGCTGGTTGGAGCGGCCGGCGCCGAGACAGCCGAGGACCTCGACCTCCCGGGCGGTGAGCGTGGCGACCAGTTCGCGGACCCGTTCTCCGCCGTGCCGGCTCAGCACCAGCCGCTGGGTCGCGGTCGGGGACAGCACCGTGTGCCCGGCAGCGGCGACCCGTACCAGGTTGACGAGATCCTCCGGCGCCGTCGACTTGAGCAGGAAACCGACGGCACCCGCCCGCATCGCCCGCAGCACGTACTCGTCGAGGTCGAACGTGGTCAGCGCGACGATCCTCGGTGGCGCCGAGGACCGGTTGAGGTGCTCGATGGCGGTGAGCCCGTCGACGCCGGGCATCCGCAGGTCCATCAGGACCAGGTCCGGCCGGTACCGGGTCACCGCCTCCACGGCCTCCGCGCCGTCGTACGCCTCGCCGACGACCTCGACGTCGGGGGCCGCTTCGAGAATCGTCCGCAGGTAGGCGCAGACCATCCGTTCGTCGTCGACGAGCAGGATCCGGATCATCGCGGCACGTACCCGGGAAGGGTCGCCCGCACCACGAAGCCGCCCTCCGGGGTCGCCGCCGCGGCCAGGGTGCCGCCCAGCACGTCGACCCGACTCCGCAGGCCGGCCAGGCCGCAGCCGCCGCCGGCGGCGGCGAGGTCCGGGTCGGGGGCACGGTCGGGCCGGTCGTTGGTCACTGTCGCGCGGACCAGATCCGGCTGATAGCGGATCGACACGGTCACCTGCGAGCCCGGCGCGTGCTTGTGCACGTTCGTCAGCGATTCCTGCACCACCCGGAAGAGGGTGCGCCGCATGGCCGGTGCCAGCGCCGACGGGTCACCCTCCTCGTCGAGACGGACCGGCAGGCCGACCGCGCGCGAGTCGGTCACGAGATCGCTCAGGTCGCCCTCCGCAGCCGGGTCCTCCGTCGCGACGCGGATCGTCAGTGGGTCGCCGTGCCGCAGCACACCGACCAGGTCGCGCAACTCGGCCAGCGCCTGACAGCCCGTCGTCCGCAACTCCTCGGCGGCGCTGCGAACGGCGGGATCCGTGGTGCTGGTGCCCAGCGCCCCGGCGTGCAGCACCATGAGGTTGATCCGGTGGGTCACCACGTCGTGCATCTCGCCGGCAATCCGGAGCCGCTCGTCGCTACGGGCCTGCTCGGCAAGGAGCAGCCGCTCCTGCTCGGCGCGTTCGGCGCGGTCGAGCAGCTCCGCGACGAGCCGGCGGCGGGCACTCACGTAGAGGCCGAGCAGGGCCGAGATGGCCAGCAGTCCGGGCCCGCTGAACGGGTCGTCGACCGTCCACAGCCGCGCGCCGAGCAGCCAGCACACCCCGAGCACCGCGATCACCGCCCAGGACCGCCGGCGGTCGCGACCGTAGACGATCACCGCGTACGGCACGAGAAAGACTGCCGACGCCGGCACCAGCAGGCTGACGCCGGCTATGACCAGAGCCATCGGGTACGGCCGGCGCCGACGCAGCAGCAGGGTGGCCGCCACGGCGACCTGCACCACCGCGTAGACCCAGACGGGGGCCGGGAGATGCCTCGACCCGGCGCTCGGAAAGGCGACCTCACGGGCCACGCCGGCCGCCGCCGCTACGACGACCAGCAGCACGTCGACGGCGAGCGGCGGCACCTTCCGGCGGTCCACCGCGCTCATGCGTTGCACGTTAGCCGGGCCGGCCAGGATCGGCGCGGCGAGCAACAGGAGTAGCGACGAAGGAACCGGGGGACGCGACGAAGGTAGGTCGCGGAGGCGACCTCCGGGGGCTGTCCCGACCGGACACGACCGCGGTGGCATTGACGGATGGCACACTCGACCGATCCCGTGGCGCAACCGGCTGGGCCCCACCGCATCGACGAACTTGACGCGCTGCGTGGGCTCGCGCTCCTCGGCATCGTCATGTTCAACATCGTCCAGATGACCCACCTGACCCGGGTTTCCGGGCCTGCTGGTGAGCACGTCGGCGCGTACCTCTGGGAGCTGCTCTTCGTCCAGCGGCCGTTCCCGATCTTCTCGCTGCTCTTCGGGATCAGCTTCTCGCTCTTCCTGCGGACGGCGGCTCGGCGCACCGACCGGCCCCGACTGGTGCTGCTGCGCCGGCTGCTCTGGCTGGGCCTCTTCGGCGCGCTGCACACAGTGATCCAGCCCGGCGAGGTGCTGAAGTTCTACGCCGTGTTCGGGCTGGTCGTGCTCCTGCCGGCGTCGTACCTGTCCCGGCGCTGGGTGCTCGGGCTGGGCATCGTGTTGACCCTCGCCGCCGCGCTGACCTTCAACGGTGTCTTCATCATCCCGGGGCTCTTCCTGCTCGGCCTGGCGATCGCGGAGTACGGCATCCCGGACACGCTGCCATCGCGGGGCCGGCACCTCGCGGTCGCCTTCGCCGTCGCGGTTCCGGTAGCTGCGGTCATGGGCTGGTTGCAGCTCCGGGCTGGAGTCGGCCCGACCGCCAACTACCGCATCCTGCCGGCCGGCCTCGCCTTCGCCTTCCTCTTCACCGTCGGGTTCCTGCTGCTGATGCGAACCGCTCTGCGACGGCCGCTCGGCGCGCTGCTGTCGCCGCTCGGTCGGGTGGCGCTCACCAACTATGTCGCCGCGTCGTTCCTGATCGTGGCCGGTGACGCGCTGCTCGAGATCGGCTCCCGGTCCTCCTACTCGGCCGTCGTCGGACTGGGCGTGGCGATCGGAGTCGTGCAGGCGATCTTCAGCGTGTTGTGGCTGCGCTGGTTCCGGTACGGCCCGCTCGAATGGCTCTGGCGGTGCCTCACCTGGTGGCAGCGGGTGCCGATCCGCCGCGCCTGACGCGGCGACGGCCGATAGAACCTGGGTACCACCGGCGGGTCGGAAGAGCCGACCCCGGTACCACGATGAGGGCTGCGCCCAGACCTAGCGTGGTGAGCATGATTCAGGTACGCGAGGTAACCAAGCGGTACGGCGCGAAGACTGTCGTCGACCAGCTGTCATTCACCGCGAAGCCCGGACAGGTCACCGGCTTCCTCGGACCCAACGGCGCCGGCAAGTCGACGACCATGCGGATGATCGTCGGTCTCGATGCGCCGACCTCGGGTGACGTGCTGGTCAACGGCAAGCCCTACACATCGTCGAAGGCACCGCTGCACGAGATCGGCGTTCTGCTCGAGGCCAAGGCCGTGCACCCGGGGCGCACGGCGATCAGCCACCTGCTCTCCATGGCTCGGACGAACGGCATTTCGCGCTCGCGCGTCGATGAGGTGCTCGACCTGGTCGGCCTCGCGGCCGTCGCCCACAAGCGGGTCGGCGCATTCTCCCTCGGCATGGGCCAGCGGCTCGGCATCGCCGCCGCGCTGCTCGGCGACCCGGCCGTGGTGATGCTCGACGAGCCGGTAAACGGTCTCGATCCCGAGGGTGTCCTCTGGGTGCGCAACCTGCTCACCGGCCTGGCCGCTGAAGGCCGCACCGTGATGCTGTCCTCGCACCTGATGAGCGAGGTCTCGCGGATCGCGGACCACCTGGTCATCATCGGCCGGGGCAGGCTGCTGGCCGACACCACCGTGGCCGACTTCGTGACCGCCGAGGGGGTCCGGGTCGTCACTCCCGCCCCGGACGCGCTGCGCACGACGATTGCCGGCCCGGGCATCACGGTCACCTCGACAGGTGCCGAGGAACTGCTCGTCGCCGGCGCCTCCGCCCGCGTGATCGGGCTGGCCGCGGCTGCCCGCGGCATCCCGCTGTTCGAGCTCACCCCGCAGAACGCCTCGCTGGAAGAGGCGTTCATGGACCTGACCCGCGACGCTGTTGAATACGAGGCCGCCCGATGAAGATCACCCCTGGTGGCGTCGTCGCCGCCGAATGGACCAAGTTCTCCTCCCTGCGCTCCACCTGGATCACGACCGGCATTTCCGTCTTCCTCCTGATCGCCTTCGGCATGATCGCCTCGGCGTCCTTCTCGGGCGACAACATGAGCTCGGTGGGCCTGGTCCTGTCCGGCAGCATCCTGGCCGCCCTTTCCGTCGGTGTGCTCGGCGTGCTGCTGGGCGCGAGCGAATACACCACCGGCATGATCCGGGCGACCCTCGCCGCGGTGCCGCGCCGGTTGCCGGTGCTGTGGTCGAAGAGCCTCGTGGCTGGCTTGGCCGCCTTCGTCACGATGACCGTCGGCGCTTTCGCCGCTTTCGCGGCAGGGTCGGCCGTACTCAACGACAACGTCGACGCCTTGGGCCTCGGTGACGACGGTGTGCTGCGGGCCCTGATCGGTGCCGGCGTCTACCTCGGCCTGGTCGCGGTGCTCGGCGTCGCGCTCGGCATGCTCGTCCGTTCCAGCGCCGGCGCCATCACCATCCTGGCCGGCCTGCTGCTGATCGTGCCCGGTCTGGCCCCGCTGCTGCCAGACTCGATCGCCGATGCCGTCACCCCGTACCTCCCCAGCAACGCGGGCGGCGCCGTGATGGCGCTGACTCCCACGGACGGCACGCTGGGTCCGTGGGCCGGTCTCGCGGTCTTCGCCGGGTACGTGGTCGTGACGCTCGCTGCCGCCGCTTATCGGCTCAAGAAGACCGACGCGTAAGGGAGACTCGGGCGATGAGCACGCAGGGATGGCTCGTGGACCGGCAGGCACGGCTGCGGGCGTTCGACCGGCGCCACCCGTGGGTGACGGACACCCTGGTAGCCGTCCCGATCGTGCTCTTCAGCATCCCGAACATCATCGAGAAACCCCTGTCGGCGACCATCGCGACCCTGGTGCTGCTGCCACCGCTCTACTGGCGGCGGCGGTACCCGTTCCCGGCGTTCCTGGCCACCGTAGCCACCGACCTGCTCCTCAGCGGGCTAGGCATCAGCGTCGGCGCCGGGGTGATCCTGCTGGTGGTGCTCTTCGGGGTGGCCTCCCGAGGTACCTGGCGGTCGCTGGCCTGGGCGTCCGGGATCACGGTGGCCCAGCTTCTCGCTGAGATCTACCTGTTCGGGTCGGTCACGCAGAACCGCACCCTCACGTCGTTGCTGGCTCTCGGGGCGACAGTGGCGGCGGTCGCGTCCGGCGTCGCGGTGCGCACCCGCCGGGCGTACCTCATCGCCCTGGAGGATCGGGCCGCCCGCCTCGAAATCGAACGGGATCAGCAGGCCCGCCTGGCCGTCGCTGAGGAGCGGGCCCGGGTGGCCCGGGAGATGCACGACATCGTCGGCCACCACGTGTCGGTGATCGTCGGCCTCGCCGACGGCAGCGCCGCCCTCGCCAGATCGCGGCAGGAGCAGACCGCCGAACCGCTCCGGCTGATCGGCGAAACCGGCCGCCAGGCGCTCGCGGAGCTGCGCCGGGTGCTGGGCGTGCTGCGCGGGGAGGACACCGACCCGCAGCTGAGGCCGCAGCCCGACATCGACGACCTCGACCGACTGCTGCCGAGCGTGCGGGCAGCCGGGCTGCCAGTCACCTACTCCACCTCGGGTGAGCTGCACACCCTCAGCAAGGGGCTGCAGCTCGCGGTCTACCGCATCGTCCAGGAAGCGCTCACCAACATCCTCAAACACGCCGGACGGGGCGCGACCGCCGACGTGAGTCTCAGTGTCTCCGACGGAGAGGTACGGGTCCGCGTGCGCGACAACGGCCGGGGCGCCCCCGCCGCCCCGAGCCACGGTCTGCTCGGCATGCGTGAGCGCGGGGCCATGTACGGCGGGGTGGTGACCGCCGGCCCGGCAGAGCACGGCTGGGTGGTCGACGTCGTCCTCAAGGAGCCCGCATGACAACCGTGCTGATCGCCGACGACCAACCGCTGCAGCGCATGGGCTTCAAGATGCTGCTCGACGGAACACCCGGAATGACCGTCGTCGGCGAGGCCTCGGGCGGCGCCGAGGCGGTCCGGATGATCGACCAGAGCCGCCCCGACGTGGTGCTGATGGACGTACGCATGCCCGGCATGGACGGCATCGAGGCGACCCGTCGCATAACGGCGGCCGGCTCGCGCACCCGCGTCCTGATCCTGACCACCTTCGAACTGGACGAATACGTCTATGCCGGGCTGCGGGCCGGCGCGAGCGGTTTCCTGCTCAAGGACGCCCGGCCCGAAGAGCTCATCGCGGCCATCCGCGCCGTGGCTGCCGGCGACTCGGTGGTCGCTCCCAGCCTGACCCGCAAGCTGATGGACGCCTACCTGCAGGAATCGGCGCCGGCCACGTCCGAGGATCCCCGCCTGGGGGCGCTGAGCGAGCGGGAGCGCGAGGTGCTCGAAGCGATCGGCCAGGGCGCCACAAACACCGAGATCGCCGAACGCTTCACGCTGACCGAGTCGACGGTGAAGAAGCACGTCGGACGGGTCCTGTTCAAGATCGGCGCCCGCGACCGGATCCAGGCGGTGATCTTCGCGTACGACAACGGCCTGGTCCACCCTCGCTGACCGGCGCAAGGGTGGTGACCCATCGCCCCGGTGGGTCACACGCCGGTTCGCCCGTCGATGCACTCGCGCAGGAGGTCGGCGTGACCAGCGTGCCGCGCGTACTCCTCGATCACGTGGAGGAGCACGTCGCGCGTGGCGTGGCTGCCACCGTCGACCGGTACCTCACGGCCCAGGTCGGCCTCATCGAGGGCATCGAGCCATTCGTCGGCCTTGGCGATCTCGGCCTTCCAGGTCGCGAAGGCGTCCTTCACCACCGCCGGATCGGCGACCGCACCCCCGAAGTCCCAATCCGGGTCTTCCTCGTGCTGGTAAAGGCACGGCGTGTCGGTCCGTCCTTGGAGTACACGCTGGAACCATTGGTGCTCCATCTGAGCCAGATGGCGGACCAGGCCGAGCAGGCTCAGGGTGCTGGGCGGCACCGAGCGTCGGCCGAGCTGCTCAGCGTCCAGTCCGTCGCACTTCATTTCTATGGTGAGACGGTAGTTGCCGAGGTACTCCCGGTAGGTGGCCTTTTCGCCGACGGGCTGACCGAAGGCTCTGGGGTCGTCCTCAGGGTCGGTCCACAGTTTACTCACGGCGCCACCCAATCGCGGGCGCACCGCACCAGTCAAGCGAGTTGCGGTGCCCCGAATTCGACGGCCGCCACGCGGAATTTGTTCGTCGTTCGCGCATCGGCCAGAAGCGAATGTCGCCCGATCCGATCCGTCCCAGGACATGCACGACAGCCGGCCTTGACGGTACGACGAGCCCGGTGACGATGGGTGACAGCCGACCTTGGCATGATCCCGGCCAGTTCCTAGATCGTTGACCGGTATTTCTCCTCTTCACTCGTGCCACTATTATCTCCTCCGCTCCCGGTCAATGGTCCCGAATGGAACCCCTGTCCGGAAACCTCCGGGCAGCCCAATGCTGGGATCTTGATTTGGTGGTCTTGTCGTACCGGGCCCCTACGATGTGCCGATGACGCGATTCGTGCAGCGGCCCGACTACGAGGGTGCGGAGTTCATCGACCTGTCAATGGCCAGCGCAACCTTCCGCGAGGTGGATCTCGGCGGCGCCCGGATGCGTGGCGTGCTGCTGTTGGACGCCGACATCGACGGAGCGATCGACGGCCTGCGCGTCAACGGCGTGGAGGTCATGCCATTGATCGAGGCCGAGCTGGATCGCCTGCACCCCGAACGGCTTCGACTGCAGCCAACCACACCCGAGACGATGTGCGATGCGGTGGATGTCATCGAGGAGCTGTGGCAAGCGACGCTGCGACGCGCAAGCGTGCTGCCAGAGGAAGCCGTCCACAGATCAGTGAACGACGAATGGTCGCTCGCCCAAACCCTGCGTCACACGATCTTCGTCGTGGACGCCTGGTATGGCCACGCGGCGGCCCTTCGCCCGAACCCGTTCCATCCGATCGGCGTACCCGCATCGTTCACCACCAACGGCACCGAGTTCGGCATCGACGAGTCGGCCGCGCCCACCCTCGGCGAAATCCTCGCCGTGCGCGCCGAGCGGATCGCCGATCTGCGCGCATATCTGGCGCAGGTCACGCAGGAGGAGCTGGATCGCGTGCGGGGGCCGAACACCGCGATCGGCTGCCCGCCGCCCGCCGAACGTACGGCGGTCAAGTGCCTGCAAGTCATCTTCAGCGACCAGTGGGCGCACGTGCAGTTCGCCGACCGCGACCTGGCCATCCTGGAACAGGAGTATGCGTGATGCTCCGGGAGGCCCACTGCTACACCGTCCGCGTACTCGTTTGGCCAAACGCAGAATTCGCCGGTGGTGTTGATGTGGTAGGTGTGACACGTCGCGCAGGTCCTGCTGCGGTACAACGATGAACGGCACTGGCTGCGGGTAGCGCCGGCCCGGGTGGGCCACCTGTTCCCCCGGCTGCTGGCGCAAAGCGAGTACAACCAGCGTCTCAAGCAGGCCGCCACGCTGATGGAGGCCGAGCTGCGGTGGCTGGCCGAACACACCTATGCATCCGCTGAACCGCTGCGCCTGATGGACGCCACCCCGATCCCCTGCGGGCAGCCACGCACCACCAGCCAACGCTCGGATCTGTTCGGCTGGGCCGGCTACGGCTACGAGTCGGCGCACAGCCGCTGGTACTGGGGGGTCAAACTGTTGCTGATCACCACCGCCGACGGCACCGTCACCGGGTTCGGCCTGGCCAACCCCAAACTGTTCGGCGAACGCGAAGCGACCCGCCAGATTCTGGCCCGCCAGCCCGCTAACCAGCCCGCCCCGGGCACCACCGTGGTCACCGACAAGGGCTTGTCCGGCCAGGGCAGCGAGCAACTGTTCACCGACCTGGGCCTGCTCCTGATCCGCCCGGCTCGCAAGGACGAGAAATGTTGATCGACGGTGCTCGGATCACCCACGGCGACGTTGAGTACGTGATCAAGGCGCATCCGGCCGGCACGGTGACGCTGCCGAGTGGTCAGGTCGTCGGTTGCGATCCGCTGATTGCCCCCGACACGGCGGCACCGTTCACGGTCACGGTCACTCCTGGCCGGTATCGGCTGGCCGCGTGGGTTGCGACGATCCACCAGAGCGGGAGCGGATCGCAGGACCGTACGGCCGCCCTTCAGCTCGTTGTGAGGGATCGGCCGACGGTGCGCTGGGAGCTGGCGCTGACGGACGGGCAGGAGCCCGTCGACCTGGGAGCGGACGGGTTCTTCGGCTATCCCGTCGACGCGGGCGTGGGGACACTGGCGGAGGTGGTGGCCGTGCGGGCGCTGGCTCGATGGGAGGTCGACCCGGTGGACGAGGTCTTCATCCCGGCGCAGGTGCCACCCGCACCAGCCGCTGTCGATGCGATCGTGGATGAAGCGACCGGAGCCAACGTGATCATCGTCAGCTCCGGGTGGGGCGACGGCATCTACCCGACCTTCATTGGTTTTGGCGCCGACGGCGAGGTGACCAGTTACGTCACCGATTTTCTGGTCATCCCGGACCAGACGGCAGAAGTCTGATCCAACCGCTGCCGCTGCACTTCGCCCTCCGCGGCGTCGTTTCCTGGCACGATCAAGCGCACACTCCGCATCCTTGTCGCGGACCATGAGGGCGTCCACGCGGTGCGCCCGCGACCATAATCAGCGTCGCCGCCCGCCTGGTGGACTCCTGTCGGATGTCGAACACTTCCCGCATGTCGGGCCACGGGTGCGCAGCCGGCGCGGGGACCGGCATCCTGGCACCGGACTGATCTCCCCTGCGGTCGGGTCGTCCCCAGAGCCCGTTGCGGGCCGGCCAGGGGGCTGTGACACGGATCCCGGAGAGGACGCCGCCGTCGGCCGACCAGGGGCGGCGCCGCCCACCGACGGGGCATACCCGATCGGACCCCTGCTCACAACCGTCCTTCCCGCCGATCCGACCAGCCGCCCCGACATGTACCGCGAATCGCGCCACAGTGGACTCGTGTGACGCACGGGCGAGGCCACGGCCCTTGCCATCGCCGACCTACCGTGAGCACGCCACCGCTCACAACGATGTCGCCCGGTGGCCGGCAGAACGGTCACGGACGCCAACGCGTGACGGTCCGTGGTGCGCAAATCGGGGGAAGAACATATGGACATCAATATTCTAGGGCCAGTGCGGGCGCGCGTCGACGACCGGTCCGGCGGCCAGACCACGACCATGCGGGAGAGCGACCTGGGGGGCACCAAGCCTCGCACGGTGCTCGCCGTCCTCCTACTCGCCAGAGACGGCGCGGTCGGCGACGACCGGCTCAGTGAGCTGCTGTGGGGCAGCCGGCCGCCCACCACCGCCATCGGACAACTGCACACCTACGCCTCCCGGCTGCGCCGCGAGCTGGGCCGCGAGGTGCCGCTGCTGCGGGTCGGGCGGGGCTACCGGCTGATCAGTGAGCACCTGCGGGTCGACTATGCCGAATTCCTGCGCCTCACGACCGCAGGCCGGCAGGCGCTGGCCCAGGGGCATCCCGAACGGGCCGCGCCGCAACTGCGCCGCGCCCTGCTCCTCTGGCGCGGAGACGCCCTCACCGACGTCACCTCCCACCTGGCGGCAGCCGAACGGCCACGACTGGAGGAGCTGCAGCTCGAGGCCCTGGAGGGCCGCGCGGAGGCCGACCTCCTGCTCGGGGAGCACGGCCGGCTGGTCTGCGAGCTGACCGGCCTGGTCGCCCGGTATCCGCTGCGGGAGCGGCTTCGGGCCCAGCTGATGATCGCGCTGTGTCGCTCGGGTCGCCAGGCCGACTCGCTCGACGTCTACCAGGCGGGGCGGCGGATCCTCACCGAGGAACTAGGCGTCGACCCGGGCCCCCTGCTGCAGGCAGCCCAGTGCGCGGTGCTCGCCGGCGGGACGGTGGCCAACGACGGCGCGGTACTGGCCGGCGTTCGATAGCGCCGGTCAGGTGGCCACGCCGTGGCTTCGGAAGAGCTCGTCGATGGCGACCTTGTCGAAAGTCTGCCCCTCGGCGAGTCGGCGCAACACCAGCAGGCAGGGCATGCCGAACTCACCACCGGGAAACGACCTGGACCGGGTCGCGCCGACGCAGACCGACCACGCGGGTGCCTGCCCGCGCGGCAGTTCCACCCCGGTCTCCGCGTCGAAGACACGGGTGCTGGCCGTCAGGATGACGCCGGCGCCGAGCTTGGCGCCGCGCCGCACCCGGCCCCCCTCCACCACGATCGACCGGGAACCGACGAATGCCTCGTCCTCCACCACGACCGGTACCGCGGAGGCCGGCTCCAACACCCCGCCGATGCCCACCCCGCCGGAGAGGTGGACGTTGCGGCCGATCTGCGCGCACGAGCCCACAGTGGCCCAGGTGTCCACCATGGTGCCGGCTCCCACCCAGGCGCCGATGTTGGTGTACGAGGGCATCAGCACCACCCCGGGCGCATGATGGCTGCCCCATCGGGCGATAGCGCCGGGCACCACCCGCACCCCGTCGAAGGAGCGCTTGAGTGGCAGCCGGTCGTGGTACCGGAACGGCCCGGCCTCGGACGGCTCAAGCCCGAGGACCCGGAAGGCCAGCAGGATGGCGCGTTTCGCCCGCTGGTCCACGACCACCTCATCGGTGACCGGATCGACGGCGGCGACCCGACTCACCCCGCTGTCCAGTTGGTCCACCGCGGCGGTGACGACGGCGTGGCCGGCCGGATCGTCGGGGGTCACCGTGTCCCGACGGTCCCACAGCTCGTCGATCTCGGCCGGCAGGGGCGCCCCGGTCGGGGCGTTCGGCACGACAGTGGCGTCAGACATGCGCCGCCCTTCTCTGGTCGGAATCAAGTGGTCCCAGGGCACCCGCCCGGGGGGTGATCTCGGCGATGTCGCGGACGGCGGCGAAGCGGACATGTCCCCGACCCGCCGGACCGTATGCGCCGCCGGGCATCACCACGATGCCGGCGCGACTGGCAAGGCTCCTCGCCCAGGTGTCGCCGTCGCCGCCCGGGGCGGCGGTCCACACGAAGAAGCCACCGTCGGGACTCCGTGCCGCCGCCCCGTTGACGGTGAGCAGTCGCACCAGGTCGGCCACCCGGGTGGCGCCTCGCTCGTACTGGATCCGGGCGTGCTCGTCGTCGCCGAGCAGGTACGCGGCCGACCGCTGGGCGGCCGCGCCCGCCATCAGCCCGGCCGCGCGGCGGCACGGCACCAACCGCTCGACCACGGCGGGATCGCCGGCGTAGAAGCCGACGCGCAGCCCCGGGCTGTTCGACCGCTTCGACAGGCTGTGCACGGCGAGGACCCCGGCGGCGCCGTGCGCCAACGCGGTCCGTGGCGACCCGGACCAGGTCGACTCGGTGTACGCCTCGTCGGAGATCACGAGCACGCCGTACCGTCGGCCCCAGGCGACCACGGTGTCCAACGGTTCGAGCGCACCGGTGGGGTTGCTCGGGCTGTTCACCCACAGGCACAGCGCGCGGTCGCGTACCGCGGCAGGCAGCAGGTCGGGCCGCATGCGGTGATCGGCGTCGGCCGGTACCCGGTGGGTGGCGAAGCCGGCGAGACGCGCCCCGTTCTCGTACGCGGGGTAGCAGAGCTGCGGGACGAGCACCGTGTCACGCCCCGGCGGGACGAGTCCGGCGTCGCGCAGGAACAGCGGCAGGGTGGAGATGAACTCCTTGGCCCCGGCGCAGGCCGCGACGGCGTCCGGTGCGAGCGCGACCCCGAACCGGCGGCGCAGGTAGCCGGCGGCCGCCAGCCGCAGCTCATCGGTCCCGGCACTGGGTGGATAGCCGGCCGGTTCCTGCCCGGGTGGCTCGCCGGGTGTCACCGGCGGCGGATCGGCGGGAACCCCCAGCGACAGGTCGAGCAGTGCCGACCCCGACCCGCGCGCCAGGTCGAGCAGCTCCTCGCGCGACGGCGGGGCGCTCAGCACGGCACGGCAACGCCGGCCATGGTCACCAGCGCGGGGGCGGGCACCACGGCGGGCGGGAACTCGAGGGTGGCGAAGTGGTCGTGTTCATCCTCGGCCCGGCGGATCATCTCGATGCTGCCGTCGCGGCGCAGAAGCAGCTCCTGCGGACGCAGGCGACCGTTGTAGGTGAAGCCCATCGAATGGCCGTGCGCACCGGTGTCGTGGATCAGCAGCAGATCACCCTCACGCAGCGCCGGCAACGGGCGGTCCCTGCCGAACCGGTCGTTGTTCTCACACAGCGGCCCGGTCACGTCCACCGGCTCGGTGGGCCCGGCCGCCCGCGCGAAGGGCACCGTGATGTGGTGGTACGCGTCGCGGTAGAGCGCCGGACGCATCAGCGCCGTCATGCTGGCGTCCACCCCGGCGTACTCGCGCCACTTGGACATCCGGTTCACCACCCGGGTGGCGAGCACCCCGTGCGGTCCGGTGATGAAACGGCCGCTTTCGAAACACAGACGCGGCGCGGGCAGGCCGTACTCCTGCTGCCACCGGTCGAGACGCTCGCGGAGCGCCCGGCCGAGCGCGTCGATGTCGGCGGTCGGTTCGCCCGGCCGGTAAGGGATACCGATGCCACCGCCCAGGTTCAGCGTCCGCACCGCGACGCCCGTGTCGCGGTGCAGGGCGAGGACCTGCTCCAGCAGCAGTTCGAGGGTGAGCAGCACCGGCGCTGCGGTGAGCGAGTTGGAGGCCAGCATCATGTGCAGGCCCACGGTGCGGACCCCGAGCGTCATGGCGCGCGCCACCACGTCGGTAAGCCGGTCGGCGGGGACGCCGAACTTGGCGTCGGCCGGGTCGCCGAGGAAGGTGTCCGCGTGCCGGCGGGAACCCCGGTGCGCGTCGTCGCCCGGGTTGACCCGGAACGCCAGGGTGTCCGGCACGGCGCCCAGTTCCGCGATCTTCTCAAGGACCGTTGCGTCGTCGACGGTGATCAGCGCGTCCGCGCGCAGTGCCGCGGTCAGCTCCGCCCGGCTGGTGTTGTTCGAGTTGAAGCAGATCTGCCGGCCCCGAGCGCCGGCCCGCAGCGCCAGTGTCAGCTCGGGACCCGAGCTGACGTCGAAGCCGAAGCCGTGCCGGGCCAGGATGCGCAGGATCGCCGGATTGGGCAGCGCCTTGACCGCGAAGTACTCGGTGTAGCCCACCGACCGGAACGCCCGGTCGAAGGCCGTACAGGTGTCGTCGATGCCCTGCTCGTCGTAGAGGTGGAACGGTGTGCCGAAACGCTCGACGGCGCGCGGTAGGGCGTCGTCCAGACGTGCCTGGAACGCGGGGCTCACGGGCATCTGTCGGGCTCGCTTTCTGCCAGGGGCGGGTGATTCGGGGTCAGTAGCCGAACCGGGCGATGATCACCGAGCGGACGCGGTCGCCAGAGAGGGGGCGTCGGTAGACGTAGCTGTCCATGCTGACGTCGTCGAAGCCGGCCAGCTGAGCCTGCTCCCGCAGGTAGTCGACGGCGAGCCAGTGGAAGCCGGTCACCCCCGGTGCCGCCTGGACCCGGCTGCCGTCGCGGGTGGCGTCGTTGGAGGCCACGAGGATGCCGCGGCCGTCCACGCCGAGCCAGCTCCGGACGTGCGCCATGATCGGCAAGGTTGCGGTACGGGCGTCGTAGAGGTGGCCGAGCAACCCGTCGAGATAGGCCACCGGCCACGGGTCGGTCGGCGTCCAGGTCGTCACGTCGGCTTCGATCGACCGCACGCCCTTGGCCGTTGACATGGTGACGGCCTCGGCCATCGCGTCCACTGCCAGCACCTCGACCCCGGCCGCGGCCAGGTGACCCTCCACCACCGCGTTGCCGCTGCCCAGGCTGACCAACCGGCGGCTGCCGGCCCGCGTCAGCTCGCCGTTGAGCAGCTCCAGCATCCAGGTCCGATAGGCCGGCGAGTGGGTGGAGGGGGTGACCGAGTCGCCGCGCGCGCCCCCGGTCTCCCAGATGTCGAAGAGGCTGACGTCGTCGCCGGACCGCGAGCGGTAGAAGTCGGCGAGGTCGGCGAGTTGGTCCGGTCGGGTGTCGGTGGTCTCGATGGTCACAGCGGTCACCTTCGTTCGGCAGTAGCCGGCAGGGTCGGTGCGGACAGGACGTCCGCGAGCAACGGCACCAGGTCCTCCATGCCGCAGCGGTAGAAGTGGCCTCCGGGCAGGACCCGGAAGGTGAATGCGGCGGTCGTGAGGGCCGACCAGGCGGTCGTCAACTCGTCGGTGACGAGCGGGTCGTCGGCGCCGCGAACCGCCAGGACGGGGCAGCCGACCGGCGCCGGCCCGACCGGCCGGTAGCGGGCCGATGCCCGCACGTCGCCGACGAGGGCCCGCTCGACGAGCCGCCGGCCCAGCGGCGTCGCCCGGATCTGCGCCGGCAGACCGCCGAGGGCACCCACCCGGTCCCAGATCTCGTCGGCGGTGCCGTCGAGGAGAGCTGCCGTGCTGTGCCGCCACGGCGCTGCGGCACCACTGACCACCACCAGGGCGGGGCCCCTGCCCGCCTGGTGGGCGACCGCCGCCCAGGACGCGGCGAGCAGGGCGCCGAAGCTGTGGCCGACGACGGCCCACCGTTCGCCGGGGGCGGGCGCGTACCGCTGGTCCAGGTCCCGCACGTAGCCGTCGACCTCGGGCGGCGGCCGCTCGGCGATCCGCGCGCCGCGGCCCGGCAGCTCCGGTGCGACGACCGACAGGGCGTCGCCCAGCAGCTCCCCGAGGCGGTCATCCCAACCGCGGAAGACGCCGGCCGAGCCACCCGCGGGGGGCAGCAGGAACAGCCGGCTCGCCGCGACGGTCACGGTGTCGCGGTCGCCGGGACGGCGAGCTCGGCGGCGTACATCCGGTCGAAGGCGGCGACCAGGGTACGGTCGGCCACGGTCCCCCCGCTGAGCGCCGTGCGGCACAGCATCTTCAGCGCGCGCCAACTTTTCGTGGCGGCGGCGAGCCCTTCGATGAACGGCTCGCCGTCACCGGCCAGCCCCGTCCACGGTTCGCCGGTTCGCCGGTACGCCTCCGCCACCGCCAGGTACGCCCGCTCGATCATCAGCGCCGAGTGGTACGTGTTGGTCAGTTGCGCGTGCCGGCGCTGGCCGGGTGCGGTGAGCGCCGGCACGAACGCGTCGCGGTACCGGGACAGCTGCTGGGGCAGCGTCCGCCGGTCGGCGAGAAGGGCGTCGACGGCGGCGCGTTCACGACGGTGAACCGTCCCGTCGGCCAGGGCGGTCTGGGTCCGCTCGCCCAGGTGCAGCCGGTAGAGCGAGTCGTGCTTGTCGTAGACGTGGAACAGGTTGGAGCGGACCGCCTCGACGAACAGGGCCCGATCGAAGCGCAGCACCAGGGTACGGACGCCGACGTTGTCGATGCCGAGGTACGAGTTCTCGTCGAAGTCGACGACCGTCACCTTGTGCCCGTTGGTGCGGTGCTCGCGCAGGTAGTACTCGTCGAAGTGCTCGTGGTAGTAGCTGTCGACGCGGGCGACGCAGTGCCCGTGGTCGCGCACGGCGCCGCGCAACGTCACCTCGATGTCACCGTCGACGGGCAGGTGGTGCTTTTCCACGCCCCACTCCCCCAGTAACAGGGCGTCGCGGGCCGCCTCGCCGTCGAGAAGGTTCCGGCAGGACAGGCCACCCCACTCGGCGCGCAGCGTCGGGGCGCCGGCGACCAGGAGGAACGCCGCGAGCAGCCGAGGCGGCAGAAGCTGGGTCAGGCTGACGATGTGGCAGTCGTAGTAGACGCTTTCCACGGCGTTCCAGTGCCGGCCGGTGACCTCAGACTGGTGGGCGGTCACCCCGGGAACGTCGCGGGTCGGGTGGGCGACGGCGACGGGCTCGGGCACGAAGGCCACTGTCACGGCGTCGCTCGTCGGGCTGTCGGTCCTGGGACCGTCGACGGTGGTGGTCACGGGCGTCTCCCGAAGGCGAGGCGGAGGGTGGCGGGTGAGCGGAAGCTGAGCCCCTGCACGGGGCTCGGCGTGACGTCGGCGAAGCGCAGGCCGGGGCGGCGTTCGAGCAGCAGGCGCAGCGCGGTGGTCACCTCTGCCAGGGCCATCCGGCGGCCCATGCACTGGTGGCGCCCGGCGCCGAAGGAGAGCAGGCGCTGGTTTCCCGGCCGGCCCGGGTCGAACGTGTCCGGGTCCGGGAACACCGCCGGGTCACGGTTGGCCGAGCCGAGCAGGACGGTCAGCAACGAACCCTTCGGGATGTCCTGGCCGAGAAGCTCCCCGCCACCCCAGATCCGGATGGTGCTGTGGATCGGCGCCTCGTACCGCAGGGTCTCGTCCACCACCGCCTCGACGAGGGTGCCGTCCGCGGCGACCTGCGCCATCAGCTCCGGGCGCGAGCACAGGGTGTGCAGCACGTTCGCGATCAGCCGGTTGCTCGTGTCGATGGCGGCGGGGATGAGCAGCCCGACCTGGCGGACGATCTCGTCGTCGTCGACGTCGGCGCCCTCCGCGGCGGAGGACAGCAACTGGCCGATGACGCTGTCGTCCGGTGCGGGTCGCAGCTCGGCGACCCGGCTGTGCAACAGGGCGCTCATGCGTGCCCACGCCGCGACGGCGGCCCGTCGGCGCACCGGATCGGCCGAGTCGATGAAGGCGATCACCGCGTCGCTGCAGGTCTGGAACTGCGGCACGTCCGCCGGTCGCAGGCCGATGATGCGCGACATCACCCGGATCGGTACGGCGTTCGCGAAGCCCGTCACGTAGTCGGCCGGGCCATCACCGGCCGCCGTGTCGAGATCGTCGAGCACGCCGCGCACCGCCGCCGGGACGAGTTCGTCGAGGTACCCGGGGATGGCCGACGCGGAGAAGCTCCGGTTGGTCAACGCCCGCAGCCGGACATGCTCCTCCCCCTCCACGTCGGTCACCGTGCGACCGAACAGCACCCGGGTCGCCCGGAACGGACTCTCCACACTGGAACGCCGGTCGCGTAGTACCGCCCCGGCGGCGGCGTGGTCGGTGGCGAACCAGGTGCGGCGCGACGTCGAGTGGACGAGCTGGCCCTGCGCCCGCAGCGCCGCGTACACGGGATAGGGGTCGAGCTGGAACGCGGGCGTCCCGAAGTCGCGGTCGGCGCCGTTGCGCGCGGGCGCGGTCACCGCATCACCGCCGCATCCGGCGCGTCGGCCGGCTCCCGCACGGCGGCGAAGCGCAGCCGGTGGTAGTCGGCGTACCAGCGGCCGTCGCGCAGCAACGTCGGCGCGGCCAGCTCGTTGATCCGCGCCAGGACGGCGTCGCGCCGCTGCGGCGGCACATGGCCGATCAGGGCCGCGCCGAACATGGCGACCCAGTCGGCGACACCGCCAGGGCAGTCGGTCAACTCGGTGGGCCGGGCGAAGTAGTCCATCCGCAGCACCTGGAAGCCGTGCGCCTCCAGCAGAGTGGCGTACTCCCCCGGGCTCGGGAAGTACCAGGGCATCCGCGCGCCCTCGGTCAGACCCTGCTCGGCCAGCGCGGCACGGACGGCGGCGAGGATCCCGGCCACGTTGTGCGCACCGCCGAGTTCGGCGACGAAACGCCCACCCGGGCGCAGCGCGCGGCGGACGGCGACGACGACCTCCGCCGGACGGGTCATCCAGTGCAGCGCGGCGTTGGAGAACACCGCGTCGACCTGCTCGTCGATCTGGAAGTCGTGGCCGTCCGCGAGTAGCACGTCCGATCCCAGGCGGGCGGTGGCCGAGGCGACCATGGCGGGGTCGCCGTCGACCGCGATCACCCGCGCCCCGCGCGCCGCGATCGTGGCGGCCAGCTCACCGGTGCCGCACCCCAGGTCGAGGACGGTCTCGCCGGGCACCGGGGCGAGCAGCTCGACGACACCGCCGGCCAGCGCGGACACGTAGCCGAACTGACGGTCGTAGCGGTCGGCGTCCCACCCGGGGTCGGGCCGGGACTGGTGGACGGAGTGCTGTGTCATCGTGTCACCCTCGATCAATCTGTTGGAGCATGAGTTCGGTGGTGCCGCCGGCGAGCGCCAGGCCGGTCGCGTCACGCAGGGCCCGTTCCGCCGGATGGCCGCGCCGGTAGCCGTCAGCACCGGAGAGTTGCAGCGCCTCGTCGGCCACCTCGGCCAGCACTGCGGCGGCCCGGTGTTTGCCGGCGGCCGCCCAGCCGCCGGGGCAGGCGCCTGCGGCGAGCAGCCGAAGGCTCTGCCCGGCCATCGCCTGCACCTCCTGGATCGCGGCGTCGAGCCGGGCGAGCGTGAATCGGACGTGCTGGTTGGTGATCAGCGGAACCCCGAAGGTGATCCGCCGGCCGGCGTCGGCGACCGCGTGGTCCAGGACCGACTCGGCCAGTTCGGCCATCCGGACGGCGAGCATCACGCGTTCGTGGATCCAGTGGCGCATCAGCACCAGCAGTCCGTGCCCGCCGACGGCGAGCACGGCGGCGACCGGGGCCGCGTCGAGGACCACCGCACCGGTCAGGCCGGTGTGTCCCAGGCCGTCCAGGGTGGTCACCCCGACGCGCGGCCCGGCGGACACCAGCAGAAGCGCCGGCCCACGCCGACCGGTGCGCCCGTCGCGGTCGTCGGCCAGTACGAGCAGGTGGTCGGCGTACGGGGCGTTGCTGATGAACCACTTCGTTCCGGTCACGGTCAGCCCACCTGCCGCCCCGGCGCCCACAGTGGTCTTCAGGGCGGTCAGGTCGCTGCCGCCGTCCGGTTCGGTGGCGGCCAGCGCACTGGTCGCCGAGCCGGCCAGGGCGTCCGCCACCAGCCCCACCGGTGTCGTCGGCAGGACGCCGAGCAGGCGTGTCGCCACCTCCAGGTGGGTGAGCAGCGCCGCGCCCGGCGCGCCGTTACCGACCCGGGCGAACGCGCGGTGCAACGCGGCGGCGCGCCACAGGGCTGCGGCGCGGTCGCCGCCACGCTCGGCCCACGCGTCGCGCAGCAGGCCGGCCTCGCCGACGGCGCGCAGCAACTCCCGTACGGGCGGGCCGGCCGACTCCCAGACGCCCGCAGCGAGCAGACCGTCGCGGTGCCGGTCGGTGAAGGCGTCGAGCCGCGTCGCGAATTCGACGTCGGCGGCGCCCTGCGGACAACGCGACCCGACGGTCGAGGCGAGCACCGACGCGGCGGTCACTGGGGCCACCCGCGCAGGCGGGCGAGGGCGGTGAGCATCATCTCGTCCGATCCGGTGGAGATGGACAACAGCCGGGTGTCGCGGAAGGCGCGGTTGACCGGGTGGGTGCTGAGCTGCCCCTCGGCGCCGTGCAGGTGCAGGCAGGTGCGGGCTACCTCACGGGTGAGACGGCTGGAGCGCAGCTTGACCGCTGCGGACAGGGTGTTCACCGCACCGCCGGTCACCCACCGGTCGATGCCGGTGTACGCGAGCTGGCGAACCGCCTCCACCTCGGCGCGCAGGCCTGCCAGCTGCGCGGCGGGCTGCTGACGGTCGGCGATCGGCACGCCGAAGGTACGCCGCTCCCGCAACCGCTCGGCGGTTCGCAGCAGCAGGGTGTCCGCCATGGCGATCGCGCGGCAGGCGGACAGGATGCGTTCCGGTTCGAACTGGCGCAGCTGGGTGACCAGTCCGAGGCCGTGCCCGCCGAGGCGGTGCCCGTCGGGCACGAACACGCCGTCGAAGCGGAGCTGCCCGGCGACGCCGGCGGTCCGCAGCCCGAGCGTGGCGTCCGCCGGTTCCCTGCTCACGCCCGGGGCGTCGGCCGGCACCATCAGCAGGACGTGACCGAAGGTCCCACGAGCCTCGGGCAGCCGGGCCAGCACCGCGAAGGCGTCCGCGGTGAGCCCCGCCACGACCCACCGCTTGGCGCCGGTCAACCGGTACCCGCCCGGCTCGGGGGTGGCCGTGGTGGCGACGGCGGCCACGTCGGCGCCGGCGCCCGGCTCGGAGACCGCGTGCCCGAGCAGGCAGCGCCCCGCCAGGGCCGGGCGCAGGAAACGCTCGACGGCCTCCGGCCCGCCGGCCTCGGCCAGCATGGGCGCGACCATGTCGTTGTGGACCGTCACCCCCATGCCCACGCTGTCGAACAACAGCGCACCGAGGCATTCGGCGAGGACCACGTGCTCCCAGGCGGTGCCGCCGGCGCCGCCCTGGTCGACGGCGAACCGCATACCGAGCCAGCCTCGCGCGGCCAAGCCGGTCAGGACCTCGCGCAGGGGAATCGCGCCGTGCCGCTCCCAGGCGTCGACCATGGGTACGACGGTGGCCGCGAGGTGCTCGGTGAGGCGGGCCCGCAGCTCGTCCTCGGCGGGCGTGAACCAGCCGGTGCGGGCCGCGACGGTGAGGGCCGCGGTTTTCACGGTGCCTCGTCGAGCAGCAGCGCGGCGATGCGGGCGCGATCCGGTTTGCCGGTGGACAGCACCGGCACGGACGGCAGCCGGTACAGCTCCCGCGGCACCATGTATCGGGGCAGGAGGTTGCCCACGTGCCTGAGCAGGGCCTCCACCGTGTCTCCGGTCAGTGGCAGCAGGGCGACGGCCGGGTCGGGATCCGGTTGGTCGACGGTCGCGTGGGGGCGCAGCACCACGGCGCACGCCAGCGACAGCCCGTCGCGCGGATCCGGGACGGCCGCCACGAACGCGCTGCCGACGGCCGGGTGCGTCTCCACGGCGCGGCGCACCTCGTTGAGGTTGATCCGGTAGCCCTTGATCTTCACCTCGTCGTCGCGCCTGCCCGCGAAGCGCAGCGCCCCGTCCGCGCCGCGTTCGCCGATGTCGCCGGTGAGGTAGAAGCGCGTCCCCTCGTGGTCGAGGAAGACCGCCGCCTCCTCCGTCGGCCGGTCCAGGTACCCGCTCATCAGCTGCGCGCCGGCGATGGCGATCTCACCCGGGCCGTCCGTGGTGATCCGGCCGTCGGCGTCCCGGAAACGGATCGTCACCCCCGGCAGCGGGGGTCCGATGGGGTACGCCTCGGTGCGGCCCGGTTCCCGCTCGGCGATCGGGTGGAAGGTCACCCCGCACGTCGCCTCGGTCGGCCCGTAGCCGTTGACCACCACGAGATTCGGGGCCGCGTGCAGCCAGTCCTGGACGGTGGCCGGGTTCAGCACCTCCGCGCCGGTGAGGATCCGGCGCAGCGCGCCCAGGTCCCGCCCCGACAACCCGGGCTCCGTCCGGGCCAGCAGCGTCAACGTGGAGACCACCGCGGTGAAGTGGGTGATCCGGTCCCGTTCGATGAGGTCCAGCACCCGAGCCGGCACGACGAACGCCGGGCCGAGCCGCACGTGCGCCCCCTTGAGCAGCGGCAACAGCAGGTCCGCCACCGAACCGTCGAAGTGCAGGGCTGTCGTGTTCAGGCAGCGTGCCCGATCGGTGATGCCGAGCACCGGGTCGACCGCGGCGAAGAACGCCTCCAGCGCGCTGTGCGGGATCCGGACGCCCTTCGGTCGTCCGGTGCTGCCGGAGGTGTACAGCACATACACCCCGTCATCCGGCGCGGTGGCCACCGGCAGGTCGTCGAGGTGCGCGTCCGCCTCGGTGCCGAGTTCCTCCACCGCCACCACCGGCACGGGCAGCCCCTGGTCGACCAGCCGGGCCACCGCCGCGCGGCGGGCCAGCAGACGTGGGCTGCCGCAGTCCAGCAGCAACGCGCGCCGCCGGTCCGCGGGCGCCGAGGGGTCGATCGGCAGGTAGGCGGCGCCGGCGGCGACCGCACCCAGCAGCGCCGTCACCGTCGCGGCGGTCTTCTCGCCGTGGACGGCGACCAGGTCACCGCGGCGCACCCCACGGCTGCGCAGACCCGCGGCGACCCGCAGCACCCGCTGCCACAGCTCGGCGCGGGTGAGCGTCGCGTCCGGTCCGGTGAGCGCGGGCAGGTCCGGCCCGGTGGCGGCCTGCGCGGCGAGCGCCGCCATGAGGGACCAGCCGACCGGCGTCGGCGCGCCGGCCGGCGGCGTCGAGGGCTCGACGAGCATGGTCATCGGGTCGCACGCCGCTCGACGAGGGCGACCAACGTCGACAGGCTCTCCAACGCGTCGAGGTCCTCGATCTCCTCCCCGAACTCGATGCCGTACTCGCTGCCGAGCCGGACGGTGAGCTCCACAGCGTCGAGTGAGTCCAGGTTGAGCGCGCGCATGAAGTTGTCGTCGGCGGCCAGCTCGGCCGAGACGTCGCGCTTCTTGATGGTGGCGAGGGTGTCGGCGAGGCGGTCGCGCACGCTCTCGGCGGTCGGATGGGTCATCGGCTGACTCCTGAACGGTCTCGGGTGACACGGGTACGACCGGGCACGGTCGTACCGGTGCGGCGGGTGCGGTTACCGGCTGGCCGGGACGGCCGGCGCGGTCGGGACATCGGAGGTGCGCGGGGCGGCCGGCCGGGCGGCGGACCGCACCGTCCAGGCCACCGCCGCCACCAGGCAGGCGGTGCCCACCACGGTGGCCGAGGTCAGGTCCTCACCGAGGACCAGCGCTCCCAACGCCACCGCCACGAGCGGGTTGACGTACGAGTAGGTGCTGGCCAGCCGCTGGTCCACCCGGGTGACGAGCCACGTGTACGCGAGGAAACCCACCAGCGACCCGAGCAGCACGAGATGCAGCTGCGCCAACCACACGGTGGGGTGCAGGTGGCTGACGTCCAGCCGGCCCCACTCTCCGGCGAGCCCGGAGACGACAAGCAGTGCCAGGCCGCCGCCGAGCATCTGCACCGCGCTGGACAGGGCGGCGCCCGGCACGGTGTCGCCGGGGGTGCCGCGCCCCACCGAGGCGGCGGCGATCCGCCCCGCCACGGCCCACGTCAACGCCGCGGCCAGCACGAGCAGCGAGGGCAGCAGCGGGCCCGGCTGGAAACCGAGAAGGATCGCCACGCCGGCCAGTCCGACCGTGGCCGCGCCCAGGTCCCGCCCTCTCGGCCGGCCCCCCATCACCAGCACCCAGATGGGTACCGTGGCGAAGTAGGTGCCGGCCGCCGCCGACGGCAGATCCTCGGAGGCGACACTGACCAGCCCGTTCGCGCCGAGGAAGTGCATGAGCCCGAGCAGGGTCAGCCGCCCGGTGTGCCCGCGCAACCGCACCGCCAGTCCCGGCTGGCCGCGCCGGCGCCAGTGCCAGCACAGCCCGCCGAGCAGCAGCGCCCCCGCCACGGAGAAGCGGACCCCGGCAGCGAACAGGGGCGGCACCTCCTGGACGACCACTCGGATACCGAGGAAGGTCGAACCCCAGAGCAGCCACACCGCGAGCAGCGCCGCGGCGATGCGCCACCGGTCGGCAGTCGGCCGGTCCATCGTCAGGGCGGGCGTCGACGTCCTCGGTCGCGCCGAGGCGGAGTCCAGGCGGCGGTCCGGCCAGGGGCGTCGACGCACGCGCTAGGCCGGGTTCAAGGCGAGGATGCGGTCGAGGTACCGGCAGGAGGAGTTCAGCCTCCACAGGGCACCGCGTGCCATGGCCCGGCGGGTCTGCGGCTCGGCCGCCATCGGCTTGACGACGTGGGCGAACCACGCGCTCGCGTGGTGGGCGTCGATGCCGATGTGCAGCCGGTGGTACGTGATGCCGTCGGCGGGGAGCCCGAGGCGCTCCCAGCCGTGCAGCACCTGGGAGAACCGGTCCGGCGCCAGCCACTCCGCGACGGCGAGGTGGCCGACGGCCTCGCCGAACAGGTTCCGGTACCGGCAGATCAGCACCGGTAGGTTCCCGCCGAGCAGCGCCTCCGTCGACAGGCTCTCCTTCAGCTCGTCGTCGGTGATGCCGAAGTGGGCGATGATCCGGCCGAACAGCGTGGTGTGGACCATCGCGGGGTCGCCGTTGCCCATCTCGTCCCAGAAGTTCTTGGCGATCTCCATCTTGGTCTCACCGTCCGAGCCGACCTGCATCATGGCCAGCAGGTCGTCGAACCGGGCGTCCACCGACGACTCCTGCAACACGAAACTGCGGAAGTCCTCCGGGGTGGCCCGCTCGCGCAGAAAGGAGTGGTAATAGGGGTGCTTGAACACCCGGTGCTCCCGCGTCATGTTCTTGAGCCATGGCACGAACCGCTCCGGGTCGTCCGGGATCGAGGCGTAGATGCTCTCGTCGATCCAGCTGTCCTCGTCCCGCGCGGTGTCCCGCTCCAGTTGCCGCGTCACCGCGTGCAGGACGGTGGACGCCTCGGCTGTCGATTCCGCCCCCAACTGGGTGTGCAGGCCGTAGATCTTCGCCAGCAGGTACTGCTGTGCGAACTGGGCGTCGGCGTCCCCGGCGGACGCCGCGGTACCCAGCCGGGTGACGTTCTCGAGCAGTTCGTCGTAGGCGTCCTGATCGGCGTACGAACGGTCGAAGTCTTCCTCGGACAGAGCGAAGCGACTCACCAGATCGGTGACGAACGCCGTAGGAGTGGTGCTCAGCGTGGCGGGCATCCGGGTGCGCTCCTTGCAGTCGGTATAACCCGAAGCATTCCCCCGCCGTCTGCACGGCTTCGCTGATTTTTCTGTATTCGCAGGTCGGAGGGCACGCGACGCGCCGCGTTTCCCCGGCCGCCCGGAACTGGCCACCCCCTGCCCGCGCCGGGCGACGACGTCATGGGGACGTGTTCGAGAAGTAGACCCCGAGGCCAGCCAGCAGCAGGCTGATCAGGCTGGCACCAGCGCGTACGGAGTTCCACCACGTCCAGGCGGACGAGTAGGCGGCCCACACGCGTACCGCCTCCGCGAGATCGGTTGGCACGCCTGCGGCGTCGAGCGTCTCGTTCATCGGCACGTTGACGACCACCGTCGGGATGAACGCGCCCACCAGGTACACCCCGGCGGCCACCAGGAACAGCACACCCGCCGACCGCGTCCCGAGGATCAACAGGAACACACCGGTCACCGTGGCGGCGACGAGCGGGCCGAAGAACGTGACGAAGAACAGCGGATTCTGGATCCTCTGGTTGATGCTCGTCATGGCCCGGATCGCGGTGCCAGCGTCGGCGGCGTTCAGACCGGGCATCACCGCTACCGAAAAGGCGTAGTAGACACCCGTGATCGCACCCGTCACCACCAGGGTCACCGCCGCCGACCAGGCAGCCAGGGTGGCGTTCATGCCCAGTCTCCACCGGGTGACGTGTCCCATGCACCAGCGGCGGCGGCGTCGCGGGCATAGTCGGTGAAGTCGCGCGGCCTGCGGCCCAGCGCCCGTTGCACACCATCGGCGAGCTGTGCGTTGCGGCCGTCCAACACCTTGCCGAACAGCTCGATCAGGACCGCAGTGAGCTCCGCCGGCACGTCGTACCCGGCCATCACGGCGGCGTACTCCTCTGGCGACACCGATCGGTAGCGGATCTCCCGCCCGAGCGCGTTGCCGATCTCCGAGGTCGCCTCGGCGAAGGTGAAAAGTCGCGGCCCGGTCACCTCGTAGAGCTGCCCCGCGTGCCCGTCGTCGGTCAGCGCAGCGACCACGATGTCGGCGATGTCGAGGGCGTCGACGAACGGCTCCGGCACGTTCCCGGCCGGGAGGACGACCTCGCCGCCGCGTATCGAGTCGGTCAGGAAGTCCTCGCTGAAGTTCTGGCTGAACCAGCTCGCCCGCACGATCGTCCAGGCCACTCCGGAGTCCTGGACCACCCGCTCACTGAGTTTGGCCTCCTCCTCGCCCCGGCCGGAAAGCAGAACCAACCGTTCGATCCCGCCGGACACCGCCTGTTCCGTGAACGAACGGACCGTCGCGAGGGCGTCCGACGCGGCCAGGTCCGGGTAGTACACCAGGTAGACCGACGAAACCCCGTCCAGTACGGGCGCCCAGGTGCGCTGGTCGGTCCAGTCGAACGGCGGCTCGCCGGAACGGGAGCCGACCCGTACCGGCCGGTCGAGTCTGGTGAGCCGGTCCACCACCCGGCGGCCCGTCTTGCCGGTGCCGCCCAGTACGAGGATTGGCTGCTCATCAACGGTCTTCGTCATGGCAACCAGTCAAGTCGAGGGTGAGCGCACCGGGAATGGGCGAGACTCTCGATCGCATGTCCCGACGTCTCGACCGCCCACCGCACAGGGCTAACCTGAGCGCATGGACGCGCTCGCGGGGCTGCTGGACGGGCCGAGGGCGCGCGGTGCGTTCCTGATGCGGTCGGTGTTCGACCCGCCCTGGTCGGTACGGATCCAGGATCGTGCGCCCCTCACCCTGGTCACCATGCTGCGCGGCACTGCGTGGGTGGTGCCGGATCGGGGTGCTCCGGTGCCGCTACGCCCAGGCGATGTCGCGATCATCCGTGGCCCGGAGCCGTACACCATCGCCGACGACCCGGCCACGGCGCCGCAGGCAGTGATCCATCCCGGTGAGCACAGCACCACGCCCACCGGGGACGAGTTGTGCGAAGTGATGGACCTGGGTGTCCGGACCTGGGGCGAACGCGCTGACGGGATGGCGGTGCTGCTCAGTGGCACGTACCAGTTGCAGGGCGAGGTCAGCCAACGGCTGCTGAGGGTCCTGCCCCATCTCCTGGTGCTGCCGGCCGGAACACTGGACAGCCCCCTCATCCCCTTGCTCGGCGACGAGATGACCAAGGACGAGCCGGGGCAGGATGTGGTCCTGGACCGGCTGCTCGACCTACTGCTCATCGCCGTACTTCGGGCCTGGTTCTCCCGGCCCGAGGCGGCGGCGCCCTCCTGGTACCGAGCGCACGGCGATCCGGTGGTCGGCAGGGCGTTGCGACTGCTGCACGACCACCCGGCAAAGCCCTGGACGGTGGCCACCCTCGCGGCCGGCACCGGTATCTCGCGGGCGGTGCTGGCCCGCCGGTTCACCGAACTGGTCGGCGAACCTCCGATGGCGTACCTCACCAACTGGCGGCTCGCGCTGGCCGCCGACCTGCTGCGCGAACCGGACGCCACCGTCGGCGCGGTGGCCCGCCAGGTCGGCTACGGCAGCTCATTCGCACTCAGCGCGGCCTTCAAACGGGTACGCGGTCTCAGCCCGGCCGAACACCGGCAGGCCATCGGGTCGCCTGACGTCACTCCAGTGGGATGACCGTGCCGAGGCTGGCCGTGGGCATCCGTTCCTCATCGTCCGCCACCACCGAATCAGCGAACGAGAACCTGCCAATGGGCGGTGGCCCGAGTCCGTCCGGGGATGACGATGGCGCATCACACCGTGGCCCGTGCCCGTCGGCGGCGTCGCAGTCCAACGGGGATGGCTGCTCCGCAACGACCGGTACGCCGCCTTCGCCGAAGCCCTCACCGTCCGCGCGAGTCCCTCCGCACCATCGCCGCTTGCAGCAGGCCGATGGCTAGGGGTCGACGCAGTACTCCGCGGCGGAGAGCACCGCAGGGTCCGCCGGGACCACCCTGCCGATCCACTGGAAAGGACTGAGTTGCATCCCTCCGGGCCTGCGCTGGCAGATCCGGCCGCTTGCCAGCTTGCTCGGGGCCATGCTCTCCATCCTGGGTGGATAGCCGGCCGAGGCTACGATCGCGTAGCCGTCGTTGACGCTCACCACGAGCACGGAGCGTTCCGGCTTCGCGTTGGGTTCATCGAGGTTCATCCGCGTCAGACCGTCCACCACACGCCCGACCGCGATCCGGGACAAGCTGTAGCGGGGCCACCCGGACGCGGCGAGCCCTTCCTCGACGACCAGAGCCGCGAGCAGAATGATCGCGACAATCGCGATGCCCGGGCGGTGCCGCGCCAGCCGGCGCCGGGCCCAGATCCACCCGAGACTCACCAGGAAGACGATGAGCTGTAACAGCAGGTAGTTCATCGGAACGAAGATCGCGAAGCCGGTGGCGAGGCCGGCCGCCGCCCAGTTGGTGGCACGGAGGGTCCAGCCCAGCCAGCCGCGTTGCCGGGCGAGGTAGACGAGCGATGCCGCGATGGTCGGCAGGAAAAGCGGCAGCAGCAGCGCCGTCAGGCCGAGCGGGTTTCCCTCCTGCACGATCGAACGGAGGAGGACGTGCTGGCCGGTCATCGACAGCAGGAGCAGCACCAGCAGCAGCGGGAGCGCCGTCAGCACGGCTGGCATCAGGTCGTCGGCCACGCTCGCCCGATCCGGGGCGTAGCTGACGGTACTGCTGCTGACACTGCTCCTGTTGCTGATGCTGCTGTCGACGTGCACCACACCGGCGGTGTGGACGTGCACCGTCCTGGGCGCGTTGCCGCCCGCCTGAGCCGTGGATCCGGCTCGGCATCGCCTGCGCCGTGGGCTGGGAGCTGGCATCACGCGAAGGTACCGAGCTTCGCCGGCGAGGTTCCTGTTGTGTCGCCCATGCGATCCATGCCGGGCGGACCCGTCGGCCGCCAAGGGTCTCGGGATCGCGGTCCTCTACACCGACCAGGCCCGGAATGCTCGCACAAACATTTCTCAGAACCACGCCGCAGCGCTCTTGCGTGCGAACGGGTTGTGAGAACGGATCTGGCCCGAATCGGCGGCGACGGACCAGCTTCCGGATCTCTTCTCAGAATGGACCGTTCTGCGAAGGATGCTGCGCTGATCGGTCTCCAGCATCGCGGTTCTGCGGTGAAGGCGAATCGACGAGGTCGGCAGGGGGTTTACGTGAGAGCAGGGCGTGCCGCCTGCCGGAGCCTGGCGTGAGTGGGGGAGGCAGTTCTGCTGCTCATTGGGACGTGCCTGATTTTGGTGTGGCGCGTACGTGTGCGCGTTCGCCTTGTCTGCCGATGAGGCTGAGGAACTCGACAGGCCCGGCGCTGGTGGCACCGAACCAGTGGGGGGTGCGGGTGTCGAACTCGGCGGCTTCTCCGGGTTGCAGGGTGAGGTTGTCGTCGCCGAGGACCAGGCGCAGGGTGCCGTTGAGGACGTAGACCCAGTCGTAGCCCTCATGGGTGCGCAGGTCGGGTACGCGGTTGTCGTCGCCGGCGGGCAGGACGAACTTGTAGGCCTGGATGCCTCCCGGCCTGCGGGTCAGGGGCAGGATGGTGGATCCGTCGCCGGCGGCGATGGGGCGCAAGTTGATCCGGGGATCACCGGTCAGCGGCGCGTCGACGAGTTCGTCGATGGTGACGCTGTGGGCGCGGGCGAGCGGGAGCAGCTGTTCGAGCGTCGGGCGCCGCAGGCCCGCTTCGAGCCGCGACAGCGTGCTGACGGAGATGCCGGTCTCCTCGGCCAGGTCGGTGAGGGTGATGTTGCGGCGCTGCCGCAGCTGCCTCAGCCGCGGGCCGACCGCGTCGAGGGTGCGGTCCAGATTGTCGTCCACAACCCCATTTTGCCATTCGGCAAAGATCTTTGCACATATTCGCCGGGAGGCTCAGGATCAAGTCACCGGCGAAGGTAGTGAAGGGAGAGGGCCAGATGGTGGAGCAGGCAGAGATCGTGCGGGACGTGGTCGTGGTCGGTGGCGGGACGGCGGGGTTGAGCGCGGCGCTGATCCTGGCGCGTTCGCGGCGGCGAGTGACGGTCCTGGACGCCGGCGCACCGCGCAACGCGCCGGCGCAGGCCGTGCACGGCCTGCTGGCCCTCGACGGACTGAGCCCGCTGGAGCTCCTCAGACGCGGCCGCGATGAGGTCACCGGCTACGGCGGCGAGATCATCTCCGCGGAAGTTGCTGACGTGGTGAGCACGTCGGTGGGGTTCGCGGTGACAACACGTGACGGTGTCGTGCTGCACGCGCGCCGGCTGCTGATAGCCACCGGCCTGGTTGACGAGATGCCGGACATCGCCGGATTGCGGCAGCGGTGGGGCCGCGATGTGCTGCACTGCCCGTACTGCCACGGCTGGGAGGTCCGCGACCAGACGATCGGTGTGCTCGCTACGGGGCCGATGTCGGTGCACCAGGCGCTGCTGTTTCGGCAGTTGAGCGATGACGTGCGGTACTTCACCGGCGACCAGGAACTCAGCGATCAGGACCGGGCGAAACTCGACGCGCTCGGCATCCCGGTGATCGCTGGCGGCGTCGCCGGGCTGGAGATCGTCGACGACCGGCTGACCGGGGTCCGTCTCGACGACGACAAGGTCATACCGGTCGAGACCGTGGCGGTGGCGCCGCGGATGGTCGCCCGAGCAGAGGCGTTCACCGGTATCGGCATCACCGCGACGCAGCACCCGGTGGGTTCCTTCATCGCCGCTGATGAGACCGGCCGGACCTCGGTGCCCGGGGTATGGGCGGCCGGTAACTCCACCGATCTGTCCGCCCAGGTCGGTGCGGCCGCCGCGGGCGGCGCCCGCGCCGCAGCCCATCTCAACGCCGACCTCGTCGCCGAGGACACCGACCGGGCGGTCGCCCGGCTGACGAACGAGGAGAACCTCCGATGACGCACAGCTTCGACAAGGACTACTGGCAACAGCACTGGCAGCAGACCCACGGCGACAAGCCCGGCTCCATGGCCGGCAACCCACCCAACCCCTACCTCGCCCAGGAGACCGCCGGCCTGGCACCGGGCACCGCCCTGGACGCCGGGTGCGGCGCCGGCGCCGAGGCGATCTGGCTCGCCTCCCACGGCTGGCAGCTCACCGCCGCCGACATCTCCACCGACGCCCTCGCCCGCGCCGCCGACCGCGCCACCGCCAGCGGGCAGACGGAGTCCATCCGGTGGGTGGAGGCGGACCTGACCGCCTGGGAACCGGCCATGCGCTTCGACCTGGTCACCACCCACTACGCGCACCCCGCGATACCCCAACTGGCCTTCTACCAGCGCATCTCCGACTGGGTGGCGCCCGGCGGCACCCTGCTGATCGTCGGGCACCTGCACACCGGCCACGGCCACGGGCACGGGCACGGGCACGGGCATCCCGCCGAGGCGACGGTCACCCTCGCCGACATCACCGCCGTCCTGAATGCGGCCGACTGGGAGATCGTCACCGCCGAGGAGCACCGGCGCCCGGCGCCCGGGCCCGGCGGCCATGCGGTCTCGCTGCACGACGTCGTCGTGCGCGCCACCCGCCGCCCCTGAACCACTTTCTCTGCGACGCCGGGACCGAGGTCCACCCCGGCGCCGTACCCCATCGCGCCCTTTTGGAAGGAACCCCGCGCATGCCTGCCCTCGACAGTTCCCCACGCGTGAGCGTCCCCGACGCGACGATTCACGACCCGCGCCAGCGTCGCGCGATCCTGATCGCGGTGTGTATCGCTCTGATGGCGGTCATCGCCTCGGTCTCCGGGCTCAACGTCGCCCAGCCGCAGGTCGCCGTCGCGTTCGACGCCTCGCAGAGCACCGTCCTGTGGATGATCAACATCTACACCCTCAGCCTGGCCGCGCTGCTGCTCCCGCTCGGCGCCCTCGGCGACCGGGTGGGCCGCAAACCGATCCTGCTCGCCGGCCTCGCCCTGTTCGGCGTCGCCAGCGCGGCGGCGGGCCTGGCCACCTCATCCGAGATGATGATCGCCGCCCGGCTGTTCGCCGGCGTCGGCGCCGCCCTGATCATGCCGGTCACCCTGGCCGTCATCACCTCGACGTTCCCCGACGAGGAACGCTCCAAAGCCATCGGTGTGTGGACCGGCGTCGCCGGCGGCGGCGGCATTCTCGGCATGTACCTGTCCGCGGTCCTCGTCGACTGGGCGAACTGGCGGTGGCTGTTCCTGCTACCGGTCGTGCTCGTGGCCGCGGCCACCGTCACGGCCCTGCGAGCCGTCCCGAATTCCCGCGAGACGTCGCAGCACAGCTTCGACATGGTCGGGTCCCTGACGTCGGTGATCGCCGTGGTCGCGCTCATCTACGTCCTGCACGAAGGCCCGGTCCACGGCTGGACCTCGCCCGTCTCCGTGGCCAGCCTGCTCGTCGGCGTCGTCGCCGCCATCGGGTTCGTGGCCTGGGAACTACGCCGGGCGGCGCCCCTGCTCGACGTGCGCCTGTTCCGCGACCGGCGCCTCGCCAGCGGCTCGCTGGCACTGCTGGCACTGTTCGGCGTCCAAGCCGGGATCTTCGTCGTGCTGTTCCCCTACTTCCAGGCCGTTCTCGGCTGGTCCGGACTGCGCTCCACCCTCGCGCTCATGCCCATGGCAGCGATGATGATGCTCGCCTCCGGACTCGCCCCCCGAGTGGCCGCCCGAGCCGGAGCTCGCGCAACGATGGCAGCCGGAATCCTGCTCGGCGGCGCCGGCCTGGCGCTGATGGCCACCCTCGTCTCCGTCGACGGCGGCTACCTCGCCATCCTGCCCGGCATGCTCGCCATGGGACTCGGCATGGGCCTGACCCAGACCCCCTCCACCGAGGCCATCACCTCCGCACTGCCCCGCGAACGTCAAGGCGTCGCGTCCGCCCTCAACGACGTCACCCGAGAATTCGGCACCGCCCTTGGCGTCGCCCTGCTCGGAGCAGTCCTGATCGCCGGCTACCGCAACGCCATCAACGGTCGCCTCGACACCATCCCGGCCGACACCGCTGACACCGCCCGCGAAGGCATCGCCAACGCCATCGCCACCGCCGACACCGCCGACACCCAGGCACCCGCACTCATCCGCGCCGCCCAGGAAGCGTTCGTCGACGGCTGGCAACAAGCCATGTGGGCGGGAGTCGCCGTCATGACGATCCTGCTCGTCTACGTCCTGGCCCGGGGCCCTCTAGGAACCGCGCCGATCACACCGGCAACCGCCGCATCGAACTCGGCCAGCGAGGCCACCATCGCCGGGTAGCACCGGCCTGGCACACGCCGCGATCCTGCAGCCAGACGCGGTCCCGCTCGTCCCCATGCTCCTCAAGGGCCCACCCCCGGTCAGCTGCTTACCGCGCTGGCCGGGGGCCAGCCGCAACGGCCGGTAGCCGTCGGTGTCGAGCTGGGCGAGCTCGCCGTCGATGTCGACGGAGTGGGTGCCGTAGAAGTGCACGATCCCCGAACCACCGCCGCGATCGCGATCGCGAGCAGTCCCGGCAGCGGATGGATCCGGCCGCCGGCGTCCCGTGGGTCCGGAACCCGGGGCGAGGGCCTGCAGCAACCCTGGCGTGCCCTGTTTCGACAGCGGCAAGATGCGCTGCTGCACCGCTCGCGACTCCCGCGTGACAAGACGCCTTTGATAAACAGCCTGAGGCCCAGCTACCTGAACGGCATTGATCGAGGTCTTGACTCTATGCGCCGCCCTGCTCATGATTTACTTCGGCGGTCCAACAGTGAGGGTCAATGTGATGACGCAGGTAGAGCCACCGGTAGGAGGCCAACCACCAGCCGTCACTCTCAGCGAGCTTGGACACAATGGCCGACTCGCGCGTGCCAAATCAGGCACGAGGGATTGGCTGAAACGTGGGGCCCATCGGCGGGAACTGAGCATCGCGGGCCTCGGTTCGGTGCTCCTCGCTGTCGCGATGATCTGGCTGATTCCGCCGTACGCGGTTCGCGTGATGACTTCCGGCGCCAAGACTGTGCCGATCGCCAACCCGGCCCACACCATCGTCGGTGACGCGGGTGACCCGACGGCCCAAGCATGGCTGGTGGGATGGGGTGGCCACGCTCTCACCCACGGTCTGCGTGGCCTGTGGGATACCAACGCCTTTTATCCCGACAAGTACGGCCTAGCCCTGAACGACAGCCTGCTCGGCTATGCCCCGGCAGGGCTGATAGGCAGCGGTGTAGTCGGCGCCGTGCTGCGCTACAACATCCTGTTCGTGCTGGCTTTCGCGCTCGCCTTCCTCGGCGGCTACGCGCTCCTGCGCCAGCTTGGCGCGAATAAGGTCGCCGCCGCGGTAGCCGGGGCCGCCCTCGCCTACGCGCCCTGGCGCTACGGCCACGACGGCCATTTGAATATTCTCTCCACCGGTGGCATCACGCTGGCCCTGGCGATGCTGGCGCGCGGCCACGGACTCTCGTTCACCCGCGGCTACCTTGCCGAACGAGTCCGACCGGGCTGGGCGTTCGCTGGCTGGCTGGTCGCGGCCTGGCAGGTCAGCCTTGGCTTCGGCGTGGGGCTTGGATTCGTATACGTCCTCGCCGCCCTCTGCCTGATCACACTGACAGCCTGGCTGATCCACCGCCCACGCCTCAGCCGCCGGCTGATCGTCAGTGATCTGATCGGCGGGTTGGTCTTCACCGCGGTGACCGGATACTTCGCGTACGCGTACCAACACGTGCGCGAGCTCAACCCACATGTCACCCGGGACTGGGACTACGTCGCGTTTTTCTCCCCGACACTGCGCGGACTTCTCGTGGCTCCGCAGTCCTCGCTGCCCTGGGGCACCCTCCACAACGACGCCCGCATCGCTCTTGGTGGCGCACCCACTGAGAAAGTGCTGCTATGCGGGTATGCACTGTATTTACTGGCCTTCGCCGGCCTGTTCCTATCCCGCTGGTCACCGGTGCAACGGCTTCTGCTGCTGTTTGGGGCGGTCGTCGGAGTGTTGTTCGCGCTAGGCACGAACGGGCCGATCTACCGTCTGCTCTATCTTTACGTGCCCGGGTTCGACGGATCCCGTACACCAGGGCGGTTGATCTTGTGGCCCACTATCTGCCTGGCCATTCTCGCGGCCGGCCTGGTTACCCAACTAGCCGAGGTGGCTAGCAGGGGCGCCAAGCCGAAATGGTCGGTGGAAGAGGCACGGCTACTGACCGTTCCGTTGCTGGTCCTCGTGCTAGCTGAGGGCCTGCCTGACCTGCAGCACCCCCAAACCCCAGCCAAACCGGCCGCGATGGCGCTAGCCTCCGCGCACGCTCCGACCATGGTATTGCCGTCCGACGACGGCATCGACCTCCACGTCCTACTTTGGTCGACCGACGGTTTTCCCGCAGTGGTCAACGGTGCGGCCAGCTACACCACACCCAACCGTCAGGCGATCCGCGACGTTATGACGACCTTCCCCAGCCAGCAGGCCTTGGATCGGTTGCACCAGCTCGGCATCCGCAGCGTCGTCCTGCTGCGCGACCGGGTCCACGGCACCCCATACGAACCACTGCTCAACATCCCCGACGTACCCGGCATCACCCGCCACGACGTCGGGCCAGACGTGGTTTACACCATCGACGCCAACACGAAGTGATGGTGGGCGTGTCCTCGGGATACCGCGACGGCTAGGGCGTCCTGCCGATCTTGTAGCGGTTAATCGTTGACGATGTGCCGGTGGTGCGTCGTGGTGAACTGACTGACGAGGCGTGGGCGGTGATCGTGCCGCTGCTGCCGGAGCCGGGCGCTGCGCGGGGGCGGTGGCGGGATCGCCGACAGGTCATCAACGGGATTCTGTGGAAGCTGCGCACGGGGGCGCCGTGGCGGGACCTGCCGGAACGCTTCGGCCGTGGAAGACCTGCCACGAACGGCTGCGGCGGTGGACCGCGGATGGCACCTGGGATCGGATCCTCGCCGCAGCGCAGGTCCATGACGACGGCACACCGGTGCAGTGGACGATCAGCATCGACTCGTCGGTCGTGCGGGCGCACCAGCATTCCGCTGGCGCCCGCAAAAAGAGGGCTCCCTATCAAGTCCGGCGACGCCTGGTGCGCAAGATGGCGAGGCTATCGGCCGGTCTCGAGGCGGACTGAGTACGAAGATCCACCTCGCCGTCGACGGACGCGGCCGGCCGCCGTCGATCCTGCTCACCCCTGGCCAGGCCGGCGACAACCCGCAGTTGCTGGCGCTACTGGACGCGATCCGGGTCAACGAACCTGGACCCGGACGGCCCCGTAAACGTACCGACGTGTTGATCGCCGACAAGGGTTACGCGCACGACTCAACCCGCCGAGCGTTGCGGCAGCGCGGGATCCGGCACGTCATCCCGGAACGGTCCGACCAGGTCGCCCGTCGGATCGCCAAGGGCGGCGCCGGCGGCAGCCACCAGCCTTCGACAAGGTGATCTACCGAAACCGCAACCTGGTGGAGCGCTGCTTCCGCGCCAGCCTCGTCCTCATCGCCGCCATCGTTTGGCTCTCATGAGCACTCGGATGGCTCATCCGGGATCACAAGCTCGTTCAATCCATCGATCACCCGAACGCCGAGACCCCAACGATCGGCCAGATCGGTGATCGTTGCGTACTCCTCACCTGCCAGCCGCACCCGGTAGTCGAAGACGTTGGCACAGAGCGTGTCCAGCCCGAGCTGCTCCTCACCGCCAACACTTCAACCAGCGAGTCCGCGAGCCGGGGATCCAGGGGTGCGCCCACCTCGGCCTCAGCCTGGGGATCCGCCCGTCCCGATAGCGCCTCGACCAGACGCTGAAAGCGCCGTTGATCCTCGGTCCGGTACACGGCTGAAGCATGTCATGACCAGGACTGCCGATCCATGATCGACAGGACATGCCCTAGTCCGGTGGTGTTAGCGGATCAAACCCGCCGATCGTGCTCGGTATAGCTGGTGACGTGCTGGTTTGGTGTCGAGTTGTTCGAGGCCCCTAATGGCCCAGTCCCGTAGCGATTCGTCGTCGCTGTGAAGTTGGGCAACCAGCACGGGCAGCGCGTCCGCTGAGCGTGTTTCGCCGATGAGTTCAAGCATCCAGCAGCGCAGGCCGTGGTGGGGTTCGCGGTTGAACTCGGTGATCAGCTCTTGGAGGTGCTGCGCGGCGTGGGGTCGCAACAGGTGGAATCCGTCTTCCTGCTTTTGCGGGTCGCGGCTCCGCATCAACCGCATGGCGTGCAAGAACTGGTTCGCCACGTCGTCTCCGGTGGGCCGCCGCAAGTGGAGCGCAGCTGCCGCGTGATCCTCGATGGTTGGTGAAGACAACCGAAGATCGTGCATTGTCCGCAGGTCATAGCGTAGACCTTGCCGGGTGGCAGGTGGGGTTCGAGGTTGCCGTGCAGCGGATCGCGGGCCGGTTCAACCCGGAGTGAGCCGCGGCTTGCCGCGCGGGCGTTCGTGACTGGTCTGTTGTCGCAAACCGAGCGCAAGACGTGCTGGCAGCTGGCCGAGCAGGCCGGTTATCGGCAGCCGGCGGCGTTGCAGCGGTTGCTGCGCACCGCGGTCTGGGATGCCGAGCAGGTCGTCTCCGACGTGCAAGGCCTGCTGGTGGAGCGGCTCGGAGATCCGCAGGGCGTGTTGATACCGGATGAGGCCCGGTCCGTCAAGAAGGGCACCACGTCGGTGGGTGTGCAACGGCAGTACACCGGCACCGCTGGGCGGATCGAGAACAGCCAGGTCCGTGCCACTTCTCAGGCTGCTGTCCACCGCAGGCGAAATCGCACTCGAAGCGGTGTCCCATCTAGCTGCGGCGCTGCCGGGGCTACGATCGGCCATGCAGTTCGGGAGCTCGCAGTTGGCTGAGGCCGCAGCCTTGGAGGCTGCCTTCCCACGTCGTCTAGGCAATGACGTACGAAAGGCGTTGGCCGTCCTACCGCCGGCGCCGCACGCGCCGACGTCGCCGTTCCGTGTGCTGGTCGATGGTGAGCCGGTCGTGATTCCATACCGGGTCTACTCCGACGAGCCGCCCGTTGCCGCGGAGGCAGCGCTGTCTGCCACCCAGCGTGCGGTGCTGGATTGCTTGTACACCCGACATCACGATGGCCGGGTAAGGCAGCGGCGGCTGGAACGGGTCGTCGGCTTGATCCAACCGTGGGTGGCGCCGTTCGTGGTGCAGTTGGTGGGCGAATACGTGGACGAGATCCTGTTGGTCATTCGGCGTGTTCTCGAGCCGAAGCTGGTTGTTCCGCAAAGCCCGGCGGACGCCGTCTACGGGCGATTTACCGCCGCGAACCCGGCCTTCGTGACGCTCACCGACCAGCGGGCTGCCAGCTACTGGGACTGTCACCACCGTCGGCGCTACCCCATGCTGAGCGACTACCCAGGTCACGCCTCGGTGGCAGCGCTGCGGGCGGCGGCAAAGCGGTGCGACGTCTCGGACCGTGATGCATGTTAGCCGACGTTCCACGCCCCGCCTTGATGCCGCACGCAGTCGGCATCAAGATGATCGCGTGGTTTCTCGGATGGCTCCGGGCATCCACATCATGCCAAACCAGGGATGGGCGCCGTAGGTCTCTGACATGCCGGCACTAAGCGGCCCAGGAGCGGCGGGGTCTTCAGCGATTCCGCGTCGGGTCGTGGTCGGACGTGGCGCCAGCATCCGCCCACGCCCCCTGCCCCCTGCCCCCTGCCCCCGCGCATAACCGACGTCATGGCAATGCCCGCGACGGTATCGAAGGCGCTCAAGGCGTTCCACACAACTGTCGGACTCCACTTGATGCGTTACGGATCGCTGTCACTTGATTCGTGACACTTCCGGCCAGACGAACTTTGTTGTGGATGTCAGCCGATGTGGGGTGGTTCGGGCTGGGGAGCCGGCTGCCAGTCGGTTTCCCCGCCTGGGCCGACGGTTATCGGGTCGACTCCCGCGCCGGTGAGGTGCCAGGACTCGTAGTGGTGATCGGGGCCGATGTGTAACTCGGCGCCGTTGTCGAAGGTCAGGTGGAGGGCGCCGTTGCCGTGGATCTCAACGCTGCTGATGGTCTGGCCGAACAGGTCCAGGACGGGTGCCAGGCGGGTGCCCGTGCCGGGGTCAAGTTCGTGCCATTGCCCGCCCGGGTCGCGGAGCAGGAACGGAGTTTCGATGGCCAGTTCGGCGTCGACACGGTAGCCCTCTTTGGGGTCGAGCGCGGAGAGGCTGAGCCGGACCTGGTAGTCGAAGGCTGTTCGGTCGACACGGCAGCCGGTCAACGGGGTCGGAACTCTCATCGGGCCTGCCCTGATTCAGTGCCTGTCGGCGTCACGCGCTGGCGTGGTGGTTCGGGCTTGCGGACCTTGAATCTAGCGATCTACTTGGTCGTGGTGCGGGGGACTTCGGTGAGGAGTTGGTCGCCGTCGTGGACGCGGAAGGTGGTCTCGGCGTCTTCGACAGTGAGCGTTTGACCGGCGTGGCCGATGCCGACGTGGATGCGTTGGCCGGCGATCACGAGGACGCCGCGGCTGCTGACGCGGCGTTCGACGCGGAGTGGCTGGGTTGCCGGGGTGGGTGAAGGTCCGGCGGGGCGTGCGTCGCGGATGCGTGCCTGCTCGGCCGGGGTGAGCGGGTTGGGCAGGCTGCGGAGCAGGGTCCGGTCGGTGTCGAGCAGGTGCAGAACGCCGTTCATCGGTAGTTACCCGCTGAGTAGGGGCACGAGCTTCGGCATCAGGTGTGATCCGAAGACGCACAGCGTCTGCTCCCACGGGTGTCCGAACGTACCTTCGGTCATGTCCTCTGTCAGGAACGCGTAGTAGTCCCGTCTGGAAAAGACCTCGACCCGCACGCTGCGTCCTCGCAGACGACGTGCCGGTGAGGCCAGAACCAAAAGCTCGGGTGCTGCCAGTCCAGCACGACACGCCGCTCCGCAACTTTGCTCTGCCTCCTTCACGCAAGGATCTCCCGGGGCCGGTCGCTCGGCAGTCCCCTGCTCGAGGGAAGCGGCTCCCATCCCCGTGGGAGGTGCATGCGTTCCGGAGGACGGACATTCGGTTCGGCCCTTCGATCCGACGACGAATGAGAAGCGGTGACTGATATGGCGACTACCGCTCGACGGGTACGGCACTGGTGGGCCGGCTGGCCGCGGTGGTCCGGGACCTTCGCCGCCGTGGTGTTGACGGCGTACGGCCTCGCCTCGGTCGGTTGGTTCGCCGGCGGACCGTACGTCTTCGCCCGCCCGGCCAACCCGGACAACACCTTTCCCGACCACTGGCTGGCCGACCTGCCACCGGCCCTGGTCGAGGGCGTGACGCTGGGGTTTTGCGTCATGCTGGTCGCCGCGCTGCTGCTCATGCGCCGGCGGGTCGCCGGGCGGGTGCGTCCGGTGCTGCTGGGCGTCGGCTGGCTGGCGGCGGCCTTCCTGGTGCTGGTGCTGCCGGGAACGCAGGCGCTGGACGCCATCCCCGGCCTCAACCTGCTCAACCTGAAACGGCTGGACTGGCCGACCGTCCATCTGGTGCTGCTCGCGTACACCGGATACGCCCTCGCCGCGGCCACCCTGGCGTACGGCCGGGCCACCCGTGGCGGCTGCGAGAACTGTGGCCGGGACGGCGGCGCCGAGTGGTCGCGCCAACGATGGGCCGTGGTCGGCCAGGTCGCCTCAATCGCGGCGTTACTCGCGCCGCTCGGCTACGCAATCGTCCGGCTGTGCTGGGCAGCCGGCATCCCGGTGGGCACCACCGAGGAGTTCCTCGACACGATCAACGAAGCCAACCCGGGCAACGGCACCATGCTGCTTGAGCTGACCCTGGCCGGCATGGCGCTCGGGGGCGGCGTCCTCTGTTTCGGGCTCACCCGGCCGTGGAGCCAGGTGTGGCCGGGCTGGGTGGTGGGCCTGGCCGGTCGGCCGGTGCCCCACTGGTTTCCGGTGGCGATGGCGACCGTGTGCGGCGCCGCTCTCTTCGGCTTCTGCACTCTGCTCGTCCCCGATCTGGTCCGGTTCGCCGCCGGCGAGCCGGTCTACTACACCGGGACCACGGTACGGACGAACTGGCTCTCCCATCTGCCTGCGGTCTCGCTGCTGCTGTGGGGTGCCCTCGTTCTGGTCTCGGCCGCCGCCTACCACTACGGCACGCGGGAGCGCTGCGCCCACTGCGGCAGCGCCGGTGACCATGGTCAGGGCCGGTAGCCGTACAGGAAGGTCCGGACGCAGCCAGGCACGTCGGGGTCGCCAACGAACACCTCTGGGATCCGAAGAACGGAAGCTGCGGCTTCGTGTTTACGGAAGCTGGGTTACCACACAGCCGGGCTGCGTGGCGCCAACTTGCCTCGTCATAAGTCCCCTCATGACTCAGGCATCCTGATCTGCCGCGAGTCGCGGGCCCTACGAGGTGGCGGTGGAGCAACGGCAATCGGGTGAAACCCGCGACTCGCCACCGTCGGAGACGGCTGCGGCCCACAACAGCAGGAGGAACGAAGCATCGCCCGGTGACGCACCCGGCCGACCGGACAAAGGGCGTCGTCCCGGCCTGAGTATCCGATGGGCTCAGGCTTTGGGGGTCACCCGGACGACGCTCGCTCCGCCAACGACTCCGCCATCCTCATGCACGGCGAAGATCAGGTTGTAAGACCCGGGCGGCGCATCCTCCGGAATTGGAATGACGCTGACCGGTCGTTCGCCCGCCGCACCCGATGGCCTTACTGGCTGGGCCTCGAAGTTCACCTCTCCCAGAGCAGGCCGAGCTGTGCCCCCGGCAGCGCTCTTCAGTTCGCTGACGTCCCCGTATGGGCCACTCAGACGCGCAGTCAGCTCGACCTGCGTCGGCTTCGCGGCGGGGTCGGTCCCTGGCTTGACGATCCAGTGAACCGTCATCTCCTGGCCAGGCTGGTACACCGTGTCCACGTCCTTGCCATCGCAACACGTGTAGGTCGCAGGGGTGCCTGCTGCGGTGGTGGACCGTCCGGAGCCGCAACCCGATATGACCGGCAAGGCCAAGCAGGCAACGGCCGCCACAGACCAGCACGTTTTCATGAGCATGAGCGTAAGGGTTGTCCTCGAACGTGCCGACGATCGCAACGTGAACCCGACCCGTCGCAGGCAGTTCGATCACCTCGGTACCGCCAGGCGCGAGCTTATCTCCTGGGCAGCTGCCAACGAGGTACCGCTAGCGCGCGTGGAGTTCGTCGTCCCGATTGTCCCGACCGACTTCGACGCGGCAGTGTGGCTGCTCTTCGACACCCACGCCAACGTGGCACGCTGCGCCAGCAACGGCGTCACGGCAAGACTCGAACAAGAATTCCGGACGATCCTCACCCGTAGCGGATATCCCGCCGACTGGCTCGCCGGTACCTCGTTTTTCGTTGACTCTCACGAGAACGTTGAACGCAACTACGAAGGTAGCTACCTCTACCGCCTGCGGTAGAAGTAGCACCCGTGCTGTAGCCGCCGTCAGGCGCGCACAACCGAGATCGTGGAGCCGAACCTCGCTCCGCTGACCTACGCCACGTACGAGACGCTGAGCCGCCTCTACATCGTTACGGGCCTCAGCGCCAAGCGACTCGACGGACGGCTGTCAGTACGAGACGTTCAGGCCTAGCTCAACGAAGCCCTGCGGAGGCTGGGCGAAAGCCTCGACCAATGAGCCGTTCCTGTACTTCGCTGCTGTACAAGATCAGAAATGGCCATCCGGAAGAATCCGAATGGCCTCTGACCTGCGTCGGGACGGCCGGATTCGAACCGACGACCCCTTGACCCCCAGTAGTTGAAGGTCCCAGCGACGTGCTCAGGCACGTTCTCCCAGGTCACGGGAAGTGTAAACCACCCGAGTAAAGGAGTCATCGCAACACTCCCCGGCAGCGCCGCGCCCGAACCGGAAGCTCCGCTGCCGCTGCGTCACCTCGGCCCTCGGCGGGTGCTGCTGGACGGCGGTTTCAGTGCGCCGAGAATCCAGAGGCCTAGGGCGTGTCCTGCCGATCTTGTAGCGGTTGATCGTTGACGATGTTCCGGTGGTACGTCGTGGTGAGCTGACCGATGAGGCGTGGGCGGTGATCGCGCCCCTGCTTCCTGAACCGGGTGGTGCGCGGGGTCGGTGGCGGGATCACCGTCAGGTCATCAACGGGATTCTTTGGAAGCTGCGTACGGGTGCGCCGTGGCGTGACCTGCCGGAACGGTTCGGGCCGTGGAAAACCTGTCACGAACGTCTGCGGCGGTGGACGGCCGATGGCACGTGGGATCGGATTCTCGCGGCTGCGCAGGTGCATGACGACGGCACACCCGTGCAGTGGACGATCAGCATGTCGGCTCCGCCTGAAAACTGACCACGTGGTTCCGGCTGAATCGGGACCACCTCCTGAAGCATCGGGAGGTGCTGAGCGTGGAGGACTGGGCGGAGATCCGGCGGCTGCGGCGGTCGGAGGGCATGGCGATTCAGGCCATCGCACGGCGGTTGAGGATGTCTCGCAACACCGTGAAGAAGGCCCTGGCCAGTAATGAGCCGCCGCGGTATCGGCGGGCGGCGAAGGGCTCGATCGTGGATGCGGTCGAGCCGCAGATCAGGGTGTTGTTGGCGGAGTTCCCGGACATGCCCTCGACGGTGATCATGGAACGGGTCGGGTGGACTCGGGGCAAGACGGTGTTCTGTGATCGGGTGCAGCAGCTGCGGCCGTTGTTCCGCCGTCCGGACCCGGCCCAGCGCACGGACTATCTGCCGGGTGAGCTGGTGCAGTGTGACCTGTGGTTTCCGCCGGCGGACGTGCCGTTGGGGTTCGGGCAGACCGGCAGGCCGCCGGTGTTGGTGATGGTGTCGGGGTATTCGCGGTGGCTGTCGGCGGTGATGATCCCGTCGCGGCAGTCACCGGATTTGCTGGCCGGGCACTGGACGTTGATCTCCGGGTGGGGTCGGGTGCCCAAGGCGTTGGTGTGGGACAACGAGTCCGCGGTCGGGCAGTGGCGGGCCGGTCGGCCGCAGTTGACCGAGACGATGAACGCCTTCCGTGGCACCCTCGGCATCAGGGTGATCCAGTGCCGGCCGGCGGACCCGGAAGCCAAGGGCCTGGTCGAGCGGGCCAACGGTTATCTCGAGACGTCGTTCTTGCCCGGCCGTCGTTTCGGTTCACCGCAGGACTTCAACAACCAGCTCACCGAGTGGCTGGTGCGGGCGAACAACCGCCACCACCGGGTGCTGGGCTGCCGCCCGGCGGACCGGTGGGACGCCGACCGGGCCGCGATGCTGTCGCTGCCGCCAGTGGCGCCCGTGATTGGCTGGCGACAGACCACGCGGCTGCCTCGGGATCACTACGTGCGTCTGGACAGCAACGACTATTCGGTGCATCCCTCGGTCGTCGGGCGTCGTGTCGATGTCACCGCTGACGCCGATCGGGTGCAGGTGTTCTGCGACAGCCGCCAGGTCGCCCGACACGACCGCTGCTGGGCCAAGCATCAGAGCATCACTGATCCGGCTCACCGCCAAGCCGCGGCTGACCTGCGCGTCGCCGCCCAGCACACCCCGGCGCCAGCCGTCGACGCCCAAGTCGAGCACCGCCAGCTCAGCGATTATGACCGGATGTTCGGCCTGAACGAGGTGGCTGCGTGATGGCCACAAAAACCAGCAACCGCAACGTGTCCTCCGAGATCGCATTCCTCAGCCGCGCGCTGAAAGCACCCTCTCTCGCCGCGTCGGTCGAACGTCTGGCTGAGCGGGCTCGGGCAGAATCGTGGACGCATGAGGAGTTCCTCGCCGCCTGCCTGCAACGCGAGGTCGCCGCCCGGGAGGCTCACGGCGGTGAAGGACGCATCCGGGCCGCGCGGTTCCCGGCCCGCAAGAGCCTGGAGGAGTTCGACTACGAGCACCAACGCTCGTTGAAGCGGGAAACCATCGCTCACCTGGGCACCCTGGACTTCGTGGCGTCGAAGGAGAACGTCGTCTTCTTGGGCCCGCCCGGCACCGGCAAAACCCACCTGTCCACCGGCCTCGGGATCCGGGCCTGCCAAGCCGGACACCGGGTCGCGTTCGCCACCGCAGCCCAGTGGGTGTCCCGCCTCGCTGACGCCCACCACGCCGGGCGCCTGCAAGACGAACTGGTCAAGCTCGGCCGGATCCCGCTGCTGATCGTCGACGAGGTCGGCTACATCCCCTTCGAAGCCGAAGCGGCGAACCTGTTCTTCCAACTGGTCTCCAACCGCTACGAACGCGCCTCACTGATCGTCACGTCCAACAAGCCGTTCGGGCGCTGGGGTGAAGTCTTCGGAGATGACGTCGTCGCCGCAGCCATGATCGACCGCCTCGTCCACCACGCCGAAGTCATCTCGATGAAGGGCGACAGCTACCGACTCAAAGACCGCGACCTGGGCCGCGTCCCACCGGCCACCAAAACAAACGACTAAAGATCAACCAACCCGAGGTGGTCCACTTTCAGCCGGACCACGGTGGTCAGGGTTGAGGCGGCGTTGACACAGCATCGACTCCTCGGTCGTGCGGGCGCATCAGCATTCCGCTGGCGCCCGCAAAAAGGGGGCTCCCCATCAAGTCCGGCGACGCCTGGTGCGCAAGATGGCGAGGCCATCGGCCGGTCCCGAGGCGGACTGAGCACGAAAATCCACCTGGCGGTTGATGGTCGTGGCCGGCCGCTGTCGATCCTGCTCACCCCTGGCCAGGCCGGCGACAACCCCCAACTCCTGGCTCTGCTGGACGCGATCCGGGTCAACGAGCCCGGACCCGGCCGGCCCCGCAAGCGACCTGAGGTGCTGATCGCCGACAAGGGCTACGCACATGACTCGACCCGCCGAGCCCTGCGGCAGCGAGGCGTCCGGCATGTCATCCCCGAACGCAGCGACCAAGTCGCCCGCCGTGCCGCCAAGGGCAGCGCCGGAGGCCGACCGCCAGCCTTCGACAAAGCGGTCTACCGCAAGCGCAACGTCGTGGAACGCTGCTTCAACCGGCTCAAGCAGTGGCGTGACCTGGCCACCCGCTACGCCAAACGCGCGTCCCTCTACCAGGCCAGCCTCGTCCTCATCGCCGCAATCATCTGGCTTCCATGATCGACAGGACAGGCCCTAGGCCGAAAGCGCCTCCAAAGGCCACCCCAGCGGATAGCACGGCTTCGGCCACCGGTGCGCCGACGCTGCTCTTCAGCATCGCCGTCACGAGCGCCGCGACGAACGACGCGAGACTCACGACCAGGATCCACATGGGGGTCGTGTCGGAGCGGTTCACAGGGTTTGCCTTCCTGTTAGGACGACGGTGCCGTCGATGAGGTGCTGGCCGAGGACCGACCGGGCGGCGCGCACGGCGTTGAGGCGGCGCTGCAGCGACGCCGCGTGATCATCGAGTGCGGTGACCGCGGCGAGTATTTCCCGCTGCGCGGCGAGGGGCGGCAGAGGCATCACAAGTTCACCCAGGACGCCCTTGCTGATCGAGGTGGTGACCGATCGGATGGACCGTTCGCGGATTCGGGCCAGGACGGCGGGCTCCAATAGGAAAGCCAGCAGGTAGGCCGGATCCAGCACTTCCGGGTCGATGACACACAGCCGGAGCAGGTTGGTGTGCGGCAGCCAGCCGGACTCGGGCTCGCCGACCAGTGCAGCCTGGCCCATGGCGCCGGTGCGCACCCACAGCACATCGCCGGTGCGCAGCCGGTACTGCTCCAGCGACGCGGCGTCTGCCATTGGGGCGTCGACGGCTTCAATGATCCCGCTGCGCAGATGCCGCGGGTGCACGACCGGCACGATCACCCCCGCAGTCCCGGCGCGGGCGACAGCCGCGGTCAGCGACCGGTGCGACACCCCGTTGCGGACGTGGCAAAGTTCGTTCAGCGGGCGACCGGACCAACCGCCGCCGGTTGTGTACGAGGGCAGCTCGACGTCGGTCGACAGCGCCTCCAGCTCCGCGCGTGCCACGTCCGCCAGCGAACGCGTGAACATGCCGTCCTGGTACTCGGGCGGATGTAGGGAGTAGCCCCGAGCCTGGATGTATTCGTGGGTGGCCAGGACGCTGAATTCGGGCTGGTTCTCTGCCGTTACTGCGGCGACGATGCTCGCGACGTCCGTCGCGTCGAGCTCAACGTGAAGGCCCCTCGCCCGGCCACGGTGGCGCGCATCGACGAACCGCACCGCCGCGGGCCGTCTCGTGGGCCGTCGCAGCAGCCAGATGCACACACCGACCCTGGTGTTCGAGAACATCCGTGCCGGCAGGGCCACAACGGCGATGAGTGCACCTTGATCCACCAGCTCTCGGCGCATAGTCGCCTTGCCGGCGAAACCAGCGCTGTACGGCATGAGGACCACTGCCCGGCCCTCCTCAGTGAGCGAGTCGACGCAGTGCCGCAGCCACTTGTCTTCAACGTGCTTGCCGAACGGCGGGTTGGTCAGCACAAATGTCGCTCCGGCGGGCGTCGGCGCCGGTGTCACGGCAAGCTCGGCCGGCGTCCCGGACGCCATCAGCCACATCCCGGCCAGCCGGAGTTCGCCCGCGTCAGGATGCTCCGCGCGAACCAGCACCGTGTCCGGTGTGTCGCCAGCCGCCGCGGCCAGGTCGCCAGCGGCACGGATGAATTCGGCCGGCAGCTCACCGAAGCGGGCGAACGGGTCGTAGATCAAGACGCCCCTGTCGACCGGGGTGCCGGCCAGCAGCGCGACCATAGTCCGAGCGACGCCTTCGGGCGTCGAGATGACCTCACCGCTTATGCTCACCTGGCGCAGATATGCGGCGCGGAGCCGAGCGAAGTCGGCGGGGCCAAGGCCCGCAACGAGTGCGATGACCTTGCGAATCGGCTCGAACGCACGGGGCCGCAACCTCGACGGTGGCGCGTCCGAGGCCCTGAGCACGTCCGGAGCGGCCAGGGACTCGTCGGCTAGCGCCACGACGCGGCGCAGCAGCCGCTGGGCCATAATCGGGTCGCCGTTCGGCGGCACGCTGTGCATCAGCTGTGACCAACGATCGTGGTCGTACAGGCGAAGAAACGTCAGGCAGAGCAGCAGGTAGAGATACTCGGCCCAGAACACCCTGCCGCCGAACTCGGTGCTGAGCGCCCCGAGTTCCTTGACTCGGTCCCGAGCGGGTTCTTCGGCGGCCCGCAGCTGGCGCCTGACCCGGCCACCGTAGGTGACGCCGGCGGCCTCGTCCGGTTCTCGGCGATTGGCGGGTACCGGCCGCGTGTCGAGCCAGGTGATGACGTCGGCGAGCCGCAGGTCACCGCCCGCATCGATAGGCGCCGGGAAATCGGCGTGCCTGTTGCGCCACTGTGTGACCGCCGCTCGTGCGACGCCAGCGAGTTGCGCGAGCCGGGCCTGGGAGACCGCAGCGGTAGAATCACTCACGGGAACGAAGCTACGGACACTTTCCCGCTGCGTCGATTGTGCACTCGCCGGTGCACCCGAATCTGTTAACAAAGGTCTCTGGGTGGAGGCCCTCAACGCCTTCTGGCCGATACACGCCGGTACGCGCCGTCGCTGCGTCAGGCTAGGTGGCCGCGCTCGACGTACCAGCGGTGCCAGCCGAAGCCATGCGTGACGCCGCGCCCCTCGGTCGCGGACGCAATCCGGCACCTCGTAACGAAGCGAAGGCCCTTCCCGCGCTCAGTCGTCATCTTTCCGAGCCCGAGCCCCACCTCGGCTGACCAGCAGCGCAGGACAGGCCCAACGGTGGCACTCGCGTTGCCACGGGACGGAGTTTTTCCTTGACGAAGTCGACGGCCGGCGCGGCGCCTGGTGGAGTCTCGAAAGTCGGTTGGCGCTCGAGCTTGCGGTTGGTTGACTCGGTGACGGCCGCCAACCTGGAGGATAGGGATTCACATGAGCGGGCACGGGAACCCCGCATTAGCTATAGGTGACAGCAGCGAAGGGCCCGACGACACAGGCCGGCCGGTGCCGTACCGGTATGACCCGACGACGGTTCCCGCGTTGGCGCGGCTGGCCGACTTGGCGTGCGACAGCGTCGAGGATCCTCATGATGCTTTCCGGAAACCCGCAGCTCAGAAACGATCTGCGCGGTCGGTACGGACTTCTTGAACATGGTCGCGGCCTCGATCCGGACCTTCTCACGCCGGGCCCGGGCCGCCGCGTTCATACCACCACCAGCCGGATACCTCATACCTCCGGCTTACCGAACCCATCGACCCAGATCACGTAGACACGCCGACGGACGTCAGCCTTTCAACCTCTGTAGCTGCGCTGCCTGGTAGGCCGCCTCCGCAGCACCACCACGATGCCGCCGATCGCCGCGCTGCCGATGGCGCCGATGGTGGGTATCGCCACGGGAGCAACCTTCCCCACGTCGGCGCCGCTGAGCTTGACGACGTACGCGAGTGCCCCGATGGCCAGCTGCCCTTACCGCTCGCGTCCGCTACTTCTTCCAGTTTGTACAAGGCGTAGTCGCACGTCTCATAGTCGCCACTCTTGTCGACGCTCCTCTGCTTCGACCCAGACGTGGTCAGCTCGATCAGCTTGCCGGTCAGCTTGTCGAGGGAGTCCGGACCGACCCCGCGATAGACGAACCTGCCAGTATGCCTTCCCGTCAGCCAGCGACGCGTTGCTGTGCCTGCCGCTGCTCCTCCTCGGCTTCGCGTCGCTGTCGAGCCTGTTCGGCATCGGCTGCCCATCTGCGAAGTTGCTCATCTCGCCGGGCGGCTGGCCTCTACCGATTCGTGGCCGAATGTTCAGGGTGACCCCCAAGCTGGCACTACCTGTTCAAGGCGTGATCATCAAGCCCTACGCGGCAGCGCCGTGACGACCTCAAGTTGACACGGCGAGGCGCTTACGCTCCTGGTTTGCCCTTCGGGTGTAGATATTGAGGTATGAGTGTGGATGTGGCGCAGACCGCTGAGGCGGTGATGCCATACGTGACAGCGGTGGTGGCGGCCTACGGCAAGGAGACGGTGGCCAAGATTCGCGACTCGGTGATCGATCAGGCGTCGGATGCGACGGTGGGTTTAGGGCGCCGACTGCTGGACCGTATTCTGCGACGTGAGGAGTCGCGGCCTCTTATCGAGGGGGCGCTGGTGGACGTGGCTGACGGTGAGCAGGATGCCGAGGCAGCGCTGCGGCTGCAGATCAGGAAGGCTCTGACAGCTGATCCGCAGTTGGCCGAAGAGGTAGTGGGGATGCTCCCCGACGGGGCGACCCAGATCGAGGCGTCCGGTGACCGGTCGATCGCGATCGGACACAACTCCGGGGTCGCGAGCACGGGCGATCACGCCATGATTCAACGGTGACCAGCTCTGTGCAGCCGGTTCCGGTCGCGAGCGGAACTCGCGCTGCGGCGATCGGCTCAAACAGCGGATCAGTCCTCACCGGGGACAACAATCGGATCGTCCAGGTGTCGCCCGGCGCAGTGCGGACGCCCGATCAAGTGCCAGCACCGACGCGACTGGTCTTCCTCCCTCGTGTGCCGGTTGATCCGTTCGTGGGACGGGAGGCCGCGCTCGATGGTCTGGCCGAGGAGCTTGAGCGGGGCGCGGGTGTGGTGGCTCAGGTTCTGCATGGACTGGGTGGGGTGGGCAAGAGCGAGTTGGCGTTGCAGTACGCCGACCGGTACGCCGATCGGTACCAGCTGGTCTGGTGGGTGCAGGCGGAGGACGGCGAACGGCTAGACGCGTCACTGGCAGAGTTGGCCCGGCGCCTAGAACCCGCACACGGGTTGTTGGGCGTGACTACGTCGGATGCTGCTGGGTGGGCAATCCAGTGGTTGCAGTGCCACTCTGGATGGCTACTCATCTTCGACAATGTCGAGGAGCGTGCCACTGTCGCTGCCGTGATGGGCAAGGTGGGTCGCTACGGCAAAATCGTCATCACCACGCGCCGGAACATCAACTGGCGGGGAACGGCTCGCCCGCTACAGATAGCCGTGCTCAGTGCGGATGCCGCAGTTGCGCTGCTGGCCGAGCTCACAATCGACACGGGACATGCCAATGAGCTGGAGGCGATGTGTGAGCTGGCTGGCGAGCTGGGGTATCTGCCGCTGGCATTGGAGCAGGCGGGCGCCTTCATCGCTCAAGAGCACCGTAGCGTCCGGGAGTACCTGAGGTTGTGGCGGGAAAAGCCGGCTGAGGCTTTCGAAGGTGTTGACGAGGGAGGTGACGCGGCCCGGACTATCGCCCGGATATGGGATGTGACCCTGGATGCGATCAATCAGCGTGATCGATGGGCGGCATTCTTGCTGGCGATCATGTCGTATCTCGCGCCGGCCGTCCCACGTCGTTATCTCGTCTCCGACCCGGCGATGTCCGATCAGGTCAACAAGGCATTGGGTGTGCTGGCCTCCTACAACATGATCACTCTCACGGATGAGACCGCGTCTGTCCACCGGCTCGTGCAGGCGGTCCTGCGAGAACGGGCTTCACGACCGGCCGCCGGTTCCCTGCCGTACCCCGCAGCTGCCGCTTCAGCCCTACTCATTGAGGCCCTGCCTGGCGCCCGCATCAAACAGGATGTTGCGGCCTGGCCTGCATGGCGGGCACTCGTTCCGCACATTGATTCCCTCACCCGCACGATCAAAGACGACGAGGCTACCGAGGAGATTGTTACGCTTCTGGCCTCATCAGCGGCTTTTTCTTCGACGCAGGGCCAGCACAACATTGCCCTTCCCCAAGAGCAGCGAGCCCTCGCCATCAGCGAAGCGATCTTCGGCCCCGAACACCCCATCGTCGCTGCCAATCTGAACAATCTCGCGAGCACACTCACCGACCTGGGTCGGGCCACTGAGGCCTTCTCCCTACAAAAGCGTGCCCTGGCCATCATCGAAGCGGCCTTCGGCCACGATCATCCGGACGTAGCCATGGTGCTGGATAACCTCGCAGGCACCCTCAACGCTCTGGGAAGGCCCGCGGAGGCACTCGGCCTACGGAAGCGGGCCTTGGCCCTCGGCGAAGTTGACCTCGGTCCCAACCACCACACCGTCGCGTTTCGGCTGGACAACCTCGCGGCCACCCTCAACGCTTTGGGCAAGCCTACGGAAGCACTCCCCCTGCAACAGCGGGCTCTGGCCATCATCGAAGCCACCTTCAGCCACGATCACCCCGACGTCGCCATCGTGCTGGACAACCTCGCGGCCACCCTCAACGCTTTGGGCAAGCCTGCGGAAGCACTCCCCCTACGGCAGCGGGCCCTCGCCATCAGCGAAGCTAGCCTCGGCCCCGACCACCCTGAGGTCGCGAAGCGACTGAACAACCTCACGTACACACTCGATGCCTTGGGCCGTTCTGTGGAGACACTCCCCCTACGGCAGCGGGCTCTAGCCATCATCGAAGCCACCTTCGGCCACGATCACCCCGACGTCGCCATCGTGCTGGACAACCTCGCGGCCACCCTTTACGCATTGGGCCGGCCTGCGGAAGCACTCCCCCTGCAACAGCGGGCCCTAAGCGTCAGCGAAGCCATCCACGGGCCGGGCCACCCTACCGTCGCGACTGTGCTCGACAACCTCGCTACCACGCTCACTCACCTGGACCGGGCTACGGAATCGCTTCCGCTACGGCAGCGGGCATTGGCCATCCTCGAAGCTGCCTTCGGCCCGGACCACCCTAACGTCGCAATGGTGCTGGATAACCTTGCGGCCACGCTGGACGCCTTGGGCCGACCTGCGGATGCGCTTCCGCTACGGCAGCGGGCTTTGGCCATCCTCGAAGCTGCCTTCGGCCCGGACCACCCTTACGTCGCCGTCGTGCTGGACCATCTCGCGGGCACCCTCAACGCCCTGGGCCGTGCCGAAGATGCACTCCCGATGCAAGAGCGAGCCTTGGCCATCAGCGAAGCCGCCCTCGGCCCTGCCCACCCCAACGTCGCCGTCCGTCTAGACAACCTCGCGAACACGCTGACCATTCTGGACCGACCCGCGAAAGCAGTTCCCCTACGGCAGCGGGCCCTGACCATCAGCGAAGCCGCCCTCGGCCCCAATCACCCCGCCATCGCCACCATGCTCGACAACTACGCGTACACGCTGCACGCTCTAGGCCGGCCTGCGGAAGCGGTCCCCCTTCTGCAGCGGGCCCTGTCCATCAGCGAAGCAGCCCTCGGCCCCGAACACCCCGCCATCGCCATGATGCTCGGCAACCTCGCGGCCACGCTGCACGCTCTAGGCCGGCCTGCGGAAGCGATCGCCCTACGGCAGCGGGCCCTGTCCATCAGCAGAGCCGCCCTCGGCCCCGATCAGCCCTGAAGCAACGGCAACGAGCCTGCTCGTCCATCCGGCCCTCCAGCCGTCGCAACTCGCTGGCGCAAACGATCCGTATGGGACTGCCTCTACTTCCTAGCTGCATGACCAGTGGAAGGATCTCCTCCTGGGGCACACTCGTAGACCGTCGACCCTCCTCGGACGGGGCCAACCTCGATCGTCCGGTAGGGCAGGCTCCGTCCGAGGAGGCTGGTAGCCCTTGTGGTTTCCGGCGAGATGATTCGCTCCCGGCCGATCTCTGAGGACGGTGGGGGCTCGGGCCGGTGCCCCGAGGTCTTCAAGGTCTTGAAGTCCGCCAGTGCGGCCGGCTGACCCGGCCGATGCCGGCCGCAGGTCGCCAGCAGGCCGGGTCGGCGCGGCCCGCCCTGCGGCCGCCATGATCCTCCGCTCGGCCGTACGAAGCGCGACCGAAGCAGATCAAGATCAATCGACAGTTGCGCCCTGACTGGGCCAAGCTCGACAAGAACACTCCGCTGCCGCTCGACCCGTACCCGAAGCAGCCCGACGCGTCGGCGATGGCGGCATGAGCGCGCTGTCGAGGTGTCGGCGCGCTTGCTGCGGCGGGCTGGCCACCACGCCGGCGGACTCCCGCGACACCACCAACGGAACCGGTCGATCAGCTCACCGATCTCCCTGAACTCCAGGCCTTCGGCCAAGCCATGGGATATTTCCTCGCGATCAGCCTGGGTCAACATTGCACGCACGGCGAAACAACCTGTCCCACCGAACCAGAAAGATCCCCTGAGCCCTGCCCAGCGCTGCCTCCGAGCGAATTTGGGCCAGCACGCTGGAGGGCCAGAGCGTCGCGTCGGAGGTCCCCATCAAGGGTGAGACTGGAGAGCGCGTCACGCAGCAGACTGACACCCTGCCCGGCTACGTCTGAACGAACCGCGTCGGCTCCTGCAGGACAGCGGTTGCGCCACCGAGGTCGGCGAGGCGAGACGCCAACGTCGCCAGCGCGAGCCGCTCCGGCAGCGCTTCGCTGAACTTGAGGCCGTCGAGAGCCTTCTTGTTGACCTCGGGCAAGCACAGACGCTGGTCTGCGTCGGCGATGAGTTTCCGCCATTCGTCCCGAGTGAGATTCGACCGCAGGCGGATCTGGCAGTCATCGAAGCGTTGGACAGGGTCGACCACCTCGGTCAACGTGGCCGCCAAGGTCGCGTTCGCGCGGAAACCGGCCCAGGTCCACCACCGCAGGTCATCGCCGTGCCGATCACGAAGGATGACGTTGCCACCCGGATGCACCAGCGCGGATCGCTCTTCCCGCTCTTGGGCGAGGCGCTTGGCTGCTCGCTGTGTGAGCTTCACCGGGGGGTCAGCGCCGAGAAGCACCTCGCGCATGGCGCGGCTCAGCTCGAATCCGAGGCCTGCCCAGCCCCCGGTCGTCCAGCGAGCCTTTCCGCCGCTCTCGGCGGGTTCGACGAAGCAGCGCCGGCGCCGCCAGTCGATGTAGGTGACCCGCCAACTTCGCCCGTTGAGTAGCAGTCGACGGTCGCCCTGCACCTCCTCCGTGAGCAACGCGGGGTCGACGCGGCCCAGTTCGTCGCGCCCCACCAGGACGGTGAACTCCGGTGCTCCGACGAATACTGCTGTCATGCCCATGAAGTGTCGGTGCCCGAAGCGCCGCTCAGCTTCGAGACCGATGTAAAGCATGTCGCTGTCGCTGTCGAGGTAGCCCTGATCGATCAAATGGCGAATGATCGGGGTGGCGCCGCGGCCGAAGGGGTCGAGACCGTTCCACCACTGCGGCCAGTTCTGATCTCCCACTCGGTGTTCTTGCAGGCAGAGCGCGAGCATCTGCTGGGCGACGATGTGCCGTGGCTCGGGCGGGGCGACGACTGGCTCGACCCACCCGCGGCCCCAAAGCACCAGCAGGGCCGCTGCCTCCAGTAGGGCGTCGCCGCTGCGGGTGAGAAAGAGGCAGTTGCGGATGCTGCCGGGCCGTCGACCTGTACGCCCGAGTCGTTGCAGGAAGGACGCCACGGTCGAGGGGGCGTCGATCTGGATGACGCGGTCGAGGTCGCCGACGTCGATTCCCAGTTCGAGTGTGCTGGTCGAAACGATGACGCAGTCACGCGCCTCGGCGAACGCCTCTTCCGAGCGTCTTCTTTCGTCGGCGGACAGCGAGGCATGTGACAGGAAGGTGGTGATGCCGCGCTCCCGCAGGAGGCTGCCGAGCTGTTCTACGGCCTGGCGGGATTCACAGAAGACCAGCCGTTTCTCACCGGAGTGCAGCCCGGCGAGCACGGTGGCAGCATTTTGCAGGGATCCGACGAAGTCGAGTTCGATTTCGCCGGGCGGAGGTGTTGCCGCGGTCGCTGTCGCGGCGACCGGCAGGTCAGGAGCGATGACGCGTCCCGCCCGAACACCCGCGCCGGAGCCCTGCAGCCAGGTCAGCAGGCGATCCGGATTGCCCACGGTTGCCGAGAGCCCGATCCGCTGAACGGGCCGGCCGATCAGGTGGGTCAGACGTTCCAGGACAGCGAGGAGATGCCAGCCACGGTCGTCGCCGGCAAAGGCGTGCACCTCGTCGACGACCACGGTCCGCAGGCCGGCGAAGAACGCCCGATGGTCGACGTTGCGGCTGACCAGCATCGACTCCAGGGATTCCGGTGTGGTGAGAAGTACGTCCGGGCGGGCGGCCAGGATGGCCCGCCGTCGCGACGCGGTGACGTCGCCATGCCAGAGTGCCGCTCGCCGCCCCAGCCAGTCGGCGTAGCGTTCCCAGCGCGGCAGCAGATTGTTGAGTAGGGCTTTGAGCGGGCAGAGGTAGAGCACTGAGGTTCCGGACCAGCCCTCGGCGGCCATCCGGGACAACAGCGGAAACGCTGCCGCTTCGGTTTTTCCCCCAGCGGTCGGGGCGAGGAGGAGCGTGTCCTCGCCAGCCAGAAGCGGCTCCACAGCGGCTTCCTGCAGGGGTCGCAGACCCTGCCATTGCAGGGAGTTGACGATGTGGTGCAGCAGCACGGGATGTAGCAGGTCGGCGGTGGTCACACGTCTAGTGCGATGTCGTCGGCGCTTGCGGCGTTGCGTTCCACGTCGGTCATCTCCGCTGCCGACATGGTCGGCGCGTAGTGCTGCCTGGGGTCGAAGTCCGGGAACTGGTCGACCCGGTCGAGGACATCGCCCACCAGCTTCTTCAGATACAGGCGCGGCACGATGCCGACCTTCCCACCCAGGCCACCGGCAACGGCACGAGCCAGCTGGTCAAGATACGCGTCATCGACCAGAGTTCGTATCCGGTCGGGAGCAGTTGATCCGTCGGCATAGAGGTCCCGAACGCGGGCGCCCAGCTCGACCAGGGACTCGATTGTGAAGCCCGGCAGGCGGATCTGCACGGCCCTGGGGTTGTCGAATCTCGGGTCCGTGGCGAAGTCGACGGCAAGCCGTTGCGCCAGCGGGGCGAGCCGCTGCACACCCTGCTGCCCGTCGTAGAACGCCGGCGTGCCGGTGATAACGAGATGCAGCCCGGGGAAGCGGCCGGAGTGGACCTCGTCGATCAGCTGTCGCAGGGCGTTGAGTGCCTTGTCCCGGACGTCGCCACGGATCCGTTGCAGCGTCTCAACCTCATCGAGAACAAGGACCAATCCCGGATGACCGGCATCCCGCAGGACGGTCAGTAGCCCCTGAAGGAAGGCCATGGCGCCGAAATGGTCGAGTTCGCCGCGGATTCCGGCGGCTCGTTTCGCCGACGCCGAGACCTGTGGCTGTCCGGCCATCCATGCGGCCAGACCATCGGCGACGACGGTGTCGCCCGAGCTCAACGCCGCCCGGTAACCGCGCAAGGCCAGCGCGAAGAGCGGGGAGTGCTTGCTGACCTGGGCGAGCCGCTGTTCGAGGAGCCGATCCACCGCCGCGCCCACGTCCGCCTCCGCAGCGGGATCAGCCTCGAGCGCATCGGCTTCCAGCGTGAACAGCCAGGAGTCAAGAACAGCGCGGAACGCGCTGGGTGGTATCGACGCCGTCCGCATGGACTCGGTGATGCGCCGGTACACGGTCTCCAGCCGGTGCAACGGCGTCTGGGTCTCGGAGATCTGCACCTCGGCCGCAGCGAAGCCGCGGCGAAGAGCCCGCTCCGCCAGGTGTCGGGTGAAGAAGGTCTTGCCGGCGCCGTATTCGCCCCGCACCGCCTTGAACACGGCGCCACCGGACCTGACCGTGTCGAGTTCACCGTCAAGAGCGGCGGAAAATCGGTCGAGGCCGACAGCGAGCAGGTCGAGTCCACTCTCCGGGACGGTCCCACGGCGAAGCGCGTCGATCACCTCACGTCGGCGGCGCTGGGAGACGTCCGGCGTCACGCGGGCACCTCGAACTGCTCGGTGAGGAGTGTGACGTCGAGCGTGACCGTGCCGGTGGCTGGCTCGGCGGCCAGAACGGCGTACCCCTCGATGTTGAGCAGTTGCTGAACCTGCGTCAGCGCGCCCCGGAGCCGAGTCTGTGCCACTCCTAGGGCTTGGGCTGCGAGGGTGGGTGCCAGCCGGTTGGCAGCTGCCCCCACCAGGGCGTCGATGATGCTCGCGATCTGATCGTCGGTGACGATGAGCCGGCCGGTGATCCTCCGCTGCGCCTTGTAGACGGAGCTGGTCACGACGGCGCGGCCGAGTGTCACCGCCGGCTGCTCGGTGGCCTGCGGGCCCAGGTCGAACAGGGTCGGGCTGTCCTGTCGAACTCCGCGGCTCTTGGTGGTCGCGGCCTTCTGGGCAGGCGGCTCGGCAGGCAGCCGCGGAGCGGGGGCGGCGGTTAGCCACCAGGCAGGTTCCTGCGGCAGCAGCAACTCCAGGCCGGCCCGGTTGCGGGCATCATCAGGTATGAGCACAGCGACCGGGACGACGACCTCCGCTGCGCTCGCTCCCCCGTGGTAGCCGGCTTTCAGCGGTCCGTACCTGAGGGTCTCGTCAACGGCCAGGACGGCTCGCTGGCTGTCAGTGAGGACGCGAGGGCCGCTGACTTCAATCTCATCGTCCTGGACGGGAGCGGTCGCCGGGCGAGAACGAGCGCTGGAAATGTTCGGGTACGACCGTTGTGTGCCTTGGCGACGTTCGACGATGTGACCGTGGTCCGAGGTCACGATCACCGTCCGCCCCGCGGCGGCGGCCCGCGCTAGCAACGGCTCAAGATGTTTGACAGCGTCAGCGGTCCAAACCGTTCCTGCAGGGTCGCTGCGGTCGAGTGCGTCGTCGATCGTGTTCAAGACGACGGTCACCAGCGCCAGCTCAATGTCGTCGATGGCGCCGCCGACATCCGGGCTGACCGACCAGCCCGCTGCCGTCGTATCAACTGCCTTTTTGTGAAAGAGCCGTGCAGTGATCTTTCCACCTTTGGCGGTGAGTTCCGCGTACCCGTGCTGTTCTTCGGACTGCTGCCCGCGGGTGAGCCGGCCGGTGAGCAAAGAGGCTCGGCTCACTTCGGTGACCGACGGCAGCGCCGCGAGCGCCGCAGACCTTCGGCGTTTTCCGGCTCCTGGCAGGGCAGCCTCGATCCAGCCGAGGCGTGTAGTCGCGTCGGACAGGATCTCCGTCGCGACGGCGGCGCTCATGCCGTCGAGGACGAGCAGCAGCACGGGGGCCTTGCGGGCGAGCGGGATGACGCTGCCGGGCAGTACCTGCTCCAGGTACCAAATGGTTCCCGAGTCAGCGGGCACGCTGCGGCCGGTAGAGAGCGGCGCTGAGGCGAGCGCCCGGGCGAAGCGACGTTCTTGTGCGCGGCGTCGCTTCTGCGCAACCGTGACGACGGCGTGGAGTGCGCTTGACAAGCTCGGATCGTCAACGCCGCCGAAGGCGTCGTTGATCGCCGCGTCAGCCCACGCCGCGCTGTCGAGGTACTGGCGCACGAGAGCGCCGAGCGCAGCGGCATCCGAGGCAGCGCCGGGCGGTAGATCAACCTCCGCGAGCCACCGGACAAGTCGTACCGCGGCCTCGAAGGGAGCGCGCAGTGGCGTTGTCGCTTCGAGCCGGTGCGTCTGAACTGCGGCCCAGGCGGTCTCGACGGTGTTTGTGTTGTCGACATGGGAAGCGATTGCCCGGCGCAGGGCGTCGGCAAGCGCGACAAATCGCGCTCGTAATCCGCCGGCGAGGAGTTCTGAGTAGCGGGCCAGCGGCTCGGCTTGAAGCTGCGTAACGATCACGTCGGCCCGGTCGAGGGAGCGCGCGACATCGTCGTCGGCGCGTCGATCGTGAATCAGGTCGGACAACAGTGTGTCCGCTGCTTGTCCGAGAGCGGCCAACGCGACCGGCGAAGGGCGGGGATCGCCCCACCGCGGTTCGAGCCGGACCAGAGCAAGTTGGGCCTGATGCGCTGTCGGCGCGTCATATCGTTCATCGGTCAGCAGCCGAAGGACCAGCCCGAGCGGTACGACGTCGGCGAGTTCGCCGCGAGACAGCAGCGCACGGATCGGGCCTGCCGCCGAGCCCGCCCGCTGGGCGATCCAGTCAAGTGTGGTGTCGGCAAGCAGGTCTCCGACGCTTCGTCGCAAGGCGCCGAGTGAGGCGACGCTCTGCGCAGCGATCGACCAGCGGAGGACGCCAAGGACGTCGGCGGTGTCCGTATCGAAGCCGAGGTGGGTTGCAGCCACGGCACCGAGCGCGTGGGTGCGGGTGAGCACCCCGGCCGGGGCTGCAGGCCAGCCCGCCTGCGGGGTTGCAGCGACCAACGCGGTGGCCAGCTCTCGGTTGTCCGGTCGGCTGGTCAGGGCAGGGTCGATCCCGGTGGCAGCGAATCGAGTCCGCACTGCCTCCCACGGGTCAGGGCTGCGCAAGCGCTGCCAGATGAAGTGGGCGAGGATGCCGGCGCCGAGGTCGCCATCATCACGGTCGGTGACGACGACGAGCCAGTCGCCGTCTCGGTGGTCACCGAGCAGCTCCCTGGCTGCCAGTGCCGACTCGGCCGCTCGAACCCGTACGGTCTGGCCTTGATGTTGGAGGTCGGCGGTGATGGCTCGGTCGGGGACGCCACGGATGCCGATGATGCCGCTGCCGTAGTTCTTGGCGCGGGCTTCGTCAACGATGGCAAGCACCATCGATGCGCTCACCCGTGTTGCGGCCACGGCGACGGTCACGGCAGCACTCGCCATGTCACCTCGACGGCGACGTCGGAGTTGTCGTTCAAGAAGGTTTGCAGCCGGTCCATGATGTCTGTGTTCTCCGCTCCGCCTGCCCGGCTGGAACTCCCGGCCTTGAGGCCTGGCACCACCGGCAGCTTCGGCTTGGGCTCAGGACCCGGCGGGGGCGCGGTGCTTCCCGCCAACCACCTGAAAATCCCGTCCTCGCAGGAGGCAAGCGCACGTCCGATCGGGACCGGCAACTCGTCCTGCTCCAGAGCGGCACACAGGCCGTTGACGACGGCAGCGGCATCCGCGGCCCGGCTTCCCTCGCCGTCCATAGCTTTGCGAAGCGGGTCGAGCCGGTGCCAAGAAAAAGCATTGAGCGCCTTGTCAACAGCGTCCGCCGAAGCCAGCGATTTACCCGCGGCGACTGGAGTCGCTCCGCCGAGATCCGCCTTCGCCAGAACCTGGACGAGCTTGATGCCGTCCAGGTGACGCAGTTGCTGCATCAGCGCGGAAGAGGCTTTGGCGGTCCTCAGCCGGCTGCCATCTGCAATCGTCAGACGTCGGTACGCCGCCTCGATCGCTCCCACCAACCCGGGCGCTGTCTTCGACAGTTCGGCTGCCTTGGCGGCGACCTGCCCGACGAAATCAGCCACAGCGGGCGCAGTGAGATATGCCCCGGCCGTGATGCCGAGCATCGCGCCGGCCACCGTTCGCGCCGTCTCCCAATCACCGGCGGCCGGCAGTTCCTGGGTACGCAGCTCCATCACCGGGGTGAGCGAGCCAGGCTCTGGTGCAACCGGTAGCGCCATCTCTTGTTGGAACCAGGCCCGCTGCCGCAGCGCCGCCCATGCGATGACAACCAGGTCGGCGACTTCGTCCCGCAGGCCATGGGCGGGCGAGACGTCCCGAATCCAGCGTCGCAGCTCCGCGACGGTCACCGGACCGTCGGCGGGCTTGCCCTGTTCCTGCGCTCGTCGGCCGAGTGCTCGCTCGATCTCCTGACCCCACGGAGTGAACCGATCGTCGCCGAAGAGGTAGTGCATCTCCGTGGCCTTGCCGACTCCGAGCGGCTCCGCGATCCGTCGTACCACAGCGGCATCGGCCTGAAGCTCGACGCGTTTCTCGCTGTCCGCCGCGGTCTGTGCGACGTACCGAGCAAGGGCTTTGAGGTCGCGGACTTTGACCTCCACATCACCTGGCTCGAACAGCGGATGCGCGGGGTAGAGGGCCTTGAACGCCTGGTCGAGCAGGTTGTTGAAGGCCTGACCGAGCGTGGCGCCGACCGGATTTGCCGGGGCGAAGCGCCGCTCGAAGGAGAACAGCGTCCGCTCGTGTGACGCATCCTCGAGAAGGACCCCCGGGCGCGGTGACGCGGCGCCGTATGCCTGCTGAACCGCGTCCTCAAGACTGCGCCGGAGCGTGTTGCGCTGCGACTCCAGGATCGACCGGGCCAAGGCACGGTCAGCCTCGTTGAGGTGGTCTGCGTGGCCTTGCCAGCGTTCGATGCTGCCGTCGAGCAGCCAGTTGAGGATGACCAGGCGCCGCAACTCGCGGATTTTGTCATCAGACAGGAACCGCGGCAGCCACACAACGGTGCGCTCCTGCACGCCCCGCGCCACCATCTCGTCCAGCCGCTGCAGATCTTCGATCGTGGAGTGGCCTGGGTCGTCGAACGGATGGTCGATGACGATCCGCCAGGTGTCCGGCGCAGCGCGGAAGTGATCGTCGGACAGCCAGCTACGGTCGCGGACGTTGCCGAAGAGCACATCGACCTTGCGCTTCGAGCCACGCCAGACGAAGTCGTACGGATATGCGCCCTGCAGGTCTTGTGACGCCAGAGTGACGCCGAGACTGTCGCTGACAAGGTCCTTCAACAACTCACGGCGTCGGCCCTCGTTGTCCTCAGCCTTGGCCCGCTCCACGATCGACTCGTAGTCGACGTCGGACAGCTGTACCCGAATCGTCGGGTTGCGGTCGTCGCCGTCGAGGTGAATCTCCGGGATGTCCCGGGCCCAGGTACGCACCTTGGACAGCACCACAGCCGCCTCGCCGCCCGGCAGCGGCGACACGATCGACCCGTGGTTGAGCGACGCGAGCCGGGCTGCGGTCAGCGCCATCAGGGCCGGCACCCTCGGGGCGACGGCCGACAGCAGGAGAGTCTTGGCCAGACGGTCATCGGTGCGGAAGCCAGGCGGAACCCTTTCCGGCTCCTCCCGCAGCGTCCGCTCGTCGATGCCGTGGATACCGAGCAGCAGCGGTCGCAGCTTGTCCGTGTACAGCTTGTTGGCTGACCGGAACAGCGCGGCCGCCTCAGCGTCCAACGCCTGCCCGGTCTGCCCCTGAACGACGAGGTCGAAGGAGTCGCCGACTGGAATGATCTGGTCGATGGTCAGGGTCTCGCGCCGGTCGACGAGCATCTGCTGCATCACCTTGAGCGCGGTCCGCTCGCGCTGCATGACGCTGGCCAGGCTACGCAGCGTGGACACCAGGGCCGGCGAGAACGGATAGGTGAGGCGGAACGCCTTCTCGTCGGAGCCGCGATGCCGCTCGTCGGTGTTCACGCCATCGAGAAGCACATCCCACACGGCAGGGCGGCGGTCGATTGTCCCGAAAGCACTCTCGAGGACCGCGGCAGCCTCAGCGTTCCGGGGCTGTAGGAGACGCCGATTCGCGACGTACGGAAGGTTGTCGTCGCCCAGCGGGATGACTCCGAACCGGCCCTCCTGGTGGCGGAAGGCGCGATCCAGCGCGTCCTGCTCTGCACCGCTGGCGCCGGAGTCGGCGAACCAGCGCCGCAGGTCCATCTGCCGGGCCACGAACGAGATGAGCGGGATGGGCCGCCCGCCGATGGACGACTCGACCAGCTTGGTGAGCTTCTGTGACTCCCGGCGGAAAAACTCGCGGTCCTGCACCGAGAACGCCAGCCACAGGACCAGTTCGTCGAGGAACAACACCACGGCGTCGTAGTTGAGGCTCTTGGCGTGCACCGAGATTGCCGCAAGTCCGGTGTCCAGGTCGACGTACTCCGCCTGCTGCGTATACGAACGGAAGTACGTGTCGACCAGGGCCGACACCAGCTTCTGTCGACTGGGACTCGCCGCCGAAGCCGCACGCGCCTCGGCGTAACGAACCGCATCCCACTGCCCCTTGCCTAGCACGGCGGCCCAGGGGTCCGCCGCGCCGCCGCCCTCGCCGTTTGCCGCGCCGTTAAGGCCGTTGAAGAACTGCTGGTCACCGAGCTGGGCTCGGTAACGCTCGGCATCTTCGAGAAGAGCGTCAGACTTGTGTACGGCGGGCAGTGGCGCACCGGGATGACGTTCGGCGATCTGGCGGATGTACCCCTGGAAGAGCGCTTCCTCCATCGTTCGCGCGCCGAGCAGATGGAAGGCGAGCGGCAGGATCTTCCGGTCGGCCAGAACGGGATCGTGGCGCGCCACTACGGGCTGAAGCTCAGCCTTGGCGCGGGCGGCGGGCTCATGCTGTAACAGGGCATGTAGCACGGCCATGAAGTGCGACTTACCCGAACCGAACGAGCCGGTAAGGAACGAACCACGGCTCGTACCTGAGGTGATGCCCTCGGCCACCAGGCCCATCGCCGCATCGAAGGCCTCGACCAGGGCATCAGTGACGACGTATTCGTCGAGCGTGCGCTGGACCGCGCTGTGCCCCACCGAGTCGGTCAGGCGCAGGACGTAGTCCTCCGCGCCCGCGCGCTCGGGAATGGTGATGACGTCGCGGAGCGGGGTGTTCACGCCTTCTCCTCAAACTGCATCGACATGGCTGTCACGCTTTCGGCCGCCGTCCGCGGCCAGTGGCTGCTGGCTTCCAGGTGCCAAGCTGCTCAACGGTCATGCCCACTTGGTGAGCGCGACCGCGAAGCTGCTCTTCCAGGTAGTCGGCCAGGTTGAGCTGGTAGGTGGGGTCGGTCGCGTCGTGCCACTGTCGCACCCAAGGCTGGAGTTCTGCGAGGCCGGCGACCAGGGGGACAAGCTTATCGTCGGGCCAGCCTTCGGCCTCCCTCTCGGTGATGACCACGTTCAGGGCCAGGGCCCGCTGAGCGTGGTCCCAGCCGGCCCAACCGAGCAACGGGGTGGGGTCGGTCTCACGGCCCGCGTCCGGGTAGAGGATGAACCGTTCCTTGGGCACGTCGAGTTTGCCCCGGTGTTGCCACCACGACTGCTTGCGAAAGTCCGAGATCGCGTATTTCGGCGGCACCGGAATCTCGCCGACCTCCTCACCCTTGTCCTCGCGACGTTGCAGGTCCCAGGTCTGCTCCCAAGCTTCACGCTTACGCAGCCCGGAATCCTTGAGCCGGTACGCGGCCAGGAAGGGCACGCTCTCAGTGCCCAGCAGCTCGGAGAGCTGTTGGGAAACCGACCGGTCCTTGCGGCCGTCCCAGAGCTGTAGCACGGAGACAAGGTCGGAGTCGCGCGCCACGAGGTCGGCGAGCTGATTGATCGACCGGGCGATTGGCCGCCCCTGCCCATCGAACCAGTGCGAGCGGGCCTCCAAACGGTCGAGCAGCCACGCCCTCAGCGCCTTTTCGACGCGCTTTTCCCACGGCTCGGCGACCCACCGCCGCTTGTATTCAGGGCGTTCTAGCAAGTTGATGAACCTGTTTGACTCAATCTGGTCAAGCCGCCGTTGCACCACCGCTTGATACGCCTGCGGCCAAGACGCAGGAATTTCCGTAACTGGAGTCGAACCGTGACGTACAAACCACTGCGTCGTCTCCTCACCTGCCGCAACCGTGCGCGCAAGCGCTATCTCGAACGCCCGCTCACCCAACTGCAGGGCAGGTAGCGACGCCGAAGCAACAGTGAGATCCTCCTCGATCAACCCATACAGGCGATAAACTTCCCAGTCGAGTTCCTCTTGTTCAGCAATCATCCTGTGATGCTTAGCATCGCAGTCTGCACGCAAATTCTCGAGCAGAGATGATGTCGGAGCACTAGCCCGCGAAGACGTTGCGACTTCAAAGCAACTCACAGCATTCAACGAAATGTGTTCAATTGCAGTAGCGCGGTCGACCGGCAACTTCGCCGGCAACGGCAAGTCCTTTAGCGTCGTTCCCGTAAACTCATAACGCGGCTCCCAGCTCTCATCGCCAATTCCTCCGCCGATCCCGCCATTGCCCTTACTTTGGCTATTCTGCTTGAGCCAGAAGCAGGCAGTTGAGGAATTTAACACTCCAAGCAGCGCGAGGTGATCACCCTCCGTTGCCCCCTCAGGCAACTTAACCACTGGCGCGGTTTGTTTGAAGACTTTCCCGCCTCGATCCAACACAAAATGGTTGTGTGTCGCCACAAAAGCCATAGCGATGCCAAGAGGGATTACGAAGCGTTCCGGGTGCCAGCGACTAAATTCGTACCATGTCAAGCCGATATCGGCGTGATTCCCTCCTGGCTCCCGGCGCTCCGCCAGTCCGGTTCGATGATTCCAAAGAAGCTTCAGCAAAGCAGTGTCCGACAGGTCAGCTTTCAGGTCGGAGGCATACGGAAATAGGGTCTCGACTTCCTGCGCCAATGACCAGTCTCGTACGGCATCGCCAGTCTCTAGTGGCTTTATATTTTTGCCTGATACGCCGTACCGAGACCAAGTGCCGACGGGGGCGAAGTAAGCATCGTCTGATCCTGTATGGCAAGTCCGCCCGATAAGGCGAACCTTATCTCCCACCTTCACCGACGCCCTGTTTATTTCCGCCAGTAGTGCAGACGCGCCGCCGCCGCTGAGGCTCCATGGATGGGTAGAGAGTGCCTTACGCGGGAGCCGAGTGACGGTGACGTAGGTGTTGTCGCCGCACTCGTCTTTAGCGACGTTGTCCACAATGGCTCTCCAGACCAAGCCTTGGGCAGGATTAGCTGGCTGCCCTGGCTCCCCACGGATGCCAAGCACGACTTTGACCACGTCCTCAATTGCCGACTGAGGACGCCCTACCAGAATGACGGTTGGGGTTCCGTGACCCGGAATAAAGGCGCCTGATGTGTCGACTACGAGCTTAAGGTCCTGTTTGGTAAAGAATTCCTCGATCAGGCGGGATCCGAATTCGCGTTTCATGAAAGAGTTCGACGTGATCTGACCGACCCAACCTGCCGGGTGGTCACCGGCGGCTTTCTTGGCCAGTTGGAAAAACCGCTCCATGAAAGGGATTGTCAGCGCGTACGTTCCTTTGCAAGTCGGGTACCGCTCGCGATACGCCGCGCTGAGTTTCTTGTCCTTAACCGTGACGTACGGGGGATTTCCAACCACGACATCGTACTTGCCTGGGTCGAGGATTGACCGGAGGACTGCAAGGTCCTCCGTCGCGTACGCAAACCCACTCAGCCCTGAGTCGTAGTCCTCCATACCAGGAAGGTCCAGAGCCAGCTGCGGTCGCCCATGCAGCAACGAGTCACCGGCCGCGAGGTGGAACTCGAAAGCGGGTGCTACTTCCAAGGATGTCAGGTCGGCTGCTTGGAGCGCTGCGACCATGAGTCTGAAACGCGCGATTCCGACGGCGAAGGGATTGAGGTCAACGCCGTGGAGGGCGTGGAGGGCCGCCTGTACCCGCGCCTGCACCTCTAGTCCCGGCGCGGCCGCCGCCCAGCGATCGTTGAGCCGGGCGAAGGCGCCGAGCAGGAAGTGACCAGACCCGCAGGTGGGGTCGATGAGCTTGAAACCTTCGAGCGGTCGCTCGGCGAGCGCTGGCTCCATCGTCTGGTCGAGGATGAACTCCTCGACAAACTCCGGCGTCTGGAGCAGCGCGAACGTCTTCTTGGCGTAGTCGGAGAGGTCTTGATAGAGATCGCCGAGGAATCGAGTCGACAGATCGGGATCGGCGAGGTCCCAGACGAGATCGCCATCTGGGGTGCGTTCGCGCCAAAAGGCGATGAGCCGCTTCGCGGCCTGACCCGACGGAGAGACAGTCCACAGCGGCGAATGCGACTCGACCAGGTCCTGGGTCGCCTTCGTGCTCCGCAAGTATTCGACCGACTGGAGCACCCACTCGCGGTCCGTGTCTTCCGGATGGGCGCGGAAGTAGGCGAGTTCCGCGTCCAGTGCCTCCTGCCGGCGGCCGGCGGGGCCGGCGATCCAGACCGGCTTGAGCAGGCAGTTGTCCTCGCAGAATCGTACAAAGACCGTGGTCAGCACCCACGCGACCGCGGCCTGCGTCACCCGGTCGTCGCGCCATTCCTGCCACGACATGGCCGTCCGTTCGCGGCTTTCCGCGGCCTTGTGCTCCTGCTTCCACGTTGCCAGCACGTCCGGCTGCGAGGCGACACGATCGCGAAGGTCGTCCTCCAGATCGAGGACTACCTTCTTGAGCGCTGCCGTCAACCCCGTTGAGACCGCCATTGCTACTGCTCCTTCTGGCTGGCTGCACTCAGGGCAGCTGTGCTGTCGATCCACTCGTTGTCGAGGTTGACGAACTGGTTGGGTGCGGCAAGCGGGACCGGCCGGCCGTCGACCACAGGACCGTGGTTGCCGTTGAGTTGTGGCACGAGTAGCCAGACCGCCCGGCGGCGCGGGGCGGCCAGGTCGGTCCAGCGGGTGAGCAGCGCCATGTTGTCGTAGCGGGCGAGCGGCGAGGCATCCGTGAGCAGCACGGGCGAGTCCTCACCTCCCGCTTTGAGCGCCCGCTCGACGGCGGCCTCGACCTCGGGCCAGGCTCGGCGGACCAGCTCTTCCAAACCTCGGCGGGGACGACTCGACTCCCGTTCGGCGTCGGCGGCGCGCACCAGATCCCAAGGCATGTTGGCAGCCGTGGACACCGAACGCAGCGCGTCCAGCAACACGCCGGTCAGGTCGACCGTCGTCGCCCCGTACCGGGCGTGGGCGGCATCGATCAGCCGACTAAGACGATCGGCACGAGTGCCGAGCGCGAGGAACGAGCGGCTGCCGATCGAGGTTTCCAGCCTGGCACCCAGCGCGCCCGTGGTGCCTACCGGGGAGGTGGTCGTCGCGAGACTGGTCGCCGACCGGGAATCCAGCCCGGTTGTCGCGGCACCAGTGTGGAGGGCCCGGTAGACCCGCAGCCGATCGTCGAACGTCAAGCCCAGCCCGGCGTCTGCGATCAGGCTGTCGAGCGCTGGCCTCCGCGGCAGTTCCGGCGCTGCGGGGAACCGGACCCGTACTCGTTCGCGGATCTCGTCTGGGGTGAGCTGCTGTCCGCCGAAGTCCGCGAATGTCTGGGCCAGGGCCGCGACCGCGGTGAACTCGCGGTGGTGCAGATCGCCGGCGCCCGAAGCCGCCGCGTGGGTCGATGCTGCGGCGGCCAGAGTCACCCGGCGTAGCGGGTCGGCGAGGGCCGGCGGCCATCCGCTCTCGGTGGGGACGGCCGCTTCGAGGCGGGCTTGCGCGCGCTGGGCTGGAATGACCGCGTTCGCGGCGCTACCGGTTGCGTTGACCAGGCGGTCCGCCTCCGCCGCGAGTGACTCGGCGACATCGCACAGCGCCTGATCCTCGGCCAGCAGCGTGACCACTCCCCCGCGCCGACGTACCCAGACGGGCGGCTGCGAGCCGTCGGCCTTGTTCATCGCCTTGCGACGTTCCAACGCGAAGCGGAGCAGGCCACGAGCCAGCCGCTCGTCCGGATGCGTTTCGGGCCGGAGCTTCTCGACCACCGTACGAGTCAACTCGGCGACCGTCGCGACCGAGCCGAGTTCGGTGAGGCGAACCGAGACGGCTTCAGCCAAGCGGTCGAGGAGCGCCCGCGCATCACGGTCTCCGGCCCACCGCTCTTGCAGGGTTCCGAGTAGCGTCGTTATGCGCGACTGTTGTACCGGCTCGTCGAGGTTCGCTCCAAGCTGAGCGTGCGTCGCAAAGGCATCGAGCGCCGTGTCGAAACCCAAGATCAAGCGGACGATTCCGCCACGCGACGGCGAGCGAGGTGTGGCGACAACGCTGAGCAGCAGATTTGCGGCGTCTGTGGGAGTCAGCTCCGGACCGCTACGTTCGGTCGTGCGGATCTCAGCCCCGAGCCGAGCGCGCCACTCCTTGATACGCGAGGTGATCTGCAAACGAGTTGCGTTCGCGACGCCCTGTAGGCGGGACAGCTGCACGGGGTCGACGGTCAGTAGCTCGCCAACCGTCTGGACGCCGTAGGGTTCCAGCGCCGACAAGGCGCGAGCCGTCAGCCCGGAGTCACGCAGCGGCGTGGTCAGTGTGGCTTGAGCTGCCAGTTCGTCGTAGGACTCGTCCGGCTCGGTCGTGGCGTCCTGCGCGAATATCGTCAGCCACGCAGCCCGCATCCCTTCCGCGGTGTGGTGCCGGGCGCTGGCATCGCTGGCCAGGGCCTTGCGGAAGAAGTCGACCAGGTCGCCAGCCAGCGTGGTGTCGAACATCTCCGGTTTGATGGTCGCCTCGTCCTGGATGCTCCCCGGGTCGCCTTCGCCGTCCCCGTACATGGGCGTGCTGCCGGTCGCCATCTCGAAGAGAACCACGGCCGCGGCATATCGTTCCGCGGCCGAGTCGTACCGGTCCCGCTTGCCGGTGAGGAACGGGTCGAGGTACGGCGGGGTGCCGGCCTGGAGAGCGGAGGCCGCGGCCCGGGTCAGTGAGAAGTCGAAGAGGATCAGATGCTTGGTGCGGTCGCTGCGGCTTTCCCGTACACCCAGGTTGGAAGGTTTGATATCTCGGTGGTCGATCCCGGCCTTGTCCAGCGTGACGAGGCTGTCGAGCAGGTCCGTTCCGTATCGTTCAAGTAGGTCGATCGACAGGCGGGTACGCGCCCGCAACGCGGTCGTGAGGGTCTCCGGACCGGCACTTTCGAGTAGAAGGGCACGCCGGCCACCGACGACGATCGGTCCTTCGAGAACTTTCACGATGCGGGGGGCGTCGAGGCGACGCAGCACCTCCGCCTCATCGTCGAGCCGGGTCGCGGCGGTGTCGTCGAGGGCCACTTTCAGGACACACTCGCCGTTTCCGTCGATGTGCAGATCCTGCACGAGCAGACCCACAGCAGTCGAGCCCTGCCCGAGGCGCCGGATCAGCCGGAATCGTCCATCAAGGACCGTACCGGGTGTCGCCTCGAGCGGATCGGTCTCCTCGCTTGAGGTCGCGGAGTCGCGCTCGGCCGCGGCGAGCTGCGACAGAAAAGTCGCGACGTCGGCCGTCCGCCGGCTGGGCGCCGGATCAGTTGCTTTGAGGACGAGCGATCGCAACGTCGACGGGACCTGAGGCAGCTCGATCGCCAGGTCAAGGCCGTGCTGGTCACGCAGTCGTTGCTTGAGAGCGCTACGGGTGGGTGCCGGCGCCTTCCCGGTGATCAGGTAGAAGGCGAGTGTCCCCAGACCGAAAACATCGAGCCGGATACGGTCGGCGTCTGCGCTCCACGCCCCTTCAGGGGCGCTGAACACCTCGGCTGCTCCCGGTCCGTGGTTCGCGAGGGCGGCGTTGACCAGCGAGGTCACCCCGTGGAGCGAAGAGTTGCCGGCCGAGGCGTTCTGGACGCTGCCGGCGCCTTGCCAGTCACCGACCCGCACCTTGACGTCGTTCTGGGTGCCAGGAACCGGACGCACCCAGACCGCGGGCGGAATCAGCCCGCGGTGTACGACTCGGTTGTTGTGGGCGTACTGCAGCGCCTCGCCGATCTGGCGAATCATCGACAACTGCGTTGCCAGCGGCACACCCTGATCCTGGCCTGCCAGCCATAGGTCGAGGCGCTGCCACTGCTGGTCATAGGGGTAGACGAGCCCGATGCCGAGTTCGGATTCGACCAAGTCACGAGGGCGCAGCAGCCCGTCGTGCTGCAACCGGGACATGATGCGGAACTCATGCTCCGCGATCTGCCGGGCCGACGCCCGCTCCTGCTGGCCGGCGGCCGGTGGTAGGACTCGGAACCGAATCCGGGCACGGTCCTGCTGGACCACCCGGTGGTAGGCGAGCCAATCCTGCCAGCCCTCGTCGGAGTCGATGGCCTGGTCCTCAATGACCCAGGACCCCGCCTCACGCTCCCGGCGTTGTACCAGGCCGATGCGTTCGAGCAGCTTAACCAGGATGTGTTCCTGGTTCGGGCCGATCGCCCGCCGCCCCGCGGGTTCGAGCACCAGTTCAGATATTTCGGCCAGGTTGCTTCGGGAGCTGTGGTCATCCAGGCCGTAGAGGTTGATAGTGCTTGATGAACTGAGGACGCAGCGCAGATCGGGATGGTGCAGGAACACCGCCTCCTGCACGAACGGGATGACGTCTCGCTCGTCGGGAATCTGAACGTTCTGCTCCTGCGCCCACAGACGCAGCTCGTCCTTCAGCTTGCTCGCGAAAAACTGCGCTTTGCGCCGGGTCAGCTTGAGCGGCGAATCTTCGGGGCGCCGACCGTCGCGAGCCCAACGCTGATCATCGCCGCGGAGGGTGCCAGAGTAGTACTTGAGCTCGATGAGGTGTAGCTGTTTGCGACCGAGTAAAAGTAGGTCGACCTCGTGCCATCGACCCCGCGAATCGCGGAACTCGAAGTTCGACCAGGCGCGAAACGGCGTCTCGTCGGGCATGATCGCGCGGACCAGTGCCAACCCTTCGGCTTCGTGCGGAAACTGCGAGGGCGAGACCTCGATCCAGCGGTCCTGCCCAGCCTCTGCCACCGTTCACCCTCCGCACCGCACCTGGTTCGTCCCCGAACCTACTGCCCCGGGCCGCAGGAGCATACCCGGTCAGTAGCGGGTGGCCGTCGTCTCCGCTCCGCAAGTTGCCGCCCTACGAGGGAGATGTACATCCGCGGGAATCGTGTTGGCTGATTGGTCAGAGGCTTACAGACGGATGGGGTGTTGACGGCCGTGCTGGCCGGCCCCAGCCGCTCCCCGAAAGACGTATAGCCTGTTCGGCTGCGGAGCTGGGTGCTCGGAATTCGAGTGGCGGTTGTATGGGCGATTTGAGGGCGTCGGTCGCAGAGCGGGGCGAGTCCGATTCTGGTGCCAGCGTCTCAGCGCGGCAGCCCTGGTGAGGTGAGACATTCGTCCACAAAGCGCATGAGCCGGGCCACATCTAGCCATGCGTGCCGTGCTGGTGACTTTTAGTAACCGACGTCGTCCCTCCCCGGAGTTACAGGAGGCGTAGAGGCCCGGTTAGACGCTGCGGTCAACGCGCGCCAAAGATCGCCGTCGCGTCCGGTCCTTTGGATTCGAGGCACCGTCTGACTCATCACAATGATCGAGAAGGCGATGAGCAGTGCGGACGAGAAGACCCGGGAGTACCGACCTACTCGGCCGTGGTCGGGGATGCCTTGGGCAGGCAAGCCCGGTGGCGGAGTCTGCGCAGTACCCACCGGCGCCACATCAGGCGACGCAGTCCGAAGCGGTAGATGATTGCGCACTCCACGCGCGCGACGATGGCGTTGATCCCGCGAGGGCCGAAGTCGCCGAGCAGCATCTCGGCACTCTTGGTGATGGGTGGCTGCTGCCAGGCGATCGCGCAAGCGGGTCCGACCAGGGGGTTGATGTCGGCGAGACAGGCGTCGAAGACCTCGCTCATGGCGCGGCTCTCGGCGGCGATCCATGCGCGGGATTCGGCGAGTTGCTCCTGCAGGGTGTGGCCGCGGTCGGCGAGGGCGGTGAGGGTGGCCGCGTCGTCGCTGGTCCGGCGGCGGATGCGGTAGGGGTATTCGGCCCAGGCGACGAGGGTACGCACGGCTTGGGCGTAGCGTTCTCGGCGTGCGGTGGCATTCGCGCGGGTGTTGCCGAGGATGACACTGATCAGGCCGGCGACCACGCTGGAGCCGAGGACGGCCAGGGCGATGGTGATGGTGGGCGGCTGGGTGGTGACGGGATCCGCGGCCTGCGTGAGCGTCGTTAGGTCCGTGACCACCGGCCGATTTCCTTTCGCATCGCGATCGTGGCGATCCGGTGTGGAGCGTTCCGGTCGTCGCCGTGGGGGGCATCCTCGCACGGCCATTCGCCGCTGCGCCGCCATGCCTCCTCGAAGATCAAGTGCCGGTGCACGAGGGTGACCAAGGGCTCGAGTCCATCTTCCGGAAGCCACCGCAGCGCAAGGTCGTCACGGTCGTACTGCAGGCAGAGATCCCCCGGCTGAAGATTGCGGTGCTTGTAGGGACGGCTACTGGTGCCGGTGCGTGGGTAGGCGTGCACTCGATTGCCGGGCGGCAGGATGACCAGCCGGATCTGTTCGACCGGGTAGCCGTCGGCGGCGAAGGCGGGTAGTGGCAGCAGGGTCAGTTCGAGGCGTGCGGCGCCCAGCGCGGTGGTGTGGCCGGCGGCCTGTGCCACGCCGAACACGTCGGCGTGGCGCAGGAGGTGGTCGGCCGCCGCTGCGGGATCCTGCAGAACCGCCGTCACCGGGTACGCCATGACCTCGCCGGCCGGTTGCTTTGGGCGCCGCGCTGCGAATTCACGGCCCGGCCGGTGGAGGTGATGCTGCCCGCGCTCAGTGCGGCCAGCGCCTGCGCGGCGGGCTGGGCGGCCGGGGTGGGGAACGGCTCGCCGAAGATCGTGTGCCAGATATCGATTGCGGCCTGATGTTCGCCGTCGGCGGCGAGTCGCTGCGCCTCGCGGCCTCGCTTGGCCCCGAGGCTGAACGTCTGGCTGAACCGGGACCGCTCGCCCGGTGTCCAGTCCTTGGCGAGGTCGTCCACGCCGGTCGGGTCGTACACGTTGCCCATGACCGCCTCGGCCGCGTAATCGAGCGCGGTGACCGTGGCGGTGGCGTGGGACATCTTCGTCGTGATCGCCGCGTACCACAGGGACTCGATGACCAGGCCAGACAGTTTCTCCAGCGTGGGCTGGTTGGTCTTGAACGACTTGCCCATACGGACCTGGTGCACGAAGGCGCCGAGGGTGGCCAGGTTGCGTTCACGGATCACCCGCCGCAGGGTGCGGGTGTTCGACCACTCCCAGCGGTCGAGGTCACGATCGGCGATGAACACGCCCTCCACGGCGTCGTAGTCCTCGAAGGCCGGCACCAGGTCGAACGTGAAGGTGCAGTCCGCGAACGTGACCTGCAGCGCGTGGGCGGGCTGCTTGTCCTCGTCGAAACGGGCGCCGGGCCAACGGGCGGCGACCACCCGGCGGATCGCCGCCATCGAGGCGGCCGGGCCGCCCTTGCCGGAGCCGAACCACCGCTGCCGGTGATCCTCGGCCAGCAGGACGACCATGTCGACGTCCTTGAGCGGCTTGAGCATCGTCTTGCGGGCGAAGCTGCCCTGCAAAAACGTCGACGAGGCGATGCCCGCCTCCGTCAAGACCTCGGTGACCTCCTGGTGGCGGCGCTGAGCCTGCTCCAGTTCCCGCCGGTCAAGGTTCAGCGCGGCGTCGAACTCGCCGAACGCCTCCCCTGTGGTTCGCGGTGCCATGTATACACATCCGTTCTGAACCGCCGTTCCGTGGCGGTGTCGTCCTGGCCGGAGGAACCTGACCGCACGGTGCGGCCAACCCCCGGCTTCAACCCTTCCGATCTTACTTAATTTTTCGACGTCATGTTCCGCATAGCGTTCCGCGTCGAAGGGGTAATGTTCGGCGCGGCAGTCCGGCCTTACGCCGCGAACCGACCAGAATCGGATGCAAGATCAAGGGCGGAGGAGACAGAGTGAGCGCGCCGGGGTTCCAGGGGGCACGCCTGCGGATGGCTAGGGAGCTAGCCGGGCTCAGTCAGGCCCATCTCGCTGGGCAGGTAGCCGTCTCAGCAGCCGCTGTCAGCCAGTTCGAGAGCGGCGCCGCCCGGCCCAGTCCCGAGACGCTCAATGTCCTGAGCGTGACGCTCGACGTGCCGGTCGAGTTCTTCAACCAACCCCTCGTGGAGACACACGAGGGATTCTTCCGATCGCTGCGCCGCACCGCGGTCGCCGATCGCCGCCGAGCGCGCGCCGTCGCCCATGTCGCCCACGACCTCGCGGTCCACGCCACCGCCGCCGGGCAGTTCCCCACCGGAGCCGTCCCGGAGATCCGGGTCAACAGCCTCGATGCCGGCGGGGAGGAAATCGAGCGCATCGCCGGGCAGGTCCGTATGGAGTGGGAACTACCCTCCGGGCCTATCGGCAACGTCGTGGACCTCCTCGAACACCACGGCGTCGTCGTCATCCGCCTTCCGTTGGGCAGCACCGACGTCGACGCGTTCTCCCTGCCATTCAACGACCACCCGGTCGTCGTGCTCGGCACGGACAAGAACGACCGCGCCAGATCACGCTTCGATGCAGCCCACGAACTGGGCCACCTCGTGCTGCATGGCGAACAGATTTGGGGTGTCAAAGAAGTCGAGAAACAGGCACACACGTTCGCTGCGGCGTTCCTCATGCCTGCCGACGAAATCGCCGACCATCTGCCCAACACTGTCGACTGGTCAAGACTGTTCGAACTCAAGCGCTACTGGCAGGTCTCGTTGGCCGCGCTGCTGATGCGCGCCCGCACGCTCGGTCGCATGAGCGAAGGCACCTACCTAACCGCGATCAAGGCCGCCTCGGCTCGCGGATGGCGACGAGTCGAACCGGTCCCGCTGGGCACCCCCGAGCGCCCCTGCCACCTACTGAACTTCCTCACCTCGACCGCGAGCGGAACCGCCCGCCAGCAGATGCCCACTTCTGTCGTCTCCGCGCTCTCCGCAGCCGCATAGCATTTCCACGGGCCTGGACTACTCGACGTCGGCGTGAGCGCCGGCTACTCGCCGACGGCGAACAGGTCGCTGACGTCCCGCCGAAGCTGTCCGCCAGGACGCGGGTGTTCGCCACCGGACAGGGCCGCAAGACCGACCCCACCGACGCCCGTTTCGTCGCGCTGGTCGGCATCCGCAGGGCCGGCCTGGGTCCAGTGGTCAATGACGAGCAGCTCGCCCTACGGCCTGTGGCGGGTCCAACCAGGCCCAGCCCTGCAACTCGCCAGGCGGCACCACGATCCGTTCCTCCATACCGGGGTCGAGGGTGCCCGTCGTAGATGACCATGACGCGGTCGGTACGCCCGTCGCGGGTCGGCACCCAGTCCACAACGAGCAACCGATCCGGTGTCAGATCCAGGCCGAGTTCCTCCCGGCACTCCCGGATCCCGGCCTGGTACGGAGACTCGTCAGCCTCGACGCACCCGTCATGGACCTCCTATCGCGCCTTGTAGACCGGTTTGACCATCAGAACGCTCGTCGTCATCGGGTGACCAGCAGGCCGGCTGCCATCCACTTGCGAGGCAGGCCAGCGGTGACATCGCGACGTTCGGAGGGCATGCAGAGACCGTAGGACGCCGGTCGGTCGACACGCCCGCAGCGCCGTGCGCCGACATTGTCGGCAGATGCCGACATCAAACTCTGACAAAACTTCGACATTGTGGTCCTGCCACGGGCTGCCGCCACGCTCGACAATGGGCACCTGACGATGCTGCCCGATCTCGCAGCGGCCATCGGCCGCACTGGTGCTTGGCCAGATGCTCGGCGCTGCTCGGCCGGCCCGGAAGATTTTTCACAGGCGGCAGCTGTCGTCTGCACACGCCGTGACTGCACGTCTGCAGTAGACCGGGGGTTAGCGATGGCTGACAGCGACGAGACAAGAGCCGCCCACCGCGAGCTCGGCCGCCGGCTCGCGCAGTTGCGCAGGGCCGGCGGTCACACCCAGCACGACTTGGCGCGGCTCGTGCAGTACGGCCGCAGCTCCGTAGCGAACACGGAGACCGGTCACCAGCACCCGGACCGCGCCTTCTGGGCGCGCTGCGACACTGTGCTGAAGACCGGTGGCGTGCTCGTCAGTGAGTATGACCGCGTCACCGAGCTGAACCGTCAACGACGACGCTCATCGGCGATCCAGGAGGCCAGGAGCACGTCGGGGCCGGCGACGCTGATCGATGCTGGCCACGACGCCTTGGGAGCGAATGGCGGTGCTGTTCTGTGGGAACGCGAGGACAGCATCGATGCACGCCGGCTGGCGCTGAAGTCCTCCGTCGAGGACAACATCCGTCTCGCGTATCTGGAAAACGAGGTCCGGCAGGCGATCGCCGACAACGAGCGCCTCACCCCGGTAATCCTCGTAGCGCGTATGCGACCGCTGCGCTCCTACGTCGACCAGCTCATGGCAGGCAGGCAGCACCCACCGCAACGCGCCCGGCTCTACGCCGTCGCCGCTCACCTGTCCGGACTTCTCGGCGCACTCGCCCTCGACCTGGGCGCATTCGGTGCGGCGCACGCCTACGCCGCCGAAGCGTTCGACCTCGCCGAGGCTGCCGAGCAGTCCGACGCGCAAGCCTGGGCGCGGGCCACGCAGAGCCTGATCGCCTTCTACGCCGGTGACTACCATGACGCGCTGGCCTACGCCCAGGACGGCCTGCGCCGTGGCGGCACCAGCGGACACCGCATCCGCCTCACGATCAACGGTCAGGCACGCGCCCTCGCCCGTCTCGGCGACCGGTACGGCGTCGACCGTGCCGTCGACCAGGCGTTCACCATGCTGTCCGACTACCCAGCCGGCTCGCCGGTCAGCGCTAGCCTCGCCCTCGGCCCGTACTGCCCGGCCAGGACCGCGGCCAACGCGGCAACCGCATACCTGGCGCTCGGCCGTACCGCGGGCGTCACCAACCATCTCACCACCGCGATCACCGCGTTCGACACCGCAGGGTTGGCTGGCCCGCGTGCACTCTGCCGCCTCGACCTGGCCACCGCGCACCTGCACGCCGATAATCCCGACCCCGAGGAAGCAGGCGCACTGGCGGTGGAGGCGCTCACCCTCACCGCGGACCAGCGTTTCGAATCGGTCCACCAACGCGCCCGTCAGTTCCTCGCCGCCGCCCACCCCTTCGCCCGCCACCCACAGCTACGGCACGTCGCCGACCTGCTCGCCGACCGCACACAGGTCGCTGCCACCGGACAGGCCGCTCTACCATCGCTGTCATGAGCAGCCGGGAACTGGCCAGCCTGCACGAGCGCTGGGCCGCCTACCAGGACCTGCCCAAACTCACCAACCACTGGTACTGGCGCCCGGGCTGGCGGGCCGACCGCCAGTTCTACACCTGGCACCTCACCTTCGAACACCAAGCTGAACTCCATCACCTCGTCACCGACCTGCAGCGCCAACTCACTCTGCCCGGACTGGACTTGGTGCCGCTCGACGGGCTGCACCTGACCATGCAAGGTCTCGGCTTCACCGACGAGGTCACCAACAGCGACATCGAAACAGTCGTCGCCGAAACGCGGCGACGCTGCGCCGGCCTGCCGCCGCTGGAGCTGTCGCTTGGCCCGGTCGACCCCGACGCCGAGGGAATTGGCCTGCTCATCCGTCCCTGGGACCGCGTCGAACACCTGCGCGCCACCATCCGTGATGCGATCGGCGCGGTGTGGCAGACGGTGCCGGAGGCTGCAGAAGGATTCCGGCCGCACGTGACGATCGCCTACAGCGGCTCGCAAGCGCCGACGGGACCAATCTGCGACCGCCTCAACGCCTTCCGTCGCCAGCCGCCTGCCCGGGTGACCATCCAACAGGCAACGCTGATCGCGCTGCGCCGAGAGCACCGCAGTTACCGGTGGACAACGGTGGCGACCGCGCCCCTTGGCGTGTGATGCGCCGAGACGTGCTGGCCGTGCTCCACTTCAAAATGAACCTACGATTCGGCGGCGCGGCCACCACATCTTGTGGGTCGATTGCTGTACTGTCCCCATAGGTTGTATTGGCCGTGAACCCAACCGGGAGATTTCATGCCGGAAGCCGCTGCGATGTTGAACAGTGGACGCACTACGCGAAAGATTCCTCGTATTCGACGGGCGGAGACGACTCGCTTCACCGTCGACGACCAGAAGGGTTACCTGACTACCGCCGATGCAGAAGACGGCTCCGTTGGCGAGGTGACGATCCGGATGGCGAAGCAGGGGTCCACCTTGGCCGGGATGATGGATGCGCTGGGCGTTGCGATCACGCTCGGCCTTCAGGCCGGCGCGCCAGCAGAGGTGTACGTGTCGAAGTACGCCAGCATGCGGTTCGTGCCAGCGGGCCGCACGGACGATCCCGAGCTGCCGATGGCGACGTCGATCATGGACTATGTGGCAAGGCGCGTGGCCCTGGACTGCCTGCCTCCGGAGCGTCGGATGGGGATAGGCATCCTCACGGCGGCTGAGCGGACCGCGTTGGCCGACGAGGATGCTGGCTGGATCGACTTGCCGGGTTTGGCTATGTCGGCTCCGCATGAGCTGCGCCGATAAAGGGCAGGACGGGTTGCCCTGCGATGCGTGACGTATCCCCGCCTGCGGTTGACGGTCACCTCGTTGCCGCGGCGAAGGGTGCGTCACGCGTACGCAGAGTCAGGCCTGAAGGGTTAGTCACGTTCGGGGCAGGGTTCGCTCCAGTGCGTGCGGGAAGCGCTGCTTGAGCTCGGCAAGCCGACCGAGGACGCACTGGCGCCGGTCCTGACTTCCGGCGTATAGGGCGGAGCCGCCGTACGTGTCGCTGGTGGCCCATTCGGCTTGGGTGCGGCCGTCGTCGAGCGTCTTGCCGTAGATCGTTTCGTACAGTTCGGTCGACGGGAACGGCATGAAGAAGTGGTGCTTCTGCCGGTTGTACCGAAGGGCCGCCAGCTCGGTGACCAGCTGACAGGTCTGCTCGCTGTCGTCGTCGGTCTCTCCGGGAAGATCGTGAATCCAGCTCGTCAGTTGAACGATGCCGACACGGTCGAGCAGCTGGCAGGCGGCCCGGGTGTCGGCAACGGTCGCGCCTTTGCGGAGCACTTTCAACATGCGGTCGGAGCCGGATTCGCAGCCGAGGAAGATCGCGGAGAAGCCGACCGCGTGGAGCCGTTCCAGATCCAGGAATCGGGCGAGGTTGACCACGTCACGGGTCCGCATGTTCGCCCGCAGCTCGATGCGAACGCCGTCGCGTTCGAGGAGTTCGACGATCTCCGCGACGCGGTGGATGTTGGTGGAGAAGTTGGGGTCGAGCAGGCTTATCTGGTCGGGTGCGTAGGTGTCCCACAGGTGACGCAGCTCGGCCACGATGCGTTGCGGCGCGAGCGGTTTCCATTTCCTGGTGCTGGTAGTGGGTTCGGAGCAGAAGGCGCAGGCATAGGGGCACCCGTAGCTGGTGATGTACGACAGGTCCCTCATCGCGGAGGTGTAGTACCGGGTCGGATCGATGAGGCCGTAGTTCACCGGCGGTAACTGGTTCATGTCGCCGACGAACTCGTAGGTCGTCTTGACCGTGTTCGGTGTGACGGCGCCGGATGCGGCGATGGCGGTGCGGCCGTCGAGGAAGGCGAGGTTCGGCAGATCGCCGATCGTCTCGGGGCTGAGGCGCTGACCGGCAGCAAGTCGCTGGGCGAGCCCAAGCGCGGCTGACTCGCCGGGCCCAGTGACGACGACGTCGGCGAGGCGTTCGCGCAGGATGGCGCGCCAGGCGAGGGTCGCGTGGTAGCCGCCCCAGATAATGGGTACCTGGGGTGCGGCCGTGCGGACGATGTCGATGGCGGCCAGGACGTTGCCGATGCTCGGACCGGTCATACAGGTGACGCCGACGAACAAGGCTTCAGTCGCATGCTTGGCCAACTGGTCGCGCCAGTCGTGGTCGACCTGGCAGTCGATGATGCACACGTCGAAACCGTGGGCCTCAAGGACTGAGCCGATGGTCAGCACCGACAGTGGGTGCCAGGCATAGTTCGATTCCCCGGTGGACAGGGGGTCGACGCCAGCGAACAGCACAATCTTGTGCACTTTGTCTGTTCCTCTCGCTGAGTACTCAGTCGCTGCGCGCGGGCCGCGCCGGCTCGTGTCGCGACTGGGGCTGAATGGTGTTGCCGTTGGCTGGAAGCGGTGCTGCGGGCTGGTCAGTCAATGTGTCTCCCGAAAAGAGCTGGCAAGCCCCGCTGCCGCGGCGAGGGCTTGGTCGAGGTCGGCCACGATGGTGACGTCGGGCAGCATGTCGAAGGAGCACAGCGGTGCACCGATCATGATCACGGGGACGCCGCGTGAGAGGGCCGCGCCGAGCTCGACACCCAGGCCGTGGCTACGGCGGTGTTCGGCGAAGGCGATCATCAAGCGGGAGCGGGTGACGTCGGTGAGGCAGAGCCGGGCGGCGACCTGATTGAGGGCGGGCCCGGCGTCGAACTGGCAGCTGGCTCGGGTCAGCGGATCGATGTCGAGCCAGCGGCTGGTGGACACCAGTGGCGGTGGCAGTGCGTCCCGGATTCGACGGGTCTGGTTGCGGTATCGCAGCGTGGCTGCGAGGTAGACACCTACCTGGCCTGCGGGTACGGGTTCGGGTAGGTCGGGCGGGATCGGGACGTTGGGGTCGGGGCGCAGGTCGTGCAGGCCTTCCGCTGGCCAGGCGTTGGTGGGGCACATTCGGGCGACGCCGTACGGGATCATCGGCGAGTATGCGTACTGGGCATCGTCAGCGAGGCACGGCAGGCCGATGGCGGTGCGGTCGACGTTGGTCCGGGCGTCGTCGTTAGCGAGCGGGTACAGCAGGACGGGTTGCTCATCGCGGATCAGGCGTAGGGTGCCGTACTGCTGCGGCTCGCCGCGTACGGTGCGCTCGCGGTCGGTCAGCATGGCTAAGTGTCGAGGGTCGGCGATGCCGTGGTGTACCGCGCCGGCGACGCTGGGCAGTAGGGCGTGGCGTTGGTCATTGAGGTGGTCGGCGTGCTGCAGCAGGAGCCATGCCGCGTCCGCAGCGGCCGGCCTGATCGGCCAGCCGTATTCGGCGATCACGTCGACCGCCTGCCGGCCAGCGGTGGTGGCGAAGGCGAGGTAGGCGGCGAGCTGGGGTGTGGTGGTGGTCAACTCGGGGACGAGGTCGGGCAGCAGAGTGAGCGGTTGCGGCCAGTCCGGATAGCCGAGTGCGCGGCTGATCTCCTCGTCGAGGGCGGGGTGGCTGAACAGCGAGCCGAGCGCGGCGGTCAGCAGGGCCTGCTCGCGGCGGGCCACTGCCGTGAGGTCTGCGTGGGCGATGGCCGTGGCGGCGGTGTGGGTCATGCGGTGCCTCCAGCGTGCTGGGCGGCGAGCGTGTGGGCGGTGATGAGGTCGGGCTTGCCGGCACCGGTGCGGGGGATCGCCGGTACGCCGATGACGACGGTGGGGGCCTTGAACCCGGCAAGGTGGGCACGCGCGTACTCACGCACGTTCTCGGTGGTGGTGCCAGGGGACAGTTGGACCAGCGCGGTCACGGTCTGCCCTAACCGCGGGTGCGGGACGCCGAGGACGAGCGCGTCGCGGACGCCGGGGTGTCGGCGCAGAGTGTCGGTGATCTCCGGCGCGTAGACCTTCTCGCCGCCTGTGTTGATGCATTCGCCGGCCCTGCCAAGCAGGAGGTAGCGCTCGTCATCGAGCAGGCGGACGTGGTCACCGGACAGCAGGTAGCGATGCCCGGCGTGGTCGGTGAACCGGTCTGCCGGGAGTCCTCCGGACGGGTGCAGGCCGGCAGGGTGCGGCCAGCTGACCCCGATGGTGCCGGTGTGACCGGGCCGAGCGGGCTGGTTGGCGGCGAAGACACGGGCGTGGCGGCCGAGAACGAACTCGCCGGTCGGCGGCACATTGCCTGCCGTGGCCACGCTGAACCCGAGGCCGGTGGCCTCGGTGGCGCCGAGGGACTCCAGCAGTCGAACCTGCGGGAGATGCTGCAGCAGCCTGCGCTTGACCTCAGCGGTCCACGCCACACCAGAGGACGTGATGGTGGCCAGGTCCGGTAGCTGCCAGCGGCCTGGTTCAGCGTCGAGCATGTCGACCAGGGGCAGTGCGTGCGCGTCGCCAACGATGGCGAGGCTGGTGGCGTGGTGCCGGGCGAGCCCGTTGAGGAGCCGCAGGGGGTGGAATCCGCGTTGGGTGACGACGGTGCCGCCAGCGCAGAGCGCGCCGATCGCCCGGGTGAGCCCGGAGCCGTGCATGAGCGGGCTGCCGACCAGCAGCCGGACCGGCTCGACGGGCGCGGGCTTAGGGCCATCATGCGCAAGGTCGTGCTGGTGCCAGGGATTGTGCTCATTGAGCTGGGTGAGGACGTCGCCGACGAACCAGCGCACGGCGGTCGGACGGCCGGTCGTGCCGCCGGTGCACTTGAGCAGCACGTCGTCAGGCCGGGAGTCGAGCTGGTCCCGGTCGCCGCCGGTGTCGAGCAGTAGCCGGGCGAGGCCGCCAGCGGTGGCACGGTGGTCAACGGCGTACCAGCGACGGACTTCGACCAGCTGGTCGCGGATCCGGTCGAGGTCCTCCTCGCTGTCGAGGTCGTGACAGACCACTGCGGGCTGAAGGTGACGCAGGAGCATGGCCAGCTCGTGGGACCGGTAGCGGTAGTTGACGCCGCAGGGTGTGGCGCCGCAGCGCATCGCACCGGCGACAAGGATCAGGTACTCCAGGACGTTCGGTAGGCAGAGCGCCACGACGTCACCGCGGCGGATCCCAGCCTGGCGCAGCCGGGCGGCGAAGCCCGCGGCGGCGGTGTCGAACTGTCGCCAGGTCAGCGTGTGGCCGTCGTGAATCAGTGCGGGGAGGTCCGGCTGTTGCTCAGCCAACGCGTGCCACAGCCGCGCGAGGTCCCAGCTCATCGTCGTCCGACCCCCGCCATGACCTGTTCGGCCGGGCTACCGGCGAGGTCGTTGACGGTGGTTCGGATCAACGCCGGAAACGGGTTCCGCTCCCAGTCCCACGCGCGTGGGCTGACCCGCGGGTCGAACTGCGCGACCAGCTCTCTCAACCTGATACGCGGCGACGCGTCGTTGGCAACCGGATAGATGGCCAGCGGTCGACCGGGCTCATAGACGCTGATGTAGGAGCTATCGCTCTCGGTGGGCAGGTGCTCCATCGATGTGGCCTCGGTCAGCGGTAGGTGCCAACGCAGGAACTGCCGCAGCGGCGCCCCGGCGGTGGTCGGCAGGAGGTGCAGGTGGCCGTGCTCGATGCGCCGGGCCCCGGGCGCGTTCAGCCCGTACTCGAAGCCCAGGACCGGCATGCCGTAGAGGTTGGCTAACCGGTCGGCGAGGAGTTCGGTCAGTTCGTGCACGCCGCGGCGTTCGTCCTGCGCTAGGCGGCCGATCGAGGTGGCGTGGGTGGTGGGAACGACCAGCAGGTAGCCGGGTACGAACGCGCCGATGGTCGGTACGGCGGCTGCGGTGGTGGTCCGCGCCACGACGTGCTGCTGACCGGCGAACAGGTGCTGGCTGAGTGTCCCGCCGCGACCGGTGGAGTCGATGGCGGCGCAGAGGTCACATGGAGAGGGCATGGTCGGTTTCCTCGACGGTCGGCTGGTCGGGAGCGTTGATGTGCAGGTGGCGAGGTCGTTCGGCCGGCCGTAGGTGAGTGGCGCAGTAGGCGTGAAGCGCCTCGGCGGTCAACGGCCGGAAGGTGGTAAGCCGGACCGAGATCACTCGGCCGTAGGTGTCGTCGGGGATCGGGACGACCTGGCAAGACCGGACGTCCGGGTGCGCGGCGATCACGGCGTGGACGCGGCCGAGCGCGACGTTGACGCCACCGACGATCGCCCGCCCGGTGGTGTCGACGCTCGTGACGGTCAGCCGACCGGTCGAATCGAGGGTTCCGTGGTCGCCAACGGTGCGCCACGCGTCGGCAGCAGTACACGGCTGGCCGGCGTAGTGGCAGACCATTCCGGCCGTGCTGGCCCCTTCGATGACACCGATCTGGCCACCTGGTGCGGGGCTGCCAGTGGCGTCGACGACCCGCAGCAGAGCGCCAGGGATAGGCCGTGCGCCTGGATGGTTCTCGTCGGCACGGGCGAACGTGCCGTCGTACTCTGCGGCCCCGTAGAACTCGGCCACGACGTGCGCGTCGACCAACTTCAGAAGTCGGGCGCGCACTTCGGGCGGGCAGGGGGCGGCCGAGTGCATCAGCGTCTTGGCACTGGTCAGGGCAGTGCGTAAGTCATGCGGGTCAGTGCCGTCGAGGAGCCGCCTGATCTGAATCGGGGCGAGGAACACCCAGCTGGGCTCCAGGGCGGCGGCGAGCTGGACCCAGGCGCGCGGCTCGAACCGGTTGAGCATAGCGACGGTGCCGCCGAGGAGCAGGTGCCGTGCGGCGAACTCGAAAGGGCCGTTGAGGTGCATCGGAGAGGCGAACATGGCTACCGTGCGCCCGCCCCCCGTACTGCCGGAGTTGGGTAGGCGGCCGAGGCCGACGGCGTGCGCCTTGCGGGCAACTGTCGGCGGCTCACCGCCGGTGACGAGCGGGCGGTAAGTGCCGCCGACGACGCTGAGCACGGCCTTCCACGGCTGGCAGGTGTGCGTGCCGGTGGACGCCCGTCGGGTCATCGCGGTTCGCAGCGGTGGAGGAGTCGCCGGATCCAGGGGCATCGGTACGCCGCCGGCCAGCCAGATCGCGGCGACATCGGTGAAGAACGCACCGGTGGACGTAGCCGAGACCGCACAGACCCTGCCGGGTCGCGGACCGAGCAGGGCGGCTCGGGCGCGGGCCTGCTGCCAGAGCTGCGCAAAGGTCAGTGCCGTCGTGGCGTCGATGACGGCGAGCCGATCGCCACGCTCGCGAGCGTGGGCTTCCAGGGCGTCGCAAATCTGCAGGGTGGTGGACGGCGATGACGGCGGCAACGGCCCTCTCCTATCCACGGTCGTTCAGGCCGACGGGCGTCGGTGGGGTCCAGATCCCGGCGGCTTCGCGTTGCTGCTCGTCGGTGAGCCAGCCGAAGCGCAGCGCCTCATCGACGAATCCGGCTCGCCGGCCGGTGTAGTGCGGGAACGTCAGCCAGCAGCGCAGCAGGTGCCGGGCCTGCTCGACGTCGTCAGGATCGGTGTAGGCGGTGCGGGAGTGCAGCACCGTGTGGTTGTTGACGATCTGCAGATCGCCCGCGCGCAACTCCATGTCCACGCTGAGCCGGCCGGCGATGTCCTCGATGAGGTCAAACGCGGTCAGCACCACCTCGGGCAACACGACCCCGGTTACCTGCTGGGTCTCCAGCAGGGTGTGCCGCACAAACCTGGTACTGAAGTTGCCGCGGTACAGCGAGAAAATCGGCGAGGTGAACGTGGCGGGCAGGCCAGGCACGTTGCCACCAGCCATGTGGAAGTGGAACGGCTCGTAGAGCGCAGCCACCGCAGCCGGGTCGCGCAGCAGCATCGTGTTGTGTACCGCGGCGGCAGAGGCGAGCCGGCTCAGGCCGCCGACGGCGGCTGCGCGGCGGCACAGCAGCAACGCGGCATCGGCGCCGTCAGTGTGGAACCACAACCGCTCGGCGGTCTGGTGGCCGCGGGTGACGGCGTCGCCGAGGGAATGGCCCGTGCTGCGCACGTGCCGGATCAAGTGCCGGTCTCGGCTCTGGGTGGCGATCGACCCGAGGTGGGTGACCAGGCCTCGCACCATGACGGCTGCCTGATGGTCGTTCATGCCATCGACAGGCAGGCCCCGCACGACGGCGAATCCGCGGCCGTCGGCCACCTCACGGGCGGCCTCGGCCAGGACCGGGCCGACCCACGGCAGCGGAAAGTCGTCGCGGCACACGTGCGGGTCGAAGGTCATATCCCGACCAGCGAGCCCGCGGCAGGCGACCTCCGTCGCGTCGGCGACCTCGACGGCCTGGCGCTGATCGAGGGCGACGGTGTAGTCGTCGGTGGTGAGGTCGGCGCCAGACCACAGCGGGGCGTTGTCGGCGCACACAGGCGTGGGGACGGGGGTGAGAGGCATCGATTCTCCCGGAAGGGTCAGGGATGGGTGACGGCGCTAGTGAGCCGGCCAGCGATCGCGTTGCCGGCGAGCCAGCCGGTTTCGGCGGCGCCGATGATGCCGCCGGTAAGGCCGGGGCCATCGCCGACGAGGAACAGGCCCGCCTGATCGGTCTCCATGTCGTCGGAAACGGCGAAGCGGGGTGCCCACCGTTCCACAGCTGGGCCGTAGAGCACGTTGTGCGGGTGCAGCGCCTGCGGGCACAGCTCGGCGAGCCGATGCACGAACTGCCGCAGCAGATCGACGACCGGCTCCGGCAGCTCGGTGGCAAGATCGCCGGCCGCGACGTGCGGCATGCTGGGGTCGAAGCCGCGGGCGAAGTCGATGACGGGGGTGGTGGATGGTGAACCAGTCAGGAAGTCGCCGAGGCGCTGGGCGACCAGCCCCGCGTGACGATCGTTAATCGCGGCGATGAGACGGCGAACTTCCTGCACCGTCAGTCTCAGGGCGCGCCCTGCGGTGGCAAGCACGGCAGTGTTGGAGCGATCGGCGTGATGGCTGGATTCGGAGTGGCCGCCGACGAGCAGCAGCCCGTCGTAGTCGGCCGGCACCACGTCGCCTCCGTAGCAGACACAGTGCGTGCGTACCTCCGCGCCGTTGCCGGCCTTCCAGATCAGCTTGGGGTCGCCAGCGACAGCCAGCAGCGGATCTAGAAAGTCCTTCGGTCCTTCCAGCCGGAATCCGAGCTTAGGCTGGGCGGGGTGGCGGCGCAGACCCAGCCGTTGGCCGAGCTGGTCCATCCAAGCGGCGCCGACCTTGCCGGGGGCCAGCACCACGCAGTCGGCGTGTACCCACTGCGGGGGACGGTCGGGCTTTTCCAGCAGCATCTTCCAGCGCGCGCCGGGTCGCTCGGACTCGACCACGTCGAGGGCTGTGGTCTGGCAACGCACCTCGGCGCCGGCGGCGATGGAGGCCCGTAGCCGCGACAACATCCCGGGAAGCTGGTCGCTGCCCACATGCCGGATCGGGTAGTGCAGATACTCCATGCCCAACGCGGCGGCGCGCTGCTGCAGGGCCGCGGCCGCGGTCCCGTCGACGCCCTGCAGCGGTGCCGGCTCACCCGAGCGGATCAGCTCATCAATGGCGTGCTGACGGTGCTCGACGTCCGCGGCGGGAAAGCGGTGCGCGACGGTGGATCCGATGCGATGAGACAGGCAAAGCTTGCCATCGGAGAACAGCCCAGCCCCGCCGAAGCCTGTCGTGATCGTCTCGTTGTTGTCCGGGTCGGTGCCGCGGGCCTCTAGCCGGCCGGCCACGTCCTGACCCCCGTCGACGATCAGCAGGCGGGCGTGGTTGGCGCGCTGGGCGCGCAGCGCTGCGAACAGGCCCGCCGGACCTGCGCCGACGATCACGACATCGAACAAGTCTTCGCCTGCGAGATCCGGAAAATGCATGGTGGGTTCTCCTCGTGCGATGGCGGCGCCGCTGATGTCGGACAAGACGAATCTGCCGGGGCCGGCCTGGTGTGCTGATTGGTAGTGCGGCGGCGAGCCGCCAATGGTGGACGATCCACCCCTGAGCCTGCCTGGGAAGGCCCATCGACAATCGCCGACTCCTGTCGTTGTCGGACAGGATCTACTTCGGACTACGACAATCCACCGACATCGACAGAGCGCCCACGTTGACCGACGCAGGCCAATGAGTGACCTTTTGTGGCTGCGAGCCGCAGTGCGCATAGCCGTTGGGCTGCGTCCGCCGCACTCCATCCGCCTGGTAGCCGTCATCCGAAGGAAGCTTTTGTCGGCGGTTTGTCAGACGTGGACGACGAGCCTTTCCGACATCGACAGTCTTCGCCTTTAGTCACTCTCGGCGCTACTGACGAGCGGCGCACGCCGACCTGGATGCGTCGCGGTCAAGCCGCCTCAGCGGGCGTTTTTCGTGGGGTAGATACCGATGACCAATTCATTTCGTTCGAGAGAGGATCCTGGATGTTCGGTCAGGACGACCTAAATCGTTACGGCTACCGGCAGGAGTTGGCGCGCCAACTCCGGTTCCGGGACCTGTTGGCCTACGGCTTGGTGTACATGGTGCCGATCGCGCCGATGGCGATCTTCGGCAGCGTCTACGCCGGCTCCGGCGGGATGGTGGCGCTCGCGTACGCGATCGGTGTGGTGGCGTTGGTGTTCACGGCGTTCTCGTACGCGCAGATGGTGAAGGCGTTCCCGATGTCGGGCAGCGTCTACAACTACGCCGGCCGGGGCATCAGCCCGCCGGTCGGATTCATGGCCGGCTGGGTGATCCTCCTCGACTACGTGCTCGTACCAGGGCTGTTGTACCTGGTGGCGTCGGTGGCGATGCACGCCACGGTTCCGTCGGTGCCGGTGTGGCTGTGGCTCCTCGGGTTCGTCGCGGTCAACACGATCGTCAACTCGGTCGGGATCCGCATGACCGCAGTGGTTACCCGGGTGATGCTGGTCGGTGAGCTGCTCGTCTTGGCGGTCTTCTTGGCCGTCGCCGGCTGGGCTCTCGCGACCGGCAAGGGTCGGTTCAGTTGGGCGGCGTTCTACAGCGCCGACACGTTCACCTGGTCGGTTGTGGCGGGGGCGGTGTCGATCGCGGTCCTGTCCTTCCTCGGCTTCGACGGGATCAGCATGCTGGCCGAGGAGACCAAGGGTGGCTCCCGGCAGATCGGCCGCGCGATGGCGGCCGTCCTGATTTTGGCCGGGGTGCTGTTCATCGCGCAGACGTGGCTGGCCGCGATGCTCGTCCCTGACCCGGCCTCGCTGCTGGCCGATGGTGACCCGAACGGGACCGCCTTTTACGACGCCGCCGCCGTGGCTGGCGGGGGTTGGCTGGCGACCCTGTGCGCAGTCGCGACAGCCATTGCGTGGGGGTTGCCGAACTCGATGGTCGCGCAGGTCGCCACCTCTCGGCTGCTGTACGCGATGGCCCGCGACCGACAACTGCCGGCGTTCCTGGCGAAGGTGTCGATCCGCCGCAACGTGCCGATCAACGCGACGTTACTCACCGGCGCAGTGTCCCTGGCGCTGGGCCTGTACATGGCGACCCGCGCGGATGGGATCACGCTGCTGTCGTCGTTGATCAACTTTGGGGCGATGGTCGCGTTCCTGGTCCTGCACGTCTCGGTCGTGGTGCATCACCTCATCCGGGCGCGCAGCGGGAACTGGTGGGCGCACCTGGTCATGCCCGCGATCGGCTTCGCAATCTTGGTGTGGGTGGTGGTCAACGCCAACATCGCCGCCCAACGTCTCGGCCTGGCATGGCTTGCCCTCGGCGTCATCGTTCTGGCCGGCCTGTACCTGTCCGGCCGCCGACCGGCCCTGTCGGGGTTGGCGCCCGCGCAGCCGCAGGCGCGTCACGTGGAGCGGGTGTGACCGGCATGGACACGTTTACCTACCGGCCCGCCCGAGACGAGCTGGCCTATACCTTCGGCGGTCGGATGCCGGTCGCGCACGTGCGCGGCGGGGACGTGTTCACCGTCGTGACGGAGGACTGCTTCGGTGGTCTCGTTCGGGGTCCGGCGGACCTGCCGTCGCAGGTGTGCCGCATGCCGTACCTCAATCCGGTGTCCGGGCCGTTCTTCGTCGAGGACGCCGAGCCCGGCGACACCCTCGCCGTCCACCTCGCCGCCATCACCCCGGCCCGGGACTGGGGTGTGTCCTCGACGTTCCCGCACTTCGGGGCACTGACCTCCACCTTCCACACCGCCACCCTGCAACCGCCGCTGGAGGAGCGGGTGTGGGTGTACGGCATCGACCGGCAGGCCGGGACCGTGCGATTCGAGGCTACCCGCAGCGACCACAGCGTGGACCTGCCACTGGACCCGATGATCGGCACGATCGGTGTCGCCCCCGGCGCGTTCGAAGCCCGATCCACACTCGTGCCCGACACCCACGGCGGGAACCTCGACACCCCGCAACTGCGCGCCGGCACCACCCTCTACCTCGGGGTGAACGTCCACGGGGCGATGCTGGCCCTCGGCGACGGACACGCCCGCCAAGGCGAGGGCGAGGCATGCGGCGTCGGCGTGGAGATCGCCACGATCACCACCCTCGCCATCGACGTCATCAAAGGCGTCACCACCCGGTGGCCACGGTTGGAGACCGACCGGGACATCCTGACGATCGGCTGTGCTCGCCCGTTGGAGGACGCCTACCGCATCGCCCAGCACGACCTCGTCGGCTGGGCCGGCGCTCTGACCGGCCTGGAAACCCTGGACGCCTATCAACTCGTGTCGCAGGCGGGGCGGGCACCGATCGGCAATGTGTGCGACCCCAACTACACCGTCCTCGCCGCTGTCGACAAAACCCTGCTCCCCGCTGCCGGGCCCGCGTACGGCGGGGCACACGAGCGGCTGCGGCGGCTCACCGCCGGACTGCGGTAGGAGCCCCGCCGATGACTGCGTCGATCCCGCGCCTGCCGCTGCGCGATGACCTGTTCCTCCTCGGCCACGACGACGACACCGGACACCCCCACGTGCACCGGCAAACCCTCGCCCTCGGCCTCGCGGGCGCGGTCCTGATCGACCTGTATCTGGCCGGGCGGGTGAGTCTCGACCTGAACGACGAGGCGCGCGCAGCAGGCCACCAGCGGATACACCCGTACATCGACCGGCCAGTCGGAGACCTGATCGCCGACGCCGCAGCCGCCACCATCCGGAACGCTCACCCGCTGCTGCGCATATGGCTGCGGGGGTTCTCCGACGACCTGTACGACCGCACCCGCGCGGGCCTCGTCGCTGGGGGAATCCTGCGCCAGCACACCCGACGGCGCCTCGTCGGCCTCATGCGCGCCGACACCTACCTGCCCACCGACAGCAAATGGGCAGTCATAGCTCGCTCCCGCCTGCGCTACCTCGCCGCCGGCCGCGAACAACCCGACAACCACACCGCCGCCCTCGCCGGCCTCGTCGCCGACCTCGGCCTCACCAGCCACCTCTACCTCGACGACGACACCGCCACCCTGACCAGCCGCCTGAAGGCCATCGCCGCGCAGCACTACCAACCGGTACGCGACATCACCGCCGCCGTCGACGCCGCCATCGGCGACCTCGCCACCGCCGCCTACCGCTAAGTCTGCCTCCGTCACCTTCGGAAAACACCGTGAGCAACTGCCTCAGGTAAGACCCATAGCAACCTGCGCATCACAGGAGTAAGCATGACGAGCATCAGCACCAACGTGACCGTACGTCAGGCCACGCCCGACGACGCGGGCAGACTTATCGGCGTCCTCGCCGAGTCGTTCTTCCACGACCCGGTCGCCCACTGGCTGATCTCCGACCACGACGATCGCCGCTTCGTCTCCTACCGCTACTTCACCCACGTCGTGGGCCACAGCCTGCAATACGGCCACGTGGACACAACTTCCGACGGATCCGCCGCCGCAATCTGGTACGCCCGCCCGGCACCGTCCCCCAGCATCGCCGCCGACCGCCACGTGGGCGTGCAGGAAGCGACCGGCGCATACGCGCCGAAGTTCCTCCTACTCGAGACGATGTTCGAATCGCACCACCCACCCGAGGCGCACCACTACCTCGCCTACGCCGCCGTCAGCCCCGAACATCAAGGCCGGGGAACTGGCACCGCGCTGCTGAGTAACCACCACCAACAAATCGACCCGCTCGGCTTGCCCGCCTACGTGGAGGCCACCAGCCCACGCAACCGCGACCTCTGTCTGCGGCTCGGATACCTACCCGGCCCGTCGATGGTCCTGCCCGACGGAGGACCGAAGATCTGGCGGATGTGGCGCGCGCCGCTGGGCAGCACGATCCCAACCAGGTTCTTCACCCCGCATCTACCCCTGACCGGCGAGCACAACGAACGCGGAGAGGATCACGCCGGTACAGCCAGCTACCCCTGCTGACGCCGCAGCCATCGCGGCCATGCTGGCCACCGAGTTGCAGGGTGATCCGCTCGCCGAATGGCTCGTGCCAGGAGCAAAGCAATGAACCTACATCCTCCGCAGGTTGCTTGCCATGAAGGACGACCACGCCGTCGAGCGACGCAGCGTTGATGTGTCGCCCCGGCGGGTCGCCGGTAGCCGCCCTGGCCTGTTCTCGTACGTACTCATCGTCCAACCCGGCCACACAAGCGACACCGCAGCATCTCTCGTGCCCCCCTGAACCACCCGTTCGGACGGGTGGGAAGGCCCGGAGAGGATGATCGCGCGAATCCGTAGGCGTCCGGATTCGCCACCCGAGGTCACCCTCCGGGCCTTCGCCGTGGCCCGCCAGACAACGGTCGTCGAGCATTTCATGACCGAACGCGCAACTCGCACGAAAGCTTCCGGCCCCGGCATCAGTGGCGGTCCCGCCCACCACTGGCGACCCGACCGCCAACGCACCCTCTCGACATGGATCTGGTCGTCGACATCGTCGGTCGCAGGCGACGCCAGATAGCAGGGGCCCGGACCACCTGGCCGACGTGAGACCGGCAGCGTCGGGCAGATGGTTACCGCAGACCCCTGCCTGGGCAGGCGGGCGATCGAGCCAGAACCGTCAACCCGACGACGCGTTCAGATCAGTTTCGCTCGACATTTATGTGGCCCTCTTCGAGTGCCTTCTCGATCATTGCCAGCATCTCGGCCCTTTCGTGGGCCTCAGCTGTCAGCGTCCAGGTCAGGTAACCGCGTCCGTCGTCGATCTGGTCGACGAGCCCAGCCTGGCGCATCTGCTTGAGCGCCTTCGACAGGTGGCCGTCGCCGGGCCTCGCCCCCCAGCGCTCGACGAGGGCGGCAGCGAGTTCGGTGTATCGAAGCTGCCGATCAGCGAGCGTCAGCAAGATCGAAGCCCACCAGCTGTGCCCGAAAACCTGCTCCAAGATCCGAAAGTGGATCAATGCCACAGTTCATCGTCTCCCCCCGCACAGGTGCCCAACGCCTGACCCGAGGCGTTAGCTGTCGTGCATCTGACACTGCGCGAAGGACCCACTTCACCGAGTAGTCGCAGCGGTGTCAAGGCCTCTCGTTTATCGACCTGACAGAGAGCCGCCGGTTAGGGCCGCTTTGGGTGAAAACGAAATCCAGCCGTAACGAGCAGTGGCTGTCGATGACCCCGCTCTGATCACCGCCCGCGCGGCGCCGAGCAGTCCGTCGCGTTGGCGCCATGCGGCCCTACCAGCGGTGCGCACGATCTGGACGCACGATTGGCGCGCGCAGTTGTAGCGCACTCACGTGCCGTAGCGGCAGGCTCTGATTCTGGGATAGGACAGAACATGTTGACCGTGATGGAGGCAACTGGTGGCACACCGTAGGGGGAGGGTGGTGGCCGTGCTCGCGCTCATCGGCCTGGTGGGAATTGGGGCAGGTTGCACACGTGGTGACGGTGACAAGAGTGGCTCACCAACGCCGACTTCCGGCGACCACTCCACCTCTCCCGCCGAACCGGTTACGCCGGAGAATCTCGCGCTGGGTGCGTACCGCGGCATGTGGGCCGCCTACGACGACGCCGGGCTGACGTCGAATCCGGACCATCCGGAGCTCGCCAAATTCGCGACCGGCGATGCGCTGAAGGTCTTGAGGAGCGGCCTGCAGTCCGATCGTCGCGACGGTCTGGTCGGGCGGGGCGAAGTCGTTGTGAATCCGTCGATCCAGTCCCTCACGCCCGCGGCCGCGCCGACTCAGGCGAAAGTCCGAGACTGCGCGGATACCTCCGGCGCGGTCAGGGTGAGAGCGACTCCGAATGGCACTCCGTTCACCGACTCCCCGGGCGGGCGCCGGCTGGTCAACGCCACCGTGAGCGTAGTCGGCGAGAATTGGAAGGTGACCTCCTTCGGGGTACAGGGAGTCGGCTCGTGCTGAGGCTCCGGCTCCTGGCAGCTGTCGGTGTCATGCCCGCAGCCTGCTGCCTGGTTCTGCTGGTGGTTGCGTCCCCCGCTCAAGCCGACAAGTGGAAGCCGGTGGACTGCGGCCTTACTCCTGACGTGCCTGAGTGTTCCATCGAGGTGGGTACACCGCCCTCTACCGGCAACGGGAGCTCCGGGGACGAACACAACGGCGGGTCGAACACCGGTGGTGGCGCCGGTGGTGGGCACGAGGGTGCGGACGGTTGCCGCTACGTCTTGATTGGCCGGGACGATCCGCCAGCGGGTGCCCCTCAGCCCGGAGCGTGGTATTCGCGCCACTGCGTCAGCGATGGCGGGGCTTCGGCGAGGCTGCCAGTGTGGATCGCGGATGCGCAGTCGCCGGATCCGGCGGTCTTGGCACGGTCTGCGATTTCCCGGCTGAGTCTGCCTGTGCCGGCGATCCGGGCCAATCCCGCGCCGCCGGCGGCTCAGCTGCTGAACGTGCCGACGTGGCTGTGGCTGGACGGCCCTTCGTATCGGGCTCGGTCAGCGACGGCTTCGGTCCCCGGCCTCAGCGTGACGGCGACCGCTTCACCGAAGCAGGTGCAGTGGTCGACTGGTGACGGGGCGTCTTTTACCTGCTCGGGTGCGGGAATGCCGTGGAGCGCGGGCATGGATCCGGCTGCAGCGTCGAGTTGCAGCCACACCTACAAGGCACCGTCGAGTGGCCAACCGGGTGGCGTGTACGAGGTGCGGGCGACGGTGACCTGGGAGATCGGCTGGGTCGGTGGCGGCACGTCGGGGTCGGTCGAACCTGTAACGACAACCGCCACGGTGCCGCTTCGGGTGCAGCGCTCGTCCGCGCTCAATGGGGCGGGCTGACCGATGGCCGTGTCATTGACGAGAGCACCGGCCACGGCGGCGAACGGGCGGTCGCCATCCACACCTCCGCCAGTTGGTGTGCGCCGACGCTCACCGCGCAACGTGGTGCTGGGGCTGGTCCTTGCAATCGCGTGCTCACTGCTGTTCGCCGGCACCGCGTTACGGACCGATCCGGCAACCCCGGTTCTGGCGCTGGCCCGCGACGTGGGGGCAGGCCAGACGATCCGGGACCCAGACTTGAAGGTCGTACGGATCGTGCCCGGCGATGCCGTGCAGGTGGTAGGCGAATCGCAGCGCGAGACGGTCGTCGGTCGGACGGCGGCGGTGCCGCTGGTGGCCGGGAGCCTCTTGTCGCCCGGTCAGATGGGTGGCTCGGCATTTCCGCCGGTGGGCCAATCAGTCGTCGCCGTCGGCGTCAAGGCGGGCAAGGCACCGGCCGGCATGACCGTGGGTTCGCGGGTGACCGTTCTGGTCGTGCCTCCGACTGGCAACGGAACCGCAGCTGTGCAGCCGGTACGGGCGTCCGCGTCGGTGTCAGCGATCGAGGTCCCCGACGCAGCTGGGCTGACGGCCGTGTCGCTCCTGCTGTCGTCAGACGCGGCACTTCAGGTCAGCGTCACTCCGGGAGACGTATCGCTGATTCTGCAGGGCTCAGGCGGCTGAGCACCGTGCTGATCGGGGTGACGAGCGCGAAGGGTTCGCCGGGGGCGACAACGCTCGCACTGGGGCTGGCACTGCGGTGGCCCGAGCCAGGCGCCGTAGTCGTGGAGGCGGACCCGGCGGGCGGCGACCTGATGGCGCGGTTCGGTCGGACCTACCACGATGGCGGGCGGGAGCCAGGGCTGGCGTCGATGGCCGCCGATGCCCGATCCGGGGCCGGCGTCCGGATGGATCCGTCTCGGTGGGTGCAACCGTTGCCGTCAGGGGTGGATGTGGTCCTGGCGGAGCCTGGGGCCGCGGCGGCGAGCCTGCGGGCGTTAGCTGTGCGGGGACCTCGGATGCTGCGAGTGCTAGCCGCTGGCCGGCCAGCCTTGGTGCTCGACGTGGGCCGGTGGGAGCCAGCTTCGCCGGCGTCTGCGCTGTTGTCGGCAGTGGACATCCTGCTGGTGGTGCTGAGGCCCGTACAGGATGAGGTACGGGTTGCGGATGTGCGACTGAACGGCCCGACGGGCCGACCAATCCCATCAGCAAAAGGTAGAGACCTCAGCCAGGGACGCGAGCACGTCGAGCAGCTGACCGGGTTGGTCCGGGACGTACAGCTGGTGACCGTAGGTGGCGACGGGTGGCCCGCAGTGGAGGTGGCCGGCAGCCTTGGGCTGCCGCTGGCCGCGACCGTCCCGAACGACCGTCGAGGCGCCGGGATTCTGGCCGGACGGATGGTGCCGCGGCGGGGCTGGCAGTCGACGGGCTGGACGCGGTTGCCACTGTTGCGGGCCTGTCGTGGCCTTGCACTGGACCTCGATCGGCACGCCAGTACCGAGACGTCCGTCGCGCCGGTGACGGAGCACGCCGGGGTGAGCGGCCGATGAACGCTCGGCATTCCGCTCCGGGGAACAGCATGGGCGTGGGGGGCGCCCACGCCCTGACCAGTGGCGAGCGAGATGTTCTCGATGCGTTACGAGCCACGGTCGCCGTCCGGCTACAGGTGTCGGTCGTCGGCAGAGCAGACAACGCGGGCGACGTCGACCTCTTGATATCCAACGCTCTCGACGAGTACGCGCGCGAGGCGTTGCACCGCGGGCAACCCCCGCTGAGCGAGACCGCCGAGCATCGGATTCGACAAGCGTTGCGCAATTCCTTCGTTGGCGCCGGCGGGCTGCAACCGCTCCTCGACGACGAGGCTATCGAGACCATCAACATCAACGGCTGTGACAACGTCCAGGTGCAGTACCGCGACGGCCGCCGCGCGCGGGTGGCCGCAGTCGCGAACTCCGATGCTGAACTGATCGAGCAGTTGCGCGACATGGGCGCCCGGCTCGGAGCCCATGAGCGCCGATTCGACCCGGACTCCCCCGAACTCGCCATGCAGCTTCCTGGCGGAGCGCGTCTACACGCGATGCAGGTCATCAGCGACCGCGTCGCGGTGTCGATCCGCCGGCATCCGATGGTGAAGGTGAGCCTGGACGACCTGGTGGGGATGGGCGAGCTGACACCGACGATGGCGGATCTGTTCACCGGCCTGGTGTTGGCCCGTCGGAACATCGTCATCAGCGGCGGCCCCGCTGCGGGAAAGACCACATTCCTGCGAGCCCTCGCCTCCGCGATTCCCACGCAGGAACGCCTCATCGTGATCGAGGACTCCCGCGAGCTGTCGCTGGACCCGCAGGTCCACCCGGACATGGTCTCGATGCAGGCACGGCAGGCAAACATTGAGGGCGTGGGCGAGTTCAGCCTGGATCAGTGTGTCCGCGCCGCGCTGCGGTTGACGCCGGATCGGGTCATCCTCGGCGAGGTTCGCGGGGCTGAGGTCGTGCAGATGGCCAAGGCCATGTCGATCGGGGTGGACGGGTCGATGGCGACGGTGCATGCCTCGTCGAGTTCGCAGGCGCTGCTTCGAATGACCACCTATGCGATGGAGCCCCCGGCGTCCTATCCACGAAGTGCCGCGACGTCACTGCTGGGCGAAGCCGTGCACATCGTCGTGCACTTGAACCGCACTCCCAATGGCCTTCGGGTCGTCTCCTCCGTTCGCGAGATCGTCGGCACCGACGGGGACCAGATCATGTCCAACGAGGTATACCGGCCCGGTCCTGGTCGCCAGGCGGTGCCGGCGACCCGGCTGCGGGACGAGACCATGGATCGGCTCGTCGATGTTGGCCTGGACCCTGCTGTCCTCGACCGTGACGGGTGGTGACACGGATGGCCATGCCGGTCGTGCTGCTGGTCGGGCTACTCAACGGCCTTGGCCTGTGGCTGATCGTTGACGGAATCCGGCGGCGCGACCGTGACAGCCCTGCATCGGTCGACGGCTTGCTACGACGAGCTGGTGCGGCCGTAACTCCCGTGCGGGCCGCAACGGTGATCATCGCGGCGGTGGTCTCGGGGCTGGTAACCGGATGGCTGGTCGGCGCGATCTTGGCTGGCCTGGCAGCGTGGAGCCTGCCCACGGTGTTGGTCGGGAACCGGGTTCATCAGCGTGAGCAGGAGCAGTTGGAGGCGATCGCGGGCTGGACGGAAAGCTTGCGCGACACGCTGGCTGCGGCGGCTGGGCTGGAGGAGGCGATCGCCGCGACGGCCGGCACCGCGCCAGCGGCGATCCGACCCCAGGTCATCGCGCTGTCGGAGGCGATCGACGCTGGGGTCCGCCTGCCGGTCGCGCTGCGCGCGTTCGCCGCTGATCTCGATCATCCGACCGGGGACATGGTCGTGGCGTCGTTGCTGCTGGCGGCCACCAGACAGGCTCGCAACCTCGCCGAGCAGCTCGGCGCGCTCGCGGCGACCGCACGCGAGCAGGCTGCAGCACGGATGCGCATCCAGACCGAGTGGGCGACAACCCGCACGTCGGTGCGGATCATCATCGCGATCACCCTGGTCATGGCCGTCGGTCAGGTGCTGCTCAACCGCACGTTCCTCGCTCCCTACGACACTCTGGCCGGGCAGGTCGTACTCGCCATCGTGGGTGCGATGTTCGCCGTCGGATTCATCTGGCTCAGCCGGATGTCCCGGATCGCCCGTGACGAGCGGGTGCTGGCCGGCGCCATCCCCCACCCCCAGGTGGTGACGAGGTGATGCGGGACGCGCTGCTGCTGGGCGCCGGAACCGGAACCGGCCTTGCGCTGGTCCTGCTGGGGTTGCGTCCCAACCGACCTGCCCTGGTCGACGTGCTCGACGGCCTACGTCGTCCGGCGCCGCCGCCGATGACCGCCCGACAACGCCGCTATCAGGTGCTTGGCGCACCCCTCGTGCGCCTGGGCCTGCCCACCGCCCGCACCCGCAGCGATCTGGCAGTGCTGCAGAAGGACGTTCCCACGTTCCTTGCCGAGCAAGCCGCGGCCATCGGACTGGGGGTACTGGCGTTGCCCGTCCTGGCCGCACTGTGGGGTGTCGGCGGGTTGGTGCCGCTGTGGCTCGCCGGCCTGGGCGGACTGATCGGCTACCGATGGGCGGTCACCCGAGCCCGCGCCCAGGCTGAGAGGCGACGTGCCCAGCTGCGCCACACCCTGTCGGTGATGCTCGACCTGGTCACCATCAGCCTGGCCGGTGGCGCCGGCGTCGAACAGGCCCTCGACGATGCGGCAAGCGTCTGTACCGGCTGGGCCGCCGACCAACTGCGCGCCGCGCTACGCACCGCCCGGCTGACCCGGCAGCCGCCGTGGCGGCCCCTTGGACAACTGGGCCTCGACACCGACGTGAACGAGTTGGCTGAGTTGGCCGCCACGATGCAGCTGGCCGGTGCCGAAGGCGCCCGGGTCCGTGCTTCCCTCGCTGCCCGAGCCTCAGGGATGCGCGCTCGCACAACCGCCGCAATGGAATCCGCCGCCCGCTCGGCCGGGGTCCGGATGTCCCTACCCGTCATGCTCATCGCCGTCGGCTACGGCCTGTTCCTGCTGTACCCGGCCATCGCGGCCATCCGCACCGGCCTCTAAAAGGTCAGTGAGTTCACGAATTCCGAAGTGTCGTTACGCCGGAACTGAAGGGAGGTACGCAGCTGTGAGGCTATCCGAGTCCGTGGGTTCACGAACTGACGGCAGGGTGATCGCCGTTCATCAATCGACGACGGCAGGTGCCGGACGGTCACAGCCGGTGGCGCTACCTCAGCCGGTGGTAGACGACGCCTTCGAGGTCGTCGCGGTTGAAGGCGGCTGCGTTGGTGAGGTGGCCGTCGTATGGGCCAACCTTGGTCACTGCTCGGCCGTCTCGCAGAACGATCTGGAGTCCGTGTTCGGGCTCCCAGTCGCAGTTGCATTCCACGGTGACGTACACATGCTGGTCGCGGAAGCTGTCGCGCTCGACGGCAGCCTCGACGGGGTGGATGTGCGCCCAGACTTCTTCAGGATTGGAGATCGTTACGAGCATGGTGCCGTGGGCGGCCTCGAATACGACGTCCTGGTAGTAGTCGAAGATCGCTGGTGCGGCGGCCTTGAGGACGGAGTCGTCGATGTCGAGGAACGCCGCGATGGCTGCGTGGAACTCTTCCTTGGCCGGGTCGTCGTCGTATCCGTTAACCATCACGTTGAGTACGCGGTCGCCCAGGGCTGGCACGTGGACGGGCTCGCTGCGGTACCACCCGTCGAGGTCCTTGAAGACCGTCCCAAGGCCGGGGATGTCCATGCAGGCACCCTACGGCAGCGGCGGTCTGGCGCGTGGTTCGGCAGGTTCGATGCCGCCGGACGCGTACCGCTCGGCGGTGGGAACGGACACGCCGAACATGTCAGTCAGTCGGCGCACGTCTCCGGGGGACGTGATGGCTTTGTGCACGATGCGGTCCATCCGCAACGCTTGGGCCGAGAAGCCGATCGTCTTGGTGATCCAGTGGGTGCTGGCCAGGGCGGTGCGGGTGGCGTTGTTGTGGTTGAGGAACAGGTGCGGGCTGGCGGTGTTCGGCCAGCGCCGCTGTCGTTCGTCGAGCCACGCGGTGAGTCGCTGCCTGACGGGCGGCGAGCGCCGTGGCGCAGACGGCCCTCAGGGATCTCATGCAGCTGCATGGCGACGACCTGGTGGGATCGCTGCGGGTGGAACGCGATCAGGGCAGCGAGTGCCGCGCCGCCGCGATACTCACCGACCCGCCACCTTGAGAGTCTCGATCACTCGCTTCGAATCAGAGGCGTCGGGAATCTCGACAAGCAGTCAACGGTGGCTCCACGAGGCGACCAGCGCTGCCACCTCGACCTCGACCGGCATCCCGCAAGCAAGCCGTGGAACAACCCACGGCGTTACCGACAAACCGCATCCTTACGGCTGCTCGAAGGAGTTGATCACCATGATCCACCGTCTACGCGCCAACCTTGCTTATGGGCTCAGGGCCATCCGTGAGAATCCCGAGCACGGAGCCGAGACCGTCGACACAATCATGTGGATCGCCATCTTCATCGTCGTCGTCGGCGGAATCGGCATGCTCTTCCGGGACACCGTGACGCAGTACTGGAACTCCCTGGTTATCACCATCGGTTTCTGATTGTCACGATCATGGGCAGTCCGAGCAGGACCAGGCAACACCTCCGCAGCGAACTCTGCGGCGATCGTGGTTCAGTCACGACCGAGACCGTCGGCTACACCGTCATCTTCCTGCTCGCCCTGACCGTGATCGTGCAAGCCGCCGTCTGGTCGCTGGCGGACCAGTCGGCCCGGCACGCCGCCAAGGAGGGACTTCAGGCGGCGCGTGTCTACGGGGCGACGGCAGAGTCCGGCCGCAGTGAGGCCGCCGAAGTCCTGGCCGAGACCAACCCGGCCGGCATCGACGACATCCAGATCACCGTGGAACGTGGGCCGGTCACCACAACCGTCACGATCACCGGCACGGCGAACCGTGTCGTTCCCGTGCCAGGGCTCACCGTACCCATCGAGGTTCAGGTCCAGGCACCCACCGAAGATGTCCCACCCGTCGGCTGAGACCGGGCGGAAGGAGCGAGGCGTCGATGACGAAGCGCAGTCGAGCACCACTGCGTCGGCAGAGTCTGTCGGGCGATTGCGGCTCGGTGTCGGTCGAGGTCGTCGGGCTCGTCCTGCCGGTCATGGTGATCGTGGCGATGCTGATCGTCGGCGCCTGGCGGTTGTCGGCCACTCGCCTCGACGTACACGCCGCCGCCGCGTCCGCCGCGCGCGCCGCGTCCCAACAGCGAACCGCCGCTGCCGCCCAGTCCGCCGCCGAGGAAGCCGCCCGCGGCGACCTCGCCGGCCGGGCCCGCGGATGCACCCCGTTGACCGTTGTCACGGGCCTCGACGACTTCGCCCGTGGCGGTTCGGTCACCGTCACCATCACGTGCCACATCTCCACCGATGACCTGATCGGCGTCAACGCCCCGGGCGGCGCCGACACGACCGCAACGGCCAGGGCCCCACTGGACACATACTCGGAGATCGTCCCGTGAGCCCCTGGTTGGCGACGGGCCGCCGCCAACTGCGCGAAGACCGCGGCTCGGGCACCGGCTGGGCAGCCGGCATGTTCCTCGTCGGCATGCTCGCCGCCGCACTGATCATCGACGGCGGTACCGCGATGACGATGCGCGTCGACGCCCGCAACGTCGCCCAACAGGCCGCACGGGCCGGAGCAGACCGGATCGATCTACTCCTACTCCGCACGGCCGGCACCGTACAACTCGACCCGGTCCTGGCCGAAGCAGCAGCGACCGAGTACCTCGCCCAGGTCGGAGCGACCGGCACCGTCTCCGCCACCACGACGTTGGTCACGGTCACCGTCACCAAGACCGGACCCACGCCGCTACTCGCCGCCATCGGGATCACCACCGTCACCGTCTCGACCACCGAGCGCGCCGAACCCGTGACCAGCTAGACCACCGTGAAGGGGGTGCCATGATCGTCACCGCGGCGCTCGGCCGGCTTCTCACCCGCCTCGCCAGCGCCACCGCGCTGTTGTCCATCACCGTCGGCATCCCCTACGGTCTCGCCGCTTACATCGGTTGGCCCCTCCCCCGCACCGTCCCGCAGGACGCCGCCGGCTGGCAGGCATGGCTCACCGCCGGCTTTACCGACACGATGGCGGTCAACCTGCTGGCCATCGCCCTGTGGCTGCTCTGGGCCGTGTTCACCGCCAGCCTCCTCGCCGAGGCGATCGCCGGAATTCGCGGCCTGCCCATGCCGAGACTGCGCGGCTTTACGTCCGTGCAGACTCTGGCGGGTTGGCTGCTCTCCGGACTCACTGCCGGGGTCGTCGCCACCGCCACCGTCGCGCCAGCCGCGGCGACTCCCCCGCCATTGCCCGCGGTCGTTCCGGCCGCGGCGCACGCCACCCCGGTGGTGCTTGTCGGCAACGCTGCGACGGGCCCAGCCAAGGTCGGTATCGAGCAGCAACCGCCGATCCTCTGCGCTGGCGAACACCACGTTCTCATCAAAGGCAACAGCTACGTGTACGTCGTCCAACGCAACGAGAGCCTCTGGGTCATCGCCGAGAAGTGCCTCGACGACGGCAACCGTTGGCCCGAGATCTGGCAGCTCAACCGCGGCCGACATTTCGAGGTGGGCGGCACAATGCGAGCCCCCCGCCTGATCCAACCCGGCTGGGACCTACGGATGCCAGCCGACGCTGTCCCGCCACCAGCCACCGGGCCGGCACCCTCTAATCCCGCCCGACCGCCGGGTGCCGGCCCGGTGCCCGCGTCACCGGGTCCGGCCACGTCGACAGCCCCACCCATGTCGACACCGTCCTCCTCAACCGCTGAGGATCCGGACGGTGTGGTCGAGCCGGCACCGGGCATGCCGGCGCCGTCGGGTCCGGCCTCGACCCCAAGCAGCGCCAGCCCGGTGACGCCTGACCAGAGCGATGCCGTTCGGCCGCCAGGTGAGGATCCCGGCGTGGGCGTACCGGGCGGATGGGTGAGCATCGGACTGGCCGCTGCACTGGCCGCCGCCTCGTCGATCGTGTGGCTACGCCGACGCACCCGCTACAACCCCGTCACCGACATCGACCCGGCCACCGATCCCACTCTGCAGCCCCTGCCGGCGGTGGTCAGCCGGCTTCGGCGGGCCGTCCGTGAGCAGGCACCCGAACTCTTGGCACCCCCGCCGCCACAACCCACAGTCCGTGACCTCGCGGGCGCCGAGCGGCCGCCGCTGGCACCGATCGGGCCGTCCGGACCGCAACTGGCCGGACTACCCGACCACCCACGCGGGGGCCTCGGCCTCACCGGACCAGGCGGAGCCGACGCCGTCCGCGCGATGCTCGTAGCGACGCTCTCCTCCGGCGGTGTTCACGACCCAGATGCCCGCGGGCAGGTGGTGATTCCCGCGACCGTTCTCGCCGACCTGCTCGGCGGCACCGCGATCACCGACCTGGTCGGTGCCTTACCTCGGCTGCGAGTCACCGCCGGACTCGACCACGCCCTGACCTACGTCGAAGAACAGATCATCCACCGCACACGTGCCGTCACCGACGCCGACGTCACCGATGTCGCCGCGCTCCACGACGCCGACCCGCACCACGATCCGCTTCCGCCGATCACACTGATCGCCGACATCCCCGACACCGCAATCCGGGCTCGGCTATCCACCGCGCTGCACCTGGGCCATCCCCTGGCCATCAGCGCAGTCATCGCCGGCCAGTGGCCGCGCGGCACCACCCTCACTGTTACGAGCGACGGCACCACCACCAGCAACGAGCCGGGACAGACCCCCAAGCTGTCGGTCCTAGACGCCGACACCACTTTGCAGCTGCTCACCGTCATTCGCGAGGCTCACACCGGAGAGCCGCCATCTCCCCCGCCCAGCGACCCGACGCCCGAAGGGCCGGGCTCCACGAGCAATGGCGACAACACATCCACGGCAGAGACCACCGCGAGCCCACCACCGCCAGTCAGGCCAACCGCACCCACTGAACCTGACCGAGCGAGCGGGAAGCGGCAGTCACGGGTACGCGTCCAGGTCCTCGGCCGGCCGATCATCTTCGGCGCCGACGGCAACCCCGTCGCCGGCGTCCGCCGAGCAAGCTATGAACTCCTCACCTACCTCGCCGTTCACCGCCAAGGTGCCGACATCGCCGACATCGAGGTAGCGATGACGCCGGATGCCACCCCGCGCCGCGCCCGCGACCGCCTGTCCACCAACGTCGCCAACCTGCGCAATCGGCTGACCCACGCCACCGGACTCGACCCCAGCGCGGTCAGCGAAACCTTCAAACCGGTCGTCAACCCCGGCGGGCGCTACTACCTCGACTCGGCCCTGCTCGACATCGACTGGTGGCGCGTCCTCGACGCCGTCAACCGCGCCGGCGCGACGACCGACCGGGCCGCCCAGCGCGCGGCGCTCGACGACGCAGTCAGCAACTGGAACGGCCTGTTCTACGACGACAGCTTCGAATGGATGGACGGACCGCAGCACAGATGCAGGCAGGTCGGCGTCAACATCCACGCCCGACTCGCGGTTCTGCTCGCCGACACCGACCCCGGTCGAGCCCGGACCCTTCTCGACGCTGCCTGCGACATCGACCCGATCAACGAGGAGGTCGCTCGCCTCGCCATGAACGCTCATGCCGCCACTGATGACACCGCAGCCATCAACGCGCGGCTGGCAGCACTCACCTCAGCGCTTCAGGAGATCGACGAGGACGTCTCCGACGAAACCCATCGACTCGCAGGTCGACTGCTCCACAAGTCCCTACCGCACACCGACGGACAGTCGGACTGAAAGTCCACCGGGTCGAGACCGACCATGCGTCAAGCCAGGACACTGGCAGGTCGAACCTTCGTCCCATGGCGAACTCCGGCACCTGTCGGCGACCAAGGGTGAGCTTCCCCGCCGGTCATACGGCCGGTGCGACCTGCGGTACGTCAACAGCGGCGCATACCACTCGCCGGGCGTGCCGCCGAGCGCGTCGAAGGCATGCTGGGCCAGCGTCTCGCAGTCGCGATCCGCAGCGGGCCAGGCCCGCAGCGGCTGCCGCGGATCGCGATGCTGGTCGATCGTTAGGTGCTGCCGAGGGCTACACCCTCGCGCATCGATGTGGCTTTCGGTAGCGTGCCGATCACAACGGGTGGGGTGGGGGTTTGGATGGCCGAAGGCAACCACGACGAGCCGGACCCGGCGCGGATCGTCGACCGTGCTCAGTTCGCCGGCGCGCTCACCGCGCAGCGCGAGCAGGCAGGGCTGACCGTACGGCAGGTCGCGGCGCTGGCCGGAGCTCGCGGGTCGGTGAGCACGATCGGCGACTGGTTTTCCGCCCGGGGCCTGCCGTCGTTGTCGTCGCAGCCGCTGCTGCTGCGCGTCTTGGAGGTATGCGAGGTCAAGCCGGACGCAATCGAGGCGTGGCTGGCCGCCTGGCGGCGGGTGCGGCGGCGGCTGGTGGCCCCGGACTCCACCGAGGAGCCGTACCGAGGGCTGGCCAGCTTCGAGCCAGGCGACGCCCGGTGGTTCTTCGGCCGCGATCGGCTGACCGCCCGCCTGATCCGGGAGGTCGAGGCGCTGCGGACCGACCGCGGTGGTGTGCTGCTGCTCGTCGGCGCCTCAGGCTCGGGCAAGTCGTCGCTGCTGCGCGCCGGCCTCGTGGCGAGCCTGCAACCACCCCCCACGGATGAGACACCGCCCGACGGCGGCGCGTCGCCAGCCGAAAACCCGTTCGCCTGGACGGTCGAGGTCATGACACCGGGCGCAGACCCGCTGACGGAGCTGGCGCAGCGGGCCAGCACCGTGGCGGCCGCATCCGGACCGGCGCTGCTGGTCGTGGACCAGGCCGAGGAGCTGTTCACGCTCACCACCGAACACGTTGACGCCTTCATGCGCGGGCTGGAACGGCTGTGCGCCGCGCCCGGCCGGGTGGTCGTGGTGGTCGCGTTGCGGGCCGACTTCTACGCCCAGGCGCTGCGTCACCCGCTGCTGCTGCGGGCCGCGCAGTTGCGTCAGTTCACGGTCGGGCCGATGACCCGCGACGAGCTGCACTCGGTGATCGCCGGTCCGGCGCAGCGGGCCGGGATCGAAATCGAGCCGGGCCTGGTCGAGGTGCTGCTGGCCGACGTAGCCGGACTCGGCGGCGGCGACGCAGCCGAGACCGCCGCGCTGCCGCTGCTGTCGCACGCCCTGTCCGCAACGTGGCGGCACGACGAGGGTCGGCGGATGACGCACGCGGCGTACCGGGACGTCGGCGGCGTGCGCGGGGCGGTTGCGGCTACCGCCAGCGCCGTCTACGACGGGCTCGACCCGTCGCGGCAGGAGGTGGCCTGCCGGCTGCTGACCGCGCTGGTCCACCTGGGCGAGGACACCGTCGACACCCGCCGGGTCGTGCCGACCGCCGCGCTGCTCGCCGAGTTCGCTGCCGACGCGGACGCGGCCGAGGCGGTCCTGGAACGGTTCGTGCAGCACCGCCTCGTCACCGCGGAGGCCGACACGGTACAGCTCAGCCACGAGGCGCTACTGTCGGCGTGGCCCCGGCTGCACTGCTGGCTGCGCGCGGACCGAGCCGGCCTGCTGATCCGCCAGCAGCTCACCACGGCGGCCGCAATCTGGCAGACAGACGGTCGCGACCCGAACGCGCTGTACCGCGGCACACGACTCGCGGCGGCGCAGGGCTGGGCCGCGGAACATCCCGCCCTACTGTCCCCGCCGCTGCGGGAGTTCCTGCGAATCAGCACCCGGCACTCGCGGCGGCGCACCCGCCGGTTACAGCAGACGCTTGCCGCGCTCAGTGCCCTGACCGTGCTCATGTTGCTGTTGGCCGGCTACGCGTTCCAGCAGCGGGCCGCCGCCGACACTGAGCGGCGGGCCGCGATCGTCCAGCGCAACGCGGCGCTGTCACGAATGATCGCCGGCCGGGCGGACTGGTTGCGCGGCCGGGACACCACCCTGTCGCGGCAGCTGGCGCTGGCCGCGTACCGCACCGCACCCACCGTGGAGGCGCGCTCCAGCCTGCTGGACGCCGCAGCCACGCTGAGCGCGACCCGGCTCGCACCGTTCGGCCGGCCCGCCCAGGCCGTTGCCGTGCTGCCCGGCCGATCGTTGCTCGCCGCGGCAGGCACCGATCACACAGTGCGACTGTGGGCGACCGATGCGGCGGTACCGACGGCGCTCGCCACCCTGACCGGCCCGGCTGACGCCCTGTACGCGCTGGTCGCCAGCCCCGACGGCCGCCTGCTCGCCGCCGCTGGGGCGGACGACCGCGTGTTCCTGTGGCAGGTCGACGACCCGGCCCGGCCCGAGCCGCTGCCGCCGCTGCCAGGTCCGGCGGGCACCGTATACGCCCTCGCGTTCAGCCCCGATGGGCGCACCCTGGCTGCCGGCAGCGCCGAGCACGTCGTGCACCGTTGGAGCGTCGCCGGCAGTACCGTCGAACCGCTGCCGCCTCTGGACGGCGCCGCAGGCGTGCAGGCGCTGGCGTTCAGCCCCGACGGGCGGGTCCTGGCCGCCGGCGGGGCCGACCGCCTGGTGCACCTGTGGGACCTGGCCGCCGTGCCAAGTCCGGCGCACATCGCGGCGCTGGCCGGGCACACCGGCAAGGTGCTCAGCGTGGCGTTCGATGCTGGAGGGCGGCTGCTGGCCAGCGGCAGTAGCGACCAGGCCGTCCGGCTGTGGGACGTCACCGACCCGCGCAGGGGCGCGCCGCGCGGCGCCCCGCTGACCGGCACCACCAGCTGGGTGAACGCGGTGACGTTCACCCCGGACGCCCAGCGGCTGGTGGCCGGCTCGTCGGACAAGACCGTACGCCTGTACGACATCGACAGCAGGCGTGTCCTGCAGACCCTGCCGCATCCCGCCCCGGTCACCGCCGTCGCGCTGACCGCCGACGGGCAGACGCTCGCCACCAGCAGCACCGACGGTCACGTGCGCCTGTGGCCTCTGCCCGGGCCGCTGCTCACCGGCCCCGCAGGCGGGGTGTTCTCGACCGCGTTTAGCCCGGACGGCGCGACACTCGCTGTGGCCGCGAGAGACGAGACGATCCGGCTGATGCACCCGCACGGCCCGCCGGGTCCGGTGCTGCGCCGCCCCGTCGGGGGTTATGCCGGTACCGCCGCGTTCAGCCCCGACGGGAGGCTGCTCGCCGCCGGTACCAGAGCTGGCGACGTCGACCTGTGGGACTTCCACGAACCCGAACGGCCGGTCCGGCTCACCCCCACGCTGAGCGGCGCCCGCGCCCTCGTCGAGGCGGTCGCCTTCAGTGCCGACGGTGCCCTGCTGGCCGTCGGCGGCGACGATGGCAACCTGTACCTGTGGGGCATCGCCGAGCCGCAGCAACCAGCCCTGCTGGCCACCGTGCCCGGCACCGGGGCCATTATCCTGTCGCTGGCGTTCCACCCCCACGCGCCAATCCTCGCCGCGACCGACACCGACGGCGCCGTGCGGCTGTTCGACGCGCGCAACCCGGCCCGGCTGGCGCCGCTGACCACCCTCGGCGGGTTCACTGGCTACGCCTACAGCGCCGCGTTCAGCCCCGACGGGCGGCTACTCGCGGTCGGCGGCGCCGACAAGACCGTCCAGCTTTGGTCGATCGACGATCCCGCGCATCCGGTACGGTTCCCGGCGCCACTGCTCGGACCGACCAGCTACGTGTACTGGGTGACGTTCCACCCCAGCAGCACCACCCTGGCCACGGCGTCGACCGACGGCACGGTGTGGCTGTGGGACGTCACGACTCCGGCCCGCGCCGCGGTCGTCGCCACCCTCGGCCGCGCCGACCTCGCCTACTACACGGCCGCGTTCAGCCCCGACGGCACTGTCCTCGCCGCCGGTAGCGACAACGGCACCACCCGCCTGTGGGGCATCGACCCAGCCGCCGCTGGGGCCGAGATCTGCCGGACCTCCGGCGTGGGCATCAGCCCCGTGGAATGGGACCAGTACGTGCCAGGGGTGCCGTACAGCCCGCCCTGCTGAGCCCGTTCCCGCAGCAAGCGGCCTGTCCGGATCTGTCCGGGCCGACGCGCGGCCCGTCCGGAGTTGTCCGGACCGGGCCGCGCACCTTTCGCCGGGCGACCGCCGTCCTGTTCGCTCGGCGTGCGGCACCCCGGCCGCCACGCCACACAGGGAGAGCTCATGACCGCAACATCCGCAGCACCGCGCACCCGCCGCCGGTTCGCCGGACTCGTGGCGACCGTCCTGGCCACCGCGCTCGGCGGCGTCGCCGTGGCGCCCCAGCCGGCGGCGGCATGGCCGTGGGAACCGGCCGTGACCCTCAACGGCAAGGTCGGCTGCAACTACGCGACCACTAACACCGTCACGTGGGCCTGGGTCGAGGCGACCAACGGCGAGCACGGCTGGGCGACGCTGAGCGGCAGCGGCATGACGCGGCCGTACTACTTCAACTTCAGCAACGTCGGGACCGGCGGCACGACCGTGACGTTCAAGTGGGGCTGCTCCACCGACGGCGAGCACTCCACCACCTTCGGGCTCAACCGCCCATCGACCGGCAAGACAGCCACCCGTAACATCTGCTACTGGTCGCCCTGCTTGTTGTAATCGCACACGCTTTCGCCCGCAGCGGGTAGGACGGCGCCGCGCACGCCACGGCGGCGGCGCCGTCCTTGCAGCTACAGTCGCTCGATGGCACCCACGAGCGCGCTGATCCACGACAGCAGGTCAACCGAGCGGCGTGCGGGCGTCGGCCGAAGGGTGCCCGCCATGACCGAGTGGGGACGGCTTGGCGCCATCGACGCCAGCTCGGCGTTCGGCGTTCTCGACGCCATCAACGAACCACTGGACAGCGACGGCGTTGAGACCTTCGCGCACAAGGGTGATCCAGTGCCGTCGGCGCCTCCACTGCAATACCTCGCCCGGCTCCAGGAAGACCTTCGGTCCGCGGCGACGTAAGCTGGCGCGCCAAGATCATGTGCACGCTCATCGACAGATCCGCGCAGGCACCACCAGCAGTGCAGTTGACGCTTCCGTCGTTACGCAACGTTACTTTTGGTGGTCGACAGGTCAGCCCGGCGCTCCAAGGCCGGCACCCAGACCATCTGGATCGCCGAAAAACTGCCATCCTCGTCGGGGGCACGGGTTCCTCATGGAATTGGCGCAAGCGCCAACCCGGGGCGCCACGTTTATGAGACGGCCGGCCACTTATGGGGACCGGCAGAGAGGCCGGCTACCCCAACGGCGCGCCGAATTTGATCATGAATGGAACCGGATCTATGGCCGCTCCCGCACTGGCATCACCGTTGGCGTGGACCTCGAAGTGGAGGTGCGGCCCGGATGAATGGCCGGTCGAGCCGACGACACCGATGGGCTGGCCGACCACGACGTGGTCGCCGGCCTCGACCCGCGGTGGTTCGTCCATGTGGCAGTACCTGGTGATGATCCCGCCGTCGTGATCGATGTCTACGTACCAGCCGCAGCCGCTGGTGAGGCCCGGGTCTCCGTCGCGGTCGCAGCCCCAGTTGCTGCCGTCACGGTTGTCGATGGCGTTGCAGCGTACCCGGCTGACGATGCCGGCGGATGCGGCTCGGATCACGGTGCCGCGTGGGGCGCTGAGGTCTACGCCGTCATGACCGGGCCGGCTTGCGGTGCGAAAGCCCGAGCCGACAGGCGCGAGGACTGGCTGGGTCCAGGGCCCAGTGGCACCGCCGCAGCTGGCCAGCCGCCCAGTTGGTAGTGAACTCTCGCCGCTGGTGATCGTGCCGACGAGTTGAGTGGCTTCCGGCTCCCACTTGGCGTACGCGTCGGGATAGGCGCTGACTTGCACACGTTGGGCTGCCTCGGTAAGCGGCATGGTCTGCCAGCCGGGGATCGTCATCAACTTGGCGTAGAACCTACCGGCAGCGTAGGCCGGGTCGAGAAGTTGAGCGACGGTTCCCCATCCTTGGCTGGGTCGTTGCTGGAACAGTCCGACCGAATCCCGGTCGCCGCTGGGAAGGTTGCGTAGCGTCGATTCCTGCATCGCGGTGGCGACGGCGATCACCCACCCCCGAGTGGGCACGCCCTTGCTGGCTCCGGCGGCGGCGATGACGGCAGCGTTGGCCACCTGATTGCGATCCCACCGGCCGACAGCGGGCCACCCACCGGGCGGCGCTGGGGCGAGCGATCGACCGGGCGTCGCACCAGAGCCGCAGCCGGCAGCGGAGCCTTTCAGCAGGAGGCCGGTGCCCGCGAAGCAGACGAATACCACCGTGACGACGGCAGCGAGCAGGGTGGCGAGCATTCGACGACTCACCGCCGGCTCCAGCGTTCAGGTCGATTGGTGGTGCGGAGACGCGTCTTGATGGTCATGTTTCCTCCACTGGTGAGCAGTCGCAGCGGCGCCAAGGAGCTGACCCCGGCGTGTACGGCAAGTCGAAGTGGTCTGGCGCTGCGACGAGCAGGTCTACAAACGCAAAAGGGGCCGCATATGCGGCACCAGGAGGTGCATATCGGATTCGAGCGGGCGGGCATCGACAGCAAGAGGACAGGTCGGACGCGGATCCCGGGCAGGCTGAGCAGGATTGAATCGGCGGACCAGGCTCCGGCGGGAGCCCATGGGCGCGAGGACCCAGGCGGGTCGCCCTTCGACCTCGAGAAATGAGTCCGTCCAAGGTGTGGCCCCGCGCCGGCTCCCTCTGCCCCTCTACAGAAGTGAGGCAGACGACCCACCACCGGGACAGAGGGGGACCGGCGGGGACCGACATGCGGAGCCAGCGCTCTTTGAGACTCAGGACCCAGGGCTTGAGGGTGCCGCTGGCGCTTCGGGCGAGCTGTCGTGGCTCCCGTTGTGGGAGGCCAGCTCGGCCAACCGGCGGGCGGTCGGGATCGGGTGGTCGAGCATGCCGACCTGGCCGGCGCGCCGGATCGCCTGGACAGAGCGCACATCAAAGTTGTGTCGCTGCGCGAGGGCACGAAGGTCGGTCTCGCCGTCCTTCATGTCCGCCCAGACGGCCTGCCAGCGACGGTAGCGGTCGGCATTCACGGGGATGCGGCGGATCAGGTCGACCGGCCACGGCTGCTCGAGGTCTTCGCCGGGCGCGTGGCCATCGCCGTCGTGTCGCGACATGTCAGGGTCATCCCGCGACACGTCGGGATCGTGTCGCGACACGTCGTCCGGCCTGTTGTCGTCGTGGTCCGGCGCTCGCCCCGCGATCTCCGGCTCGGTGAGGTGTCGCATGCCGCTCGCCTGCGGCTCAGTTGTGTCATCACGCTGCACCGGGTTGGCGATGGGGTGTTCGAGCATCCGCGACAGCATCTTGATCGCGGCGATGAGCGCGACCGCGGGCCAGCCGGCGATGATCCGGGCGATGACGTCGTCCTCAGCGACGAGGATGTTCGCGCCGAGGCTGACGACACCGCCGGCGGCGAGGGCGATCCACGGGAACGCGCCCGAAGGGCGGCCGGCCCGCCGGTCGGCGAGGATCGCCAAGGTGGCGACGACCTCGATGCCGTCGACCGTCAGCGGGAAGGCGTGTGCCTTCCAGCCCTGCTCACCGCGCGATTCGGCGAGTTCGCGGAGGTGGTCGTAGCTGACCGCACCGGCGACACCCGCCAGGCCGAGGGTGGTCAGGGTGGCTGCAGTGGTGATGACGAGGTCAGTCAAGGTTCGTCTTGGTCCGACCGGGCGGGCGGTTCGCCGAAGTACGACGTCGATTGCCGTGACGGTGACGGCGACGGCGATGCCCACGAGGACGAGTCGGATGTCCATCAGCGACCCGCCCGTTGTCGCGACGGCGCGACCCCGATGTCACGGGTCGGTCGGGCGAGGCTGCGTGAAGTGCCGGGTGTCGTCACATACGCCTGCCGGACGCTCGTCCAAACGACGACGTCCACCGCGGGGCCGCTGTCCCCCTGGCGGTCAGAGGCTGGGCCGGTGGCGTGTCCATACGGGGTCGCGGAGGTAAGCAGGCAGGGCGCGATGGTGACGAGCTGGCCACGCGTTCTGGTGGTCAATCGCATCAGGTTTGTGCCTTCCAGAAGGGCGGTGCCGGCGCCTCCAGGGCGCCGGCACCGCACATCGGTGTGATCCGGCGCCCAGGGGCGCACCTGGTGGTGCGTCACCCCGGGTGCGGGCGTGGAGAACGCGGTCGTCAGTCGGTGCCGAAGTCGTACTCGCGGTGGTGGACGGGCACCACGTCGACCGCGCGGATCTTGTCGGTGTGGGCGCGTGCGACCTCGAGGCGGTCCAGGTCGTTCGCTACGACGTCGACCGCGACGGAGATGGCACCTCGCGGATCGAGGGCCTTGACTTCGACGACGAGCGGCACCACGAAGACGATCCGATAACGGGAACCTCGCTCGCCACTGACGTTGCTGGTCGATGGCGTCTCGTCGAGCGCGCGCAGCCTCAGTTGCCACTGCTTGGTCGGGTGGACGGATGCGTCCCGTAGGCAGCGAAGTTCGACGCGGAGGAGGCGTTCTGCGGCGGCTACGGCCTCGTCGCTGCTGTCCGCGTCGGTCTCGATGGCGAGCGGGGTGTGGACAGTGGCCTCGAAGTGGGTCCGCAATGGCGGGGGCATGGTCAGGTAGCGCAGGGCCTCGTTGGCGTCAGGAACGGTCAAAGCTCCGGTGTTGACCGCGAAGATGATCCAGCGCCGAACCAGGTCGACGAACTGCCGGTAGCGTTCCTCGATGGCCGCGCTGCTGTCGCGGATCTCGTGATCGGCCTGGGTGAGTGCGCCGCGCAGCGCGGCGATCAGATCAGTGTCGGCTTGCCGGAGAAGGGCCATCTGTTGGGCGACGAGGTCGGCGGCGGCGCGGACGGCGTCCATGTCCGGGGTGACGGTGCGGGAGTGCTGGAAACCGGCATACAGCAGGTCGAGGATCTCGTCGGTGCCCCAAGGGGTCTGCTGCACGACGGTGGCGGCCGAGTCAGTGGGTGGGTTGATCACGGTGCTGGTCCCCTCCTGATCGCAGCGGATCATGGGCGGTCGGTGTGCTGGGCAGCCCACCTCTGCCAGTCCTCGAGGACTGACGGGGGGATGCCCGCGCGGAGGCCATCGAGGACGAGCAGTGCCATCCCGTAGCTCGGATCGGCCGTCAGCGCGCGATGCGCCGCAATGTCGGCGAGCGCACCATTCCCCTGCAGCCAGGCGGTGAAGGCCAGCAGGCTGGCTGGTGCCGCGACCAGGTCCGGGTCGGCGCGCCGGGTGAGGTCCCGCCACAGGTCGAGGTGGCATTCCTCGCGGCTGGCGGTCAGCCAGGCATGGTCCCGGACGGGGATGGTGGTGAGCAGCATGGTGAGCCAGGCGATCTCGTCATCGGTGCACCGCTGGCCGCTCCGGTACCGGTTGGCCGCCTCCGTCAACGCTGCCCGTCCTTCGGCCTCGACGGCGCTGAGGTTGGCCGGTAGGTCCGCCAGCCGTCGCCGGGCGCGGGCGGTTGCTTCGTCCATGGCGGTACGGAGGGCACCGTCGGTGGGTGCGATGGATGCCGCAAGGGCTGCGCGGTCCGCGAACGGGCTGGATCCGGATACCACGGCCCGTACCGACACTGGGCTGGCGACCGCGTCGTAGGGGGTGCCCTCGGGTGAGCAGCACGTTGGGTTGTCGCACAGATAGGACCAGTACCGGCCGTCGGTGACGCGCAGCGCGTCGTACACCTGCAGGCCGGCGACGGTGAGTACCGCACGGGCAGCATCGACCGCCGGTGTGGCGAGATCTTCCGGCCCGTATGCGGCGATCACCACGTGGGTCGCGTGGACCTGGTCGAGGGCCGGCAACGCCTGTGCGATGTCGTCCAGTCCAGCGGGCAGATCTCCCCGGGTGACAAGGGCGACCTTCGTCCCGGCGATCGCGATCAGGACGATGCTGTTTGTCGGGTGGAATCCGACCAGGTGCGGCACGGCAGCGAGCATCTCTGCGGCCGAACGCACCGGCAGGATGGAGTTGTCGGGGCTGGTCATCGTGTTTCCTTTCCGATTCGGATCCACCGCGCGAGAGCGGGTGGATTGGTGTGGGATTGCGTGGCCTGATCGAGTTCGGTCAGGTGTCAACGGGCGCGTATGACTCCGCCCCGGGGCGCACCCGAGCGCGCCGGCGTGTGTTCAGGTCCGGGTACGCATGGAGGCGCGCGTCGACGGCTACGCGCAGAGGGATGCCTTCTCGCCGGACGAAGCCAGGTGCGCACGCCCGCGGTGCACGGCCGTCGGCGCGAGCGGAATCACGGCCGGGGTGGGGTGATCTCCACGTGCAGGTCGCCGGTGAAGCCGGTGGCGAAGGTCATCCGGAGTCGGTGCACGTCCAGGCGCTGAACTTCTCGGAGCCCGTTGCGGTCGGTCATCCAGCGCGAGCAGCGCATCGCGTTGCCGATCTCCGCGACGACCAGGTCGAGGTCGGGCGCGATCGGTGGAATCGGGTCCAGACCCAGGTGGCGGCGGCTGTCGGCGGCCCAGATTTCGGCGGTGGTGATCCAGTGACCATCGCGGTGTCGGAACTCCACAGCGTCGGCTGGCGCGTTCTGTGCCCGGGCCAGGTCGAGCAGGTAGGCCAGATAGTCGGGGGCGGAGCCACGCATGCGGCCCCAGGCACGGATGTACGGGTAGTCCTTGTTACCGCCAGAGGCGTCGTCAGTCATCGAGGTTGGTCCTTTCAGAGTGAGCGGCCCGGGACCGCGAGCGGCGGTCCCGGGCTGCAAAGTCGGTTGTTGTGCTGGCCAGCACCGTGCGCCGCCATCGCCGGGCCGGCAGCGCCTGGTTGTGCGATTGCGCGACGGGGCGACATTCGGTTGGCCAGTGGAGGGGGTGCAGGGGCCCAGTAGGTCCTGGGCGTTCAGCTCGCGGCACCTGCTACTGCGTGTTCAGACCGTCAGCGACGCCGCGCTTCCTCGGCGCTCTCCACGCGGAGCGCTTCCACAGCGGCGACGACTGCAGCCTCGATCGTTTCGAACGATGCTGCGCGCGCCCCGCCGTCGGTGTAGAGCGGGAAGTCGACCCCGGTGGCGCGGTTGTGGACGCGTACGTACCAGCCGAATTTGCCGTCGGGCGGGGACAGGTAGCTGGTGGCGTTGACAGCCGGTGCATCGATGGCAACGGTGCACCGGGCACCGTCGGTCTGGTGGCGGCGGGCGGCCCACCCCTCCGGGACCAGCCGTTGCGCCTCTGGCAGGTGCTCGTTGACGAGGTCGACGGACTGGGCAATGTCCCGCTCGTTCTCCGCCGCGCACCGACGATGTTCGTGATCGGCGAAACTGACCCACATGTCGGACCCGGCATCGATGACGAGGTACGTTTCGCAGGCTTCACACCACGGCAGGCCGTGACGCCTCAGCCTGCTGAGGGTCTGGCACCGAGAGCAGACGATGTCAGTCATGAACCTGACCCCGCGTTGGCTCCTCCTCCGCGGCGTCCGACTGATCGTGGCCAGGGATGTGGACTGGTAGGGGTGGGGACTCGGTGAGGCGTGCATGCCCTTCGACGACCTGCTCGATGACCGCGACGATCAGGGCGGCGACCTCCGTTGGGCTGGTGTGGTCCGGCACCGCGATAGTCCAGGCATCGTCATCCGGTCCAATCTGGAACTCGCTCGTGTCGGCGAACGGCTCCTGATGATCGGGTTTTGCGAACCAGCCGGGGCCGGCGGTGACCGCCCAGCGGGCATCCCCGATCTGGTCGGTGTGTAGGCCTCCGGCGTAGATGGTGGCGGTATTGCCGCCCGAGTGGTCGATGTGTGCCTGATGACCGTGCCTTGCGATTTCGACGACCACGGCCTGCATGTCGAAGCGGGTGGGTTGCCGCCCGTCGTTGAAGGCGTCGCGTAGTTCGGCGAGCAGGTCGTTATCGATCTGTTCGGGCGACACGACTCTCCGGCTGCGGTGGGCGACCGCCCACAGATCGTGGTCGGTGGGCAGCGAGGTGCCGATCCTGGCGTCGGTCTTGCCCGCCGCTCTGACGAACTCGAGCAGGTCCAGCCGGTTCGGTAGGGCCTTCATGTCGTCGTTCCCTCGGATGGGTGTCGCTCCGTCAGGTGTCCGATGACGTCGGCGACGTCCCGGACCAGACGCACCCGCGGCGTCTCGCGCAGCGCCTGGTGACAGCCGACGGAAAGGGCCGAGGTCACCGGACCGGGCACCGCCATCACAGGTCGGCCGAGGGCATCGGCCTGCGCCAGGACGGTCCGGGCGCCGCTGCGGAGGGCTGCCTCTACGAGCACGCATCCGCCAGTCATCGCTGCCAGGTAGGCACCGTTGACGGCGATGCGGCTTCGGTACGGTGCGCTGCCGGGCGGCCAGGCGCTGATGAGAAAGACCCGCTCGAACAGCGCTGAATTACCCTGCGGGTGGGGACGGTCGAGTCCAGCGGGATTGATCGCGACGGCCAGATGGCCAGCCGTCAGTGCGCCGCGAAGCGCTGCGGCGTCGACGCCGTACCCACCGGTGTTGAAGATGGTCCACCCGTTCTCGGCGAGGCCGTGGCCGAGTTCTGCGGCGACATGCTGCCCGTAGCTGGTGGCCGCGCGGGCTCCAACTACCGCGACAGACCGGTGCAGCGTTTCTACGAGGGGCTGTGCGCCGCGAACCCACAGGCATGGCGGTGGGGCGGGCAGCCGGACATCGTCGTCGGTGGCGTCGCGGTGCTGGTTCAGGTCCTCCAGCGCCGTGGGCCACTCTGCGTCCTGCGGGATGACGATCCGCGCACCGATCCGTTCGGTGTCGACAACGATCCTGGTGGCGACCTGCCGCAGACCGGTTGCACCCAACTGTTCGGCAGCTGCGGAACGTGCCTCGGCCTGCGGCAGGTGGCCGGCGATCAACCGGTGGAGGACCGCTTCCGGGCCCTCATCGTGAATCATCGTGTGGACGAGTCGGTCACCGACAATGGTCAGCCGGGCCAGGACAGCGCGGGCGATTCTTGGGTCGTCGATGGTGCTCATGTCAGCTTCTGTCTCCTTCCGGGTCAGGGGATGCGGGGCTGGCGACGCCAGGCCATGCCTCCCTTGGGAGAGTTGTTGGGCCTGGGCGCGGCACTTCGCCGCGCCCAGGCGCAGTCATCTCGGGATCGCCGGGGGTACGGCCGGCGGAGGTCTGGGTCGAGGGGCGCAGCCTCGTCAGAGGCGGCAGGCGAATCAGCGCGAGCTCAACCTGCGGAAGCGGGTGCCCTTCGAGGGCGCTCGGTCGCGGGAGTGTGGCGGTGGCGCCCTTGTACGGCTATCGGCGCGAGTGGCACGGCCGCCCTGCGCGAACTGGTCGGTGTCAGTGGCCCCCGAGCGAGCCGAGACCGGTCGCGGAGATGACGACCAGGGCGACGACGTGGAGGCTGACCAGGGCAAGGACGTGGACCGCGGGATGCAATCCACGGCGCAGACAACGCCGCAGGAAGCCGCTCTTGGTCTCGGGGGCGACGTGCTTGGGCATCAACAAATTCCTCTCAGCTGGCCGCGCTTGCGGACGAAACGCGACTGGGAAGGTCGGGGTCACCGACACCTGCGTCCGCAGCGGGACGGTCCGTAGTTCGGTTCGTTGACGGGCGGGCGGCGATCCAGCTCCAGAGCTGGCTCCCTTGGCACTCGGAGACACGGGAGTGCCCGGCTCTCCTGTCCGTTCACGAGTGCTCGCTGGCGGCGTCGATGGCCGCTGATATGCGCCGAGCCAGTCCCGCGTACTTGGCCATCTCTGCTTCCGCGAAAGCAGCCGTACGGTCGAGTCCTTCGGCGGTGGGTGTTACGTCGATCGTCTCGACCGGTGCAGTGGATGCCGCGGAATCGCTCGGCTCGGCCTGAAGCACGGCCGCCCACCGGTCGTAGGCGAGCCAAAGCGCGTTCGCGATGGCGGCTGCCTCGTCCAGCGAGCAGACCAGCCTCGTCGTCGGGGCAGTGCCATCGGCCGCCCCGGCCGCCGTGTCGCGGTCGGGCTCGACATCCCGGCGGCGCACCCGAGGTCGGGTGCCGTCGAGCTCCGGCACGCCGTCACGGTTGGCGTTGTAGATGAGCGTCTGGTTGCCCGCACGCTTGGCGGTGAACATGGCAGCGTCGGCTTGGGCTAAGGCGTACCGGGCGTTACCACCGCTGCTAAGGGCGATGCCGACGCTGACCCGAAGTTGCATCCGCCGTCCTGCGACGATCACTGGTCTAACAAGGGCCACGCGGATCGCGTCGCGCAGGGCCGTGGCGTCCGCGCGAGGCACGAGGATCATGAATTCATCGCCTCCCGTACGAGAAACCTGCGCCCCAGCGCTGACGGAGGCGGCGGCGTGGAGCAGGCGGGCGGCGATGGCTTTCAGGTATTGGTCGCCTGCGGCGTGTCCGCCGTAGGCATTGACTGTGTGGAGGCCGTCGGCGTCGGCGAAGGCGATGGCCAGCGGTGCAGCCACCGAGCTGGCGGCTGCAATGGCTCGGTCAGCGAGGGCCCGGTTGGGTAGTCCAGTGAGCGGGTCGGTTTGGGCCGCCAGGAGTTCTCGCCGCAACTGCTCCTCAAGAGCGGCAGCAACGGCGATTCGACTTTCCAGTTCTTCCTTGCGGGCCTGGGCCGCAACGAGAATCCGGCGTTGCCGGATGAGCCGGGTAGTCGCGGTGATCCCAACCGGGATCCAGCTCTGCATTGCGATGACGGCGATGAGTACCGCCGCCGCGAGATGGCCGTACGACGCCAGGAATGCAACCGGCGCGGTCGCGAGGATGGCGACGACGACGATGGTGGCGGTCGTGCGAAGCAGATCACCTCTGTCGGTGGATCGCGCATCGGATTTAGACATGGATGGGCTCCTTCCTGGAGGAGCTCCGGGGGCGGACCGCTGTCGTAGGCGAGGCCCGCCCCGGGCCTTGGGGTGGGTACCGGCCCTTAATGGGGCCTATCGCCTGACGGGAGCCAGCTGGGAAGAGCCGCAGCTCAGGGCGCCGCGCGCGGCGTGCCCGCACCTGCGGCCCGCCGCTGCAGGTGCGACAGCATTGGGCAGTCCCGTGACCGGATGTCGGCCGCAGCTGTCAGGCGAGGTCGTCGAGGTCGATTTCTTCGTCGCTGACCTGGGCACCTTCGCGGCGCAGGTCGTACTCGTCGAAGTCCAGGTCGCCGCCACACAGGTTGGCGCGCAGCTCGTCCGCAGCGCGGTCGTAGGCGTCTTCCTCGTCGGTCGCGCGTACCCGGACGGTGACCGGGACGAGTAGCTCGACGCTGTATTCCACGGGGAGGGTGGTGATCCCCAGCCGTTCCAGGGCGTAGTTGGTGCCCGACAGGCAGATCTCACGGTTGTTGACGGCACGGGCCGCCCTACGGCGTACGTCATTGCTGAACTCGTCGTGAGCGAGTTGCCTGGCGTTGGCCTCAACCACGGCGGCCTCGGCAGTCGCCTTGGCGGCGGCGACCACCGCAATGAGTAGGTGGTGGGCCGTCTCGTCGGTGGGCGTGGCGGGCATCGGCCCGTAGCCGGCGGCGAGAAGAGTCGCGACCCTGCTCAGCCACGCCGGTATGTCGCCAGATCCATTCGTGGCCTGCCAAGCCGCAACGAGCATCTCTTCGGTGACCGCGGTGTGGATCATCAGGTCGGTGGCGGCCGGCCCGGTCTCCGGAGCTGCAGCATCCGGGGTTGCGCGGTTCTGCGCGTCGAGCAGCTCGACGGTGTCGGTCATGATCGTGTTACCTCCTCTGGCTGAGACGAAGAACGCCGCCCCTGTTGGGACGGCGGCGGATCGTTCGGTTGGTCGGGTTCGGCGATCGCGGTCACTCGCTGGAGACGGAGACGACCTCCACCTCGTCAGCGTAGAAGAGTGGCCGGCGTGGCAGCCGGGGCAATTCCTCGCTGAGTTCGCTGACGGCCAGGCGTACTGCCTCGTCGTCGTCGACCGCGGAGACGCAGATGGTGATCGGCACGCGAAGGGTGACCACGTGGTCCGAGGGGATCGGCGGCAGACCCCAGTCGGCCAGCGCCTCGCTGAGGCTTTCCTCGAAGTCGGGGTTCTCGTCGAGAGTGCCGAGCCCGGCTGTGCGTACGCCGAGTTGCAGCCGGCGCAGGCCGGTGCGGTGCTCCGCTGCCTCGTGGCGTGCGCGGTTGGCCCGTGCTCGGGCCTGAAGCAGATCCTCGATCATCCGGGCGTGACAGACGATACGGTCATCGCCGTTGGTGTGGTCGTGCTCGCAAGCGGCGGCGGGTAGTTCACTGGCGGGGCTGCTGGCGGCGGCGAGGAATGCGGTCAGCAGGTCATCGGGCATCGGCTCGCCGGTAACCTCCCGCCAGGCCTGGGCGGCCGTGCAGCTGAGCCGCCCGATGTCCCCGGAGAACGCTTCGGTCATGGGTGCCTTCCCTTCGTCGACGCCCGCGCTGGTGTACGGACAGGAGTGGAGGTGGAAGTCGGTGTCTCAGGCCAAGACAGGACCGGACGACGGAACACGGCGACGGCCTGCCCACCGGTCGCAACGGTGGTGGCGACGGCATGGACCTCGTTGTCGAAGAGGTCTCGCTCCAGGGCTTCGAAGTCGATGTAGCGCCTGGGCATTCCGAGGCGTTCCAGCGCCGTGGCCCAGCCGCGCTCGACCAGGTGCTTCTCGGCGTAGTCCGAGCGGTGCGGGAAGAGGCCGACGAAGTCGGCAGCGAAAATCGCCGGCAGGTCATGGGCGGGGACGTCCGCGTCGACGCCGCCACTCGCCCCGAGCCAGTCGCCAACCACGACCAACGGCAGCTGATGGGTTGAGGCGATCCGACGCATCGCGCACAGCACCGGCAACGGCAGTCGGTGCGAGTCGCGGCCGTACCGGCCAAAGCCGTGCGCATCGATGACCACCACCTCTGCTGCGGCATTGACCGGAAGCACCTTCGCGATGCTGGCCTGGGCTGCGGTGAGGTCGCCATCGAGCAGGACGGCTGCGGACGAGGTCAGGTCGTCGGCAGGCGCGATACGTACGGCCCCCACCTGGCTCATCACCGACTGGACGACGGTGACCTCGCTATCCGCCCGGGCATCGGCGAGCGCGACCAGCACCCATCGGGCAAGGTTGGACATCGCCTGCACCGCCATCCGCTGGTGCCGGGCCGGCGTTCCGTCGAGTACGAGATCAGGGGTGACGACGGTGGCCCGGACCGTGCACCAGGCCACCGGAAGGTCGCCGGAGTAGACCAGGTAAGCGGGGGTATCCCCGTCGATGACCCCAGCGGTCCGAGCCTCTATCGAGGCGCGCAGCACTGCGGCCTGCGCCGTTGGCAGTGCGTCGACCTTCAGTGGTGGTGAGGTGCGGTACCGGTCCGCCAGGGCGACCCCGACCAGACTTCCGGCGTTGACGCTACGCAGTCGTTGGAATGCTCGGACAGCGTCCGCAACGGTGCTTCGCCTCATGCTCTCCCCCGTCCGACCGGGGTGCCGAGGCGGCTGTCGGCAGCCAGACTGACCCCATGTCGTGGTGAGAGATCGCCGGACCGACGCGCAGTAAACTCGTCGAATAGCGCCGTCGTCGACCTCATCACCACAGCTCCGTTGCGGCGTGGGCGTCCACGAGCAGCGAGAACTGCCGGTCAGTGAGCCCGACCGGTTCCGCGTGACGACCGGCGCCGGTGAAGATGACCGGCCCGCACAGGTAAGGCGCGTCCCACGGGCCGAGGTATGGACGGCCGGTGGTCTCGAGGGCCATCTGAGTGGCCGCCCAGTTGGGGACTCCGCTGCCCTGCTGGTCGTCCTCGAGCCACATCACGGTGTATTCATCGAGCTGGACTCGGTAGGCGGCGCCGGTAGTGATGCGTCGGCCGCCATCAGCAGGGGCTTCCAGGACAGTCAGCCGTCCGGACGGGCCAACCATCAGGTAGGTGACCTGTTGTGCCGGAGTGGGCACCGACTTTCGGGCATCGAGCGGCGGCCGCATCGCTGTGATGGTCATCTTCTTTGTCCTCTACTGTCGTGGGGTCGGTGACCCCTGGGCACGAAAAACGGCCGGCCAGGCGAATGCCTGATCCGGCCGGGAGGTACGGCGCTTAGCAAGTCAGCCGGGCCGATTGGCTGGGCGGGGGTCTCCCGTCGCTGCACTGGTCCGAGTCGACCGGCTTGTCGTGGGTGTTGTTGGTATGCCCGACCCGGGAGGTCGCGCCGCAGGCTGGGCGGTTGCTAGGCAAGGGGCCAGGCGGCCATGGCGACAAGTTGCTCGTTCGGGCGCAGCCGGTCGACGTGGTCGTTGGCGGCGTGCAGATAGTCGAGCTGGTCGGTCAGCCGGCGCGATCTGGGCGTAAGCCAGTTGGCGTCGGCGGCCAGGGCATCGCCAGGCACGGCCGCGAGTGCCGCGAGGGTGCGGTAGCTGTTGAGGCCGGCTTGAAGAGCTTCGATGTCCGCGATGGGAATAGGTTGCTGCCGGTAGGCGGCGTTGTACGTGGTCATCGCGAGCACCCGAGGTTGGGCGAGGTAGGCCTGTTGGGCGCGGCTGAGCGGCCAGCGTGCCGGATCGTCGCGGTGGCGGTCGACGAAGGCCGAGAGCGGTTGGGCGTCGCGCGTCCCGTCAACGACGTCTCGCCATCGGTGCCACAGCCAGACAGCGCTGGTGGCGGCGCGGGCACGCATGCCGGCCAGGTCAAGGTGACGGACCGGGCCGCCGGCGGCGTAGCCCTGGTAGCGGTGCAGCAGTTGTCGGGTGAGTCGGTGATGGGCGGCGAAGTGGCCAACAGGGCCGGCGGGACGGAGCTGTTGTGCAACGAGGCGGGTCGCCGCGAGAGCGGGCATGGACTGGGGTGTCGCGTCGGTGGACAGGCAGACCACGATGGTGTGCACGGCAGGACGTGCGGGCATGGGCTCCTCCAGGCAGGGTGCTGGGACACGGCCGCGGTGCGATCGCGCGAGAGCGCGCGGACAGGCGACAGCGTCGGCGGACAAAGTGGTGAGGCTGCTGGATCGCGGCGCTGGCGCCGATGGAAGCTCCGGCGGGCGGGGATTCCGAGCTTGATGACACGAGCGCGTCGCGGCAATGCTGCCTGTATGGCAGGGCTGGCGCGCTGGCGCCGGGGTGGTGCAGATGGGCGTGGGTGCCGGGGAGGATGTGTCGCGGCCGACCGACCAAAGTGGCGGGTGGGCGGGTGCGGCTCCTGCCGTGGCGAGCCAAGGCCCGAGGTGGTGCAGTGATGGGGGTTCTATAGAAGAGAGTTCACGATATCCTGCCGACCCAACAGAAAGTGATCATCGCTGGATCACCCCGATTCGCGGCTGTTTGAGCAGGGTATTGGGCGATCCGACGGCTGACATCCATCGATTGACCAAGGGCGTTGGGTACCGCGACGCAGGTGTTGGGTTTCGGAGCCACCCGGCGTTGGCGGATGAAGGTGACCCGCTCGGACGACTGTTGGCTCCCCCATGATTGAGACTCCGTTGACGACGGCCTCGCTGAGCTGGAGAGGCGTCGATCCACCTACTCACAGCGGTCCTCCGCCCGCAACGTCAGACGCCGACCGTGTCGGCGCGATCCGGGATCCGGCTGCAGCGGACGCACTGTCATGACGGCGAGAGCTTCTCGGCAACCTGCTTCAGGAAGGTCGTGGGCGAGCCCGCCTCGCCTACTTCTGCCGATAACGGACAAGGGTGTGACAAGCCTCGAACGGTTTCACATCGTCGCGTAATTCTCACGTAGTGGGGCGACCGCTTCCCGACTACACTCTCCCTCCACCGCGAAGATCCGGGAACTCCCGGACCCTGGTCCAATCCGGGAATCCGCATCAGGAATGGAGACGCCGCATGAGCTACAAGAACGAAGACGAGGTGAAGAAAGCGCTCAATATCGACACTTGGCGGAATCTTTCCAAGGAAAAGGTGTCCCAATTCGCGGCCATGATGCCGGATATAGACAAGGACGTCGCACTAAAGATCATCGATCAGCTTCCTGAGTTCGGGAGGTTGATCACCGGCGCGATAGACGCCATGGAGAAGGAGCACGAGTCCACGCTTGCCTCCAACCAGCAGAGCCAAGAAAGTGCACACCGGGCCTGGCGGGAGATCAGGGAGATCTATAGAAGCGAACTCGCACACGAGGGACTGAGCCCGGAGTACAAGATGTTCATCCTCGAGAAGATCTCGGAAACAGGAGATAAAGAATCCGAGAAGGACACTGAGAATAAACAGTTCCTGGCCGGGCTGTCCAATTCCTTCAAGGTGGGCGCCCTTGCCGCACTCGGCACGGCCATAGTGGTGGTCGGCGGCAGAGTAGTACATCAATTCGGGAAGAAGCTCTAAAATTGACGACCAGGGCCATTGGAGCCGATACATCTTCGGGCCACCGGCGACTGGCGGGCAAGACACTTTTCGGCCGGATGAAATGGCGTCCTCATCTGCCACACCTGCCGCGAGCCGCGGAGCGCAACCGGCGACGTGCACGTGACAGGGGTCGTGATGGCGGTTGACTGGTGAGGGCTGCGGCACGCTTACGGTCGAGCGACGGACACCCCGGGACATCTGCACGCGTTGGAGTTCGGCGATGCCGCAGCCCGCGAGGCAGCGCTGGACCACCTCTGAGTGGCGGTGCTGCACGAGGGTTTCCCCGAGACAGCCACCGCGTCGGCCGTTCGGGCCGTGACCGCATTGCTCGCCGAGGGGCGGGCGCATTCGGGCATGGTCACATCACTTGTGGAGTTCCTGGGCGACGCCGCCTTGAGCGTGACCAACCTGGCGGAGAACCCGCACTTCGCCGAGGTACTGCCAGACGTCGCTGATGCCGTAGCGGCGGCATACCCGGTGGTGCTTCCGCTGCTGCGGACATCGATTCCGGAGCACGCCCCGCTCTACGCGGAAAATGTCGTGGCGATCGCACAGATGGCGCCACTGGCCGACCAGCGCGAGGAACTTGCCGCTTTCATCCGTGACTGGTTGCAACGCGGGCCCGTCCGCGAGCCCTGTGGGTCTGTTGCCTCGGCCAGCTCGGCGTCGACGTCCGTGGCCTGCTCTCCGACCCTGACCCTGCGGTCCGGATGCGAGCCGCGTTAGCCCACGAAGACGATCCGCTAAGCCAACACATGACCCTCGCCTCGCTCGGGGATCCGCCGCCTCCAAGCCTGCATCAGTTTGAAATCGTCGCCGCAGCGATTCGCGTCGCGGTTCGCCTGCCAGGACTCCCACGGCCGGGCGTTCGTCGTCGCCTTCGCCGGCCGGTAGCCGTCCACGAACAGGCCCTTGACGTACGTCTCGCTGATCAGCGGGAGCCAGTTCGTGATGCTCTTCCGCGCCAGCGAGAGGTATTCGGCCTTCGCCCCTCGCGGCGCGTACGGCGGATCGTGCTCGCTGCACAGGTACCGCGCGACGTGGCCCAGGCCGCGACGCGGGTCGCCGGTCAGAGTGGCATGTGAGCTGATTAGTTCCTCGGCGTGGCCGATCACAACGCCATCGGTGGCAGGCACGTGGGGGCCTCCTTCCAAGGCATGTGCTTGAATGCGGTATGACCCAGGCCATCCCCGACGCCGCTACGCAAGCGCCGTTCCTGGTAGTGACTGCTGATCTCGGCGACATGCCGGACTTGCAACTGGTCGGCAGGTATCTCGACGCGCTCGGGACGCTTGCCGATTACGCGGTGACACTCGCGTTTTACTCAGGGATTTTCAATTCAAGCCGGGATGCGAAACATGCTGAGTTGGTGGCCGAGCACCTTCACGAGACGTTGAGGGCGGGGGCGCGGCACAATCCTCGACGCTTCCGACGGGACATCCCCGGCGAAATCCTACCGAGACTTGCTGTAGACCGTCTGCGGCTTGCAAGCCCGCTGGAGGCAGTGCTCACGGCAGTGGCCGGCGACATCAAGCCCCTCGGTTACGCGGTCGTCGCGTTAGGTCTGCTTAAGAGCGGCCTAGGCACCGTGATGGACTGGCAGCGCCATCGCGCCGAACTTCGACAGATGGAATGGGCGCGAGACGCCACCTCCGGCGCTGGGTCGGAGATGTTGTCCGACGCGGGGCTACCGGAGCAGGTGATATTGGCGATGCAGCAACAGTCCCGAATACCCGTCCGCACGACGTTAGCGCCGGATGTAAACGATGCGATCAAACTCATTGCTTGGGTGCCGCTAGTCGAGGTGCGGCGCGAGGTCACACCCGACGACGTTGACCAGACTTAAGTCCCCTCATGACTCCGGCATCCTGATATGCCGCGCGAGTCGCGGGCCACACCAGATGGCGGTGGAGCAACGCCAATCGGGTGGAACCCGCGACTCGCCACCGTCGGAGACGGCTGCGGCCCGTAACAGCAGGAGGAACGAAGCATTGACCGGTGGCGCACCCAGTCGACCGGACAGAAGGGCGTCCTCCCGGCCTTAGTATCCGATTGGCTCAGGCTTTGGGGGCCACCCGGACGACGCTCGCTCCGCCAACGACTCCGCCATCCTCATGTACGGCGAAGATCAGGTTGTAAGAACCGGGCGGCGCGTCCTCCGGGATTGGAATTACGCTAACTGGTCGTTCGCCCGCCGCACCCGATGGCCTCACTGGCTGGGCCTCGAACGTCACCTCTCCCAGAGCGGGCCGAGCTTGTACCCCCGGCAGCGTTCTTCAGTTCGCTGACGTCCCCGTATGGGCCAGTCAGACGCGCAGTCAGCTCGACCTGTGTCGGCTTCGCGGCGGGGTTGGTCCCCGGCTTGACGATCCAGTGAACCGTCATCTCCTGGCCAGGCTGGTACACCGTGTCCACGTCCTCGCCATCGCAACACGTGTAGGTCGTCGGGGTGCCTGCTGCGGTGGTGGACCGCCCAGAGCCGCAACCCGATATGACCAGCAAGGCCAGGCAGGCAACGGCCGCCACAGACCGGCACGTTTTCATGAGCATGAGCGTAACGAGCACTGTCCTCGGACGTCTCCGGGCAGACCTGACCCCGCCAGCACCAAGTTGATGGGCTGGCGCTGAAGTGAACGTTCACGACTTCTGGACGCCGCGCCGTCGAGTAGCCGCCGGCCCGATAGCCGCTCTGCCGCCGCCAAGCGTCCCTGTCCATGACAGACGTACGCTGTCACTCGGCGGGCAACTGCCTCTACCTGCTGCTACACCGCGGCAATCGGGTAGCCAATCGTGGCGATGTCTTGCCGCAGCTCGGCAACGGTGAGTTGAGAGTTCAGCGCTTGTATCACGCTGTCGGTGAGCGGTCGGTTGGCGACCACGTGCTCGACCGCCGCCCGATCCACCTCGACCTCGTAGTAGTCGCGGGCGAACTCCACGAAACGGTCAACGATGTCGTCGAGCAGGATCTCGAGCATTCCGGAACCGTCCGGTCCGGTGTCGTCGTAAGGTCCACGAAGTGGCGGGAAGATGATGCCGTCACCAACATGCCAGCGGTTGTCATCGGCCAGCCGCCATAGCAAGGCAGTAGCGATGAACTGCCCGGCCTCGTCGCAGAAAGCAGGTTCCTCGATCTGCGGACGCAACTCCACGGGCAGGCCCTCGAGCAGGCCGGGCCACAGCTCGTAGTCTGGATCGCCGTAGGGCGACATCGCCGACTCGTGATCGAAGACCCGGATGAATACACCGTCGGGGGTGAACACGACGGCCCACTCGTCGCCGCTGCCGTTGCTCATCAGAGCCGCCTCGTCCGTGCCCCAGGCACGGGTGTAGGCGTAGTACGCGGCGCCGCCGTCGATGATGCATTCCAGCAGGGCCAATGCCTTACACCGCTGCCGCAACCGGTCGATGGAAGGCAGTCTGGCGGCGATGTCGTACGCGGTCACCGGGTGACCCTACTGGGGCGGCCAGACAGCGACTCCGCAGGTCCGGAGCTGCCACCACGAAGGTCTACTCTGCTTCGTCACGCAGCTCGTGGAGCGGATCCTCGGCCGGGCGTGGTGGTCCGGGATTGAGCGGGCCGGGTTCGTCGTCGGTGGTGGGAAGGTCGGCCAGGCTCAGCCGGTGTCCCCCGTTGCCCACGAGCCGCCATACCGGTCCGGCCGGGCTGTGTCCGTTGATCCGGTCCCGGGCGCAGGTGGCGACGGTGAGCGCGACCAGGGAGTCGGCGACACGGTGATCGTGACGGGCGGCGTCGGCGAGCTTGGTGTGGAAGTTGCGTTCCCGTTCCCGGCTCGGCAGGGAGAACAGCAGGATGTGGCCGGGTCCGCCGTCCACCCGTAGGCGCCGGTAGGGGTCCAGCTTGTCGCGTAGGCGCGGGTGGTCTTCGGTGGCACGGTCGTACTCGAGCCAGAAGCCGACGCTGCTGCGACCGTTGGTCCAGACACCGTGTGCGTCAGGGCGTACCCGTTGTCCGAAGACGGCGGCTGTCTGCTGCTCGGACCACCAGCGGCTCAGCCTCGCCTCGGGATGACGGCGACCGTGGGCAATGAGGTCGATGAAGAATTGGTTGGCCTCGATGGTGTGTTGCCGGATCCGGTTGGACAGCACCGAGTCCGCGGCGAGTGCGACGGATTTCGGGGTGGGCGGGGTGTTACCGCGAGCGAGGGCCACGAAGCGGGCGGAGAGCCGGCCGGGTACCCAGTAGACCCGTGCGGGTTGACCGGGGTGGGAGCGCAGAACGCGATCGATGAAGTCGAGCCGTCGCAGGGTGTAGAGGCGATGGGCGCAGGTGACCGGGGAGTCGAACAGGATCGAGGTGATCTGGTCGGTGGTGAGGGAGGTGTGGTCGGACAGCAGAAAGGCGATCACCCGATCACGAGGGCGAAGGCGGGCCGAGACGTCGGAAAGCGTGGTCGTGGATCGACGGATGGGAGATCGGGATTGGGGGGTCACGGGACACCCCCCGATCGGAGGATGTCCCCCCGGTGGGACTGTCGGGACGACTGATCATGACTCATGTACGTCTCCTAGCTGCGTTGTTGGGTGAGCAGCGACCGATTTGCAGGCTGCCCGCAACGACCATGTCCGGGCCGGACCGCCGACCAGGGTGCGAACCCAACCCGGTGTAGGGGGTGCAAGGGTCCGACGTCATTCGCTGCGGCGGGATGGACTCCCCCGTTCACTGACGGCGAGACGCTTGGCGAGCTGCTCGATGGCGGTCGGGTCTGCCGCACTCCCGCTCGCAGCAGCACAGGCGGCCCGGATGTGTGTGGCGGCGCCGACCACGGGGCGGGGCGGCCGGGTGTGCAGGGTGAACGCGGCGGTCTCCCGATTGCCGATGACCAGCCGCGCAGCTGCCTGGTAGGCGTCCAGATGGCTCAAATCGTGTTCGGACAGTTCGGGAAACATGTGCCGGGCCATCTGGTGCGCATCTTCGGGCGCCACGTTGAAGGTGATCTTGTTGCGGGCATTCGCGCTCAACGCGAGCTGGGTGGGTCGTGGCAGTTGAGCGAGGTCCTGGTGGGCCAGCACCAGGCTCATGCGGTAGCCGCGGGCTTCGGCGAGCATGTCGTCCACCGAACCGGGCAGATTCAGAAAGTTGTGGCACTCGTCGACGAATACGGTGCAGTCGCGTCGTTTGTCCTCCGGCAGTCTCGCGCGGGCGGTGGCGGCCTGCCAGGCGCGAGCCAACACGAAGGAGCCCATCAACCGCGAGGTGTCCTCGCCGAGTTGCCCCTTGGGGAGGCGGGCGAGCAGGATGCCGCCGTTGTCGAGCAGTTTCCCCATGTCGAATGACGAGCGGGGCGTGCCAAGGGTGCGGCGTGGGAAGTCCCGCAGCAGGAACGCTCTCAGCCGGGCCATGACAGGTCCGATGACCTGCGCTCGCACCGGCGGCGGCATGGACTCGTACCAACTCCAGTAGCCGAGCAGGCCTTCTGGGTCGTCGAGGCCGTCGGTGAAAGCCATCCGGAACTGACGGTCGTTGAGCAGCGGTGGCACCAGCGCGAGCGTGGCGTGCGCCTTGCGCATCAGGGTGAGGCAGGCGACCCGTAGGGTGTCGTCGATGCGCGGTCCCCAGTGCCTTTGGAAGATCTTGCTGAAGATGGAGACGACGTTGTCGACGGCGAGGTCGTGGTCGTCTCCGGAGAGCGGGTTGAAGTAGCCGCCCTGGTCCTGGTCGGGATCGATGAGGACGACCCGGTCGGCGACGGTCTCCGGCAGCCGGTCCAGGACGTCGGTGACGAGGTCTCCCTTGGGGTCGATGACCACGACACCGCGGCGGGCGGCCACGTCGTCGAGGATCATGTTGACCAGGAAGGTCGACTTGCCGACGCCCGTGGAGCCGAGGACGTGCAGGTGTTGGCGGGCGTCGACGACGGGCAGCCCTACGGCGTGACCGCCGATCTCGGCGTGTCCGAGTTGTTTGACGCCGCGTCCGCCGGCGGGAACCTCGACCGGCGCTGGCATGGGCTTCGCGCGAGCGCGTCGGAGACCGGGTACGGCCAGGTCGGTCGGTAGGGCGGCGACGGCGGCGAGTTCACCGGCTCCGAGCAGGTACCCGGAGCGCAGTGGTCGGGCGGACAGCACTGCGGCGGGCTGCTTGAGCCGGACGCGGCGCAGTCGTTGGCGGGCGGTGTAGACGCCGTAGGCGGAGGCGACGCCGTGGGCGAGAGTCTTCAGGCGGGCCCGCAGATTCTCCTCTGCCACCTTCCGGGGGTTGGTGTGGGCGACGCCGTACCGGATCGAGGTCTCCCACAGCTGCCCGGCCGCGATTTTGTCCACTGCGGCCCGGGCGTCACGATCACGTTCCGGATCTGTGGGTACCGACCGGGACGCGGTGACCCGAGTGCCCGCGGGTGCCCTGCCGGGCCCGGGCACGATCAGTTCGAGCAGTCCGCGCATCCAGGCTGTGGGGTCGAGTAGCCCTCGTGCGGGCTGGCCGGTGCGGAGCGCCCCGGTACCGGCGCGGAGCCGACGGATCTGCCGGGGCGTGGCTGGGCGGGTGAGTACCTGCACGCAGGCGTACTCGGGATCCTGCAGCCCGGACAGCGCGGAGATCAGTGGTCGCAGGGGGTCGCTGTCGTGGTCGGTGACGATCGGGTACCAGGCGGCGAGGGTGGGGACCAGGGCGCCGCCTTCGTCGAGAGTCGCGAGGGGTATCGGTGCGGTGGCGTCATTGACGGCGGCGGTGGCGCCCGGCCAGGCGCCGGTGACGGCGGCGAGGACCGGTCCGGTGGGCACGGTGCCGGGCAACCAGATGTTGATGGTCAACTGCCGGCCGGCCCATCGGTATTCGAAAGCGACGTGTGGGGTGCCGTGGATCAGGCGTCGCCATCCGGCGGGGCGGAGGATCTCTGCGCAGGTCGCCCACCAGCGTGCGGCGCTGTCTGGGTCGACTTCCGGTGGTGGGGTGATGACGACCTGGTGGGCGTGATGCAGTAGCCGCCGGTGCCGCCAACTGTGCAGTTGCCCTCGGGCGATCAGAACGACGAGCCCGAGGGCGGCGGCGACGATGGCGAGCCACGGGTGGTCGGTCACCCACCGGAGTACGTTCAGGACGGCGTCCGCCATCGGGTTGGACGGGACCGGCGGAGGCGCGAAGGGCGACGGCGGCGGTGTGTTGGGGGCCAGTGCTGTCACGGTGTCTGCCTGTCGAAGTCGCCTGTGACGCAGAGTTCGTGTTCGCGTTCGGAGGACACGGCGTGGGCGCCTACCCGGTTGGCACCTGCGAGGAGGAGGCTCTCCCCGCGTTGCGCTGACAGCAACATCCGCGCCTCTCCCCCGGTCAGGTTGAAGCTGTCGGCGACGGCGGCGATGGCCTGCGGGGCTTGGCGCATGAGGAGCTGGGTGGCCGAGTTCGCGACGACGGCCTGCCCGAGTTCGGAGCCCAGCAGGTCAGCGGCGTCCTGTGTCACCACGGACACCCCGGCACGCCGTTTCCGGGCGGCCTTCGCCAGCCGGTTGAGGAATCGGACGCCTTCGCCGTCGCGCAGCAGGGTCCAGGCCTCGTCGACGATGACGAGGCGGCGTGGGTCGGCGGTCGGGCCGTCGGCGGGTGGGGCGTCGACGGTGCGCCAGATCGCGTCGAGGGCGAGGAGCATCCCGGGGGCGCGGAGTTCGTCGGCGAGCTGTCGGGTGGACCAGACAACCAGGTGCCCGATGGGGCCGGTGGTGGTGGGTCCGTCGAAGAGGTGGTTGAAGCTGCCGGTGGTCCAGGGTGATAAGCGGGCGGCAAGGGTGAGCGCCGGCGGCGTGGCATCGACCTCCAGTGCCGCGGCGACGTCGCGTAGCAGCGGAGCCGGGCGAGCCCAGGTGGTCGGGTCGTTGGTGATGCCGGCAGCAAGGTACGCGGTGTTGACTGCCCGGTCGAGGGCGGCGCGCTCGGTGGGTGCCATCGCGCCGTCCTCGCCACTGGCGCCGAGTAGGACGTTGATCAGTGTGTGCACGAACAGGGCTCGCCGGTTGCGGGCGTCGGGTCGGTTGTCGTCGACGGCGATGTCCAACGGGTTGAGCCGGACGTCGGGTGCGCCGAGTTGGATGACGGTGCCGCCGACCGCTTCGGCGAGCCGCAGGTATTCGTCTTCGGGGTCGATGACGTTGACCTGTACTCCGTCGTAGAGGGAGCGCAGGGTTTCGAGCTTGATGAAGTACGACTTACCGGCGCCGGATCGGGCGAGTACGACGCTGTTGTGGTTGTCGGCGGCCCAGCGGTCGTGCCAGATGATGCCGTTGGTGGCGGTGTTGACCCCGTAGAGCACCCCGGAGGCGCTGGGCGGGTCGCCGGGCAACGGGGCGGGCAGATCCGCGGAGGCCAGGGGCATCGCTGCGGCGAGGGCGTCGGTGTCGAAGACCCGCCGCATGCCGATGCTGTCTACGCCCATCGGCAGGGTCGATGTCCAGGCCGGCAGTTGCCGCCAAGTGGCTGGGACGGTGTCGAGCATGACCGAGGCGGCGGTGGCCCGTACGTGGGCGACGGATTCGGTCAACTCGTCCAGGTTGGGGGCGTGCACGGTGACGTAGTGGCCGACCCGGAACAGGCGGCTCGCGCCGCGGGCGACCCGGTCTGCCAGCTCGGCGGCGTCTGCGGCAGCAGCCTCGGTGCTGGGGTCGTCGAGGCGTCCGTGTTGGGCGTCGGCGCGCCGGGAGGATTCCAGTCGGGCGCGTTGGCGGCGCAGCCGGGATGCGGCGACCTGCGGGGCGAGCGGTTCGATGTGGATGACGACGTCGGCACGGCCGGGCCAGCCGCTCAGTGGGAGCAGCCAGCCGGCGCCGACCTCCGCCGGGTAGCCGTTGACGATCATCGTCGAGGCGTACCCCTCACCGATCTTGAGGTAGCGGGGGGTGACCTCCACGCTTGCCGGGCCGATCAGCGCGGCGAGGGTGTCGGCCTCCGCCGACGGCGGTATCGCCGGGCGGGCAGGCCGACGAGGACGAAGCAGTCGCAGCAGTTTCACGACGGCTCCTCAGCGGTGATGGGCTCGTCAGGTAGGGCCCGTTCGCCGGGCACGGGCAGGGTGTAGGGGTCGACGGCGGCGGCCAGCACCGCGCAGACGGCAGGGCCATCCAGTACGCGGGTGCTGGCGCCCAGGCTCTGCAGGGCACCAGCGGTGTGCTCGGCAGCGCGCAATACGTCCTGGTCGCGGCGGGCGCCGGTTGCGGTATGGACGATGGTGACGGTGCGCCACAGTGGCTGCCGCTCGTCTTCCAGATCGAGGAGGAATTCGGCGTAGTCCGCTGCGGCGTCGGCGAGCGCGGCGTTGGGCAGCAGGTCCGCGGCGTCGGTGATGCGCTGCGCGTGCCCGGCCAGGTCGACGCGTTGGGTGGAGACCACGATCTGCACCGGAGCTGTCAGGCTGTTGAGCCACCGCGCGTAGGCGCCGACCAGGGCGGCCTGCTCCGCTGGGGTGCGGAGTCCGAGGTTGACGGTGCCGACGGCGACCAGCGCGGCGCTGGTACCGCCAAGGTCGACCACTCCGTTGGTGGCGATCGACCGCGCCGGCAGGCGCAGTGGCGTCGGCGGGGTCAGCTCACCCTCGGCGCTGCTGGGGACCGGCGCCCACCGCGGCGTCTTGAGCACCCCGCCGGGTGCGGGAACCTGCCGTCGTGGGGTGCGGGAGCCGCGAACCGCGGCGAGCAGCCAGGCGTCCAGACTCAATCCGTCGCGGCGGCCCAACGCGAGGACGGTTGCAGTGCCGAGCAATGGGACGAGACCGCCGAGCAGGACCGGCATCGGCAGACCATCGAGCAGCGTCCGAAACAGCAGGTAGGCGATGGCCACGGCGCTGGCCAGGATGGCGACCTGCCGGGTGGTCAGGTTGAACAACAGGCGATCGGGGGTTTCGACGTCGGCGGGGATCCTGACACGAAGATCAACATCAGACATGGGGACTCCTCAGGCAATGGGTTGGGTCTGGGGCGTGGGGTGTCAGCCAGGCAAGCCGTTACCGGTGCTGTTGCGTCGGGCCGACGGCCGGGAGGATGGAGTCGGCGGCAGAGGGCTGGTGGCTTGCGATCGCGCTGCCGCTGACGCGCGGGCGGTGCGCGGGCCGTATGCCGTCGTTGACGGCCAGCCCGTACCGCTCGGGGTGTGTGCTGACGCTGGAGCTGGCCCGATCGATGACGGCGCGGCTCCGGGCCCATGCGGTGGCCGATTCGCTCCGCGCATGCCCTGGGGCGGGGAGTCCGCCGGCCAGCCGGTGCCGGAGTCGGTGTAGGCCCACCACCGACGCCAGCGGGGCATGCGTTGGGGCATTGCGGTGGCCGGGGTCCGCCCGGACGGAACCTTTGGAAGAGCACGCTCCGCAGGAGCCGGTGCCGCCGTCGGCGCGGTCCTGCGCGGCACCGGCCCGGGCCGTGGTCCGCCACCAGTCGGTCTCGGCAACGATGGGCCGGTCCCCGGTCCCCCGGGGCCAGTCTGGCGGGCGGCCACCCGCCCCGCCGACAGGCTGGCCTGCCGACCACCGCGCCAGATGCCACCGGTCAGTGCCCGACTGACCTGCTGGACGATCGCGACGCGGATGAACGCGCCGACGACGTTGTTGGACTGACCCCCGGTGACATAGCGGCGCATCAGGGCGGGGATCTTCACCACGGCCAACAGCAGGCAACAGATGATGAACAGGTTGAACGTGCCGGTTGGGTCGTTGGGCAGGCCGAGGGCGGGCAGGTTCGCCGTCGGACTGAGGAAGACGGTCAGCGCGGTGTGCAGGGCGAGGGCTTGGGCGATGACGGTGGCCAGTGCACCGATGAAGGCCCGCCACCACAGCTTCGCCGCGGGTTCCGTCCACGGTGTGGCGTGACCGGCCAACGCCACCGGTGCGATGCCGACGAGGATCACCAGCAGGCCGAGTCGCAGGATCCAACCAACCATGATCATTGCGACAAGAGCGGCGATGGCGATCCCGATGATCAGTGTGAGAAGCGCGTTGGCGGGGTTGGTGAGGGCGTCGACGACGGTGCGTTTCATTTGGGCGAGGGAGCCGTCGGTGGCCACGGAGTCACTGGTGAGCGCCTGGGTGAGCGCATTGCCCAGTTCGATGAGCCCCTTCGACAGCGGCGTCGCGAAGTTGGCTGCGATGAAGCCGATGACCAGGCGCGGTGCCAGTTCACCGACGCCGTAGCGTGCCTGCACACTGTCTCGACCCATGATCACGATGCCGCAAGCGATGATCGCCAGCACGAAGCAGGTGTTCACGATCATCAGGGCTCGGCCGCTGATCGACTCCACCTGCGGCAACCCAGTGACATCGGGTACGACGAGGAACGCCGAGGACAGCAACGACCACAGGGCATCGATGATGTCCGCGACCCGCTGTGCCAGCCAGGTGAGGATCTCGTCCAGCAGGGTTCCGACTCCGACGATGTCCCAGAACATCGGAGTCAGGTTCCCAGGATGCCGCGCAGGATGGTCACCAGCACCGGGGCCAGCACAGCGAGCGCATAGCCCGTCGCTGCGCCCTTGAGTGCGCCCTTGGCCTTCTCCACCTGCCCGGGGTCGCCGCCGGCCATCAGGTACAGCGCCCCGCCGTAGGTGAGGAACAACGTGGCGACGCCGACGAGGATGCCGACGATCCAGACGACCAGGTTGTTGATGACGGTCGGGAGGTTGTTGACGGCAAGCAGGTCCGGCGCTCCGGCGATGGCCTGCGCGGTCAGGCCGAGCAGCACACTGGCGTTGGTCGTAGTGGACAGGGACAGTCGGTTCAGGATGCGGCGCATCGGTGGTCACCTCCCGCCCCACCTCTCGGTGGGGCGTGCTCGAAAGCGGATGGGAGGCGCCGCCCGCACGAGCGGGGACCGTGGAAGCACTGCTCCTTCCACACCGGGTTCGGTTTCGTGGTGAGCACGGACCTAAAGCCGGACCGAGTCACCACCCGTACCGGGCGGCGCCCGAGACCGCTCGCGCACCCCGGCTGGCATGTCGGAGGGGTGATCGGTCTCGTGACCGCCAAGAGCCCGTGTTGGGCCCGGTTCCCCGGGGCTGACCGGCCAACGCTGGCCAACCGTCACCCAACGGGTCGCCTGGTCACTGGCCGGGCCACGCCCGCAGGGACGTGCGGCGAACCGGCTTGGCCGAACGGGTACGCAGCCTGACGTGGGCCAGTTCCCCGGCGCGGATGGCGTCCACCAGCCTCGACTCGGCCCGGTCGCGCCAGTGCGAGGCCAGCTGACCGGCGATGCCCCACCGGGCCGCCGCCGCTTGCACCGATGCGCCTTCCAGCCGCGTTTCGGCGATGATGTTGGCGTCGTCGGCGTCGATCACCCCGATCGCCACCGCGCGGGCCAGAACGAACTCCGGGTGATCCCACGGCTGCAGCGGAGTACGCGGCCCGGGCGGCTCACTGTCGAAGGGTTCGGTGGTGACGTCGGCGTATCGCACCTTCAGGCCCGCCCGCCCGGCAGCGTCGAGCATGCGCGGGAGGATCCGCGGTTGGTCGACGTCCACCCGGCGCATCAGGCGGTCCCAGAAGGTCCCCAAAATCTCCGCATCGATATCGTCGCTGTCACCCCGGTAACCCCGCGCCAGCCCACCGGCCAAGGCCCGCAGGCCGGGCATCGCAAGGCCGACAGCCCCCAACCCCCAGCCGGGGCCGTCTTGGCGCGACCGGACGACGAGTTCCCGCCAAATCAGGTCGCGTACTTCTCGCGAGGTGTCCCGGTCGAGGAGGAACCGCTTCAGCTCGTACAGGGACATCAGGCGGTCCGGGCAGCCGGCGAACCGGCAGCCGTCAAACTGGAGAGTCGTAGGCGGGTGGACGAGCAGGTCGAAAGCGCGCTGGGCGGAGTCCAGCGGAGACTCGGGCCACTCGGAAAAGGAGGGCATCGCGATACTCCCGGTGTATGGCGGGCTGCCGCCGGCGGCGGTAGCTCTCGAGGCTCATCCACACACGCGCACCCAACGCGACCTGGCGCTCACCGAGGCTCCACGACTTCAGAAATCGGCACGCGCACGCTTGTTGTCCGCAGGCCAGAACGCTGGACCGCCTGTTGGCCTCCAGGACGCCACTCTTCGCGGGACCCCATACGGAGATCGCCGACAGGGTCTCTTTCGGCAGCTCAAGAGTGCTGTTGGCTGGCGTTGGGTAAAAATTTTGCCAATGGGGTGCGTCCGGCTTTCCGCTGCGGAGATCGGCGCGGTTCCCCGGGGGCCTCTCTGCCGCGACAATGTCCTCGCCGTAGCGAGACGTCCAGCCCAGCGCCCGGGGTCCCACGGATCTTGGTCATTCACGTACCGTGGTCCTACCTCGCCGTGGCGAGCGCATCACGGAAAGCGTTGACCGAGCAGGAAGCCGGGGGCGAATGCAGCAGGGCCGCAGGCATGAACGCCTCAAACTCGCGAGCCTGGACTTCCTGGGCGACGTTTCCGTCTTACGCGAGCAGGCCGATCGTGCGCTGCGCGAGACGGGACGTGAACTGCGCCCGGAGGAGTGCTCCGGGGCGGACCGGACCGGCTCCGTCCGCGTGGTGGTCGACACCCAACGAGAGGTCTCGGCTGTCACGATCGCTCGCGACTGGCGCAGCCAGATCGGCCCCAGCGGGCTCGCCGATGCGCTCTTCGAGGCGTACGCCGCCGCCGTGCAGGTTGCCCTCGAATTGGCGGCGCTCCTTCGTCTGCAGGCGGAGGAGAGTGGTCCTGCATCGCCGGAACGGGAACCACTGGACAGGAGCCCCGAGCGGGACGTCGACGAGCACACCTGGCTGCGCGACACCTGGCGAACTCTGTCCGACCTCGATGCAGAGCTCGACGCTGCGACTCGCTTGCCCAGGCGGACGGACGAGTCGAGCATGTCGAGCCCCAACGGCTGCCTGACGTTGCGCATCCGCGGGGGCGGCATCATCGGCATCACCGGCGACGTCCGGCGGATCGCACGGGCCGACGCGGGTCAGCTGCAGTTCGAGGCCCGTTCCCTCTTCCGCGCGTTCGAGCTGGCCAGCGCCGGACGGACTGGATCGTGAGGTAGTGAGATGGCTGACCTGAACGTCATCACCGATTCACTCCGCGATGAGGGAGGTAAGTGGCTGACGCTGTCCGACCGCGTCGCCGCCATCAAGGTCGCTGCGGAGCAGCTGCATCTCGACCCGTCGGCCTTCTTCATCGGTGACGCGAACGTCCTCATCCACTCGCTGGCATACAACGACTTCCACAACTTCATGGTCGCCGTCTTGAATGGGGCGGTGACCGAGTTCGAACAGGTGGGTAAGGCCCTGCGGCATATCGCCGACGAGTACGACCGGGCCGACGAGATCGTCTCACTCGACCTCAACAAGATCTACAAGGCCTAGCGGCCCACCGCGTGACGTTCGGAGAGGGCACGGAGCACCCCATGCAGCCAGGTACCACTGATCTCGAGTACGGGGAACCGTTCAACAAGGCGTTCGACCACATCCGCGCCGGCATCGACACGGCGATCGCCACGTTCAACGAGATCGTCGAGCAGGTACAGCAGTGGAAGTGGCTCCTCGGACCCGCAGCACTCCTGTGGATCAAGCACAGCCTGGACAGCACCAAAACGGCACTGAACGCCGTCCTCGACCGCGTCGAGCAGGCCTTGGAGCATCAACTGCCGGTGCTCTCGCTGATCCAGGTCAGCTTCCGCTGGGTCAACGACGTGAAGACCCCGGTCTCCGAGCTTTCCTCCGCCACCACCGACCCAGCGAACGAGAACCTGCCCAAGTGGACCGGCGACGCCGCGAGCGCCTACAACGCGAAGGCCCTCAAGCAGAAAGCCGCGGTCGACGAGTCCGTCGTCAAGTCGGAGTTCATCAGCCAGTGGCTGTTCACGATCGCCAAGGCGAACGTCGACTACGCCGTCGAACTCGCGAAGATCGTCACGGGGCTGGTCGGCAAACTGGCGCAGGCAGCGAGTGAAGGCGTGACCGTCATCGACCTACCGTGGGCCATCTCCACCCTCGCCGAGTCGGTCGGAGACCTGGTCACCGCCGGCCTGGACGTTCTGCTCACCATCGGCCAGCGCTTCGTCGACGCGGTGGGCAACGTCCGAGACATCGCCACGCAGGTCGGCGACCACTCGAAGCTACCCGGTGGGCGGTGGCCGGAGGCCGTCCGAGGATGACCGACGGGGGCATCACACCGTGGGTACGGCCGCCTGGGTCGCCTTGAGCAACGTCAGCGCCTTCGACGCGAGTGTTTCGGTGGCGACGTACGAGGCACCGCCGACCGCCAGCCAGACCTTCACCACCAGGTTGCCTGTGCGCGCGCGGACCATGTACTCGGCGTACTTGAAGCCGGGCTCGGAACGCCTGGTGAAGGCTTCGGCCTCGTCACCCACGCCGGTGATGACGCCGGCGGGAGTCATCACCGTCACCTGCGCCGTGGCCCGGTAGAGCAGCCGAGCCTCCTGCTCGCTGACGGGCGTGGACGCCTCCACCCGCAGATTCGCCTGATGCCCGTCCTCCGTTCGCATCTCAAACAGACACGACGCACCCGGCTGCCCCAGCGGCGGCTTCGGATCGGTGCGGGCCACCGTCAGGGACAGCTCCGCCAACGGCCGAAGATCAGTACGCTTGCACAGCTCCAGATCCTGAGCGCGATAGACGGGGCCAGCCGAGGCGGTGGGCGCGGTGGAGGCAACGCTGCTCGTGGCTGGTCCGGCGGTCGGCGCACCGGCAGGAGCCGGGGCACCGTCACAGGCGGCAATGGCGAGTACCGCAACGAGCGTCATGACAAGACGAGAAACACCGGCCGACGCAGACACGTCTCGAACATACCGGCTGCGGAGCTGGCAGACTGCCCGAGCGACGAGCCACTATGGTGCCGGGTATGACCGCCGCAGAGACCCCGGAGCACATCGCCCGGACCCGCATGGTCACCGCCCGGGCGGTCCTGCAGGGCCAAGCCGATCTTCGCACGTACCCCTATCGCCTGCTGGCCGTGGTCTCCCATCACGGCGTCAGCGGCGACAAGGTCAGCGATGCGGTTGCTGCCGCCGAGGTCCTCGGCCAGTTCGGCTGGGACCTCGTCAACATCTCGGAATTCGCCTCCAACAAGATCGTCTACGCCTTCCTGCGGAGACGGTGACGATGACTCCCGGACCCTGCTGACCTGACCCGGCTGAGCAGGTGACCGCCATCGGACCGTAGCGTTCCGTGGATCTGCTGATCGCACTACTCGCCCAGCGATCTACAGGAGGTTTAACACCCACCCGGAGCGAGGCCCGGAGGGGTGGATGCGGTGGAACGGGCCTTCGACAGGCCAGGACTGATGGCTGTCCTTGCCCGCAGGTCGCGTTGGACGCCTGCGATCGGCCCTACAGGCCCTTTCCGGTACGAGCACGTCCCGTTGACCGAGCAGTCGGGAGCCTCGACAGTTGGCGCGCGGTCAGTTGAACACCGGAAGGGCTACGACGGCGGCATGGGTCGAGGTTGCTCCGGCGTGCCGGAGGGGTCAGAGGAAGTCCCGCCAGAACGCCACCGTCGCCTTCGGGTTCCAGCGCGGATCTGTCCTGTCCATACCCGGGCCGCCGAACTCCTGATGGATGTAGTCGACCAGGTCCATGCCGTAGTGGATGATGTCGGTCTCCACGATCGAGAGGACTGGGTGCCCGACGGTTCCTCCACGCCCGGCGGGCAGGAACCGATGCCCGTAGACGGGTACCAGCCGTGGCGCCTGCGCAAGCTTGAGCCGCGCGGTCTCCAACGCCTCATCGCGGCCTGCCGGCCGATCGCCCCAGGTGTCGTGCCACACCGCGTTGTGTTCCACGTCGAAGAGCACCCCTTCCACGGGCCACTCCAGTCGCTCACGAATGGCACCGGAGTTCGCATCGCGCCAGTCCGGCCAGGGCTTCTCCCACGCATAGGAAACTCCCTCCTCCGGCTCGAACGGGACGTTCAGCGGCAGCCCTTCCGCAAGGAACGCCCGATGGTCATCGGCGAATTCGAAGCCGTACGTCCGCTCGATGCGATCGAACTCCGCATCCGTCAAGCCCGGCGCGATCTCACAACACCCGGTCTGCGCGAGTCGACGCGCGGCCTCCATGCCCAGTGGGGCACCATCACCGATGATCACGCCGGCACGATAGTGCTTCGGACCGGCCAGGATGAACCGATATCGTGCTGCCGTGACCGGCTCTGCAGGGCGTCCGCTGCTCTTCCTCGATGTTGACGGACCCCTCATTCCGTTCGGTGGACCGCAGCAATACCCAACGTGCGAGACGGGCACTGCACCACGAGAGACCAGCTCGAATCCGCTTCTGTGCAGGATCAATCCCGAACACGGACCCCGGTTGACGGCGCTACGGTGCGATCTGGTCTGGGCCAGGACATGGATGGACGACGCAAACGAGACCATCGCGCCACGGATCGGTCTGCCGCAGCTGGCGGTGGTGATCTGGCCGGAGCCGACCGACACCGACGAGCAGCACGAGCGGAACGGGCTGCACTGGAAGACCCGCGCCCTCGTTGATTGGGCTGCAGGCCGCCCCTTCGCCTGGGTCGACGACGAAATCACGGACGCCGACCGAGCCTGGGTGTCAGCACATCACGCAGGACACGCCCTGCTTCATCGCGTCGAGCCCCGCCAGGGTCTCACTGATGCTGACTACGCCGCACTTATGGACTGGCTACACAGGATTCGTGACACACCGCCGCGTGGGGCGGCCTGAATCCCCAACCAGTATTGGGTGCCGCGACACACCGACGACTCAAATCGACAGACTCACTAGGCACACCCAGATACCGGGCCGGCCGCCGCTGGTCCGACATGAGCCCAAGACCGTGCGGTTAATCCTGCGTCCGGCTGCTGCGCCGTCCGTCCATCTGAAGGCTGAGGCTTACCTCTGCGGACGGGCGTTGATCTGCTCTGCGGGTGGGAGCCGCCGGACGGGTTCGTCACCGATGGAGTAGACCTCCAGGCAGCACAGATAGCCCTCACCATCGACGAGTAGGACGATGCCGGCGTAGATCTCGTCGTTGCTGATGTCAGCCGAGACTGGTGCAGCGGACAACACCGGAGCCGGCGCTGCGGCACGGTCCACAGCAAGGTTGACGGTCGCGCAGTCGCACCCGCACCGACCCTCGACTGTGGCGAACGGCAACTGCGCACGCAACTCGTCGCGCCCACGGAATGGCACGGACAGCAGCCGCGCGATGACGTCCCGCTCGACGTCGCTGAGCGGGCGAGGTGTGTCGTCGCCGGTCATAGCGACGCCTGATGGGGCAGGCCGGCATGGAACCGCAGCAGCCGGACCTTGTCCTCACCCAGGATCGGGCGAGCACGCTCGATCAGCTTGTCGAGTTCGACGGCACGATCGCGGGTTGGACCGTGGTAGCTCGTGGCCGCCTGCCGATTGAGCCACGCGGTGAGGTCCGCCCGCGCACTGCCCCGCAACCGGTCGTCGGAATCGTCGATCAGCCGTAGGTTGGTGATCAGCCGTTGCCATGCGTTCCCCGCGATCAGTAACCGGTAGCCCGCGAACCGGACATGCGGTGCGTTGCCCGGCCTGAGTAGGGCCTCGAGCATCTCCTGGTCAAGGATGCCGAGGTCGTGGCGCAGGGCCGCCACCACCTGGCGGGTCACCGCGCCAGACTCGTCGCGCAGCAGCGGCGCCAGTTCGGCCGACCGGGTCACGCCGAGGCGACGCAATGCGCGGACCACTTCGACCCGACACCGCGCACGTGGATGCGCCAGCCACCGTCGCACCAGGCCGGCATCCTCGACGCCACCGGTCTCGCCCAGCCCGGCGATCACCCCCGGCGCCGGCGGCTCCCGCCGAGCAAGCAGGCGATAGAACTCTGCCGGATCCGCGCCGCTGCGGCGGAGCCCGGCCTGAGCGATCGCCCGCACCAGCGGATGCCGATCAGGCAACGCCGCCTCAGCAGCACCCAGATCACCGACCGCAGTCACGGCCTGCAGCGCCTCAGCCCGAACCAGCGCAGTACGGCTGACCAGCAACCCCCGCAACTGAGCCGGGTCCGTCGCGGCCTGAACGGCACCTCGGGCGCACAGGGACCGGATCGGCAGGTCATCGTCCTTCATCGCGGCCGTGATCAACCGGCTCACACTCAACAGGCCACCGGCCGTCGCGGCGCGGTACGCCGCCCGCCGGGTCCGCCGATCCCGCGCCGCCAGCAACGGCTCCAAGCCGTCCAATGGCAGGTCCCGCAGGACACCTTCGACGCGCTCGGCCAGCCAGGCGCCCCGACCTCGACCGCGCATGGCGAACGCCATCTCCGTGAGCTGGGTCAACGACCCCCGCGATGACGACAGCCAACCATCCACCGCCGCCCTTGCCCGCTGGCGCACCTCGCCCACCCAGTCGACGCTCCGAAGCGCGAGCACCGCCAACGCAGCCGGGTGCGCCTGCTCAGCCAGGTGAGCAACCGCCGCTTCGCGGATCCGCCCGTCACGGTGGCAGCCGGCCACGACCAGGCGGAGTACCTCCACCTCACCCTCAGCCAGCTCGGCCGCGAGGCTCCGCGACCAGCGCGGCGCCGACCACCACCGCTCCCGCAGCGCTTCATCCACCGCCAACCACCACCGCGCCTCAGCGGAACCAAGCGCATCCACAGCCACAGCCCGCATGCCCGGCTCACCGTCACGGGCCACCGTCAGCAACACGGCAGAGAACTCTGCGGGACTAACGCTTCGATCAGCACCCCCGGCCCCAGCCCGCACCCACTCGATCGCCGGCAGCTCAGGCAGATAGTCACGTTCAGGCGACTCGCTCGAGCTGGCAGACATAGCTCGCAGCCACCGCCGCAGCACTGTGCCCAGCGACATCGCGCCCACCGACGCCCCCGTTCCCACCGCAGGTCACCACGATCGCCGCCATTCTGTCGCCCATGAGCCGACCGAGCGAGCGCATTCACCCGTAGCCCCACGGCGACTTCACAGCGGGTGGCAACCAACCGCCAGACATGGCCCAAACCAGATAAATGATCTTCGCGGTACGGAGGAGGCAGCCAGCCGCCGTTGGGCCGAGACTCGCCGTTGTTGGGTGACGCCGCCCCGCTGTTGGGCTCACCTGGAGGCGCGTCGGTATCCCTGTTCTCCGGCTGGGTCTGCCGCGATCATTGTCGGGCACGACCCCAGAGACGACCGCTGCCGTCAACCTGCGGAGCACTGGTCGAGGGCGAGCCTCAGCGCAACACGCCGTCCGTGCCGTCGTCGTCCGCGCCCCATACGTCGTCGTCTTCCCTGAGCCAGGTGCCGTGTTGGGACTCTTCGTTGCCGTCGTCAGCCCCACCGTTCGTCCCAATCAGGCCGCCCCGGACGCCGCCGCCGACCGCCCGGGCACCCGTGCTGCCGGACCCACCCCGGCCGCCAGCGCCGACCATGCCAGGCGCCATCGCCGCACCGCCCCTGCTGGACGGACCATTGGCACCGCGCCCGGAACCACCGGTACCAGCCGCGCCACCCATCATCGAGAACATGCCGAGGCTGACCGGGCGGCCCAGGGAACCACCGCCCGGGATGTGGGCACCGGCCCCGCCCAGGCCTGCCGTCCCACCAAGACCACCGCCCCCGGCGCCCAGGCCGGTCGCGCTGGGCACGCCACCGCCGGCACCGAACCCGGAGTTCACGCCGGTGAGGGTTCCCGTACCGGCGCCTGCGCCGGCCAGGCCGCTGCTGTACTCGCCGGCCGGAGCGCCGCCACCGAGGTCGTTGCCGACGCCCGCGGGCTTGCCGCTGCCGCTTGGGGCGTTTCCGTCGTAGCCGCCAGTGCCGGAGGAGAGGTCCGGGTGGGTGCCCGGGTCGAAACCCGCCCCGCCGGAGCTGACGTGACCGGTTCCCAGAGAAGGTTCACCGCCGAGCCCGCCGGTTGAAGGCCCTCCACCGAGGCTGGCCGCCTGGCCGGCACCGCCGGTGCCCGTCGGACCTTCCAGGTCCACCCCGCTCGGGCCGCTGCCTGTGCGCTTCTCCGACAGAGCACCTCCGGGGGTTTCCCGCTCCCGGGCTGCGTAGTCGTCGCTGACCTGGTCGTAGGCTTTGCGCGCGTCCTCGGTGTTGTTGTTGAAGAATTCGCCGATCCGGTCGTTGAGCTGGCCGAGCTTCTCCATCGGCCAACTACCCGCGAAGTCGGCCCGGATGCTCGCCTCGAACAGCCCCGTGTCGATGACGATGGCACCGTTGCGGGCCGCCGCCAGGTCACCCACGCACCCCTGTGGGACCGGCATCGCGTTCTGCGCACGCTCCAGATCCTGCGCCGCGGTTTGCAGGACGGTCACGATGCTGTGCTGACCGCTGCCCGACTCCCGGGCGCCGTCCACAATCGTTTCGGCCTGCTTGGTCAGCCCTTCCATGTGCGTACGGAACGCGTCATACGCCGGCCCCTTCCAGCTCTCGCCGAGGTCGAGGACGTCGGCGTCCACCAGCCGTTTGACCTCCTCGACGTTGCCCAACAGCGCCTGCCAGCCCAACGCGGCGCTGGTGATGTCGGCCGGCCGGCCTGCTACCAGCACCTGCCGCGCCATGTCCTCCCAGCTCAGAGCGCTCACATCAGACTCCTTCCGTGCTGCTGCCCGGACCAGGGCCGCTGGCCTTCAAAGTTCGCTGCATCTCTTGCGCTGACATCTTGTTCGCGTCCTCGGCGGTGTCGTACTTGCGCTTGGCCTCGCGCAGCGCGTCAGCCGCCCGGTACATGTCGTTGGAGAGATTCGTCAGCGACTCCGAGGTCGTCCGGTGCAGAGCATGGTGAGCGGCGGCCAGGCTCAGCCCTTTGGGAAAGCCGCCCAGCGCGCCGCCCGGGCTGGCGAGCGCCGCTTCGCCGCCGAGCAGGTCCTTGATCTCCGCCATGTCGACGGCGAGCCGGCGCAGGTAGCTTGCGTGCCGCTCGATGTTGTCGGCGGCCGCTTCCAGACGGTCCGCCTCCCACTCGGTGACGTCGCGCTGACCGGGCCCGCCCACGAGCTGCGACGGCGCCGATCCTGCGCCGGCGCGGACGTCATCCTGACGGAACCCCACGGCCGGCCCGTGCGCAGCCACCGTGGCGATGGGCCGCAACGGGCTGCCCGCCGGCATCGCGTCGGCGACGCCGGGCGGCACCCGTATCCAGCCCTCCACCTGCGGTGCACTGTTGCCCTCGTCGCTCATCTCCGTCCTCCCCGTTGATCGGTCGGTGGTGTGTCAGCGCTGGTGCGCGCCGCCCAAGCCCTGGGGCGGTGCGGTCCCGGGCTGCCCAGATCCACCGGGCTGCCCCGGTAGCGACGTGGGCGGAGGGAATGGGGGTACGGGCTGCGGCCTGGGCTGATGGGGATGAGGATGCTGCGCAGCATCTGACCGCGGGGGCGGCGTACCTCCCGGCGGACCGTAGCCGGGCGGCGGGACGGCCGGGTGCCCGTATCCGGGCGGCGGGAACCCCGCACCACCCACCAGCGCTCTGCCCAGTTCGGGTCCAACCGGCGGCGCGGTGCGACGGCGCCGGCGGCGGGCGACGACTAGGGCCAGCACGACCGCGCCGAGGACGACGGCCAGGCACAGCACGCCCGCGACCATGATGCCGGTCTTGTTCTTAACCTTGATGGCGACAGCCGGCCCTTCGGCCTGCTTGCCCTTCGGGGCGGTCGTCGCTTCACCCGGCTGCGCGCCGGCAGCCAGCAGCGGGTTGCCGTCTACGGCTGGCACCGGGCGCTGCAGCGCGGCAAGCGCGTCCACCGTGCCGAAGCCGAACTCCGGGTCCCGACCCGGCACCCCCGCGTCGCGGGCCGTTCGGATAAGGCGATTGATCACGTTCGCCGCGTCCAGGTTCGGGTAGCGTGACCGCACCAGCGCGGCCACACCGGCGAGGATGGCGGTCGCCTGACTAGTGCCCGAGGCAACCGCGTAACCGTTGCCCTCCACCACCGTCGGCACGGGAGCGATGATGTCGTCACCCGGTGCAGCGAGGACCACCTCAGGGCCGACGACCGAGGCGCTGGCGAGGCCTCCCGATCGTGTCGTCGCGTTCACCGCAATCACACCAGGCGCGTTCGCCGGGGAGTCGACCGTCCGACCGCCCGCGCCGGTCGCCGCGACGAGCACGACGTTCTTGCTCAGGGCGTACTGGACAGCCTCGACGATCCGGATGCTGGCGGGCTGCTCGAAGCCGATGGACAGGCTGATCACGTCAGCTCCGGCGTCGGTGGCCCAACGGATGCCCCGCGCCACCTCACCGTCGTAGCCATTGCCCTCGCTGCCGCTCAGCGCGATCGGCAGGACCTTCGCCTCCGGCGCGACCCCCAGCTGCCGGTTCCGGTCGCCGCCCCGCCCGACGATCAGGCCGGCCATCGACGTGCCATGGCCCGCCTCCTTGTCCCGGTCGACCCAGCCTTGCGGCGACCCCGCCGGGGCAGCACCGGGGCGGCCGGCCAGTTGGCCGGCGAGCGCCGGGTGCGTCGCGTCGACGCCGCTGTCGATGACAGCGATCGTCACCCCCCGCCCCTTGGTGATCTCGTGGGCCTGCGGGATCTGCAGCGCGTCGATATACCACTGCAGGCCGCGTACCGTGTCTGCCGCCGACGCTGGAGCTGGCACGCCCACCACCCCGGACCCGACCACCACGCCGACCATCGACACGGCGACGGCGACCTTCAGCACCGATCGGCGACCCTTACCCGTACGCACGGCACTCCCCGAACCTCATCGACTCGCTACGCGTGCGGCTTCGGTCCGGCTCGAACCGGACCGGAGCCGCACGTCTGATTTTCCCAGCCCGCACCTTGGTTGGCGTTGCTCATCTCGGTGCAAACGTTCTCTGCACGGGCAGCGCCGACGGCGCCGTCGACCTCGTTCAGAATCGTGCCGACGTCCCGGACGGAGGTGCAGTCGCTGCTCCGACCTCGAACACCCCGTTCACGCCCTTCCGTCTCTTGTGGCGGCGGATCCGCGACGCGAACCTCCACTGCATGGCCGCAACCAACCCGGCCGCGGCGCAGGTGAGACGCTAGCGCAACGCGTCAAGATCCCGCCACCCTGTGTGACCAGCTGAGCCGGCGCCGCACCTCGTGCAGGTGATCCGACGGTTGTCATCCACGCCAGACTCGTCGGCAACCCGCCGCGGCAGTCCGGCACCGCCGCCGGACCGGAGGTTGGCCGACCGTTGGCCAACGGTTGGCCAACCGTTGGGTAGCCAACTCACTGCTCCCCCAGCAAACCCACCGTCACGACCGCTCTTGGTGGTCGTGAGCACGGGCCAGCCGGTGTGGAAGCCACCCACCGATGACCAGATCCTCCGCGACACCCGAGAATCCCAACGGGCCGAACCCGTCGTCCCGAGACGGCAGACCCGACCCATACGCCGACAGCTCCACCTTCGACCACCACCGCGACTTCCTTCACGTCGACGTCATCGTCGGTGGCTCGCCGATCTGGATATCGGTGTGGCGCAGCGGCGCCCTTGGCGAGATCAGCGAGTCCACGTTCCGCCGCCTGCTGGCGCGTCGGATCATCGCCGTCTACAGTCGGCGCGGCGCGACCGTGGTCGACTTCGACGCCGACCCGACCGTTCGCGACGAGAGCATTGCCGCAGGCCGCACCTACCGCCCGGTCACCCATACTGCGGACCTGGCCGACCTCGACACCGTGGAGCAGGTCGACCTGGTCGTATTGCGCTGGCCACGACCCCAGCCGCTCGCGCGACCCAGGCCGGCCAAGCGTGCGGTGGCCGATCTCTTCCATGCCCTCCGGCTGGTCATCACCCCGGACGGCTTCGCGCTCCTCATCGTCGAGCAGCGTCCGACCCAACCGGCGCCCACCGAGGTCGTGAACCTGGCCGGGCTTGTCCCCGAGGCCCACGCCGGCGGGGTGAACTACCTCCAGCACATCCTCGCGATCACCACACCAGTAGGCCTCACTGCGGACAGCGCAGACGCCACACGCTCGGCGGCCAATCTGCACGGCTCGCCGACTGCCCTGCACCTACTGGTCTTCGTCGTACGGGCAGGCCACCGTGACTGACCAGCCGGAGGCTTCCGCCCACCACCGCCCGTCGCGTCGCCGCCCAGCCCGTCCGCGGGTACGGCCGATCAGCTACCGGCAGGCGTGCGCCTACATCAGCGCCCACCACCAGCAGCTCGAACGACCGCAGGGACACACGTTTTCCCTCGGACTGACCAACCACGCCGGCAACCTGATCGGAGTCGCAATGGTCGGCCGTCCCGACGCCCGCCACCACGACGACGGCCTGACCGCCGAAGTCACCCGCCTGGCAACCGACGGGCCACGCAACGCCTACTCGGTCCTGCTTGCCGCCGCATGGCGAGTCGCCCGACGCATGGGCTACCAGCGCATGATCACCTACACCCACACCGACAGGCCCGCCGCCGGCCTACGGGCCACGGGTTGGAAGGTCGTCACCGAAACGCCTCCCGCGCACGGGCGAAATCGGCTCAGCCGGCACCGAGCGCCGCGCCGCACCGGCGACGCAACCCGCACACATTGGCAGGTCACCACCGAGGACTGGCGTACCCGAACCGAAACCGCCGACCGCGTCCCCCGGCAGGCCAGAGAGGAACAGGGCCCACGGTGACCGGCCACACCGCAGCCGCGCACGCACCGGCGGATCGGTTGCTCAACCACCGCGACAGGCTCATCCGCACCCTGCGGCCGGTCCTCGCCGAATGCTCGACCTGGAGCGTCACCCGATGGCGATAGACGCAGGAAAGATGCTTGCTGGTCTGCCCGCTCCGTGGCGCGGTTTCCTGGAGGACTGGCATCGGTCACTACGGTCCGGGAACTATCCGGAGACGACCCGCTACAACTATCTGCTCGCCGCGGCACAACTGGCCCGCTACCTGCAGGACCGTGTGGCATCGGCACCTGACACGTCGGAGGCAGCACACGATCCCACTGCCGTGGCCCGGGCACACGTGGAGGAGTTCCAGGCGTGGATGGTGGAGACTCGCTCACCCGCAACCGCCCTGAACAAGCACAAAGCTCTGCAGCAGTTCTTCAAATGGCTCGCGCTCGACGAGGAGGAGATCGATCGGTCGCCGATGGAGCGGGTTCGGCAGCCCAAGACGCCGCAGAAGCTGATCCCGATCATGCGTGACGACGACACGCGACGCATCCTGGACACGTGTCGCGGCCGGGCGTTCGTCGACCGTCGAGACGAGGCGATCATCCGCCTGCTGTACAACACGGGAGCACGGCTGTCCGAGGTCGCCAACCTTCATGTTGACGACGTCAGCCTCGCCGACACAGACACCGTCCGCTACCACGGCAAGGGCGCCAAGGACCGCCGGGTACGGCTGGGACCCAAGACGGCGCGGGCCATGAGCCGCTACCTCCGAGCACGGGCCCAGCACAAAGGATCGCTCCTGGCTGAACTCTGGCTCGCGGATCGAGGCATACGGGCACTTGCCGCCAACGGCATCAAGCTCATGCTGAAACGTCGCGGCCGACGCGCAGGGGTTCCCAACGTCCACGCCCACCGCTGGCGGCACAACTTCGCCCACGAGTGGAAGCGCGCCGGCGGCGACACAGGCGACCTGATGCTGCTGCTCGGTTGGACCTCAGACGACATGCCCCGGCACTACGGCGCCAGCGCAGCCGCCGAACGCGCCCAGGAGAGCCAATCCCGCGTTGGGATCGGTGAGCGTGTCTGAGCCCGAAGAGCGGACAGCCGGGTCGACGGGTCTGACGCCGGAGCAGCGTCGACGCCGGGCACGCATAGCCGCCCACGCAAGCTGGGCCAAAACGACCGACCGTCGCGCCCGTACGGCAGCGGGGACGCAGGGCTTCCTGGATCGCTTCGATCGACAGGTCGACCCCGAGGGCCTGCTCGATGCAGATGTACGCGCGGAAATGGCACGACACGCTAGGAAGGCGTACATGTTGCAGCTGGCGGAACTGTCCCGAAAGTCCCGCCGTCGGCATACAGATCCGAGTGCATAGGCAGGACCGGGTCCCATCGCCGCGGGGGCGGCGGTGCCGTCCGGTCAGGCTAAGTCGAGGCATCGCGGACGCACATGTGGATTTCGGCCAAAAGGACGCGTGGTGTTGCGTCGCCGATCGGGCAGAATGCCCTACGTGAGCGCGTCAGCACCACGCCGGGTCGAGGAGAGAGCCGTTCGGCTCGACTACGGGCAGTTCTACCTCTGCGGCAATCCATCGCCCAATGCCGACACAACCCTGCTCGAACAAGCGATCAACGGCGCGGGCATCGCGGCAGACGACCACGGGGTCATCGTCATCTCCCCTCACCAAAACAACTTCGAGATGCCGTTCCGTCTAGAGGTGTGGGACGACCGACCGCTTGACGATCACGAGGATTGGGAGGAGGCCTTCGAGGCCAGCCTTTTGGTCGTCGATGACGTGCTTCGCTACTTCAGCCCCACGGACGCCGTCGCCAACTTCGAGGTGCCGAGCGGTCGGTATGCCGCACGAATATCGGGTCGGGGGTTCATCAACCGCGGCTGGCCCGGCTCGATCACCCCCGGCGACAGGTGGCGGGTACAACTCTGGCCGTCGGCCGGCGACATCCCCGCGCGCCGGCTCAAGGAGTGGCGTCATCCTGCCGTCTGAAGGCAACTCACAACGGGCCGAGACACCGCTTCCGAAGAAGCAATCGACGCTCGTCTTACGCCAGGAAGCGCGGCCGAACCCCACCGCTGGCCGAAGCTGTCCCTGTACGCCGGCCGGCACGAGCCACCCGTGACACCCCTCCGCAGCGCACGAACGGCGGTAGATTCCCTGCACGTGATCATGGGCTATGAAAGACATGTTGTCGGCCCGACCGATGCCGTTGGCTGAGTCGGCGTTATCGTGCAGCGCATGGTCGTTCCCGGTTGGCTCGACGGACGACACCCGGACCTCCTACGACACGGTGGCGGTCAGCTACGCCGACCTGCTGCGCGACGCTCTCTCCGACGAACCGTTCCAGCGGGGCATCCTTGCGCTCTTCGCCGAGCTGGTGCGGGCCCAAGGGAACGGGGCGGTCGCCGACGTCGGCTGCGGCCCGGGCCGGCTCACCGCATACCTGCACCGTCTCGGCCTGGACGCCTTCGGTGTCGACCTGTCACCCGCGATGATCAAGATTGCCCGGCGGGACCATCCCGGCCTGCGTTTCGAGGTGGGCTCCATGACCCGCCTCGACCTGCCCGACGACTCTCTGACCGGCCTGCTTGCCTGGTTCTCCCTGATCCACGTTCCCGACGAGAAGGTACCCGCGGTCCTCGCCGAGTTCCGCCGGGTGCTGCGGCCCGGCGGAGTCGTGCTGCTCGGTTTTCACGCCGGCGACGGCAGTCGACTGAAGACGGAGGGCTACGGCGGTCACCCGATGCACGTCTACGTGCACCGCCGCCCGCCGGACGGGGTCGCGGCCTGGCTGGACGCCGCCGGCTTCACCGTCGAGGCCGAAATGCTGCACCGGCCAGCCCCGAACGTCAAAGGCGGGTTCGTCTTCGCGAACCGCTGAAATTTGCCGAGGCACCCGTAACCGTGGATAGCGTTGATCTCATGGTCATCAGCTGACTGGCAGCACAGGGACGTGGTCGATGTCGTCGTCCCAGTAGCGGTACCTCGTCTTGAGAAGCGCTTCGATAGCCGCAATATCTGGGGTTACCTGGTTGACCTGCAGTCCCCAGGAGTTGGCAGCCGAGATCACGCCAGTCGCCAGGAATGTGCCGAATTGTTCCCTGATCTGCCCGTTGGATGGCATCGGGTCGTCGGCCTGTTCCTCCCGGATGAGGTCGTCTTTCGTGACCCGGCTCGGGACACTGCCGGTACCGACAAGCATCCGATGGTTGAGGACGAGGTTCGCGAGAGCCATCAGCAAGTGCCACTCCCTACGGCCGTCTGCGAGCAGGTCAGCAAAGTGCTCTCGTAAAGATGCGTCTCCCATGGCTTGGGGCAAGGTATGACGGGTCATGGCGCTCGCGTTGGTATAGCGCTCCTTGATCATTCGCTCGGCTGCGTCCCAGTCGTATCCCGGCCCAGGCGTGGTCGGAGCCGCCAGCGCGACAGCTCCAGTGAACGGGAATGGCTCGGTGGTATCGCCGAGCGGGTCCGCGTGTACGCCGTCGGTGGGATCCGCCTCGCGGGTGAAAAAAGCGGTCATCCGGCGATAGCTGTCGGCCGTGGTCAACTTGTGGGCAAGCCCACGACCCAGCGCGCCCTCGACGATCTTCATGAACGCGCCTTCGGGTAACAGTGAGTTGTGCCCGAGGATCTGCACGAGTATCGGTAGGAGCTGGCCGTTGATCTCCTCGGGTGATTCCGGAGCCTCCGACGGCAGGTGAACTTTCCACCGTGAGCAGGTGTTGTCGGGAATCGGCTGGGCTCGTTCGGCCGGCTCGTCACCGGGGGCGAAAAGCTCGCAGTCGATGTCGACGGTGGTCGGCAGCAGCACCGGGTCTGCTGTCGCCAGCTCGACCAGCAGGATTTGCGCTGCCGCGCAGAACTCCTCGGCCGCTACCACCAGGGGCCTGGCATTGCGGCAGCGGACACTCCAGCGCTGGCCGAGCGCCTCGAACTGGAACACCCGGATCGGCGCCGCGTCGCAGAACGGTGCACCACTCAGGTCACGTTCGGCCTGGGCTCGCCAGGTCCCCTCATCCCACTCCCACTGGGTGCGGTCCTCAGCCAGCAGACCGTCGACAAAGGGCGCCAGTCCGGCGTCAGCGATGAGTTGAGTGACCGGGCCAGCCAGCTGTGGTCGGTGCCGGGCCGCGGCTTGGATCATCGCTGCGTGTGCCGTCGCTGTTGGCAGATCCTGATGTCGTTCGAAGTCCCAGGGATCGGCCGCGAACTGGGTGTGGAGCACGACCGCGGCGTGGGTCATCCGCAGTGCCGACAGCCAGGCGCCGGTCGAGTGGTCGGCGTTCGCGGCCGCGAACAAACCAGCCGGTACAAGGTCGGTAAGGTCGCGCTGGGGTAGCACGCCAGCTAAATAGGCCACCGACAACCCGTACTGCTTGGCGGCCAGCGGCATCGCGAGCTCGCTGTAGACGCGAGAGATAAACCGCATCGAGAGCAACGCATCGCGCATCGTGTCGCCGTGCCACCATGCCACCTTCGCCTCGTGCAGATCCCGCAGCGCGGCCGGCCAGTTGCCGCTGCGGCACATCGAGATCGCCCGTGCGCGGCAGCGTTGCGCCTTGGCCGCATCGCCGCTCTGGCGGCTGGTCACCTCGTCGAGGCCGCCTCGCACACGGTCGTAGAGGGGGTGATCTGCCAGGATAGGAGCGATCATGTCGAAATAGTTCGCCAGCGAGTCGACCGGGTAAGTCGGTGCCTCGGCCAGCAGGCCAACGAGCTCCGCCAGGCACGACATTGCGTGACCAACGTCCACTAGTGGCACCCAAGCCGGTATCTCGGCGATGCCTTCCAGATCGTCGGGCGCGTCACCCGGCAGATCCAAGATCGGATCGCCCTCCGGCCAGCGTTGCGGTAGCGCGCCGTAGTCGATGTGCAGGGAGAGGCTCGCGGCAGCATTGAGGAGCCCTACCCGGCGTCCCGGGGCCGCCGTGCCCTCGAGCAGCGTCGTCAGATGTTGGCGAAGCTCGGTCGCCCAGTTGCGTAGCTCGTCGTGGTCAAGCGCGGCCTCGCCGGCGAGGGTCGCTGTCGTGGCGTACTGAAGCAGGACGCTTGCGTCCAGCAGCGCCGCCGGCGCTGCCATGGACGTGATTTCGGCGAAGAACGCGCGGACGTGATGCTCGGCCGGCCGCAGGTCCCCGGTGCCACGCAGCGTCGCCCGGGCGATCTCGTAACGGGCACGTTGCGCAGTGTCGCTATCCGGGCCGCCGGCAAGAAACTGCTCGACCAGACTCAGCCATGTGGCCAGATCCGACCGGGCTTCCCTGGTATCGGTCGCGTGCCGTAGTCCTCGTACCAGCTGCGAAAAGTCCCCATGGTTGACCGGAACACGCTCAGCCACAGTCCACTGCAGCTTCAGCGCCGTATACCACCCGGGAAGCGGCGGTTCCCCCGAGGGTGAGGGCGGACGCAGGTCCGCCGTGAGCCGCAGGTAAGTCTCGGCGATCCAGAAGATGTCGGGACCAGTCAGCAACTCGGCGATCGCCAGCCCGTCGAGGATCTCGAGTTCCACCTGGTAATTGTCTCGTGCGAACTTCTGTAGATCGTGACGCTGGGCGACCGGGACCGGCGACGAAGCGAAGAAGTAGACGCGTTGCACCTCGGTGCCCTGAGTGCAGATCGACTTCAAATCCGATTTGATCTTGGATTTCAGGTTGTCCCGTTGCAGGGTGCAGGCGAAGACAACGGTGTCCGACGTTGCAAGGCCGAGGAAGCCGGTGGCGAACCGTAGGCCGGTCGCCAGGTATGTGTGGAAGGTTTCGAAGTCGCGGCCCTGGTCGCCGCCGGCCGCGACAGGGCCGGTTGCCGGCAGCACGTTACTTACGAGACGCGCCTTGGACAGCTCGCGGCAGAGGTGCTCGAACTCATGATGGGCGTCATAGGCACTCAGCTCGCTCAACTCGAAGCTGATCCGGCGAGCAAGCAATGTCGGCGTCGCCACCCGTATCCCTACCTCATCCCGATTTTCGCTCTAGCCCGGCTGAGCGCTTCAGGATAGCGAGTCTGCATACGAATGTGGCTCGCCGAAGCGCTGTGATGTCCCGCGCCGTTCACCTCTTCGGGTGAGACGCATCCGGCCTCCCTGCAGACGGCAAGACTGATCGCAACGCCAGCCCAGCCCTGACTCGACTCAGACCCGCCGATCGACGACGAGAGCAACGCGGTCGGCCAAGCCGGTACTCGGGTTCGGCCGACCGTGTTGCCCGCGTCTACACCCCTTCCCCGATGCCCAGTTGCACCTGGATCTCCTGGGCGCGTTCGGCCGCCGCGCTGGCGCCGTAGTGCCGGGGCATGTCTTCAGAGGTCCAGCCCAACAGCAGCATCAGGTCACCGGTGTTCCCGCCGGCACGCTTCCACTCGTGGGCGAAGTTGTGCCGCCAGCGGTGGGCGTGCACGTTCGCGACGCCTGCGGCGAGACCCAACCGCTTCAGGCGAATCTTGATGCCGTTGGCTGCCAACCTTCGGCCACCGCGGTCGGCGAGCCACAGATCCGGCAGTTCCGATCCCTTGTGCTTGCCTCGCGCCCGGAGGTAGCGGCTGATGGCCCGTGCCGTCTTCGGCCCGAATCGCACCCGGCGGTCCTTGGCACCCTTGCCGTGGTAGTGCACCGACTCCGTGTTGAGGTCCACGTCGTCGAGCAGCAGGTTGCCGACCTCCGACAGACGCGCCCCGGTGTTGTAGTACAGGCGGATGATCGCCTCGTCGCGCAGGTGCGGAAAGGTCTTGCCCTTACAGGCGTCGAGGAGCTTCTTCGTGTCCTCGTCCCGGATGATCGGGATCAGCTTCTGTGGTGTCTTGGGCTGTCGGACCCGATCCATTGGAGAGCGGTCGATGTCTTCCTCAGCCAGCAACCACTTGAAGAACTGCTGCAGACCTTTGTGCTTGTTCAGCGCAGTCGACGCGGACCGGGTCTCGATCATCCACGCCTGGAACGCCTCCGCGTGCCCACGGGTCACCTCGGTGGGGTCCTCCGCGGCGTCGGCGGCATCAGGATCCGGCGAATGCTCGGCCAGGTAGCGGGCCAACTGCGCCGCCGCGAGGAGGTAGTTGTACCGCGTCGTCTCCGGGTAGTTCCCCGCCCGCAACGTCCGGTCCCAGTCGCGCAGGTATCCCGCCCAGGTCGAGGACAGGTCGGTGGTGAGCTTGCTCAGGTCCAGTAGAGCCATGTCGGTCACCCGTCGAGTCAAGGGGTCGATAAGCGGCGTACTCGACCTCGACGAACCACCGTGAACACGAAAAAGAGGGTTCCCACAGGCTCTGACCTGCGGAAACCCTCTCACTGTCGGGACGGCCGGATTCGAACCGACGACCCCTTGACCCCCAGTCAAGTGCGCTACCAAGCTGCGCCACGTCCCGCCCCCGCGCGGTTTCCCCCGCGGCAGCCGGTACAGCTTAGCGCAGCAGCCCCGCTCCGTCCGCACAGGCCCCACCGGCGTCGGCGACCTAGCCGAACCACCGCACAGCGAACCACCGCACCACCCCTAAAGCGTCCTAGGAGGGTGGGGTTGGATGGACAAATGCCGGATGGGCTGGATCGCCCATCCGGCATTTGGGGAGCAGAACGGCAGACGCGTCAGCCGTGCGCCTTGCCTCGGCCGCCGGGGCCGAGCTTCTTTCGCGGGCGGACCGAGATCTCGATCGGGCTGCCCTCGTACCCGAACTCCTCGCGGAGCTTGCGCTCGACGAAGCGCTGGTACCCGGCGTCGAGCGGGCCGGTGGTGAAGAGCACGAACCGTGGCGGCGCCACACCGGCCTGCGTCGCGAACAGGATCCGCGGCGCCCGCCCACCACGTACCGGGTGGGGGGTGGCCTGCACCAGCGCGGTCAGCCACTGGTTCAGGTGAGCGGTCGGCACGCGGGTTTCCCAGCTGGCCAGCGCCTTGTTCAGGGCCGGGGCCAGCTTGTCCACGGCACGGCCGGTCATCGCCGACAGATTCAGCCGGATCGCCCAGGGGATGCGGCGCAACTCCCGGTCGATCTCCTTGTCCAGGTAGTACCGACGGTCGGCGTCGACCAGGTCCCACTTGTTGAACGCGATGACCAGCGCCCGACCCGACTCGGTCACCATCGACAGGATCCGCTGGTCCTGCTCGCTGATCGGTTCGCTGGAGTCCAGCAGCACCACGGCCACCTCGGCGGCCTCGATCGCGCCGGCGGTCCGCAGGCTGGCGTAGTACTCGGTGCCGCTGGCCTTGCCGACCCGCTTGCGCAGCCCAGCCGTGTCGACCAGTTGCCAGGTCTGACCACCGATCTCGACCAGGCTGTCCACCGGGTCCACTGTGGTGCCCGCCACCGAGTCGACGACCGCCCGCTCCTCACCGGAGAACCGGTTCAGCAGGCTGGACTTGCCGACGTTCGGCCGCCCGACCAGCGCCACCCGGCGCGGCCCACGCGGACGGTTCTCCACGATCGCCGGTGCCTCCGGCAGCGCGGCGAGGATGGCGTCCAGCAGGTCGCCGGAGCCGCGCCCGTGCAGCGCGGACACCGGGAACGGCTCACCGAGACCGAGTGACCACAGCGAGGTGGCCTCCATCTCGATGGAGTTGTTGTCGGCCTTGTTCGCCACCAGGATCACCGGCTTGGCGCTGCGCCGCAGCATCTTCACCGCGGCCTCGTCCACGTCGGTGGAGCCCACCATCGCGTCGACCACGAAGAGCACCACATCGGCGGTGACGACCGCTGTCTCGGCCTGCGCCGCGATGGCCGCGGCCCGGTCCTTCGCGTCCGGTTCCCAGCCGCCGGTGTCCACCACTGTGAACGCCCGGCCGTTCCACTGCGCGTCGTACGGGACGCGGTCGCGCGTCACGCCGGGGACGTCCTCGACGACCGCCTGCCGGCGACCGATGATCCGGTTGACCAACGTCGACTTACCCACGTTGGGGCGACCGACCACGGCCACCACCGGCTGCGGGCCGCTCGGTTCCTCGACGACGACGTCGGGCTCCCGCAACTCGACCCATCCACCACCATCGCTACTCATGCCACGCCCCGCTCGGTGAGCAGCTCACGCAGCCGCGCCACGACCTCGTCGATGCCCAGCTCCGTGGTGTCCAGCACCACCGCGTCGGGCGCCTGGGCCAGCGGGTTGACCTTGCGGGTCGAGTCGAGACGGTCCCGCCGGGCCAGATCTGCGGCCGTGGCCGCCACGTCGGCGGCGTCCTCGGCGCTGCGCCGGGCGGCACGGGCCGCCTCGGAGGCGGTCAGGAAAACCTTCAGGTCGGCGTCCGGCGCCACGACCGAGCCGATGTCGCGACCCTCGACCACCATCCGACCCGCGTTGGCGATCATCTCGCGCTGCCGGTTGACGAGCAGCTCACGGACAGCCGGCACGGCGGCGACGGCGGAAACCGCGCCGGTCACCTCGGCGCCACGGATGTCGGCATCCACGCCCACACCGTCGACGGTCACGGCGTACCCCTGCGGGTGGGTGCCGATGCGCAGGTTGACCTCGCCGGCGACCTTCGCCACCGACGCGGTGTCGGTGAGATCCACGCCGGAGCGCAGCACGGCCCACGTGATCGCCCGGTACATCGCCCCGGTGTCCAGGTAGCGCGCACCGATGCTCGCGGCGAGCCGCCGCGACACGGTGGACTTACCCGAACCGGACGGCCCGTCCACAGCGACCACACATCGCCCGGCCCGTACGTTTTCCTCCACCGTGTCCTCCTCAGCCCGTACCTCGCGGATCGCCCGGTGATCTGGCGCCGCAAGCGGTTGTCAATCGTCATCAATCATGCCCGGGTCCGTTGGCGGACCTACGCGCGACGCCGCCGGAGGCGACCCACGCCACCCGGGCGGCCGCGTCCCGGCCATCGGTGGAGCCTACCGGCTGCCGTACCCCGAACTCGGGGGTCAGTCACCCACCGCGTTGAACAGGGCGGCGACCTCGGCGTTCGTCAACCGCCGGATCCGTCCGGTCCGCAGTTCACCCAGCCGGATAGGACCGATCGAGGTACGCACCAGCCGGGTGACCGGGTGCCCGACCTCCTCCATCAGCCGTCGGACGATGTGCTTGCGGCCCTCGTGCAGGCTCAGCTCCACCTGGGCGGATTTACCCAGAGTGTCCACCACCTTGAACGAGTCGACCTTGACCGGCCCGTCCTCCAGCTCGACGCCGGCCAGCAGCCGCTTGCTCAGGTTGCGCGGGATCGGCCCGACCACCTCGGCCAGATAGGTCTTCAGCACCTCGTACGAGGGGTGCATGAGCTTGTGCGCGAGGGTGCCGTCGTTGGTGAGCAGCAGCAGGCCCTCACTGTCCGCGTCGAGCCGCCCCACGTGGTAGACCCGCTGCTCCACCCGGTTGCCGATGAACTCGGCCAGCTCGTTGCGCCCCTTGTCGTCCGCCATCGAGGTGACCACCCCGCGCGGCTTGTTCATCGCCACGTAGACCAGACGGATGTCGACCTGGAGGCGCTCCCCGTCCACGTGGATCACGGAGGTGGCCGGGTCGACCTTGTCGCCGAGCTTGGCGACCCGCCCGTCCACGGTGACCCGGCGGCGGAAGATCAGGTCCTCACAGGCGCGCCGGGAACCCACGCCGGCGGCGGCGAGCACCTTCTGCAGACGCTCAGCCCCCTCGTAGACGGGCGCGTCGGGTTTCGGGGAACGGTTATCGGGTCGCATCAGCAAGCTCTTCTACGTCGTCGGGCAGGAAGGGTGCGAGGGGCGGCAGCTCGTCGACGGTGTTCAGCCCGAGCTTCTCCAGGAACAACGTGGTGGTCCGGTAGAGGAACGCCCCACTGTCCGTTTCGGTGCCGCACTCCTCGATGAGGCCACGGGTGACCAGCGTACGGATGACCCCGTCGCAGTTCACACCCCGGATGGCTGAGATTCGCGAACGGGTCACCGGCTGCTTGTACGCAACCACGGCGAGCGTCTCCAGCGCCGCCTGGGTCAGCCGCACGGACTGCCCGTCCAACACGAACCGCTCAACGTACGTAGCGTATTCCGGCCGGGTGTACAGCCGCCACCCGCCCGCCGCCCGCCGCAGCTCGAACCCGTGCCCGGCCGCCGTGTAACCGGCGGCGATCTCGTCGAGCATCGGCCCGACGCGCTCGGCGGGCAGCTCCAGCACCTGGGCCAGCACCAGCTCGCTGACCGGCTCGTCGACGACCAGCAGAATCGCCTCCAACGCGCCGCGCAGCTCACTGTCGGACAGCTCGGGCGCGGGCTCCGGCACGACCGTCGCCCGCCGCCGTCCCGCCAGCTGCCGTCGGGGTACGCCCGCAGCGTCACCCGACTCCTCCACCGTGCCGTCCGTCACCCCGCCGAGGTCCGGGCCCGCCGAGCCCACGTCGCCCGCCGCCGCCTCAACGCGATCCGCCTCAACGCGAGCCGCCTCAACGCGATCCGCCTCAACGCGATCCGGCTCACCCGGGCCTACCTCGTCGGAGGCCACCTCAAGGAGATCGGGCCCACCTGCGGCCACCTCGACAGGGCGCGGCTCACCCGGGCGCACGTCGTCTGGGCCCCGCCCATCCGGGTCAACCTGCGTAGAACCCGGCACGTCCAGGTCCGGCTCGGCGGCTTCTGGCGCCGGTCCGGGTGCTGCCGCTGCGGGCTCCTCGGTCTCCGGTGACGCGGCTGACCCGTCCGGCTCCGTGGGGGTGTCGGCGGCGGGCGGTCGGGGGCGCTCCCACGGGGGCACCCAGGCGGCGGCCTGGTCGGCCAGCGAGTCCCGACGTTGCTCGTCACTCATCCCGCGCACCCTCCGTCGTTCCCGTCCCGTCCGACCCGTCGGCCTCCCCCGTCGGCACAAGGTCAGCCCCCGCCGGGCCAAGCTCAGCCCTCGCCGATTCAGGCGCATCCCCGGCAAGCTCAGCCCCCGCCGGCTCAACCTCTGCCCCCGCCGACTCAGGCAGCTCAGGCCCCGGTGACTCGGGGTCGGCCGGGCTGCCGGCGTACTCGTCGACGTGCAGCTCGGTGTCGCCGTCGGCCGGGCCGGTCCACCGCACGGTCAGCTCCTCCAGGGCCTGCTCCTGCACGAACGACACCAGGCCCTCCCGGTACAGCTCCAGCAGCGCGAGGAACCGGGCCACCACCTCCAGGGTGGCCTCGCAGTCCGCGCAGAGCAGCGAGAACGTGGCGGTGCCGGCCCGGCGCAGCCGGGCGGCGAGGATCGCGGCGTGTTCCCGGACACTGACCCGGACCATGTGCACGTGGGCGATGGAGACCTCCGGCACCGGCTTCGGGGTCATCGCCTTCACGGCCAGCTTCAGCAGCCGTTGGGGGCCGATGCCGAGCACCAGGTCGGGCAGCGCCTCGGCGTAGCGGGCCTCCAGGCTGACGGCGCGCGGGTAGCGTCGGCCGCCGACGGCCTCCAGCTCGGCGATGTGCGCCGCCGCCTCCTTGTACGCCTTGTACTGCAACAGCCGGGCGAAGAGCAGGTCCCGTGCCTCCAGCAGGGCGAGGTCGGCCTCGTCCTCCACCTCGGCGGCGGGCAGCAGCCGGGCCGCCTTCAGGTCGAGCAGGGTCGCGGCGATGAGCAGGAACTCGCTGGCCTCGTCCAGGTCCCAGTTGTCGCCCATCGCCCTGATGTAGGCGATGAACTCGTCGGTGACCGTGTGCAGGGCCACCTCGGTGACGTCGAGTTTGTGCTTGCCGATCAGTTGCAGCAGTAGGTCGAACGGGCCGGTGAAGTTGGCCAGCCGCACCGTGAAGCCGGTAGCGGCGGGATCGACCGGCGGCACACCGTCGACCACGGCCGCGTCGGCGGTCTCGGGTGGGTCGAGGGGTGGCGCGGTCACCGGACGACCGTAGTCCACGAGGCGGGCACGGGACCTTCCGGCTACCGCTCCGACTGGGCGGCGATCACCTCGCGGGCCAGCTGACGGTAGTTACGTGCCCCGGAGGAGGCCGGGTCCATCGTCGTGATGGGGGCACCGGCCACTGTCGACTCGGGGAACTTCACCGTCTTGGTGATGACCGTCTGGTAGACCTTGTCGCCGAACGCCTCCACCACCCGCTGGAGGACCTGGCGGCAGTGCGTGGTGCGGCTGTCGTACATGGTGGCGAGGATGCCTTCGAGCTCCAGGTCGAAGTTGAGTCGCTCGCGCACCTTGTCGATGGTGTCCAGCAGCAGTGCCACACCCCGCAGGCTGAAGAACTCGCACTCGAGGGGGATGAGCACGCCGTGCGCGACGGTCAACGCGTTGATCGCCAGCAGGCCGAGTGACGGCTGGCAGTCGATCAGGATGTAGTCGTACTCCTTGCGGACCGTGCGCAGGACCCGGGCCAGGGCCATCTCCCGCGCGACCTCGTTGACGAGCTGGATCTCGGCGGCGGAGAGGTCGATGTTGGCCGGCAGCAGGTGCAGCCCCGCGACGTCGGTCTTGATGACGACGTCCTCGGCGATGATGTCGTCCTGCATGAGCAGGTTGTAGATGGACAGGTCGAGATTGTGCGGGTTGACGCCCAGCCCCACCGAGAGCGCGCCCTGCGGGTCGAAGTCGACGAGCAGCACCTTGCGGCCGTATTCGGCGAGGGCGGCACCCAGGTTGATGGTGGTGGTCGTCTTACCGACGCCACCCTTCTGGTTGGCCATCGCGATGATGCGCGCGGGGCCGTGCCGGTCGGTGGGCATCGGCTCGGGAATGGGCTTGCGCATCGTGTAGGCAGCCGGGTCCGCAGGACCCAGGTCCGCGCCGAGCGTGGCCTGCTGCTCGCGGAGCTCCGACGTCCAGGTCTCGGCACGGTCACCGTTGCCAGCCATGTGCTCGTTGCCCCCTCCCGACGACCCACCCGGCGTCGGAGCCGTCCGACGTCCTTCGCGGCGCCGCTGCGCACCCCGGTCGTGTCGCTCCAGGAGGTCCGCGCCGATGCCGACTGTACGCCACCGACCAGCAGGGGGTTCGGCACCGGCCCGGCGTGTCGGCGTCGACAGCTACCTGTTCAGCCCTGGGCGCGGGGATGGGCGGTGGCGTACACCTCGCGCAGCCGCTCCACGGTGACCAACGTGTAGACCTGGGTGGTGGTCACCGAGGCGTGGCCGAGCAGCTCCTGGACCACCCGGACGTCGGCGCCGCCGTCGAGCAGATGGGTGGCGTACGAGTGGCGCAGGGTGTGCGGGGAGACCGCGGCCGGCCCGTCCACGGGCAGCCCGGCCCGGTCGGCGGCGCGGCGCAGGATGCCCCAGGCGCCCTGGCGGGACAGCGCGCCACCGCGGGCGTTGAGGAACACCGCCGGGGTGCCCCGGCCGGCGGCGGCCAGCCCGGGACGGGCCCGGACCAGGTAGGCGCGGACGGCGTCGACGGCGTACCCGCCGATGGGCACCAGCCGCACCCGGCCGCCCTTGCCGCGCAGCAGCACCGTGCCGTCGTCGGTGTCGAGGTCGTCCACGGCGGCGCCGACCGCTTCGGAGATGCGCGCGCCGGTGCCGTACAGGAACTCCAGCAGCGCCCGGTCGCGCAGGGCGAGGGGCGCGTCGTCGCCGGTCGCGGTGATCGGGCCGGCGGTCTCCAGCAGCCGGACCACGTCGTCGACCGGTAGCGCCCGGGGCAGCCGCCGGGGCGGGGTGGGCGGGCGGACGTCGCGGCTCGGATCGGCGCCGGTGAGGCCCTCGCGCAGCGCGAAGCGGTGCAGGCCGCGTACCGCGCTGGCCGCGCGGGCGGCGGAGGAGACCGCGAGGGGCGGGTGGGCGTCGTCGCCGGCGCGCAGCCGCGCCAGGTGCGACTCGACGAGGCCGGCGCCGACCGACGCGAGGTCGGTGACGCCGGCGTCGGTCAGGGTGGCGAGATAGCGGTCCAGGTCCCGGCGGTACGAGGCGAGCGTGTTCGCGGAGAGGCCACGTTCGACGGTCAGGTGGTCGAGGTACCCGCGCACGGCACGGCGCAGCGCCGGCGTGGGTGGTGTGCCCACGCCGGCGGAGTCCGTGCCGCCGGTCAGCCCGCCACCGTTCAGGCCAGCACGTCGGCCAGCGGGAGCACGTCCATGCCGTGCGCCTCGGCGACCGGGCCGTAGGTGACCTGACCGGCGTGGGTGTTGAGGCCCAGCGCCAGCGCCGGGTCGTTGCGCAGCGCCTCGCGCCAGCCCTGGTTGGCCAGTTCCAGGGCGTACGGCAGGGTGACGTTGGTCAGGGCGTAGGTGCTGGTGTTCGGCACCGCGCCGGGCATGTTCGCCACGCAGTAGAAGATCGACTCGTGGACCTTGTAGACCGGGTCGGCGTGCGTGGTGGGGCGCGAGTCCTCGAAGCAGCCGCCCTGGTCGATGGCGATGTCGACGAGCACGCTGCCGGGCTTCATCCGGGAGACCAGCTCGTTGGAGATCAGCGTCGGGGCCTTCGCGCCGGGCACCAGCACCGCGCCGATGACCAGGTCGGCGTCGAGCACGGCGCGCTCGACCTCGTACGCGTTGGAGGCGACGGTCTGCAGGTGGCCCCGGTAGATCGCGTCGGCCTGCCGCAGCCGGGCCACGTTCTTGTCCAGCAGCAGCACCTCGGACTGCAGACCCAGCGCGATCGCGGCGGCGTTCATGCCGGAGACACCGGCGCCGATGACAACGGTCTTGGCCGCGTACACGCCGGAGACACCGCCGGGCAGCACACCGCGCCCACCACCGGTACGCATCATGTAGAAGGCGCCCACCTGCGGGGCGAGCCGGCCGGCGACCTCGGACATCGGGGCGAGCAGCGGCAGCGACCGGTCGGGCAGCTCGACGGTCTCGTACGCGATGCCGGTGACCCGGCGGTCGATCAGCGCGTCGGTGCACTCCTTGGAGGCGGCCAGGTGCAGGTAGGTGAAGAGCACCTGCCCCTCGCGCATCCGGTGGTACTCCTCGGCGATCGGCTCCTTGACCTTGAGGACCAGCTCGGCGGTCTCCCACACCTCGTCGGCGGTGGCGAGGATCTTCGCGCCGGCGGCGGCGAACTCCTCGTCGGTGATGCTGGAGCCAACCCCGGCGCCGGACTCGACGAAGACCTGGTGGCCGCTGCGGGTGAACTCGTTGACACCCGCTGGCGTGATCGCCACGCGGTACTCGTGGTTCTTGACCTCGCGTGGGATTCCGACCTTCACGATGCAGACACCTCTCTTCGGGGCTGCTCTCCCCCGACTGCTCGGTGCCACGACGGCCCCTTTGCCGCCGCGGTACACCGGTCCTGCGGCGGCAGTCTAGGCGCGCCCGGTGCCGCCGCGAGCCAGCACAGTGACACCCGGTGCCCGGGTGTCCTGACGATGTGTCAGGGCACCGCCGAGATTCGGCGGTCGAGCGTCACCTCAGCCAACAGGACAATGTTTCACCACTATCGTCCCATCTGCCGGGCGGCGGTGCGGACAGCCGGCGAGTGGATCACTAATGTGTCCGCCCATGACCACTCCTCCTTACCAGCCCGGTTACCCCGATCCGGGGTACCCCCAGGGCGTCTCGAACAAGAGCAAGATCGTCGCGGGCGTCCTCGGCATCCTGCTCGGCACCTTCGGTGCCGGTCGGTTCTACACCGGACACACCAAGATCGCCGTTCTCCAGCTCGTCGTGAGCCTGGTGACCTGCGGCCTCGGCGCTTTCTGGGGCCTCATCGACGGCATCCTCATCCTGGTCAACGGCGGCACGGACGCGCAGGGCCGTCCGCTGCGCGACTCCTAGACCAGCAAGCGAAAGGGGCCCCGCGGCTGACCGCGGGGCCCCTTTGGCGCGTACTCCCCCGACCGGCTGGACCGGCGGCGACGCTCAGCGCGGCAGCGGCGCGTCCGCCCGACGCAGAGACGCGAAGCCGGTGTCCCGGGCCCGGGCCACGGCCAGCAGCCCGGCCACCGCGGACGCGTTGGTGATCTCACCGGCCGCGACCATGGCGACCGCCTCGTCCAGGTCGATCCGGACGACCTGGAGGTCGGCCTCCTCGTCGTGGCGCTCGTGCCGCTCGTCGGCCGGCACGTCGGCGAGGTCACGGGCCAGGAACACCCGGACGATCTCGTTGGTGAACCCCGGCGAGCTGTGCAGGTCCACCAGCACGTCGACCCGCCCGGCGGTGAGGTCGGCCTCCTCGGCCAACTCCCGCAGCGCGGCCACCGGCAACTCCTCGCCGGAGACGTCCATCAGACCGGCCGGCAGCTCCCACAGGTGCCGCCCGACCGGGTGCCGGTACTGCCGGATCAGCACCACCTGGTCGGCGTCGTCGAGCGCCACCACGGCCACCGCCCCGACGTGCCGGACGAGGTCACGCAGCCCGGTCCCACCGCCCGGCATGGTCACCTCCTCGGTGACCACGTCGAAGATCCGCCCCCGGTACCGCTCCTGCCGCGAACGCACCTCGTAGCGGTGCTCCAGGTTGCTCACGACGCCGACGACGCCTTCGTCGCGGCACCGTTGCGGGCGGCCTTGCGCGTCGTCGGGGCCTCCGCCGCCGCGTCCAGGTCGACCGGCAACTGGTCGGCCTGCGAGTACGTCACCGCGGCCTTGACGAACGAGGCGAACAGCGGGTGCGGGCGGGTCGGACGGCTCTTCAACTCGGGGTGCGCCTGGGTGGCCACGAAGAACGGGTGCAGGCTCCGGTCCAGTTCGATGAACTCGACCAGCCGACCGTCCGGCGAGGTGCCGGAGATGTGCAGACCCGCCTTGGTCAGCGCGTCCCGGTAGGCGTTGTTCACCTCGTAGCGGTGCCGGTGCCGCTCGCTGATCTCGGTGCTGCCGTACGCCTCGGCGACGATCGAGCCCTCGGTCAACGTCGCCGGGTACGCCCCCAGCCGCATCGTGCCGCCCAGGTCACCCCGACCGGCGACGATGTCCTCCTGGTCGGCCATGGTGGCGATGACCGGGTGGGCCGCCTGCTCGTCGAACTCCAACGAGTTCGCGCCGTCCAGGTCGGCCAGGTGCCGGGCCACCTCGATGGTCATGCACTGCAGGCCGAGGCAGAGGCCGAGCAGCGGGATGCCGGCCTCCCGGGCGTACCGGGCGGTGCCGATCTTGCCCTCGATGCCGCGGACGCCGAAGCCGCCGGGGATGAGGATGCCGTCCACGCCGGCCAACGCCGCGGCGGCGGCGGCCGGGGTGACGCACTCGTCGCTGGGCACCCACTTGAGCTGCACCCGGGCCCGGTGGCCGAAGCCCGCCGCCCGGATCGCCTCACTCACCGACAGGTACGCGTCGGGCAGGTCGACGTACTTGCCGACCACGGCGACGGTGACGGTGTGCCGGGGGCGGTGCACCCGCTCCAGCAGGTCGTCCCAGCTGGCCCAGTCCACGTCCCGGAAAGAGAGGCCGAGCCGGCGCACCACGTACGCGTCGAGCCCCTCCCGGTGCAGCACCTTCGGAATGTCGTAGATGCTCGGGGCGTCCGGGGCGGCGACGACCGCCTCGGCATCCACGTCGCAGTAGAGCGACAGCTTCTCCTTGAGCTTCACCGGGATCTCCCGGTCGCAGCGGAGCACGATCGCGTCCGGCTGGATACCGATGTTGCGCAGCTGCGCCACCGAGTGCTGGGTCGGCTTGGTCTTCAGCTCACCCGAGGGCGCCAGGTACGGCACCAGCGAGACGTGCAGGTAGAAGCAGTTGTCGCGGCCCAGGTCGTGGCGGACCTGACGGATCGCCTCCAAAAACGGCAGCGACTCGATGTCGCCGACCGTGCCACCGACCTCGGTGATCACCACGTCGGGCAGCTGGCCGTCCTCGTCCGGGTCGGCCATCGCCAGGATCCGCGACTTGATCTCGTTGGTGATGTGCGGGATGACCTGGACGGTGTCGCCCAGGTACTCGCCGCGCCGCTCCTTGGCGATCACGTCGGAGTAGATCTGACCGGTGGTGACGTTCGCCTTACCGGACAACGCCCGGTCGAGGAACCGCTCGTAGTGCCCGACGTCGAGGTCGGTCTCGGCGCCGTCCTCGGTGACGAACACCTCACCGTGCTGGAACGGGTTCATCGTCCCCGGGTCGACGTTCAGGTAGGGGTCGAGCTTCTGCATCACCACGCGCAGCCCGCGCGCGGTCAGCAGGTTGCCGAGGCTGGAGGCGGTGAGGCCCTTACCCAGCGAGGAGGCGACGCCCCCGGTGACGAAAATGTGCCTGGTCGTCCGTGCTGATGGGGCCAAGGCCTGCTCCCGTGTCGTCTGTCGCGGTCATGCAGACCGCCGTGCTTGATCAGCAAAGTGATCACGCGATCCACGGGATTCGACGGTAACACCTCCCGGGCGGGTACCCGCAGGCCGCACCCCGGCCGCGACACCTCCGGGCCATCCGGACGAGGCCCGGCGCTCAGGACGCGGCAACCTCCGTCGATGACCGGGAGACCTGCCGGGGCGGCACGGGCGCCGTCGGCGCGGCGTCCGGCGTCGACCCGCTCGCGGTCGGCTCGGCCGGTTCGTCGGCGTCCCCCCGGCGCTCGCCCGCAGGGTCCGACACCGGTTTGGCGACCGTCGCCGGCACGCCCGGGGGCGGGCCGGCGATCGGACGGGGATGCACGGCACCCAGTGGCCCACCGCCGCCGGTCGGACCGTCACCTCCGCCGGCCGGGCCGACCCCGCCGGACCCCGAGTCGTCGTCGGCGCCGTTGGCGCGGGAGCGGGCCGCTACCGGGCGGGTCCGGTCCGCGGCGTGCCCGAGCACCCGTAGCGACGCCAGGGCCGCCATCGGCACCACCAGGGCGGCTGCAGCACCCATCACGTCCAGGGCCGCGCCGTCGAGCACACCACCGAGCACCGCGGCGACCACGGTGCCGGCCAGCGCGGCCCGGACCGCCGGGTAGATGCCGAACAGCCGCATCAGCCCACCCCACGGCTGCAACAGGGCGAACCACACCAGCAACCCGGCGGTCAGCGCCAGCACCGTCAGCGGGCTGTTGACCAACGTCTCGAAGTTCTCCGTGCTGGAGCGGTGCACGGCGAACCCGCCGGTGCCGTCACCGAGCGCGGACAGGAACCGGCCCAGGCTGCCCCGCTCCGCGGCCGGACGTCGCAGGTCCACCACCGCGAACCCGATACCGACCGCCAGGGCCGCCATGGTGGCCCAGGCCAGCCGGCTGACCGTCAACCAGCCACCGGCACTGATCACGGCGGCGACGCTCACCCCAGCGGTGAGCGCGATCGCGCCGACCGGGTCGGCGCCCAGGTACGGGCTGCCGACCACCACCACGGCGAGACCACCCACCGCCACCATCACCGCCGGCCGCCAGCCCCGGTGCACCCGCTGCGCGAACCAGCCGCCGGTGACCAGCGCACCGGCGAGGAACACTCCCAACCCCACAGTGCTCAGCCCGGCGTACCGGCCGCCCTGCAACGCGGAGTAGCCGACCACGCCGTTGAGCTGCAGGCGGGCCCCGGTCAGCACGTCCAGCCCGACCACGAGCGTGGTGAGGCCGGCCACCGCTCCCAACGGCCCGAGGGTGTTCGAATACCCGGGGGCGAACCGCACCGCCGCGGTGCCGGCGGCCACCAGCAGCGCGGTCACCCCGGCGAAGATCCACCCCGGGTGCTCACCGCGCCACCAGGGCACCGCGTCGGTCAGCAGCGCCGCCGGCACCGTCAACGCCGCGGCGACCAGCAGCAGCTCCATCACCGCCACGACCCGCCCGGAGACGGGCGTCGGACCGGCCGGGCCGGCGTGCGGACGGGCCCGACGCAGCAGCGGCAGGATCGCGACGGCCAGCAGCACCTGCACCCCGGCGAGCAGCGTGAAGAACACCCCGGAGACGGAACGCTGCGCGGTCGCCTCCCGGTCGGCGTTCGCCGGCGCGTTGATGGCCTCGGTCAGATCGGCGGGACGACCGCCGGTGCTGATCGCCGGACGGCCGAGGAAGAGCCGCTCCGGCATGGGCCGGCCCAACGCGGCGAGGGCGGTCGGCGCGAGGTCGACAAGTTGCAGGTACCCGTCCCGGCCGGTGCTGGCCGAGGTGAGCCACCCCCGCTCCCAGCCCGGCCCGTCGGCGACCGCCACGTGCAGCCGCGCCGGCTGGGTGGTGTCGGAGATCCCCGCGACCAGCACCAACGACCGTGGGGGTCGCGCCGCCAGCACCCGGGCCAGCTCGGCGTCCGCCGCGCGGGCCTCCTCGGCGCGGGTGGCCGGGTCGGCCCCCTTGACCGTGCCGAGGTCGACGATGCTCAGCACACACGAGCCGAGCAGCGGCCGCGGGTCGGCCGGCAGCCCCGAGGCGTACCGGTCGACGCGGCCGAACGGTCGGGCGGCGGCCACTGCCGCGCCCGGCCCCACGGCGACGGAGCACCGCACCGACTCGGACAACGAGCCGGGCAGGGCGCCCCAGGGCAGCCGCTGCTGGTTGTACTGGACCACGCTCTCCTGGTCGGGCAGGTTCGCGCCGATGCCGTCGGGCTGTTCCACAGTCACCGCCGCCGACGGACAACCGTCGACCGACCGGCTGCCGTTCCACGCGGCGAAGCTGCCCGCGCCCACTGTCAGCCAGCCGTCCACCGGGCAGGTGGGCCGGTGCGCGGACCGCACCGACAGGGAGCCGATCGAGCCGTCCTGGGCCATCCGCCACAGCGTCGGCGTGCTCTGCGGATCCACGTCGTCCCAGCGCAGCCCAGCGATCCCGGCGAGCACCACGAAGTCGGCGGTGCGTTGCGGGGCGCCCTGGGGTGGGCGGGCGGCGAGCGCGGTGACGCCCAGCGCCACCACGAGCACTGTCAACAGGGCGGGGGCGATTCGGCGCAACATCACCGGTGTCCCGTTCTCGGGGCGTCGGAGCCCGGGGCGGCCGCCGGACCGGCGGGGTTCCCGGCCAGCTCGGCGTAGAGGGCGGCAAGCGTGGCGACGGTGTCCGCCTCGGTCGGCCACGTCGCCGCCCGTTCGGCGCCGCGCCGGCCCAACTCCGCCCGCGCCGCCGGGTCGTCCAGCAACGCGCGTACGGCCGCGTCGAGGGCGTCCACGTCACCGGCGGGCACCAGCGTGGCGGCGTCGCCGACCAGGTCCGGGAGCCCGCCGACAGCGGTGGCCACCAGTGGCACACCTGCGCGCAACGCCTCCTGGGCGAAGAGTTGCCGCGCCTCCCAGTCGCTGGTCACCACCGCCAGGTCGGCGCCGGCGAGCAGGTCGGCCACGTCGGTGCGGTGCCCCAGCAGGGTCACCGGGGCGCGGGCGGCGGAGGTCCGCGCGGCGAGCGGCAGATACGCCGGCCCGCTGCCCGCGATCACCACGACCGGCGGCGGGGTACGCGTACGCCAGCGGGCCGCCGCGTCGATCAGCACGTCGTAGCGCTTCTGCGGGTGCAACCGACCGACCGAGAGGATCAACGGCTGGTCCGGGCGGACGCCGAACTCGGCGCGGACCGCCGCCGGGCGTCGACGCGGCGCGGGCAGCGTCGGCGCGGCGACCGGGGCGAGCCGGGCGTCGGCGGCACCCACCTCGGCGGCCCGCCGCACCAGGTCCGCGGAGGCACCGAGCGCCACCCGGACGCCCCGGGCGACGACACGTTCGACGAGCCGGGACACCCCGCCCCGCAGCCCCCCGGCGAGCACCGCGTTGTGCCAGGTGACGATCAGCGGGACGGCCGGACGGGCCAGCACGGCGACCAACCCGGCCCGCAGGCCGTGCGCGTGCACCACGTCGACGGTGGCGGCGGCGAGCGCCCGGCGCAGCGTGAGCACCGCCCGCGCGTCGGCCGGAGTCGGGCTGGCTGGGATCTCCACCGCCTCGAACCGGGCACCGACACCGGTGAAGTCGAACTGCTCCTGGGTGGCGGCGGGCCCGCAGACCAGGACTGTGGTGCCGCCCGCGACGAGGCCACGGGCCACCGAACGGACGTGCTGGCCGACCCCACCGGTGCTGGACGCGAGCACCAACGCGACGGTGCCCGACCAGCCGGCGGGCAGAGGTGGCTCAGTCATCGCGTCGCCGTCTCCTTCCCGTCACCCCGCTGCGCGGAGCCCGCGCCCGGTGTCGGCGCACCGCCGGACGGCCCCCGCCGGCCCAGACGCCGCAGCACCCCGGCGAGCAGTGGCTGTACGTCCCGCCGGTCGACGAACCAGACCACGGCGAGGAACACAACCCCAACCAGAACCCCGGACAGCATGCCCTGACCGAACGCCGCCGCCGTCGTCGGGGTGCCGCCGTCCGACTGGTCGAGCCAACGGCTGAGGCCCAGCCCGGCGAGCCCGGCGAGCACACCGGCGAGGCCACCGGCCGCTGCGGCCCGTGCCGCTCCCGCGAGGGCGGGACGGCCGGCGCTGCGCCGCACCGCCAGGAGCAGCAGGGTGCCCAGCACCAGCATCCCCACCGAGTTCGCGGCCGTCACCGCGAGCACCCGGTCGCGCAGGGGCAGCACCGCGCCGAGCAGCAGGACGACGGCAGGCACCACCAGGAATCCGACCGCCGTGGCGAGCGTCGCCGCCCGGGTCTCGCCCCGCGCGTAGAGCGCCCGGGTGAGCACCGCGAAGAGGCCGTAGCCGACCAGGCCGGGGGCGTACCCGATGATCGCGGCCGCGGCCGTCGACGCGGTGTCCGCCGGGAAGAAGAAATGCCCCACCGGCCCGGCGGTCCCGATCAACGCGGCCGTGCCGAGGCAACTGAACAGGAGCACACCACGCACGGCCGGCGCCAGGGTCGCCCGGTAGGTGCGCTCGTCCCCGGCGGCCCGCGCCGCCGCCAGGGTCGGGTAGGCGGCGATGGCCAGCGGTACCGCCAGCACCGCCCACGGCAGCAGGTAGACGGTCTGCGCCAGGTTGTAGACGCCCGGGTTGCTCCGCGCTCCGGCGGTGACCTGGTTCAGGCTGACGATCAGCGCGATCTGCTGGGTGGTGACGGTGACCGCGCCGGCCACCGCCAACCCGCCGACCCTCGCCCGCGCGTCGGCGGGAAACCCGAAACCGGGTCGCAGCCCGAGGCGCAACCGGCGGACCGGGATCAGCAACGACAACGACAGCACCACCACGCCGAGGGTGGTGCCGCCGGAGAGCAGCAACTCACCGCCGGCGCTCACCCCGCCGACCGTGGCGTACCGGCCCTGCGTGACGGTGAACCCCAGGTACACCAGGATGACGGTGAGGCTGGACAGCAACGGGGCGAGCACCGGCCAGGCGAAACGGCGGTGTGCCTGGAGCACTCCGGTGAGCACGATGCCGACCCCGTACAGCGGCAGCTGCGGCGCGAAGACCCGCAGCATCCGCACGCCGCTCTGCTGCTGGGCGGTGGTCAGGTGGTGGCCCAGCGACTCGACCACCGGGCCGGCCAGCAGCACCACGAGCAGCGCGAGGGGGACCAGCAGGGCCAGCGTCCAGGTCAGCAACGCGCCGGTGGTCCGGGCCACGGCCGTCCGGTCGCCCGCCGCGACCGCACCGGCGAGCAGCGGTACGACGAGACTGGCCAGCGCTCCCCCGGCGACGATCTCGAAGATGAAGTTCGGCACCGCGTTGGCCACCACGTAGGTGCCACCGAGGTCGGTGGGCGCCAGGCTCCAGGTGAACACGGCGGTGCGGCCGAAGCCGGCGAGTCGGCTGGCCACGGTGAGGACGGCGATGAGCGCGGCTGCCCCGGCCAGCCGGCCGGCGCCGGCGAGGGGTGCCGGTCTGGTCACGTCAGTCGGCGCGTCGGCCCAGTGCGTCGAGTTCGCGCAGCCCCGGGGTCCGCTGGATCACCGCAGTGAAGCTGACCTTCTCGCTGGCGGCGGTGAGCCCGGCCAGGACGGCGAGCAGACCGGCCCGGCCGAGCGGGCCGGTCCGGGCGGCGAGCGCGACGCCGAGCACCGCCCCGAGCGCGTTCGCGCCACTGTCGCCGAGCATCACGTCCTCGGCCAGGTCGTCGCGGAGCAGACCGGCGGCGGCGCCGGCCGCGCCCGCCGCGATACCGCCCTGCGGGCCGCCGGTCAACGGCGCCGCGAGCAACAACCCGGACTTGAGGGCGCGGCCCGGCCGCAGGTCGAGCAGGTTGAGCAGGTTGGCCGTGCCGGCGATCACACCGGCGCCGAGCAGCACGTCGACGCCCCGGCCGAACGCACCGTGCCGCTGCCGGCGCGGGTGCGCGGCGACCCGGGAGTCGGCGGCGAGCAGCGCGGCGGCGCCCAGCCCGACGGCGCCCACCCCGACGACCTTGACCAGACCGGCGGTGACCCGCCCCTCGCGCAGCGCGGCGAGGTGCCCGGCGAAACCCTTGGCCGCCTTCTGCTCCGGCCGCGCGCCGACCACGTCGTCGTACAGGCCGACACCGCCCGCGCCGAGACCGGCGACCAGGGCGGCCCCACCGGCGGCGCCGCCGGTGGCACCGAACGCGCCGGCGGCGGCAGCGCCGGCGGCGAGCGCCGGCCCGGCGGCCAGACTCACCGTGCGGCCACGGAAGTTGGTGCGTTCCAACGCGGGCCCGGCCGGCGAGGTGCGCGCCTCACGCAGCGCGTAGCGGGCCGCCGCGGCGCCCGCGCCGGCGATCAACAGCCGACCCAGGGCGCTCACGCCGTCACCTCGCCGGCTCGGTCACGCGTAACCTGGTCGGATCCGGACACGGGGGTACGTCGTTCGCTCACTGGGGCAGTCTAGGCAGCAGCGACGCGGCGTTGTCGCCGACGCCGTACTGCCCGGCCTTCTTCTCGGTGAGTTGCTGCACCAGGGCGAGGCTGGTGACCACCTGGCCCTGCACGGTGTTGGCGTTGTCGACCGTGGAGATGGTCTGGGCGAGCACCGGGTCGCCGCGCACCACGCCGACCAGGTTGCCGCCGACCGAACCGTTGCCGGCCACCACGATCGAACCGGTGCGGTCGAACTGCTCCGCGACCTTGACGACCGACTCGTCCCGCTTGTCGGAGTCCTTGTCGACGTACGGCTGGCCGCTGACCACGACGACGGCCTCCGCCGAGGCGGTCACCTTGTTGCTGTCGGTCGTCAGGTAACCGGCGTTGTTGTAGGCGGCGAGCACGGCCCGGCGGTCGGCGTCGCTGACCGGCGCGACGCCCTGGGGCCGGTCCAGCAGGACGCTGGCGAGCAACGCGCTCGAGGTCTCCACGCCGTGCCCGTTGCCCGGCAGGCCGGTGGTCTGCGCGGTCGGGCGGGCGGCGGTGACGGCCAACTCCAGCAGGTTGGAGTTGTTGTCCGGGTTGATGAACTTGTCCTGCAGGTCGACCTGGCCGGTGATGGTCGCCCCGCCGAGCTGGAGCTTCTTGAGCACGCCCTCGGTGTGGTCGCGCCCGTTGGGCAGGCTGAGCACCACCACCCGACGCCCGGTGAGGGTGCCGGGCAGGAGAATCTGAGCGGTCTCCTCGGCGAACTCCTCTTCCAACGCGAGTTGCTTCTCCATGTTGCTGACCGTCTGACGCCAGTGTTGGTTGTCCTTGCGCAGCCCGGTGACCTGCCCCTCGAGCGAGTCGGCGACCGGGCCGTTGAGGGCGGCTGTGCCGACCACCAGCCCGATCGCCAGAGCCAGGAAGACCGCGGTGAGGGACACCACGTGGTAGCGGAAGTTGATCACGCTTGCAGCCTCTTGATCGGTCGGGAACTAGAAGAGCCGGTACAGCTGGAACACGAAATTGTCCCACCACTCGGCGACCACGCCCAGGTACGCCTTCCCGACTGTCGACACGGCCACCGCGGACGCCATCGCCGCGATCGCCGACAGCACCAGCAGCAGCAGCGACGAGCCGGAGATGCTCTGCCGGTAGAGCCGGCTCACGCCCTTGGCGTCGACCAGCTTGCCGCCGACCTTCAGCCGGGTCAGGAACGTCGAGGCCATCCCGCCGCGACCCTTGTCGAGGAACTCGACGAGGGTGGCGTGGGTGCCGACCGCCACCAACAGCGAGGCGCCCTTCTCGTCGGCCAGCAGCATGGCCAGGTCCTCGCTGGTCGCCGCAGCCGGGAACGTGATGGCCGGCACACCGAGGCCGTTGACCCGGGGCAGGCCCGGCGCGCGCCCGTCCGGGTACGCGTGCACGATCACCTCGGCGCCGCAGCGCAGCACGTCGTCGGTGACCGAATCCATGTCCCCGATGATCATGTCGGGGGTGTAGCCGGCCTCGACCAGCGCGTCCGCGCCGCCGTCGACGCCGATGAGCACCGGCTTGAACTCCCGGATGTACGGGCGCAGCACGTCCAGGTCGGCCTTGTAGTCGTAGCCGCGCACCACGATCAGGCAGTGCCGACCCTGCATCTGGGTCTCGATGTCCGGCACACCGACACCGTCGAGCAGCAGGTCGCGTTCCTGACGCAGGTAGTCCATCGTGTTGGCGGCGAACGCCTCCAACTGCACCGACAGACCCTCCCGGGCGTCCGCCATCGCCTTGCCGACCGACTCGGCGTCCTGAAGGCTGCCGTGGGCCACCGGCTCCTCACCGGCGAAGACCGTGTTGCCCTCGATGCGCACCTGGTCGCCCTCGCGGATGCGCTCGAAGACGCCCTCCCCCAGGTCGTCCAGGAGCGGAATGCCGGCGGCGATCAGCACCTCCGGGCCCAGGTTCGGGTAACGGCCGGAGACCGACGGCTTGGCGTTGAGCACCGCCGCGACCCCGACGGCGACGAGCGAGTCGGCCGCCACCCGGTCCAGGTCGACGTGGTCGATGACCGCGATGTCACCGGGGCGCAGCCGACCGACCAGGCGTTTCGTCCGGCGATCAAGGCGCGCGGTGCCGAGGACTCTGCCCGGTTCGGCGTTCCGGTTCCGGCGCAACGTGGGTAGACGCATCGTGACCATCCTGGCATGTGAGGCAGGCTTTTCTGTCGCGACATGCCTGAGCAGGGCCGCCTACCCAGGGAAGCACACACCGGCACAAGCCGGTGTGCTTGCGCTCACAATACGCGGCGTCACAACCGCCTTTCCTTGGCGGCCACTGCCAGAAGCTCCTCGGCATGCGCGATACCCAGATCCGAATCGGGCAAACCCGCCAGCATGCGCGCCAACTCCCGCGCCCGCTCGGTGTCCTCCACCACGCGCACCCCGCTGGTCGTCACCGCGCCACCGGTGTCCTTCGCCACCACCAGGTGCCGGTCGGCGAACGCGGCCACCTGCGGCAGGTGCGTGACCACCAGCACCTGGTGGCTGCGGGCCAACCGCGCCAACCGACGGCCGATCTCCACCGCCGCCTGCCCGCCGACCCCCGCGTCGACCTCGTCGAAGACCAACGTGGGCGGGCCACCGGAGCCGGCGAACACGACCTCGATGGCGAGCATCACCCGAGACAACTCACCGCCGGAGGCCCCGCGCTGCAACGGCAACGACGGCGCGCCAGGGTGGGCCAGCAACCGCAGCTCCACCTCGTCACCGCCGTCCGGCGTGACACCCACCTCGACGCCGTTGACCGCAAGAGTCGGCTCGGCACGCCCGGCCGGACGCGGCAGCACCGCCACCTCGATCCGCGCGTGCGGCATGGCCAGCCCGGCCAGCTCGACGGTGACCTGGTCGGCGAAGCGGACCGCCGCCTCCTGCCGGGAGGTGGACACCCGCCCGGCCAGGTCGGCCACCTCCACGGCGAGCCGCTGGCCCTCCCGCTCCAACTCGTCGAGCACGTCGTCGGACATGTCCAGATCGGACAGTCGGGTGCGCGCCCGATCGGCCCAGGCGATCACCCCGTCGACATCGTCGGCGTACTTGCGGGTCAACGCGCGCAGCGCCGCCCGCCGCTCATAGACGTGCTGCAACCGGGCCGGGTCCGCGTCCAGCGTCGCCAGGTACGCCGACAGCTCCGCGGACACGTCGGTGACCAGGGTGGCCGCCTCCTCCAGGCGGGCCGCCAGCTCACCGAGCGCCGGATCGGTGCCGGACTGCGCCTCCAGGGTCCGCCGGGCGGTGCCGAGCAACGCCGCCGCGTCCGGGGTCTCCTCGGCCGCCTCCGCGCCACCGGCCACACACTGCTGGGCGATCTGCGCGGCCGTCCGCAGACCCTCGGCGTGCTCCAGCCGCTGCGCCTCGGTCTTCAGCTCGTCGTCCTCACCGGGCTGCGGATCGACCCGGGTGATCTCGTCGAGGCCCAACCGCAGCAGGTCGGCCTCCTGGTTGCGCTCGCGGGCGTTGCGCCGACGGTCGGCCAGGTCGTCGACGACCCGACGCCACCCCGTGTACGCCTCGCGCAGCGCGTCGAGCAGCTTCTCGTGCGCCGGGCCGGCGAACCGGTCCAGTGCGGCCCGCTGCTCGGCCGGGCGCAGCAACCGCAACTGGTCGGACTGGCCGTGCACGGCGACCGCCTGCTCGCCGATTTCACCGAGCATCGACACCGGCATGCTCCGGCCACCGACGTGGGCGCGCGAGCGCCCCTCCACCGTCACCGTGCGGCTCAGCAGCACCGAGCCGTCCTCGTCGGGCTCGCCGCCGGCCTCGACGATCCGCGCGTGCACGGCGTCGGCGACCCGCCCGTGCAGCCGCAGCCGCCCCTCCACCACCGCACGACCGGGTTGGGCGCGGACCCGCCCGGCGTCGGCCCGGCCGCCGAAGAGCAGGCCGAGGCCGGTGACCACCATCGTCTTACCCGCACCGGTCTCGCCGGTGATGACGTTCATGCCGCCGGTCAACGGCAGCGTGGTGTCCTCGATGACGCCCAGTCCGGTGATGCGCAGCTCTTCCAGCACAGCCACCGACAGTAGACGCGAGGCCCGACACTTGACCAGCCGACGGGCCCGGGTCAGGCCCGTACCCGGCCGACGTACAGTTCTGCCCCGTGTTGGACGTGATCGGCCTGACCTCGGCTGAGGAGGAGCTCTACCGCTGCCTGCTCCAGCTCACCACGGCCCGCATCGACGAGTTGGCCCGTCGCCTGCACCGACCCCGGGAGCAGGTCGCCGCCCAGGTCGAGGCACTGCGCGGCAAGGGCCTCGTGCAGCGCAGCGACGCCGACCCGGACGCCCCGCTACGCCCGACCGCCCCGGACGTCGCCCTCGGCGCGACGCTGCTGCGGCGTCAGGAGGACCTGGAGTCGGCCCGCCGACTGGTCACCCAACTGGCCGAGGAGTACCGCTCCGGGCTGCGCCGACACCACGTCGACCATCTGGTCGAGGTGATCACCGGCGCCCGGGTTCTCCGGGACCGTCTGCGCGACCTGCAGAACTCGGCGCGTACCGAGGTGCTCTGGTTCTGCCGGGCCAATCCCCTCGCCATGGCCGGCCCGGAGAACGTCGAGGAGTTCGACGCGCTGGCCCGTGGGGTGAGCTACCGGGCCATCTACGAGCGTGACCTGCTGCTGGAACCGGGCGCGTTGGCCGACCTGGCCAAGGGGGTCGCCGCCGGGGAGCAGGCCCGCGTCCTGGACCGGCTGCCGGTCCGACTGGCCATCGTGGACGCCCGCACCGCCATCTGCCCGTTGGTGCCCGACCGCGACGGCGGCGAACCGAGCGCCGCCGTGATCGGTCGCAGTCAACTGCTCGACGCGCTGCTCGCCCTCTTCGAGAGCCACTGGCGGGTGGCCACCCGGCTGCGCCTCGACGACCCCCTCGCCGTCGCGGCCCCCGAGCCTCGACGGCCGGAGCCCGCGGACCAGCCGGGCGACGGTTACCAACCCGACGCCGACGAGGCCCGGCTGCTGTCGCTGTTCGTGGCGGGCGTACCGGACAAGTCCATCGCCTCCCAGCTCGGGGTGAGCCGGCGGACAGTGCAACGGCGCATCGCCGACCTGATGGCCGCCGCCGGCGTGGACACCCGGCCCGGGTTGGCGTTCCAGGTGGCCCGACGCGGCTGGCTCTGACGCGAAAAGGGTCCGCCGTCGACCGACGGCGGACCCTCGACCGGCAGGGCGGGACGGCCAGGCCGCCCCGCCCCGCCCGATCACCGCAGCCCGTACGCCTGGAGCACCGTCTGGTCGACGGTGTTCCCGGCCCGGTCGGCGGCACGCACCCGCAGCGACACCGTTCCGCGCCCCGCCGGCACGGTAGCGGTGTACCGGGTGCCCGACCCCGTGGTCGGCGCGTTGCGCCAGGTGACGCCCCCGTCGAAGGAGACCTGCACCCGGACGCTGGCACCGGTCGGCCTCGGCGCCCCGGCCGGCTGCCGCAGGGTCAGCCCGAGCTGGTGCGGCCGGTTGCCGCGTACCGTGCCGCGCAGGTCGGCCGGCACCCGGTAGTCCACCTGGAGCAGCGACAACGGCGTGGCGGCGTCGCCCGCCGGTCGGGCCGAGGTGAACTCCCAGGCCGTGTCGGTCCGCGTGCCGTAACGCCACTCGACCGAGGACCGCTGGGTGGTCACGTCCAGGCGGTACCGGGCGGCCCCGGCGGTCGTGGGCACCGACGCCCAACCCTCGGAGAGGTCCGCGATCTGCTGCCCGTTGCGGCTGACCCGGGCCGTGACGGTGTCCGACTCCTCACTCTCGCCGGCCACGCTGTAGTGCCCCTCGGCGTCGACGAACTCGGGCACCCGCAACTCCAGGTTGTCACCGGTGCGGGTGGGCACCGGCGCACCACGGGCCGGCACAGCCGGGCGGAGCACCGGCGCGTGCCAGGTCTCGGTCACCCGGTCGTCGGCGGCGTAACGCCGCGGCTGCTGGGTCAGACCACCCGTCAGCTGCCCCCACTGCATGAACATGATCTTGTGCAGCACCCGTTGCTGCCACCAGTTGTCCCCGGAGCTGACGAACTCCCGTCGGGTGGTGCCGGTACGGACCAGCCGCTGGTTGTCGTTCCAGGCGGTGTCCTGCCACGGACGCCACCCGAACCGCTGCTCGCTGGCCCAGTCCCCGCCGACGTTCCCGTAGTGGGTGGTCACCTCGGCGGTGTTGCGGTCGGTGACCTTGTGCAGGATCCGCTCCGGGACCCGGCCCTTCGAGACCTGCCACACGTCGTACAGGTACGGACTGTCCACCGTCAACGTCAGGTCCAGCGTCGTGTGACGCTTCCGGACCGCCGCGATGATCTTCTGGCCGTCGTCGTACGCCACCGCCATCGACGGGATCGGCAGCCGGTCACCCAACGGGGTCCACGACGTCCACGCGCTCTGGTCGGCCGGGCGGACGATCAGCGCCACCTTCGCGCCAGCGGCAGCCGCCGCCGCGATCTGCTCCTCCTCCGAGGCGTCCGGGCTGGTGGTGAGCAGCGCCGCGGCACCGCGTACCCGGGTCAGCTCGGCGGGGGTGCCGGTGCCGGCCCAGACCAGCGGCAGCTTGCGCCGCTCGGCCGTCGCCGGCGAGTAGCCCATCAGGTTGATGTCCAACGGACCGGACACCCCGCTGATGGTCGCGTCCACCATCGGCGCGACCAACTGCCAGCGCGACGCGAACTCGAACTCGCCCTGGCGTACCGCACGGGTCGGGGTGACGTTGACCTGCTGGATGGTGCTGAAGGTCATCACACCGTGGTCGACCTGCCGGCCGTTGCCGAAGACCCGGTGCTCGTAGAAACTGATCGTCGAGCGCTGCTCGGAGGGCTTCGGCGTCTCGATCCGCACCGGGGTGCCCTTGCGCGGGTCGAGGACCACTGTGAGGTCCCGGTCGACGAGCAGCTCCGGGTCGGTGACCAGGGTGATCTGCTCGTCCAGCGGGGCACCGTGCTCGATCAACGCCTGGACCAGGTAGGGACCCTCCTCGACCTGCAGCTGCACCTCGCCGCCGACCCACCCGAGCCAGTCGGATTCGGGCTGCTCACCGAAGAGGGTGAGCACCGACGCGAGACCCGGCTGACCCTGCATGTCCAGCGCCCGCACGGTCACGGTGTGCAGCGGGCCGCTGAGGGTGAGCGCGACAGCGGTGCGCACCGCGACGCCGTCCGCGCCGGTGGCCACCAGCCACCCGCTGTGCACACCCCGGTCCAGCTTCGCCGGGTCCGCCCGCAACGGCACGGCGACGCTGCCGCCGGCCGGAACCGTCACCTCGACGCCACCAACCGTGACCCCGTCGGTCTCGGCCGCACGGGTGTCCAGGTTGCGCAGCTCCAGGGCCAACCGCAGGGTCTGCGGGGCCGTGCCACCGTTGGTGTACGTCACGGCCCGCTCGACCGGCACGCCACCGGTGCTGAGCCGGCCGAAGTCAGCGGTGCCGGAGGAGTACACCCGCTGGCCGAGCGCGCGGGCCACGTCGACCCGACCGGCGCCCTGCTCGAAAACGGTCAACGCCGGGTTCGCCTTCGTGGTGCTGACCAGCGCGTCCTTGAGCTTCGCGGCGGACCAGTCGGGGTGTTCCTGCGCGAGGATCGCCGCCGCCCCGGCCACGTGCGGAGTGGCCATCGAGGTGCCGGACGCGGTCGTGTACGCGTCGTCCACCGGCGTACCCATGGCGGTGCCGGCGGCCCGGGCGGCGACGATGCCCACGCCCGGCGCGGTGATCTCGGGCTTCAGGCCGTTGTCGCCGAGGCGCGGACCCCGGCTGGAGAACTCCGCCAGCTCGTCGGCACGGTCCACCGCGCCGACGGTCAGCGCCGCCGCGGCCGCGCCGGGCGCACCGACGGTCCGCGCGGCACCCGAGTTGCCGGCGGCGACCACGAACAGCGCGCCGGTCTCAGCGGTCAGGTCGTTCACCGCCTGGCTCATCGGGTCGGTGCCGTCGGTCGGGTCGCCACCGAGGCTCATGCTGACCACCTTCGCGCCGGAGTGCGCGGCCCACTCCATGCCCGCGATGATCGACGAGCTGTAGCCGGAGCCACCGTCGTCGAGCACCTTGCCGACCAGCAACCGCGCACCCGGGGCCACGCCCTTGCGCAACCCGTCGGACGCCGCCCCGCTGCCCGCGATGGTGGCGGCCACGTGGGTGCCGTGGCCGTGCCCGTCGCGGGCGCTGCCGCTGCCGGAGAAGTCCTGCGCCTCGGCGACCCGACCAGCCAGGTCGGGGTGGGTGGCGTCGACGCCGGTGTCGAGCACCGCCACCTTCACGCCGGCACCGTCGCGGCCGGCGGCCCAGGCGATCGGAGCGCCGATCTGCGGCACGCTGTGCTCCAGCGTCGGGCGGACCTTCCCGTCCAGCCAGATCCGCGCGACACCGCCCCCGAGCCGGGCCGGCGAACCAGCTGTCGCCCGCTGCCCGGGCGCGCCGCGCAGCGACGTCCACAGACCACCCAGGTCACCCTTGCCGACCCGCAGCGCCGCCCCGTTGATGCTCTCCAGCGGACGCGCGTCGGTCGCGCCGGCCAGCGGCCGGACCCGTCCGCCGGCCGGCTCCTGATAGCGGACGATCAGCGGCAACGCGCCCTGCGCGGCGTCGCCGTACCCGTCGGCCGCCAACTCCTGCACGTCGAACAGGTCGGGGTCGAGCACCCCCGCGGAGAGGTACGGCATGACGTCGCTGGGCAGCACCCGCAACCCGCCGTCGGCCTCGACAGTCTGGAAGGCGATCCGGTCGCGCCCCGGGCCGGGGTGCACGGTGGCGGCGACCCGACCGGGTGCCGCCTGCACCAGGTCGACCTGGTCGCCGGTGATCAGAGTGATGCGGACGGGTGCGTGCTGGGCGGGCGTGCCCGACGTCGGGCCGGTGGGCCGGGCGGGCGGGTCGGCGGACGCCGGTGCGGCGACGCCGACCACCAACGCGCCGACCGCGCCGACGGCGAGCCAGCGTGGGGACCAGTGCATGCGATGGGCTCCTCTACTCCTCCAGGCCCGCCATCCGTAGATGAGGGCCGATCGGAGTCTGCGTCGGAGCGTGTCACCAGGTCACTAGTCGCAAGCCGCCGCAGCGGCGACATGTCGTCAGGTGGACAACTGACATCCACCGACCGTGTGCGCCACCGTCACCGGCGGCTGCCACGCCAACCGTGCACGGGCAGACCGAACTTGGCCACCAGCCGGTCGGTGAACGGACGTGGGCGCAGCCGCACGATGCGCACCGGCAGGGCACCCCGACGCACCGTCACCCGCGCGCCGGGCGGCAGGTCGTAGACCCGCCGCCCGTCGCAGGAGAGCACGGCGAGGGTCGTGAACGGGTCGACCGTGATCACGAAGGTGGATGTCGGAGCCGTCACCAACGGGCGGCTGAACAACGCGTGCGCGCTGATCGGCACCAGCAGCAGCGCCTCCACCTCCGGCCAGACCACCGGGCCGCCACCGGAGAACGCGTACGCGGTGGAACCGGTGGGGGTGGCGCAGACGACACCGTCGCAGCCGTACCGCGACAGCGGCCGGCCGTCCACGTCGACGAGCAGCTCCAGCATCTGGGCCCGCTCGCCCTTCTCGATGCTGATCTCGTTCAGCGCCCAGGACTCGATGGTCGGCCCACCGTCGAACTCGGCGGTGACGTCCAGGGTCAGCCGCTCGTCGACCGTGTAGTTGCGACTCACGACGTCGCGCACCGCGACGTCCAGATCGTCGATCTCCGCCTCCGCCAGGAAGCCCACCTTGCCGAGGTTGATGCCGAGCAGCGGCGCCTTCGCGGGTCGGGCCAGCTCGGCGGCGCGCAGGAAGGTGCCGTCCCCACCGAGCGCGAAGACGATCTCGGCGCCCTCGGCGGCCTGCGGGCCGCCGACCGGCACCACTCCGGGCAGGTCGAGGTCCTCGGCCTCGTCGGCGACCACCCGTACCTCGAAACCGGCGTCGATCAGGTCGGCGGCGACCGACCGGGCGTGCTCGGTGCTACGCCGACGACCGGTGTGGGTCACCAGCAGCGCGGTCCGGCTCATCGGGCCACCCGCCCACGCCGAACCGGCCCGCGTCGCGTCACCGGCGCCGACACCTCGGCCCGGCCGCGTGTCACCGCCCGGCCCACTGCGGCGCCCTCACTGCGCGCGTTCACCCTGCGACCTCCTCCGCCGCCACGTCCGGCACCGCGCCGGCCGTCGTCGAGCCGTCCGGCCCGGCCGCCACCACGGCCCGCACCCGCTCCGGGTCGGCCGCTGGTGCGCCCCGGCGCAACCATACGAAGAACTCCACGTTGCCGCTGGGCCCGGGCAGCGGACTGGCCGCCACGTCGGCCAGCCCGAGGCCGAGCCGTGCGGCCGCCGCGGCCACGTCCAGCACCGCTTCGGCGCGCAGCTCCGGATCGCGGACCACACCGCCGGCGCCGACCCGGTCCTTGCCGACCTCGAACTGCGGCTTGACCATCAGTGCCAGGTCACCGTCGTCACGGGTGCAACCGGACAGAGCCGGCAGCACCAGTCGCAGCGAGATGAACGACAGGTCGGCCACCGTGAGATCGACCTGGCCGCCGATCGCGTCCGCATCGAGGGTACGGACATTCGTGCGCTCCAGGACGCGGACCCGCTCGTTCGTCCGCAGCGGCCAGGCGAGCTGCCCGTAGCCGACGTCCACGGCCACCACCTCGGCCGCGTCGGCGCGCAGCAGCACGTCGGTGAACCCACCGGTCGACGCTCCCGCGTCCAGGCAACGCCGCCCGGCCACGTGCAGCCCACCGGGGGCGAACGCGGCCAGCGCGCCGGCAAGCTTGTGCCCGCCTCGGGAGACGTACTCCTCGGCCGGGTCCGCACCGGTGACCAGGAGCGGGTCGGCGGGGTCGACCATCGCGGCCGCCTTGCGGGCAACCACGCCCCGCAGTTGGACCCGGCCGGCCTCCACCAACGCGGCGGCCTGCTCACGGGAGCGGGCCAGACCGCGGCGGACGAGTTCGGCGTCCAGCCGGTTACGACGTGCCATGGGTGGTTCTCCGGTCTGCTCAGGCCTGGTCGTCCCGCTCAGGTCTGGTCGATGGTGGCGAGGGTTTCCCGCAGCGTCTCGTAGGCCGCCTCGTACTGGGCGATCTGGTCGGCGGGAGCGAGCGTCGCCGCGTTGGCGATGGCCCGCACGGCGGCGTCCACCGCCGGATGCCGTGCCTCGTCGTCCCCGAGATCCAGCGGCGGTCCAGGACGGGCACCCACCGGCGGGCCCGGGCGGGCCGGGAACGACCCACCAGCCGGCGGACCGGGGCGGGCCGGGAACGACCCACCAGCCGGCGGACCGGGCCGGGTCATTCGGCGTCGTCCGGCCGCTGCCTGCGAATCGCCGCCTTCTTGGCGGGCATCACAGCCGGCGTCGGGATGTCCTCGTCGGCCGTCCGGCTGATCGTCGCCGGCGGCTTCTTGGCGATGGCCTTCTTGGCGACCGCCTTCTTCGCGACGGCCTTCTTCGCCACCGGCGCGGAGACCGGGGCGCCGGCCGAGGCGTCGGACGGCACGAGACCGGTGCCGGGCTTCGCGGCGACGGTCGGGTCGGGTTGTGGCGTGGGGCCGGCGGTCGGCGCTTCGGCCGGCTCGGTGGACCGCGCCTCCCGCAGCTGCCGCTCCAGATCGTGCACCCGCCGGGTCAACTCGGCCACCTCGTCGGCGGTGGCCAGACCGACCGCGCCGAGGGCCCGGTCGACCTCGAAGCGGACCAGCTTGGTCAGCGCCTCCCGGTTGGCGGCGCCGGTGGTGACCAGTTCCTCGCCGAGGGCCTGGAGTTGGGCGGCGGTCGCGCCGCCGGAGCCGACGAGGCGACGTGCCACGTCCTGGGCCTTCTTCCGGGGCGCCTCCGCAAGGCCCATGGCCAGCTCGAGGTAGGCGCGCCACGCGTCCTGCATGCCTGAGTCCTTCCACGGGGCGGGGTGTGCAGGTGTCACGCTACCGGGCACCCCCGACCGACCCGTGCGGTACGGTGCCGAGGACGGCGTGGCGATCACCGAGGGGGAGATGTGGCCAGCGTGGACGAGTGCCGGCAGGCGTTGCAGGAGCTGGCCGCCCGGTTGGATCGCAACGCCGAGACCGTGCGCGAACGGATCGACCTGGACCGGACGCTGGCCTGCCGGATCACCGACCTGGACACCGCGTTCCACGGCCGGATCACCGGCGGCCGACTGGTCGAGCTGACCGACGGCGACGACCCCAAGGCCAAGATCGCGCTGAGCACGTCCAGCGACGACCTGCTCGCCCTGGTCCGTGGCGACCTGGACGTCACCGGCGCGGTGACGTCCCGCCGGGTGTCGATCAAAGCCAACCCGTTCGACCTGCTCAAGCTGCGCAAGCTGCTCTGACGACCGCCCGGCTCACGCCGCCGCGGTCAGACCGAAACTCTCCACCGCGTGGGCCGCGTCCGAGCCCACCGGACGGATCTTCGGCAGCGCCGGCACCGACGCCGACCAGGCCACCGCGCAGAGCGCCGCGAGGGCGTCCAGCGGCCGACCGGCCCCGGCCAGTTCCAGCGTGCCGTCCCGATCGGTCACCGACCAGCCGCCAGCGTCCGCCGGGCCCGGGACCCGCACGGCGGCAGCCGGGTCGAAGAGCCCCGCCAGGTCTTTCGCGACGTACGTGGGACGTCGCCGCGGCTCGGCGGCCAGCAGCTCCGGTACGCCGTGCACGCCAGTGAGCACGAGCAGGCTGTCCAGCCCGGCCCGGCGGGCACCCTCGATGTCGGTGTCCAGCCGGTCACCCACCACCAGGCTCCGCCCACCACCACTGCGCCGGGCAGCGGTCTCGAACAGCGCCGGCTCCGGCTTGCCGACCACCACGTCGGGGTCTCGCTCCAGTGCGGTACGCAGCACGGCGACCAGCGACCCGTTGCCGGGCAGCGGTCCCCGCCCACTGGGCAGGGTCCGATCGGTGTTGGTGGCGATCCAGATCGCACCCGCCCGCACCGCCAGCGACGCTTCGGCCAGCTCGGCCCAACCGACCTGCGGGCCGTACCCCTGCACCACCGCCGCCGGCTTCTCATCGGCCTGGGTGACCGGGTTCAGGCCGACCGCGCGCAGCTCCGCGCGCAGCGCCTCCGCGCCGACCACCAGCACCGACGCGCCGGCCGGCAGCCGGTCACGCAGCAACTCGGCCGAGGCGGCAGCGGAGGTGAGGACCTCCTCCGGTCGGGCCGGCACGCCCATCCCGGTCAGCAGGTCCGCGACCTCGCTGGACCGGCGCGACGCGTTGTTGGTGGCGTACGCCACCGCCCGTCCCTCGGCGTGCAGCCGGGCCACCGCGTCGACGGCGCCGGGGATCGGCCGGTCGATCAGGTAGATCACGCCGTCCAGGTCGAAGACGACCAGGGTGTACCCGTCGACCAGCCGCTCCCCCACGCCCGCGCTCACCGCTGCGTCGACCCCGACTCGTCGTCCCGGGCCGGCACGGTCCCGTCGGCGTTCGCCGCGTCGCCGTTCGCCGCGTCCCGGTCCGTCACGCCGCTGTCGCCAGTGGTAGCCGCGTCGGCGTTGCCGCTCCCGGTGGGGTGACGGTCCTCGTCCTCGTCGTCGAAGCCTTCGTCGTCAGCGGGGCGGCCGACAGCGTCGTCCTCCTCGTCGTCGTCGAAGTCCTCGTCGTCGTCGTCGACATCGTCGTCGTCGTCGTCGACATCGTCGTCGTCGTCGACATCTTCATCGTCGTCATCGTCATCGTCGTCGCCGGCCAGGTCGGCGTCGGGTCGGGTCGGGACCGCGCCGGGAGCGCCCGGGCCTGCGGCGATCTCCTCGGCGGCCTCGTCCTCTTCGTCACCCTCGATGACCACGCCGTCGAGTTCGAGCAGCCGCTCGGCGGCGTCGGTCTCGCCCTCGGTGTCCACGTCGGCAGCGCGGGAGAACCATTCGCGGGCCTCCTCGCGCCGACCCACAGCGAGCAGCGCGTCGGCGTAGGCGTACCGCAGTCGGGCCGTCCACGGCACGGTGGCCTCGTTGGTGAGGTCCGGAACCTGGAGCATCGCGACCGCGGCGTCCTTCTGCCCGAGGTCACCACGCGCGCCGGCGGCGACGATCAGCAGCTCGATCGCCACGGCCTGGTCCAGCTTCTCCCGGTCCGCGCCACGGAACAGGTCAATGGCCCGCTCCGGCCGGCCGAGAGCCCGCTCGCAGTCCGCGAGCACGGCCAGGTGGCTCTGCAGTCCACTCATCCGGTGGTACGTGCGCAGCTCGGCGATCGCCGACTGCCACTCTCCCGCCCGGTACGCGGCCAGACCGACCGCCTCACGGACAGCGGAGATGCGCGACGCGAGCCGCCGGGCGGCCAGCGCGTGCGCCAACGCCTCGGCCGGGTTCTCGTCGATCAGCTGCCCAGTGGCGACCAGGTGCCGGGCCACCGTCTCGGCGACCGGCTTGTTCAGCGAGAGCAGCTCAGCGCGGACGTCCTTGTCGAGGTCGGTCGCGACAATGTCGTCCGGCAGCGCCGGGGCCGAGCTACGCCCGCCCTCGGACGACTCGGAGCCACCCGCCCTGTCATCGCGACGGAACTCCCCCTCGCGACGCGGCCGCTCGTCGGACCGGAAACCCCCGGTACGCTCGCCGCCCCGGTAGCCGCCCTCGCGGTCGCCGCCCCGGAAACCACCCTCACGCGGGGCGCCCGAGCGCGAACCGTCCCGGTCCCCGCCCCGGAAGCCACCTTCGCGACGGTCACCGCCACGGAAGCCACCCTCACGGGGAGCGTCCGAACGCGAGCCGTCCCGGTCCCCGCCCCGGAAACCACCTTCACGGCGGTCGCCGCCCCGGAAGCCACCGTCGCGGTCACCGCCCCGGAAACCACCTTCGCGCGGCGGGCCGGAGCGAGTGCGGTCACCACCCTGGTAACCGCCCTCACGGCGGTCGCCACCACGGAAACCACCCTCACGGTCACCACCCCGGAAGCCGCCCTCACGCGGCGGGCCCGAACGCGAGCCGTCGCGGTCGCCGCCCCGGAAGCCGCCCTCACGGCGGTCGCCGCCCCGGAAGCCACCGTCGCGGTCACCGCCCCGGAAACCACCCTCACGCGGAGCGCTGGAACGCGAACCGTCACGGTCGCCGCCACGGAAACCGCCCTCACGGGGAGCGCTGGAACGCGAACTGTCACGGTCGCCGCCACGGAAACCGCCCTCACGACGGTCACCACCACGGAAACCACCGTCGCGGTCACCACCGCGGAAACCACCCTCACGCGGAGCGCTGGACCGCGAACCGTCACGGTCACCGCCACGGAAGCCACCCTCACGGGGAGCGCTGGAACGCGAACTGTCACGGTCGCCGCCACGGAAACCGCCCTCACGACGGTCACCACCACGGAAACCACCCTCGCGGTCACCACCGCGGAAACCACCTTCGCGGCGGTCACCGCCACGGAAACCACCCTCGCGGTCACCACCACGGAAGCCACCTTCGCGGCGGTCACCGCCACGGAAACCACCGTCACGGTCACCGCCCCGGAAACCACCCTCACGCGGCGGGCCCGAGCGCGAACCGTCACGGTCACCGCCGCGGAAACCACCCTCGCGGTCACCACCGCGGAAACCACCTTCGCGGCGGTCACCGCCACGGAAACCACCGTCACGGTCACCGCCCCGGAAACCACCCTCACGCGGCGGGCCCGAGCGAGTGCGGTCACCACCCTGGTAACCGCCCTCACGACGGTCACCACCACGGAAGCCACCCTCACGCGGAGCGCTGGACCGCGAGCCGTCGCGGTCGCCGCCACGGAAGCCACCCTCACGGGGAGCGCTGGACCGCGAGCCGTCACGGTCGCCGCCACGGTAACCACCCTCACGGCGGTCGCCGCCCCGGAAACCACCGTCGCGGTCGCCACCTCGGTAGCCGCCTTCGCGCGGAGCGCCCGAACGCGAGCCGTCGCGGTCGCCGCCACGGAAACCACCCTCGCGGGGAGCGCCGGACCGGAAGCCGCCCTCACGCGGAGCCCCCGAGCGGGATCCATCACGGTCGCCGCCCCGGTAGCCGCCTTCGCGCGGAGCGCTGGAGCGCGCGCCGTCGCGGTCGCCGCCACGGAAACCACCCTCGCGGCGGTCACCGCCTCGGTAGCCGCCCTCACGGGGGGTGCTGGAGCGCGAGCTGTCCCGGTCACCACCACGGGAGCCAGAGTCGCGGCCGCCGGCGTATCCGCCTCGGGCACCGCCGCTGTCGCGGTCTCCCCGGTACGGGGGCCGGCCTTGGTCGTCGCGGCGTGGGCCGCGGTCGCGTCCGCCCGCACCGTCAGTACGGTCTTCGTAACGACGGGGACGGTCTCCGCCCTGCGGTCCTGAACTCACAGGTACATCCTTCCTGATTGCGCCACCAATGGCGCTACGCAGTCGAGGGCCGACCCTGATGGGGCGGCCCTCGACTGGAAGATTGTCCGGCGGTGTCCTACTCTCCCACACCCTCACGAGTGCAGTACCATCGGCGCTGGAGGGCTTAGCTTCCGGGTTCGGAATGTAA
>NZ_JBIDCQ010000005.1:0-478579 GCF_043204655.1 Micromonospora sp. NPDC047762 | reverse complement strand
ACTCAACGACCGCCCCCGCATGACCCTGGGCTGGGCCACCCCCGGTGAGAAGATGACCCAGCTACTCGGTGTTGCAACCACCGCTTGAGCCCGCCAAACGAGCGAGATGTCCCCTAAGTCGGGACACAAACTGCAAGATCGCGAGGCTCCGGCACCACAACTCCGTCGATCATGGAGTTGTGGTGCCGGATTCGCGCTTCTACGAGACGCTTTGTCACCCACCACAACTCCTTGATCGACGGGACGCACCGCGCGGGAGGCTGCGACCGGGCACGGCACGGCGCGGGGCGTGGTGGGGACTGGTTGGGTGGCGTCGGGCTGAGCATAGGGTGAGTGGATGGTTGATCGCACCCACTCCGGCCCGAGCGATGCGAGCGTGCGGCGGGCCCTGGGCCGGGCCGCGAACGGGCGTGCGCTGGATCTCGACGAGGCGACCGCGCTGCTGTCCGCTCGTGGCGACGCGTTCGACGAGCTGCTCCGGCTCGCCGGGGGAGTCCGCGACGCCGGGCTGCGGGACGCCGGGCGGCCGGGGGTGGTCACGTACTCGAAGAAGGTTTTCATCCCGCTGACGCGGCTCTGCCGGGACCGGTGCCACTACTGCACCTTCGCGACCGTGCCGCACCGGTTGCCGGCGCCGTTCCTGGACCGCGACGAGGTCCTCGCGATCGCCCGGGAGGGTGCCGCGCAGGGCTGCAAGGAGGCCCTGTTCACCCTGGGTGACCGGCCGGAGGAACGGTGGCCGGCAGCCCGGACCTGGTTGGACGAACGCGGTTACGACTCGACCCTGGACTACCTGCGGGCCTGCGCGGTGGCGGTGTTGGAGGAGACCGGTCTGCTGCCGCACCTCAACCCCGGGGTGCTGTCCTGGTCGGAGCTGCAACGGCTAAAGCCGGTCGCGCCGAGCATGGGCATGATGCTGGAGACGACCGCGACGCGGCTGTGGTCCGAGCCGGGTGGCCCGCACTTCGGCTCACCGGACAAGGAGCCGGCGGTTCGGTTGCGGGTGCTCGAGGACGCGGGCCGGGTCGGGGTGCCGTTCACCACGGGCATCCTGATCGGCATCGGGGAGACCCCGGGGGAGCGGGTGGACGCGCTCTTCGCGATCCGTCGCGCCCACCGGGAGTACGGCCACCTCCAGGAGGTGATCGTGCAGAACTTCCGCGCCAAGCCGGACACGGCGATGCGCGGCATGCCGGACGCGGAGCTGCACGATCTGGCCGCCACGGTGGCGGTGGCCCGGCTGCTGCTCGGCCCGAAGGCCCGCATCCAGGCCCCGCCGAACCTCATCGCCGGCGAGTACGACCTGCTGCTGCGCGCCGGCATCGACGACTGGGGTGGCGTCTCCCCGCTCACCCCCGACCACGTCAACCCGGAGCGTCCCTGGCCGCAGATCGACGAGTTGGCCCGACACACCGAGCTGGCCGGTTTCACGCTGCGCGAGCGGTTGACGATCTATCCGGAGTACGTGCGCGCGGGTGACCCGTGGCTCGATCCTCGGCTGCTGCCGCACGTCGGCGCCCTGGCCGATCCGTCGACGGGCATGGCGGTCGAGTCGGCGATGCCGCAGGGACGACCGTGGCAGGAGCCGGAGGAGGTGTTCGGCGGGCGGGTCGACCTGCACGCCACCATCGACACCACCGGCCGCACCGACGACCGGCGCGGCGACTTCGACAGCGTCTACGGCGACTGGTCTGAGGTCGCTGGCAAGGTCACCCCGGAGGCGACCGCCCGCCGGGCGGGCGTACCCGTGGCATCGGCCGGGAGTGGCGCGGACCGTGACCTGGCGGCCGGCCTGCGGCTCGCCGCCGACGACCCGGCGGCGCTGCTCGACCCCGCGCACACCGATGCCGCGCTGGCGCTGTTCGGCGCGGACGGGCCGGCGCTCGACGAGTTGTGCCGCCTCGCCGACGACGTGCGCCGTGCGGTGGTCGGCGACGACGTCACCTACGTGGTCAACCGCAACATCAACTTCAGCAACGTCTGCTACGTGGGCTGCCGCTTCTGTGCGTTCGCGCAGCGTGAGCGGGACGCCGACGCGTACCGGCTCTCCGTCGGGCAGGTCGCGGACCGGGCGGAGCAGGCGTGGGCCGCCGGTGCCAGCGAGGTGTGCCTCCAGGGCGGTATCGACCCGAAGATGCCGGTCACCGGGTACGCCGACATCGTGCGCGCGATCAAGGCCCGGGTGCCCGAGATGCATGTGCACGCGTTCTCGCCCATGGAGATCGTCACCGCTGCCGCGAAGGCCGGGGTGCCGGTCCGTGAGTGGTTGCTCCAGCTGCGCGAGGCCGGGTTGGACACCATTCCGGGCACCGCCGCCGAGATCCTCGACGACGACGTGCGGTGGGTGCTGACCAAGGGCAAACTCCCGGCCGCCGCCTGGGTCGAGGTGGTGAGCACCGCCCACGAGCTGGGCATCCGGTCCAGCTCCACAATGATGTACGGCCACGTCGACCACCCCGGACAGTGGCTGGCGCACTTCCGGGTGCTGGCCGGGGTGCAGGACCGCACCGGCGGGTTCACCGAGTTCGTGGCGCTGCCGTTCGTGCATACGAATGCTCCGATCTATCTGGCGGGTATCGCCCGCCCGGGGCCGACGTGGCGGGAGAACCGGGTGGTGCACGCCATGTCCCGGCTGCTGCTGCACGGCCGGATCGACAACATCCAGTGCTCCTGGGTGAAGCTCGGCGACGAGGGCACCGTCGCGATGCTCCAGGGCGGCTGCAACGACCTGGGCGGCACGCTGATGGAGGAGACCATTTCCCGGATGGCCGGCTCCGACAACGGTTCGGCGCGTACCGAGGAGCAGTTGCGGGCCATCGCGAAGGCCGCCGGTCGTCCGGCGCGCAAGCGGTCGACTGCGTACGGTCACGCCCGGCCCTGACGTCGAACCTTTCCCCGCCACCGGCCGTACCACGCGATGCCGGTGGCGGTCGCGGCGAGGACCGCCGCCGGTGTCCCCTCAGGGGCCCGGCGGCGTCGCGAGACGGCACCGGACCCGTCCGTCTCCGCGGGCGCGTTCGCGCCACCGCCGGAAAGGTTGCCCATGACCAGTGATCAGCGGAAGCGGCAGTGGCCGCGACTGACCCGCCGGCAGACGTTGACCGCCGCGGCGAGCGCCACCCTCGGCGCCGCCGCGCTCACCGTGCCGGGCCTGTCGGCCGCGCAGAACGCCCCCGGAGCTGCCGGACGAGCCGACGAACCGATCGTCGTGCACCTGCGTGACGCCGACTCCGGAACGATGGACGTCTTCGTCGGTGAGAGGCGCATCGAGGTACGCGACCGCAGCCTGGCGGACCGGCTGCGGCGCGCCGCCCGGCGCTGACCCGACCTTCCGCCCCGCCATCCTGTCCCCGCCCAGTGAGGTTGGTCCGTCATGTCTTCCCACCGCGAGGCCCCGGAGATAGCCAAGGATCCGGTCGCCGACAGCTCCGACCTGTACGCGTTCGTCAGCCCCGACAAACGCGACACGGTCACGTTGATCGCCAACTACGTGCCGTTGCAGCTCCCCTCCGGGGGCCCGAACTTCTTCGAGTTCGGCGACGACGTGCGCTACGAGATCCATATCGACAACGACGGTGACGGTCGCCCGGATGTCACCTACCGGTTCGAATTCACCACCGAGATCACCAACCCGAACAGTTTTCTCTACAACACCGGTCCGATCGACTCGCTGGACAGCAAGAACTGGAACCGGCGGCAGTTCTACAGCCTGACCCGGGTGGCCGACGGCCGCGAGCACCGGCTGGCGCACAAGCTGCAGTGCCCGCCGTGCAACGTCGGTCCGCTGTCCACGCCGAAGTACGCCGACCTGGTGCGGCAGGCCACCTACTCGCTCTCCACCGGGGAGCGGGTCTTCGCCGGGCAGCGCGCCGACGGGTTCTTCGTCGACCTCGGGGCGATCTTCGACCTCGGCACGCTGCGGCCGTTCCAGCAACTGCACGTCGCGGGGAAGAAGATCTTCAAGGCCGAGGGGGAGCCGGTCAACGCCACCGACCGGATGAACGTGCACAGCATCGCCGTGCAGGTGCCGTTGGAGCGTGTTCGTCGGCGCGCCAACCGCTACGGTGCCGAGGATCGGGCGTCGGTGATCGGGGTGTGGACGTCGGCGTCGCGCCGGCAGGTGCGGGTGCTCGGCGACCGGGGCGCGGCGGACACCAGCACCGGCCCGTTCACCCAGGTCTCGCGGTTGGGCAATCCACTGTTCAACGAGGTCATCGTGTCGATGTCCAAGAAGGACCTGTGGAATTCGCTGCCGCCGTCGGAGGACAAGCGGTTCGCCCAGTTCGTCGAGCAGCCCGAGCTGGCCGCGTTGCTGCCGGCGCTCTACCCGGACGTCTTCCCCAACCTGGACAAGCTCACCAAGGCGAAGAAGGCCCGGGCCGACCTGGTGGCGATCCTGCTCACCGGCGTGCCGGCCGGGTTGATCGACGGCTTCACCAACACCACCGGCGACGTGCAGGCCGACATGCTGCGACTGAACACCGCGATCACGCCGACCAGGCGCCCGGACCGGTTCGGGGTGCTCGGCGGCGACCTGGCCGGGTTCCCGAACGGGCGGCGGGTCGGCGACGACGTGGTCAGCATCGCCCTGCGGGCCATCGCCGGGGTCACCGTCCCGTTGGTGGACAAGACGTTCCGCCCGGACGCGGCGGCCGCCGCGGTCACCCCGGGGCTGAGCGCCGCCGACGTGACCGCGCCGTTCCTCGGAAACTTCCCCTACCTGGGTACGCCGTACGACGGGTTCAACAACCCGTCGGCGGCGTCCTGACCGGGGCGGGGGAGCGCGGATGCACGAGCACGCGTACGGGCCGACGGAGACGGGGACCGTCGTCCTCGATCTGGGTGGCGACACCGGTGCCCTGATCGTCTACACCGGTCGGGATCTGCACGGCCGGGAGATCGAGATCAGCCGCGACGACGACCGGCGGGTCCACTCGGCGGTGCGTGAGCGCCTGGTGCGCGACGGCTCGTTCCACAGCGCGGTCTATCCCGATCTGCCGAGCGGGATCTATACCGTCTGGTGGGATGATCACACGTCTGCCGGCACCATCACCGTCCATGGTGGAGTGGTGGCCGAGTTTGTCTGGCCGAGCAGCGGTTTTGGGGCCGCCGGCTGACCTCGACGCACCTGTTTCACCACCGCGCCCCGTCCACATTGTGGACGGGGCGCGAGTGCTGTCCGCAGCCCGACGGGCGGTCTGCGCCGCACCGCGTTAACCTGTCCCCCATTCAAGATCAGCTTAGGGGTGACGGTCTCTGGTGCCGGCCGCTCAGCGACTCGTCGGAGAAGCGCCACGGCAGAAAAGTCGGGCAACTCGCCGGAGAGGGCGTTACTCGGCCGGGGTCTGAATCGATAGGGCAGGTTGCGAGGCTGGACGGCCCGAGTGGCCGACCGGGGGTGTCGGGAGGGCGACTCCATTATCAAGTTTGGCTTGACGGCGCACGCATTACACGCGTGTAATTTGAATGGGGTTGTTCGCGCGGAACGCAACAAAACGGGACGGGATGGACAAGCACGCCTTTCGCGTGGGGGGTTGCAGCGGCGATGACGCCGGTGCGCGACAAGGAGGCATTTGATGGACGGCCAGCTTGAGGTGGCCGACCTGCTCGGAAACGCGCCGGAGTGGCAGGAGCGGGCATTGTGCTCGCAGACCGACCCCGAGGCGTTCTTTCCCGAGAAGGGCGGCTCGACCCGCGAGGCGAAGCGGATCTGCTCGCGTTGCGAGGTCAAGACCGAGTGCCTCGAATACGCACTGGGTCACGACGAGCGGTTTGGCATCTGGGGTGGGCTCTCCGAGCGGGAGCGGCGCAAGTTGAAGCGGCGGGCCGCCTGAGCGGTGCGCGGGGCTGCCTGCGTGTTGTGAGGGGCCTGCGTGGTTCGAGGGGCCGCCTGCGTGGTTCGGGAGTCGAGGCGAAGGTTGGCTCAACGGTGTGAGGGTCGGGGCGGGGCCGCCGGGGGGCGGCCTGAGGTCGGGGCGGCGGGGGCCGCCCGACCGTCCGCTTCCCCGCGCGGTCGGCCGTTCGGGCTCGGCTCAGGCGAGCTCGTCCGGGTCCACCCCGAGAAGGTTCGCCACCTGTTCAATGATCACGTCATGGACGAGATCGGCGAGGTCCTCGCGGTCCATCGCCCGGAACTCCAGGGGCCGCCGGTACAGCACGATCCGCGGCGGCACCTCCTGCCGGCCCGGGCGGCCGGGCAGCAGCCGGGCCAACGGGACCTCGCCGTCCTCCAGCACGTCCGAGTCGTAGACGTTCAAGTCCGGCGGGACGTCCTCGACAGCGAACTCGACCCCGGCCAGCTCCTTGGCGAACCGACGCTCCAGCGTCTCGACGGTGTCCAGGACCAGGTCGTCGAAGACCTCGGCCTTGGTCCGCGCCAGCGGCACAGTGGCCGGAACCAGCCGCCCGCGCAGGCCGCGCCCGTGCCGGTCACGATGCCCACGCCGGCCAGAGGCGGGGCGGCGGTGTTCCGGGCTCGTCATGAGGCAAAGGGTAGCGCCCGTGTCGGGCTGGTCAGCGGCAGCGCCGCTCCCGTGGCGCGGCGCGCCCAGAACGTTCGACTGTGATCACCATGACGGGCGTGTCGCAACGCGAAGCGATGCGCCGGACCCGGTAATGGAGATACCCTGCCGCACGTGAGGTCACCACGGCGCTGCTCCCGTAACGGCTGCCCCCGGCAAGCGGTCGCCACATTGACCTATGTCTACAACGAGTCGACAGCGGTGGTGGGGCCGCTGGCGGCGTTCGCCGAGCCGCACACGTACGACCTGTGCGAGCCGCACGCCCGCAGCCTGACCGCGCCGCGGGGCTGGGACGTCGTCCGGCACGAGGGCGAGTTCGAACCGCCGCCGCCCACCACGGACGACCTGGTCGCGCTGGCCGAAGCGGTCCGCGAAGCCGCCCGCCCGGCCCCCCGCCCCCCGGAGCCGGACCAGAACCGTCCCGAGAACCCCCACCAGACCGGCCGCCGAGGCCACCTCCGCGTAATCCCCCCCAACCACTAAAACCCCCGCGCCCCACCGACCCGCCCCGCGTCCCACCGCCCGGCCCGGCCGGGCCCGGCCGTGCCTCCCTTCCGGCGCTGATCATGAAGTTATTGCCCCGCGCCTCGGCGTGTCGTGGCAATAACTTCATGATCAACGGGGTGGTGGTGGGGTTGGGTGGGGTTAGAGCTTGGTCCAGGCTTGGGTTAGGACTGTGCGGAGGATCTGCTCGATCTCGTCGAAGTGCTGCTGCTCCGCGATCAGGGGCGGGGCCAGCTGAATGACGGGGTCGCCCCGGTCGTCGGCTCGGCAGTAGAGGCCCGCCTGGAACAGGGCGGTGGAGAGGAAGCCGCGCAGCAGGCGCTCCGACTCGGCCTCGGTGAAGGTCTCCCGGGTGGTCTTGTCCTTGACCAGCTCGATGCCGTAGAAGTAGCCGTCACCGCGCACGTCGCCGACGATCGGCAGGTCGTGCAGCTTCTCCAGGGTGGCGCGGAAGGCGTCCTCGTTGGCGCGTACGTGCCCGACCAGGTCCTCCCGGGCGAAGACCTCCAGGTTGGCCAGCGCCACAGCGCAGGAGACCGGGTGCCCGCCGAAGGTCACCCCGTGGGCGAACATGCCGGTCTCGGTGAGGAACGGTTCCATCAGCCGGTCGCTGGCGATCATCGCGCCGAGCGGGGCGTAGCCGGAGGTGATGCCCTTCGCGGTGGTGATGATGTCCGGCTGGTAGCCGTAGCGCACCGCGCCGAAGTACTCACCCAACCGCCCCCACGAGCAGATCACCTCGTCCGAGACGAGCAGCACGTCGTACGCGTCGCAGATCTCCCGTACCCGCTCGAAGTAACCGGGCGGCGGTGGGAAGCACCCGCCGGAGTTCTGCACCGGCTCAAGGAAGACAGCGGCGACCGTGTCCGGGCCTTCCCGCTCGATGGCCCGTCCGATCTCGTCGGCGGCCCAGCGGCCGAACGCCTCGGGGTCGTCGCCGTGCTCGGGCGCCCGGTAGAAGTTCGTGTTCGGCACCTTGATCGCACCCGGCACCAGTGGCTCGAAGTCGCTCTTGATGCCGGGCAGGCCGGTGATCGACAGGGCGCCCATCGAGGTGCCGTGATAGGCGATGTAGCGGCTGATCGCCTTGTACTTGTTGGGCTTCCCGGTGCGCTTGAAGTACGCGCGGGCCAGCTTCCACGCCGCCTCGACCGCCTCGGAGCCGCCGGTGGTGAAGAAGATCCGGTTGAGGTCGCCGGGGGTGAGCGCGGCGATCCTTTCGGCCAGCTCGACGGCCTTCGGGTGCGCGTACGACCAGAGCGGGAAGTAGGCAAGCTCGCCGGCCTGCTTGGCGGCGGCTTCGGCCAGCTCGGTGCGGCCGTGGCCGGCGTTGACCACGAAGAGCCCGGCGAGCCCGTCCAGGTAGCGGCGACCCTGCGCGTCCCAGACGTACGCTCCCTCGCCGCGCACGATGGTCGGCACCTCACCAGCGGAGTAGCTCGCCATCCGGGTGAAGTGCATCCAGAGGTGGTCGGTGGCGTTGGCCATGTCAGCCCCATCGGTCGTCGGGCCGGTCAAAGGGGTGAGGCCGGCCGCTCTGCCAACGGTTATCGCACAGTCGAGACCTCCGGGGCAAGTGTTATCGGCGGTACCACGGTCAGTTGGCGACGGATTCAGCGCACGCGCGCCACTGATGCAACGGAATCCGCATCACTGCCGGCCTGGTTGATCGGCGGTCGGCAGTCGGCAGGAGCTGGAGGTGTGGTGGTCGCGGCCTTTGGAGTTGAATCGTTTGCGATATCACGGCCGCCTTGTCGAGGTGGCTCATGGCCGCCCGGGTTCGCGCCGGGCGGGTCAGTCAGGCAGGCTCGTCGCCGGTCCCGCCGGCCGCCGATTCGTCTACGACATCAGCTCCAAAGCGCCCGAGTAGTGGCCGCGCCCTCTTGGCCCTGCGCTCGATCCACTGCCGGTTCATTGAATCTGCGGGGTCCAGGCGTGGTTGATGCCGCGTTATTGGTGAAGTCGAGTGGATCAGGGGACGGTCAGGCCGTACCCCAGGTGTAGGTCTGCTTGCGCAGTTTGAGGTAGACGAACGCCTCGGTGGAGATCACCCCTGGCACCGCGCGCAGTCGTTGCAGGATCTCCAACAGGTGGTCGTCGTTGCGGCAGACCACCTCGGTGAGCAGGTCGAACGACCCGGCGGTGATCACCACGTAGTCGACCTCGTCCAGCTCGGCCAGCCGGTCCGCGACCGTCTCCAGGTCGCCGTCGGTGCGTAGGCCGATCATCGCCTGCCGGTTGAAGCCGAGCTGGAGCGGATCGGTCACCGCCACGATCTGCATCACCCCGGAGTCGAGCAGTCGCTGCACCCGCTGACGGACCGCCGCCTCGGACAGGCCCACCGCCTTGCCGATCGTCGCGTATGGGCGGCGGCCGTCCTCCTGGAGCTGCTCGATGATCTGCTTGGCCACGTCATCCAGCAGAGCGTGATTGGCGCCTTCACGGACAGCGACGCGTCGACCGCCGTTGCTGTTCTCGTGCTGCCGGTTTGTCATTGCCCGCTCCCCATGTCCTGAATCCTGATGTCGCGCGTGTAACCCCGCGTAGTCTGGCGTATTTCGTCGTGCATCGCTATTCCCGCAACGGAATCCCTTGTAAGAGAGGTCACCTCATGTCAGGATCAGTCGTCCATGGCACTTGACCCTCCCGACATTCCCGCCGGCGTGCCTCCCCCGTCCCGCCCGCCGACGATGACCCCCTAGGAGTCGTCATGCGTACTCCCCTCCGGCCCCTCTCCCGGCGTGGACTGCTCACCGGCACTCTCGGTTCGGCCGCCCTGCTCACCATGGGCGGCAGCCTCGCGGGCTGCGGCACCAAGGGCGCGCAGCAGACCGAAGCTGGTTGCGTCAGCGAGGACCTCTCCGGCACCGAGAAGAAACTCGCCTTCGCCAACTGGCCGCAGTACATGGACGTTGACGACGCTGACGAGTCCAAGCGGCCGAGCCTCGACGAGTTCATCACGAAGACCGGCATCCAGGTGACCTACACCGAGGACATCAACGACAACAACGAGTTCTTCGGCAAGGTGCAGAACCAACTTGCCGCCTGTCAGAGCACCGACCGCGACATCATCGTGCTGACCGACTGGATGGCGGCCCGGATGATCCGGCTCGGCTGGATCCAGAAGCTGGACCCGGCGAAAATCCCGAACGTGCAGGCCAACCTGCTTCCGTCGCTGCTCAACCGCCCCTTCGACACCGAGAACCGGATCTCCATCCCGTGGCAGTCGGGCCTGGCGGGCCTGGCGTACAACGGCAACGTCACGAAGGAACTGCGGACCGTCGACGAACTGCTCACCCGCCCCGACCTCAAGGGCAAGGTGACCGCGCTCAGCGAGATGCGCGACACCATGGGCCTGCTGCTCGGGTCGAACGGGCACGACCCGGCCAACTTCACCGCCGCCCAGTTCGACGACGCCCTCAACAAGCTCAAGAAGGCAGTCGACTCCGGGCAGATCCGCAAGTTCACCGGCAACGACTACGCGCCCGACCTGGCCAAGGGCGACATCGCCGCGTGCATCGGCTGGTCCGGCGACGTCATCCAACTGTCCGGTGAGGACGAGAAGGTGCGGTTCGTCGCGCCGGACTCGGGCGTGATGCTCTACAGCGACAACATGATGGTCCCCAACAAGGCCACCCACAAGGGCAACGCCGAAGCGCTGATCAACTACTACTACGAGCCGGCGGTCGCGGCGAAGCTCGCCGCGTACGTCAACTACATCTGCCCGGTGAAGGGCGCTCAGGCCGAGATGGAGAAGATCGATCCTGAGCTGGCAGCCAACCCGCTGATCTTCCCGGACGAGGCGCTGCTGTCGAAGTCCAAGGTGTTCATGGCCCTGGACGAGAAGCAGGAGAAGGAGTACGAGGGCAAGTTCCAACAGGTCATCGGGGCGTGATGAGGATGGCGCGCGAGACTCCCGCCGGCGATCTGCGCCTGGCCGACCTCACCAAACGGTTCGGCGTCTTCACCGCTGTCGACGACCTGAGCCTGACCATCGAGCAGGGCTCGTTCTTCGCGCTGCTCGGCGCGTCCGGCTGTGGCAAGACCACCACGTTGCGGATGATCGCCGGCCTGGAGGAGCCGACCAGCGGCCAGGTGCTGCTCGGTGACACCGACATCGCCCGGCTGCGTCCGTACAAGCGGCCGGTGAACACCGTCTTCCAGAGCTACGCGCTCTTTCCGCACCTCACCATCTTCGAGAACGTGGCCTTCGGGCTGCGCCGACGCGGCATCCGCTCGGTCGACGACGAGGTCTCCCGGATGCTGTCGCTGGTGCAGCTCGACGGCTATGGCAACCGCCGCCCCGCCCAGCTCTCCGGGGGTCAGCAGCAGCGGGTCGCGCTCGCCCGCGCGCTGATCAACCGGCCGCAGGTGCTGCTGCTCGACGAGCCGCTGGGCGCACTCGACCTGAAGCTGCGCCGACAGATGCAGATCGAGCTGAAGCGCATCCAGACCGAGGTCGGCATCACCTTCGTGCACGTCACCCACGACCAGGAGGAGGCCATGACCATGGCCGACACCGTCGCGGTGATGAACGCCGGCCGGATCGAACAGTTGGGTGCCCCGGCCGACATCTACGAGTTTCCCGCCACCGCCTTCGTGGCGAACTTCCTCGGCCAGTCCAATCTGCTCGCCGGCGAGGCCACCGGCGTCGGCGGCGGCGACGTCGCGGTGACGGCGCACGGCACGCGCTTCTCCGTGCCCGCCGGCCGCGCACGGGCCGAGAGCGGCCCGGTCCACCTGGGGGTACGCCCGGAGAAGCTGATTCTGGTCGGCTCCGCCGACCAGGTACCCGCCGGGCATCAGCACGTCACCGGAGTGGTCACCGACGCCTCCTACGTGGGAGTCAGCACGCAGTACCTGCTGCGTACCGGCTGGGGCACCGAGTTGTCGGTCTTCGCCGCCAACAGCGGAACGTCGACGACTGTGGCGGTCGGCAGCGAGGCCGTGGCGTACTGGGATCCGCGGCACGCGTTCCTGCTGCCCCGCGACGCCGCCGACACCGACCGGACGTCACCGGTGCTGGACGAGCCGGTGGGTGTGTCGTCGTGACCCTGCTGGCCCCCACCGGATCGGGGCACCCGCCGCCCGCGCCACCGGCAGCCCGGTCCGGGCGACGCCGACTCCTGCCGTACCTCCTGTTGTTGCCGGGTGCGGCCTGGCTGCTCATCTTCTTCGGTGTGCCGCTCGTGCAGTTGGCGGCGGCCAGCCTGTACGACCCCAGCGGCTCGCTCTCCACCGGGTACGCGATGACCTGGGCGGTCGGCAACTACCCGGACGTGCTCCAGGCGTACTGGCCGCAGTTCCTGCGCTCGTTCGGCTACGCCGGGCTGGCCCTGGTGCTGGCGTTGCTGCTGGGCTACCCACTGGCGTACGCCATCGCGCAGAAGGCTGGCCGCTGGAAGAACCTGCTGCTGGTGTGCGTCGTCGCGCCGATATTCACCAGCTTCCTGGTCCGCACGCTGGCCTGGAAGACGATTCTGTCGGACAACGGCGCGCTCGTCGGTCTGCTGCGCGACGTGCACCTGCTCGCCCCGGACGGTCGGCTGCTGGCCACCCCGTTCGCTGTGGTGCTCGGCCTGACGTACAACTTCCTGCCGTTCCTGGTGCTGCCGCTGTACGCGAGCCTGGAGCGGCTTGACCCGCGGTTGCTGGAGGCGGCCACCGACCTGTACGCGAGCCCGGTGCAGGCGTTCCGTCGGGTGACACTGCCGCTGTCCATGCCCGGTCTGGTCGCCGGCACGCTGCTGTTCTTCATCCCGGCCAGCGGCGACTACATCAACGCCGAGCTGCTCGGCACCCCGAACGAATACATGATCGGCAACGTCATCGACTCGGCGTTCCTGGTCCGACTGGACTACCCGCAGGGCGCCGCGCTGTCGTTCCTGCTGATGGCGGCGATCCTCGCGGTGGTCTTCGGCTACCTCCGTCGAGCCGGCACGGAGGAGGTCCTGTGAGGGTTTCCCGTTGGCTCGCGGACCGCTGGGTGATGATCGTGGCGTTGCTGGTGCTCGGCTACCTGGCGCTGCCGATCCTGGTGGTGGCCGGGCTGTCGTTCAACCGGCCGTCGAGCCGGCTCTCGTACGACTTCAACGAGTTCACTCTGGACAACTGGCGGCAGCCGTGCGCCACCTCGGACATGTGCGACGCGGTCGTCCGCAGCGTGCAGATCGGCTTCATCGCCACTGTGGTCGCCACAGTGCTCGGCACCCTGATGGCGTTCGCGCTGGTCCGGCACCGCTTCCGGGGCCGATCCGGGATCAACGTGCTGATCTTCCTGCCGATGGCCACCCCGGAACTGGTGATGGGCACGTCGCTGCTGGCCCTGTTCGTGTCGGCGGGCGTACCGCAGGGTTTCTGGACCATCGTGATCGCGCATGTGATGTTCTGCGTGTCGTTCGTGGTGGTCACCGTGAAGGCGCGGCTCGCCGGGATGGACCGGCGGCTGGAGGAGGCCGCCATGGACCTCTACGCCAACGAGTGGCAGACCTTCCGGCGGATCACCCTGCCGCTGGTGCTGCCCGGCATCGTGGCCGCCGCGTTGCTGGCCTTCTCACTCAGCTTCGACGACTTCATCATCACGAACTTCAACGCCGGCACCACCGTCACGTTCCCGATGTACGTCTGGGGGGCTGCCCAGCGTGGCATCCCACCGCAGGTCAACGTGATCGGCACGGCGATGTTCGCGGTCGCGTTGCTGCTCGTGGGGCTCAGCTCGCTGCGCGGTCGACGGGCCCGCCGCGCCGCGCTGCTGTCCGGGCCGTCAGGTCACCCGCGTCGGTCGTCATGACCCGCCCCGATGCTCCGGACCACCCGGCGGGCGCGCGGTCATGACGCTCCCACATACCGGCCGGGCGTTGGCCGACGCGGCACCCGTGCCGTACTGGCTCGACCGCCCGGACCGCCCCGACCCGCTACCGCCGCTGAGCGGTCGGCACTCCGCCGACCTGCTGGTGATCGGCGGCGGTTACAGCGGACTGTGGGCCGCGCTGTTGGCGAAACAGGCTGACCCGGACCGGGACGTGCTGCTCGTCGACGCCGGGACCTGCGGCTGGGCGGCCTCCGGGCGCAACGGCGGTTTCTGCGCCGCCTCTTTGACCCACGGCCTCGCCAACGGTGTCGAGCGGTTCCCCGACGAGGTCGGCGAGTTGGAACGCCTCGGCCGGGACAATCTGGACGCCATCGCCGCCACCGTCGCGAAGTTCGACATCGACTGCGACTTCGAGCGCACCGGTGAGCTGGCCGTCGCCGTCGAGCCGTACCAACTCGACGGGCTGGCCGCCGACGCGGACCTGGCCCGCCGGTACGGCCACCGGGTGCGGTTGCTCGACCGGGACGAGGTGCGCGCCGAGGTGCACTCACCGACGTACCTGGGTGGGATGTTCGACGCCGACCGGGTGGCCATGGTGGACCCGGCGAAGCTGGCCTGGGGGCTGCGCCGCGCCTGCCTCGACCTCGGCGTACGCGTGCACGAGCACACCCGGGTCACCGGACTGCGCGCCGACGGTGCGGCCCTGCACGCCAGCACCCTGGGCACCGGTCCCGCCGCCCACCCGGCCGACAGTGGCCGGGCCGATACCTCTGCCGCCGGTCTGCCCGGCTCGATCCGGGCGCGTCGGGTCGTGCTGGCCACCAACGCGTTCCCGCCGTTGCTACGCCGGCTGCGGGCGTACCTGGTGCCGGTCTACGACCACGTGCTGATGACCGAGCCGCTCACCCCCGCCCAGCGCGACGCCATCGGGTGGCGCAACCGGCAGGGGCTCGCCGACACCGCCAACCAGTTCCACTACTACCGGATCACCACCGACGGACGGATCCTCTTCGGCGGCTACGACGCCGTGTACCACTACGGCAACCGGGTCGCGCCCGAGTTGGAACAACGACAGGCCACCTTCACCACCCTCGCCCGCCACTTCTTCACCACGTTCCCGCAGCTCGCCGACGTGCGGTTCAGCCACCGCTGGGGCGGAGTCATCGACACCTGCACCCGGTTCTGCCCGTTCTTCGGCACCGCCTACGGCGGTCGGCTGGCGTACGCGGCCGGCTACACCGGCCTCGGCGTCGGGGCCACCCGCTTCGGGGCCCGGGTGCTGCTCGACCTGCTCGACGGCGGGAACACCCCGCTGACCCGGCTCGACCTGGTTCGCCGCAAGCCACTGCCGTTCCCACCGGAACCCGTCCGCGCGGTCGGCATCAATCTCACCCGCTGGTCACTGGCCCGCGCCGACGCGCGCGAGGGTCGGCGCGACCTCTGGCTCCGTACTCTCAATCGTTTCGGTTTGGGGTTTGATTCCTGATGCGTGTCCTCCTCGTCGGCGCCGGTGGCGTCGGCTCCGCCGCCGTAGCCATCGCCGCCCGACGGACCTTCTTCGAGACCATCGTGGTGGCCGACCACGACCCCGTTCGGGCCCAACGGTCGGTCGCCGGGCACGGTGACCGATTCGTCGCCGCCCAGGTGGACGCCTCCTCGGCCGACGCGGTCACCGCACTGTGCCGGGAACACCGGATCACGCACGTGCTGAACGCCGTCGACCCGCGGTTCGTCATGCCGATCTTCGACGGCGCGTTCGCGGCCGGCGCGGACTACCTGGACATGGCGATGTCGCTGTCACACGTCGAGACCGGCGTGAAGCTCGGCGACGAACAGTTCGCGCTGGCCGACACCTGGTCGGCGGCCGGTCGGCTGGCGCTGTGCGGCATCGGGGTCGAGCCCGGCCTCTCCGACGTCTTCGCCCGTTACGCCGCCGATGAACTGTTCAGCGAGATCGACGAGATCGGTGTCCGGGACGGGGCGAACCTGACAGTCGACGGGTACGACTTCGCGCCCTCGTTCTCCATCTGGACAACGATCGAGGAGTGCCTCAACCCGCCGGTCATCTGGGAGAAAGACCGGGGCTGGTTCACCACCGAACCGTTCTCCGAGCCGGAGGTCTTCCACTTCCCCGAGGGGATCGGGCCGGTCGAGTGCGTCAACGTCGAGCACGAGGAGGTGCTGCTCATCCCGCGCTGGGTCAAGGCCCGGCGGGTCACCTTCAAGTACGGCCTGGGCGACGAGTTCATCGAGGTGCTCAAGACGCTGCACAAGCTCGGTCTGGACGCCGTCTCCCCGGTGCGGGTACGCGGCGTCGAGGTCTCCCCGCGTGACGTGGTCGCCGCGAGCCTGCCCGACCCGGCCACGCTCGGTGCCCGGATGCGCGGCAAGACCTGCGCCGGCACCTGGGTACGCGGCCTCGGCCCGGACGGGCAACCCCGCGAGGTCTACCTGTACCACGTGGTCGACAACGAGTGGTCGATGCGGGAGTACGGGCACCAGGCGGTGGTCTGGCAGACCGCCGTCAACCCGGTCGTCGCCTTGGAGTTGCTCGCCAGCGGCGCGTGGGCCGGCGTGGGCGTGCTCGGACCGGAGGCGTTGCCCCCGATGCCCTTCCTCGACCTGCTGAACGATTACGGCTCACCGTGGGCGATGGAGGAACGGTGAGCTCATCCCGCTGACGGCATCGCGACAGTTCCGTCGCCGTGGTTCGATCTCCGACCGCTGTCGACGCGGTGCGTGGGGATCTGCGGCTTTTGTTGGTGCTGATACCCGCACGATCGGCCCTGCCCTGCCAGCCTGGAGGTTGCCGCACCTGCCGACTCGTCGCCCGCCAACGTGCCCACCGATCTTTCCCGCGAAGCGAAAGGCGCAGGTGACGAACACGACGGGGGATATTGCACGCTGTGTTTGCGACGACACTCATCGCCGTGACGATGCAACCACCACAGCACCCGGGGCCGCCGTACCCGCCGTCGTTCGGCCAGACGCCCCGACCGAACTGGTTCCGCCGGGCCACTCCCGCCAGCCGGGTCGCCGTGATCCTCGGCTCGGTCACGCTGTCGATCCTGCTGCTCTGCTGCACCGGCACCGCCATCGTCGGCGCGTTGACCGGCGAGCCGGAGCCGACCAGGACCGGCACCGCCGCCGAGCAACCACAACAGCCGATCCTGGCCGCGCCCGGCGAGCCGACCGAGGAGGCCCCGGCCCAGGAGGAGTCGCCGATCGCCGCGCCCTCCACAGTGCCCTCGTCGGTGCCTGCCACGGCGCCCTCGTCGGCGGCGGCCGTGCCGGTGGTGCAGGTGACGACCGTGACGGAGAAGGCCACCATCCGGTACGGCGAGCGGACCGTCAAGGACTCGTCACTGGCCGAGGGCAAGCGGGTCGTCCGAACCAAGGGCGTGAACGGCGTCCGGAACATGACCTACGAGGTGACCACCACCGACGGCGTGCGGACGGCCAAGAAAATGGTCAAATCCGCAGTGACGAAGCAGCCGGTGACCCAGGTCGTGGCCGTCGGCACCAAGAAGCCGCAGTCGTCGAAGTGCGACCCGAACTACAGCGGCTGCGTCCCGATCGCCAGCGACGTCGACTGCGCGGGTGGCAGTGGCAACGGCCCCGCCTACGTCAGAGGGCCGATCAGGGTCATCGGCGACGACATCTACGACCTGGACCGAGACGGCGACGGCATAGCCTGCGACTAGTCCTGGCCCCCTCGAGACCCTGACCCGGCGTCGATCATGGAGTTGTGGTGGGCGAAGACTGCTGTTTTGCGGCTTATACCCGGCACCACAACTCCATGATCGACCCAGGCGGTGGAACTTGGCCTTAGCACGACTCCGGGGTAGTTCGGGGATTGTGCACAGGGCTGGCAGTTATCCACAGGGAGTTGGGTCGAAGGCGAGAATCGGCGACCGGGTGCCGCAGATTGCTGCGGCATGGCAGAGCAGTCGTATCGATACTCGGAGTTGCTCGCGGCCGGCCTCAGCCGGGAACAAGTGCGCAGGCTGACTGAGCAGTCCCGCCTGCACCGAATGTCGCGGAGTGTCTACGCGCCATCGGCCAATCAGGCTGGGCGTTTGCAGGCAATCTTCCGGCGGTTGCCTGCTACAGCCGTAGTCGGCTTTCAAACTGGCGCGCAACTGCATGGCTTCGGTGACGCGCGAAGTCCGGACGTGCATGTGATCGTGCCCGCGGGAGAAATCATCCCGCGTATACGCGGCCTGGTTGCCCACGAGGCAGTGCTGCCGGTGCGTGATCCGGTGCTGCTGGCCGGAGTGCCCTGTGCGTCCGCAGCCAGGTGCGCGGTGGACCTGGCCCGGTCGTTGCGTCGGATGGAAGCGATGCCGCTGCTGGATCTTTGTCTCCGTGTGGCCGCGTGCCAACCCGAGGAACTTCGGATCGAGGTCGCTCGGCACGACCGGTTGCGTGGGGTCCGTCAGGCGCGCGATCTCGTGCCACGCGCTGATCCTCGGGCAGAGTGTCGGCAGGAGAGCCAGCTGCGCCTGGTGCTCATGGATGGCGGCCTGCCACCGCCCGAGCCGCAGATCTGGGTCCCGGACAGCAACGGGATACCGCTCTACCGCCTCGATCTCGGGTATCGGCGACAACGCGTCGGTGTCGAGTACGACGGATCGTCCCATCTGGATCGTGTCCGCCTCCGGCGCGATCGGGCTCGAATGAACTGGCTCGCTGCCAACGGCTGGCAAATGCGCCACTTCACGGACCAGGACCTCTACCGCCGCCCCGCCCACATCGTCCAAACCTTGATCCCCCTCCTCCACCCCTAACCCCACCCCCACCGGCCCCCCCAACCCCAACCCCCAACCCCCACCCCTCGACGACGTCGATCATGGAGTTGTGGTGCCCCGCAAAAGGTGCGGAACGGGATCCAAAGCCCACCACAACTCCATGATCGACGCGGGCTGGCGGAGCGAGGGCGAGGGCGACGGGCGAGCTCGGGGCGAGCGAGGGGTCTTGTGGGTTGGCTGCTCTTTGGTTGTGACTCGGGCCACTCTTGGTCGCTGAGCGCTGGGGCCTTCGGGGACGGACGACTCAGATGACGTGAGACGGGGACGAAGGGGGCGGGGGCTGGGTTGCGATGGTTTGCCCGCTGGACAGCCGCGTGGAGGATGGCTGCGGCGGGTGCTTACAGAACCCTTAACCCGGGCCTGCGACGGTATGCCGGGCAAGCCGAACTGGGGGAGCGGGAAACGTGCGGGTGCTGGTGGCGGACGACGAGCGGTTGTTGGCGGACACGGTGGCCGAAGGGCTGCGCCGCCTCTCAATGGCCGTGGACGTCTGCTACGACGGTGACGGTGCGCTGGAGCGGGTCGGGGTGAACCGGTACGACGTGGCGGTGCTGGACCGGGACATGCCCGGACACACCGGCGACGAGGTGTGCCGCAGCATCGCCGACTCACAGGTTGGCACCCGGGTGCTGCTGCTCACCGCGGCGGCCGGCATCCGGGACCGGGTGGAGGGCCTCGGCCTCGGCGCGGACGACTACCTGACCAAGCCGTTCGCCTTCGCCGAGTTGGTGGCCCGGGTGCAGGCCCTCGGGCGACGGTCGACGCCGGCGCTGCCACCGGTGCTCGCCCAGGACGGTCTGGCCCTGGACGTGGGTCGGCACCTGGCCACCCGGGACGGTCGCCCGCTCGCGTTGAGCCCCAAGGAGTTCGCGGTGCTGCACGTGCTGCTGCGCGCGGACGGCCAGGTGGTCAGCGCCGAGGAGTTGCTGGAGCAGGCCTGGGACGAGTTCGCCGACCCGTTCACCAACGCCGTACGGGTCACCGTGATGACCCTGCGCAAGAAGCTCGGCGATCCCGCGATCATCCACACCGTTCCGAAGGCCGGCTACCGCATCGGCGGCACGGCGTGAGTTGGACGCCCCGACGTCGGGTGCTGCTGGTGGGGCTGTTGGCGCTGCTGGCCGGCCCGGTACTGCCGGCGATGGGCAAGTGGCTGTCGCAGGTGACCTGGAACTGGGGGCAGCAGTTCTGTGACCTGCCCGTGCCGGGGATGTCGGCGGTGTGTCGCAACGTACGGCCGGGGGCGTTCATGCTGCCCCTGGTGGCCGTTCTGCTCGTGACCCTCGCCGTCCTGGTGGGGCTCTGGTTCGCCGCGGCGTGGTGCCTGCGCCCGGTCGCTGACCTGGCCGGGCCGATCGGGCAGCTCGGCCCGCAGAACCTTGGTCACCGGATCCGGCCCCGGGGCGGCGACGAGTTGGCCCGGCTGTCGAGGGCGATCGACGAGATGATGGAACGCGTCTCCGCCGGGTACGAGGGGCAGCGGCGGTTCGCCGCGAACGCCTCGCACGAGCTGCGTACGCCCCTCGCCGTGCAGCGGACGCTCATCGAGGTCGGTATGGCCAGGGCGCTGACCGGCGAGCAGTTGGAGCTGCTGACCAGTCAGCTGCTGGAGACCAACGAGCGCAACGAACGACTGATCGAGGGCCTGCTCGCGCTCAGCGAGAGCGACCAGGGTCTCCGTTCCCGCATACCGCAGCGGTTGGACGCGATCGTCGAGGCGGTGCTGGCCGGTTACCTAAACCGGGCCCGGGAGGCCGGCGTCACAGTGGAGACCCATCTCGTACCCCGGGTGGTCGTCGGCGAGCGGGTGCTGCTGGAACGACTGGTCACCAACCTGGTGGAGAACGGGATCAAGTACAACCGGCCGGGCGGCTCGCTGACCGTCGTGGTGGGCGGCGTGCCCGCGCTGTCAGTGGTCAACACCGGCCAGCCGGTGCCGGCCGAGGCGGTCGCCGGTCTGTTCGAGCCGTTCCGCCGACTCGCCCGGGACCGGACCTCGCAGGGCGGTGGGGCCGGGCTGGGCCTGGCCATCGCCCGTTCGATCACCCAGGCCCACGACGGCATCATCGCGGCCCGGCCCGCCGAGTACGGCGGTCTGCGGGTCGACGTCCAGCTACCCACCTTGAACTGACACTTCCACCCACAGTCACCGGGGTCCACGTACCGCTGGACCCTGCCTGTGGCGTGCCCGAGAAGGAGAGACGATGACAGGCACAGTTGGTCAGGTCCGGGCCGATGTCGAGGAGGCCAGCCGCTGGCTGGCCGGCCTCGTGGTCCGCACCCCAGTGCTGCGCTCCCCGGTGATCGACGAGCTTGCCGGGGCACGGGTGCTGCTCAAGGCGGAGAACCTCCAGCACGGTGGCTCGTACAAGATGCGGGGTGCGCTGCGCGCGGTCGGCCGCCTCGCGGTGGCCGGCCACACCGGGGTGATCGCGCAGAGCACCGGCAACCACGCGGTGGCGGTGGCGTTGGCGGCCCGGCAGCACGGGCTCGCGGCGACAGTGGTGCTGCCGGTCGACGCCGCGTCGACGAAGGTCGACCGGGCGCGCGCGGCGGGGGCGCGGGTGGTGTTCGCCGGCACCAGCGTCGAGGAGCGGGTGGCGGTGGCCAACGGGCTCAGCGACGAGAGCGGTCACCCCGTCGTCGACGCGTACGACCACCCGGACGTGATCGCCGGGCAGGGCACCGCGAGCCTGGAGCTGATCGAGGACGCCGAGCGCGCGGGGACGCCGTTGGACGCGTTGGTCGTACCGGTGGGTGGTGGTGGCGGGGTGGCCGGCGCCTGCCTGGCCGCCGCCGGCTCCGGCATCGAGGTGTACGGCGTGGAGCCGGTGGGTTGCGATTCGCTCGCCCGCAGCCTGGAGGCAGGTGTACGCGTGCCGGTAGCGCCGGCGGCCACCATCGCGGACGGTCTGCGGCCGTCCTGCGTGGGGGAGCTGCCGTTCGCCATCGTGCGGGACACGCTGCGTGGGGTCGTCCGGGTCGACGACGCCGAGATCGCGGCGGCGTTCCGGCTGATCCTGACGGAGCTCAAGGTGCTCGCCGAGCCCTCCGGGGCGGCGGGCCTGGCCGGCGCCCTCCGGCTTCCACCGGCCGGCGGAAGCCGAAGGGCGTCGGACAGCGACCGGCAGCGGACAGTCGGCGTGGTGCTGACCGGCGGGAACGTGGAGGCGGCGCTGGTGGCCCGGTTGATGGCCCCGCGATCGGCCGACCTGGCTGAGGAAGGGGCGGCGGCGTGAGCGCGCCAGTGCGGATCGGAATCCTGTTCGGTGGGCCGTCGGCGGAGCACGAGGTCTCCTGTGCCTCCGCGCTCGGGGTGGCCCGGGCGCTCGCCGGTGGCGGCTACCGCACTGTGGCCATCGGTGTCACCCGCAGCGGCGGCTTCCGGCTGATGCCCGACGCGCTGCTGGCCGAGTTGCGCGACCGACCGGCCGGCGAGCGGGCCATCGACGACCAGTTGGTGGTGACCGGGCCGGCCGTCGAGTTGCGGGCCGGTCCGCGTGCGGGTGTCGTGCAGGTGTCCGCCGGTAACGCCCCTGGCGCGGTGCACGCCGAGCTGGACGTGGTCTTCCCGGTGCTGCACGGCCCGTACGGCGAGGACGGCGTGGTGCAGGGGCTGCTGGAGTCACTGAACGTGCCGTACGTCGGGTGCGGCATCCTCGCCTCGGCGGTCGGTATGAACAAGGTGGCGATGAAGCGGGCGCTGCGCGCCGAGGGCATCCCCGTCACCCCGTACGTGTCGTTCGACGCGCACACCTACCGGGAGGTCGACGACCCGGAGAAGTTGGTGACCGGGCTGAGCCGGCCGCTGTTCGTCAAGCCGGCCAGCATGGGCTCGTCGATCGGCATCTCCCGCGTCGACGAGGGTGACGACCTGGCCGCCGCCGTGGAGGAGGCGCTTCGCCACGACCAACTCGTCATTGTGGAGCAGGGGGTCGTCGGCCGGGAGTTGGAGTGCGCGGTGCTCGGTGGCTGGCGTCCCGAGGCGTCGGCGGTGGGCGAGGTGCAGGTCAGCGGCGGCTGGTTCGACTACCAGCAGAAGTATTTCGGCGACGCCGACCCGATGATCGTCCCCGCCGTGCTGCCGGACGAGGTGACCGAACGGGTCCGCGAGTTGTCGCTGCGCGCGTTCGCAGCGATCGGCGGTTGGGGTCTGGCCCGGGTCGACTTCTTCTACGACGAGACGGCCGGCGAGCTGTACGTCAACGAGCTGAACACGATGCCCGGCTTCACCGCGCACTCGATGTACCCGAAGGTGTGGGCCGCCGTCGGGGTCGGCTACCGGGAGGTGGTGGACCGACTCGTCGAGCTGGCCCGGGTCCGCCATGCGGAACGGTCGGCGGGCACGGCGGGGAGCATCCGATGATCCTGCTCTCCGACCCCCGGGTGGCGGCGGTGCCCAGCGCCGACGACGGCGAGGAGTTCGTTGACCTGCGTGAGCTGCCGGAGTTGCGGCTCGACGGCCGGGCGGCCGACCCGGCCGGGGCGTACGCCCGGTTGCGCGCCGGTGTCGTGGACCGCCTGCTTGCCGCGCAGCGGGCCCTGCCCGGTGGGCTGCGGCTGCTGGTGGTCGAGGGCTACCGGCCGTACCAGGCGCAACTGGCCATCTTCACCGGTTACCGCGACGAGCTGCGCCGACGGCACCCGGACTGGTCGCCGCAGTGGCTGCACCGGGAGACCACGAAGTTCGTGTCGCCGGTCGAGGTGGCCCCGCACAGCACGGGCGGCGCGGTGGACCTGACGCTCTGCACCGACGACGGTGTGGAGCTGGATTTGGGCACTGCCATCGACGCCACACCGGAGGACAGCGCCGACGCCTGCTTCACGGACGCGCCGACGATCGGGGGCGCCGCCCGCCGGCACCGGCAGATCATGGTGGACGCCCTCGGCGGCGCGGGGATGGTCAACTACCCGACCGAGTGGTGGCACTGGTCGTACGGCGACCGTTACTGGGCGCTGATAACCAGGGCCCCGAGCACCCGGTACGGCCCGGTGGACCTGGTCGCCGCGCGATCGATACCCGTGCCGGCTGAACGGTAGGACGCTCCGGTCCGTACCGGTGGGTGAAGAACACCACCGAGGACGGGAGTGACGGCGATGAGGGTGCAGCGCAGGCACGTGCTGGCAGCGAGTGTGGCGGTGCTCGCCGCGGTGGGCGTGTCGGTGGGGACCAGCTTCGGGTTCGCCGACACGGCCCCGGCACGGTCGTCGGTCTGCTCCGGTTCGGTCACCTTCTCCGCGGAGGGCGGGGCGCCGGCGGCGACCAGCGACCGGTTCCCGGTGGGCACCCGGCTGCGGGTGACCAACCTGGACAACAACCGGGCGGCCACTGTGACGGTGACCGGCCCGTCGGGCAGTTGTGTGCTGCTCAACTCCGCTGCCATGGAGCTGGTCCGGGAGCCCGGCAAGAATGTGATCCGCCGCAACGTGGTGGAACGCGTCGACGGCGCGGCCCCGCCCGCCGGCGCTCCGGCCCCCGGCACGGTCCGTCCCGGCGTCGCGTCTCCCGGCGTGCCCGGCCCGGCGCCCCAGTCGGTGTGCTCCGGGGCGATCACCTTCTTCGAGGAGGCGGCCGGTCCGGCGGCGACCAGTGGGCAGTTCCCGGTGGGCACCCGGCTGCGGGTGACCAACCTGGACAACAACCGGGCGACGACTGTGACGGTCACCGGCCCGTCGGGCAGCTGCGTCCTGCTCAACTCCGCCGCCATGGAGCAGATCCGCGAGCCGGGCAAGAACCTGGTGCGCCGCAACACCGTCGAGGTGCTTCGCTGACATCGCGCGACGGGCCCGGCACACCGGGCCCGTCGCCGGACGGACCTGGCACACCGGGCCCGTCGCCGGAGGGGCCCGTGCACCGGGCCCCTCCGCCACTCACCCGAAGGCGGCGTCGAGGAGGTCCGCGCCTCGGGTGAGGTGCCCGTCGGAGATCACCAGCGGGGGCAGGAAGCGCAGCACGTTGCCGTACGTGCCGCAGGTCAGTGTGAGCAGGCCGGCGGCGTGACAGGCCGCCGAGATCGCCGCCGTGGCGGCCGGGTCGGGGGTGAGGGTGCCCGGCAGCACCAGCTCCACGGCGAGCATCGCGCCCCGGCCGCGTACCTCGGCGACCCGGGGATCCCGCTCGGCGATGGCCCGCAGCCGGGGGACCAGCACCGATTCGATCCGTCGGGCCGCACCGGCCAGGTCCAGCTCGCGCATTGTCTCGATGGTGGCCAGCGCGGCGGCGCAGGCGATCGGGTTGCCGCCGTACGTGCCGCCGAGCCCACCGACGTGCACCGCGTCCATCAGCTCGGCCCGACCGGTCAGCGCGGCCAGCGGCAGACCACCGGCGATGCCCTTGGCCAGGGTCACCAGGTCGGGTTCGACGCCCTCGTGCTGACAGGCGAACCAGTCACCGGTACGGCAGAAACCGGTCTGGATCTCGTCGGCGACGAAGACCACCCCGGCCGCCGTCGCCCACGCGCGCAGCGCGGGCAGGAAACCCGGCGCGGGTACGACGAAGCCACCCTCGCCCTGGATCGGCTCGATGAGCAGCGCGGCGACGTTCTCCGCGCCGACCTGCTTCTCGATCATCTCGATCCCCCGGGCCGCCGCCTCCACGCCGGAGAGCCCACCATCACGCAGCGGGTACGACATCGGCACCCGGTAGATCTCCCCGGCGAACGGCCCGAACCGGTGCTTGTACGGCATGTTCTTCGCGGTCAACGCCATGGTCAGGTTGGTCCGGCCGTGGTACGCGTGGTCGAACACCACGACCGCCGGCCGCCCGGTGGCATGCCGGGCGACCTTGACGGCGTTCTCCACCGCCTCCGCACCGGAGTTGAACAACGCCGAGCGCTTCGCGAACCCGCCGGGCGTCACCGCGTTGAGCTGCTCGCACACCGCCACGTACGACTCGTACGGCGCGACCATGAAGCAGGTGTGGGTGAACCGCTCCACCTGCGCCCGGACCGCCTCGACCACCCTCGGAGCCGAGTTGCCCACGCTGGTCACGGCGATGCCGGCGGCGAAGTCGATCCACTCCCGGCCGTCCACGTCGGTGATCGTCCCGCCGGACGCACTGTCCACATAGGACGTGATCACGCTGCCGACACCTCGGGCCACGGCGTCGCCGCGCCGCTTGTGCAGCTCCTCGGACGTCGGCGCGGCACCGCCTTTCGGTAGCGGCTGGGGGGCTCGCAAGACCGGCTCACTCCTCGCGCTCACCGGTCAGCCCTCGATGTTGTGCATGACGTGCTTGATCCGGGTGTAGTCCTCCAGGCTGTAGACCGAGAGGTCCTTGCCGTGCCCGGAGTGCTTGAAGCCACCGTGCGGCATCTCGGAGACGAACGGGATGTGCGTGTTGACCCAGACGCAGCCGAAATCGAGTCGACGGGTCATCCGCATGGCCCGGCCGTGGTCGCGCGTCCAGACCGACGCGGACAGGCCGTAGTCGACGCCGTTGGCCCAGCGCACCGCCTCGTCCTCGTCGGAGAAGCGCTGCACGGTGATGACCGGCCCGAACACCTCGTCCTGGATGATCTCGTCGGCCTGACGCAGCCCGGAGACCACTGTCGGCGCGTAGAAGTAGCCGCGTTCGCCCTGCCGGGACCCGCCGGTCTGGATCGCCGCGTGGTCCGGCAGGCGGTCCACGAAACCGCTGACCCGGGTGAGCTGGTTGGCGTTGTTCAGGGGCCCGTAGAGCACGTCGGCGTCGTCCGGTGCGCCGGTCTTCGTGTTGCGGGCCTGCTCGGCGAGCGCCGCCACGAAGTCGTCGTGGACGCCGGGGCCGGCCAGCACCCGGGTGGCCGCTGTGCAGTCCTGCCCGGCGTTGAAGTAGCCGCCCATCGCGATGGCCTCGGCGGCCGCGGCCACGTCCGCGTCGTCGAAGATCACCACCGGGGCCTTTCCGCCCAACTCCAGGTGGGTGCGCTTCAGGTCGGGGGCCGCCGCGGCGGCCACCTCCATGCCCGCGCGGGTCGAGCCGGTGATCGACACCAGCTGCGGGGTCGGGTGCGACACGAGGGTACGACCGGTGTCCCGGTCGCCGCAGACCACGTTGAACACGCCCGGTGGGAAGAACTCGGCGGCGATCTCGGCGAGCAGCAGTGTCGACACCGGGGTGGTGTCCGACGGCTTGAGTACCACTGTGTTGCCGGCGGCGAGCGCGGGGGCGATCTTCCAGACCGCCATCATCAGCGGGTAGTTCCAGGGGGTGACCTGCGCGCAGACGCCGATCGGCTCACGCCGCACGTAGGAGGTGTGCCCGGCCAGGTACTCCCCGGCGGACCGCCCCTCCAACATCCGGGCGGCACCGGCGAAGAACCGGAACTGGTCCACCGCCGGGGGAAGCTCCTCATCGGCGGTGAGCTGGCGGGGCTTGCCGGTGTTGCGCACCTCGGCGTCGACCAGCTCGGCGGCGCGCGCCTCCACGGCGTCGGCGAGCTTGAGCAGTGCCCGCTGCCGCTCGGCCGGGGTGACCTCCCGCCAGCTCTCGAAGGCGGTGGCGGCGGCGTTCATCGCCGCGTCCACGTCGGCGGCGCCGGAGACCGGGGCCTGGGCGAACACCTCACCCGTGCAGGGGTCGACCAGGTCGGCGTAACCGCCATCGGACGGGTCGACGTAGGAGCCGTTGACGAAGTTGCGCAGCTGCTGCTGGTCACTCATGAGGGATCACTCCGAGGGGGCCGGGGGCGCGATTCTGCGGCGGTTATCGCAATCTCCCTGCCATCTTCGCTACTGAATTCGCGGCAGACAAGGGTTATCGCGACTGTTTCCGTCGGCTGGTCGCTCGGCTACTCTGCTCCGCGTGGAGCCCGTACCCATCTTCGTCGCCTCCCGCCCCGCCACCGGCGAGGGTGAGTTGACCGTCCACCACCCGTACGACGGCCGCCCGGTGGGGCGTACCACAGTCGCCACGCCCGAACAGGTCGACGCCGCCGTCGCCGCGGCGGCCGGTGTGGCCGCGCAGGCCGCGGCCCTGCCCGCGCACGCCCGCGCGGCGGCCCTCGACCACGTGTCCCGGCGGCTCGCCGAGCGCGCGGGCGAGATCGCCGCCCTGATCACCGCGGAGAACGGCAAGCCGCTCAAGTGGGCCCGCGCCGAGGTCGGGCGTGCGGTGTCGACCTTCCGGTGGGCTGCCGAGGAGGCCCGCCGCTTCTCCGGCGAGTTGCAACGACTCGACACCGACCCGGCCGCCGAGGGGCGGATCGCCCTGGTCCGCAGGGTGCCGCGCGGGCCGGTGCTGGGCATCACGCCGTTCAACTTCCCGCTCAACCTCGTCGCCCACAAGGTGGCGCCGGCCATCGCCGTCGGGGCGCCGATCATCGTCAAGCCCGCGCCCGCGACGCCCCTGACCGCGCTGCTGCTCGGCGAGCTGCTGGCCGAGACCGACCTCCCGGCCGGGATGTTCTCGGTGCTGCCGCTGCCCAACGACCGCGCCGCCGAACTGGTCACCGAACCCCGGCTACCCGTGGTGTCGTTCACCGGCTCCGGGCCGGTCGGCGCGGCCATCCGCCGCGCCGCGCCGCAGAAGCACGTGACGCTGGAGTTGGGCGGCAACGCCGCCGCGGTGCTCTGCGCGGACTGGACCGCCGACGAGGACCTGGACTTCGCCGCGCAGCGCATCGCGACGTTCGCCAACTACCAGGCCGGCCAGTCGTGCATCGCCGTCCAGCGGGTGTACGTGCACCACGCCCTGCACGCCGACTTCCTGCCCCGACTGGTGGCGGCCGTGCGAGGGCTGCGGACCGGAGACCCCGCGTCCGAGCTGACCGACGTCGGGCCGATGGTGTCCGAGGACGCGGCCCGCCGGGTCGAGACGTGGGTGGCCGAGGCGGTCGCCGCCGGCGGCACCGTCGAGGTGGGCGGCCTCCGCGACAGCGCGACCTACCCCCCGACCGTGCTCACCGGCGTGCCGGCGAACGCCAAGGTCGTGGCCGAGGAGGTGTTCGGGCCGGTGCTGGTGGTCACCCCGGTCGCCGACGACCAGGCCGCGTTCACAGCTGTCAACGACTCGGCGTACGGCTTGCAGGCCGGCGTCTTCACGCGACGCCTGGACGTGGCCTTCGCCGCCGCCCGCGCGCTGGAGGTGGGCGGAGTGATCATCGGTGACGTGCCGTCGTACCGCGCCGACCAGATGCCCTACGGCGGAGTGAAGGGCAGCGGCGTCGGCCGGGAAGGGCTGCGCAGCGCGATGGACGACTACACCGAGGCCCGGGTCATGGTGCTGACCGGCCTCACGCTCTAACTCGGGTCGGCCGGCCAGGTGCCGTCGTCGCGCACCCGGGCGGGTGCGCGGCCGAGCAGCAGGGTGGTAAGCGCGGCGTCGATGGTGTCGCCGAGGAACCACTCGCCGGCCTGGTCGAGCGCGAAGACCCGGCCGCGCTCGTCCACCGCCAGGATGCTGTCCTGCTGCTCGGTGCCGATCGGAAAGAGGCGTACGCCCAGCACCGCGCCGAAGTCCGCGAGGCTGTCGGCGGTGTGCGCGATGGCGTGCGGGCGGATGTCGAAACGGGAGACCCACACCTGCTCGCCCCGGCCGCGTCGCGCACCGACCAGGCTGGGGAACGCGGTGAGCGCCTCCACCGCGGCGGGAAAGACCTCGTGCCGATGGTTGCGCCCCGGCACCGACGTGACGTCCCGTACGGCGGCGGCGGCCATGATCTGATCCCCGATGTGTGGCTGCCAACCGGCCGCGACCAGCGCGTTCGCGACCTCCACCGGGAACCGCCCAGGATCGGGGTCGGGTGCCTCCGGCGCGTTCCAGGTCTCGGTCCAGGCGCGAGCCGACTCCGGGAGGACGTTCGCCCGGACCAGGAAGGAGATGCACGAGTCGCAGGGCCGTTCGGCGGGCCCGCCAGTGGGGTCGCCCGGCTCACGGACCCGGAAGATCTCGAAGCGGGCCCCCTCCAGCAGCGCCGCTGCCTCGGCCCGCCCCATCGGCGCGATGCCCTCGGCGGCGCGGCGGTGGTCGTACTCGTGCAGGACGTCGGAGACCACGATCAGCTCGGCGTGCGCCGCCCCGCCGCGAACCAACTCACCGGGCGGCAGCTGGTCGAGATAGTCGCGGACCAGCGGGTGATGGTTGAGTGGCACGTCGGCCTTCGTGCCCTGGGCCGTCCAGATCCGTCCGTCGATGGTCAGGTGCGCGGCGGTGTTCGGGGTGGCACCCCGATGGATCTCCCGGACCAGCAGGGTCGACGGGTCGAGAGTGCGGGGGGCGGTCGGCTCGGGGGGCCGGCTACGCCGGTACAGCTCCGCCACCACAGCGCTCGGCACCCGGGGCCAGGTGGTGACAGTGCCGGTCTGCTTGTCGATGACTGTCGTCGGCAGGTCACCCGGCACCGTGGGCACCTCGGTGGGCACGACGGACGTGATGACCCACCCCAGGTCGAACTCGTCGACCATCGCAGTGCACTCGTGACCGAGACGCTGCGAGTCACGGCGGGCCCAGGTGGCCGCGAGCTGCTCGGCCTGTCGACGGTCGATCACGCTATGAAACTACCGGACTACACGGATCGATGGCGGCCGGTATTGTCTCGTTCTACCGACGGTGACGGGAGGGCGGCGGTGGGGGAACAGGCGGACCGGAGCGTCAATCGCGAGCTACGGGCCCGATTTGACGACGTTTATGGGCAATACCAGCAGCTCAGATCCGGTTTGGACACCCTCCAGACGCGACTCGCCGCGCTGCGGGTGACCCGCCGTTCGACCGACGGGCAGGTGACGGCGACAGTTGGCGCGCAGGGCCAGGTGATCGAGGTCGAGCTGACGCCGGCCATCTACCGGGACCGCGACGCCGACGCGCTCGGCCGAAAGGTCACCGAGACGATCCGGGCCGCCGCGACCGCCGCCGCCGACGCCACCCGCGACCTCGTCGCCGAGAGCATGCCGGCCGGCTCCGGGGCGACGGACTTCCTCAAGACCGGCGATTACGCCACTCTGCTCGGTCGGGCCGACGCCGTCCTCGGCACAGGTGAGGCGAAGCCATGACCGACGGGCAGCTCTGGCTTGATCCGTCCCGGGCCCGCCGGGGCGGTGCCGACCTGGCGCTCGCCGGCGAGGCGGTGACGGCCCGTCGTGCGGCGGAGGGGGGCGCGATCGAGGCCGCCAGCGGTGCCCGGCCCTGGGGTCGAGACGACATTGGCGCCGCCTTCGAGCGCAACTACCGCGGGTTCGAGCAGACCGTGCTGCGGGCCTGGGCCGGCGTCGGGCACCGGCTCACCGAGCTGGGCAGCGACGTGGTCGAGGCGGTCGATGCGAGCGTGCAGACCGACGGAGCCAACGCCGCCCGGGTCGGCCGGGCCGCCGACCGGCGCTGACGGCCGACGAGCTGAGATGAGCGTGCTGCCGAGCCCCATCCCGCACCCCCTGGACCACGCGCCGTGGGACGTGCCCGGCTGGATCTACGAGGCCCTCGACTGGGTGGTCGGCGTGCAGTGGCCGGACGGCAACGAGCGGGCCGTCTGGGACGTCGCCGACCAGTGGTACGCGGTCGCCTCCGTGCTCGCCGGGCCGCACGCCGACGCCGCCACGGCCGCCGTCGAGGTGCACAACGGGTACGGCGGCGTCGGAGCTGTCGACGCGGCGTTCGAGGCGGCCTGGCGGAGGATCGCCGAGGGCGCCGACGCTCCGCTGCCCGTGCTGCTCGCGGTCACGGCCGACCTGGGCCGACTGGTCGAGGAGTGCGGTTGCGACATCGAGGGCGCCAAGCTGGAAGTCTGGATCGAGCTGGGCATCCTGGTCATCGAGTTGCTCACCGTTGCGGTGGCGGCGGTGCTGACCGCCGGTGCGGCAACCCCGGCCGCGGGGGCGGCGATCACCGCGACGCGACTGCTGGTGCAACAGATCTTCAAGCGGCTGATGGGCCAACTGGCCAGCAAGTCCCTCAAGCACGGGCTCAAGGAGGCCGGCGAGCGGGCCGCCAAGGAGGTCGCCCGAGGTGGCGCGCGCGGGTTCGCCAAGCGGGCCGCCCGGGGCGGGCTGGAGGAGGCCACCGAGGAGGCCGGGGTCACCCTGGCCACCCAGACGTACCAGAACTCCAGCGGGCGGGCACACGGCCTGGACCTGACCGATCTCGGCGCGTCGGCGGTGGGCGGGTTGGCCGGCGGAGCGGTGGCACCGCTGGCCGGCCTGGGCCGGCACGCCACCGGGCGGGCGGCGAAGGTCGGGGAGCACCTGGGGCGGGAGATGACCGGCGAGGTGCTCGCCGACAGCGCGGCGAGCCTGGCCACCGGTCAGGGCCTGACCTCGATGGAGGACGTGGCGCGCGCCGCCGCGTCCGGGGCCACCGGTTCGGCGACCGGGCAGACCGACCACGCGCTACGCGCCCGGCTCGACGCGCAGGCCAACGCCCTCGCCGGAGCATCCTTCACGGGCCCCTCCCTTCCGCCCGTGTTGCCTGTCGCGGGGGATGCGGCCTCTACCGGAGCGGCTCCCTCCTTCGGGGTCTCGTCTGCCGCGAGTGCTCCCTCCGCAGGGGCTGTCGGTGGTGTGGCTTCGGGTGGTCCGGTTACGGCTGCGAGCGTTCCGATGCAGGCGACGGAGGGTGTCGCCACCACTCCACCGGACCAGGTGGCTGCGCCGACACCACCGGTTGCCGAGCAGTCACGAGGAGCCGGGCCGGCGTCTCCGGTCGCGCCCGACGCGCACACGTCGTCCCCGACGCCGGTCGGCGCGCTGTCCGACGTGGACGTGGTGCACAGTGCGGTGGGCGTCTCCGAGACGGGTGGGTCGCTCGGCGACAGAGCGGGCGTCCCGCACCCGGTCACGGCCGACCCCGCGCCGTCGGCGACGACCACCAACCCGACCACGTCGGCGGTAGGTGATCCGAGTCAATCTGTGGTGGGTGCTGATCCGAGGCTTTCGTCGGCGTCCGCGCCCGTGGTCGGCCCCCTCGAATCGGGCAGCGGGCCGGCTGCCACCGGTGTGCCGCCGGTCCAGCCCGCAAGTTCCCCGCACGTCACCACCTCCGGACCGACCGCCTGGTCTCCGGCGACCGTCCCCTCCGGACCGACCGCCTGGTCTCCGGCGACCGTCCCCTCCGCACCGACGATCACCCCAGGCCCGGCGGCACCGATCACCTACGGCGCCCCGACGACAGCCAACGGGCCGCTGCCGGTCGCCTCCACCCCACCGGTGGTGGGTCGATTCACCGTGCCCGCGCGTGTCCCGACCCGGCAGACGCCCGCACCGGTGCGAGCGCCCGACCATCCCGCCCGGGGAAGGGCGTCGATCCCCGTCGACGTGGCCGCGTTCGGCGCCCCGTCGGTGCGCGAGCCCGACACCAACGACGCGTACGCGGCGCAGTGGGCCGCAGCGGCCGAAGCCGCCGAGCGGCGGCGCTACCAGGACCACTACGAATCGCTGCGAACCGGGTTCGAGAACAACCGCCGGCAGTCCGAGGCCGCCCGACTGCGCACCCGCGCCGTGGAGCACGATCGCCGAGCCGTCGAGTACGCCACCTACGCCCGCCAACTGCACCAGGCCGGCAACCGGCAGTGGGCCGACGGCTGGCAGCGCGCCGCGAACGAGGAAGTTCGCGAGTACTCCGAATGGCGTGACCTGGCAGACGCGGTGCTGGCCGGCACCACGGCCCCGCCGGTCGTCGACATCAGCGCCACCTTCGAGCACGCCAACCGGGACGTGGGCGCGCTCGCGCTCGGCGCGGTGGAGACCACCGGCCCGTCCAGGCTCACCGGCGACGACGATCCGCCGCCGATCGACAACTCCCGGCCGTACGGGCAGCCCGGAGGACTCCGGCCACCGCTCGCCCTGCACCAGGTCGACGTCGAACGACAGATGCCCCGTGGACCGGACGGCACCGTCACCCGCACCGCCGACCCCCGACACGGCGGCTGGTTCGGGCTGCTCAACGACGGCGGTCCCGCGGCCGACGCCACCCGGGGCATCAACTGCCTGGACTGCACACTGTCGCTGTTCGAGACGTGGGTGCACGGGCGCCCCCGCGTGTCGGCGCCACGAACCTTCGACGGCTACCTCGACGGTGACATCCGGCGCCCCATCCGTGGCGAGGCGGGCGGCCCCGGCCGGGTGGAGGACGTGACCGGCGGGCGCTTCCAGAAACTCCTCGCACCGGCGTCCGGCCAACGCACGGACTCCGCACAGGCGCGGCAGGCCGCCGACCGGGGCTACCGCAACCTGCACGACCAACTGCTGCTGGGCGGGCACGGCAGCTACTCGTTCCTGGTCACCGAGTGGGCGCACGGCGGTTCACACGCCTGGGTGGCGCTCAACCAGAACGGCACTGTGCTCTACGTGGACCCACAGAACGGCGTGGTCCGGGACCGGCCGCTCTACCCCGACGTGGTCGGCATCGACGCGCTGGTGCTGAGCGGAGACGGCCGACCGATGCCGCTCGGCGGACTGCCCCGGGGCCGGTTCAGCGAACGGCCCGACCTGCCGGATCACCCGCCGACGCGCGACGACGGCGGCCACGGCGACCCGTACATCAACCGGATGTACCTGCTCCTCGACGGCCCGGGCTCGGCCCCGCCGTCGCCCGACGCCAACGTTTCAGCGAGCGCCACACCGGATGGCGGTAGTGCCCGCACCGTTCTGTCGGCCAGCAGCCTGGACGACGTTTTCGCGGCGGGGGTGACTCCCGTTGAGTTCGCGACGGCGGTCGACAGCCCCACCCTTCGTCGGCTGGTTCCGGGCCTGGACGAAGCGTCGGCACGGGATCTCGTGCGACTGTTCGCCGACGACCGGGTCCGGGACATGCTCGACGCTGCCCGACGAGAGCCGCCCCCGAACGAGCCGGACCTCGCCGAGCAGTTGGTGCGGCAGTTGGTGCAGCAGCCGGACCTGGCGCGCATGATCCAGTCCACGCCTGAACTCGCGGCGTCGCTGACGTCCCGTCCGCTGACCCTGTATCACCTGGCCAGCCATCAGCAGGCAATCGACGTCCTCGCCGAGGTACTGAACGACGTCGCCCAGCAGGAGGCGACGCGACAGGATTCGGACCGCCGGGAAGTGCCCCCACCAGAGCCGACACCCCTCACCAGCGAGCAGTTGACGATCAGCGCAAGCATCCAAGTGCGTCGAGGACCGGTGGCGCAGGCAGGGTTCGACGAGGCCAGACGGAACGACGCTGGCTACCGGAGGCGTTACCTCGACGATCTCTACTCGGCGGCGGTAGAGGCGCAGGTTGATCTGAATCAGCTTGCGGTATCCCTAGCCCAGGTTGATGGTCTTCGTGTCGGTGAGCCCGGCTGGCGTCCTCAGCCCAAGGATCGTCGTCGAGCTGAGGACAAGGTGGCCAAACACCAGGGCGATGCGTCCAAGCTGCTCGACCTGGCCGCCGCGAAGGTCGAGTTCCGCAACCTCGACGACCTCTACGCGGCACTCGGACGGGTCAACGACTACCCCGGCATCGCTGTTGTGAGCTGTGAAGATCGATTCGTGTCACCAATGAGTAGTGGCTATCGGGACGTGCAAATCGTGCTGCGGATGCGGAACGGTCACCTAGCCGAATTTCGCCTCCACCTGGCTGCGCTTGACGCCGTTGCTGTCTGGGAGCATGTGCTTTATGAGGTCCGAAGGGACGTGGAGGCCCTTGCCGAGGAGGAAGGCCGAGCCCTGACACCTCGAGAGCGAGCGATCACAGATGGCATTCGCCTTCGTGAGCAACAGCTGTTCTGGACGGCATTACAGTCAACCTTCGAGGAGAAGTCTGAATGACCGAGATGCCGGGTCTGGTGCTTCCCTCCTACTACCTCTACTACCAATCGCCAGTGAAGATCGTCGAGACTCCCGACGGCGGTGCCAGGGTCTGGCGGCTGTCTATCGACTCTGGTGGTTGGCATGAGAAGAACGACATCTTTGCTGAGGTGACCCTAGGCGTCGGAGGTGACATATTCCGGCGCACCGCCGAGGACTTCGTGCAGGAGGTCGAGGCGTTCCGGGCGCACTATCTCAAGGGTGAAGGGCCGATCTTCGCGCTCTACGAGACGGTGCGTTCGATCGAGCTTCTGGCGGACGCTGAGGCGCGTCACGAGACGCCGAAGGAGCAGGCGCTCATTCGCGGGATTCGGCAGCGGACGTTCGTCATGTTCGAGGAGCAGCTTCACGAGGCCGGTGATCCTGGCGCGGACCCCGACATCGGGAGAGCGACGTAGGCGTGGGCTTGCCTGAGCGTGGGAGAGATCGGCGGGGCCCTGGCGGGGCCGAATAAGATCGACGCATGGCGAAATCTGGTACGCAGAGCGTCAGGTCCACTGTCTGGGCCTGGCCGGTCGGCCTCCTGATCGGTCTGGCGATCGGCATTCCCGTGTTCGGTGCGAAGGGTGGCGTTGCCTTCGGTATCGCCTTCTGCACTGCCTTCGCCCTTGGCCTGGGTGCGATCAGGAGCCGGGCCGGCGGTGATCCTGCCCAGGATGGCGGGGCCGCCGGGGATGGCGTCGGTGCCTCAGGTCGAGGGTGATCGACTCCGGTTCATTGATGTCGGGGCATCCAGGGCGGCGGGACCACCCGACTTCCATGAAGCCGAGTGGATCATGGAGAGCGCCGCAAGCGTCGCAATGGCCGGGCAGTGTCGCCGAGGCGGTGGCCGTACAGGAGGAGTTGCGGCCGCTTGTGGACCTGGTCGGGCCGGGGCCGAGCGCGCCCGCGACGGTGGCCGGCCTGGACGTCGCGTACGCCGAGGGTGGTGACCTGCTGGCGGCGGCAGTGACGGTGCTGGACGCCCGGACCCTGGCGGTGGTGGACTCCGCGGTCGGTGTGGGGCGACCCGCGTTCGATTACGTGCCGGGGCTGTTCGCCTTCCGTGAGCTGCCCGCGTTGCTCGCCGCGCTCGACCGGCTGACGACCATCCCGGACCTGCTGGTCTGCGACGGGCACGGGCTGGCCCATCCGCGCCGGTTCGGGCTCGCCTGCCACCTGGGGGTGGTCACCGGGTTGCCCGCGATCGGCGTGGCGAAGACGCCGCTGGTCGGGGTGTGGGATCCGCCGTCCGCCGAGCGGGGTTCCTGGTCGTCGTTGCGCCACGGTGGTGAGGTCGTCGGGCGGGTGCTGCGGACCCGCGACGGGGTGAAGCCGGTCTTCGTCAGCGTCGGCCATCGGATGAGCCTGGAGAACGCGGCGGCGCGGGTGCTCGCGTTGACTCCGCGCTACCGGCTGCCGGAGACCACCCGCACCGCCGACCGGCTGTGCCGTGACGCCCTCGCCGAGGCGGAGCGCGCCCGCTGATTGGCTGGTCAGTCCAGCGTTCGGGAGGTCGGTGGGAGGGGCGGTAAACCGTAACGCCGCACACATGCGGGGCGCTCTATGACCGGTGGGACAGGTGGGCCGGTAGTAGCCTGGCCGGCGGACCCCACCCGGGGAGAACGGCGAGGTAATCATGACAGTGCGTCGACGCGTGGCACGGCTCGCGGCGGTCTGCGGTCTTGCGGGCGGCCTGGTGATGCTCGGTGCGTCACCGGCGCTGGCCGATCAGGATTCGGTCCGGGTGGGCGCGGCCAGCAGCTTCGCCGCCGGTGGTTCCGCGCAGGGGGTGAACGTCGCGGTGCGCAAGCGCACCGACGGGTGTGTCCTGCTGCGTACCGCGCTGGGCTTCAGCCTGCAGGGCCTCCAACCGAACCAGGTGGCGGTCGAGGTCAACGCGGGCGGGCGCTGGTTCCCGGTGGCCGTCACCGGCGGCACCGGCACCGTGTCGACAGCGCAGACGTCACCGTCGAAGCCGACGCTGTGCAAGGGCAAGGGCATCACGGTGCGCTACCGGGTGGCGTTCGCGGCGGGTTCGCCGGGTGGCCGTCTCGTGGTCACGGGCGTGGGCATCAGCGCCTCCGGCCAGACGCTGGGTCGCGCCACCGACGCGGCGCGGCTGACCGGAGCGCGGGTCACTCCGTCGCCGACTCCGTCGCGGTCGAAGACGCCGACGCCGACTCCGAGCCCGACCGAGGTCGCGACCGTCGACGAGGCGGTGAACCCGGCGGCGCAGGGCGGCGTCTCCGCGGCGCCGAGCACCACGGCGACCGCCGCCGAGTCGTCCGGAGGATCGCCGGTGATGTACTTCGGCATTGTGCTGGTGGCGGTCGGACTGCTGCTCATCGTGCTGCTGTTCCGCCGCTCGCGGCAGGACCGCAAGCCGTCCGACGAGGCGCCCGACACCCTGCCGGGCAACCCCGGCGGCACCACCTACCGGGCCGGGGGTGGGTTGCCGGCCGCGCCCGGTCGCCCCGGTCAGGTGTACGGCCAGCAGCCGCCGGCCGCCGCCTGGGGTGGTGCGGTGCCGTCACCGCGTCCCGCCACCGGCGGGGTTTACGGTGCCCGGCCGGACACCCCCGCCCCGGAGGCCACCCAGCCGATGCCGGGCCGGCCCGACGGTCGCCCGAAGCCCGGTGACCCGCCCACCGACGGTGACGGCCACACCGTGTTCATCCCCCGCCTCCCCGGCTGAGCGGAGGACGGCCCGGCCCTCCGTTAGGCTCAGGATCGGTGTCTAACCCGCGGCCAAGGAGTGGAACACGTGTCTGATCTGTCCCAGATTGTGAAGGCCTACGACGTCCGCGGGACGGTGCCGGACCAGTGGGACGAACGGGCCGCCGAGGCACTGGGCGCCGCCTTCACCCAACTGCTCAACTCCACCGACGAGCCGGGCGATGCCGTCGTCGTCGGGTACGACATGCGGGCCACCTCGCCCGGCCTGGCCGCCGCGTTCGCCACCGGCGTACGCGCCGAGGGCCGCTCGGTGATCGAGATCGGCCTCGCGTCCACCGACCTGCTCTACTACGCGTCCGGCTCGCTCGACCTGCCCGGCGCGATGTTCACCGCCAGCCACAACCCCGCGCAGTACAACGGCATCAAGATGTGCCGCTCCGGCGCGCGCCCGATCGGCCAGGAGAGCGGCCTGGCCGAGATCCGGGAGCGGGCCCAGGCACTTCTGGACTCGGGCGACGCTCGTCCCGCCGGAGCGCCGACCCGGCCCGCCGAGCGGCGCGACCTGCTCCCCGACTACGCCGGCTACCTGCGCAAACTGGTCGACCTGTCCGGCATCCGGCCGTTGAAGGTGGTCGTTGACGCCGGCAACGGCATGGGTGGCTTCACCGTTCCGACGGTGCTGGGCGACGCGGCCCTGTCGCCGCTGCCGCTGGAGATCGTGCCGCTCTACTTCGAGTTGGACGGCAGCTTCCCGAACCACGAGGCCAACCCACTGGACCCGGCGAACCTGGTCGACCTTCAGCGCGCTGTGGTCGAGCACGGGGCGGACATCGGGTTGGCCTTCGACGGTGACGCCGACCGGTGCTTCGTGGTGGACGAGCGCGGTGAACCGGTCTCACCGTCGGCGATCACCGCACTCGTCGCTGCCCGTGAGCTGGGCAAGCACCCGGGTTCCACGGTGATCCACGGCCTGATCACCTCAAGCGCCGTCGCGGAGATCATCCGGGAGCACGGTGGGAAGCCGGTCGTCGCCCGGGTCGGGCACTCCTTCATCAAGGCGGAGATGGCCCGCACCAACGCCGTCTTCGGCGGCGAGCACTCCGCGCACTACTACTTCCGGGACTTCTGGTTCGCCGACACCGGGATGCTCGCGGCGATGCACACGTTGGCCGCGCTGGGTGAGCAGTCGCTGCCGCTGTCCGTGTTGGCCGGTGAGTACGAGCGCTACATCGCCTCCGGCGAGATCAACTCGACGGTGACCGACCAGGCGGCGGCGGTGGCCGAGGTGCGCGACGCGTACCCCGACGCGGTCGCTGACGAGATGGACGGGCTCACCCTGCGTTTCCCCGACGGCGCCTGGTTCAACCTGCGCGCCTCCAACACGGAGCCGCTGCTGCGGCTCAACGTCGAGGCACCCACCCGGGATCGGATGGTCTCGCTCCGGGACGACGTGCTCGAGCGCGTTCGCCGATAAGATCGCCTGCGCCGGTCGGCACCGCCGTCGGTCAAGCCGTACACGTGGAAGGAGCCGTGCCATGGCCCTGGATCCGCAGTTGCTGGAGATCCTTGCCTGTCCGGACACGCACCACGCCCCGCTCACCTATGACGCCGAGGCGCAGACGTTGACCTGCACGGAGTGCGGCCGGATCTTCGAGGTCCGCGACGACGTGCCGGTGCTGCTGCTCGATGAGGCGCGCGGCGGCCCCGGGCAGTCCTCATGATCGACGGTACGGCCGGGGTCAGTGGGCGCCGTGACGCCGACGAGGCCCTGCTCGACAACCCGCAGGCGTTGGCCGAGGCCGACCCGGGCGGCATGCTCCGGCACACGGCGTCGGGCGGAGCGCAGGTTCGCGAGAGCGCCGCACTGGCAGCCGAGGCGAACCTCGCGGTGCTCGCCGACGACGGGCGGCCCCGAGCCGTCGTGATCGCCGGCATCGGCACCGCCGGGCGTACCGGTGACGTGCTGGCCACTGTCGCCGGGCCACGCTGCCCGGTCCCGATCATCGGGCACCGCTCCGCCGGCGTGCCCGGTTGGGTGGGCGCGGCCGACGTGGTGATCGCGGTGAGCGCGTCCGGACGTAGCCCGGAGGCGCTCGGCGCCGCCGAGGCGGCCCACCGCCGTGGTGCCCGACTCGTCGCCGTTGGTGCCCCGGATTCGCAGTTGCAGTCGATCGCCGAGCAGGCCCGGGCGCCGTTCATCCCGGTGCCCCGGCGTGCCCCGGCCCGGGCCAGTCTCTGGGCGCTCACGGTGCCGGTCCTGCTCGCGGCCCGTTCCCTCGGGCTCGTGAAGGTGAACGAGGCCGACCTGGCTGAGACCGCGTCCCGGCTCGACGCGGACGCGGACCGCTGCCGATCCGCGGCCGAGTCCTTCGTCAACCCGGCGAAGTCACTGGCGCTGGGCCTGGCCGGCTCGATCCCCATCGTCTGGGGTTCGTCCCCGCTGGCCACGGTGGCGGCCCGCCGGTTCGGCGACACCCTGTCGGCAAACGCCCGCTACCCGGTGGTCACCGGAGCGTTGGGTGAGGCCGGGCGGGGTCGGGTCGGGCTGCTCGACGGCGTCTTCGGCGGCCTCGCCGAGGGGGAGCGGGACATCTTCGCCGACCCGGCCGAGGACGACGGTGAGGGCACCCGGCTGCGGCTGGTGCTGTTGCGCGACGGCGGCCTCAACGCCGAGGACGACACCGACGAGCCGCTCGCCGTCGAGGAGCGCCGTGCGGACGCGGTGCAGACCCTCGCGGAGCGCCGTGGCGTGCGGTGCGACGTGGTGACCGCCGAGGGCGGCTCCGCCCTGGAGCGGCTGGCGTCGCTGATCGCCGTTCCGGATTTCGCCTCGATCTACCTTGCTCTGGCACACGGGTTGGACCCGATGGCCGTTCCGGCCATCACCGAGATGAAGGAGCTGTCGAACCAGTGAACGAACGTAGGGGGCGGCGCGTCATGCGCGGACCGAGCGGCTTCGTGCGGCGAAGCGGAGCGGTGGCATGAGCGCCAACGGTGGGACGAAGGCGATTGTCGCCGCCCTGCTGGCCAACATCGGCATCGCCGTCACCAAGTTCATCGCGTTCCTGCTCTCCGGCTCGTCGTCGATGCTGGCCGAGGCGGTCCACTCGGTCGCCGACTCCGGTAACCAGGGCCTGCTGCTGCTCGGCGGCAAGCGGGCGAAGCGCGCGGCCACACCGGAACACCCGTTCGGGTACGGCCGGGAGCGCTACATCTACGCGTTCATCGTGTCCATCGTGCTGTTCAGCATCGGTGGCCTGTTCGCGCTCTACGAGGCGTACCACAAGTGGCATCACAAGGGTGGCATCGAGTCCTGGCACTGGCTGCCGGTGGTCGTGCTGGTGTCGGCGATCATCATGGAGTCGTTCTCCTTCCGGACCGCCATCAAGGAGTCCAACCACATCCGGGGCAACCAGTCCTGGGTGCGTTTCATCCGCCGGGCCAAGGCGCCGGAGCTGCCGGTGGTGCTCCTGGAGGACTTCGGCGCGCTGGTCGGTCTGGTGTTCGCCCTGTTCGGCGTCACCATGACGCTGATCACTGGCAACGGCGAGTGGGACGCCGCCGGCACCGCGATGATCGGCATCCTGCTGGTGGTCATCGCCGTCGTGCTGGCCATCGAGACGAAGAGCCTGCTGCTCGGTGAGGGCGCCGAGGCGTCCGAGCTGACCGCCATCGAGCGGGCCGTCACCGACGGCCCCGAGGTGGAGCGGATCATCCACATGAAGACGCTCTACCTGGGCCCGGAAGAGCTGATGGTGGCCGCCAAGATCGCCGTTCCGGAGTGGGAGAGCGCCCACGACCTGGCCCGTGGCATCAACGCCGTCGAGGCGCGGATCCGCGCCGCGGTGCCGATCGCCCGGGTGATCTATCTGGAGCCGGACGTCTACAGCACCGCTGCCGCCGAGGCAGGCACCGGTGCCGCGGCCGACACCGCGGTGCCGCAGCAGGACACGTCGGGCGAGCCGGCCGGGCGGCCCGGGGGCTGACGGGTGGAGCCACTGTACGGGCCGATCCGGGACTACGCCTGGGGCTCGCGCTCGGCCATCGCCCTCCTGCAGGGGCGAGCGGTGCCGAGCGCGGGCCCGGAGGCGGAGCTGTGGTTGGGGGCCCACCCGGGCGCCCCGGCCCTCGTGGATCGTGCCGGCCTGCGGGTGAGCCTCTGTGACCTGGTGCGGGACGAACCTGGGCAGTGGCTCGGCCAGCGGGTGTCCGAGCGGTTCGGCGACCGGCTGCCGTTCCTGCTCAAGGTGCTCGCGGCCGACGCTCCGCTGAGCCTGCAGGCCCACCCGGACGCCGAGCAGGCGCAGGCTGGCTACGCGGCGGAGGCGGGGCGCACCGAGGGGCCGCGCAACTACTCCGACCCGCACCACAAGCCGGAGTTGCTTGTCGCGCTCACCCCGTTCGAGGCGCTGTGCGGTTTCCGGGATCCGGCGGAGTCGGCCGAGGCGCTCGCCGGGTTCGGCGTACCGGAGTTGGCGCCTGTGGTCGCCGCGTTGCGGTCCGGGCCGGCAGGGTTGCGGACGGCGGTGCGGACGCTGCTCGGCTGGCCGGTCGCCAAGCGTCACGACCTGCTGGCCGCTGTGGTGGCGGCGCCGGCCGACGGCCCGGACGCGGAGCTGACCCGCCGACTGGCCACGGCGTACCCGGGGGATCCGGGGGCACTGGTCGCGCTGCTGTTGCACCACCTGCGGCTGGAGGCGGGGGAGGCGATCTGGATGCCCGCTGGCAACCTGCACGCCTACCTGAGCGGCTGCGGCGTGGAGATCATGGCGGCCAGCGACAACGTGCTGCGCGGCGGCCTGACCCCGAAGCGGGTGGACGTCGACGAGTTGTTGCGGGTGTTGCGCTTCGAGGTGCTCGTCGATCCGGTGCGGGCCGCGGAGCCGGTCGGCCCGGGCGTGGACTGCTGGCCCGTACCGGTGGACGACTTCGCGCTGCACCGGGTCCGGGTCGACGCGGCGGTCCCCTCGGTGACACTGTCGCTGCCCGGCCCCCGGGTGGTGCTCTGCGCTGGTGGTTCGATCACCGTGGACGACGGTGCCGGCGCGTTGACGCTGGCCTCCGGCGAGGCGGCGATCGGTACGGCGTTGGAAGCGCCGCTGCGGATCGACGGCGCCGGTGTGGCGTTCGTGGCGACGTCGGGGCTGCGCTGACCTCGACTCGGGTCAACGACACAAGTCCGACTTTCCCGGAATAGCTTGACGTCACCCTGCCTGAGTGTGACTCTATGAGTACGCAGCGTTATCGCGACGACGGTCCGAGAACGTGCGGGGGAACCAAACCGGGGGGATGCACGGGGCGGGCGGGACGTGGGCGGGAAAGTCCGTCCATCACCGACCGCCCCGTGCGCTGTCCGCCGACCGTGCCTGATGCCCGTCGCCGACGCGCGTAAGGTGGAAGGTCGGCGCAGACATCGTTCGACAGGAGCTTTCATGACCAGCACCCTCCCGGCGTCCGCCAGCGGCACGCCGTCCGAGGCCCGGCCGAGCACGCTCGCCGACGGCGACTTCAAGGTGGCGGATCTGTCGCTCGCCGAGTTCGGGCGTAAAGAGATCCAGCTCGCCGAGCACGAGATGCCCGGCCTGATGGCGATCCGTCGCGAGTTCGCCGAGGCGCAGCCGCTCGCCGGCGCGCGGATCACCGGCTCCCTGCACATGACCATCCAGACCGCCGTCCTGATCGAGACGTTGGTCGCGCTCGGCGCGCAGGTGCGCTGGGCGTCCTGCAACATCTTCTCCACCCAGGACCACGCCGCCGCAGCGATCGTCGTCGGCCCGGACGGCACCCCCGAGGCTCCGGCCGGGGTTCCGGTGTACGCCTGGAAGGGCGAGACCCTTCCGGAGTACTGGTGGTGCACCGAGCAGGTGCTCGCCTGGCCGGACGGGCAGGGCCCCAACATGATCCTCGACGACGGCGGCGACGCGACCCTGCTCGTACACAAGGGCACCGAGTTCGAGCGGGCCGGGGCGGTCCCGCCCGTCGAGTCCGCCGACTCCGAGGAGTACGCGGTCATCCTCGAGCTGCTGCACCGCTCGCTCGGCGAGGACGGCCAGCGATGGACCCGGATCTCCGGCGGCATCAAGGGCGTGACCGAGGAGACCACCACCGGTGTGCACCGGCTCTACGAGATGCACCGGGCCGGCACCCTGCTCTTCCCGGCCATCAACGTCAACGACTCGGTGACCAAGAGCAAGTTCGACAACAAGTACGGCTGCCGGCACTCGCTCATCGACGGCATCAACCGCGCCACCGATGTGCTGATCGGCGGCAAGATGGCGGTCGTCATGGGCTACGGCGACGTGGGCAAGGGCTGCGCCGAGTCGCTGCGCGGCCAGGGCGCCCGGGTCGTGGTGACCGAGGTGGACCCGATCTGCGCGTTGCAGGCCGCCATGGACGGCTACCAGGTCGCCACCCTGGACGACGTTGTCGAGCAGGCCGACATCTTCATCACCGCCACCGGCTGCTTCGACGTCATCACCAACGAGCACATGGCCCGGATGAAGCACCAGGCCATCGTCGGCAACATCGGCCACTTCGACAACGAGATCGACATGGCCGGGCTGGCCAAGCGGTCCGACGTCGAGCGGATCAACATCAAGCCGCAGGTCGACCTGTGGCGCTTCGCCGACGGGCACGCCATCATCGTGCTCTCCGAGGGCCGCCTGCTGAACCTGGGCAACGCGACCGGGCACCCGAGCTTCGTCATGTCGAACTCGTTCGCCAACCAGACGATCGCCCAGATCGAGCTCTTCACCAAGACCGAGGAGTACCCGATCGGCGTCTACGTGCTGCCCAAGCACCTGGACGAGAAGGTGGCCCGACTGCACCTCGGCGCACTCGGCGCGAAGCTGAGCACGCTGACCAAGGAGCAGGCCGCCTACCTCGGCGTCTCCACGGAGGGTCCGTTCAAGCCGGATCACTACCGCTACTGATCGACATCTCTGGACCGGGTCGGCTGTTCGCAGCCGGCCCGGTCCGTCGTCTCCGCCCTGCCCGCTGCACGCCGCGATCGTGCCCGGCGCTCCCGCGATCTGCCCTGCACTCCGGCGATCTGCCCTGCACGCCCGCGATCTTGCAGTTTCGGTTGGAGATTCACGGCTTTAGGTGCGATATGTCGCCGCAGAAAGTGCAAGATCGCGGGGGCGCGGGGCGCGGGGGCGCGGGGTCCGGGGCCGGGGTGCGGGTTCGGGGTGCGGGGTCGGGGCTTGGTCAGGTGCGGCGGGTGGGGCGGGTGGGGCGGAACCAGGTCCAGATGCACCAGGCCAGCCAGCCGAGCGAGACGAGGGTGGCCAGTGCCCGTAGGCGTAGTGCGCTGAGCAGCAGTACCACGGCCAGGACCGTCAACCACGGCAGGAATCCCCTCACGGCGCGATCTTCGCACAGTGGAGTTCGCCGCAGACAGGGTGAGCTTGTCGTGAACGACTTGACGACGACGCTGGCCAGGAGGAAGGTATGCCTGCCCTAAGTCAACCAAGGCGTGCCTAACCTACTCGGAGCTCGGATGTTCGCCACCTACCTGATCGGTCTGCGGGAAGGGCTGGAAGCCACCCTGGTGGTCAGCATCCTGGTCGCCTTCCTGGTGAAGTCGCAGCGCCGGGACCGGCTGCCGCAGGTGTGGGCGGGTGTCGGCCTGGCCGTGGCGCTCTCGGTGCTCTTCGGCTGGCTGATCGAGTACACGTCGACCTCGCTGCTGTCCCGATCCGAGGATCGTGAGTTGTTCGAGGCGATCACCTCGGTCGCCGCCGTGGTCTTCGTGACCTGGATGATCTTCTGGATGCGCCGGGCCGCCCGGACCATCGCCGGCGAACTGCGGGGCAAGCTCACCGAGGCGCTGGCCGTCGGGTCCCTCGCCGTCGCCGGGATGGCGTTCCTCGCGGTGATCCGCGAGGGTCTGGAGACGGCGCTGATCTTCTATTCGGCCGCCCAGGGTGCGGCCGGCGACAGCGGCCCGCTGCTCGCGTTGATCGGCGGCATCGTCACCGCCGTGGTCCTCGGCGTGCTGCTCTACGCCAGCGCCCTGCGGATCAACCTCAGCAAGTTCTTCACCTGGACCGGCGCGCTGCTGATCCTGGTCGCCGCCGGCATCCTTAAGTACGGCGTGCACGACTTCCAGGAGGCCGGTGTCCTGCCCGGCCTGAACGACCTGGCCTTCGACATCACCAGCTTGCTCGACCCGAGCACCTGGTACGCGGCCCTGCTCGCCGGCATGTTCAACGTGACCCCCGCGCCCACAGTGCTGGAGACGATCGCCTGGGTCGCGTACGCCGTGCCGGTGCTCCTGCTCTTCCTGCGACCGGCCCGGCGTAAGCCGGCACCCACCGCGACCACCACCACCGTCACCGAGCGCGGGGCTGACACCGGCGCTGAGGCCGAGGCGGCGTCCGCGCCGCAGCGTGCCTGACCCACGAGGAGAGACAGCTCAGATGCGTACCACCCAGTTCTTCGCGCTGGCCGCCGCCGGCGTGCTGGCCACGGCCGGTCTGGCCGCCTGCTCCGACTCAGACAAGGGTGACTCGGCCGGGTCCGGCGGACCGATCGTGGTCAAGGCCAGCGACACCGCCTGTGAGGTCGGCTCGACCGACCTGGGCGCCGGCACCGCCACCTTCAAGATCACCAATTCGGGCGCGAAGGTGACCGAGTTCTACGTGTACGCCGACGGCGACCGGGTGATGGGCGAGGTGGAGAACATCGCCCCTGGGCTGAGCCGCGAGCTGCACGTGGAGTTGCCGGCCGGCACGTACCAGACGGCCTGCAAGCCGGGGATGAGCGGCAAGGGCATCCGGGGCGCGCTCAAGGTCAGCGGGTCGGCGCAGCCGCTCACCGCCGACGCCGCGCTGGGTGACGCCACTGACAACTACCAGCGGTACGTGAAGAGCCAGACCAGCGCGCTGTTGGACAAGACCGAGGAGTTCGTCGGCGCGGTCAAGGCCGGCGATGTGGCGAAGTCCAAGGCGCTCTACCCGGTCGCCCGCACCTACTGGGAGCGGATTGAGCCGGTCGCTGAGATCTTCGGTGACCTCGACCCCAAGATCGATGGCCGCGAGGAGGTTCTCGAGGAGGGGATGGAGTTCACCGGCTTCCACCGGATCGAGAAGGACCTCTGGCAGTCCGGCGACATCTCCAAGGACGGCCCGATCGCCGACCGCCTGCTGGTGGATGTCAAGGAGATCGTGGCCAAGGCGAACGCCGAGAAGCTCTCCCCGCTCCAGCTCGCCAACGGTGCCAAGGAACTGCTCGACGAGGTGGCCAGCGGCAAGATCACCGGCGAGGAGGACCGCTACTCGCACACCGACCTGTGGGACTTCGCCGCCAACCTCGAAGGTTCCAAGGCCGCTGTGTCCGCCCTGCGGCCCGCGTTGCAGCAGCGCTCGCCGGAGCTGGTCACCCAGCTGGACGCCGAGTTCACGAACGTCGAGGGCCTGCTCGGCAAGCACCGCGACGGCGACGGGTGGAAGCTGCACACCGCGCTGAGCAAGGCCGAGCTCAAGGAGCTCTCCGACGGGATCAACGCGCTCGCCGAGCCGATCAGCAAGGTCGCCGCGGCCGTCGCGAAGTGACCACCTGGCAGAGAGAGTCGAGTCGATGAGCGGAAGCAGGTTCACCCGGCGCCGGGCGATCACCCTGGCCGGCGCCGGGGTGGCGGGGGTCGCCGGAGTGGCGGCCGGCGCGGGGGCGCTGCTGAACGGCTCCCATGGCCCGGCCGCGGCGAGCGACCACCCGGCCGGGGCGGTGCCGTTTCACGGAGAGCACCAGGCCGGCATCGTCACCCCGGCGCAGGACCGGCTGCACTTCGTGGCCTTCGACGTGATCACCAAGGACCGGGCCCGACTCGTCGAGCTGCTGGAGGAGTGGACGGCCGCCGCCGTCCGGATGACGGCGGGGCGCGACGCCGGGGTGCTGGGTGCGGTCGGCGGGATGCCGGAGGCCCCACCGGACGACACCGGCGAGGCGCTCGGCCTGCCTCCCTCGCAGCTCACCCTCACCATCGGTTTCGGGCCGACGCTGTTCCGCGACGCCGACGGACGGGACCGCTTCGGCCTCGCCGAGCGTCGCCCTGCCGCCCTCGCCGAGCTGCCGAAGTTTCCCGGCGACGCGTTGCAGCCGCAGCTCTCCGGCGGCGACCTCTGCGTCCAGGCCTGCTCCAACGACCCGCAGGTGGCGGTGCACGCGATCCGTAACCTGGCCCGGCTGGGCATGGGCGTGGTGAGCGTCCGCTGGTCGCAGCTCGGCTTCGGCCGCACCTCGTCGACCACGCGGGAGCAGGCGACCGCGCGCAACCTCTTCGGGTTCAAGGACGGCACGGCCAACCTCAAGGCCGAGGACACCGACCTGCTGCGCGACCAGTTGTGGGTGCAGCCGGGCGACGGGCCGGACTGGATGGCCGGCGGCTCGTACCTGGTGACCCGCAAGATCCGAATGCTGGTGGAGACCTGGGACCGGACCGCCCTCGCCGAGCAGGAGGAGATCGTCGGCCGGGCCAAGGGCAGCGGCGCGCCGCTGGGTCGCGGCGACGAGTTCGACGAGCCCGACTTCGCCGCCCGTGGCGCGGACGGGAATCCGGTGATCGCCGAGCACGCCCATGTCACGCTGGCCCACCCGAGCCGGAACGGCGGGGCCCAACTGCTGCGCCGGGGTTACAACTTCGTCGACGGCTCGGACGGCCTCGGCCGGCTCGACGCGGGCCTCTTCTTCATCGCCTACCAGCGTGATCCACGCCGTCAGTTCGTGCCGATCCAGACGCAGCTGGCCCGGCACGACGTGATGAACGAGTACCTGCGACACGTCTCCAGCGGGGTGTTCGCCTGCCCACCCGGGGTACGCGACGGCGGGGAACACTGGGGGAGTGGGCTGTTCGGCTGACCGTCGTCCGGATGGCGACAGCCGGATCGGTCCGGCTTGCGGTGGCGCCGGGCGCCGCCAAAGGGGGATCATGGTGGCAGCCTGGCCCGCGGCCATCCGTGCGCACAGGCACCGCAGCACGTGGCGCCGCCGCCGCGGACCGCGGGCACCCGGTTTGACGGCGGCGCTGAGCGTTACCGGCGGACGCCGGTCCCACCGAACTGAATGAGGATGCAATATTAATCCCATGAGAGCCCGCGTACTGGTGGTCGACGATGACCCCGCGCTCGCCGAGATGCTCGGCATCGTGCTGCGCAGTGAGGGTTTCCTGCCCTCTTTTGTGGCGGACGGCGAGCGGGCGTTGGCCGCTTTTCGCGACAGTCGTCCCGACATAGTGCTGCTTGACCTGATGCTTCCCGGCATGAGCGGGATCGACGTCGCCAGGTCGATTCGGGCGGAGTCCGGCGTGCCCATCGTCATGCTGACCGCCAAGAGCGACACCGTCGACGTCGTGCTCGGCCTGGAATCCGGCGCCGACGACTACGTGGTCAAGCCGTTCAAGCCCAAGGAGCTGGTGGCCCGGATGCGGGCCCGACTGCGCCGAGGCGAGGACGTGGCCCCGGAGATGCTCACCATCGGGCCGCCGGACAACCAGATCACCATCGACGTGCCCGCGCACACGGTGAGTCGCAACGACGAGGAGGTGAAGCTGACGCCGCTGGAGTTCGACCTGCTGGTCGCGCTCGCCCGCAAGCCACGTCAGGTCTTCACCCGCGAGGTGCTGCTCGAACAGGTCTGGGGCTACCGGCACGCGGCCGACACCCGTCTGGTCAACGTGCACGTCCAGCGGTTGCGGGCCAAGATCGAACCAGACCCGGAGCGACCGGAAATCATCCTCACCGTGCGGGGCGTGGGCTACAAGGCGGGGACCGGATAGCCTGGTCGCACTGTGTCGACCTCGCCGCCCCCACCCTCCCCGAGTACGGCTGCCCGCCGGCCCAGCGCCGGCGGGGAGCTTTGGCGTGCGGTGAGTGGTCGGGTCGCTCGTGCGGTGGGTCGGGCACACCAGACCTGGCGTCGCTCGCTCCAGGTTCGGGTCGTGACCATCACGCTGGTCGCGTCCAGCCTCCTGGTCGGCGGGTTCGCGTTCCTGATCGCTGACAAGATCACCACCATCCTGCTCGACAGCGCGCGCAGCGACGTCCGGCAGCGGGTGACAACCGGCGCCAGCTACGCGGCCAAGCAGGTCTCCTTCTACGGGCAGCCGCAGGAGGCGCAGCTCCAGGAGACCATCGACGGCACTGTCAACTACCTGGCCGGCGGCGACCCTCAGCAGACCAGCGGGGTGGTGGTGGCCATCACCGCCGACGACTATCCCAACGACATCCAGACGCGCACCTCCCCGTCGGCGAACGTGCAGTCGCTGATCAGCCCCGAGCTGCGAGCCGCGATCGCCGACGGCAAGGTGGCCAGTCAGATCCGCACCGGGCGACTCACCGGCGAGAGCACCAAATACCTTGTCTACGGCTCGCCGGTGCCCACCCGCTTCGGCCAGATCGAGCTCTACTACCTGGTCCCGCTGGGCCGGCAGGACGTCACCGCCGCCGACGCCCGCGCCACTGTGGTGGCCACCGGGGTCGCGCTGGTGATCCTGCTCGGGTTGCTCGCGGCGCTTGTCACCCGGCTGGTGGTCAACCCGGTCCGGGTCGCCGCACGTACCGCCCAGCGGCTCTCCGCGGGCCTGCTCGACCAGCGGATGGTGGTCAACGGCGAGGACGACCTGGCCCTGCTCGCCGCGTCGTTCAACCAGATGGCCACCAACCTGCAACGGCAGATCCTGCGCCTGGAAGAGATGTCCCGGTTGCAACGCCGCTTCACCTCGGACGTCTCCCACGAGCTGCGTACCCCGCTGACCACGGTGCGGATGGCCGCCGACCTGATCTTCGCTGAGCGCGACGAGTTCGACCCGGCCGTCGCCCGCAGCGCCGAGCTGCTCCAGGCCGAGTTGGACCGCTTCGAGGAGCTGCTGACCGACCTGCTGGAGATCAGTCGGTTCGACGCGGGCTTCGCCATGCTGGATTCCGAGCCGACCGACCTGGTGCCGGTGGTGCACCGGGTGGTCGACCGGCTGGCGGGCCTGGCCGAGCGGGTGGGCGTACCGATCGAACTCGACCTGCCGGGCGCGCCGGTCATCGCCGAGGTCGACCCGCGCCGGGTCGAGCGGGTGTTGCGCAACCTGGTCGGCAACGCCGTCGAGCACGGTGAGGCCCGCCCGGTGCTGATCACCCTCGGCATCGACGAGACCGCCGTGGCGATCACGGTCCGCGACCACGGTGTGGGGCTGAAGGTTGGCGAGGAGAAGCTGGTGTTCAACCGGTTCTGGCGGGCGGACCCGTCGCGGGCCCGGCAGACCGGGGGCACCGGGCTGGGCCTGTCGATCAGCCTGGAGGACGCACGGCTGCACGGCGGCTGGCTGGAGGCGTGGGGTGCTCCCGGGCAGGGCGCGCAGTTCCGACTCACCCTGCCGGCCCGTGCTGGTGATCGGCTGACCACCTCACCGCTGCGGCTGGTGCCGGCCGACGCCGCCCTACCGTTCGGCGGCCCCCGCGACGGTGGGCCACTGGCCATCGGTCCCGGCACCGGCGCGGCACTGGCGATCGGTCCGGCTCCGGCTGGCGACGGGCAGCGGACGGAGGTGCGCTCGTGAGACGGCCGACTCTGTTCGGAACCCTCGGCGTGATGGTGCTGCTGGGCGCCGGCTGTGGCATTCCGGCGGCATCCGACGTGCGGGTGGACGGCAAGGGCAGCGCCGCGACCGAGGCCGGTGTGATCAGTCGGGGCAGTGAGCCACCGACGCGCACGGCCAGCGGCAGCGTCAACGAGACGTTCGTCCGCAACTTCCTGTCCGCCGCCGCCGGCGAGCCGGATCGGGCGTACGAGCGGGTCAAGGCGTTCATCGCCCCGGAGGACAAGACTCGCCTGCAGGACAAAAAGGGCAGCGAGGTCGCGCTGAACGTGGTCCGGCTGCGCGAGGCGGTCTACACCCTCAACAGCGACTCGACCACGACCGTCAAGATCGCCGTGCAGCAGATCGGGGTGCTGCGCACCAACGGCATCCTGGCCCCACCGGTGGCGACCGAGACCGAGTACGAGTTCGGCCTGCGCAGCGCGTCCTTCAACGGCGGCGTCAACGATGACCGGGCCGGCCTCTACGTCATCAACCCGCCCAACGTGCTGCTGCTCAGCGACACCGCCCTTCGGGAGTATTACCAGGACGAGACGATCTACTTCTGGAGTTCGGACCGCAGCCGCCTGGTGCCCGACCAGCGCTACCGACCGCAGGCGGTGCCGGTCGAGCGGCAGGTCAACGAGGTGGTGAAGTGGCTGGTCGGTGGCCCCTCCGACTGGTTGCGCCCGGGAGTCGTCGGGCTGCCGGACCGCACCGAGCTGATCAACAACGCCACCGGCGGCAACGGTCGGTGGGAGGTCAACCTGGACATGTCTGGCGACGACCAGAGCGGGATCGACCAGTTGATCACGCAGATCGCCTGGTCGCTGGGCGACCTCACCGGTCAGCTGGAGTTGAAGATCCGCAACAACGCGCAGCCCGTGGTGGACCTGGGCGAGCGACGAGACGCCCGAGTGCTCTACCCGTATGCCGCCAGCCCGCAGCGGTTCGGCGTGTACGACGGCGCGATCCACCCACTCGACTTCGACGGCGAGCCCAGCGGCACGGTGCCGTTGACACCCGAGGCCAACCGTAACGTCGTCTCCGCCAGCCTCGGGCTGGCCAAGGACCGCCGGATCCTCGCCGCGATGGTGGTCGCCAGCAGCGGCAAGAACCGGTACCGACTCGCCGTGGGCACGGGTGCCGACCCGGTCTCCGTGGTCAGCCGCAGCGGCGCCGAATACTCCTCGATCGGCCGACCGGTCTGGCTGCGTACGGTCGACAACCGCCCCAGCCGCGGCCTCGTCGTGGCCGACGGGCAGCTCTACCGGTTCGACGAGGCGGCCCGGATGTATCCGGTGCCGCTCAACCTGCCCTCCGCCGCGGTCACCGCGGTGGCTGCCGGGTTGGACGGCCAGCGGGTGGCGCTGATCGTCGGCGGCCGTCTCTACGTCGCCGCGGTCAACCTCGACGGCGGCGGGGCCTCCATCGGCCCGCCCCGAGAGCTGGTCACCTCGCTGACCAACCCGACGGCTGTCGACTGGGGCAGGGAGGACCAGTTGGTGGTGGCGGGGTCGGTCGGCCAGCCGGCGATCTACGAGATCAGTGTCGACGGCGCCCTGGAGACACCGCTGCGGACCGACCTCGGCGCCAAGGTCACCCACCTGACCGCGTACCCGACCAACCGCAGTGTGCGGACGCCCAGCGGGGCGTACATGTACGAGGCGAACGGGGTGGCCTACCGCAGCAGCCCATTCGAACGGATCGAGCCCGGCCGGGTACGCGACATCGCCCCGGTGCCGACCGGTGTCCGGCCGAGCAACCCGTCCGCGCCGTTCTTCCTCTACTGACACGGTGAGCGGGCTCTGGGCGGACCTCGCCGACCTGGTGCTGCCCGCCGACTGCGCCGGTTGTCGGGAGCGCCGACCCGGCCTGCGGCACGGGGTCTGCCCAGCCTGTGTCGTGGCGCTGGGTGCATTGCGGCCACGGGCGGTCCGCCCCACCCCCGCCCCGCCGGGCCTGCCGTCCTGCGTCACCCTCGGCCCGTACGCGGGTCCGCTGCGCGAGTCCCTGCTGGCGTACAAGGAACACGGCCGACACGGGCTTGCTCGCCCGCTCGGCGCGCTGCTCGCCGAGGTCGTCGCGGCGGCTGTCGGTGGGGCCCGTCCGCTGGCGTTGGTTCCGGTCCCGGACACCGCGGCGGCGGCCCGGTCCCGCTACGGAGACCACCTCGACCGGCTGGCCCGGCACTGCGCGGCCCGGCTCAACCGGAGCGGTTGGGCGGTGCGGGTGCACCGTCCGCTGCGGGCGTCACCCCGGCCCGACTCGGTCACCCTGGACAGCGCCGCGCGCGCGGCGGCGGCCGAGGCGGCCTTCCAGCCCCGCCCGACAGGGCCGCTCCAGGGTCGTGCCGGGGGCCCGGCGCCGGTCGTGGTGCTGCTCGACGACATCGTCACCACCGGCGTGACCCTCGCCGCCGCGAGCCGGGTGCTGACCGCGACAGGATGGGCACCGGGTGTTGCGGCGGTGCTCGCGGCGACCGAGAAAAGGCACCAGTCGTAACCCTTAGTGTTTCCGTTTCACCCGTTGGTGTACGAGCTGCGAAAAATCCTGGGTCGTCTCGGCAACATGGGGTGACTGCCGGGCAAACAAGAGTTAGCGTTTCGCTGTCGGGGGTAGGAGGTCGTTCCCACCACCCTCGGCGGTGAGAGGAGGCGTAGCCGTACCAACCGGTCGACGCCAGCGGGTCTCCCCACGGCGCGCGGCCGGGTAACCGGATCGAAGACCGTCCGAAAAAGGGAGGTCACGTGGACATCGTGGTCAAGGGCCGAAACGTCGAAGTGCCGGACCATTACCGGGTACACGTAGCCGAGAAACTCGCGAAGATCGAACGCTACGACCACAAACTTATTCGCGTTGATGTCGAGCTGTTTCACGAGCGCAATCCGCGCCAAGCCGACCACTGCCAGCGGGTGGAGATCACCTGCGTTTCCCGGGGCCCGGTCATGCGGGCCGAAGCCTGCACGAACGACTTCTACAGCGCGCTCGACGCGGCCATCGCGAAGCTCGACACCCGGCTGCGCCGCGCGGCCGACCGTCGCCGCGTACACCGGGGCCGGCACGCGCCGATCTCCGTCGCCGAGGCCACCGCTGGCCTGCCGGTCGCGGACCTGGTGCCCAACGCGCTGAGCGCGCCGAGCGATGGCGCCCGCGCCGGCACGGCTGTCGCGGAGCGGGTCGAAGAGGAGCACGACGACCAGCCGTGGCACATCGCCCGGGAGAAGGTCCACCCGGCGGAGCCGATGACCATCGACGACGCGTTGTTCGAGATGGAACTGGTCGGCCACGACTTCTACCTTTTCCAGGACAAGGAGTCCGGCCGCCCCAGCGTCGTCTACCGGCGCCACGCGTACGACTACGGCATCATCTCCCTCGATACCTGACCGGCAGCTCGTGGGGTTGCGGTGGGTGCCCCACCACAACCCCACGACACCGGTCAGCGGGGGTCGGCGGGCAGCAACGCGAAGGTCAGGTCGTCCAGGCGGGCGCCGGCCAGTCCGGGCAGTCGGCCGCGCTGAACTGCCTCGCGGCGAAAACCGACCCGCTCCAGCACCCGGTGCGACGCGGTGTTGTCCGGCACCGTTCCGGCCGACAGTCGGGCGATACCGACCGAGCCGAACGCCCAGCCCGCGAGCAACCGGACTGCCCTCGTCGCGTACCCCCGGCCGCGCCAGTCCGGCAGCAACGCGTAGCCGACCGACGCCTCGCCGGCGGCCACGTCGGTGTACGACAAGCCGCAACTGCCCACGGGCTCGCCGCTGGTCACGTCCGTGATCATCAGCCTGGCGATCTCGCCGGTCAGCCAGCCGCTCTGCGCGAGACGACAACGCCGCTCCATCGCCTCGCGGGTCGGCGGCACCGGCGGCGCCTGGTTCGCCACCACCTCGGGTCGGCTGTGCAACCGGTACATCAGCGCCGCGTCGTCCGGCGCGAGAGGGCGCAGCGCCACCACCTGGTCGGTGAGCGCCCCGCCGGGCAGGTCGGGCAGCAGCCGGGCGGTCGGGCCGGGCGGATCACCGGTGACGCGTACCCAGGCCAGCAGATCGTGCCGGCCCGCGTCGCGGGAGGCACCGGCCGACCGGCGCAGACCCTCGTAGCGGAATCCGGCGGCCAGCGCGACCCGTTGGCTCGGACCGTTCTCCGGTTCGGTGAGCAGTTCCAGCCGGGCCGCCCCGGCAGCGAACGCGTGCTCGCTCAGCACGCGGGTCGCCGCGGTGGCCAGCCCGCGACCGCGGGCCGCCGGCCGCATCCAGTAGCCGATCTCCAGCTGACCCCTGGCGGGCACCGGGTTGTTCAGCCCCACCGCGCCGAGCAGCCGATCGGTCGCGGGGTCCGCGACGGCGTACGCAGTGCCGCCGCCGGTCCAGGCCGCCGGGGCGCCGACGTCGATCCACCAGCGGGCGTCGGCCTCGGTGTACGGCGTCGGGAGGTTCGAGACGAACCGTTGGGTCAGCGGGTCCGCGCAGCCGTCGACGACGTCGGCGTTGTCCTCCGGGCGAAAGGGACGCAGCCGCACCCCGTGCGCCTCGACCACCGGCCGCAATCTCATCCCAGATCCTTCGCGAGAAGTGCCCCGACCCACACGTCCACCCGCTCGCCCCGGTGCTGCACGCCACCCCGGGCGGTCCCCTCCATCAGGAAGCCCGCCTTCTCCGCCGCTCGCCGGGAGGCGGTGTTGCCCACGTTCGCCTTCCACTCGATCCGCGCCAGGCCCAACGTGCTGAAGCCCCAGGCGCTGAGCGCGACCAGCGCGGCGGGCAGGTAGCCCCGGCCCCGGGCTGCCGGCGCGGTCATGAAGCCGGTGTCGGCCACCAGCGGGTCGGTGGGGGAGAGCCGCAGGTCGAGCGTGCCCACGTACCGGTCGTCGGCGTCGGCGATCATGAAACAGGCGGCGTCCCCCCGAGCCCAGGAGTCGCGGCCGTACGCCTGGTAGCCCTCCGCGTCGGCGCGGTCGTACGGGTCCGGCACCGTCGTCCAGCGGATGGTCTCCGGGTCCCGGCAGGTCTGCACCACCGCGTTCAGGTCCTTCTCCTCCATCGGCCGTAGCCGCAGCTCGCCAGCCCCGGTCTCGGCGAACAGAACGGGCTGCGGGCGGCCGAAGACGGCGGCCCGAAGGGCGGCGAGGGTGCCCGGTCCGGCCGGACCGGCCGACCCGGCGGCCGGCACCTCGCCGGGCAGCAGCGAGCCGATCCAGCCGTCCGCGCTTCCGGGCAGCAGCGCCGGGTCGGCCAGCCGCAACCTGCCGTCGATCCGGAAACCTGCCCGGAGGGCCACCAGCCGGGAGGCGTGGTTGCCCACCTCGGCCTGCCAGATGAGCCGGCGAAGCCCGAGGGTGTCAAAGGACCAGCGGGCAACCGCCCGGGTGGCCCGGACCATCACGCCTCGACCACGCGCCCAGGGTGCCGTCCAGTAGCCGATCTCACCGGTGCCGTCCTCGCCGATCGAGGTGAGCCCGCTGGAACCCAGCAGCTCCCCGGTGTCCGGGTCGCAGACCGCGAACGGTGCCCCGGTGCCCTCGGCCCAGGCCTTCCGGCTCATCTCGGTGACAAATCCGTGGGCGTGTTCCGGCCGGTACGGGCGCGGTACGGTGGTCCAACGCTGAATGTCCGGGTCCTGGCAGGCTCGGTGCACGGCCTCGGCATCCGTCTCTCGCCAGGGCCGCAGCAGCACGCCGTCCTCGATGATCTCCACGAGCTCCACCCGTGCATCCTGCCGTAGCGTTCGCCGACGGCGTAACCGGATAACGTTTGGGGCGTGTGCAGGACGCGAGTTATGTCGGGTTCGGCGGGGTCGAGCACCGCCACCAGTGACCATCGCGCCGATGAAGCGCCTACGATGGTTCGAGACTGTCTAGGGGAGCGTTGATCCGTGTCGATTCTGGAAAAGGTCCTTAACGCGGGCGAGGGCCGCATGGTGCGCCGCCTCAAGGCGATCGCCAATGCCGTCAGCTCGATCGAGGACGACTACGTCAACCTCACCGACGAGGAACTGGCCGGCATGACCGAACAGTTCCGGGAGCGGCTCGACGAGGGTGAGACCCTCGACGACCTGCTGCCGGAGGCGTTCGCGGTGGCCCGTGAGGCGGCCGCCAGGGTGCTCGGCCAGCGCCCGTACGACGTCCAGGTGATGGGCGGCGCGGCGCTTCACTTCGGCAACATCGCCGAGATGAAGACCGGTGAGGGCAAGACGCTGACCTCGGTCATGGCCGTCTACCTCAACGCGCTCTCCGGCAAGGGCGTCCACGTGATCACGGTCAACGACTACCTCGCCCAGCGTGACGCGGCGTGGATGGGCCGGGTGCACGAGTTCCTCGGGCTGACCGTCGGCGTGGTGCTGCCCAACCGGCCGGCAAGTGAGCACAAGGCCGCCTACGAGTGCGACATCACCTACGGCACCAACAACGAGTTCGGCTTCGACTACCTGCGCGACAACATGGCCTGGTCGAAGGAAGAGCTGGTGCAGCGCGGGCACAACTTCGCGGTGGTCGACGAGGTCGACTCCATCCTGATCGACGAGGCCCGCACCCCGCTGATCATCTCCGGCCCGGCCGAGCACTCCGCCCGCTGGTACGGCGAGTTCGCCGGCGTGGTGGCCCGGCTCCAGCCCGGCACCGACGGCGAGGGCGACTACGAGGTCGACCACTCCAAGCGCACCATCGCGGTGACCGAGCGGGGTGTCGCCAAGGTCGAGGACCGGCTCGGCATCGACAACCTGTACGAGTCGGTGAACACCCCGCTGGTCGGCTACCTCAACAACGCCATCAAGGCCAAGGAGCTCTACAAGCGCGACAAGGACTACATCGTCAGCGACGGTGAGGTCCTGATCGTCGACGAGTTCACCGGTCGCATCCTGCACGGCCGTCGCTACAACGAGGGCATGCACCAGGCGATCGAGGCCAAGGAGGGGGTGGAGATCAAGCAGGAGAACCAGACCCTGGCCACCATCACCCTCCAGAACTACTTCCGCCTCTACGAGAAGCTGTCCGGGATGACCGGTACGGCGCAGACCGAGGCGAGCGAGTTCAACAAGGTCTACAAGGTCGGCGTCGTGACCATTCCGACCCACCGCCCGATGGTTCGCGAGGACCGGCCGGACGTCATCTACAAGACCGAGAAGGCCAAGTTCAACGCCGTCATCGAGGACATCGCCGAGCGGCACCAGATGGGTCAGCCGGTGCTGGTGGGCACCGTCTCGGTGGAAAACTCCGAGATCCTCTCCCAGCTGCTGCGCCGCCGTGGCATCCCGCACAACGTGCTGAACGCCAAGTTCCACGCCCGGGAGGCCGAGATCGTCGCCCAGGCCGGGCGTAAGGGCGCGGTCACCGTGGCGACCAACATGGCCGGCCGCGGCACCGACATCCTGCTCGGTGGCAACGCCGAGTTCCTCGCCGCGAACGAGCTGCGCCAGCGCGGCCTCGACCCGCTGGAGAACGAGGAAGAGTACGCCAAGGCGATGGAGGAGGTCCTTCCGACCTGGAAGCAGGCCTGCGACGCCGAGGCGGAAGAGGTCTCGGCCGCCGGCGGCCTCTACGTGCTGGGCACCGAGCGGCACGAGTCCCGGCGGATCGACAACCAGCTGCGTGGTCGTGCCGGCCGGCAGGGCGACCCGGGCGAGTCCCGTTTCTACCTGTCCCTTCAGGACGAGCTGATGCGGCGCTTCCGGGCCGGAGCGGTCGAGGCGGTGATGGAGCGCTTCAACATCCCGGAGGACGTGCCCATCGAGTCGAAGATGGTCACCCGGCAGATCAAGAGCGCCCAGGCCCAGATCGAGGGTCAGAACGCCGAGATCCGCAAGAACGTGCTGAAGTACGACGAGGTGCTCAACAAGCAGCGCCAGGTCGTCTACGCCGAGCGGCTCCGGGTGCTCAACGGTGAAGACCTCTCCGACCAGGTCCGCAACATGATCGACGACACCGTCGAGGCGTACGTGCGGGGCGCCACCTCGGACGGCTACGGCGAAGACTGGGACCTCGATCAGCTCTGGTCCAGCCTCAAGCAGCTCTACCCGGTCGGCGTGACGATCGAGGAGTTGGAGGAGGAGGCCGGTGGCTCCCGGGCCGGCATGGACGCCGACTTCCTGGTCGCCCGCCTCAAGGACGACGCCAACGCCGCGTACGACCGGCGTGAGGAGCAGCTCGGCACCGAGGGCGTTCGCCAGCTCGAGCGGATGGTGCTGCTCCAGGTCATCGACCGCAAGTGGCGCGAGCACCTCTACGAGATGGACTACCTCCAGGAGGGCATCAACCTCCGGGCGTACGCCCAGCGCGACCCGGTGGTGGAATACCAGCGCGAGGGCTTCGACATGTTCGCCACCATGATGGAGGGCATCAAGGAGGAGACAGTCGGTTTCCTCTACAACGTCGACGTCCAGGTGACCGAACCGGAGCCGGAGGAGGGGGCCGACGAGGTCACCCTGCTCGACAAGCCGGTGGAGATCCGGGCCAAGGGCCTCAACCAGGCACCGCGGCGGCAGGGCCTGCAATACTCCGCCCCCACCATCGACGGTGAGGCCAGCCCGGGTGCGGTCGCCGTGGAGCAGGCCGAACAGCAGGCACCGGCGCTCGGTGTGGGCCGACCGGCTCCGGGTGCTCCGGCGGCACCGGGGCGGAGCGCGCCGTCCGCGCCGCAGCGGCCGGCATCCGGGTTGCGTGGCCCGGCTGTTCCGTCGGCTGCTGCCCGTCGGCCGGCACCGAACCAGGCGGAGGCGAGCAACGGCCCGTCCCGCAACGCGCCGTGCCCGTGTGGCTCGGGCCGCAAGTACAAGCGCTGCCACGGCGCGCCCAACGGCGGCAACTGACCAACAGCAGCTGCACCGACAGCGTCTGACCGACGGGTCCCGGCCGACCAGGCCGGGGCCCGTCGGTGTTCTTGTGAGCCTCGCCGCCGTGTGGGGCAGGCGGGTCAGAGCACGTGCAGGGCGACGCAGAGCCAGCGGCCCCGGCGATGTTCGAGGCGCAAAGCCATCGCCCAACTTCGGCCGCCCGCGCCGGTGAGGACGGCTGCCGCCTCCACTGCGGTCTCCCGGGGCTCACAGACCCGCAGGCGTAGCAGCCGGACCAGCGGCCGGCCGCTACGGCGGCGGGATGTCCCGGCCCGGCCGGATGCGCGGGCGAGCTCGGTCAGCAGGTCACCCGCTCGGGCCGGGTCGAGCAGCGCTCGCACCTGGGTCGGCGAACGGTAGCCGTTGACCACCTCCAGGCAGGTGCCGACGAAGCGGTGCGCGGCCCGGGTGGTTTCCGGTGCGGTCGACGGCGGCAACGACGCGACCGGGTGGGTGGTGGACCGGCTGGGCACCGGGCGCAGGGCTGCTCGCCGCTCCGCCGGCCGAACCGGGCTGGGTCGGGTGGAGGCGAACAGGTCGAGGGCGAGTTGACCGTCGGTCGGCCCCGGCCAGTACGACCCGTCGCTCTCGTCCACGTAGGGCGGGTCGAAGGGCGGAACGGGGCGTAGCCGCACTGGTGGTCGGGAAGGACCGGGTCGCGCTCCGCTCATCAGGGCCCCTTCGATCTTGCGTTTGCCTACGTTTGCCTCCGACTAGTTCGATTCTGAGTGACGGAACGGCCTCGGTCAATGGCTTCGCGGTGGCCTCGACCCGACAAAGGGCATGATCCACTCGGGTTCCTTGATGACGCGGTGTCCGAGCGGCCTCAATGCCCCGACTTCCGCGAAACCGAGTGGATCATGCCCTCGGCGGGCCTCGACGGGCCTCGACGGGCCTCGACGGGCCTCGACGGGCCTCGACGGGCCTCGACGGGCCTCGGCGGGCCTCGACGGGCGTCGACGGGCGTCGGCGGGCCTCGACGGGGCTCGGCGGGCGGGATGGACGGGTGGGGCGGGGCGCTGCTACTCCGGGTCGCGGTCGACCAGCGGGTTGCTCTGCACCCAGTCTGCCGTTTCATCGTATTTGCGCGCTATGTACTCCTCCAGCCGCGTGCGCTCGACGCGCCACTGGCCGCGCCCGCCGATCTTGATCGCCGGCAGTTCACCGCTGCGCACCATGTGGTAGACCTGCGAGTCCGACACGTTGAGCTCGGCGGCCACGTCGGAGAGCAGCAGGAACCTGGGTTCCACAGAAACTCCCGGGGTTGATGTCGTTTGGCTCAGTTTGCCACCGACAGACCCCGCCGCCCAGCGCCGCACCGGTCCGGTGGCCGACCAACCCGCGCGGGACACACCGGCGGGAAACTTCCTCCGGCCGGAGCCGGGGTGTATGACGGTCACGGCGTGCGGCATGATCTGCGCCCGTGCCGGCGGCCGCCGGTGGAGGACGACGCGGGGAGACGACCGGTGACCGACGAGCTTGTCCGGGTGTACGTGCCGGCGACCGTACCGATGCTGGCCCGGCTTCGCGAGGAGGGGCTGGCCGCCGACCAGGCGCACGCCGTGACTCCGGCGCTTCGTGAGTGGTACGCCGAGGGTGACGAGGAGGAGTTGGAGTACGTCGCCTTCACCCGCGCAGCCCAGGACGCCCTGCACCTGCTCCGGGCCGATCCGACCGCTCCCCGGCGTCGCGTCGTCGTCTCGGTCGACCTGCCGTCGGCGGCGGTCGGGCGCGCTGACGGTGAGCTCGGCTCCAGCTCTGTGGCGTTGACCAACGCCGTGCCGGTGGGCGCCGTCGCGGCCATCCACGTGGATGGCGCGGACGCGGCCGAGGAGGTCGGCGCGGCTGCCGACGTGGTGGCCGAGGCGGCGGCTGGTGACCCGGACGCCCAGTTCACCGTCGACGGCGCCGAGGACCACGAACTGGAGTGGTACGACGTGACGGAGCTGGACCAGCTTCTCCACGCCACCGACTGACCGGGAACACCGGCCCAGACCGCCCGAGCTGCCCCCGGCGCCGATCATGGAGTTGTGGTGGTGAGCATAAGCCGCACAGGCGGGTGAACCGCCCACCACAACTCCATGATCGACCGGGGAAGGGGGCGGCTCAGCGCGTTGGGTCTGCCTTTGCCTGGTCGGCGTCGGAGGTCTCAGGTGCGTCGAACGTCTCGGCCGGGTCGGCGTCGAACGCCTTGGCGTAGCCCGGCTTGTCGTCCGCCGGGTCGACCTGGGCCGCGACCGGGTTCGGGTCGTGGGTGGGTTCGTCGTCGTCGCTGTGGGCGGGGCTGAGCGTGCGGCCGAACGCGATGAGCGCGGTCAGCGCCCCCACGAAGAGCACCCAGATGCCGTTGTCGACCCGCGAGGTGCCCAGCGAGGTCTGGGCCACCGCGTCGGCCTCACTGAGCGCGCTGGCGAGGTCGAGCAGCGACCGGCCGCCAACCCTGATGATCACTTCGGCGAGCAGCAGGAGGAGCCCCGGGCCGGCGCCGGCGAGCAGGTACGCCGGCCAGCGCAGCGTCGGTGCCTCGGGATCGCGGCGGACGGCTCGACGCCGCGCCCACGTCAGGTAGCCGAAGGCCAGTAGCCCGGCGAGCAGCCCGGCGACGAGCGATTCGGTGCGGGACACCCACTTGGCTGCGTTGATCAACGACTCCTGGCTGTCGCCGGAGCCGAAGAGGTCGAACAGCGGGTCCCGGGCGCGGCTGAACGCGACCACGAAGATCAGCGTGCCCAGCGCGGCGGTGACCACAGCACCGATCGCCGGGGCGGTCCGCGCGCCGGCCAGCGCGCCGCCGATGATCGCCGCGGCCGCCGTGGTGCCGGCGATCACGTTGGTGGTGGACGTGTCGAAGTAGGTGAGGTTGATGGCGACCGCGGCGGCGAGCCCGACCAGCATTCCGCCGCCGATCGCCCCGGCGAAGCGCAGGGTGGCCCAGTCGCCGTACCGGCGGGCCAGCAGGTTGCCGGCGGCCAGCGCGACGGCTGCCCCGGCCACCAGCGCGGCCGAGATCACGCCGGGCAGGGCGAACGCGGAGAGGCTGATCGCGGTGACCCCGGCCGCCGCCGAGGTGATGGCCTCCCGGGTGGACCAGAGCATGGCGGCCAGCCAGCCGAGCGCCAGCAGCGCGAGCACTGCGGCGCCGGGGGCGGGAAGCGGCCGACTGCCGGCGCTGGCCGCGTCGACCACCGGCTCGTCCGACTCGGCGGCCGGGACGCGGCCGGGCTGCTTGGTCATCGTCTCCCCTTCGAGGCGGCAGGTCACCGACCATTCAGGGTACGCGGGCCCGCTGGGCTGCCTGTCGCCCCGGGACGGCGGGACGGATCGAGGCCGGTCGGTAAGGGGAGGAGGGGTGGGGCGGTCCTTGGCGCGGGGCGGTGGCGGAAGTGGGTCGCGCGGCCCGTCGTGGGAGAATCACGGGAGGTCCCGCCGCTGCTCGGCCTCCCGTGCGGTGTCCGGTGTCCGGCCATCCGGTCGGTGCCCGCGGGTCCGGTTTCGCCACTGCTGTCGAGATCGCCAGGAGCCTTGATGGATGCCGTGTTCTCCGTTCCCGAGCCGCGCAACGAGCCGGTTCGCAACTACGAGCCGGGCAGCCCCGACCGGGACCGGCTCCAGCGGCGGCTGACCGAGCTCGCCGCCGAGCGCATCGACCTGCCGATGACCATCGGCGGTGAGCAGCGGATGGCCGGCGGTGACCCGATCAACGTGGTGCAGCCGCACAAGCACGCCCACGTGCTGGGGGTGACCGGGCACGCCACCCACGACGACGCCCGCGCCGCGACCAGGGCGGCCAAGGACGCCGCGCCGATGTGGCGGGCGCTGCCCTTCGAGGAGCGCGCCGCGATCTTCCTGCGTGCCGCCGAGCTGCTCGCCGGTCCCTGGCGGGACACGCTCAACGCCGCCACCATGCTCGGTCAGTCGAAGACCGCGATCCAGGCGGAGATCGACGCGGCGTGCGAGTTCATCGACTTCCTGCGGTTCAACGTGCACTTCGCGCGTCGCCTGCTGGAGGAGCAGCCGGCATCCTCGCCCGGCGTCTGGAACCGCTTCGACCACCGCCCGCTGGAGGGTTTCGTCTACGCGGTCACCCCGTTCAACTTCACCGCCATCGCCGGCAACCTGCCGTCGGCGCCGGCCCTGCTGGGCAACACCGTGGTCTGGAAGCCGGGCCCGACCCAGCAGTTCGCCGCGCACTTCACGATGCGGCTGTTCGAGGCCGCCGGCCTCCCGCCCGGCGTGATCAACATGGTCACCGGTCGGGGCGAGGAGGTCTCCGATGTCGTGCTCGCCGACCCGGATCTGGCCGGCATCCACTTCACCGGCTCGACGAAGGTCTTCCAGCAGTTGTGGCGGACCGTGGGCGACAACATCTCCCGTTACCGGGGCTACCCGCGCCTGGTCGGCGAGACCGGCGGCAAGGACTTCGTCGTCGCGCACACCAGCGCCGACGTGGACGCTCTGCACACCGCGCTGATCCGTGGCGCGTACGAGTACCAGGGCCAGAAGTGCTCGGCGGCCTCGCGGGCGTACGTGCCGCGCTCGATCTGGGAGGGTGGGCTGCGGGACCGGCTGGCCGCCACCGCCGACTCGCTGACCTACGGCGACGTGACCGACTTCGGCAACTTCGGCGGTGCGGTCATCGACGACAAGGCCTTCGCCCGGCACACCGCCGCGCTGGAGCTGATCGCCGGTGACGACAGCTGCCGGGTGCTGGCCGGCGGCACCGCCGACGACTCGGTCGGCTACTTCGTGCGACCGACGCTCTTCGAGTGCGGCGACGCCGCTCACGAGACCTTCACCACCGAGTACTTCGGGCCGATCCTGGGCGTGCACGTGTTCGACGACGCCCGCTTCGACGAGGTCGTCGCGCAGGCGGAGTCGATCGCCCCGTACGCGCTGACCGGCTCGGTGTTCGCCACCGACCGCCGGGTCGTCGAGTCGGTCGGCGAGCGGATGCGGTACGCGGCCGGCAACTTCTACATCAACGACAAGCCGACCGGCGCTGTGGTCGGGCAGCAGCCCTTCGGTGGCGCCCGTGCCAGCGGCACCAACGACAAGGCAGGCTCCTGGCTGAACCTGGTCCGCTGGGTCTCTCCGCGGACGATCAAGGAGACCTTCGTGCCGCCGACCGACCACACGTACCCCCACATGGGCTGACCGGCGACGACCCGCCGGCGGCGCGTGGCGCCGCCGGCGGGATGCCCGGAATGTGGCAATCCATCGATAGTCCTCAACGGACAGTCTGCCGCCGACAGTGCACTTAGGAAGTCCTGTCGGGTGGCAAACCGGCAAATCCTGGACGCCGGGTGCGCAAAGTGGCAGCGTAGTGGCCATGGCGGATTCCGGAGTCAACCCTACGGCGGCGGCCCTTCTCGGCCTCCTCCACGAGGGCCCGATGACAGGCGGTCAGTTGATGGCCGCCGCTGAGCGCCGTCTGGCGCCGTACTGGTCGATGACCCGCAGTCAGGTGTACCGCGAGTTGCCGGTGCTGGCTGAGCGGGGTTACGTGCGGCTCGGCAAGCCGGGCCCGCGGATGAGCCAGCCCTACGCACTCACCGCCAGCGGAAAACGGACGTTTTCCCGCTGGCTCGCGGAGAACCCGGGGCGGGACACCATCCGCAACCCGATAGCGCTCCGGATGGCGTTCGGCAACCTGCACTCCGCCAGCCAGCTGAAGGGCCTGTACGCCTCGGCCAACGAATACCACACCGAGGCCCTCGCCCAGGTGCGGGAGCAGGTGAAGAACGCCAAACGGGACGGCGAGACGTACGACGCCAGCGCGCTGGAGTTCGCCGTCGCCTACCACCGGGCGGCCCTGTCGTGGTTGAAGTCCGCCCCCGTCGGGTGACGCTCGGCGGGTTCGCGCATAGGGAACGAGCTGCTCCGCTCCCGACGCAGTACGCTTGTCTGTCGTGACCGCTGCCGATTACGCCGAACAGCTCAAGGAACTCGACGCGACCCTGCGAAACATCGAGGCCGTCCTCAACCTCGACCGGCTCCACGAGGACAAGGCCCGCCTGGAGCAGGAGGCCTCCGCCCCCGATCTGTGGGACGACCAGGCCAAGGCCCAGCAGGTGACCTCGCAGCTGTCGTACGTCAACGGCGAGATCAGCAAGCTGGGCAGCCTGCGTTCCGGCCTCGACGACGCCCAGGTGCTGCTGGAGCTGGCCGAGGCCGAGGCCGACCCGGGTGTGTTGACCGAGGTCGAGTCGGAGATCACCGGGCTGACCAAGGCCATCCAGGAGATGGAGGTCCGCACCCTGCTCTCCGGCGAGTACGACTCCCGGGAGGCGCTGGTCGCCATCCGAGCCGGCGCGGGTGGCGTGGACGCCGCGGACTTCGCCGAGATGCTGCTGCGGATGTACCTGCGCTGGGCGGAGCGGCACGGCTACCCCACCGAGGTCTACGAGACGTCGTACGCCGAGGAGGCGGGCCTGAAGTCGGCCACCTTCGCGGTCAAGGTGCCGTACGCGTACGGCACGCTCAGCGTCGAGTCGGGCACGCACCGGCTGGTCCGGATCAGCCCGTTCGACAACCAGGGCCGTCGGCAGACCAGCTTCGCGGGTGTCGAGGTTCTGCCGGTCACCGAGCAGACCGACCACATCGACATCCCGGAGAACGAGGTTCGGGTCGATGTCTACCGCTCCTCCGGGCCGGGTGGGCAGAGCGTCAACACCACCGACTCGGCGGTGCGCCTGACGCACATTCCGACGGGCATCGTGGTGACCTGCCAGAACGAGAAGTCCCAGTTGCAGAACAAGGCCTCCGCGCTGCGGGTGCTTCAGGCTCGGCTCCTGGAGCGCAAGCGCCAGGAGGAGGAAGAGAAGATGGCCGGCCTCAAGAGCGGCGGCACGAGCTCGTGGGGCGACCAGATGCGCTCCTACGTCCTGCACCCGTATCAGATGGTGAAGGATCTCCGAACCGAGCAGGAGACCGGCAATCCGAGCGGGGTCTTCGACGGCGACCTCGACGATTTCATCGAGGCCGGCATCCGTTGGCGCAAGCAGCGTCAACTCGCCAACGACACTGCGTGACGGCTCGCGGGCGGAGCGCGTCATCGATCTCCAGGTAGAGGCCTGATTCGACGACGCGCGCCGGATCTGTGGGGCGTGGGGCTTGGCTCAGTTGTTACACCGCGTAGACTCACCACCCGTGATTCAGCTTGAGCAAGTGACGAAGACGTACCCGAAGGCGTCCCGGCCTTCGCTCGACAACGTGTCCGTCTCGATCGAGAAGGGCGAGTTCGTCTTCTTCATCGGTCCATCCGGCTCCGGCAAGTCCACGATCATCAAAATGCTGCTGCACGAGGTGGCCCCCAACAAGGGGCGCGTCGTCGTCAACGGCAAGGACGTCACGTCGATGCGCTCCTGGAAGCGACCCCACTTCCGGCGCTCGATCGGCTGCGTCTTCCAGGACTTCCGGTTGCTGCCCAACCGCACCGCCTACGAGAACGTGGCGTTCGCCCTTGAGGTGATCGGCAAGACGAAGGCGGTTGCCCGCCGGGTCGTGCCGGAGGTGCTGGAGCTGGTCGGGCTCGGTGGCAAGGAGCATCGCTACCCGCACGAGCTCTCCGGTGGTGAGCAGCAGCGGGTCGCCGTCGCCCGGGCGTTCGTGAACCGTCCGCTGATCCTGCTGGCGGACGAGCCCACCGGAAACCTGGACCCGGACACCTCGATCGAGATCATGCGTCTGCTGGACCGGATCAATCGCACCGGCACGACCGTCGTGATGGTCACCCACGACTCCAACATCGTGAACCAGATGCGCCGCCGCGTCGTTGAGATTGAGAGCGGTCGCATCGTGCGTGACCAGGCCCGCGGCGTCTACGGGTGAGCCGGCGCTCCACCCCTGCGCAGCCTGACGACGAACACCTCATGCCGGAGACCCGGAGGAAATCCCGATGCGCGTGAAATACGTCCTGTCCGAGGTACTGGTCGGACTGTGGCGCAACGTGACCATGTCCATCGCGATGATCATCACGATGGCGGTCTCGCTGACCATGCTCGGCGCCAGCGGTCTGATGTACCGCCAGGTCGACGACATGAAGGACCTCTACTACAAGAACATCCAGGTCTCGATCTTCATGGAGCAGGAGGTGAGCGAGCAGCAGCGCACCGACCTGCAGACCAAGCTCGACGGCGACCCCCTGGTCAAGGAGGTCATCTACGTCGACAAGGCCCAGGCGTACGAGCGCTTCAAGTCGATGTACCAGGACGCGCCGGATCTGGTCAACGCGGTCAAGCCGGACCAGCTGCCCGAGTCCTTCCGACTCACACTGAACAATCCGGAGCAGTACAAGAACGTCTACGACCAGTACAAGGACACGGAGGGTGTCGAGGAGATCGTCGACCAGAGTCGACTGCTCGACAAGATCTTCAACATCCTCACCGCGATCCAGAACATCGCCCTGGCCGCCGCCATCGTGATGGCGGTCGCCGCCCTGCTGCTCGTCGCGAACACCATTCAGGTGGCCGCGTACAGCAAGCGGCGTGAGGTGGCGGTCATGAAGCTGGTCGGCGCGTCCAACTGGTTCATCCAGGCGCCGTTCGTGCTGGAGGCCGTGGTGGCCGGCCTGATCGGTTCACTGCTCGGTCTGGTGGCCCTGGTCGCGGCGAAGTATCTGCTCTTCGACGGGTCGCTGAGCGCGTTGCAGGGTCTGCTCTCGCCGATCACCTGGGGCGACATCCTGTTCATCTTCCCGCTGATGGCCGGCGTCGGTGGTCTGGTCAGCGCGGGCACCGCCTGGATCACCCTGCGCTTCTACCTGCGGGTCTAGGCACCGTACGGGTCGTCCCGTGGTCTCCCGAGGACCCTCCCGCAGCCGGAAATAAACGGCGCGGGAGGGTCCTTGTGATTCGGGTAGCATGATCGGTTGTCCGGCCGGGGTGAGCCCGGCCGCGGACGCCAGGAGAGGGGGTGGCACCGATGCCACGGGAAAAGGGGCGCAAGGTGGTCGCCTCCAACAAGAAGGCGCGCCACGACTACGCCATCTTCGACACGTACGAGGCGGGCATGGCGCTGACCGGCACCGAGGTCAAGTCGCTGCGGGCCGGGCGGGCGTCACTTGTCGACGCGTTCGCGCAGGAACGTGACGGCGAGTTGTTCCTGCACGCGATGCACATCCCGGAGTACACCCAGGGCACCTGGACCAACCATGAGCCTCGGCGTACCCGCAAGCTGCTGCTCAACCGGGGCGAGATCGACAAGCTCCTCGGCAGGACCCGCGAGGGCGGTTTCACCATCGTCCCGTTGCAGGTCTACTTCTCGGACGGCTGGGCCAAGGTCGAGATCGCCCTGGCCAAGGGCAAGAAGTCGTACGACAAGCGCCAGGATCTCGCCAAGCGCGACGCGGACCGGGAGATCGCCCGGGTGTCCGGTCGACGCGGCAAGGGAATGGACGACTAGTTCATCCTGTTTGCCCGGGTCGGCGTGCCGGCCCGGGGCTCGGGATGAAAGCTGTTGCGGCAGGCGTTAGTCTTGTCAGTGCCGCCACATCGGCGGCCTGTCGAGGGGGTGACTGGTTTCGACTTCGTACGCAGCGACAGGGGAAGCGAGCCGAGGAAGCCGACGTCGTCTCGAGAATCGGTCGTCGGAAACTTATAAGCGCCAAGCAAAATCGCGCTGACTTCGCTCTCGCCGCCTGAGGCGAGTAGCTAAGTCTGTCGGCCTGGGAACGCCTTCGTCCCAGTAGCCGGCATCAGCTAGGAGGCTGGCCAATCGGACCCGGTCGCGGGGTCCGTGCGGCGAGATTAATCAGCGACTGGGCCCGTCACACCAACTTGCTCGCGTGAGCGGTGGGGCCGAGTAGAGGCACAGCGAGCTGCGCTCGGAGAAGCCCTGACAAACCGGCGAAGGACCCGGGTTCGATTCCCGGCACCTCCACCACCTCGAACGAAGCGCCCCGGCCCACCAGCCGGGGCGCTTCGTTGTTCGCGGGGTCTTACGCTGCCTCCTGTGACCAACCAGGAGCTGCGCCTGTCGGTCGGCGCGTCGCCCGGCCAGCGCGTCGTGGCGGTGGTGTTCGGCGTCCTGCTCACGGCCGTCGGCGCGGCGTTCGTGGCACTGCCCCTCATCGCCGATGGGCTGCTGCGCCGACTGACCGGCCGGGGCGACGCGTTCGCCTCCTATGAGGAGGCTCGCGACCTGCCACCGGGGCTGTTGCCGCCCGGACTGCGCGACTCCGTCGACCCGGACCAGTCCGGTCCCAGCCCGTTCGTCGGCCTGTGTGGTCTGCCCTTCGTGCTGCTCGGCCTCTACCTGGTGCTGCGGGTGCTCCGTACGGCCGCCTGGCTGGACGGCAGCAGGGCTCGGGTACGCGGTGCGCTGCGCACCCGCACCGTCGACCTCGCCACCGCCCGGATCGAGTCCGGTGCGGTGTCGTACCGCGAGGCGGACGTCAACGACCCGGCCGGCGAACCGCAGGCGCGGGCCATCCTCGCGACCGACCCGGGGAGCGCCCGGGGGGTCACCATCCCACTGCGCGGCATGGGGCTGCCCGTCCTGCCGCCGTCCGAGCTGCGGGCGCTGGCCGAGGCGATCACGACGGGTCGACGGGGCGATGAGCCGGCGGGCGACGCGACCGCCGTGGCCGACCACCTGCGCCGGCTGGCAGAGCGCCCGTCGGCCGACCGAGGCGGTCGTACGTCCCAGGAGGCCGACGCGGAGGGCTGGAGGCCACAGCAGCGGGGCTGGTGGGGTCACTGGGGTCAACGGGGCAGATGAGACGAGCCTGGGCCCTGGACAGGGCGGGCCGGGCAGCCTCACCATCGCGGTATGGGGTAGCAGAGCCGCCGTGCGGGAGGTGCCAATGGTCACCGGTCCGGTCCAGCAGCCGTCAGTCGTCGCCCAAGCGCGCGTCGCGCATCCGGCGGGGCTCCCCGCCGATCCACATTCCATCGGTCTGCCCGGCGTGCCGCGCCCGGCCGGCCTCGCCGGTGACGTGCACGCCCTCGGCCGGGCCGTCGCCGTCGCGAGCACCGAGCCGTGCTGGCGCGAGGAGGTGCTCCTTCGCCTGCGTCCGGTGCGCCACGGCTTCGCCGAGCACGTCCGGGTCACCGAAGGTCCCACCGGCCTCTACCGGGAGTTGCTCAGCCAGTCGCCACGACTTGACCACGGGGTGCGGCTGCTGACCCGGGAGCACGTGGCGATCGTCGCCGCGATCCTGGCGGTTCAGCAGATCGCCGAGCAACCCGAGGCGCGCCCCGATGAGCTGCGACACCGGGCCGGGCACCTGCTGCGGCGGTTGGCCCGACATCGGCGGCGCGGTGCCGACCTGCTCTGGGAGGCGTACCAGACGGATCTGGGTGGCGAGACCTGAGCTCAGGTCGGGAACCGGCCGGTCGGCGGGGGCGTCGAACCGTGCATGAATCGGTTCGCCCTGCTGCTCGTACTCCCGTTGCTGCTCCTGACGGGCTGTGCCGCGACCGACGCCGGTCCGGCCGGTGGCCCGCCCAGCCGCACGGACGGGGCGGCGGCCTTCGCCCAGCGGGCCGCCCAGGTCGCCGAGGCGTGGCGGCCCGGCGTCGAGTGGCGCACGGGTTACGTGCCGTTGGAGGGGCCGACCCTGCTCACCGGTGACCCGGGCTTCACCCCCGAGACCGAGGCGGCCTTCCGGGCCGGGTGGTACCGCGAGCAGGTCGGAATACCGCCCACCCGGGTCGGCGGCGAGATCCAGTTCCCGGACGGGCGGTTGACGCTGCCGTTGGTCAGTGCCGCCGAGGCGTACCGGCAGCTCGACCAGGGTGACCCACTGCCCTGCCCGGGGCGGCCGAAACGGCCCGGACGACCCACCCCCGGCGGCCCCACAGTCGAACCGGGGCCCGACGGGTGGGTCACGAGCAGCACGCAGACCGCCTGCCTTCCGCTCACCGTCACCGCTGTCACGTTGGACGCCGTGCCGGTGCGCACGAGCCGTGGCGTGGCGCAGGTCCCGGCCTGGCTGTTCACCATCAAGGAGCTGACCACGCCGGTGGTCCGGCTCGCCGTCGCGCCGACGGCCGTCACCCCCGTGCCCGAGCCGACCACGCCGGCCCGGCCGCTGCCGGACGGGTTGGTGGCGGCCCAGGACCTGGCCGCCGTCGACGGCGCCCGGTTGACAGTGCGCCTCGGCGTCGGCGCGTGCGACACCGGGATCACGCCGTTGGTGTGGGAACGGCCGGACGTCGTGGTGGTCGGTGGCGGCGTCACCCGGGCCACCGGCGAATGCATCGCCCTGCTGAAGGTGGAGCCGGTCACCGTGAACCTGGCGACACCGCTGGGCAACCGACCGGTGTTGGACGTCTTCACCGGTGCCCCGCTGTCGATCGGACCACGCTGACCCGGTTCAGAGGATGCTGGGCACTTCGGTGCTGATCGGTACCGGCACCACAGTGGGCCGGTCGGCGCGCAGCCCGGCGGAGAGCGCCGCGCCGAGCTGGTCGGGGGTCTCGGCCACCTGCGTGGCGCAGCCGTAGCCGGCCGCGATCGCGACGACGTCCAACCCCGGCAGGTCCAGGCCGGGCACACCGGGAGTGTGCTTCAGCTCGGCGAACGCCTTGAGGATCGCGTACTGCTGGTTGACCGGGACGACGACCACCACCGGCAGTGCCAGGCGCGCGGCCGTCCAGAGCGCCTGCACCGAATAGTGGAAGGAGCCGTCGCCGATCACCGCCACCACCGGGCGACCGCGCCCGGTGTCCCGTTCGGCCAGTGCGATGCCGATGGCCGCCGGCAGGCCGTAGCCGAGGCCGCCGCTGGCCATCGTGAAGTACGACGCCGGGCGGGTGATCCGCAGCTGACGACGCAGCGCGGACAGATTGGATGGTGACTCCTGGACCAGCACGCCGTCCGGCGGCCAGTGCGCGGCCAGTGCGGCGAACAGGGCGTCGGCGCTCATCGGGGTGCTGACCTCCGGCGGCGCGAGCGCGTCCCGTCGCCCGGGTGCCGGCCGGTCGCTCGGCGGCACCCCTTCGACCAGCGCGGCCAGGGCCAGTCCCGGGTCGCTGAGCAGGCTGTCACCGACCGGGGCCCGCGCGGCCTCGTCGGGGTCGTCAGTGATGTGCAGCAGGCGGGCACCGTCGGGCAGGTGCCCGCCCGGCACGTACGGGTAGTAGCGGAACACCTGGGCGCCGACGACCAGCACCGTGTCGTGCCCGCGCAGCGCATCGGCGAGCGGACCGATCGCGTACGGCAGCACGCCGCGAAAGTGCGGGTGGTCCTCGGGGAACACCGCCCGCTCGGTGGCGGGAGCCGACCAGACCGGCGCGGCGAGCCGCTCCGCCAGCGCCACCGCCGTCGACCAGCTCGCGGAACGGTCCACCCCCGGCCCGTACACGAGCACCGGGTTGCGGCTGCCGGCCAGCACGCGGACGAACTCCTCCAACCGCTGTGGGTCCGGCGCGAACCGGGTGGCCACCGTTCGCGGCGCGGGCGGCGGGTCGGCCGGCTGGGCCCAGTCGTCCATCGGCAGGGAGAGGAAGACCGGCCCGGCCGGTGGCTGCACCGCCGTCGCGTACGCCCGCAGCATCGCGGCGGGGATGTCCTGCGCCCGAGCCGGCTCGTAGGCCCACTTCACGTAGGGCTGCGGAAGTTCGGTGGGCCGGCGGCTGGCCAGCCGGGGTTCCAGGAGCAGCATCTCCCGGGTCTGCTGGCCGGCGGTGACGATCAGCGGGGTCTTGTTGTGCCAGGCGGTGACCAGGTTGCCCATGCCGTTGCCGGTGCCCGGCGCGGTGTGCAGGTTGACGTGGGCGGGCATCCCGGTGGCCTGGGCGTAGCCGTCGGCCATCGCGACGGCCGTCGCCTCGTGCAGCGCGTGGACGTAGTGGAAGTCGGAGGGGAAGTCCTGGAGGAACGGCTCCTCGGTGGACCCAGGGTTGCCGAAGACAGTGGTCATACCGAGGGTGCGGAGCACGTCGTACGTCGCGTCCCGGACAGTTGCCATCGCACCCGCCTCCGTGTCGCGGGCAGGGGCAACCGCGTTCGCCCTCCCGATCAGCCGAATCTATCGGGATGTGACGGACCTTTCGGGCGTTTCTCGGCCGCCGGTGGCTCCGATCGGTCGATCACCGGGAGCTCCGCCGCCGGGTGCGTCGGCCCTTCGTCTTAACTGTCCGATCACCCGCCGGTCAGACCTTAGCCAGCACCCAGCACGCAGGCTATGGTGCCAGGCATGGCGTTGACAGCGCGGCTGAACCCGATGCGGCGGGCGGATCCGGTCGATGACCGACGCCCGGCGCGGGCTCACGGTTGACGGGTGTGTGGCATGCAGGGAGAGGGCCAGGCGATCGGCGGACGAGCGATGGAGTCGATGACCGGGCGGCTGCTGGTTGCGACTCCGGCGCTCAAGGATCCGAACTTCGACCGTACGGTGGTGATGCTGGTCGCCCACGAGCCTGGCGGCGCGCTCGGCGTGGTGCTCAACCGGGCCACCGAGGTGCCGGTGGCCGAGGTGCTCGGTGACTGGAGCGACCTGGCCCGCCACCCGGCGGTGCTCTTCGAGGGTGGCCCGGTGCAGCCCGACTCGGCCATCTGCCTCGCCCGGATGCGGCACCCGATGCGCCGGGTGAAGGGCTTCCACCAGGTTTCCGGAGCGGTCGGCACTATCGACCTCTCGGTCGACCCGGAGCGGCTGCGGGAGAGCATCGGCGGCATCCGGGTCTTCGCCGGCTACTCCGGCTGGGGCAGCGGCCAGTTGGAGCAGGAGATCGCCGACGGGTCCTGGTTCGTGCTGGACGGGCTGCCCGGGGACGCCTTCGTCGACCGGCCCGACGACCTGTGGCCGATGGTGCTGCGCCGACAGGGCGGAATGATGGCCGCCGTCGCGCACTTTCCGCCGGACGTGGCGCTCAACTGACCCGGCCTGGCGGGGGACCCCGCGAGATGACCATGCGGGCCGGTCTGTGTATAGTTTCCCAGTGCCCGGGCGACCGGGAGAACAGCAAGGGGCCGTGGCGCAGCTGGTAGCGCACCACACTGGCAGTGTGGGGGTCAGGGGTTCGAGTCCCCTCGGCTCCACCCTTGAGAAACGCCCTGGTCGGGATTATCCGACCAGGGCGTTCTGCTGTTGTTGGCGGTATTCTGCCGCATCGTGGAGCCACCCCACTCGGTCGAAAACGCCCTGACCGGTATCCGGTCAGGGCGCTGTTCGACTGTTATGTCCGTGTGGGGCCTATCAGCCCTGGCGGCTCTTCCACTGCGGGTTGGCGCGGTTCACCACGACCACCCGGCCGCGACGGCGGACCACCACCGAACCCGGCTTCTGCTTGAGCGCACGCAACGAGCTACGTACCTTCATGTCTGCCTCCTCGGTGCCAGCGGTTCCGAGTATCGAAACGCCGTACCCACCCGCCGGATTCCCGGCCGGTCAGCGTCGAACCTTTGCCGTCTGCCAGCCGTACCAGTGGGCGGAGGTCATCCTCATGCCCGTACGCCGGCTCGTCGCCACGGTGCTGGTCGCTGCCGCGACAGTGCCGCTGGCCGCCACACCCGCAGCCGCCCACGGCGCCCCGACCGACCCGATCAGTCGCGCGGCTGCCTGTGGCCCCGAGGGCCGGTACGCGACCACCAGCGCCTGCCGGGCGGCGATCCAGGCCGGCGCGGCGGTCCGCGAATGGGACAACGTGCGCGTTTCCACGATCAACGGGCGAGATCGGGAACGGATCCCGGACGGTGAGTTGTGCAGCGGCGGGCTGTCCGCGTACCGGGGACTGGACCTGCCCCGCACCGACTGGCCCAGCACCACGCTGACCACCGGCGCGAAGTTCACCTTCCGGTACCGGACCACCATCGAGCACCGGGGCACCTTCCGGCTCTACGTCACCACGCCCGACTACGACCCGAGCAAGAAGCTGACCTGGGCGGATCTGGAGTCGCGCCCGTTCCTGACGCTGACCGACCCGCCGGTGCGGGCCGGGGCGTACCAGTTGGCGGGCCGGCTGCCCGCGGGCCGCAGTGGCCGACAGCTGATCTACACGATCTGGCAGAACTCCAACACGCCGGACACCTACTACTCCTGCTCCGACGTGGTGTTCCGCGGTGCCAAGGCCACCGGTGCCACGGCCACCCCCACCCCGGCGAAGGCCGCCGCGCCGAAGAGCGCGCCGCGTACCGCCGCGAGTGGGCCGGCCGCCACCGAGGCGGCGGTGGCGGCGGCGGCCGACCCGGGCGTGCCGGTGGCGTCGGTGACCACCCTCGGCGGTCGGTGGCCGGTGCTGGCCGGTGCTGCCACCGTGCTGGTCCTGGCGCTGCTGCTGATCGGTGCCGGACGGCGACGCCGCAGCGCCGCAGCACCGGTGGGCCGGCAGTGCGAGGTGCGTAACCACCGGGCCGGGCGGCGCCGGATCTGGTGAACCGACCCGCCCGGAACCCGACGGTGTTCAGCCCAGGTGGCGCTCGATCTCGGCCAACTCGTCGGCAGTGAAGTCGAGGTTGTCCAGCGCGGCGATGTTCGTCTCCAACTGCTCGACGCTGCTCGCGCCGATGATGAGGCTGGTCATCCGCGGGTCACGCAGCGCCCAGGCCAACGCGAGCTGAGCGAGGGACTGGCCGCGCCCCTCGGCGACCGCGCCGAGCCCACGAATGGTGGCCATCTTCTCGTCGCTGAGGTCGCTCTCGTTGAGGAAGACGCTGGTGCGAACCCGCGAGTCGGCCGGAATGCCGCCCAGGTAGCGGTCGGTCAGCAGGCCCTGCGCCAACGGGCTGTACGCGATGCAGCCCGCACCGACCTGCTCCAGCGTGTCGAGCAGGCCGTCGGACTCGGTCCAGCGGTTGAGCATCGAGTACGACGGCTGATTGATCAGCAGCGGCGTACCCAACTCGCGCAGGATCGCGGCGGCCCGCGTGGTCTGCTCCGAGTTGTAGTTCGAGATGCCGACGTAGAGCGCCTTGCCGGAGCGGACGATGGCGTCGAGCGCCCCCATCGTCTCCTCCAGCGGGGTGTCCGGGTCGAACCGGTGCGAGTAGAAGATGTCGACGTAGTCCAGCCCCATCCGGCCCAGCGACTGGTCCAGCGACGAGATCAGGTTCTTGCGCGAGCCCCACTCGCCGTACGGGCCGGGCCACATCAGGTACCCGGCCTTGCTGGAGATGACCAACTCGTCCCGGTACGGCTTCAGGTCGGTGGCGAGCATCCGGCCGAAGTTCTCCTCCGCCGAACCGGGCGGCGGGCCGTAGTTGTTGGCCAGGTCGAAGTGGGTGACACCCAGGTCGAAGGCGCGGCGGACGATGTCGCGCTGCCGTTCGAACGGGCGGTCCGGACCGAAGTTGTGCCACAGCCCGAGCGAGACGGCAGGCAGTCGCAGGCCGCTGCGTCCGCTGCGCCGGTAGGTCATGGTGTCGTAGCGGTCATCCGCGGCGAGGTAAGTCACGATCATGAGCCTAGCTCCGGCCCGCCCTGGCGTGGATCGGGCGTGGAAACCAGGACATCGGGGTAGTTTCGACGCCATGCGTTTCATTGCGCTCGACACCCCCAAACCGCTGTCCAAGATCGGGTTGGGCACCTGGCAGTTCGGCTCCAGGGAGTGGGGGTACGGCCCGGACTTCGAGCGGCAGGCGGCGCAGATCGTCCGGCGGGCCGTCGAGCTGGGTGTGACGGTCTTCGACACCGCTGAGATCTACGGCTTCGGGCGCAGCGAACGCATCCTCGGCGCGGCCCTCGGCGACGACCGGCCGAAGGTCGTGATCGCCAGCAAGATCCTGCCGGTGCTGCCGGTGGCCGCTGTCGTGCAGCAGAGGGCGGTCGCCTCGGCGGCCCGGCTCGGCGTCACCAGCATCGACCTCTACCAGGTGCACCAGCACAACCCGCTGGTCGCCGACCACACCACGATGCGCGGCATGCGGACCCTGCAGGACGTCGGGCTGATCGGCGACGTCGGCGTGAGCAACTACGGGCTGCGCCGCTGGCAGATCGCCGAAGCCGCGCTCGGCCGGCGGGTGCTCAGCAACCAGGTCCGCTACAGCATGCTGGACCGCGCGCCCGAGCAGGACCTGCTGCCGTACGCGCGGCAGGCCGGCCGGGTGGTCATCGCGTACAGCCCGCTGGCGCAGGGCTTCCTCTCCGGCCGCTACGACGCCAAGCACCCGCCGACCGGTGCGGTCCGGCGGGCCAACCCGTACTTCCTGCCGGAGAACCTTGAGCGCGGCGCGGCCCTGATCGACACCCTGCGCCAGGTCGCCGACGCCCACGACGCCACCCCCAGCCAGATCGCGCTGGCCTACCTGCTGCGCCACCCGAACGTGCTCGCCATCCCCGGGGCGTCCGGGGTCGAGCAGATGGAACGCAACGCCGCCGCCGCCGACATCGACCTCGCCGACGACGAGTACACGGCGCTGGCCGAGGCGGCGAAACGCTTCCGCCCGATCACCGGGCTCGCCGCGATGCCGGCGATGCTGCGTGCCCGGATCGGCAACCCAACCGGAAAGTGAGCACAGTGGACGACATCACCGCACTGATCCTGGACGACCACGCCGCCTTCCGGCGTGGCTTCGCCCGCCTCGACGACGCCCGCGACGAGCAGGAGATGCTCGCCATCTGGGACGCTCTCGCCCTGCACCTGGACATCCACGCCGAGGCGGAAGAGGCGATCCTCTACCCGCACCTGGTCAAGCACGGCGACGACGGCGAGGACGAGACCGCCGACGCGATCGGCGACCACAACAAGATCCGCGACGCCATCGCCGAGGCGAAACTGCACCCGGTCGGCTCGGACCAGTGGTGGGAGGCGGTCGGCACCGCCCGCCGGGAGAACAGCGAACACCTGGCCGAGGAAGAGGACGAGGCGCTGCCCGACTTCCGCCGGCACGCCAGCACCGAACTCCGCGCCGAGCTGGGCCAACGCTGGCTGACCTTCTACGGCGAGCACAAGAACGGCCGCAACCTGCCGTTCCGCGACAAGGACCCGCAGCAGTACGTCGCCGACCACCGCTGACATCTCCCCGACGCGGGGGAGTCGGCGGGACCCGTCCGGGCAGCAGAATGACGAGGTGACCCTCCGAGCGGCGCTGGCCCCGCTGGTCGCCGGCACCACCTGGCGACGCGGCGTGTTCCTGCTGCTCGGCGGCGTGCTGGCACTGCCGTACGGGCTGCTCGCGGTGACCTTCGCCCAACTGCTCGCCGACTCGGCGATCCCCCGTCCGATGGTCTATGTCCTGCTGGTCATCGCCGTACTGATCGCCGTCGTCCCGTTGCTGCTGGACGGCAGCCGGGCCTTGGAGATCGCCGCCGTCCGGGCCCTTCTCGGCGTCGACCTGCCCGACCCCGCGCCCGGCCACCACGGCGACCGGGAGACCCGGCTGCGCAGCGCGCTCTGGATCGCCACCCACCTCATCGTCGGCGCGCTGGTGATGATCGGGTTGTTCAGCGCCTTGCCGATGGCACTGGCGTTCATCGCCCAACAGTTCGGCATCGGCACCGAGCTGATCAGCCGGGAACAGTTCGGGCCACTGGACGGACAGGACAGCGGCTGGCTGACAGTGACCGGGGTGCTCCTGCTGGTCGTCCTCGGCTACGCGGTCGCCGGTCTCGGCGCGCTCGCCGGGTCCATGGCGCCGGTGCTGCTCGGCCCGGCCCAGGCGGAGCGGATCGCCGCCCTCGAAGCACGGGCCGCCCGGCTCGCCGAACGCAACCGGCTGGCCCGGGAGCTGCACGACTCCGTCGGCCACGCGCTGACAGTGGCCACCCTCCAGGCCGGGGCCGCCCGTGAAGTCCTCGACACCGACCCCGAGTTCGTCCGGCGGGCGCTCACCGCCATCGAGGACGTCGGGCGGACCGCGATGGACGACCTCGACCACGTCCTCGGGCTGCTCCGGGAGAACGGACGCGACCGGCCCGTGGTGGCGCCGCAGCGTACCCTCGCCGACCTGGACCGGCTGATCACCGACGCGCGCGCGGCCGGCCTGGCCGTGCACGCGCAACGCTCCGGCGACCCGGCGCGGGCGCCCGCTGTGGTCTCCCGGGAGGGCTACCGGATCGTCCAGGAAGGACTGACCAACGCCGCCCGACACGGCCACGGTCCGGTGACGGTACGCCTGGACCTGCACCCGGACGCGCTGGAGTTGGAACTGGTCAACGCCGTGAGCCACCCCCACCGGTCCCGGCTGGGGCGGGGCGGTCGGGGTCTGGACGGCATGCGGGAGCGGGTGCTGCTGCTCGGCGGCCGGATCACAGTGGGCCCGGACGGCGACCGGTGGCTGATCCGGGCCCGCCTGCCCTACGAGGAGACCCGATGACCACCGGGGTGCTCATCGTCGACGACGACGAGCTGATCCGAATCGGGCTGCGAGCGATCATCGACGCCCAACCGGACCTGCACGTGCTCGCCGAGGCCGCCGACGGTGCCGAGGTGCCGCCGCTGGTCGCCCGGCACCGGCCCGACGTGGTGCTGATGGACGTACGGATGCCCGGCATCGACGGCATCCAGGCCACCCGGCACCTGATGGCCACCTCCGCCGACCCGCCCCGGGTGCTGGTGGTCACCACCTTCGCCAACGACGAGTACGTCTACGAGGCGCTGCGCGCCGGTGCCTCGGGGTTCCTGCTCAAACGGGCCCGGCCCGCCGAGGTGGTCGAGGCGGTCCGGGTGGTCGCGGCCGGCGAGTCGCTGCTCTTCCCGGCCGCGATCCGCCAACTGGTCGGGGCGTACGGGCCGGCGGGCGGCGACCGGTTGAGCACCGCCCGGCTCACCGAACGGGAGGCCGAGGTGCTGCGGTTGATGACCACTGGCCGGTCCAACCCGGAGATCGCCGCGCACCTGGTGGTCGGGGTGGAGACGGTCAAGACGCACGTCGGCAACGTGCTGGCCAAGCTGGGGGTCCGCGACCGCACGCAGGCGGTCATCGCCGCCTACGAGTCCGGCTTCGTCACCCCGTCCGGCTGATCGGTCCCTCCACCGGGGGAGCGGGTTCACCGCCGGCCGGGAGGGAATCCGGCGGCTGCCAGTCGAGGCTGAGAGCATGACGACGATAACTGCATCTCTGCCCCGTACCGACTCCCGCTGGCCGGACCGGCTGGCCCCACTGGCCGCCGGTTGGCTCGGCCTGTGGGGCGTGCTCGCCCTGCTCGGCACGCTCACCGGCGCCGGCTACCCGTTCGGCCCGAACGACCCCCACGGCGGCGACGTCAGCCTGCTCCGCCTGGTGCCGGTGGAGGTGGCCACCCCGCTCTTCTCCGGTGTGCTGCTCACCGCCGCGGTGGCCGCCCTGGCCATGAGCCGCCCGGCTGCGCGATCACCCGGCCCGCTGCGGGCGCTGCTCGCCGGCTACGGCTGGGCGGTCGCGTTCGTCCTTGTCCTGATCGTGCCGGACGTCCGAGTGCTGATCGTCCTCGGCTACCTGCCGATACTCATCGTCGGGGCACCGTTCGGCTGGCCGCCCATCGACTACTCCGATGTCTTCAACTGGGCGCTGTTCGCCCGGTTCGCGGCGCTGGCCGGCGGGCTGCTGCTGGTCGGGGCGGTACTCGCCTGGCAGCGCCGTACCGCCGGGGCCTGCGTCGGCTGCGGCCGCGCCGACACCGGCAAGGGGTGGACCACCCCGGCCGCCGCCACCCGCTGGGGCCGGTGGGCCGCCGGCATCGCCGCGGTGATCCCCCTGACGTACGCGGTCACCCGGTTCGCCTGGGCGGCCGGCGTCCCGCTCGGCATCTCCCGCGAGTTCCTGACCGAGATGCAGGACACCGGGCTGGTCTGGGCCGGGCTCGGGCTGGGCGCTTTCGCCAGCGTCGGCGCGATCCTCACCCTCGGACTGGTGCAGCGCTGGGGCGAGCGGTTCCCGCGCTGGATGCTCGGCCTGGCCGGCCGTCGGGTGCCGGTGAAGCTGGCCGTGGTGCCGGCCACCCTGGTCGCCATCTCCGTGACCGCGGCCTCTCTGGGGCTGCTCAGCAATCCCGAGTTCTGGCGGCTGACCGGCGGGTTCAGCATGACCGGGGCGCCGATGCTGCTCTGGCCGCTGTGGGGCGTGGCCCTCGGCGTCGCCACGTACGCGTACCACCTGCGCCGCCGCGGTGCCTGCCGGCGTTGCGATCGGGGCTGAGGGTGGGAGCGGGGGTGCCCCCTGATGCCCGGGGCGCCCCCGCGAATGTGAGCTAGCGTGGGTCGGGTGACTGCGCCTACCCCGGTAATCCCGGTTCCACCGGCCGACCTGCCCGGCACGCTCGGCGCGCTACGGGCGGCCGGTCACCAGTACCGCACCGTCAAGCAGGAACTCCGCGACAACCTCCTCGCCCGGATGCGCTCCGGCGAGACCCGTTTCCCCGGCATCGTCGGCTACGACGACACAGTGCTGCCCGAGGTCGAGCGGGCCCTGCTCGCCGGGCACGACATGGTGCTGCTCGGCGAGCGCGGCCAGGGCAAGACCCGACTGATCCGCTCACTGGGCGCGTTGCTCGACGAGTGGACCCCCGTTCTGCCCGGCTCGGTGCTCAACGAGCACCCGATGCACCCGCTCACCCCGGCGTCGGTCGCCCAGGTCACCGAGGCCGGTGACGACCTGCCGATCGGCTGGCTGCACCGTTCGATGCGGTACGGCGAGAAGTTGGCCACCCCGGACACCAGCGTCGGGGACCTGATCGGCGACGTCGACCCGATCCGCATCGCCCAGGGTCGTACCCTCGGCGACCCGGAAACCATCCACTTCGGGTTGGTGCCACGCACCAACCGGGGCATCTTCGCCGTCAACGAACTGCCCGACCTGGCCGAGCGGATCCAGGTGGCCCTGCTCAACGTGCTGGAGGAGCGGGACATCCAGGTCCGCGGCTACCAGCTGCGCCTGCCGCTGGACCTGCTCCTGGTGGCGAGCGCCAACCCGGAGGACTACACCAACCGGGGCCGGATCATCACTCCCCTCAAGGACCGTTTCGGCGCGGAGATCCGCACCCACTACCCGGTCGAGCTGGAGCTGGAGCTGGCGCTGATCCGCCAGGAGGCCGACGTGGTCGCCGAGGTGCCCGAACACGTGCTGGAGGTGCTGGCCCGCTTCGCCCGCGCCGTCCGGGAGTCGCCGTCGGTGGACCCGCGCTCCGGTGTCTCCGCCCGCTTCGCCATCGCCGCCGCCGAGACGGTCGCCGGTGCCGCGCTGCGTCGCGCCGGTCTGCTCGCCGCCTCCGACACCCCGGACGGACGCCCCGAGGCCGCCGTCGCCCGCGTCGGTGACGCGGTGTCGGTGACGAGCACGCTGCGCGGCAAGGTCGAGTTCGAGAGCGGCGAGGAGGGTCGGGAGACCGAGATCCTCGCGCACCTGCTGCGTACGGCGACCGCCGAGACGTTCCGGGCCCGCCTGGCCGGGCTGGACCTGTCCGGGTTCACCGCCCTGGTCGAGGACGGCGCCGCGATCGAGACCGGCGAGTTGGTCAGCGCCGCCGAGCTGCTGCGCCAGGTCGGCACCGTACCCGGGTTGGCGAAGGTCCTGGACCGGCTCGACCTGGGTGACGCGCCCACCTCGGAGGAGGCCGCTGCCGCCGTCGAGTTCGTGCTGGAGGGGCTGCACCTGACCCGCCGGCTCGGCAAGGACGTCACCGACTCGGGGCGCACCGTCTACGGCGGCCGGGGCTGACCGTGGCCGGCAACCGGTTCCGTTACGGGCAGTGGAACGGCGGGCCCGACCCGCTCGCACCCCCGTACGACGTGCGCGAGGCGGTGGACGCGGTCGGTGCCGAGGTGCTGGCCGGCGGCAGCCTGCGGGAGGCACTGCGTGACCTGCTGCGCCGTGGCCCGCAGGGACGGGGTGGCCTGGACGACCTGGCCGCCCGGGCTCGGCGGCTGCGCCGGGAGGCGCTGCGCAGGGGCGACCTGGACGGGGCGGTGACCCGGGCCCAGGCCCTGCTCGACCAGGCCCTCGCCGCCGAGCGGGACGAGCTGCGGGGTCGCGACGACGACGCCGCGCGGTTCGCCGAGGCGGTGCTGGACAATCTGCCGCGCTCGACGGCGCGGGCGGTGGAGGAGCTGTCCGGCTACCAGTGGGCCAGCGACGACGCCCGCCGCGCGTACCAGCAGATCCTCGACCAACTCCGCGACGACGTGCTCGGCCAGCGCTTCGCCGGGATGCGCGACGCGGTGCGCGCCTCCGCCGACCCGGCCGCCCAGCAGCGGCTCGCCGAGATGATGGGCGATCTGAACGACCTGCTGGCCCGGCACGGTCGCGCGGAGGACACCACCGACGCGTTCGCCGAGTTCATGCGCCGACATGGTGACTTCTTCCCGGAGAAGCCGGAGAACGTCGACGAGTTGATCGACGTGCTGGCCCGTCGGGCGGCGGCCGGTGAGCGGCTGATGAACTCACTCTCCGAGCGGCAGCGCGCCGAGCTGGCCGGCCTCATGCAGCAGTCGCTCGGCGACCGCCTCGCGGGGGAGTTGTCCGCGCTCGACGCGAACCTGCGCGCGCTGCGACCCGATCTGCGCTGGGGGCGGGGCGAGCGGGTCCGTGGCGACCAGCCGTTGGACTACGCCGACGCGGCCGGCGCGCTGGGTGAGATCGGCGACCTGGACGACCTGCTGGACCAGCTCGACCAGGAACACCCGGGGGCGACCCTCGACGACGTGGACGTCGACGCGGTGGCGCGCACGCTGGGCCGGGACGCGGCCGATGACGTTCGCCGTCTGCGTGACCTGGAGCGGGAGTTGCGCCGCCAGGGTTGGGTCAGCCGGGACGCGGAGGGGCTCACACTGAGCCCGAAGGCGCTGCGCCGACTCGGCGGGACCGCGCTGCGGCAGGTCTTCGCGGAGCTGACCGCCGGGCCGCGTGGCCAGCACGACCTGCGTTCGGCCGGTGCGGCGGGCGAGGTCAGCGGCGCGTCCAGGCCCTGGCAGTACGGCGACGAGCAACCGTTGGACGTGGTCCGCACGTTGACCCGGGCGGTCAGTCGGGCCGGGCCGACGGTCCCGGTGCAGCTCGCGGTGGACGACTTCGAGGTGGTGGAGACCGAGAGGCGCGCCTCGGCCGCTGTGGTGCTCTGCGTCGACCTGTCGTACTCGATGATCTCTCAGGGTCGTTGGGGGCCGATGAAGCAGACGGCGCTGGCGTTGGCGCACCTGATGGAGACGCGCTTCCCACAGGACGCCCTGCAGATCGTGGGCTTCGGCCGGGAGGCGATGACGCTCACCCAGCAGGAGTTGGCGGCCGTGGAGCCGGACATGGAGCAGGGCACCAACCTCCAGCACGCGTTGCGGCTGGCGGGCCGATACCTGCGCCGGCACCCGGACGCCGAGCCGATCGTGCTGGTGGTCACCGACGGCGAGCCGACCGCGCACCTGGATCCGGACGACGGGGAGGCGCTGTTCCACTGGCCGCCGCTGCCGGAGACGATCGAGGCGACGGTCCGCGAGGTGGACCGGCTGAGCCGTTACGGTGCCACGCTCAACCTGTTCATGCTCGGTGACGATCCGGGCCTGCGACGATTCGTCGACGCGGTGGCCCGCCGCAGCCGGGGTCGCATGTTCACGCCGGACACCGGCGACCTGGGCGAGTACGTGGTCAGCGACTACCTCCGCTCCCGCCAATCCCGCCGCTAACTCCTGCCGCGGCGGGTTGACTGGGGGGATGGAGAGCGGGGGATTGCGGCGGGCTTACGGTGCCCTGTTCGCGGAGGTCGACGCTGGCGGGTTCGGTCCGGCCCCGGAGGGCCAGCTCAGTGCCGAGCAGATCGTCGCGCATCTGGTCGCCAACGACGAGCTGATGATCCACGCCACCGAGGCGTTGCTGGCCGGGTCGCCGTTCGCCTACTACGAGTTGGAGGAGGACGTGCACCGCCCGCAGCTCGACGCGCTCGCCGCCGAGCAGGGTGGCCTGCGTGGCCTGACCGCGCTGCTGCACGGCACCAGCGACCGGCTGTGCGGGCTGGTCGACCAGCTCGGCCTGGCAGCGGAGACCCCGGTCGAGACGCACCTACGCGAGGGCTTCGACCTCGTCGTCGACGAGCCACTGCCCTGGTCCCGCACCCTGGACCTGCACACCCGGGTGCACCTGCCGAAGCACCAGTCCCAACTGCACCTGCTCCGGTCCTGAGCGGCAGCGGTACGGGCGGCGGCTGATCAGTGTGACCCGGCACGGGTGCCGTGCTCCGTTGAGCGTGATGACTGTGGGTCATCTTGATGACCCACAGTCATCAAGCCCGCAAGTAGTGCTGCCCGGACCGGGACGAGATCGGCCCAGCCCTACCCCGTGCCCCCTGCCCCTGCTCCACGCGATCTTGCACTTTCTGTCCCCGTAATTGGGTCAAACCGTGCATACGGGCGACCGGAAGTGCAAGATCGCGGGGTGCGGGGTGCGGGGTGCGGGGTGCGGGGTGCGGGGTGCGGGGTGCGGGGGCGCGGGGGCGGAGGGCGCGGGGGTGCGGTGCGGGGGGTGGAAGATCGCGAGGGCGCAGCGCGGGTTGCGGGGGCGCAGCGCGGGGCGCTGGGGTGCGGTCAGGTTTTGATTAGTTCGGGGCGGGGGTGGAAGGTGCGGCGGTAGGTGGACGGGGCCACGCCGATGCGTTGGTGAAGTTGCTGGCGTAGGGCGGCGGTGGTGCCGAAACCGCAGCGGTTGGCGATCTGGTCGACGGTGAGGTCGGTCGTCTCCAGCAGCAGTCTCGCGTGGTCGGTGCGCTGGTGCAGCAGCCACTGCGCCGGGCTGAGGCCGGTCTCCGAACGGAAGCGTCGGGTGAAGGTGCGCACGCTCATCCGCGCCTGCTCGGCCAGGTCGCGCAGCGCGATCGGCTCGTGCAGCCGCTGCCGCGCCCACTCCCGGGCTCCCGCCGTGCTGGTGTCGGTCACCTTCGGCACCGGCTGCTCGATGTACTGCGCCTGACCGCCGTCGCGCCACGGCGGCATCACGCAGCGGCGGGCCGCCCGGTTGGCCACCTCGCTGCCGTGGTCGAGGCGGATGACGTGCAGGCAGAGGTCGATGCCGGCGGCGACTCCGGCCGAGGTGAGCACCCGGTCGTCGGCGATGAAGAGCACGCCCGGGTCGAGGTCCACCCGGTCGTGCAGGCGGCGGAACTGCTCGGCGTACGCCCAGTGGGTGGTCGCCCGCCGCTCGTCGAGGAGCCCGGCGGCGGCGAGTACGAACGCTCCGGTGCAGATCGACATGATCCGGGCACCCCGCTCGTACGCCGCGCGCAGCGCCTCGGTCACCTCCGGCTCGACGATGCCCGAGGACAGGACGGTGCCGTCGTGGATGCCGGGGACGATCACCGTGTCGGCGGTGTCGAGCAACTCCAGCCCGTGGTCGGGGAGCACCTGGAAGCCGGCGGTGCTGCGTACGGGCTGCCGACCCGGGGTGCATACCCGGACGTCGTAGAAGGGTGTCCCGTCGGCGGCCCGGGCCGTGCCGAAGACCTGGGACGGGGTGCCGAGGTCCAGGCCGACCACCTGGTGCAGGGCGAGTACGGCGATCCGGTGCGGGCGATCGGTCATGGCCCGATTATTGCGCATGATGGCTTTCCGGCCACTCGCCGAGGTGTGTGGACCAGCTCAGACTTGTCCGGTGACCAAGAACCGACGTCTGCATCCCGCCTGGCTGGTCGCCGCCGTCGCCTTCGTGGCGCTGGTCGGCGCGGCCGGCTTCCGCGCCACCCCGTCGGTGCTGCTGCACCCGCTGCACGAGGAGTTCGGCTGGCCGCTGGCCACGATCTCCGCGGCCGTCTCGGTCAACCTGCTGCTCTACGGGCTCACCGCGCCGTTCGCGGCCGCCCTGATGGACCGGTTCGGCATCCGCCGGGTGGTCTCGGTGGCGTTGCTGCTGGTCGCTGCGGGCAGCGGTCTGACGGTCTTCATGACCGCCAGTTGGCAGCTCCTGCTCTGCTGGGGTGTGCTGGTGGGGCTGGGCACCGGCTCGATGGCGCTGGCGTTCGTGGCCACCGTCACCGGCCGTTGGTTCGTGCACCGGCGGGGCCTGGTCACCGGAGTGCTGACCGCCGGCGGGGCGGCCGGGCAACTGGTGTTCCTGCCACTGATCGCCATCCTGGTGCGCGATCACGGCTGGCGTACCGCCGCACTCGTGGTGGCCGCGGCGGCGCTGGCGGTCGTACCCCTGGTGGTGTGGCTGCTGCGCGAGCACCCGGCGGATCTCGGTCTGCCCGCCTACGGGGCGACCGAGGTCGTCGCGGCGCCGCCGGCGACCGGCGGCGCGGCGACCCGGGCGATCGGCGCGCTGGCCACCGCGGCCCGGACCCGACCGTTCTGGCTGCTGGCCGGAGGCTTCGCGATCTGCGGGGCGACCACGAACGGCCTGGTCGGTACCCACTTCGTGCCGGCCGCGCACGACCACGGCATGGCCCAGACCACGGCGGCCGGGTTGCTCGCTCTGGTGGGGGTCTTCGACATTGTCGGCACCATCGCCTCCGGCTGGCTCACCGACCGGGTGGACAGCCGGTTGCTGCTCGGCTTGTACTACGCGCTGCGCGGGTTGTCCCTGCTGGTGCTGCCGAGCCTCTTCTCCGGCAACGCCGAGCCGAGCATGCTGGTGTTCATCGTCTTCTACGGCCTGGACTGGGTGGCCACGGTGCCGCCGACGGTGGCGCTGTGCCGGGAGTATTTCGGTGGCGCCGGAGCTGTGGTGTTCGGCTGGGTGTTCGCCGCGCACCAACTGGGCGCGGCGGTCGCCGCCACCGGCGCGGGGCTGGTCCGGGACCGGCTGGGCGACTACGCGATGGCCTGGTACGTGGCGGGTGCGCTGTCGATCGGCGCCGCCGGGCTGTCGTTGCTGCTGCGCCGCCGACCGGGCCGACCGGTGCCGGAGGCCGTGCTGGTCGCCGCGACCGCGCCCAGGGCGTGGAGATTGCGGGGTTGAACCGCGCTGAACCTGACGGCCGCACGGGACGTGCGACGCGTCGGCCGGTCAGCTCACTGTCCACTGCTGGGCCGGCCGGCCGTCGCACTGTCGCTGCCGGATGTCGTCGCCCGCCTCGACGGCGTCGTCGTCGGCCTGGGCGCACCTGTTGCTGTGCGCGGCGATGAGCAGGACGGCGCTGGTGCCGGTCCCGCCGAACCGCCACTGCTGGTTGGCCCCACCGTGGCAGGGGAACTGCAGCAACCGCGCGCCGTCGTCCTGACTGCCACCCTCGACGTCGAGGCACTGCCCGTACGCGGCGTTGGTCAACGACAGCACGCCCGTGCCGGCCGGGCTGACCACCCACTGCTGCTCCGGGGTGCCGGTGCACACGGCCAACTCGGCCTTGGCCTCCTTACCGTCACCGTCGAGCCCCAGGCAGAGGCCCGAGGTGGCGCGCAGCACCCGGGGCCCGGTGGGCGGGGCGGCCGGAGTGTTTGCCGACGGGGTCGGTGACGGCTCGGCCGGTGCGGTCGGGCTCGGCTCGCCGGCCGGTTCGCTGGGCTGCGCCGCGCTGGACGGCGTACCGACCGACGCCGGCACCGACGGCTCGTCGTCACCGTCGAGCAGCCCGGTGGCGAAGACGACCCCCAGGAGTACGCCGACGGCCCCGACCGCCACCGCGACCCGCAGCAACGGATCGGCCAGTGGGCCGGAGCGAGGTGCCCGGTGACCGCCGTAGACGGTGCCGGCGGGGTCGGGGCGTTCCTCGGGCGCTGACATACGCGCCATCCTCACCCACGATGTCGCGCCGGAGCCAGCCCGGCGGTGCGGGGGTCGGCGAGGCTCAGCGGGTGGGCTGCTCGTCGGTGACGTCGGCCACCGTGGCGTCGAGGGCGGCGATCGCGGCGTCGGCGTCGATCGCGATGGCGAGACCCCGCTCGCCGGCGCCGAGGGTGATCTCGCGGCCGCGCAGTCGCTCGTCGGCGATCACCGGCCAGGCAGTGCTCGCGCCGAACGGGGTGATGGTGCCGCGTTCGTAGCCGGTGGCGGCCAGTGCTCCCGCCGCGTCCGGCATGGAGAGCCGGTGCACCCCGAGCAGGGCGCGCAGCTTGGGCCAGGAGATGACCCGGTCGCCGGGGGTGAGCACGAACAGGTGATCGTCTTCGCCGCGCCGGACCACAATTGTCTTGACCACGTCGGGGACGGTCACGCCCCGGGCGGCGGCTGCCTCCGCGAGGCTGCCGACGGCACCGTGGCTGACCAGCCGATACGGCAGTTGGGCGGCGTCCAGGGCGGTGATCGCTGGCGATGGCATGCCCGCCACGGTAGCCGTCGGGCCTGCCACCGGACGGGAAACTGCCACCGCCGACATCCCACGCTTTCCAAGAGGCGAGCGTAAGGTGATCACATGCGCGCTGAGCGTGTGGATCACCCCATTGACCATGATCAAGCGGTGGACACGCTGCGGCGGTCGTACGCCGCGGTGCCCACTGGCGAGCCTGTCCGGCTGGCCAAACGCACCTCCAACCTGTTCCGCCCCCGGTCCGCTCCCCGGACTCCGGGGCTCGACGTGAGTGGCCTGAACGGCGTGCTGTCGGTCGACCCGGCCGGCCGCACCGCCGACGTCCAGGGCATGTGCACCTACGAGAACCTGGTCGACGCGACGCTGCCGCACGGGCTGATGCCGCTGGTGGTGCCGCAGTTGCGCACCATCACGCTGGGCGGCGCGGTGACCGGCCTCGGGATCGAGTCGACCTCGTTCCGCAACGGCCTGCCGCACGAGTCCGTCCAGGAGTTGGACGTGCTCACCGGCTCCGGCGAGATCGTCACCGCCCGACCCGACGGCGAGCACGCCGACCTGTTCACCGCGTTCCCCAACTCGCTGGGCAGCCTCGGGTACGCCACCCGGCTGCGCATCGAGCTGCAACCGGTCGGCCGGTACGTGGCGTTGCGCAACGTCCGGTTCACCCGACTGGAGGCGCTGACCGACGCGATCGCGGAGGTGACCGCCACCCGGTCCTGGGCCGGCGAACCGGTGGACGCGATGGACGGGGTGATGTTCAGCCCCGGCGAGGCGTACCTGGTCTTCGCCACGTTCACCGACGGGGCCGACCCGCCCAGCGACTACACCGGTCAGTCGATCTACTACCGGTCGCTGCGCGAGCGCACCCGCGACGTGCTCACCGCGTACGACTATCTGTGGCGCTGGGACACCGACTGGTTCTGGTGCTCGTCGGCGTTCGGCGCGCAGCACCCGGTCGTGCGCAGGCTCTGGCCGGCGCGTTACCGGCGCAGCGACTTCTACCACCGACTGGTCCGGTTGGAGCACCGCCACCAGGTGGCGGCCCGGATCGACCGGCTGCGCGGGCAACCGGCCCGGGAGCGGGTCGTGCAGGACGTGGAGATCCCGCTGGACCGTACGGCCGACTTCCTGCGCTGGTTCGCCGGCGCGGTGGGAATGAACCCGGTGTGGTTGTGTCCGTTGCGACTGCGTGAGCCGGCGGGGCCCGGTTCGGCGCGGTCCTGGCCGCTGTATCCGCTGCGGCCTGGGCAGGACTACGTCAACATCGGGTTCTGGGGGAGCGTGCCGATCGCGCCGGGCGCCGCCGACGGCGACGTCAACCGCACGATCGAACGCAGGGTGTCGGAGTCGGGCGGGCACAAGTCGCTCTACTCCGACGCGTACTACGACCGGGACGCCTTCGATCGCCTCTACGGCGGCGACACGTGGCGCGCGGTGAAAGACCGCTACGACCCGGACCACCGGCTGACGGGACTGTACGAAAAGGCGGTAGCACGAGCATGAGCCTGACCGACAGAGATCAGGGGGCGGCGAGCGTCCCCGCCACCCCACCGGCGGGGGGCCGGCAACCGGTTCCGACCGTCGCGGATGTCATCCGCGCGGTCACCTCGGGGCCGTTGCCGGTGCGGATCACCGGGTACGACGGCAGTTCCGTCGGCCCGTCCGACGCCGGCATCACCCTGGCGATCCAATCCGAGCGGGGTTTGTCCTATCTGCTCACCGCGCCCGGTGACCTGGGCATGGCCCGGGCCTACGTCAGTGGCGACCTGGCGTTGCAGGGTGTGCACCCGGGCGACCCGTACGAGGCGTTGCGGGTGCTCAAGGACGAGCTGCGGTTACGCCCACCGTCGCTTGCCGAGGGGTTGGCGCTGGTCCGTGGGCTGGGCTGGGAGCGGCTGATGCCGCCGCCGGCACCGCCGCAGGAGGCGCAGCCCCGCTGGAAGCGGGTGATGAACGGGATGCGGCACTCGCGGGTGCGGGACAGCACGGCCATCTCGCACCACTACGACGTGTCGAACGCCTTCTACGAGAAGGTGCTGGGCCCGTCGATGACGTACACCTGCGCGGTTTACCGGTCCCCTGACGACACGCTGGAGCAGGCCCAGGCGGCGAAGTACGACCTGGTCGCGGGCAAGCTGGCGCTGAAGCAGGGGATGCGGCTGCTGGATGTCGGGTGCGGCTGGGGTGGCATGGTGCGTCACGCGGCCCGCGAGTACGGCGTCAAGGCCCTCGGGGTGACCCTGTCGAAGGCGCAGGCGCAGTGGGCGCAGGCCGCGATCGAGCGGGAGGGGTTGACCGAGCTGGCGGAGGTGCGATACCTCGACTACCGGGACGCGCCGGCCGAGCAGTTTGACGCCATCTCCTCGATCGGGTTGACCGAGCACATCGGGGTGCGTAACTACCCGGCGTACTTCGGGGCGCTGCGCAGCCGGTTGCGGCAGGGTGGGCGACTGCTCAACCACTGCATCACCCGCGCTGACAACCGCGCGCCGCACCGCTCGGGAGCGTTCATCGACCGGTACGTCTTCCCGGACGGTGAGCTGGCCGGTCCGGGTCGACTGGTCAGTGAGGTGCACGACGCCGGGTTCGAGGTGCATCACGAGGAGAACCTGCGCCAGCACTACGCGCTGACGCTGGCCGCCTGGTGTCGCAACCTGGTCGAGCACTGGGACTTCTGCGTCTCGGAGGTGGGCGCGGGCACCGCCCGGGTGTGGGGGCTCTACATGGCCGGGTCGCGGATGGCGTTCGAGCGCAACGGCATTCAGCTGCACCAGGTGTTGGCCACCCACAACGGCCCGAACGGAGTGAGCGGCTACCCGCTGCGGCCGGACTGGTTGCCCTGATCACCTGCTGACCGTCGCCTGAGGCCGCGTCGAGAAAAGTCGGCGCGGCTTCTCGCGAAGCGATTGACAAAGAAGTTTTGTACGTACAAACTGATTTTGCCATGAGAGACGTCCTGTACCTGGAGCAGATCGAGCAGGCCGAAGTCCTGCTCAAGCCGCATCGCGTCGAGGTGCTGCGGCAACTGGCCGAGCCGCGCACCTGCACCGAGGTCGCGGCCCGACTCGACCAGACGCCACAGCGCGTCTACTACCACGTCAAGCAGCTCGTCGCGGCTGGCCTCGTCGAGCTGGTCAAGGAACGCAAGGTCCGCGGCATCACCGAAGGCATCTACCAGGCCGCCGCCCGTTCCTACTGGCTCTCCCCGCGACTCGTCGGCCGGATCGGCCTGCGCCGGGCCCGCGACGAACTGAGCCTGGGCTACCTGCTCGACCTGATGGAGGAGGTCCAGGCCGACATCGCCGGCCTGGACCGGGCGGCACCAGAGCTGCCCTCGATCGGGGTCTCCGGCGAGATCCGGGTGCCGGCCGAGCAGCGTCAGCAGTTCCTGCACGACCTGCAAACCGCGCTTCAAGACCTGTTCACCCGCTACGGCGGCAGCGAAGGAGATGCCTTCAAGCTGGCCGTCGCCTGCTATCCGAAAGGGAACGACAATGAGTGAGCCGATGAAGGTCAAGGCCCGTCTCTCCGCGCCCGTCGGGCGCGTCCGCCAGGCCCTGACCGACCCGGCCGAGCTGCGTCTCTGGCTGGCCGAGCACGCCGAGGTCGAGCTGCCCCGGCGGTACGAGTTCTGGGGTCGCTACACGCCCGAAGGCGACGCCCCGCACCAGCGGCTCCTGCACGCCGACGACGACACGCTGCGCTTCAGCTGGCTGCTCGACGGCGTGGAGACCACCACCGAGTTCCAGTTGACCGCCGAGGGCACCGACAGCACGGTGCTCACGCTGATCCAGAGTCACTTCGACTTCGCCGAGGCGATGAGCGGCTCCACCATCCGGGGCGTGCTCCAGACGTACTGGGCGCTGTCCATCGCCAACCTGGCCGCCCACCTGGAGGGCAGGCCACTGCTGCCCCGCACCGACTTCACCTCCGCCGACCTGCGGGGTGAGCTGGTCATCGCCGCCCCCGTCGACAAGGTGTGGGAGTCGCTGACCGACTCCGAGCAGGCCAGCGCCTGGTTCGGCTACCCGATCGGCATCGAGCCCTGGGTCGGCGGCCGGTACGCCATGGGCGGCTTCGAGACCGGTTACGCGGCCAAGGTCGTCGACCTGGAGCCCGGCCGCCGGATGTCCGTCGACTGGGGTCCGACCGGCGTGACGAGCTGGGAGCTGGCCGAGTCCGGTGGCCGGACCACGCTGACCTTCGTGCAGAGCGGCTTCGACGAGGCCAACCCGCCGTACGGGGCCTGGAGCGGGTCGGTTGCCGGGCTGTTCGAGCTGCGTCGCTTCCACGAGATGCCGAACTGGCAGCCGATCTGGCTCTCCGAGGAGATCCCCGGCCTGGAGCCCGCGCCGGCAGGCTGACAGCCGCACTGTGGTCGTGTCACCGTGATCGTCATGCGTTGATCGCCCGCCTTGATCGTGCTCGATCAGGGATGTAGTGGCCTCGTTCGCCCCGGAAGCCACTACATCCAGGATCGAGCACGATCTTGTACGTCCGTCGCCCGGCTTTCCCTGATCCGCTGCCGGGATCTGGTGACTTTTCGCGGTTGGGTGGGTACTGCCTGGCGATGTTCTTCATCTTTGGTCTGCGTACCAAGGTCGACCGGTCCGGTGTCGTGCAGCAGGTCTGCCGCCACTGCGGCAACCAGGCCGCGCAGGTGATCACCCGCCGCTCGACGAAATTCACCCTCTTCTTCATTCCCCTCATCCCGATCCGCACCCGGTACGCGCAGCAGTGCACGTTCTGCGGGGCGGAGTACGAGGTTGCCAGGTCCGACGCCGAGCGCCTTCCGGTCGGCTGATCCGACGATGGAACGCTTCCTCTGCTGGCTGATCGGTCGACAGACGTCCTCGGTCGACGTGGCTGTGCACACCGTTGCCCGCCCGCCCTGCACCCCCGGTCGGCGTAGACGCCGCCGCGCACGCCGTCCGTTGGCCGGCACCGCCCTGCCCCGTTCACCCTGGAACCGATCTGCGGGCCGCTGACCGGAGGCCGGAGCCGCAGCGGGGTGAACGTTCGGCTCTGGCGGCGTTTCTGGGCGCTGGTTAGGCTTTCGGGGTTTGCCGTGGACCGGCGCCGCCGAGGGTGCACGCACGACGAAAGAGCCGGAGCGACCGTGTCCCGACAGGACGGACAGCAGGCTGCGGGGACGCTGAACCCCGCCGGTGCTTTCGTCGCGGCTGCTGTCATCCTGCTGGAGGCGGGCTGGCTGGTCGCCGCGTTGCCCGGTGCCGCGCTGGCCAGCGACATCGGCGCGATGCTCGTCGCCGGTTGGGCGACGTTCGCGTGCGTCGGGGTGGCCCGTCGGCATCCTGCGCCGCTGCGCCGGTTCTGGACGCTGCTCGCTCTCACCATGGGGCTGGCCGCGATCGGTCGGGCGATCTGGACGGCGCAGCGGCTCGTCGGCGGTGACCTGCCGCACACGCCGGTGGTCGGGGTGGTCTTCACCGCCGGCATCCTCACCGGCACTGCCGCGCTGCTCAGCTCGCCGTCGGCACCGAGGACCGCGGTGGGGCGGGCCCGTACGTTGCTGGACGGGGTGATCGTCGCCCTGGCCCTGGTGCCGATCGGTTGGGTGCTGGTCTTCCGTGGGGTCGCCGCCGCCGAGCTGGCCGACCCGGCGCGCACGCTGGGGCTGCTGTACCCGATGTTCGACCTGATGCAGCTCACCATCCTGGTCGCGGTGTCCGGGCCGGCCCGGCCGATGTGGCGGCCGATGACGATCCTCGCGGCGAGCCTCACCCTGCGGGTCGTCGCCGACGTCGTCTACGTGTCGCTGGTCGCCCGCGCCGACTACACCGCCGGTCACCCGATCGACCTGTGCTGGCCGTTGAGCTACCTGCTGATCGGCCTGGCCACCCGCAACCCGCCGCCACCGGACTGTGACGGCACCGACGACACCGCCGAGTCGCCGCTGCCGCCCTGGTGGCGGGTGGCGCTGCCGTACCTGCCGGTGGGTGGGGCGATCGTCGCGGTGGTGCTCGCCCGTCGGCCCACCGGGCAGACCCCGCAGCTGGTGTTCGTGACCATGATGGTGTTGCTGGCCGCCCTCGCCGTCCGGCAGGGGCTGGCGGCCAACGAGAACCTGCGGTTGGTGGCCCGGCTGCGCCGGCTCGCGTACGGCGACCAGCTCACCGGGCTGCCCAACCGGCTGTTGTTCAACCGGCGGCTGCGCCTGGCCCTGCGCGACGGGCGACCGGTGGCGGTGCTGCTGCTCGACCTGGACGGGTTCAAGCAGGTCAACGACCGGTTCGGGCATGCCACCGGTGACACCCTGCTGACCGGGCTGGCGGCCCGGATGCACACTGCCGTCGACGGTGACGGCACCATCGCCCGGCTCGGCGGTGACGAGTTCGCCGTGCTGGTCGACGGCGACCGGCCGGTGTCACCCGAACGGCTCGCCGAGCGGCTGCTGGACGCGCTGCGACCCTCCGACGACGAGGAGGGCGTCGGGGTGCACCCGTCGGCGAGCATCGGTATCGCCGAGTACGGCCCGCAGCACGCCTCCCACACCGACCTGCTGCGCGACGCCGACATAGCCATGTACGCGGCCAAGGCGGCCGGGAAGTCCGCGTACCGCACGTGCACGGCGGCGTTGCGCGAGTCGGCCGTCTCCCGCGCCGAGTTGATCGCCGACCTGCGCCGGGCTGTCGACGAGGACCAGCTGCACCTGGAGTTCCAACCCATCGTCGATCTGACCACCGGCGCGGTGCGCAGCGCCGAGGCGTTGGTGCGCTGGCGGCACCCCCGGCTGGGGATGTTGCCACCGGCGAGGTTCCTGCCGCTGGCCGAGGAGACCGGGCTGATCCTGCCGATCGACCGCTGGGTGATCCACGAGGCGTGCCGGGCAGCCGCGACCTGGCGGGGCCGGGTACCGGAGGCGACCGTCGCGGTGAACATCGCCGCCGCGCACCTGCGTCGGCCGGACCTGATCGCCACGGTCACCGCGGCGACCAGCGCCGTCGGGCTGGCACCACGGGCGTTGACCCTGGAGTTGACCGAGTCGGCGCTGATCGACGGCACCGAGGCGGTGCTGGAGCGGCTGCATCAACTCCGGGAGTTGGGTATCCGGATCGCCATCGACGACTTCGGCACCGGCTACTCGTCGCTGAGCTACCTGCACCGCATCCCGGCCACCGAGCTGAAGATCGACAGGTCGTTCGTGGCCCGACTGGGCACCGACGACCGGGCGTACGCGACAGTGGAGATGGTCACCCGCCTGGCCGGCGCGTTCGACCTGGCGGTGGTCGCCGAGGGGGTGGAGACCGAGCGTCAGCACGAGGCGGTCACCGCGATCGGCTGCCCACGCGGCCAGGGCTATCTGTACGGCCGGCCGGACGCCCCCGCGATGGTGGGCCAGAATCGGAGTTGACTCTCACGTAGCGGCAGGCAGGAGCCTGGTTCCCGGAAGGGAGGGGGACCATGGCGTACACGGTGGGTCAGGTGGCGAAGGTGGCCGGCGTGACGGTGCGGACGCTGCACCACTACGACGAGATCGGGTTGCTCTCGCCCAGCGGGCGCACCTCGGCGGGTTACCGCCGCTACGACGACACGGACCTGCAACGGCTGCAACTCGTCCTGTACTACCGGGAGCTTGGTTTCCCGCTTGAGGAGATCACCGCGATCATCGACGACCCGGCGGCCGATCCGGCCGCGCACCTGCGCCGGCAGCACGAACTGCTGACGGTACGGCTCAAGCGGTTGCAGGAGATGGTCACGGCGATCGAGTTCGCGATGGAGGCGAGCAGGATGAACATCCAACTCACGCCGGAGGAGCGGTTCGAGGTCTTCGGTGACGTCGATCCGGAGGAGCACCAGGCCGAGGCGGAGCAGCGCTGGGGTGACACCGACGCGTACCGGGAGTCGAACCGTCGGGCATCCCGCCACAGCAAGGACGACTGGCTGCGGATCAAGGCGGAGAACGAGGACTGGGGCCGGCGGATCGTCGCGCTGATGGCCTCGGGCGCCCCGGCGGACAGCCCGGAGGTGATGGACCTGGCCGAGGAGCACCGGCAGATCATCAGCCGCTGGTTCTACGAGTGCTCCTACGAGATGCAGACCGGGTTGGCCGACATGTACCTGGCCGACGAGCGGTTCACGGCGTACTACGAGAACATCGCCGTGGGGCTGGCCACGTATCTGCACGAGGCGATCCACGCCAACGCGATCAGCCGGGCGTGACGGGGTGCGGTCCGGCTAGTCTGGCCGGACCGCACCGCCCGGGGGAGATGACAGTGCCGAAACCGAAGCTGATCGCCGCTGTCGCCGTGCTCGTGGTGGCGGTCGGGGCCGGGGCGTGGGCGCTGGTCGCCTCCGGCGACGACGACCCGGGCCCGGGTCGTCCGGCGGCGTCGGCGAGCGCCGACCCGGTCGGTGTGTTGAAGGCCGCCGCCGCGAAGGCCGACGAGCAGCCGTACAGGCTGACGGTCGGCACCGGCGGCACGGACGGGGATGCGACTGTGCTGCTCTGGGACCCGAAGGCGAAGCGTGGTCTGGAGACCACCTCGCTGAAGGTGCCCACGGGCGTGGTGAAGATCGAGCGGTTGACCACCGGGCCGGACGTGTACGTGCGGGTCACCGCCCCGGACCGCCGCGTCCCGGTCTGGGACGGCAAGACCTGGTGGCACGTCGGTAAAGCGGGTGCCCCGGCGGCCAAGCAGGGCCTGGACAACACCCGGCTGGCCAGCACTTTGGGCGCGCCGGCGGGGGGTCCGGCTGACCGCCGAGCGGGAGTACGCGGGCACGCTGGACCTGCGCCAGAGCGGCGCGGTGCTGGGCAGCGGCGTCGGCAACGTACTGGGTGACCGGGCCGGGACGGTCCCGTTCACCGCCGCCGTGGACGAGCAGGGTCGGCTGGTCCGCTACCGCATCGAGTTGGCCAGCGAGCAGTCGCAGACCGCCCAGCTCGACCTGACGTACTCGGATTTCGGGCTGTCGGTGTCGGCGGACCCGCCGGCGGCCGACCTGGTGGGCGAGGATCCACCGGCGAACATCCCCGGCGCCTGAGGTCGGCTCACTCCTCGACCGCCCCGTCGATGGGGGTGACCAGGAAGTCGTAGACGGTGCGGGCCATCCGCCGGACCGTCTCGTCGCCGGTGGCCATGGGGCCGGCGGTGAGGAACGCGACGGCGGTCTCGGTGCCGGGGATCAGGTAGTAGCCGACGTCGTGTGAGGCGTCCGGCAGGTCACCGGTCTTGTGGGCCACCGGCACGCCGGGCGGCAACGCCGCCGGGATCTTCGTGTTCAGGGTCTGCTCCCGCATGAAGCCGATCATCAGGTCGCGGGAGGCGGGGGTGAGGATCTCGCCGTCCCAGACCGCGCCGAGCAGTGACACCACGTCGTCCGGGCTGGTGTAGTTCTCCTCGCCGCGTTGCGCCGCCGCGCTGTCGAGCATCCGCCGGGCCAGGATGGTGGACCGCTGGTTCATCGAGTCGATCAGCGCGTTGACCGGGGCGAACCCACCCAGGTAGGTGATCAGCACGTTCGCGGCCACGTTGTCGCTGTACTTGATCAGGTACTGGGCGAGCCGGTGCACTGTGACCACCTGCGGGAACGTCTCGAACTGCAGTTGGCCGGTGCCGCCGACCACGTCCTCCGGGGTGACCAGCACACCATCGTCGAGGAATACCTGTCCACAGTCGACCCGACGTAGCAGCTCGACGAGGATCCACAGCTTGATGACGCTCGCCGCCTTGGGGCGCAGCGAGCCGTTGACGGCGATCTGCTGGTCGCCGTAACGGCCGGACAGGTCGCGCACCGTGACCCCGGCCGGGTTGAGGCTCGCGTCGGCGACGACCCGGGCGAGCTGGCCGCTGAGCGGGAACAGCCGGTCCCCGGCGACCGGGTCGGTGGGTGGCTGCGGGCTGGTCACCACCACCCCGGTCAGCGTCGTCGGCGGGCGGTGCCGCTGGATCACCTCCAGCGTGCCTTCGCTTCGCCCGACCAGCGGCACCCGGTAGCGGTAGGCGGTGCCTCCGACGACGACAGCGCCGCTGGCCACCCCGGCGGCGACCCGCATACCCGGGTCGGCGACCCGACCGGTGTCGCCGTCGCAGGCGCGGTAGCGCACCGTGTGCCCGAGCGAGTCCACAGCGAACACCCCGCCGGGAAACGACAGCCAGGACACCTCACTGGTCGGGGGGCGCCCCGGCGTCGGGTCCACCCCGGGTTCGTGGCTCTGACCGTCACCGGACTCCACCCCGTACCCCGGCTCGGTCGTCTGCGCCGGGTCCGCGACGGGCGCGCGGCCCGGGCCGTCCGCGGTGGCCGGCCCGGTCGTCGCGAGCACCGCGAGCGCGACCGCCGCCGTCAACACCTTCAGGGGTACGCGGGCAGAGTTCCCCAGCAGGGAAGATGAGCGCTTCTTGTCGCTTTTTCTCACGTTTGCACGATATGAAGCGCCGGGGGCGGGTGGGACCGGCGGGACCGGCGTCACCCGTCCGGGCGGCAATGTCCCCCTCCGCGGTGGCCCGCAGGTATAACTGTGACCCACAGGTAATCACCGCTTTGCTCTGCACCCGCCGATGCGCCGGTTACGGACCGTGCCTGGCGCACGGGCGGGTGCAGAGCAAAGGTCAGCCACTCAGCCACTCACCCCGGAGGACCCGTGCTGATCATCGCCGGCAGCCTGACTGTCGAACCGGCCACCCGCGAGGCGTACCTGTCCGACTGCGAACAGGTCATCGCGCGGGCGCGCGCCACCGCCGGCTGCCTCGACTTCCTGCTGGCGGCCGACCCGTTGGAGCCCGGCCGGATCCACGTCTACGAGCGCTGGGAGTCACCAGAGCAGTTGGCCGCGTTCCGGGGCTCCGGGCCGGACGACGCGCAGGAGGTCGCCATCCTCGACGCCGACGTGCGGCGCTACCTGATCGCCGGGGTCGAGGCGCCCTGACCCGGCACCCGGTCACGCCGACGGTTCGGGGCTGGTGGGCAGGCCGGGTGCCATCCGGCGGATCGAGGTGAAGGTCGGCGTGAGGGCCTCGTACAGCTCGGCGAAGAGCGGCAGCAGCGCCGCGTAGGTGGCCGCGGCGGCCGGGTCGGGGCGGACCGTCTCCTCGATCCGCACCAGGTCGGCGGCGAGGTCGATGCTGGGGATCAGCCCGAGCGCCTCCATGCCGAGCAGCGCCGCTCCGAAGCTCGACCCCTCGTGCGCGGCCGGGAAGCTCACCGGCAGGCCGAGGGCGTCGGCCAGCATCTGCCGCCACAGGCCGCTGCGGGCGAAGCCGCCACCGGCCCGGACCTCCCGGACCTCGTTGCCGGCCGCGCGTACCGAGCTGAGCACCAGCGCGAGCTGTTGGCAGACGCCCTCCAACGCGGCCCGCACCAGGTGCTCGCGGCGGTGGGCGTGGGTCAGCCCCACGTACGCTCCGCGCGGCAGGGCGCTCCAGTGTGGTGCCCGTTCGCTGTGCAGGTACGGCAACATGATGAGCCCGCCCGAGCCGACCGGCGCGCGGGCCGCCAGGGCGACCAGGTCCTCCTCGGAGTGCTCGCCCAGGTCCGGGGCGAGCGCCGCGCCGGCCCACTTGAGCACGATGCCGCCGTTGTTGATCGCGCCACCGACCGCCCAGCGGTGCTCGGTCAGCGCGTAGCAGAACACCCCGCCGAGCGGGTCCACGCCGGGCCGCTCGACCATCACCCGCATCGCGCCGCTGGTGCCGATCGAACAGGCCACCATGCCCGGGTGCACGGCTCCCAGACCCAGGTTCGCCAGTGGCCCGTCGCCAGCGCCGACCACCACCGGGGTGCGCTGCGGCAGACCGGTCTCGGCCGCGGCCTGCGGGGTGAGGTTCGGCAGCACGGCGGTGGTGGCGACGAGCTGCGGGAGCTGTTCCTGGGTGATGCCGGCGATGGTCAGCGCCTCGTGATCCCACTTCAGCTCGTGGATGTCGAGCAGGCCGGTGGCCGAGGCGATCGAGTGGTCGGTGACCAGCGCGCCGCAGAGCCGCAGCAGCACCCACTCCTTGATGCCCACCCAGTGCGCCACCCGTTCAAAGAGTTTCGGCTCCTGCTCGGCGAACCAGAGCAGCTTGGGCAGCGGCGACATCGGATGCATCGGCGTGCCGGTGCGCCGGTGCAGGGCCAACCCCGACGGCACCGCCCGCAACCGCTCGGCCTGCCGGGTGGACCGCGAGTCGGCCCAGGTCACCGACGGGGTGAGCGGATTGCCGTCCCGGTCCAACCCGATCAGGCTGTGCATCGCGGAGCCGAACGACAGCCCGGCCACCGGCTGGACCAGCTCCGCCACGACCATGCTGATCGACTTGAGCACCGCGTCGAGGATGAGTTGTGGGTCCTGCTCGGCGTAGCCGGGTTGCGGGTTGTTCAGCGGGTAGCCGACCAGGTGACTGCCGAGCTGCCGCCCGTCGGTGTCGTACGCGACGGCCTTCGTGCTGGTGGTGCCGATGTCGACCCCGATCACGACCCCGAGCAGCGTGACTGCCGGCACGACCGTCACCCCCTCGGAGAACATGAACGTCGGCATCAGTATCCCCCTATCGTGCTGGTTGCTCCGCCGATCGGGTAGTTCGCCCGTTTCGGCGTTTCCAGGTGCCGCGCCGCACCTGTTAAACCGTGTGACACCCCAGATTGGTGGCCTGCGCGGCGAAGGAGTCGGCGTGGCAAAGACTGATTCGACGGGTTCCACATGGCGGTACCAGTGGGCGCACCGGCAGAACGTGCGGCGGGTCAGCACGTACCGCGGCGCTGAGACGGCGTGGCGGCGACGCGACGACGAGTTACGGCGGCTACGCGCCCTGGCCGCCGACTTCCAGGGCTCGGCAGCCGCCGGCGCCGGGCTGGCGTTGGAGTTGGCCGCCGACGAGGTGGTGCTCTGGGTGCTACCCGCGGCGCAACTGGTCGAGGTACGGCACACCGCTGTCCTGCCCGCGCCCGACCTCACCGTCGCCCCGGGAACCGGGCCACTGCGCCCGCGCCGCCCGGACGGCGTACGCGTCACCGACGCCGGCATGGCCGTGATCACCAGCCGTCGACTCGTGCTGCTCGGCGGGCGGGGCCGGCGCGACTGGGCGTACGGCCGGATAACCGGCCTGTCCCACGACCCGGCGGCCCCGGTCACCCTGATCCAGGTGCTGGACCGGCGTCGCATCTCCGGGTTGTTGCTGCCCACCGACGCCGCGCCGGACTTCCGGTTCAAGCTCACCCTGGCCTTCGCCGACGCGATCGAACAGCGCGCCGCGGTGATCGCCCAACTCGACGAGCTGATCGCCGAGCACGCCCAGCTCAAGCCGTTCCGGCCGGCCGCGGCCACTCCCGGGCAGGCCCGACTGTCGTCGTTCGTGCCCGGGGGCCGCAGAAGCATCGCGGTGGCGGCGGCCATCGCGCTGCTGGTGCCGGCGGCACTCATCGAGTCGAACCCGTCCGACCCGAGAGGTGGCGCGGAGGTCGCCGCCGCAGCCACCCCGGCGCCCACCGTCAGCGCCGCACCCGCGCGGATCGGCCCGGCGCTCGCCCTGAAATCCCCGCCGCCGAAGCCGACAAAGTCACCACGCCCGTCGCCCAGCGCGACCCAGGGCCCCCGCTGCGGGGCACCGGAGAACCCGCTGGGGTACGACTTCTGTGGCGGCACGCGGATCCGCAAGCCGGCCGCCGAGGTGTGCGACTGGTTCGACTGCGTACCGCAGTTCTGGGCCGGACGCGGCTACCTCGTGCAGTGCCGCGACGGTTCGGTGAGCCTGGCCGGCGGCCGGTCCAACGCCTGCGCCGGGCACCAGGGCGTGCGGCGGACCATCACGAAGTGACCGATTCGGGGCCTGAAGTCCGCTTTGCTCGGCCAGAATGATCGAGTGGAGATCCGGTCTGACGATGGCGCTCGGGTGCGGGTACGCCCGGTGGGCTACCAGCCCGGCATCGACCCGCCCGACGACCTGGACGGGGCCACGCCCGGCTGGCACGACTGGCTGCTCATCGAGGTGGACGCCCGCACCGCCGACGGCCAGACCTGGTCACACCACTACCCGAGCCTCATGGTCGAGGAGGCCCGCGCGCTCGGCGGCTGGCTGCACGGGCAGGCCACCGCCGCCCTCGCGCTGAGCGCGCCACCGGCGACGGTCCGCTTCACCGAACCCAACCTGGCCCTGCGCAGCCGGGTGCTGCGCCGCCGCCGGCTGGAGCTGACAGTGGAGTTCTCCGCCGAGTCACTGCCACCGTGGATGCGCCGCCCGTCCAGCGCCATCTACCCGCTGATCCTCACCGTCTCCGCTGACGCCCTGGCCACCGCCGCCGAACACTGGGTCGAGCACTGCGAGGCGTACCCACCGCGTACCCAGTCGCGGTTCCCGACCCACGGCCCGCACCCGTACCGCCGCCGCGCCGGCTGACCGCCGTCAGCGCTTCGGTCCGAGCGACGCCTTGGCGGCGTCGATGGCGTCGGACAGCTCCTCGGTGTACGTGAAGCCGTCCTCGACGATGGCCATGTCGACCCCGCACTCGCGCTGCCGCGCTCGCAGCAGCGTCTCCTCCAGCGGGGCCACCGGGAAGGCCAGCGGGTCGAGGTCGGGAGCGGAGTCCAGGTCGCGGACCAGGAGCCACTTGCTCTGTTCGTCGTAGACGACCACCCCGGCGGCGATTCCCCTGGTCCACTGATCGAAGAGGGTGGCCAGGCTGGTGGCGGCGCGAACCGAGTCCCAGGCGTCGGGTGATATCTCGTAGCGCCAGATCTCACCCTCGTGGTCGCCGGCCAGCACGAACGTATAGAGAACGACATCGAAGAAGAACAGGGGCAGTTGGTGCCGCCAGGGGAACGGCGTGCCGATCGACAACCCCAGGTACTGGAGCGCGTCACCGTCCTCCGGCCATGGCATCCGCCACCCCACGTCGGGCAGCACCTGCCGGTCGGGCCAGCGCTGCGCGTGCAACCAGGTCAACTGCTCCGCGATGCGATCCACTCCGAAAATCCGCATGACCTGCGCCGGTGGCTGCCCGGCGGGCGACTCGCCGTAGTCCGGCCAGTCGAGGCCGGCAGCCGTCGCCGCCAGGCGATAGTCGCGTACCGCCGCCCGCAGCACGCGCATGTCATCGAGCACCAGGAAGCTCCTCCGCTGTTAGGGATCACGCGCAGGCTAGCCCGGCAACGGGGGCTTCGGTGCCCGTCAATTCTCTCCTTTCGGGCGCAACGGGATGCATCGATCCCGGTCGCGTTGCCTGTCACGTACGTGAGCGGTTGTACCGCGTGTGACCGTGACCTCTGTGGCCTGTGCCCCCTGGCGAATCGCCTGGGCGGAGCGCGAGAACGAGCGCCGGCAGCGCGCGTACCGCGACGCCACCGACGCCTGGCGGCACCGCGGCGACCACCTGGCGCGGCTCCGCATCGAAGCCGCCAGCTTCCTCGGGTGTACGCAGCCCCGCACCGGCCTACCGGTGGAGCTCGACGACGACGAACTCGTCTTCCGCGTCCTTCCCGTCGCCACGCTGGTCGAGGCGGAGGCGCGGCACGTCCCCGGCCTACCCAGGCCGGGCGGCTCCTGTTCCTTCGCTGAGCCTTCTTCGGAGAACCTGCCGCCGGGCCTGCGGGTCGTCGACAGCGGCATGGCCGTGGTGACCAGTCGACGCGTCGCCTTCGGCGGACGGGAGCACCGGCGCGAGTGGCGGTACGCCGACATGGTCGGCCCCGCCCACCACGCCGACGTGCCGCTCACCCTGCTGCCGGACCGCTGTCGACTTGACGGACTGCTGGTCCCGGCCAGTGCCGCGCTGAACTTCCGCCTCTATCTCACCCTCGCGGCTGCCGACGATCGCGCTGCCGTCATCGCGCAGATGGACGCGCTGCTGGCCGCACACCGGGCCGCTCCGCCCGCGCCTCCCCTGCTGGTGGACCCCGACGACGCGCCGCTGACGGCGGTACGCCCCGACCGCCGGGCGCTCGGCGCTGCCGCCGTCGCCGCCGTGGTGATCGTGACTCTCGGGCCGGGCGCTCTGGGGCCCAACGCTCTGGGGCCTGGCGCATGGGGTCCTCGCGGGCCGGTGCCCTTGGCGGAGATCGTCGCCTTGGACGTGCCGAGGGCTGGGGCGGTTCTTGTTCCGACCGGTCCGGTAGCACCCAGGTCGCGGGTCGGCTCGGCCGACAGCGCCGTGTGGAACCCGCCGTCCGTCCCGGTTGTCCGGCCGTCTGCCCCGGCAGATGTCTCCACAGTGCCGTCACCGGTGGTGGCGGTGGCTCTGCCGCCGGCCGCTACGCCGTCCGTCGCGCCGACCCCGTCGGCCAGCCCGGTGCCGACGCCGGTCCCTACGACGGCCCCGCCTGCTTCGGCTCCTCCGACGTCGCCCGTCGCGTCGGCCTCGCCGGTGCCGACTGCGACCGCAACGCCTACTCCTACGCTCTCGCCGGATCCGGGATTGCTGGCTATCTGCCTGGACCCTGTTCAGCTGCCGGTGCTGGACCCGCTGCTCTGCCCGTCTCCGACGCCCTGATCGGCGCCTCTGCCTGCCGTTTGCTCAGTTCATGGCGCTGAAGTCGGGGACGGTGAGGGAGCCGTCCTCGGCGAGGGTGAAGCCCGGGTTCCAGGCGATCTCCCAGAGGTGGCCGTCCGGGTCGGCGAAGTAGCCGGCGTAGCCGCCGTAGAAGGTCTCCCGGGCCGGCTTGGTCACCGTCGCGCCGGCCTTGGTCGCCGTGGCGATCACCTCGTCGACCTCTGCTTGGGAGCGGACGTTCTGGGCGAGGGTCAGCGCGCCGGTGCCCGGACCTTCGATGCCCGCGTCGTCGGCTAGCTTGTCGCGGCCCCAGAGGACGAGGGCCAGGCCGCCGGCCTGGAAGAAGACCGTCTCCTCGACCTCCTGGCCTCGCCAGCCGAGCTGCTCGTAGAAGGCTTTCGCGCGGGCCACGTCCGCGACTCCCAGGGTGATCAGGCTGATCCGCTGCTCCATGGGCTTCAACCTAACGCTAGGAGCTCTCTCGCACCCCCTCATCCCATAGCATTGATGCTATGAGGTGGAGCGATGAGTGATCGCCTGGACGGGAACGACCTGCGTGAGCGCCGGATGGCGCAGCCCGGCGCAGCCGAGACCTACGAGGCAACCCGCATCGCCTTCGAGCTTGGGCTGGAGGTGCGCCACCTGCGCGAAGGGCACGGCTGGAGTCAGAGCCAGTTGGCGCGCGCTGCTGGGATGACTCAGTCCGCGGTGGCCCGGTTCGAGGCGGGCGGGACCGTGCCGACCTTGCCGCTCCTGGCGCGCTTGGCCCGTGCCCTGGATCGGAGGCTGGACGTAAGGCTCTCGCCGAACATGGAGTCGGCTTGAATCCAGGTGAGGCTCACCGCACTGCATGATCCGGACAATCTTTGCGAGAAGGAGCTACTTGTTCGAGGTGCCTGCTGGTTCAAGCCAGTGCCTGCCTGCCGGCCGCCGCCAGTCGCTACCTCGACAGAAGCAGGGCAAAGAAAAAGAGGGGCAGTAGCCTTGCGGCGGGTGCCCCTCTGTGTCTGCCGATAATCATACAGTACTCGACTGGTGCATGGCGGAACGTGGTCTGGAACTCCTCCTCAACTAGCCTACGCACGTGGCCACCCCCACCGCGCCGGGCTCATCCGTGACCTACGACCGTAATGCCATCGCCCGCATGATCGACTTCTTCACCATTGATGGCACCCCCTGGCCACGAAGGCTGTGGGACGTTGGCTCGCTATTGGGGCTGGAGGAGCTGTGGGAGGCTGGCTCGTGGGCAGCGCAGAAAGTACTTTCGACTGCCGCTTGTGACTGGCAGCGTAACGAGCTGCGGACGATCGTTGGTCCTGATGTGGGACTAGGGCAGAAGGAGCTCCGCAGAGAGTTGACGACTCTGCTCGCCGCGCCATTGCCCGATCCGAGCCCAGCTCGGCGGCGGCTTAAGGAGCTTATCGAGCATGCTCGTTCGGGCTATGTGGATCGTTGGGCGGCAGCGGTTGATACAACTCCCGCTCAACGGCCCAAGCCGGAGAGGCTTGCCCGGACGGTTGCCTCGCACCTTTTGGATCTCGGCTACGACGCCAACCATCTTGCGGCCTGGGCCAACGAGCTCAATGCGCGCCAGGCAACCGCGCTCGAGGTCGTGCAATCCGCTGCGACGTTGGCCAAAGCGCCTGAGCATTCGTTCGATGTGCTTGTGGTTCTACTTGCTGTGCCGGAGCGACCCCTCGCCGAGCAGCAGCTGAACTGGACCGCCAAAGGTAAAGTCATCGAATGGCTGAAAGAGCACAACTTCAGTGTTCAGGGCCTCCGGGTTGGTGGGGGCTTCCGCTACCAAGTCAACGCGCTGGATGCGTATGGTGCGGCTAATCAGGCCCGTGAGATGGTCGAGCGGATGGTAGCGCGCTCGTCATTCCAGCGGAGCAATCGCGGCGGCATCGTCGCTGCGCCAAATATATGGGTCGGCGGTCATCCTCAACCGATTTCACTGCTCCCTCCAGCCCGGGGAGCTAACATCCTCGCTCTGGTGCACGAGGGGCACCTATATCGAGTCGATGGAGAGCGGAGGCTGATTGATGACGCGCTGGAGTTGGCGGCGCCGCTCAACCAGGGCGCGCTAGGCCCTGCGGTCGCTGGCGGCTGGGCGGCCGTGGAATCGTTGTTGACCCACCCTGACGATCCCCAGGAAGAAGAGCGCTCTGGCAAGGCCGTCGCTGCCGATCGTCTCGCGGCGATCATTGCCTGCTCCTGGCCGCGAGCCGAGCTGACGGCATTGGCGCACCGTCACAGCCCGGCGGAGCCTGATGAGCTCAGCTCAGCTTTGGACGGCTGTACTACCAATATCGAGCGAGCGCGAACAGTGGCGGAAGGACTTAAGTCCGGATCGCGGCGCCCCCGACCGTCCGGACGCAAGCTTCAACGGCACAGTGACATGGCAGCAATCGACCGGATGGCTCGCGTCGTTGACGATCCACGTCGCGAGCTGAACGAGGCGGTCAAAACATTCAGGGTCGCTTTACGAAGGTTGTACCGGACCCGAAACATCGTTCTACATGGCGGTTCAACCAAGGGCGTTGCCTTGCAAGCCACCTTACGCATCGGCGCCCCCTTGGTCGGTGCTGGTCTAGACAGGTTGGCGCACGCTGCGCTTACCGAGGGAATTCGTCCACTCGACTTGGCTGCGCGGGCAGAGCTTGCTCTGAAGTTGGTTGGTGGGGAGACTGCACTGTCTGTTGTTGAGTTGCTAGAACCAAGACGTGGGTAGCGTTCAGAAATAGGAAAAGGGGCAGCGACCGGACTTGCCGGTGGGTGCCCCTTTAATCCTTGGTGAAGCCGACCTGGCAGGCCCAAATCGGTCCGTTGCTCATTGTGCGCAGACCGTTAGCGTCGTTCGTTGGTCGTCAGTCCGCGGTGTTCGTTGGGCGGATGGATTGGAGCCAAACGCGAGGACCGCCATTGTCGAGCTGCCAGAAGCTCCAGCCGTTGCGGTTGTCGTTAACGCTGGGGTTAAGGTGGCGGACGACCGCGCGCGCCGCGCCTGTAGGAGTCTTGAAGGACTCGCCCTTGAGTGGCCCGTCGGTGATTTCTACCCGGGCCGGGGCGAAGTAGAGGCCGCGCGTTCGGTGCCCCTCGTAATCAGCGTAGATCGGTACGCCGCCGGCAGCGCGGCTCGGCTCCTCGCTGCCGAGTGGGCTGTCGGCGACCAACCGCCGTACGATTTCGCCCTCCGTGACGTGTGCCATCCGTGCCGCGAACGCCACGAAGCGTTTGGTGCTGTCGTCCACTTCGATCGTTGCCATCCTTGACCCTCCTCGCAAAGAAGTTAGCGCAGCAAGGAGAGAAAATCAAGTAGATCAAGCAGGATCAGCGCTCCTTGCGGCCTGTGTTGAGGCCGAGGTGGGTCCCGCCGAAGGTTGGACGTCAGTTGCGTCCCATGCGCAGACCTGGGATGTCAGCTAGGCGGCGATGGTTCGGGCGGTGGCGTACACGTCGGCGGGTAGGGCGTGGTGGAGCTGCCACAGGACGCGCATGGGTCGGTCACCGGTGTGCGAGTCGTACGTCATGGTGCCGGCGTACAGGTACGGCGGTGCGCCCAGGTCGCGGTCGGCGATGCGGGTCTCCCGGACGAAGAGGTGCACGGTGGAGCCGCCCGAGGTGTAGCGCTGCCCGGTCGCAGATGCCGCAGAGGTGGTGCTCTGCGACTCCCACTGGAACAGGGTGTCGGTGATGGCCCGGTCGGCGTACATGGTGGTGGGGGAGTAGTGGGCTTCCGACTTGACCAGGGTGACGAAGAACAGGTCGGCCTGGGCGTCGGGCAGCCACTTCACCCCCTCGCGCAGTGACCCCGGGTTGGTCATGCCGAAGGCCGCGCAAGCCTCGTTGCGGCTGTACCGGGCGTGCACCCGCAATGGCACCGCCCCCGCCGCGAGCGTGGGCGTGACCCGGTGGATGCGGTCCCGCAGCACCTCGGCGACTTGCCGCAGCTCGGCGCAGCGGGCCGGTTCCTTCCACAGCCGCGCCAGCCGTTCGTCCCGCGTTGGCAGTGGTGCGTTCGGCCCCCAGAGGCTGAAGTGCAGCATGTCGAGCAGTCGCCTGTTGCCCGCGTACTCCTGCTGACCTGGCGCAGGCGGTCCGGCCGCAACCTTCGTCAGTAGCTCTAGCCGGTCGACGTCGTCGGTGTGCAGCATGCGACCGATGGCCCGGCCCAGCTCGCGGTCGTCCGGGCCGGGCGCGGCCGTCTCGACGCCGGCGAGCCGCCGCAGCCCGGTCCAGCCGCCGATGCTGGCTGATCGGTACACGTCCTCGATCTCCAGGCCGGTTTCACGCAGGAACGTCGCTAGGGTGACGTCGCCGAGTTGCCGCAGCTCAGACACCAGGCCGGCCTTCGAGGTGGGCAGCGCCGACTTCAGGTTGGAGAGCACCACCTCCTTCGCCACCCGGTCCAGTTCGACGTGGCAGCCGCTGGGCAGGCTCGGGAAGTCGTCGCGGACCGCCTCGGTGATCGCCCGCCGGCTCACCCCGGTCAGGGCACGCCAGCGCAGGTCGAAGCGGAAGTTGGCGTTCTGCCCGCCGATGAAGTCGAGCACGGTCAGGCAGGGCTTGTCGTCGTCCAGCCGCAGACCACGGCCGAGCTGTTGCAGGAAGATCGTGGCGCTCTCGGTGGGTCGCAGCATCAGGATCGTGTCGACCATCGGCAGGTCGACGCCCTCGTTGAACAGGTCCACTGTGAAGAGCACCCGCAGCCTGCCTGCCTTGAAGTCCCGCAACAGCCCGGCGCGATCGGTGCCAGCGCGCGAGGTCACCGCCGCAGACGGCACGCCGTGGTCGTTGAACCACTTGGCCATGAACTCGGCGTGCCCGATGCTCACGCAGAACCCGAGCGCCCGCACCCGCCCGACGTCCACCTTGTCGCTGACCGCGCGCAACACCGACCGCGCCCGTGCGTGGTTGCCGGTGTAGACGACGTCCAGCTCCGCCGGGTCGTAGCCCTGGCCGCGTTTCCAGGCGAGGTGCGACAGGTCCACGTCGTCGTGCAGCCCGAAGTACTGGAACGGCGACAACAACTGCCGCTCCAACGCGTCCCACAGATGCAGCTCAACTGCCGCGCGCCCGTCGAACCACCGGCGCACGTCGCCGCCGTCGGCCCGGTCAGGGGTCGCGGTCAGTCCCAGGAGTACGCGGGGACGCAGCCGCTCCAACAATCGCGTGTACGTCGGCGCCTCGGCGTGGTGAAACTCGTCCACGATCACCATGTCGTACGCCTCGGGGTCGACCTCGCGGCGGTGCAGCGACTGAATGGAGGCGAAGACGTGCTTCCAGCCGTTCGGCTTCTCGCCTGCGACAAGCGTCTCGCCGAAGCTACCGTCGCCCATGACCTGCCGGAACGTGGACAGGCTCTGCCGCAGGATCTGCTCCTGATGAGCGACGAAGAGCAGCGAGTCTGCTCGTTTGGCCTTGTGCAGCCGGCGATAGTCCAGGGCGGCGACGACGGTCTTGCCGGTGCCCGTCGCCATCACCACCAGGTTGCGCCAGCGCCCGTGCACCAGGCGCTCGGCGTCCAGGTCGGCAAGGATCTCCGCCTGGTACGGGTACGGGCGCACGTCCAGGTTCGAGATCGCGGTAGGTGCGTCGTCGCGGCGTTCCCCGCTCAACGCATGCCGTAGCCGGTCGGCGTCCCTGGTCGCGTCGTACGTCTCGAACGCCGGATCGTTCCAGTAGTCCTCGAACGTCGCCGTAAAGGTGTCGATGACGTGCGGTTGCTCGATGTTCGAGATGCGGACGTTCCACTCCACGCCGTCCACCAGTGCGGTCTTCGACAGGTTCGACGAGCCGACGTAAGCGGTGGTGGTGCCGTTGGTGCGGCGGAAGAGCCACGCCTTGGCGTGTAGGCGCGTGGTCCGCGTCTCGTACGACACCTTGACCTCGGCACCCAGCTCCTTGAGCCGGTCTAGCGCTCGCTGATCGGTAGCGCCGAGGTAGGTGGTGGTGATGACGCGGACCTTGCCGCCTCGGGCGATCAGCTCGCGGATGGCGTGCTCGACGATGCGCAGGCCGTACCACTTGATGAACGCGCAGAGCAGATCGATGCTCTCGGCCGACGCCATCTCGTGGTTGACCTCGTGGCCGATGCGGGGCTGATGGCGGCCGTTGACCAGCAGCGCGCCGGTGGAGAGGGGAGTGGTGGGGCGCTGCGGGAAGACTGGTAACGCCGGTGGGGTTGGCGGGGCGGCGATGGCGTGAAGCAGGTGCTTGGCGTCGGTGACCTGGTCCTGTTCGGTGGCTGCCTTGGGGCTCAGGGTGGCGATGGCTTCGGCGATCTGGTTCGCCATTGCGATCTGGTGGTGGAGCTTGTCGTCGCCGTTAGGGACCGACTGAAGGGCTCGGGCGGCCAAGGTGGCGATGTGCCGTGCGAGGGTGCCGTGCGCGTCGGCCGGGTCGAGGTTGTGGTGCTGGACCAGGGCGGGGTCGACGCGCTGAAGGCGGTCAGCCAGCTCACGGGTGATCAGGTGCTCGTACACACCCCGCTCAAGATCCGTCATCCACGCAATCTAAACGGTTGTGGCGCTTCGGGACCGTCTCTGGCTCATGTCTCTTCACATGTGTCGGTTCGTCGACAGGGGCATTTGACGACGGCTTGGCACGAGATCCGCGAAGGGCTTCCAACGGGCTTCAGGGTCATTTTCTCGCACTGATTGGAGGCGGGCCGCGAACTCGCCCGCAACACTGGGCGAGTTGCTAATGAGCGGGGCCGCGGCAGCGATCATCTTCAGCTCGCGGGCTTCTCGCAAGACTAGCCATGACTGGTCTGAGGTCACGTCGTAGCCGTATGCGGTAGCTAACCCTTCGTGTAAGCCCGTGCAACCGAACCGTGCCTCGCCTACCGCCACCGCTGCCAGGTCAACCTGCCATGGCCCAATGCACGTGGCGTCGAAGTCACATATCACCGTCCGGCCCGATGCCTCTCGCAACAGGTTGCCGACATGGGCATCCCCGTGGACCAGCTTCGGCTCATCCCGGTGGTTGAGCGCAACCAGTTGCGGCTCCAGGCGATCGCACCACCTCACGAGAAAATCGCGATCATGCGGATCGAGACCCTCGGCGTCAGCCAAGCGCCGTCGGGCGTCGCCGACCGGATTCCAAGCCGGGAGCGCGATGGAAGCCGCGTCGAGAGCATGGAGCTCGCGCAACACAAGGCCGAGGTCCTCCACCGTCGGAGCAGACTGGGACGGAGACGGCGGAACGTAGGACCAGACTGAGGCAGCGAAGCCGCCGACTCGCACGGGTTGCTCAAGACCGGGCGCAAGCCGGACCGTCGGTGCGTCGATCCGAGCAAACCAATGCCCAAGCTGCACTACCTTGGTCACCCGGTCAAGGAGCTGATGGGTTCGTGCGATCCGGATGACGATTCCGGCTCGGGGCAATGCGAAGACGGCGTTGTTGGTCATTTGCAGCAACTGGGCGGCTTCGGTAGAAACGCCAAGGGTGGCGGCAATTTCTCGCATCGCCGCCGTCATTGCTTCCTCGGAGAACCGCCCGCTCATGCGACCATCAGGGCCTGGGTAGTGAGAGCCCGCTCGAACGCGGCCACCTTCGGAAGCTCTCGATGCCGAGCGAGATCACGACGCAGATTGATTACTCGATCGATGACCCGCTTAGAGCTCATCGCTTGTGCCTGCGTCAGCACCCGTACTCCAACGCCGAGCGCCTGCTCGGGCTCATCGGCCAAGAACAGTGCGCTGCACAGCCCGACCTTGTTGAGCACGGTGCTGCGCACGTTGGCGGCGCCGAACGCGGCGATGGAATCCCTGCCCCAGCGCACCGCCTCGGACGCGTACCTCCGGTCTCGCCGTGCCATGTCTCGGTAAACCCGCCCGTACTGAGCCAACAGTTCACCGCGGTCGTAGAAGCCCAGCCAGGCAGGTTCGTGGTCCTTGTTGATGCGCTCGAATTGATCGCTGGCCCTGCCGAGTGTTTTCACAGCGGTCTGGTCGTCACCTAGTGCCGCGAGGGAGGCTGCTTCGGCACCCCACAGCAGGGCTTTGGCTGCCGGAGTCGCATGCGACCCGAGCTGTGCGCAGGTAAGTTGCAGTGTCGCGAGGGCATCCCTGTTATGCCGAAGATGTTGAAGCTGCTTGGCCTGCGCGTACCGGATCATCGCGACGAGCGGGGCGTCATCAGCAGTCAACGCGGCACGCTCACCGGCGACGAAGTGCCGCTGCGCGTCGTCATGCTTTCCCGCGTCGAGCGCGGTCCAGCCGGCCAGTTGCCGGGCTGTTGCCACCGCTGCGATGAGAGGTGATGTAAGCCCGGCCGGATGCGACCAATCAAGCATCCGGTACACCGATTCCGCGAACCGAGCCACCTCCCGATACAGCAGGCCGCCGCCAGACTCCCGGTCCACCGACCGGTACAGCTCCAGCACGGCGTTCAGCCGAGCGATATCCGCTGTGCCGATCCGCCGAGGCTGGACAACTTCGCTTCCACCGAGCAGACCCGCGCCCGCAGCGACGGCGGCGATACCGGCTAACAGGGCCCGGCGACCCTCATCTGGCCCAGCACCGTGTGAGTCGGTTGAGGCGCGGGCCCTTCCGGTTTTCTCGGGCGACCACTGAGGCTGTCCAGGAAGGGTGAACCAGAGGCTGCCCGCGGGCACCCGAAGGAGCTGCGCCCAGTGCGCCAGTCGGTCCAGGTGCACCAGCGGCGGGCCGTTCTCCACCCGACTCAACTGCGCCTGCGTGATCCCCAACCATCCCGCCACCACGGACTGCGGCAGGGCGACCCGACCGTGATACGGATGGCACCGGTACGCCCGGATGACCCGCCCCAGATGCCGCTCGGCCAGCGCGAGTCGCACCGGCTCGTGCTCCCAGAAGCTCGCTGGCACCTGCGGTGGGGCGCTCAACCGGTCTCGCTCGGCGGCCTGGCACGGCGTACACCGTCCGCTGTCGTTGTCCCGGGCCAGCCGTCCGCCGCACCGAGGGCAGTTCGCGTGGGTCACCGGCGGCTCCGTCCGTCTCGCCTCATCGAGCGTATCCATTGAACACGCTGCGTGGAGCGCTGGTATACGCGCGACGCATATCGTCAAAGGACCGCCGGACACATGAACGAAAAGCAACTCCTCAGGACGGGAGCGCCGCCCGCAGCGCTTCGATGACCACGCCCCAACGTGCCGGCCCGTTCATCGAGTCCAGCGGCTTACCGTCGGCCACGACCACGCCGGCAGCACGCAGCACCTCCAGGTGGCCTGCGTACGCGGGATGCGCGGCCAACTCCGCCTTGGTATGCGGGAACGCGATGATTGGCAACCCCGCCCCCAGCGACTCGTTGAGGACGCCGAGCGCCAGCGTGTCGTTGATGCCCAGCGCCCACTTCGTCACCGTGTTGAACGTGACCGGGGCGGCCACCACCACATCGGCGGGCGGGTGCGGCTCGGGGTCGCCGGGCATCCGCCACTCCACGCGTACCAGATAGCCGGTCTTGTCCTGCAACGCCGCCCGGTCGAGCCACGGCGCGGCGGTGGGGCTGACGATCATGCAGACCCGCCACCCGTCGGCGATCAGGAGGTCGACCAGCTCGTCGATGTGTTCCGCCGGTCCCGCGGCGCAGACGACCAGATACAGCACCGGGCGTTCCGTCATGCCCGCAGTCTGCCCGATTCGACAGTCGCGGCGTGAAGCGCATACCGATCAGGTATGCCGCCAACGATCACCGCGACATGCCGTTGTGCCTGGTCAGCCGCGACAGTCGACGCATGGCCCGGGGCGGGTGCTCGGCCTCGGAGTTGCGCCGGCCCTCAACGGCGCAGCGCCTCCCGCCCCGGTGCCAGCCAACGAGTCGACTTGGAGCCGGCATGCCCACCGTGAACGACGACCACCCGGCTCGCGTGGGCCTGGCCGCCGCCTGGGAGTCGGTCGACGTGCGGGCCGCCGCTGACTTCTGGTGCACTGTCGAAGACCGCCGAGCTGGGCTGCTCCCGCAGCGCGACGCGCCGCTGTTCTTCACCGCGCTGGGCCGCCTCCTGGTCGGCGGCGACGACCCGGCGAGTCGGGCGGCGCTGCTGCGGGTGCTCGGCCGCGCGTACCGTCACTTCGACCTGCTTCCGCACGCCACCACCATCGGCGACGCGTTGCTCGCCACCGTCGCCCGCCACGCGCGCCCAGTGTGGACGCCGCAGCTCACCGTCACCGCCGAGCGCGCCCTGTGCCGCGCCAGGCACGCCATTCGCCGCGCCGCCGCCCAGGCCGGCGACGGCCGGGCCTGGTGGCACGTCGAGGTCATCGGCCATGACCGGCCGTCGTCCGACATCGCCATCCTGACGGTACGTCCCTGGCGGCGACTGCCCTTCCAGCCAGGTCAGGCCGTGCCGGTCTGCACGCCGCGCCTGCCGGGTCACTGGCGCTGGCTCTCGCCGGCCAACGCCCCACGCGCGGACGGCACCGTCGAGCTGCACGTCCGCGCCGTAGCCGCCGGCACCGTCTCCCACCGCCTGGTTCATGGGGTACGCCCCGGCGAGCTGCTCTGGCTCGGCCCACCCGTCGATACCGGCCTGAGCCTCGACCCGGCGAGCACGAACGATCTGCTGCTCGTCGCCGGTGGCACCGGCCTGGCGCCGCTGCGCGCCCTGGTCGAACAGGTCGCCGCCGCACCGGACGGCCGGCGGGTGACGCTGATCGTCGGCGCGCGCACCTTCACCGACCTGTACGACCCGATCACCCTCGACAAGTTGCAGTGCGCCCACGACTGGCTGACCATCGTGCCGGCCCTCTCCGACGACCCCTGCGCCGAGCCGGCCGAGCGAGGCGACGCCCTGACCATCGCCCTCGACCATCACCAGCCGGATCAGGAGATCTACCTCTGCGGCCCACCCGCGATGCTGACCGCCGCGCGGTCACGGCTGTCCGCTCTCGGCATCCCCTCCGCGCGCATCCACCTGCCCAGGGGCTTCACCTGCTGATGGTGTGCCTACCGGACGAACTCCGACCGGCCCGCGCATGCACGCCGCTCATGATCCTCGACGCTCGGTTACCAGCTGGAACTGAGCTGCTTGACGGCCTGGCGGAAGCGCCGCGGCGGCAGGACGGCCCGGAGCTTGTCGGCAGCGTCAGCGAAGTCCGAGATCGTGGTGACGCAGCCGTGGCCGAGGTGGGCGAGCCGGATGACGCCAAACCGCTCAACCACGAGCGCCTGGGACAGCGGGACTGTGTGCACGTTCCCGTCACCATCCACTGTCGAAATGGCGTCGATGCCGATGACCAGCTTGGCCTTGTTGTGGAACCGCTTGGAGAACGGCGGCCTGACAACCTCACCTGCTGGCACGAAACGGGTGGTCCGGCAGGAGTCCTCGGTGGCGCGAGGAAGGTTGGGCTTCGACCCGTACGGTACGACGATCATGGCGCTTGAGAGCCAACCCGATACGACGTCCCGCGCCGACTCCGGAGTGAGTCCAGCCAGCTCGCTGAGCGATTCCGAGCAGTAGATCTCCGCCGTGCCGAGCAGCTCCCGGTGGGTCAAGGAATCGAGGCTGTGGATGGCATCTTTCCATTCGACTTCGACCGTCAGGTCCTCGTCCTGCGTTGGCATCAGGTTAGCGATCTCCACTCGGTCAACTCCGTCGGAGACAAGCCGCCGCAGCTCGGCCCAGAGCAGCTCCGCCGCGACGGTGGCGTCGAACTTCTTGCCCTTCCTGCCGAAGTCTGGCGTGACCCTCAACCCGAGCTCGTGCCGCGTACTGTCGACGACCTCGCACATGAATTCCGCACCAATGGCCACCCCGGCCCGGTGTACTGCCTCAGCGACTCGCGCCCGCAAGGCCCACATCAGGAAGACCGCTTCCACGCTGGGCTCGACACTGATTATCAGCGCGACACCACGGACCTCGTCGGCGTACCAGATCGGTCCCGTCTGGTTGTTGACGAGTGGCGTGCTGCGGGTGACTCGCGGGCCAGCGGGCAACGGGAGTCGCATCGCCTGAGGCGGTTCGCCCGTCACTGTGAGAACAGCGTTGCCGCTGGTGAAGAACCTTTCGACGTACCGTCGGATCTCGTCCGCCGTGAAGAGCTTGTAGTCCACTGCGGGCCAGCGCGACAGGCCGTGTCCGCTCGGCCCGAAACGCCGCGACAGCAGCGCCCCCCACGGGTCGCGTAGCCCTTCTTCGATGTTCGACATGTACCGGCTGTCCGCATCGAGGCCCTCGACGGCGTCGGACAGATCCTCCGGCGGAAGATTACTGATAGCCGAGCAGATGGTGGCGAAATGCCTCACGACCTGATCAGGTGGGCCGCCTGCGAGGAACGACGTGTCGTTCATCCATATGTTGTCCTGGTGATTCTCCGCGATGTGATCCTCGGTCCAGTCCACCAGGTGCTGGACGAGATGGGTCAGGCCGATGGAGTCGATCTCTTCGTCGCGGACGCCGCACCCGAAGGTCAACGACGCGGCCAGGGAGCCAGGCACAGTGCGTTGGATGACAGTAACTCCGTCTATCTCCTCACGCCGCATGAGCGGATCGTAAGGTGACCGGTCAAGCCAAGGGCTGAGGCGTTCGACCGTCCGAGCAAGCGGTGCCGTTGGGTCAACTGATGGTGTCGCCGAACTCGCGTACCCCGTCCACATCGAGCGTGATCCGGTCGTTCGAGGTCCACTGGCCGGTGGCGGCGAGCCAGCTCGGGTCGTCGCGCTCGTCGATGGTGCTCCAACTGTGCCGGTGGTGCCGAAGCTGGATCGGCCCGGTCGACTGGCCCGGCGCGAGCGTGCCGTCGGTGAAGGTCAGCTCCACCCAGCCGGGGACGGGAGTGCCCGGCGGGGGATAAGGCGGCGCCGGCGTCGACAACACGGACGGCCCACCCGGGGGTACGAAGAACTGCACGGTCTGCTGGATCCGGTCACAACCCAGCGCGGCCCAGTCGCAGTTCGGCACCAGCGAGGTGTTGCCGCCCTCGAAGCGCAGGTGGTAGCGCACCTGCACGGTGCTCAAATCGAGCGGCCCGGTGCCGGTGTTGGTGACCTTCAGGAGGTGCTGGATCTGGTTGTTCGTCGGTGACCAGTCGAGGTTGAGGTAGCTGACCGTGGCGCGTCCGCTGGCGGTGCGCACCGTGGTGGCGGGTGAGGTGTCCGAGTAGCCGCCGAGCGCGCGGGCGGCAATCGCGATCCGGTACGTCGTGCCGGGTGCCAGGTCGGTCAGCGTGATCGTGGTGTCAGTGGTGGCGCCGAGGAAGCGGTACGTGTTCGGCCCCAACGGCACCTGCACCTCATAGTTGATCGGCTGCCCCGTGCCAGGTTCGACCCAGGCGGAGGGCGCCCAGCTGAGCGTGAGCTGATGCGGTTCGTTGGTGACCACCGTCGGGGCGCCGGGGGTGCTGATCGCTGGGCCGTCGGCACGGGCGGCGTTGACGGCGAGCAGGCTCGCCAGCGCGGCGACGGCTACGGCGGCGGTGACGCGGCGAGCGGACATGAGGCGAATGCTAGGGCCGCACCCGCAGAACTGATAGTTAACAGTCAATATGTGGACCCGGGTTCATGCTGCTGGTCTGTTACGCGACGTAGTCGGTTTGGAGATAATGCCTGGTCAGGTGGCTACCTAGCGTCAACCCGTCATCACGAACGGCCTCGACGTCGGCGTCGCACCTGCCGCCCCGTCCGGCCTCAGACGGGAGAGAACTATGCGTACTCAGAACACAGGCCGGCGGTTCGGCGCTCGGGCGTCCGTACTCGTGCTCGGTCTTGTCGCGACCGGAGCGGTGCTCGCCCCGGCGAGCCCGGCGTCCGCCGCGGTCCCCGGCCTGGTGCGGATCGCCGCCACCAGCGTCAGCAGCTCGACCGACTACCACAGCGTCACGGCGACCTGCCCGGTCGGCAAAGTGCTGACCGGCACGGGCTACGAACTCAACGGCGTCACCGGTGAGGGCATCGTCGACGACCTGCGCCCCAACGGTGGCCCGGCCACCGCGCCGACCGCCGTCACCGTCGGCGCCTACGAGACCGAGGCGTTCGCGGGTAACTGGTCGGTGACGGCGTACGCGATCTGCGCCAACCCGGTGCCCGGCCTCGTCCGCATCTCCACGGCCGGCGTCAGCAGCTCGGCCGACTACCGCAGCGTCACGGCCACCTGCCCGGTCGGCAAGGTGCTGACCGGCACCGGCTACGAGCTGAACGGCGTCACCGGTGAGGGTGTCGTCGACGACTTCCGCCCCAACGGGGGCGTGGCCACCGCACCGACCGCTGTCACCGTCGGCGCGTACGAGGCGGACGCCACTGCCCTGAACTGGTCCGCCACCGCGTACGCGATCTGCGCCAACCCCCTCGCGGGCCTGGTGCGCGCCTCCACCGTGGGGGTCAGCAACTCCCTCGACTTCCGCAGCGTCACGGCGACCTGCCCGGTCGGGAAGGTGCTGACCGGCGCCGGCTACGAGCTGAACGGGGTGACCGGCGAGGGCATCGTGGACGACTTCCGCCCCAACGGCGGCCCCGCGACCGCCCCGACATCCGCCGCTTCTGGCGCTTACGAGGAGGACGCCTTCGCCGGCAACTGGTCCGACACGGCGTACGCCATCTGCGCCACCCCGTAGAAACCAGTCAGCCGGTGCAGCCGCCGTGCGAAAGCGCGAGCCGCTGCACCGGCTGAGTGGTCGGCTCAGGAACTGCCTTGGCGCTGGATCCGCCCGTCGCCCGAGACCTTGGCCCGGCCCAGGCCGCCTTCGGTGCCGGCCGGGCCGGTCGCGGTACGGCGGTGCCGTTGGTCGGGCGAGTGCTCCATGGGCGAGCCCTGGCGGCCCGGAGCGCCGCTGCCCGAATGCCGCCGGCCTCGCGCCGACTCGCCGCCGCTGTCGTGTTTGTTCTGCTTGTGGCTACCCATGGACCGCGCGTACCCGGTCACTGTGCGGCTAGTCCTGAACCCTCGTCAGCTCCAGCGGCCTCACGGATTCCAATAGACGAGGACCCTGGCCTGGTCGAAACGTCGCTCCTTCAGGTCGGCACGCTGGATCACCCAGTGGATGCTCGCGCCGCCCTGTCTGCCGCCGTGAAACTCGGCCAGCACAACCCAGTCACCATGGTCGGGTTCCCCACCACCACCCCCCGACTTGTCGTACCCCGACCGGCCCGAGGGGTGGGCGCCCAACCAGGCGGGGTTGAAACCGTTGCAGTCAGTGCCGTAGCCGCCCAACAGCAGTGGCGTCGGGCCCCCGGCGGAGAACATGCCGTCCGGCACTTTGCGCAGGACGGCCTGCCACACCTCGGTCATCTGTTCGAACGGGGGATCTCCCGGCAGCGGCGGCGACCACGGGGGCCCCGGGACCGTCTTGACGTAGGGCAGAGAGATGTCGACGGTGAGGTGCAGATCGCCCTGCGGGATCTCGTAATAGACCTCCGCGTACTCGTCGTCGTCCGGAGGGAAGTCGGGCGGATACTGCGCTCGCTCCTCGACCGCCACGTCTGCCGGCACATATCTGGCCTCGCCCCAGCCGCTTTCTTCGGGCCAGCCGAACAGCAGCAGTTGGCCGTCGGACGGTAGTGGAAGATCGGTCACGTCTGCCGGAAGAGCAGCGCAGTCGATGGTGGCGATCAGGGGATACTCGGGGTCCTCGGCGGCGGCCGGAAGCATCACGGGTCCGCGGATAACGCCCACGACCGGTCCGTCACCCCCCTGTGTCAGGAGGGCGGAGGGGCGGGCGAGCCCCAGCCAGCGCTCCACGTCGGCGGCGGGTATGCCGCGGTGCAGCGCCTCGGCACGGACCTGATCGATGATCTTCACGTTTCGGGGAAGCACGGGAGAACCGTAGGTCAACCGTGCGACGTTCTCGACCCCGCCGGATGGTGGCTGCCCGCGAGACAGGCGCACCTGCAATCGATACCGCGATTTGCCGTCGGCGGGCGGCAGGTGGAAGCGCCCGACCATAGCGTCCGAACCACGGAGTTCCGCGAGCGCGCGATCTGTGGGAGGCGACCATGCAGACGACCGACGGTGTGGTGTTGCCGGGCGAACGGGCCGCGGTCACCGTGAACGTCGACCGATGGCGGGCGGGGCTACCGCCGGAGACGTCGCCCGCGCCCGACGAGGAGGCGTTGCGGACGGCGTACCGCCGCTTCCGCGACCCCGACCACGCTCGTCTGCCCTGGTTGGGGCCGGGCCTGTTCACGAAGGTTCTCTACTTCGCCGGCTACCGGCGCGGGGCGGGCGGTGTGCAGCCGCTGATCCTCGACCGTGTGGTGGCCGGTCTGCTTCCGGCCGAGGCGGGTGTCGGCCGGCGCAACGGGTGGTCATCCGAGGAGTGGCTGGCCTATCTGCGGTGGGCGGCCGAGCAGGCCCGGGTCAGGGGAGTGGAGCCGGACGCGGTGGAGATGGCGGTAGTGCCCGACCGCTGAGGTGGCTACCGGGTGGCGCGGAGGCGGGTGTCGAGGGCGTCGAGGTCGGGGACGAACCAGATCTGCCCGCCCTGGTTCGACTCGTGCACCAGCGCGCGCAACGCTGAACTCTCCGCGAGCTGCGCCGAGATGTCGCCGACGACGGCCAGCCGCACCCGGTAGTTGACGAACTTCTGCATCACGTCGCCGGCGAAACGGGTGCCCAGCGAGAAGAAGCGCGCGTCGAGCCGGTTGGCCGGCACGGCGACCACCTGGGCGCCGAGGAACGCCGCGCCGATCAGGTCCAGCGCGTCCTGCTCGGTGGCCACCGGCGGGCCGTCGGGGTCGCAGACCAGCACGGGCACTCCGGCGCGTTCCTGGATCTCGTCAGGCATCGTGGACCTCCCGGTCGAGCAGGCCGTTGTCGGCGTTGAGTACGGCGTCGAGCAGGTGCAGCAACTCCGCGGTGGCCGCCGGGTCACCCAGGATGATGATCTTCATGCGATGGCGTTGCTCGTCGTACACGGTCTGCACCCGCAGCGGGTTGGCCTGGTCGTGGCCGGTGTTGGCGCTGGTGAGCACGAGCGTGCCGAGCCGGTCGGCGGCGGCCCTGTCGAGACCGTCGACCTGGACGATGCTCGACACCTCCGCCTGCCTGGCGACGCCGGGCGCGGTCGGTGCCTGGCCGGTGAGCGCGTCGAGGTCGCCGGCGGCGATCCGGTACTGCTTGCCGATCCGCACCGCGCGCAGCCGGCCCGAGCGGATGTAGCCGCGCACGGTGCGTACGTGCAGGTTGAGCCGGTCGGCCACCTGCTCGACTGAGTACATTTCTTCTGTCATCGTTCCCTATACTACCCCGATAGGGAAGCATAGGGAGTGATGGGGTTGACTCGTTTGCGGCATCAGCTCCAAAGGCTCCGAACCCACCTGAGCCGGCGAGGCCCCGCGAGGCGTTCCGCCGGTTAACCCGCTCGCGCTGTCGGACAGGTCCAGTACCGTCTGGGAACCATGGACGCGCTCGGCGACGCCATCATCGGGCGGGATCACCCCGTAGGTCTGCTGCGCGCCGAGGTGGATCGCGCCACCACCAGCCACGGCGGTCTCGCCCTGGTCACCGGCGAGCCGGGCATCGGCAAGACGACCCTCGTCACGTCGGCAGCCCGGGAGGCCCGCCAGCGGGGCGCGCTGGTGCTCGGTGCCGCCTGCTGGGACTCCGACAGCGCCCCCGGCTACTGGCCGTGGGTGCAGGTGCTGCGTGCCCTGCGGCGCTCCGCCGACGACTGGGCGGTGGCGCGGCAGTCCGCCGAGCCGGCCCTCGCGGCCCTGCTCGGCCAATCCGGTGCCGACGGCGAGCAGGCCGGTCGCCTCGTCGGTTGGGCAGGCGTCGACCCCGGCCCGGACGCCGCCGACCAGGAGGCGTTCGCGCTGTACGACGCGGTGACCGCCGCCCTGGTCGCCGTCTCCCAGCACCGGCCGGTGGTGGTCGTCCTCGACGACCTGCACTGGGCCGACCCGGCCTCACTGCGGTTGCTGAGCTTCGCCGCCCAGCACACCTGGTTCGAGCGACTCCTGCTGATCGGCACCTACCGCGACGCCGAGGTCGAGTCGGGCGAGCACCCTCTGCGCCCGCTGCTGATGCCGCTGGTCGCGAAGGCCACCACGATCACCCTCACCGGTTTCACCCGCGACGAGGTGGCCGCGCTGATGACCCGGACCGCCGGCCGGGAGCCGGAGGCCAGCCTTGTCGACGAGGTGCACCGGCGTACCGGCGGCAACCCGTTCTTCGTCGAACAGACCGCGCGGCTGTGGCACGCCGACGACGCGGTCGGCACCATCGCACCCGGCGTACGGGAGGCGGTGCGCCGCCGCCTCGCCCAACTGCCCGCCACAGTGGTGGAGGCGCTGACCGTCGCCGCCGTACTGGGTCGCGAGTTCCACCGCCAGGTCCTCGCGGCCTGCGCGGCCGCTCCCGCGGCGCAGGTCGACCGGCTGCTCGACCGGGCGGTGACCGCCCGACTGGTGGTCGCCCGGGGTGGTGGCCGCTTCGCCTTCGCCCACGACCTGGTCCGCGAAACCCTCTACGACGGGCTGACCGACGACGACCGGCGGGCCCGGCACGGCGCGGTCGTCCGGGCGGTCGACGACCTGCGGGAGCTGACCGACCGCCTGATCCCAGCCGACCTCGCCCGCCACGCCTACCTCGCCGGTCCTGCGCTCGACCGGGCCCGGGTGGCCACGCTGCTGCTCGCCGCCGGCCGGGCCGCGTTCGCCCGGCTGGCGGGCGACGAGGCGGCACTGCACTTCCGCCGAGCCCTTGAGGTGGTCGAAGACCCGGTACAACGGGTGCGGATCCTCGTCGAGTTCGCCGAGTCGCACTACCACCACGCCGACCGGGAAGAGGTCACGAGGCTGCTGGCCGAGGCCGCCAAGCTGGCCCGGTCACTCGACGACCCGGTGCTGCTGGCCCGGGTCGCGCTCATCGTCAACCGCGCCCGCCAGGTGGACGCCGCCCAGTCGGCCGAAGCGGCGGAGCTGGTGCGCGAGGCGTACCGCCGGTTGATCAGCGAACCGGACGCCACCGCGCCGGTCGGCGCCCTGGTCGCCGACCTGATCACCGCCAGCGAGACGATCGCCCGTCGAGGGCAGGACGACGAGGCGCTCACCTTCAGCCTCTGGGCCCGCCACGACACGACCTGGGGGCTCGGCACCGCCGCGACCCGAGCCGCGCTCACCGCCGAGATCCGGGCCGTGGCCCGGCGGACCGGCGACCGGGAAACCGAGCTGTGGGCCACCTCGCTGCGCTGGGTGGCGCTGCTGGAGCTGGGCGACCCGCGCTTCGTCGAGGAACTCGTCACCTTCGTCGACGCCGAACGGGAGGGCGACTTCGCCCGGCACCGGATGGCGGCGGCCGTCGACAGCGGGATCATCGCGGCGTTCGAGGGCGACTTCGCCACGGCCGACGAGCGGTTCGCCTTCCTCACCGACCAGGCCGACCCGAGCTACGCCGAGTTCGGCTTCATGGGCCATCACCTGCGCTGGTCCCGGCTACTGCTCCAGGGCCGGGTCACCGAGGCCGCCGCGCTCGTGGAGGGGCTCGCCCCGACGGACTACCCGTACCGGGAACTGCTGCGAGCGATCACCGCTGCGGAGCGCGGCGACGGCGAGACGGCGCTCCGGTTGACCGTCGGCATCGAGGCCACCGCCACCCGGTACCCGCGCCCGGTGTCACCGCTCTGGCTCCGACTCCGCGCTCAGGCCGCCGCCGCGTCCGGCGACCCGAAGCGCTGCGATGCCGCGCGGGCCGCGCTCACCCCACACCGTGGGGAGTGGATGGTGGGGCTCTTCGGCTGCGACATCAGCGGCCCCGTCGACCACTGGGTGGCACTGATCGACGCCGCCCAGAAACGCTGGGACGACGCCATCGCCGGATTCACCGCCGCCCGGGACTCCGCCGACCGGATGGGCTCCCGAACCTGGTCGCTGCTCGCCCGTACCGGCCTCGCGAACGCCCTCGCCGGCCGAGGTCACCCCGGCGACTCGACGACGTCGACGGCGTTGCGCGCCACCGCCGTCCAGGAGGCGACCGCCCTCGGCATGACGCAGGTGCTCCACCGGCTCGCCGCCCCGACAGCCCGCGACATCCACCACCCGGACCAGGCCGTCTCGCTGGGTCAGGTTGCTGGTTGGGGCCAGGCCGTCGGGTCGGGCCAGGTTGTCGCGCCCGGTCGTGCCGCACCGGTCGCCGCTGCGTTCAAGGGGTACGAGTTTCGGCGCGACGGGCGGGTCTGGCAACTGGCGTACGACAGTGTCGTGGCGCACCTGCCCGACGCCAAGGGCCTGCATGACCTGCACCTGCTGCTCAGCCGGCCCGGCAGCGACGTGCCGGCCGTCGAACTGCTCGACCCGGCAGCCGGGCCGGAGCTGGTGGCCGCCCGGCGAATGGGCGCCGATCCGGTCCTCGACGACGAGGCGAAGGCCCGCTACCGGCGGCACCTGGCCCGCCTCGACGAGGAGATCGACCGGGCCGCCGCCCGCGACGACGACCGGAAGGTGTCCAAGCTGGACGCCGAGCGGGGTGCGTTGCTCGACGAGCTGCGTGCCGCGGCGGGCCTCGCCGGCCGGAGCCGTCGCCTGGGCGACGAGGCCGAGCGAGCCCGCAAGACGGTGACGGCGCGAATCCGCGACGCGCTCCGCAAGCTCGACGACCGGCACCCGGCGCTGGCGAGCCACCTGCGCGCAACAGTCTCCACCGGAACGACCTGCCGCTACCAACCGCCCAACGCGCTGCCCTGGCAGCTCTGACCTCACCCCAGTCCTCCGCGATCTTGCACTTTCGGTCGCCGGTTCAGGTGGATTCGTCACCCTTGTCGGGACAGAAAGTGCAAGATCGCGGGGGCGGGGCGGGGTGGGGGTTAGCGGCGGTTGTACTTGTACATGGTCAGGGTGCCGAAGACCAGGACGAAGCCGGCGCTCCACAGCAGCAGCCACATCGTCGCCGACGGGTCCGAGTCGCCGCTCATCGCTCCCCGGATCGCGGCCACCAGTTGCGTCACCGGGTTGACCTTCACGAACGCCTGGAGCCAACCGGGCATGGTGCTCGGCTCGACGAAGACGTTGCTCAGGAACGTCAGCGGGAACAGCACCATCATGCTGACCCCCATCACCGACTTCTCGCTGCGCAGGATCAGCCCGAAGAACGTCCACACCCAGGAGAACGCGAACGAGAAGACCACCAGCAGCCCGATCCCGGTAACAGCCCCGACCACCCCGCCCTCGGGGCGGAACCCGAGCACCAGCCCGAGACTCAGGATCACCACGGCGGCGAGGATGTAGCGCAGCACGTCGCCGAAGATCATGCCGACCAGGGCGGCCGGACGCCAGATGGGCAGCGTCCGGAACCTGTCGAAGATGCCCTTCTCGATGTCGGTGTTGAGGCCGACGCCGGTGTACATGGTGATCATGACGACGCTGGTCACCATGATGCCGGGCAGGAAGAACTGCAGGTAGTCACGCGGGCTGCCGGCGAGGGCGCCACCGAACAGGTACGTGAACATCAGCACCATGATGATCGGGAACGCGGTCACGTCGAAGAGCTGCTCGGGCACGTGCTTGATCTTCAGCATGGCCCGCCAGCCGAAGGTGAGCGACGCGCTCAGCGCGCTCGGTCGGGGCGGTCGGGAACCGGGCGCGAGCACAGTGGCCAGCGCCTCGGCGGACGGCACGTAGACGGTCGGCGCCCGCTCGGTGGTGGTGGTCGTGGTGTCGCTCATCGGGCTGCCTCCAGCTCGTCGTCGCGCTCGTCGGTCGGCACGGCGGGATGGTCGGTCAGGGCCAGGAAGACCTCGTCCAGGCTCGGCTGGCCGAGGGAGAAGTTGTCGACCACGATGCCGGCGCGGGCCAGGTCGCCGAGTACGCGAGCGGCCTGGGAGCTGGCGTCGAGGTCGGTGCCGGCCTCGCCGACGCGGGCGGTCAACGCCACCGGGTCGGCGGCGAGCTGCACCGGCACGTCGAGCGCCTCCCGGAGCACCCGCTCCGCCTCGGGGCGCTGAGCGGGGTCGCGCAGTCGCAGGTGGACGGTGCCGGAGCCGATCGACGACTTCAGCTCACCCGGGGTGCCCTCCGCGATCACCCGGCCGTTGTCGACGACAGCGATCCGCCCGGCGAGCTGGTCGGCCTCGTCGAGGTACTGGGTGGTCAGCAGCACCGTCGTGCCGTGCGACACCACCGCCCGGATGATCTCCCACACCTGGTTGCGGCTGCGCGGGTCGAGGCCGGTCGTCGGCTCGTCGAGGAAGAGCAGATCCGGGGTGTTCAGGATGCTGGCGGCGATGTCGATGCGTCGCCGCATCCCGCCCGAGTACTTCTTCACCTGGCGGTCGCTCGCCTCGGTCAGCCCGAACGCGGCCAGCAGGGCCGCGGCGCGCTCCCGAGCGGCCGGCTTGCGCAGGCCGAGCAGGCGCGCCAGGAGCACCAGGTTCTCCGTACCCGTCAGGTCCTCGTCGACGGAGGCGTACTGGCCGGTGAGGCTCACCCGGGAACGGACCTTGTCGGCCTCGGTGACCACGTCGTGCCCGAAGACCCGGGCCGAGCCGCCGTCGGGTCGCAGCAGGGTGGCGAGCACCCGGACCGCCGTGGTCTTGCCCGCGCCGTTCGGGCCGAGCAGACCGTAGACGGTGCCGGCGGGCACCTGGAGGTCGATGCCGGCCAGCGCCCGGGTGTCCCCGAACGAGCGGGTCAGCCCCTCTGCCTCGATGGCCGGACCGGTGGTGCGTCTACTCATGATCCTTACCTTTCGTGTCGGACGTGTTCAGGAGACGTAGGGTCGAGCTTCCCGGCCGTCGCGCAGGGCCAGACCCCACCAGCGCAGCTGGTCGAGCAGGACGCCGACGTCGCGTCGCAGCTCGTCGGTGCACCGGGCGGTCGGCTCGCCGGCCAGCAGGTCGATCCCGACGACGTCGCGCACCGTCATCGCGTGCAGTGCGGTGAAGACGGTACGTAACTGGTCGACCGCGTGCAGGCCGGTGGACCGACAGCCGTACGACACGAAGCCGACCGCTTTGGCCTGCCACTCGTCGTACGCGTAGTCGATGGCTTGTTTCAAGGGTGCCGGGAAGCTGTGGTTGTACTCGGGGGTGACCACGACGAACGCGTCCGCCCGGCCCACCTCGCTGACGAACGCCCGGATGGACGCGGTCGGCTCGGCGGGGTAGGTGGCCGGGAAGTCGTACTCGGTCAGGTCAACGACCGTCACCGTCAGGTCGTCGTGCCGCGCGGCCTGCTCGACGAACCAGTGCGCCAGCCGGTCGCCGACCCGCCCCTCCCGGGTGCTGCCGACGATCACGGCGATCCGCAACGGTGCCATGGCCCACCCCCCTTCCACAGTGAAGGCGCGAGGTGACGACAGATGCCCGCTAGATCCGATCTAGCGGGCGTGGTTCGGGGGCGAAAATGTCGGTGGGATCGGCTTGACTGGGGGTCGACGAACGGGGGAGCGCAATGGCGCAGGTACGCATCGAGCCGTGGCACGAGGATGACCTCGACCTGCTGCGGCAGCTCAACTCACCGGAGACCCGCGAGCACACCGGTGGCCCGGAGACCGACGAGCAGGTGCTCGCCCGCCACGACCGGTACGTGCACTTCGCCGACACCGGGCAGGGTTGCATGTTCACGCTGGTGCTGCCGGACGGGGCACGGGCGGGCAGCGTCGGCTACTGGGCCCGCGAGTGGCGCGACCAGCCGGTGTACGAGCTGGGCTGGGCGGTGCTGCCCGCGTACCGGGGGCAGGGGCTGGCCACGGTCGCGGTGCGCGCGGCCCTCGACGTGGTCCGCGCCCGACGGGACCGGCACTACGCCCACGCCTACCCCTCGGTCGACAATCCCGCCTCGAACGCGGTCTGCCGCAAGGCCGGCTTCACGCTGCTCGGCGAGACGGGTTTCGAATACCCGCCGGGGCGGATGATGCGGGTCAACGACTGGCAGTTCGACCTGACCGCCCCACCGACAGTGAGCTGAGGTCGGCGGGGCGGCCGGCGGTTCGGGTCAGTTGGGTAGGTAGGCGAAGGTGTCCGGGTTCGGGCCCTGCCGGCCGGCCTCGCCCTTGTCCAGCGCGGTGATCCGCTCCATCGCCGCGTCGTCCAGCTCGAAGTCGAAGATCCGGGTGTTCTCCTCGATCCGCTTCGGGGTGGTCGACTTCGGGAAGATGATGTCGCCGCGCTGCACGTGCCAGCGGAGCACCACCTGCGCCGGGGACCGGTCGAGCTGCCCGGCGATGTCGACCACCGTCGGGTCGTCGAGGACCTTGCCCTGGGCGATGGGCGACCACGCCTCGGTGAGGATGTTGTGCGCACGGCCGTAGGCGCGGACCTCGTCGTTGGTGAAGTACGGGTGCGCCTCGATCTGGTTGACCGCCGGCACGACGCTCGCCTCGTCGGCCAGCCGCTCCAGGTGCGACACCTGGAAGTTCGACACGCCGATTGAGCGGGCCCGGCCGTCGCGCTGGAACTCCTCCAGCACCTTCCAGGTCGAGACGTAGTCGCCGTCGTACAGGGTCGGCAACGGCCAGTGGATCAGGAACAGGTCGATGTAGTCCATCTTCAGCGCCGCGAGGGTCGAGTCGAACGCCCGGCGGGCGTCGTCGGGGCGGTGGAAGCCGTTGTTGAGCTTGCTGGTCACGTAGACCGAGCCCCGGTCGAGGCCGGACTTCCGTACCGCCTCGCCGACCTCGGCCTCGTTGCCGTACATCTCAGCGGTGTCGATGTGCCGGTAGCCCACCTCGAGGGCGGTGGTCACCGCCGAGGCGGTGTCCTTCGGCTCGATCTGGAACACCCCGAAGCCGAGCTGCGGAATGGTGGTGCCGTCGTTCAGGCTGATGTCGGGAATCGTGATTGCCACTGCGGCTCCTTCGCGTCTTCGTTACCTGTCATCCATACCCGGGCGGCTGGACGATCCACCGCCCAACCGGAGGTGACGAACGCAACGGCGGACCGGTTCACCCGGTCGTGTCGAACAGCACCGGCCACGGCCGTGCCGCCGGCACCGACGTCACGGGCGGCGCGGGCACTGTGGGCTCGGCGTCGGCCAGCACCTCCGCGGCGAGTTGGCCGAACATCGCCGCCGCCGGGTGCGCCGACCGGTTCGGCCAGGCCGCCGAGGTGCGCTTGGCCAGCGGCGCGTCGGTGATCGGCCGCCAGGCCATCCGGGGTTCCCGGCGGGCCACAGCCGCCGGCTCCACTGCCACCCCGCCGCCGGCCAGCACCAGCCCGCAGAGGAACTCCGGGTTGCGGGCCGGGCGTACCCGGGCCGGGCGCCAACCGTGCTGCCGGCACACCGCCAGCAGGTGGTCGTGCCAGCCGGGGGCGGTGGCGCGGGGAGCGGCCACCAGATCAAGACCGGCCAGCGACGCGAGCGTCACCTCGCGGCCGCGGGCCAGTGGCGAGGTGCGCGGCAGCAGCACCCCCAGGGGTACGTCGACAGGGGCGCCGAAGCGCAGCCCGTCCGCCGCCACCGGGTGGTGGACGAGCCCCACGTCCAGGGTCCGCTCGGTGAGCATCCGCACCTGCTCGGCGGTGGTCAGCTCGTGCAGCTCCACGTCCAGGCCGGGCGCCCGGGTGGCGAGCCCGTCCAGCAGCGAGCGCAACGTCACGGCGGGCGTCTCCGGCGGCACCCCGGCCCGGAGTACGCCCAGCTCACCGGCGCGGATCTGCCCCATCAGGCTGCGGAGTCGACCCTCGCCGGCGAGCAGTTCCTCCGCCTCGCCGAGCAGCAGCTCACCGGCGGTGGTGAGGCGCACCTGGCGGCGGGACCTGTCGAACAGCTCGACGGTCAGCTCCCGTTCCAGCCGCTGGATCGACTGGCTCAGCGGTGGCTGGGCCATTCCGAGCTGTTCAGCGGCCCGGCCGAAGTGCAGTTCGTGTGCGACCACCACGAAGTGCCGCAGGTGCCGGAGCAGATCCACGGCCGGGACCCTACGCCAGCACTACCAGGGCGGCAGTGGTTACCGTGCTGGCGTGGACGTGGAGGAACGCATCGGGGCCATCTTCGCCGCCGTCGGGGTGACGGCCAGCCTGCACGTCGTGGACCTGGACGCCGTCGACCCGGACGCCGTCGAGGGCGGCGGGCTTCGGGAGGTCGGGGTACGGTCCGACGAGCAGGTGGTGATCGCCTCGATCTTCAAGATCCTGCTGGTGTTGGAGTTCGCCCGGCAGGTCGAGGCCGGTCAGCTGGACCCGACCGAGCGGGTGCTGGTCACCGCCGCCGACCGGCTCGGTGGGTGGGGTCTGGCCGGCTGCGACGACGACGCCGAGGTGTCGCTGCGCGACCTCGCGTACTTCGCCATGTCGGTAACCGACAACACGGCCGCCGACCTGCTGCTGCGCCGGGTCGGCCCGGACCTGCTGCCGATGCTCGCCGTCGAGCTGGGGCTGACCCGTACCCGGGTCCTCGGTGGTCCTCGGGAACTGGTCGAGATGATGCTCGCCGACGTGGGTGCCCGGACCGAGGCGGAGTTCGCCCGGATCTTCCCCACGCTGCCGGCGGACCGGGTGCGGGCGATGCGGGTCTTCGACCCCGCGCACACCACGTCAAGCACCGCCCGGGAGATCACCCGGCTGCTCACGCTGATCTGGCGGGACGAGGCCGGGCCGGCGGCGGCCTGCGCGATGGTCCGCACGTGGATGGCCCGGCAGATCTTCTGGACCCGGCTGGCCGCCGGTTTCCCGCCCGGCGTCCGGGTCTCCGGAAAGACCGGCACCCTGCCCGGGTTCCACCTGGAGGCCGGGGTCGCCGAATACCCCGACGGCGGCCGGTACGCCATCGCCGTCTTCGCCCGCGCCGAACAGTTGACCCCGCGCCGCATCGACGTGGACCTGGCGATGGGGGAGGCCGCCCGCACTGCCGTCGAAGCGCTGCGCGGCGACTGATTTCGCGACCCGCCGAGCGCCGCCGTACCCCTGCTGAGCAGCACCGATATCCGTCGGCGTATCGAAGCCGACGGCCCTTGATCTTGGACTGTGGCCCGGTGCCGCTGATTGGCTCGTGGTCGACACATCACCCGACCACGGGGAGTACATCCGCATGCCCAGTCTCGACCGCCGACGCTTCCTGCGCGACGCCGCCGCCACCACCGCCCTGGTCTCCGCCGGTGGCCTCACCGCCAGCGTCGCCACCCCGGCCCAGGCCGCGCCCTCGACCGCCGCAGCCCCCGGGCCGACCGCTCGCCGCAAGGGCGCGGTCAGCTTCCGCTGGTGGGGTACCGCCGGCTGGCGCGTTGACATCGGCGACCGCACCGTTCTCGTCGACCCGTTTCTCAGCCGGATCGACACCGGGCTGTTCACCGGGGCGTTCAAGACCGACACCAAGTTGACGGTGCGCACCGACGTGATCGACCCGCGGGTCGACCGGGCCACGACGGTGCTCGTCACGCACACCCACTGGGACCACTTCATGGACGTGCCGTACATCGCCAAGCGCACCGGGGCGCGGGTGTTCGGCACGCTGACCGCGTACCACCTGGGGTTGGCCTACGACGTGCCGTCGACGCAGCTCAGCGCCGTGAAGGGTGGGGAGGTGCTGGACTTCGGCGACCACAGCGTCGAGGTGGTCGGCTCGCTGCACAGCCGCAACCCGTCGTACTCGGTGGCCTTTCCCGGGGTGCGGGTGAGCCCGCCGCCGCAGCCGGCCACCATCGCCGACCTGCCGGAGGGCGACACGCTGGGCTACCTGCTGCGGGTCGACGGCGGACCGTCGGTCTACTTCACCGGGGCCAGTGACGTCGCCGAGCGGAACCTCACCGGCCTCGCGCCCGACGTGGCGATGGTGGCCATGCAGAACGCCACCACCACCGGCGACTACCTGCCCCGGCTGCTGGCCGGCCTCGACTACCCGAAGGTCGTGGTGCCGGTGCACTACGACAACTTCGAGACGGCGTTGCAGAACCCGCCACCGGTCGCCCCGACCGACCGGACCCGGCTGAACGAGATGATCGCGGCGGTGCGCCGGATCTCGCCGCGCAGCCGGGTGCTGGTGCCCGAGTACGAGACCGCGTACCACTTCTGAGCAGCATCGGTGGGGGTCGCCGGGCCGCGACCCCCACCCGGTCAGGAGGCGGCCATCTCCGCCAGGGCCCGTACCGACTTCCAGTTGCGGGAGGTGGACACCACGCCGAGCTTCTTCTCCAGGTACGCGTTCGTGAACTTCGACCGCCCGTAACCGCCGTCGACGTAGTGCAGGAACACCTCACGGCCGGTCACCGTGAACGACACGTTCTCGCTGCCGGGCACGGCCAGGGCATCCACCATGGACTTCTGCGGAGCGGTGGCGAGGAAGGCCACCAGCAGCCGCGTCGGGTCGTCCTCCCGGTCGGCGTACGGGTTACCGCCGGCGATCGCCGCCAACTCCCGGGCGCTGCGCACCAGCACCGGCACCGTCAACGCCAGCTCGTCGGTCAGCGCCCGCGCGATGCCGGCGGCCAGCTTCTCCGCGTCGCGCACCGAACTGCCGAAGACCACGTTGCCGCTCTGCAGGTACGTCCGGGCGTCCTCGTGCCCGAGGTCGGTGACGATCCGACGCAGGTCGGCCATCGCCAGCCGGGTGCTGCCGACGTTTACCCCACGCAGCAGGGCGACGTAGCGGGTCATGGCTCCTCCGTCCACATGGGTACGGCGTCAGCCTAGCGGTGTGGGCGGAGCTGTCGGACGGGATCGATAGGCTCCTACCGCCGGCTGCCACCCAGCGAATCGCCGGTCTTCCCTGGAGGTCAACTTTGATCCGTTCCCGCTTTGCCGTGGCGATCGCCGTCGCCGCGGCGACGGCGATCGTGGGGCTTCCCGCGACCGCGCACGCCGACGAGATTCCGATCGTCACGTCTGCCCACAGCGACTACGACCTCGATCGGGGCACGCTGCTGGTGTCCATCACGTCGCCCAGCGACGTCACCGATGTCCGTGCGCACATCCGCGAGTACAACACCGGGGCGGAGGTTGCCGTCCAGGAGGACTTCTACCTCCAGTCCGGCACCGAGCGTGACGGCGTGTGGCGATCCAACCCGATCATCCTCGACAAGCTCGGCTACTACCGGGTCGACGTGGAGGTCACCGACGAGGCCGGTCACCACGTCACCCAGACCGATGCCGGCGACCTGGACTACTCGGTGGTCACGTTCTTCGACAACGTCACGCTGAACCGCACCACGGTGACCTATGAGAACCGCAACGTGACAGTGCGGGGATGGCTCAAGGGGCGCTGGCCGGGCAGCGGCGAGATCAGGTCCCTGGGGAGATTCCCCATGACGGTGAACGCCGGCTTCAGTTGGGACGCGGTCACCACCAGGGCCGACGGTTCCTTCACCGGCACGGTCACGATCGGCCGCAAGGACGTGCTGGTGTACGCGGCCTACAGCTATGACAACGACCATCTCTTCCACGGCTCGTCGCGTTCGGCCGAGACCGCCATCGCGATCACCAAGCGGCCGATGCGGATCACCATCGACACGGACCGACCCAAGATCCTCAAGGATGAGAACGTCACGGTGAGCGGTCGGCTGACCTGGCGGACGCCGGAGGGCTGGGTGCCGGTGCCTGGTGTGGAGCCGGGGGTTTCCCTCTGCATGAGCGCCGACTACTGCCGCACGTACCTCGGCTCCGCCACCACGGACGCGGACGGTCGGTACTCTCTGACCACCTCGCCGTACGAGACCGGCCGCCTCCAGGTGGGTTACTCGATGGACGACGAGTTCGTCAGCACCGCGATCGCCAGCACGAACATCTCCGTGCTGCAACCGGCCGCGTTCCGCAGTTTCTCGGCGGCCCGGGAGAACGCGACGACTGTGACGCTCAGCGGCGAGATGGAGTTCAACGGCGGGTTGTCCCCGGGGACGGTGCCGCTGAAGGTGCAGTTCTCGGCGACCGGCGACGACGACACCTGGGGCACCCAGGCCACCATCTACGCTGGCGGCAGTTACGACTTCGCCACATCGGTCTACCGGAAGACGGCTGGGTTCTGGCGGGTCGTCTACCCCGGCACCTCTACCGACTTCCAGTCGGCGACCAGCGCGTCGGTGTACGTCAGCTGATCTTGGTTGGCGCGGGGGCGTCCAGATCGGATGTTCCCGCGCCCTCATCGACGCACGACCTCGCTAACCCGACCGGTGGGGACCCACCAGGCCCGTCTCGTACGCGACGATGACCAGTTGCGCCCTGTCGCGTACCGCCAGTTTGGTCAGCAGCCGCCCGACGTGCGTCTTGACGGTGGCCTGGCTGAGGTTGAGGTGCGCGGCCAACTCCGCGTTGGACAGGCCCCGGGCGATCAGCGCGAGGACCTCCCGTTCCCGATCGGTCACCCCGTCGAGCTGGCGGGGCAGCGGTCGGGTCGGCTCCGGCTGCCGGGCGAACTCGTCGATCAACCGGCGGGTCACCGTCGGCGCGAGCAGCCCCTCCCCGGCGGCGACCACCCGGATCCCGGTCAGCAGATCCGCCGGTGGGGTGTCCTTGAGCAGGAACCCACTGGCCCCGGCGCGCAGCGCCCCGTAGACGTACTCGTCGAGGTCGAACGTGGTCAGGATGATGACCCGGGTGTCGGCCGTCGCCGGGTCGGCGCAGATCCGCCGGGTCGCCTCGATGCCGTCCATCTCCGGCATCCGGACGTCCATCAGCACCACATCCGGCCGGTGCTGCCCGGTCAACGCGACGGCTTCCGCGCCGGTGCCCGCCTCACCGACAGTGGTGCAGTCCGGGCTGAGATCGACCAGCAACCGGAAACTGCCGCGCAGCAACGCCTGGTCGTCGGCGATCAGCACGCGGATCATGCGGCCACCCGGTAGGGGAGGCTGGCGGTCACCGCGAAGCCACCGTCGGGGCGGGGCCCGGCGCGGAACTCCCCGCCGTGCAACGCCACCCGTTCCCGCATGCCGATCAACCCGTGCCCCTCCCCGCCGAGCAGGACCGGCCGCTGGCCGTCGTCGGTCACCTCCACCCGCACCTCGTCGGGCAGGACGGTCACCGTGGCCCGGCAGGAGGCCGGCGCCGCGTGCTTCACCACGTTCGTCACCGCCTCCTGCACGATCCGGTACACAGCGAGGCCCACCGACTCCGGTACCGCGCCCGCCGGCTCGTCCCGCCGCACGTCGAGCTGCACGTCGACGCCGCCGATCGCCGCCTGCCGGGCGAGGAGGGGCAACTCGTCCAGCCCTGGCGTCGGCGCGTACGGGCTGTCCTCGCGCAGCACGCCGAGCACCCGACGCACGTCGGTCAGCGCGGTGCGGCCGGTCTCCTCGATGACCCGGAGCGCGGCACCCGCCTCACGGGGGTCGGCCTCGGCGACGTGGTTGGCGACGGCCGCCTTGACCACTATGAGACTGAGCGTGTGCGCGACCACGTCGTGCAGCTCACGCGCCACCCGCAACCGCTCCTCGGTGGCGGCCTGACGAACGAGCTGGTCACTCTGCCGGGTGGCGAGGGCTCGTCGCTCCCGGATCTGCCAACCGATCACCCAGGCCGGCGCGACCATGACGGCGGCGTAGGCGACAGCGCCGGTCCGCGACCAGAGGTCCCCCGCGGTCAGCACCAGGCCGACGCTCACCAGCGCCAGGCAACCGGCGGCGCAGAGCAGCGACCGGCGGGTGGGCGTCGCCACGGCCACCGTGTAGAAGGACAGTCCGATGGCGAGCGCCGGAGCGGCGGCGGCGTAGTTGGGGATCACCCCGGTGATCAGGGCGACGGTGGCGACGGAGCTGATCACGACGGCCACCGCCATCGGCCACCGTCGCCGGACGGCCAACGGCAGCCCGAGGGCCATCCCGACCAGCACCGACACCCAGAGCGGCTCGCGTACGCCACCGTGCAGCGGCGACTCCAGCGCGGCGTACGGGCAGAGCAACCCACCGACGGCAACCGCCAGCAGGGCGTCCACCGTGTACAGGTCCACCGGCCGCATCCGTCGGGTCAACAGGAGAGCAGTCACCAGTCGAACGGTAACGACCGGCTGGATCGACCGCGTCCGCCTGTGGGCCGTCATCCCCGAGGACGACGTACCGGTGCTGCCGGGCCTGCGAATCCACCCGGGGGAGGGCCGGAAAGTGCCCGCTCCGGCACGACGCGCCGTACCCCCCGCGTTCGGGACCGTAACGGTCATGACCACAGACACGGTGACAGTGACGGGGCTGCGAGCGGTGTACGGCACCGGAACCCGGCGGGTGACGGCGCTCGACGGCGTGACCACGCGCTTCGCGAGCGGCACGTTCACGGCGGTGATGGGGCCCTCCGGCTCGGGAAAGTCGACACTGCTGCACTGCGCGGCGGGGCTGGACCGCCCGACCGAGGGAACCGTCACGATCGACGGCACCCGCCTCGACAACCTCAGTGAGGACGCGCTGACCCGGCTGCGGCGCGACCGGATCGGCTTCGTCTTCCAGGCGTTCAACCTGGTGTCCACGCTGACCGCCGCGCAGAACGTCGAGTTGCCGTCGCGCCTGGCCCGCCGTCGCCCGCCAGCCGGGGACGTGGTCGCCGCCCTCGACGCCGTCGGTCTCGCCGACCGGGCCGGGCACCGGCCGAGTGAGTTGTCCGGCGGGGAGCAGCAGCGCGTCGCCGTGGCCCGAGCGTTGATCACACGCCCGGCGGTGGTCTTCGCCGACGAGCCGACCGGGGCGTTGGACAGCGCGTCCTCCCGGCAGGTGCTCCGGCTGCTGCGGGCACTCGTCGACGACCACGGGCAGACCGTCGTGATGGTGACCCACGATCCCGCCGCCGCCGCGTACGCCGATCGGGTCCTTTTGCTGGCCGACGGCCGCGTCGTCGACGAGCTGACCGGCCCGATCTCCGCCGCCGCCGTCGCCGCCCGGATCGCCGAGCGGGAAACCGTCGCGGAGTCGTCGTGCTGAGCGTCCGGCGGTCGGCCAGCGCCTTCGTGGCCGTGGCCATCGGGGTCACGCTTGTCGCGGCGGCCACCCTGCTGCTCGCCTCCGGCCGCCCGCAGGTGCCGGACCGGCTGGCGCGGGCGGCAGTCGTGGTGCAGAGCCCCGAGGCGGGCGCGTCCGCTGAGGAGTTCATGCCGACCCGGCCCTGGTCGGCCAGCGCGGCAGCGGGGTTGGTCGGCAGGCTGGCCGGTCTGCCGGACGTCGCGGCGGCGGTGCCGGACCGCACCTTCTACGCCCAGCCGCTCGTCGACGGCCGGCCTTCGGCCGCCGACACCCGGCGGGAGGACGCCTACCAGGGGCACGGCTGGTCCAGCGCCCAACTGGGTGGGCTGCGCCTCACAGCTGGCGAGCCACCCCGCCGGCCCGGCGAGGTGGTCGTCGACAGCGCGCTCGGACTGCGCCCCGGCGCACCGGTCACAGTGCTGACCGCGACGGGCCCGGAGTCGTACACCGTCACCGGTCTGGTCGACGGACCCGGCGTCCACGTCGCGGACGAGGTCGCCGCCGCGCTCGCGCCCGGCGTGCGGGCCATCGGGCTGGTGCTCGCCCCGGACGCCGACCCCGAGCGGGTCGCCACGGCGGCTCGCGGAGTCGTCGGCGGCGACGGACTGGTGTTCACCGGTGCTGCCCGTGGTGCGCTGGAGCCGCGCGGCGACGCCCGTACCCGGTGGATCGGCATGCAGGTGCTCGCCGCCACGGCGGCCCTCGCCGGCTTCGTCACGGTGTTCGTGGTCGCCTCCACCTTCGCCTTCACCGTCGCGCAGCGCCGCCGTGAGCTGGGTCTGCTGCGCGCCGTCGGCGCCACCGGAGGCCAGGTCCGCCGGATGGTCTACGCCGAGGCGCTCGCCGTCGGCGTCTCGGCAGGGTTCGTCGGCCTGCTGGTGGGCGCGGCGCTCGCCCCGTTGCTGGGTCGGCTGCTGGTCGACGTCGGCTTCGAACCGTCGACCTTCCGGGTCCGCTACGAACTCTGGCCGATCGCGGTCTCGCTCGCGGCCGGGCCGGTGATCGCGGTGCTGGCCGTCTGGTCGGCGTCCCGCCGGGCGGGGCGGGTCCGCCCGTTGGAGGCGTTACGCGAGGCTGCTGTGGAACAGCGACCGGTAGGGCGGGTACGCGCCGCCACCGGGGTGCTGCTCCTCGCGGCGGGAGCCGCGCTCAGCCTCGGCACGGCGACCGCCGACGAGGCTCGGGTGGGGGCGCAGTACGCGCTCTACGCGGTGATGGCGTTGGTGGCCGGCACCACGGTGCTCGCCCCGGTGGTGGTCGGGCCGCTGGTGCGCCTGCTGCGTTCTCCGGTGCGTCGGCCCGGTGGCGCGATCGGGATGCTGGTGCGGGGCGGGGCATTGACCGCGACCCGGCGGACCGCCGCCATCGCCGCGCCGGTGCTGCTCACTGTCGCGTTCGCGGTGCTGGTGTCCGGGATGGTGCGCACCAGCACCGCCGCGTACGCCGCAGGTCGGGCGGACAACGTGAACGCCGGCTGGATCGTCGTGCCGGACCGCGCACCCGGCCTGTCCGACCGGGCCGTCGCCGCGACCGGTGGCACCGCGCTCCTGCCGACCACCGTCTACCGCACCGACCCCGGAACGTCGCCACCGGACCGGCCGATGACCGCGCTCGGCGTGGATCCGGAGGGCTTCGCCGCAGCGAACCGGGTGCTCACCGTCGTCGCCGGTTCGCTGAACGACCTGCGGGGCGACGACACGGTGGTGGTCACCGCCTCGGCGAACCGCCTGCCGTCGGAGCCGTACCCGGTGGTCTTCGCCGACGGGACGACGGTGTCGTTGCGCGTCGTCGCCGTGGTCGACGACACCTCGATCCCCGGCGACCTGCTGGTGCCCCGGGCCGTGGTGCGGGCGCACGACCCGTCGGCGCTGACGTCCACCGTGTACGTCCGGGACCGCGTCGATCCACCGGTCGGCGCGCGGATCCTCGACGTGCCGGGCTGGGCGGCCGAGGCGGACGCCGCCGAGGACCGCCTCGTCTGGCTCTTCACGCTGCTGCTGATCGGGGTGTCCGCCGGCTACGGGGCCGTCGCGGTGGCGAACACGCTTCTGCTGGCCGCCGCCGGCCGCGCCGCGGACCTGCGGCTGATCCGGATGGCCGGGGCGACCCGACGGCAGGTCATCTGGCTGGTCACGGCGGAGTCCGCGCTGGTGGTCCTGATCGGCGCGCTGCTGGGTGGGGCTGTCGCGTTCGTCGGTCTGCTCAGCATCAGCGCCGGCCTCGCCGAGCAGGTCGGTGCCCCCGTCGACCTGGTGATGCCGTGGTCGGTGATCGCCGGGGTGGTGGGGCTGTGCCTGCTGCTCGCGGTGCTGTCCAGTGTGTTGCCGACGTGGCGGCTGCTGCGCCACCGTCCCGCCCGGTCACCGGTGGGCCTCGTCGGATGACAGCGCCCCCCGCGCGGACGATCGGCCAGCTACCGTCCATGGATGCGATCCGCGCGCCCGGTCGGGCTTCTCCTCTCCGCCGCCGCCGTCGCGCTCTGGGCGTACGGCATGACCACGTGGCAGCCGCTGACCGAGCCGCTCGGCCCGTGGTCGGAGCACCTGCCGGGCAACAACGCCTACTGGGCGCGCGACCTGCGCTTCATGGCGATCATGGCGGTGCCGCTCGGGTTGGTGCTGGCCGGGCGGGGGCAGATGCGGTGGAGCGGCCCGGCTGTGGTGCTGGGCGGCTGCTGGATCGCGGCCGACGTGGCTGTCGACCGGGCCGACCTGATCGGCGTCGACGCGACGGTGCGCCTCGCCGTCGCCGGCTACGCCGTGCTCGGCGTGGTCGCGGCGCTGCTGCTCTGGTGGGAGCGCGCCGTGCCGCCATTGTGGGAGCCCGATACGGAGTCGGCACGGGAGCGCGGCGCCACTCCGGCCACCGATCGGCGGGTGCTGACCGGCGCGGCCTGCGTGGCCGGGGTCCTGACGCTGGTGGCGGCCGGAATGGAGTCACCGACCGACCGGGAGCCGGAACTGAACCAGGGTGCGCTGGCCACGGCGGCGCTGCTGGTGGCCCTGGCCGCCGGTGCCGCGTTGGCAGCGGCTCCGGCGCGGACCCGGGTTCGCGTCGGGCTGGCGGCCGGCCTCACAGTGGTGGCCCTGCTCGGCGTCGGGTGGGTCCGTGCCACAGCGCCCGGCACACGCCTCCTGCCGGAGGCCGCTCTCGGGGCGGTGCTGCTCACCGGAGTCACACTCCTGGCCTGGGACTGGCCGGGCGGCCGGCCGATCTGGCGGCACCACGCCCTGGCCGCGCTCATCGCGCTCGTGGGTCCGGTGGTGTTCCTGGTGGCCACGGCCATCCCCATGATGATCCTGATGCCGATCGGCGCGGCGTTCACCGCGCTGGCCGGCAACAGCCCGATCAACGCCGCCGACTCCGATCTACTGGTCTCCCTGGTCGGGCTGCTCGCCGGGCTGGGAATGGCAGTGCTGCTGGCGCGGCCGAGCGTCGAGGACCGTCGGCAGCTCCGCTAGCTCACTCGACGACCGGCAGCACCACCTCGTTGCGGCGCAGGAACCACGGCTTCCACGGCGGGTCGAAGCGCGCGTACCGGATGGCACCTGTCGGTTGCAGCCCGGCCGCGGTCACCGACCGGCCGAGCATCGTGGCCCGCTGGCTGAATGCCTGCTCCGTCCACCGCCCGGAGAACCGCATGGCCGCCGCCAGCCGCGCCGGAACCTCGCGGATCCGCACCCGGGCGTCCACCGGCTCGGGCAGGGTGGCGGCGGTGAAGCTGGCCGGCATGACGAACTGGATCAGGTACGCGCCCGGCCACTCACCCTCGATCTGCACGACCGGCACGGTCATGGCGATCTTCACCGAGCCGCTGACCGCCGCGAGCGCCGGCGCGGCGGAGCCGATCGGGTGCCGGGCCCGATTGGCGCCACCGATGTACGCGGCCAGCGGCCGGAACGCCTCGATCGGCGCCCGGGTGAACGACGCCTGGATCTGCATCTCGGCCACCAGGTGGGCGGGGTACCGACGCAGCTCGAAGCCGGGGTGTCGGGACACCACCCGGTACGGCTGCTGTTCGGTCATCGCGCGGCTCCCAGGGTCTGCTGGGACAGACGCTACCGCCCGTCCGGCTCCCGCTCGGCCGAAGTCGGCCGCTCCGGCCCGGCGGGGAGTGCCCTGGTGGTCAACCGCCAGTACTGCCGCTTGTCCTCGTCGCGCAGCACCACCCCGATCTGCCCCAGCTCGCGGCGCAACTCCCGGGCGTCGTCGCGGCGGTCCCGCTCGATGGCCCGTTCCCGGGCCCGCAGCAGCGCGTCCGCGCCGGCCGGCAACCCGGGCAGGTCCGGAACCCACAGCCGGTACGCCGACCGGTGCGGGTCGTCGTCCGCCCAACCCCAGCCGTGCTCCCGGAACGCCGCCGCCAGTTGGGCGGCCGGCAGGTCCGTCGACTCCCGGACGAGTTCCGCGCCGTCGGCGTCCAGCAGCACCAGGTGCTTGTCGGCGAGGAAGACCACCCGGGTGTCGACCCGGGCGATGGTCCGGTTCTCATCCGAGCGGCGCAGCTGGATCTGCGCCCCGTCGACGGTGACGATCAACCGTTCGGCGGTGCCGATCCCGGCGATGACCAGGCCGGCCAGGACGCCAACCCCGATCGTGCCGGCGGTGGCCTGCGGCTCGGGCAGCCGGTCCAACCACTCGATCAGGTCGCTGAACGGGACCCAGGGCAGCCGGGCGAGCCAGCCCGTCGCCGCCGCGAGAAGCCATCCGGCGCCCGCGCCGAGCAGCGGAAAGCCACCCCACAGGACCGCCAGTTCCAGCGGGCCGCCGCTGACCACGGTGCGCGGACGGTAGCTGGCCATCTCCATGGTCAGGACACCTCGCGGCGTAGCGTCCGGAACAGGCCGGCGGCCAGCGGGAGCACCATCCAGACCAGCAGGGAGACCGCAAGGCGCCCCCACTGCTCGCCGGTGACGTGACTGGTGAACAACGGCTCCATGGTCCGGCTGGTGTCCAGCCAACCGGCCGGACCGCGCAGCGGTCGGACCAGTTCGCCGAGCACCGACCAGAGGGTCGGCAGCAGCAGGTAGCCGACAATGGCCAACGGCGTGTTGAGCAGCAGCAGACCGAAGGCGGCACCCATCAGCACGCCGGCGACCTGAACAACCGCCGCGTTCACGATCAGCGACGCGTCGACCTGCCAGGTGCCCGCGCCACCGGTGGCGGACGCGACCAGCGTTCCGACGACGGCGACGGCCACTGTGACCAGCAGGGAGGCGAGCGCCGCCAGCACCACCGCGAGCAGCTTCGCGGCCACCACCCGCTGCCGCCTGGGCACCAGCGCATAGGTGGTGAGGGCTGTGCGCTGTGACCATTCGCTGGTGATCGACAGGATGCCGAGCACCGGCAGGAGCACGTTGACGGGCAACAACGAGCTGGCGAAGAACGTGAAGAAGGTCTGTTCGGAGTCCTCGGCGTAGATCAGCAGGAGGGTGACGATCGCGACGACCACGAGACCGATGGCGATCAGCAGCCAGCGGCCGGCCCGGGTGTCGACGAGCTTGCGCATCTCCACGGCGCTGAGACGGAGCAGCGACGGTCGGCGTACCGGAGAGTGGTGCCGGGGCGCGACGGCGCCGGCGGCGGGCGCGGTGGTGGTGGTCATCGAACGGCCTCCTTGGTCGATTCGCCGGCGGTCAGGGTGAGGAAGAGCTGTTCGAGGCCGCCGCCGCTGGCGGGTCGCAGCTCGGCCAGCGCGACGCCGGCATCGGCCGCCGCCTGGCCGACCGCCTCGGCGTCGGCCTGCACGAGCAGGCCTTCCGAACTGTCGGCGGCGCTCAGGTTGGCCACCTTCAGCGCTCGACGCAGCGCCGCGTCGTCGCGGGCGCGAACCACAGTGCCGCCCCCGGCCAGCAGCTCGTTCTTGTCGCCCTGGGCCACGATCCGGCCGCCCCCGATCACCACCAGCCGGTCCGCGACCGCCTCCACCTCGCGCAGCAGGTGGGAGGAGAGCAGCACGGTGCCGCCCCGGTCGGCGAAGTCACGCAGCAGCCCCCGCATCCAGAAGATCCCCTCCGGGTCCAGGCCGTTGGCCGGCTCGTCGAGGATCAACACCCGGGGGTCGCCGAGCAGCGCGTGGGCCAGCCCGAGCCGTTGGCGCATGCCCAACGAGTACGCCCGTACCCGACGCTTCGCGGCCACCGCGTTCAACCCGACCAGGTCGAGCTTCGCGGCGACCTCGCGCCGCTCCAGACCCATCGTGTACGCGGACAGCGTCAACGCCTCGCGGCCGGTGCGCCCGGCGTGCTGGGCGGAGGCGTCCAGCAGAACCCCGACCTCCCGCCCCGGGTTGGGCAGTTCCCGGTACGGGTGCCCGGAGACGGTGGCGCGGCCGGCGGTCGGCGTCGTCAGCCCGCAGATCATGCGCATGGTCGTCGACTTGCCGGCGCCGTTGGGGCCGAGGAAACCGGTGACGGTGCCCGGCTCGCACTGGAACGACACGTCGTCCACGGCCGGGTGTGGCCCGTACCGCTTGGTGAGGTTCTCTACGGTGATCATGCGGTTGAGCCTGCCCGCGCCGCCCGGCCATCCGCTGCGGCCACCGGTCGGTGCCGTCTCGACCTTGGTCGATCATCGGATCTCGACTTTGGTAGCTGGTCGTGTCGCCCGTCGGCTGCCTAGCATGGGCGCGTGACCAGCATCGCCGTTCCGGAGCACCCGTGGCTGCTGCCAGGGGAGCTGGTGGTGCCGGCGGAGCGTGTCCGGGAGCGGCCGCGCCGCACCACACGTGACTGGGTGGTGGATGGCCTGGCGTTCCTGCTCGGGCTGCTGTGGGTGCTGTTCGTCACCTTCGACGCCCTGTCGCCCAACCCGGAGGCGGCGATCGCGCTGCCGCACGACTGGATGGTCGGCGTCGACACGGTGCTCGGGCTGGTCTGCTGCGGGCTGCTCTGGGTGCGTCGGCGGTGGCCGCTCGGGCTGGCCGTGGCCACCCTGCCGCTGAACCTGTTCTCGATGGCCGCCGCCATCCCGCTGTTGATCATCTACTTCACCGTGGTGGTGCATCGCCGGACCGCCGTCGCGGTCGCGGTCACCGGTGCCGGGCTCCTCACCAACCTGGTCTTCAGTTGGACCCGTCCAGATCCGGTGATGCCGTACTGGGCCACTGTGACCTGGGGGGTGGTGATCACCTTCGCGGTGCTGGCCTGGGGGATGTTCGTCCGGGCTCGGCGCCAGTTGATCGTGTCGTTGCGCGAGCGCGCCGAGCGGGCCGAGGCGGAGCAGCAACTGCGGATCGCCCAGGCCCGCCACCTCGAACGCACCCGGATCGCCCGGGAGATGCACGACGTGCTGGCCCACCGGATCTCGCTGCTCAGCCTGCACGCGGGTGCGCTGGAGTTCCGCCCGGACGCGCCGCCCGAGGAGGTGGCCCGGGCCGCCGGGGTGATCCGGGGCAGCGCGCACGCCGCCCTCCAGGACCTGCGGGAGGTGATCGGGGTGCTGCGCGCCGAGGACGACGGTGCCGGCGACGCCCCCGAGCCGCCGCAGCCCACCCTCGCCGACCTGCCGGCGCTGATCGCCGAGTCGCGCTCGGCCGGGGTGCGTGTCAACGTCAGCGACAGCGTCGCCAGCCCGGGGGAGGTGCCGGCGGCGCTGGGTCGGGCCGCGTACCGGATCGTGCAGGAGGGGCTGACCAACGCCCGCAAGCACGCTGCCGGCGCGGCCGTCACCGTGGACGTGGCCGGCGGGCCGGGCGCTGGACTGACAGTGGCGATCGGCAACCGGTGGCCGGTCGGTTCGCCGGCCGGCGGCACACTGCCGGGTGCCGGCACCGGCCTGGTCGGCATCAGTGAACGGGTCACCCTGGCCGGCGGGCGGCTCGCCTACGGTCGGGACGACAGCGGTGACTTCCGGCTGGCCGCCTGGCTGCCGTGGCCGGCGTGACCAGCGCCGCCGGTGCTGCCGGATTGCCGGACGCGAGCGGGCCGGCCGGAGCGGCTGCGCCGCCGGTACGCGTGCTGATCGTGGACGACGACGCGTTGGTCCGGGCCGGGCTCTCGATGATCCTCGGCGGTCTGCCGGACCTGGCCGTGGTCGGCGAGGCGGCCGACGGTGGCGAGGTGCCGGCGGCCGTCGCCGCGTACGCCCCGGACGTGGTGCTGATGGACATCCGGATGCCGCGGGTCGACGGACTGACCGCCACCGAGGCGCTGCGTGCCCAACCGCACCCGCCGGAGGTGCTGGTGCTGACCACCTTCGACGCCGACGAACAGGTGCTGCGGGCGCTCCGCGCCGGGGCGGCCGGTTTTCTGCTCAAGGACACCCCGCCGGCGGAGATCGTGCGCGCCGTACGCCGGGTCGCGGCGGGCGAGGCGACGCTCTCGCCGACGGTGACCCGGACGTTGATCGCCCACGTGACCGCCGCCGCGCCCGGCCCGGTCGGCCCGGACCCGCGCCGGGAACGGGCGCTGCGGCTCCTCGCCGGGCTCAGCGAGCGGGAGCGGCAGGTGGCGGTCGCGCTCGGGCGGGGTCACACCAACGCGGAGATCGCGGGTGAGTTGTTCATGAGCGTGGCGACCGTGAAGGCCTACGTCTCCCGGCTGCTGACCCGGCTGGAGCTGAACAACCGGGTCCAGGTCGCCCTGCTCGTGCACGACGCCGGCCTCGTCTGACGAGCGGTTTCCCCAGGCCAGTTGGGCGGCACACCAACACGGATGAGGTTACACTCATTTTTGGCTGTTCCATTTTTGGTAGTGTCAGGAGTGATCGTGACCGGCTTTGTCGGACGGAACCATGAGCTCCATCTCCTGGAAGGCATGCTCTCTCGGGTGCAACGGGGTGGCCGTGCGGGGCGGCCTGGGCGAGCCCTTCTCATGCGAGGTCGCCGACGGGTGGGAAAGTCCCGACTGGTGGAGGAGTTCGTGGAGCGGGCCGGGGTGCCGCACCTCTTCTTCACCGCCTCCGCGCAGCCGACCGTCGCAGCCGAGCTCGCCCTCTTCGTGGAGGAGGCCGCCGCCTCGACCCTGCCCGGTGCGCAGATCCTTCGGGAGCAGCAACCACAGACCTGGGACGCCGCGCTGACGCTGCTCGCCGCCGCGCTACCGTCCGACCGGCCGAGCGTCGTCGTCCTGGACGAGATGCCGTATCTCATCGCGGGCGACCCGGGCTTCGAGGGGACGCTGCAGAAAATCTTCGATCGCGAGTTGTCCCGGCGGCCGGTCCTCCTGATCTGCGTCGGATCGGACCTGGCCATGATGGAAGCCCTCAACGACTACGGCCGGCCGTTCCACCAGCGAGCCACGGAGATGGTCATTCCGCCGCTGAGCCCCGCCGACGTCAGCGACATGCTCGGCCTGTCCGCCGCCGACGCGTTCGACGCCTACCTGGTTTCCGGCGGTCTGCCGCTGATCCTCGACGAGTGGCCGACGGGTGCATCCGTCCACGACTACCTCACCGACGCGGTACGGGATCCGACCTCCGCCCTGCTGGTGAGCGGCGAGCGGGCACTGGCGGCGGAGTTCCCGCCGCAGTCCCAGGCGGGTCTGGTGCTGCGGGCCATCGGCTCCGGTGAGCGGACCTTCTCGCTGATCTCCCGCGCCGCAGGGGACCTTCCACAGGCGTCCCTCAACCGCGCCCTGCGCCTGCTGGCCCAGAAGCGGGCCGTGGAGGTCGCGGTTCCGCTGTCGACCAAGCCGTCGCGGGAGACCCGGTACGCGGTGGCCGACCCCTACCTGCGCTTCTGGTTGTCGTTCCTGGGGCCGCACCTCTCCGAGATCGAGCGGGGGCGTGGCGACCTGACCCTGGACCGGATCGACCGGTCATGGACGTCCTGGCGGGGGCGGGCCATCGAACCTGTCGTCCGGGAGGCGCTGCGCCGGCTGCCCGGTGACCATCTGCCGGCGGAGGCGGCGACGATCGGCGGCTACTGGACCCGGACCAACGACCCGGAGATCGACATAGTCGGCGCCGACCGTGCGCCCGTCGCTCAGCGGATCAGCTTCGTCGGATCGGTCAAGTGGCAGGAGAGCCGACCCTTTGACGCGCACGACCTGGGCCGTCTGCTCCTGCACCGGTCTCTGCTTCCCGGCGCCGACGAGTCGGTGCCGGTCGTCGCCGTGTCGCGCAGCGGCACCGCAGTGGACGGCATCCGGGTGCTGTCGGCGGAGGATCTGCTTACCGCGTACCGGAATTGAACTTTCGTCCGGTGTCCGCCGTACCCATGGCCGAGGATGTCGGTGCGGTAGGTCCGCCGTACCGCTGCCGAACTGCGGGAGGCCTGCCGTGCGAGTTGGTGAGCAGTCGACGGATCCCATCGATCAGGTACTGGGTGAGGTGCCAATGCCGGCACCCCTGACCCCCGAGGATGTCCGGCTCGCGGTCCGGGCGGTGGTCGTGCACACCGCCGAGGAGTGGCCCACCGGGCCGCTGTGCCGCAACGACGGCGCTTCCTACCCGTGCCGACTGCACCGCTGGGGGCGTCGGGTGTTGGAGACACACGGGCTCAACGAGCGGCAGATCGAAGCGTTGATCCGGCATGGCAATCCGTTCGTGCACGTGCCGTTTCCGTTCACGGCGACCGGGCCGTCGCGGCAACAGGCCGCGCGGGCCGTCCCCCAGGGGGTACGGCCCACCGCTACCGGCCGGCCGGTGACTCCCCCCGTCACCGCGCCGCGCTGGCCCCGGGCGAGCTGAGCGCGCTGTCCCCCTCCGCCCACACGACCCGGGGCGACACGACGTCGGCCCGGCGCGGAGATTCCCCCCTCCGCGTCGGACCGACGTCGCTCTGAGCGGTCGCCTCAGTTGCCGACCCCGCAGTCCGGGGCGGACCAACTCGTCGTGTTCGAGCTGTCGTCGCTGTTGTTCTCCCGGCGCGAGTCGACGTGCACGTGGTCGTCGTGGTCGGGGTAGCCCGGCCCGTAGATCCCACTGAAGCCGTTGTTGCGGGCGCCGCGGGCGACCTGGCACAGCGAGGACGTCCGTGAGGTCACGTCGGCCGCGTTGCCGTACAGGTGTTGGCTGTCGGACGCGCCGCCGACCTGGTTGTTGCAGGCGCGACTGCGGTACCCGCTCGACACGTAGAGCGGCTTGTCACCGAGGCTCTTGCGCAGCGCCTCCAGCTTCCACATGGTGCGCAGTGCGTTCTGCTTGGTCTGGTTCGCCGACAGCGGGCCGCCGCTCCACCCGCTCCCGCCGCACCCGTTGTCCAACTCGCCGTAGGTGAAGTGCGCGGGCGTGCAGTCGTTGTCCTGGAGTTGGTAGAGCTTGGCGAAGGTCTGTGGGCCGGCGATGCCGTCGGCGCGCAGCCCGTACGCCTGCTGGAACCGCTTGACCGCGGCGGCGGTCTTCGGCCCGTAGCGGCCGTCGTTCTCCACGATGTCCCGGTAGCCGGCCCACCCGGCGACCCGGATCTGCAACTGGCGGACGTCATCGCCGGACCGCCCCTGGCTCAGGGTGCGGTTCCAGGTGTAACAGCCGTCCGCGTGCGCCGCCGGTGCGGCGACCACCGTGGCGATTGCGGCCCCTGGCAGTGCCAGGGCGAATGCGACGGCGACCCGCTTCAAGGTGTTTACGCGCACAGAAGTCCTCCCGATAGGAGAGCGAATGGGGTGGCTCCAGGACATCGACCGAGAAGTCCCGTGATTTCCACCCTCGCACTGATCAGTGCTGTTGGAGGTGATTAACGAGAATCGTGCTCACAATCCGCTGTGCCTGGGTATTGGCTGGGAATTCGGCTGATTTGCGAAACAGCCATTTTCGGCCGATCACCCCTCCTGCGGTCAAGCGCACCGAACGTCGCAATCTGCCACACGGAGGGTGATGTTCCCGGGGGCATCGCGGCCGGTAACGTCAGCCCGGGCGGCGGACTGGCGGAGGTGCACGTGGCACGCGGTGGCGTCTTCTGTGTCGAGGGTCAGTGGCACCGTGACCTCAACGAGCGGGGCTCGGTGCTGCCCACGCTCGAGCTGCTGGAGCGGCTCGGCAAGATCCGGTTCATCCACAAGGACGCGGCCACCCGGGACGAGCTGTTCTACTTCCTGGACCGTTGGCTGCTCAAGCAGTACGCCGACCACCGGGTCGGCTTCTTCGCCATGCACGGCGAGCCGAGCCGGCTCTGCCTCACCGACTGGCAGTCGGTGGAGTTGAACGAGGTGGCCGAGCTGATGGCCGGCCGCGCGGAGGGGCGGCGACTCTATTTCGGCAGCTGCTCGGTGCTGCGCGCCTCGGACGCGGTGCTGCGCGAGTTCCTGGAGGTCACCGGAGCCGCTCTCATCTGCGGTTTCACCCGGGAAGTCGACTGGGTCGAATCGGCGGCCTTCGAAACCGTGCTCCTCGACGTGCTCGCCAACGGCCAGCGCCACAATGCCGCCGAGCTGCGGATGGGCTCCGCACACTGGGCGCCGCTCGCGTCGTACCTCGGCTTTCGGGTGATCTACGCCAACGGTCGGGCCTGGCGTCCGTCCGGCCGTCCCCGGGTGCCCACCCAGGAGGCGCGCCGCGCCGCGGCCCGACCCCGCTGACCCGCCGCCGCCGCTGCGCCCGCACCCTGGTAGGAACGGGGGATGGCACGCAGCATCGCAAGGAACACCCGGGTCGACCGGGACGGCCTGCTCGACTTCCTCCGGCCGCGACACCGCGTCGTGCTGATGACCACCCGGGCGGACGGGCGACCGCAGTCCTCCCCGGTCTCCGCCGGGGTCGACGGGCAGGGGCGACTGGTCGTCTCCACCTACCCCGAGCGGGCCAAGGTGAGCAACCTCCGCCGCGACCCCCGGGTCTCGGCCTGCGTGCTCAGTGACGACTGGAACGGCCCCTGGGTGCAGATCGACGGCACCGCCGAGGTGCTCGACCTGCCCGAGGCGCTGGAGCCGCTCGTCGAGTACTTCCGCAGCATCTCCGGTGAGCACCCGGACTGGGACGACTACCGGGCGGCGATGGTGCGTCAGGGCAAGTCGCTGATCCGGATCACCATCGACGCCTGGGGTCCGATCGCCACCGGTGGGTTCCCGGCCCGTCTCGCCGACTGACCCCTCGTTCGGTGGATCCCCTCGTTGGTGCGCATCGACTACGGTGAGCCAGGCAAGATCCACTGACCGAACGGGGACCCATGAACAACCCCTCCTTCCCTCGCCGGCTGCTCGCCTGGGCGGTGCCGGCCACCCTCGCGTTCGCCGTCGTCGCGCCGGCCCTGCCGGCTCAGGCCGCCCCGGCCAACACCCCGACCCCGGCCCTCGCCGGCCCGGTCGACAAGGACCTCAACGGCGACGGCGTACCCGACCTGGTGACCGTCGGCGGCACCACGACGGGCCTCGCCTCCGGCGTCTGGGCGGCGCGGGGTCGGGTCGACGCGACCACCGGCGTCGGCACCGGCCGCGTGAAGGTCCCGGCCGTGAACATCGGCGTCCACGGCAACGGGGTCTCCGGCAACGACGACCCGGCCGCGGATTTCGACGGCGCCCAGGTGATCACCGGACGCTTCTTCGGCACCGCGAACCAGGACTTCCTGGCCTACTACCCGGGTGGCGTCAACGCCGGAGGCGGCAGCTTCATCGCGGGCGTCGGCGACGGCACGATGGTGAACCCGTACCGCGGCAGCGGACAGGTCACTCTCATTGCCGACTATCTTCGAGACGATTTTGGAAACTCCCCGATCCAGCTGGTCAACGGGTACACGGCCGACGGCGTGGACAGCGGCATCGCGGATCTGCTGGGCACCGTCGGCGACGTGACCAACGGCTACCGCCTCACCTACTACCCGAACATCGGCGCGCCCAGCCTCTACTTCCCCCGAACGCCGTTGAACACTGCCACTCCGACCGGCGGCAGCGACTGGCAGAACTGGACCCTGGCCAGCACCGAGCTGGCCTCGGGGGCGGCGTTGGTGCTGCGTAACGCCACCACCGGTGACCTCTACCTCTGGCAGGGCGTCACCATGACCGACAACGGCGACGGGACCGGCGCGCTCGCCTACACGCAGTACCGGCTCGCCTCCGGGTGGAACACGGGCGTCGCGATCAGCAGCCTCACCGCCGCCGACCTGAACGCCGACGGCGTGGCGGACCTGTGGGCGGTGTTCCCGGACGGCAGCGTGCGGGCGTACCTGATCTCGAACCTCTCGGCCGGGAAGCCGGCGAAGATCCGGGCGATCCAGGCGCAGCAGCTCCGCTGACCTGAGGTGTGGGGTCCGTCAGCCGCAGGCGACGGACCCCACACCGGTCAGTCGACCAGGGCGGCGTAGACGAGCTGGCGCAGCTGAGAGCGGAGCGGGTAGGTGCTCGACGGCATCAGCTGCGTGAACAGCAGCGCGGTGATCTCCTCGGCCGGGTCGACCCAGAACGCGGTGCTGGCCACCCCACCCCAGTAGTACTCGCCGACGCTGCTGGGCACCCGGCTGGGGACCGGGTCGTCGACCACCGCGAAGCCGAGACCGAAGCCGATCCCGTCCAGTGTGGTCTCCGCGAAGCCGCCGGTGGACAGGGTGCCCAGATCCCGACCGCCGGGCAGGTGGTTGCGGGTCATGAACCGCACCGTGCGCGGCCCGAGCAGCCGGACGCCGTCAAGTTCGCCGCCGCGCAGCAGCAACTGCGTGAACCGGTGGTAGTCGGCGGCGCTGGAGATCAGGCCGCCACCGCCGGAAAGCAGCGCCGGCTTGCTGAACGCGAGCGACCCCAGGCTGTCGTAGCGGACGGCCCGACCGCTGCGTGGTTCCGGTACGTAGAGCGCGGCCAGCCGGTCGGCCTCGTCGCCCTCCACCCACCAGCGGATGTCGGTCATGCCCAGTGGGCCGAAGATCCGGTCGGCGAAGAACGCGTCGAGGCTCTGCCCGGAGATCACCTCGACGAGTCGGCCGAGCACGTCGGTGGCGACGGAGTAGCCCCACGCCGAGCCGGGCTGGAACAGCAGCGGCAGCTCGCCGAAGGCCGCGCAGGCCTCGGCCAGGTCGACGTCCGCGGGCGGGTACAGGTCGTAGCCGGCGGCCCGGTAGAGCCCGTCGACCACCGAGGTCTGCATGAAGCCGTACGTCAGGCCGGCCGTGTGGGTGAGCAGGTGCCAGACCCGGATCGGCTCGACCGCCGGCACCGTGTACGGCTTGAGCGCCGACCCCTTGGAGTAGACCCGCAGGTCGGCGAACTCGGGGAGCCAGCGGCTGATCTCGTCGGTCAGCTCGAACCGGCCCTCCTCCCACAGCATCATCGCCGCGACCGAGGTGACCGGCTTGGTCATCGAGTAGATCCGCCACAGCGTGTCGGCCTCGACCGGTGCGCCCGACTCGCGGTCGCGCAGCCCGTACGTCGAGGAGTGCGCCACCTCGCCGCGCCGGGTGACCACCACCTGCCAGCCGGCCAGCCGGCCGTCGTCGACGTACCGGCCGAAGTGCTCGTCGATCCGCGCCAGCCGCGCCGTGTCGAAACCGATCTGATCCGGGTCCTTGCTCCGAGCCACACTCACGCCGCCGAACCTACTCGCCGGTACACCGGTGCGGGAAGGGGGCCGGCACCGGCCCCGCCGGCGATCGGCTGTCGGTCGCGCCCACTAGCCTGGCCGGATGCCGGAGTTGACCGAGGACGTGACGTTCCGCAACGAGGACTGGTACGGCGAGGAGCTGACCGACCGGCACTTCGTGGGTTGCGAGTTCTTCGGGGTGGACCTGACCGAGGCGGTGAGCAGGGGTGCGGTCTTCACCGGGTGCACGTTCGGCAACGTGGCGTTCAACGCCTCCCGACATGTCGACTCCGCCTTCACCCGTTGCGTGTTCCGGCGGTGCAATTTCTTCGAGGCCGAGTTCACCGGCTGCAAGCTGGTCGGCAGCACCTTCAGCGAGTGCGATCTGCGTCCCTTGACGGTGGACGGCGGTGACTGGTCCTTCGTCGCGTTGCCCGGCGCCGACCTGCGTGGCGTCCGGCTGACCGGGGTGCGCATGCGCGAGGTGGACCTCACCAGGGCCAACCTCACCGGTGCTACGGTCACCGGTGTCGATCTTTCCGGGGCGCAGCTGACCAACGTCCGGCTCGGTGGCGCCGACCTGCGGGGCAGCGATCTCACCGCGCTGGACCCGACGGTCGTCGAACGGGCCGGTGCCGTGATCGACGTCGAGCAGGCAGTGGTCGTCGCGCAACTGCTCGGCTTCCGGATCGGCTGACCCGGAAAGGGCTTCTGGTCTGCCCAGGTGTCCGTCCGGGGCGGCCGGGTTGTCCGGCAGCGTCCCATTGTGGGCTGGACACGTCCGGCAGTCCGGATCTAGCGTGTCGTCCACGCCCCGGGTAAACGTGAAACTGCCCACAGTGGTTGGTGTGGTCCTCGGCGGTCCAAAACGGCCGGGCGGCGGAGTTGGAGGGGTCGGTGGCGGACGAAGACCGCACGCGGGCTGGTTCGAGGGCTGGCGACACGCCGTCGAAGCACCGTCCGCGTGCCATTACCGCCGGGAAGACCCGCAGTGTGTTGCGCCGCGCCCGACAGCGGCGGCGCTGGGCGGTGGAGGGAGCGGCCGTACTCGTCTGCCTGGTGGTGTTGATCTCGTATCTCGCCACCCGGTCCGGTCCGGCGCCGGACGACGACCAGGCGGGTCCGGGCGGCGTTTCCGCCCGTTCCACTGGTTTCCCGGCCGCCGAGGGGCGCACCGGCGAGGCGGGTCCGGCGACGCCCGGCCTGCGTCCGCGCCAGCGCCCACCCTCGCCGGACCCGACGCCGTCGGCCAGCGCGCCCGCCCCGCCACCGCCGAAGCCCGGTTCGCCGGCGCTGACGGTGAGCCGGGGCGAGATGCCCGCCATCGTCGACCTCACCGCCGTGGGCGCCCGGGACTGGGTGCACTGGGGGGAGCGCGGCGGCAGGTCGACGAACCGCAAGCGTTCCGGCTCCGGCGAGATCATCGACGGGGGTGGCCCGGGCCGGCGGGTCGGTTGGGACGGCAACCAGGAGTACGTGCGCTGGGCCGACGGCACGCCGGAGCGGTCGACGGACGGCAGCTCCAACGGCGTCTACGCCTGCGGTGCCGGGAACGGGTTCAGCCTCGCCGTCGCCGGCAGTGGTGAGCCGCGCACGGTCCAGCTCTACGGTGGCACCTGGATGGCGCGGGGGCGACTGGAAGCGCGGCTGTCCACCGGCGGGCCCGCCAGCATCGCCCGACTGGAAGACCCGTACACCAGTCAGAGCGCCCAGTTCACGATCCGCTTCACTCTGCCGAAGGGTGCCCGGCTGCTGTTGAACTGGACCGTCGAGAAGGTCTTCACGCAGCACTGCGGCAACGTCGGCCTCCAGGCCGTGACGGTGCGTTGACTGACTGACTGATCGCTGTGCGGTCGGCCAGCGGGACAGTTTGTCCGTCGCGGACTGTCGAACGCGTCGTAACTTTCTGCTGTCCCCATCCGACCATCCAGTGTGGAGGCAGCCGATGAGCAGCAGCACGACCCACCGCGTCCGTCGTGCCGCTTCGTCCGGCACCGGTGAAGCGTCCGGGGAGGTTCTTCGCGACATCCCCCTGCCGCCGTACGTGACGGGCGAGGACACCCAGTTCGCCGTACGGGCGGTGGTGGTGCACGCCCCCCGACGGTGGTCCGGGGGCGTGGTCTGCCGTAACGACGCCAGCCCGCACCCGTGCCGCCTGCACCGCTGGGGCACCCGGGTGCTGGCGCTGCGCGGGCTGCGGGCCGCCGAGATCGCCGCGCTCATCGAACGCGGTGACCCGACGGCGGTGGTCCCCCCACCGGACCGTCCGGCCTGAGCGCTCGCCGGGCCGGGAGGCGCGGAAGCGCCTCCCGGCCCATCGTTCAGCAGGTGATCGGTTTGACCCAGGAACACTCGACGCCCTCCGGGGTACGCGGCGTCTCCGGCACCGCCGGCGGGGCCACCCGTGCCGTCGACGCACCACCCTCGCGGAAGCCGGCAAGCGCCACGGCGATCTGGTCCTCAAGCGACTTCACCGACGCCGTCAGGTAGTTGTTGAGCAGGATGGAGAACGCCAGCAGTCGCCCATCGGCGCTGGTCACGTAGCCGGAGAGCCCGGAGACACCGGTCAGGCTGCCGGTCTTGGCGTGCACGTTGCCCGCAGCCGGCGTGCCGGCCATCCGGCTGCGCAGAGTGCCGCCGACGAACCGCTCCGGCTGACCGGCGATGGGCAGCGCCGCGTACCAGGTCGCGAACCACGGTTCGGCGCGGACGGCGCTCAGCAGGTCGACGAACTCGGCCGCCGGGATCAGGTTGCGCCGGGACAATCCCGAGCCGTCACGCTGGCGCAGCCTTCCGGTGTCCATTCCGGTGTCGGCGACGTACTCGCTGATCGCGGTGAGACCGGCCGTCCAGGTGCCGGAGCCGGAGAGCACCCGACCGATCTCCTTGGTCAACACCTCGGCGTGCCCGTTGTTGGACAGCTTCAGGAATGGCGTCATCAGATCGCCCAGGCTCATCGAGTCGTGGCGCGCCACCGGGTGGGCCGTCTCCGGGGTGGGCTGGCCGAGCACGGTCCGGCCGAGCACCCGGACGCCGTGTCGGTGCAGCGCCGACCGGAACACGTCGGCCGCGTAGCCGGTGGGTTCCCAGACGGTGACCCAGTCGCTGGCGGGCTCGTCGCCGACGGCGATCTGACCGGTCACCACGACGGTGTTGCCGCCGTGCTCGCGCTCGATCGAGATCGAGGTCTCGCCGTCGCTGACCGTCTGGGCGCGGTTGTCGACAGTGACGTACCCGGTTGCGGGGGTGGTGGTGACCACCGGCGGGGCACCGGCCCGGTCGGCTGGTGCGGCGTGCACGATCACGGTGCCCGCGTCGTAGTCGGTGTCCGGGGCGACGGTGAGCGCGGAGACCTGCGCGGCGTAGTAGTAGGGCTCGTCGTCCCAGGTCCAGTCGGGGCCGAGTCGGGTGTTGTCGTAGCGGGTGTCGTCGGCGACCAGGTTTCCGGTGACCACCCGCACGCCGTCGGCGGCGACCCGCGCGGCGAGCGCGTCGTAGTCGGCGGCGAGCATTGTCGGGTCGCCCCCACCGCGCAGGTAGAGGTTGCCGGAGAGCAGGGCCGCACGGCGCTTGCCGCTGGTGAGTACGTCGGTGCCGAAGCGGTGCCCCGGGCCGAGCAGTTCAAGGGCCGCGGTCGAGGTCAGCAGCTTGGTGTTGGACGCCGGGACCAGCCGGCGGTCGCCGTTGCGGTCGTAGAGCGTCTGGCCCGTGCTGGTGTCGACGACGACCACCGACGCCTGCGCGCCGGCCAGCCGGGTGTCGGCGAGGATCGTGTCGATGGTGTCGTGCAGGCGGGTCGTCGCGGGGGTGGGCGATTCGGCTGTGGCACCGGGCGCGGCGGCGGTGGCCGCGGTGGCGACCAGCGCGAGCAGCGCGAGGGCCCGGGGAAAGTGACGACGATGCATCCGCTGATGCTGTCACGGAGATATTCGCCAGAAAAGGCCCTCAGGCGAAAGTTATTGCCGTCCAGGTCATTTCGGCCTGCCGACCGTCTTCTCGTGGCCACCCCAGTAGTGCCGCTGCGCGCCCATGACCAGTGGTGCGACGAGCGCGGCGAGCGCCCCACCGAGCAGCGGGAAGACGATGAACACCCAGAGCTGCCGCAACGCCACGCCGCCCTCGAAGACCGCCGGCCCGAACGCGCGGGCCGGGTTGACCGCAGCTCCGGTCAGCGTCACGCCCACCAGTTGGGTAACGGCCAGGGCCAGGCCGATGGCCAGCCCGGCGGTGCCCGGATTCTCACTCCGACTGGTCACCACCAGCACGACCAGCACGAAGAGGAAGGTCAGCACGACTTCCAGCACGGCTGCCCCGCCCCGGTTGATGTGCGCGCCGTAACCGTTGGTGCCCAGGGCCCCGGTCTGGTCCGCGACGTCACCCCAACGGGTGAGCGCCCAGAGCACGAAGGCGGCGACTGTCGCGCCGACGAACTGCGCGATCCAGTACGCGACCGCCCCGAGTACCGAGATCTTGCCGGAGAGCAGCACACCGAGCGTCACCGCTGGGTTGACGTGGCTGCCCGAGAGGGGGCCGATCGTGTAGACGAGGGCCACCATCACGAACCCGAAGGCCAGCGCCACCACCACCACACCGCCCTGGACCCGGGCGGCGACCGCGCTGCCCACCCCGAAGAACACCAGCAGAAGGGTGCCGAGGAATTCGGCCGCGTACCGACGGAAGTCGCTCATTCACTCAGCGTAAGTGCAGCTCAGGTGGTCGAAGCCGGAATGGCGGTCTGTGACCGGCGCGACGGTCGAGGACGGGCACAGCGGTGACGTCCCGCGCGTTGTAGCCCACGTGGACACCCACTCCGCGGACGTCGTGGTGATCGGTGCCGGGCAGGCCGGCCTGAGCGCCGGCTACCACCTGCACCGCACCGGCTTCGCGCCCGGCAGCGGCTTCGTCATCCTCGACGCCGACAACGGGCCCGGCGGCGCCTGGCAGCACCGCTGGCCGACGCTGGTCTTCGACCGCGTGCACGGCTTCCATGACCTGCCCGGGCTGCCGTTCCCGCCCACCGAGCCGCAGCGCCCGGCTTCCGAGCAGGTCAGCGCCTACTTCGCCGCGTACGAGAGGGCCTTCGACCTGCCGGTCCGGCGGCCGGTGCGGGTCCGGGGGGTGCACTCCCGCCCGGACGGACGACTGGACGTGCGCACCGACCGGGGCACCTGGACCGCCCGTGCCCTGATCAACGCCACCGGCACCTGGACGCGACCGTTCTGGCCGCACTACCCGGGCCGGTCGACGTTCCGGGGACGCCAGTTGCACACCGCCGACTACCGGGGGCCCGCCGAGTTCACCGGCCTGCGCGTGGTGGTGGTCGGCGGCGGCACCTCGGCCGTGCAGCTGCTCGGCGAGGTCTCCACAGTCGCGGCGGCCACCACCTGGGTGACCCGCCGGCCGCCGACCTTCAACGACGAGGAGTTCGGCCCGGAACTGGGTCGCGCCGCTGTGGCTCTGGTGGACCGGGTGGTCCGCTCCGGTCGGCCACCGGGAAGTGTGGTGGGCGTGACCGGGCTTCCGGTCACCCCGGAGGTACGCCGACTGCGCGAGCGCGGCGTCCTCGACCGGCTACCCATGTTCGACCGGATCACGCCCGACGGGGTGGCCTGGACGGACGGGCGGCTCGTGCCGGCGGACGTGATCCTCTGGTGCACCGGCTTCCGGGCTGCCATCGACCATCTCGCCCCGCTGGGGCTGCGCGCGCCCGGCGGCGGTATCACCATGGACGGCACCCGGGTGGTCGCCGACGCTCGGGTTCACCTGGTCGGGTACGGCCCCTCGGCCAGCACGATCGGGGCCAACCGGGCCGGCCGCGCGGCGGTCAACGAGATTCGCGCCTGGCTGGCGCCGGCCGCCGCTCTCCACTGACCTGGCTCTATTTGACGGATGGTCGGCCAGCGGGCACGGTGGGAGTGACGGGGCCGTCAGCTGCCCCGATTCGATGCGACGGCGATGACCGTTCGCCCCTCTGTCGCCTCCCACGTGTGCTCGTACGCGGACCGACTGTCCGGTCCGCGCGGTATCCGACCGCGAGCCGACAATTCACGAGGAGTTCCGTCAATGCTCACCATGACCGACAACGCCGTGCTCGTCATCCGTGACCTCGCCAACCAACAGGACGTCGCCCAGGACGGCGGTGTGCGTATCGCCGCCGACACCGAGGCGGGCTCGCTCACCGTCGAGCTGGTGCCCGAACCGGTACAGGGCGACCGGGTGGTCGACAACCAGGGCGCCCGGATCTTCCTGGACGAGGACGCCGCCGAGCTGCTCGGGGACGCGTCGGTGGACGCGACGGTCGACGACGAGGGCATCATCCAGTTCGGCTTCACCGAGAAGCAGTAGACCCGGCCTCAGCGCAGCGATCGTCCCCGCTGCGGTGGTGGCCCCTGGCCGGGGTGCCACCGCGGCGCGCCGTCGCCGGCCGGTTGCGACAGCGTGGCGAGCACGTGCGCCAGGTGGTGCGAGGTGCTCCACGCCGCCCAGTTGGCGGTCGAGCCGGCCCCGGCGCCCCGGCGGGCCCGGCGCAGCAGCTCATGGTCACCCCAGGAGAAGGCCGCACCGGTGGTCGGCCAGTGCGGTGCCGACACCAGCGTGCGGCACAGGTCGGCGAAGCGGTCGTCGCCCCGGCCGCCGCGTCGCGCCCAGCGGTAGACCCACCAGCTGCCGTCGTCGGTGTAGCGCACGGTCGGCAACCGGTCGGCAGTGTCATCCGCGCCCGGTCCGGCCGGGTGGACGCCGTAGTCGCCGTAGTCGACCCCGGCGTCGGCCAGCCGCCGCCACAGTCGCCAGTCCCAACGGTCCAGTTGGACAGGCTCGTCGGTGGGCAACCGGGACAGCGTCGGAGGCATACCGCCCGCCGCCACCGTCACCGACCGCCAGGCGTGTCGGCGTGCCCAGTCCAGCAGGTGGCGTACCCGGGGCTCGGCGGTCCGCACATCCGCCGGGCAGCAGACGTCCCCCGCGTCCACCAGCAGGTCGCACTCTTCCGGGGCGAGGCCGGTGAACCGCCAGATCCGTTCCACCGCCGTGGTGCTCGCGTCCGGCCCGGCCCGGTCCCGACCGGCCCGTAGCCGGATGAGCGCGCGCCGGCCGTACGCCCGCGCCGCCGCGCCGTGCGCGACCAGCCGGTGGTCGTTCTCGGAGAGCCCGATCACCGGCACCACCGGTACGCCCCAACGGGTCAGCTCCGCCTCGGGGATGTCGGGCAGTGCGCTGACGTCGACGGCGGGCAGCAGCCCGGGCGGCATCCGGCGAATGGCGTCCATCGTGGACGGACTGACCGCGCCGATCTCCAGGATCGGGGCGACCAGTGCGGCGTACGCGGGATCGAGGTGGCTCAGGGCCTCAAGCTCGCCCCGTCGGTTGGCGAGGATGGGGCGGTAGACCGGTGCCGCCGCCCGGCCCCCGTGGGCGGGCACCATACTTCAATCTAGCCAGGCATACGGACATGCCCCAGGAATGTAAGCCGGAATTCGGCTGCTCGACTGTCGGTTCGGCGACTACCATCCACCGATGCCCACGCCAATTCACCGCTACCAATCCGACGAAGAGGACAGCGCGCGGTGGGGCGGGTTCCCGTTCCGCGACGGTGACATCGTGATCAGCACCCGCTCCAAGAGCGGCACCACCTGGATGCAGATGATCTGTGCGCTCCTGGTGCTCCGTACCCCGGAGTTGCCTGCGCCGCTGACAGAGCTCTCGCCGTGGCTGGACTGGTTGGGCGAGCCGCAGGCCACCGTGTACGACCGGCTGGCCGCCCAGCCACACCGGCGGTTCATCAAGACGCACACCCCGCTGGACGGGGTGCCGCTCGACCCTCGGGCGCACTACGTGGTGGTGGCCCGGCACCCGCTGGACATGGCGGTCTCCCTCTACCACCAGGGCGCGAACCTGGACCGGGCGCGCATCGCCGAGCTGACCGGCCTACCCGTCCCGGCCGGGCCGCCCCCCGAGCGGCCCTCGGTACGGGAGTGGTTGCCGAGCTGGGTCGACCGGGAGGCGGACCCTCGCGCCGCGCTGGATTCGCTGCCCGGAGTGCTGATGCACCTCAGCGACGCGTGGGCCCGCCGGAACGAGCCGAACGTCGAGCTTGTGCACTACGACGACCTGCTGGCCGATCTGGGCGGGGAGATGCGCCGGCTCGCCGACCGGTGGGAACTCCCGAGCCCGGGGCCGGAGCTGGTGGAGGCGGCCACCTTCGGTCGCATGCGGGAGCGGGCCGACCGGCTCGCACCGGACACGCTCGGCGTGCTGCGCGACCGGCAGGCGTTCTTTCGCCGTGGCGGCTCAGGTCAGGGGCGCGATCTCCTGAACGAGGCCGGCCTCGTCCGCTACCGGCGACGGGTCGCGGGGCTGGCCCCACCCGACCTGCTCACCTGGCTGCACCGCTAGGTCCGCCACGCACACAAGAGCGCGCGGCGCCGCTCCGTGATCGGAACGTCGCCGCGCTCTGGCCGTCTCCCACCACCGCAGCCGTTCGGCGGTACGTCGGCGGGGACCTGGCTCGACCGGCCGTTCGCGCCGGTCCGCTCCTCGATCCCCGGTCCGTGCGGATCCAAACCCGCCCAGCGTCAGGAATTCCACCATTCGTGAGTCCCGGCGTGGCGCACCGTCGGACGGGGTATGAGCGTGGGCATGGAGCATTTCACTATCGCGACTGTCGCCGAGCAGAGCCCGGATTTCCGGCGAGTGCTGTGGACCGGTGAGCACACCCAGTTGGTCATCATGACCATCCCCGCCGATGGGGAGATCGGCGAGGAGGTGCACGAGGACATCGACCAGATCCTCACCTTCGTGAGTGGCGTCGGCGAGGCGCGGGTCGCCAGCGCGAAGCGGAAGGTCGTCGCGGGCGACCTGGTCGTGGTGCCGGCGGGCACCAAGCACAACTTCGTCAACACCGGTCCCAACCCGCTGGTGCTCTACACGGTGTACGGGCCGCCGGAGCACGCCGACAAGGCCGTGCACAAGACCAAGGAAGAGGCCGACGCGGCCGAGGCGGCGGGCGAGGACGAGCCGCCGACCGAGTGATCCGTCCGGCCTGATCCGGGCCGATGCGGGTACCCCCGGCGGGTGGAGCAGCAGCCGCAGATCTCCGACTACGGGTTTCTGTCGGACTCTCGTTCGGGTGCCCTGGTCGGCAAGGACGGCTCGATCGACTGGTGGTGCCCGCACCGGTTCGACGGGTCGTCCGTGTTCGCGCGGTTGCTCGACCCGGGAGCCGGCCACTTCCGGCTGGCGCCGGTAGGGGTCGGCGGCCCGGGTCACCGCGTGGAGCGCGCGTACCTGCCGGACACGTTGGTGCTGCGGACGGTGCACCACACCCCGCACGGCAGCGTGGCGGTCACCGACGCGCTGGCCGCCGAGGTCGGTGCCCGCGCCCACGAGCTGGGCAAGAACTCACCCGCCGTGCTGGTCCGGGTCGTTCAGGGGCTCTCCGGGCGGGTACGCATGGCGTTGGACTTCGCGCCCCGCCCGGAGTACGGCCTGCTCACGCCGTACCTGCACGAGCAGCCGGACGGTGGGGTGCTGGCCGGTGCCGGCCCGGTGGTGCTGATGTTGCGCGCCGGAGGCCTGCACCTGCGGGCGGGCACCGACCGGGTGACCCACGAGTTCGAGGTATCCGCCGGTCAGGTGATCGGGATGGACCTCGCGTTCGGTGAGGCGTACGGCGACCCGCCGGCCCGGGTGGACCCGCTGACCACCCTTGCCGAGACGACGCAGGCGTGGCGGGCGTTCCGGGAGACGCACACCTATTCCGGTCGCTACCCCGAACTCGTCACGCACAGCGCGACGGTCCTGACCGGCCTCACGTACGCCCGCAGTGGCGCTGTCGCCGCCGCGTTGACCTCGTCGTTGCCGGAGCGGATCGGCGGCGACCGGAACTACGACTACCGCTACTCCTGGTTGCGGGACTTCTCGTTGACCATGCGGGCTCTCTGGGTGGCCGCCTGCCCCGACGAGACGTCCCGGCTGTTCAACTGGGCGACCCGCTCGATCGGCCGGTTCGGCGACGAGCCCGTGCCGGTGCTCTTCGGGCTGGAGGGGGAGCGCGACCTCTCCGAGCACCACTGCAACCACCTGCGCGGCTACCGCGACAGTCGACCCGTGCGGGTCGGCAACGACGCCTGGCGGCAGCGGCAGCTCGACGTGCCGGGTGAGGTGATGTCGGCGGTGTGGCGGCTGCGCGACTACCTGGGCACACGGTTCGAGGACGAGCTTCGGGAGATGGTGCTCGGGCTGACCGAGCAGGTGGCCACGACGTGGCACCTGCCGGACCGGGGCATCTGGGAGACCCGCGACGAGGAGCGCCACTACGTCTCGTCCAAGGTGTCCTGCTGGTTGACCATGGACCGGGCGGTGGGGCTCGCCGACCGGCTCGGTGATCGGGCCGACCCCCGTCGGTGGGCGCGGGTACGCGACGAGATCAGCGACACAGTGCTGCGCGAGGGGTGGAACGAGCGGATCGGCGCGTTCACCGGCGCGTTCGGATCGCCGGAGCTGGACGCCTCGGTGCTCGCCCTGCCGGTCACGCACTTCCTGCCGGCCACCGACCCGCGGATGCGCTCGACGATCGCGATGGTCGAGCGTGAGCTGGGCACCGAGGACGGCCTGCTGCGGCGCTGGACGTCCGACCCGGCCGGATTCCTGCTGTGCTCGTTCTGGCTGGTGGAGTGCCTGGTGATGACGGGTGAGCCGAAGCGCGCCGAGGCGCTCTTCGAGCGGGTCGTCGGGTACTCCAACGACGTGGGACTGTTCAGCGAGCAGATCGACCTCGCCACCGGCATGCAGCTGGGCAACATGCCACAGGCGCTCTCGCACATCGGGCTGATCAACGCGGCCTGGCGGATCACCGAGCCGGAGAGCTACTGATCCGGTGGGCGTTTCCGTCAGGGCCGGAATCCTGCAACAGACCTGCAAGCGCCAGGCATTGACGCTGATGGTTGGACAGTCCTAGCCTCGATGGAGTGGGAAAGCCCTTTCCCAGGGCTATTGATCCCGCTTCACCCCGCTTCGGATCCGGGCGTCCGACGGGGGCGCACACCGATCCCGTTCAACGCGGCATGCCGTGCGAACACGTCTCGGTACGGCCGCCGAGGGATCACCACCACATGCGTCAAGGAGGACACCTGTGCAGAAAAGACGACTCTCCGGCCGCCGACCACTCCTGCTGGCGGTGGGCGCCGGGGTGACCGCGGCAGCCCTCGCCGCCGGCATGACCTCGGCCTTCGCGGCCACCGTCTTCAGCGACGACTTCACCGACGGCGACACCTCCGGCTGGTCCAAGTCCGGCGGCACCTGGACCGTCGACGGCTCGGGCGTGCTCAACCAGTCCAACGCCGGTAGCGAGCTGGCCCGCCAGTTCGCCGGCCAGAGCAGCTGGAGCAACTACTCCGTGCAGGCCCGGGTCAGGCCGACGAGCTTCGGCTCGTCCAGCGCCCTGGTCGGGCTCGCCGCCCGCTCCACCAGCAGCACCAAGATGTACCGGCTGGCCCTGCTCGGCTCCGGCCGTGCCGAACTCCAGGCGGTGAACGGAAGCTCCGTCACGGCGATCGGTTCCGCCGCGCTGGGCATCGGCACCGGCACCTGGTACACGCTGCGCATCGAGACCAGCGGCAGCACCATCCGCGGCTTCGTCAACGGCACCCAGATCGCGTCCGGCAGCAACAGCCTGGCCGGTGCGGGCCGGATCGGCCTGGTCACCGCGTACGCCAGTGGCGGCTTCGACGACGTGCTTGTCGACTCGTCCGGCGGCGGCACCCCGACCACCCCGCCACCGACGACCACTCCGCCACCCACCACGCCGCCGCCGACCACCACCCCTCCGCCGGCGGGCTGGCCGACGCCCACCGGCAGTCAGAAGGTGGACGCCACGATCCCGGTCTCCGGCTCGTTCGACGGTGGGCTCAAGCGCTACTACGGCATCGGTGACGGCGGGCAGAGCGAGAGTCAGGACCCGATGTTCGAGCTGGCCGCCGGCGCCACTCTGCGCAACGTGATCATCGGTGCTCCGGCCGGCGACGGCGTGCACTGCGAGGGCAACTGCACCCTGATCAACGTCTGGTGGGAGGACGTCGGCGAGGACGCGGCGACCTTCCGCGGCGGCACCACGTACACGGTCGACGGCGGCGGGGCCCGCTCCGCCAGCGACAAGGTCTTCCAGCACAACGGCTCGGGCACCGTCTACATCAAGAACTTCCGGGTGGAGAACGCCGGGAAGCTCTACCGCGCCTGCGGCAACTGCTCCACGTCGTACCAGCGGCACGTGGTGATCGACAACGTGATCGTCCGGAACACCGACGCGATCGCCGGCATCAACACCAACTGGGGCGACACCGCCCGGTTCAGCCGGATCACCATCGTCGGCGACCCGGACCGGGAGACCTCGATCTGCGTGAAGTACAAGGGCGTACCGAAGGGCAGCGAGCCGACCGAGATCGGCGAGGGCGCCGACGGCGTCAACTGCCTCTACTCGCCCTCGGACATCACCTACCAGTAGACCGGCACGACGGCGCCCCGCGCACCGCCCGGTCCGCGGGGCGCCGTCACCTCACCCCATCAGGGGTACGCCGGAGACGTCGACAGTGTCCGGATACTTCAGCCCGGCACCGGTGTTGAGCACCACCACCCGCTCGCCCGCCCGGATCCACCCGCCGGCGCGCAGTTGCTTGGCCGCAGTGAGGCAGGCCGCCCCCTCCGGGCAGAGCAGCAGCCCCTCCCGGGCGGCGAAGTCCCGCAGATCGGCCAGGATGTCCGCGTCGTCGACGGCGACCGCCGTGCCGGAGGACTCCCGCAGCGCCGCCAGGATCAGCTCGTCGCCCAGCGGGGCCGGCACCGTGATGCCGAACGCCACGGTGTGCGCGTCCGTCCACGGCTGGGCCCGATCCTCGCCGGCGGCGAAGGCCCGCACGATCGGCGCGCAGCCGGTGGACTGCACCGCCACCAGCCGGGGCAGCTTGTCGCCGATCCAGCCCAGCTCGCGCAGCTCGTGCAGCGCCTTGTGGATGCCGATCAGGCCCACCCCACCGCCGGTCGGATAGATGATGACGTCCGGCGTCTGCCAGCCGAGCTGCTCGACGATCTCGTACCCCATCGTCTTCTTGCCCTCCAGGCGGTAGGGCTCACGCAGCGTGCCGGCGTCGAAGATCGCTCCGTTCGACTCCGCGATCAGCTCGGCCACCCGCCGACCGGCGTCGCCGATCAGCCCGTCGACCAGGCGCAGGTCGGCACCGGCGGCGACGCACTCGCGCCGGCAGATGCTCGGCGCCTCCAGCGGCATGACGATCGTCGCGCCCATTCCGGCCCGCGCGGCGTACGTGGCCCAGGCCGACCCGGCGTTGCCGTTGGTGGGCATCGCGATCCGCTCGACGCCCAGCTCACGGGCCCGGCTCACCCCGACCGCCGCGCCCCGGGCCTTGAACGAGCCGGTCGGGATCAGCCCCTCGTCCTTGACCATCAGGTCCGCGATGCCGATCTCGGTGCCGTACGCCGGGGCCCGCAACAGCGGCGTCCAGCCCTCACCCAGCGTGGTGACGTGCCGAGGGTCGGCGACCGGCAGCAGCTCCCGGTAGCGCCACAGGTCGGCCGGGCGCAGCGGAAAGTGTTCCGGGGTGACCACGGTAGCCACAGCCGGCAGGTCGTAGCGGGCCAGCAGCGGCGACCCGCACTCGCAGAGATTCTGTAACCGGTCGGCGGCGTGTTCCTTGCCGCAGCGCGGGCAGTCCAGGTGAGTCAGGTACACGTCGCTCCTCGCCGTCACACCGCGTCGATGCTCAGCCAGTGCCGGCTGCGCCGCCCCGACTGGTAGACCGAGTCCAGTCGCTTGGCGACCACGCCCGGCAGGCCCTGTTCCCGCCCGGCACGCAGGGCCTCGTCGCCCGCGCCCGGGAACCACGGCGGAGTCTGCCAGTGCGTACCGGACAAGACCAGCCCATCGAGCAGCTCCCGGCGTTGCGCGTACGGCACGTCGACGCTGCTCACGCCCTCCAACCAGAGCAGGTCGACGATCAGGTACTGGGCGCCGGCGGGGACCCGGCTGCCGGCGGCCGGCCGGACCGGGCGGACCCGCCCGGCACCGTCGATGCGGACCAGCACACCGTCGAGCACCGCCTCGGTCGGCGCGAGCGCCTCGGCCATCGCGCGCAGCCACGGATACCCGCCGGTGATCTCCTCGTCGGTCTCGGAGAGCAGCCGCAGTCGCCCGCCGGAGACGTACGCCATCGCCCGCACGCCGTCCCAGCGCAGCTCGTACCCCCAGGCGGCGAGGTCGCGGGGGAGCCGGGCGGCGGACGTGGCGTGCATCGGTCGGACCAGATCCGGCATCGGCGTCCAGCCCGGCGGTGCGGGGTCGGTGCGGCGGACCATCCAGTCCCGTCCCCCGGTGGCGAAGAGGACGTAGCGGCCGGCGGTCCGCTCACCGGAGAGCGTCACGATCACCTCGTCGTCGCGCCACTTCTCGCAGCGGTAGGTGCCCCGGTCGTGAATGAGCATCCGGCCGCCGCCGTACTCACCGGCGGGGATCTCACCGGCGAAGTCGAGGTACTCCATCGGGTGGTCCTCGGTGTGCACGGCGAGGTGGTTGTGACCCGGATCGCGGGGTAGACCGCGCGGGACCGCCCAGGACGCGAGCACCCCCTCGTGCTCCAGGCGCAGGTCCCAGTGCAGGCTGCGGGCGTGGTGCTGCTGGATGACGAAGCGGGCGGCGTCGGCGTCGGGGCCGGCCGACGGCGGGCTCTCCGACGGCACCGGCTCGGGTGTACGGGCCGCGTCCCGCCGTCGCCGGTACTCGTCCAGCCGGTCGGTCACACCCGCATTCTCCGGCAAAGCGGACCGGTGCGCTGGACGCCGGAGTGTCCGGTTCACTCGGCGGTCGGGGGCGCGGCGGGGTAGAACGGACCTCATGGACCTCACCGACCAGCCCACTGCCCTGCTCCCCGGTGACGTGCGGATGCCCCTGCTCGGCTTCGGCACCTGGCAGGCCACCGGCCAGGCCGGTTACGACGCCGTGCTGGCCGCGCTCGACACCGGCTACCGGCACCTCGACACCGCCACCGTGTACGGCAACGAGCGGGAGGTCGGCCGGGCGGTACGGGAGAGCGGGCTGCGTCGGGAGGACCTCTTCATCACCACCAAGCTCCCGCCGGACCGGGTGGGCCGGGAGCGCGCGACGCTGGAGGCCAGCCTGGAGGCGCTCGGCGTCGAGCACGTGGACCTCTGGCTGATCCACTGGCCGCCGTCGTCGCCGGGGGACAGCATCCCGCTCTGGCGCGAGATGCTCGCCGCCCGCGACGAGAACCTGGCCCGGGCGGTCGGTGTCAGCAACTACAGCACCTCGGAGATCGACGAGCTGATCCAGTCCACCGAGGAGAACCCGGCGGTCAACCAGATCCGGTGGAGCCCGTCGCTGTACGACCGGCAGCGGCACGCCGAGCACCGGGACCGCGGCGTGGTGCTGGAGGGCTACAGCCCGTTCAAGACCAGCGACCTCAGTGACCCGGTGCTGACCAGGATCGCCGGCGCGCACGGCGTCTCCCCGGCGCAGGTGGTGCTGCGGTGGCACATCGACCACGAGATCGTGGTGATCCCGAAGTCGGTGACCCCGGAGCGGATCACCGCGAACTTCGACGTCTTCCACTTCTCGCTCACGGCGGAGGAGATGCGCGACATCGACGCGCTCGGTGAGGTCTGAGTCGGCGAATTCCTTCAGTACGTGACCGGGAAATGAAGGGTATCGACATCGACGTACGTGACGGTATAGCGTCCCGTCATCACGTTCGTCGATCCATTCGTACCCCCCCAGTCGCTGGAGGATCGCCATGGCCAGAACCCCGTCCATCCGTCTGCCCCGTCGTGGGGTGCTCGGCATCCCGGCCCTGGTGGTCGCCGCGCTGACCGTGGTCACCCGACCCGCCGCCGCGAGTGCCGCGCCGAAGGCCGAATGCCTCGCCGACCTGCTCCAGGACGCCTGATGGCGACGATCCCCTGGCTGGTGGACGTGCTGCGCGCCGCCGGGGTCCAGGTCGTGGTCGAGGGGGACTGGCTCAACCGGATGCGGCCCGGCTCGTTCGACCCGATCGGAGTGCTCTGGCACCACACCGCCTCGACCTCCAGCGCCAGCAACCCGCACCCGGCGCTCGGCATCTGCATCAACGGCCGGTCCGACCTGCCGGGCCCGCTGTGTCAGGCGCTGGTCGACTACAACGGTGTCTTCCACGTCATCTCCGCCGGCCGGTGCAACCACGCCGGGGTCAGCGGCGGCAGCGGACCGATCCCCGCCGGGGACGGCAACACCCTGATGATCGGATGGGAGATCGACTACAACGGTGTCAACCAGGAGATGACCGCCGCGCAGTACAACGCGTCGCTCGCCGCCACGGCCGCCGTGCTCACCCGGCTCGGCCGGGACAGCAGCTACGCCCGGGGCCACCGGGAGACCAGCACCTCCGGGAAGATCGACCCGTCGTTCATCGACCTGAACGTCATGCGCGCCGACGTGGCCGCGAAGATGTCCGGCGGGAACCCGCCGGCATGGTCCTCCATCGTGGACAACACCACCGCCGGCCGGTTCACCGCCAGCGCAAACTGGGGTGTGTCGACGTACTCGGCGCAGCGCTACGGTGCCGACTACCGGTACGCGGAGCCGGTCGCGGCCAGTGACGCCGCCTGGTACAAGTTCAACGTCCCGGCCACCGCCAACTACCGGGTCGACGCGTGGTGGCCGGCGACCTCCGGATACAACGGTGCCGCCCCGTACATCGTCGCCACGACCACCGGCAACCGGACGGTCGTCGTCGACCAGCGGGCCACCGGCGGGCAGTGGCGGTCCCTCGGCACGTTCACGCTGCCGGCCGGGGACGCCAACCGGGTGGCGGTGAGCCGGTGGAGCAGCGCCACCGGTCTGATCGTCGCCGACGCCGTCCGCCTCACCCGCGTCTGACCCCGACGCCCGCCGCGGCTTGACCCGCCCGGCCCTGACTCGATCGACTCGACTTCCCGGAAGTCGGGGTGTCCCACGTGCGAGGATGCCCCGACTTCAAGGAAGCCGAGTGGATTTCCTGCATGGTGGGGGCGCGACCGCATGGTCGCGCCCCCACCATCAGTTCACGAGCGGGAGCAGGTCGCCCCGTTGAGCGAGAAACTGGTCGGGGACGAGTAGGCCCCGCTCAGGGTGCCCTGGTAGCCGAAGCTGGCCGTGCCCCCCGGTGCGACCGACCCGTTGTGGCCGACGTTGCGGGCGGTCACCGTCGACCCGCTCTGGCTCACCGTGGCGTTCCAGGCGTTGGTGACCGTCTGCCCGCCGGGCAGGCTGTAGTTCAGCGTCCAACCGTTGATCGCGCTGGACCCGGTGTTGGTGATCTGCACGTCGGCCGTGAAGCCGTTGTTCCACGAGTTCGCCGTGTACTTCACCGCGCAGCTCGCGCCACCGCTCGGCGGCGGGGTCGTCGGGTTGGTGGGCGGCTGGCCGCCACCGTTGACGTTGGCCGAGAACGAGGTCACCGCGAGGCCGACACCGCCCTGCCACGGCTCGAAGCCGGCCTGGATGCTGGTCAGGTACCAGGAGTTGGTGATCGCGCCCCGGTTACGGGTGTCGTTGATGAAGTCCAGCACGCTGAAGTTCAGGCTGGAGATCGCCGAGGACGCGACGTAGGAGATGACGTTGTTTGAGCCGTTGCTGCCCCGCCAGACCTCCCAGGTGCGGCCGGCCAGGTTCGTGGTGCCGACGACCGAGCCGATGGGCTGGATCGGGCCCTGCCGGTTGAGCCAGATCATGATCTCCATCTGGTTCACGCCGTCCCGCTTGGGCGACGGGTCCAGCCAGATGTCGTACGACGCGTTGTAGGTGGCGCCGCTGACGTAGCGGTAGGAGATGCTGCTGGTGGCGCTGCTGATCTGGCTCACCTGGATCGGCAGGTTCGTTCCCGGTGAGCAGTTGGTGTAGTGACAACCAAAGAACACCGAGGGGTACGCCGTGGGCGCCCCGTTGGTGGGGCTGCTCCCGTTCAGCGTGGTGATCTCGAAGCCGTTGCTGGTGGCGTTGATGCACTGCTGGGCGGTGGTGCCCCAGCGGTTGTTCTGCACCACGTAGCGGCCCTGAATGACCGTCGAGCCGTACTGTTCGCAGATCTGGGTGTCGGCGGAGGCGCTCCCGCCGAGGGCCACGGCCACCAGTGAACTGGCGACCAGCAACCCGGCGGCGGCCAGGGCCCGAAGTTGACGTTTCATGACACTCCTCGACTCGGCGCGTGCCGGGCGCCGGATGTGGTGGGGTGGTGCGGGAGCGCTCCCACGCTCAACGACACATTTACATGTCTGAAACTAGTGCGCAACCGTCCGCGTCGAACTGGTGAATTGTGAGGATTGCCATGCCCCGCCGGACGGCTGCCGACGGACGGCCAGCCAAGCGGCTCGGGTCCCCGACGAGCGGCGGGGAGCGGACCGATTGGGCCTGGTGTGCGCCGATCGCTCCGAGTAGCGTGTTGCCTCCAACGCGTGCCGCTCCCCCTCCGGAGGCGTACACCACCATGGGTGGCTCCCCCCTGCGCATCCTCGTCGTCGGCGCGGGCATCGCCGGCCTGGCCGTAGCCCGGGCGCTGCGCCTGGCGGGCTTCCGGCCCGACGTCACCGACAAGCTGCCACCGGGGGAGTCCACCGAGACCGGTCTCTACCTGCCCGGCAACGCCGCCCGCGCGCTGCACCGGCTCGACCTGCACGACCCGGTCCGGCCGGTCGGGCAGGTGATCCACCGGCAGCGGTTCTACGACGCCGCCGGCGCGCAACTCTGCGAGGTCGACCTCGACGCCCTCTGGGCCGGCGTCGGCGAGTGCCGGGCGCTGCCCCGGGCCGACCTGCACCGGGTGCTGCTCAGTGGTGCCGGCGGCGCCGTGCGGCACGGCGCCGAGGTCCGCACCCTGGAGCTGCTCCCGGGCGCGGTGGGCGTCACCTTCACCGACGGCACCACCACGGAGTACGACCTGGTCATCGGTGCCGACGGGCCACGCTCCTCGGTCCGCGCGCTGGCCGCGCTCGGTGGGCCGCCGCGCCCCGTCGGGCAGGTCGTCTACCGGGCCCTCCTGCGCGACGGCCCACCGGTCACCGAGTGGACCGCGCTGCTCGGCCAGCGCTCCGGGTTCCTGATGGTGCCGATCGGTGCCGGACGGCTGCACATCTACGCCGACGAGGCCGGCACCAAGGAACCCGCCGACCCCCTCGCCCGGCTGCGGGACCTCTTCGCCGAGTACCGCGGCCCGGTGCCCGAGGTGCTGGCGGCCCTCGACGAGGTGCACGTCGGGATCACCGACGAGGTGGAGTTGGGTCGCTGGTACCGGGGGCGAGTCCTGCTGGTCGGCGACGCCGCGCACGCCACCGCGCCGACGCTGTCGCAGGGTGCGGCAATGGCCCTGGAGGACGCCGTGGTGCTGGCCGAGTCGCTGCGCGCCGCCAACAGCGTGGAGGCGGCCCTGGTGGCGTACGAGAGTCGTCGCCGTCCGCGTACCCGATGGGTGCGGGACCGGACCAGGGACCGCAACCGCACCAGGGACGTCCCGCCGGCGCTGCGCGACCCGCTGCTGCGCGGCCGCGGCGACCGGATCTTCGGGGAGCACTACCGGCTCCTGCTCGGCCCGCTGTAGGCCCGTAGTAGATCGTGTCACGCCACCCCACGCGGCGCTGCGACCTGCCGGGGACTATCCTCCTTGCGGATGACGGCCCGCCGATAAACAGCGTGTGCCGAGCGGGACAACCGAGAACCGGAGGCCACTCGTGACCACCGTCGCACCCAAGCCGGTCGTGACCCGGCCCTGGCCGGTCCGGGAGCCGGTCAAGGGGTCGGCCATCGCGCGGCTGCTGCGAACCACGGACGCGAAGCAGATCGGGATCATGTACATGATCACCGCGTTCGTGTTCTTCATGATCGGTGGCCTGATGGCTCTGGTCATGCGTGCTGAGCTGGCCCGACCCGGGCTGCAGTTCCTGTCGCCGGAGCAGTACAACCAGCTCTTCACGATGCACGGCACGATCATGTTGCTGTTCTTCGCGACGCCGATCGTGTTCGCCTTCGCGAACTACATCGTGCCGATCCAGATCGGCGCGCCTGACGTCTCCTTCCCCCGGCTGAACAGCTTCGCCTACTGGCTGTACCTGTTCGGCGGAACGATGGCGACCGCCGGGTTCATCACCCCGGGTGGCGCCGCTGACTTCGGCTGGTTCGCGTACGCGCCGCTGAGCAGCGTCGAGCACTCGCCGGGCGTCGGCGCCAACATGTGGATCATGGGTCTGGCCATCTCCGGCCTGGGCACCATCCTCGGCGCCGTGAACATGATCACTACGGTGCTGACCCTGCGTGCGCCCGGCATGACCATGTTCCGGATGCCGATCTTCACGTGGAACATCCTGGTCACCAGCCTTCTGGTGATCCTGGTCTTCCCGCTGCTGGCCGCCGCGCTCTTCGCGCTCGCCGCGGACCGCATCCTCGGCGCGCACGTGTACGACCCGGCAACCGGTGGGCCGATGCTCTGGCAGCACCTGTTCTGGTTCTTCGGGCACCCCGAGGTCTATATCGTGGCGTTGCCGTTCTTCGGCATCATCAGCGAGGTCATCCCGGTCTTCTCCCGTAAGCCGATCTTCGGCTACAAGGGTCTGGTCGCCGCGACCGTCGCGATCGCCGCGCTCTCCATGAGCGTGTGGGCGCACCACATGTTCGCCACCGGCCAGGTGCTGCTGCCGTTCTTCAGCTTCCTGAGCTACCTGATCGCCGTGCCGACCGGTATGAAGTTCTTCAACTGGATCGGCACCATGTGGCGGGGCCAGATCAGCTTCGAGACGCCCATGCTCTGGGCGGTCGGCTTCCTGGTCACCTTCCTCTTCGGTGGTCTCACCGGTGTGCTGCTGGCCAGTCCGCCGATCGACTTCCACGTGTCGGACTCGTACTTCGTGGTGGCGCACTTCCACTACGTGCTCTTCGGCACCATCGTGTTCGCGGTCTTCGCGGGCATCTACTTCTGGTTCCCGAAGATGTTCGGCCGGATGCTCGACGAGCGCCTGGGCAAGGTGCACTTCTGGCTCACCATGATCGGCTTCCACACCACGTTCCTGGTGCAGCACTGGCTCGGCAACGAGGGCATGCCCCGTCGGTACGCCGACTACCTGCCCAGCGACGGCTTTACCACGCTGAACACGATCTCCACGATCGGCGCGTTCATCACCGGTATCTCCACGCTGCCGTTCATCTACAACTGCTGGAAGTCGTACAAGACCGGCCCGGTGGTCGAGGTGAACGACCCCTGGGGTCACGGCAACTCGTTGGAGTGGGCGACCAGCAGCCCGCCCCCGTTGCGCAACTTCGACCGGATGCCGCGGATCCGCTCCGAGCGGCCGGCGTTCGACGCGAAGTTCCCGGAGTTGGCGGCCGGTGGCCAGAGCCTGGCCGGCCCGCCGGAGGGTGGCGCCAAGCCGCTCACCAGCGAGTCGGACGGCGGAGCCAGCTACCGCGAAGACACCGCGAGCGACGTCGACAGGCACTGACGCTCAATCTCAGCAGTACGACGGGCGCCGCCCCCGGGACACCGGGAGCGGCGCCCGTCGCCATTTCCAGCCACTGTCACTCCCACTGCTCGCCCTCGTTCCGGCCGCTCCCCTCGCTCCCCAGGCCCACTCGGAGTCGGCTCGCCCCGGCTCGGCTCGGCTCGCCCCGGCTCGGCCCGGCTCGGCCGGCCCGGCCCGCCCCGGCTCGGCCCGCCCCGGCCCGCCCCGGCTCGGCCCGCCCCGGCCCGCCCCGGCTCGGCCCGCCCCGGCCCGCCCCGGCTCGGCCCGCCCCGGCCCGCCCCGGCTCGGCCCGGCTCGGCTCGGCCCGGCCCGGCTCGGCCCGGCTCGGCTGGGCCAGGCGTCGGTTCGCTCGGCCCGTTTCGGCTCGGCTCGGTCCGTTTCGGCCCGGCCTGGCGTTGGAGCGGCTCGGTCCGGCCTGGCCTGGCCTGGCTCGGTTCGGCCTGGCCCTCGGCCCGGTGCAGCTTGGCCGGCTGGCGTCGGCTCGGCCCGCCCGGCGCGGCGCCAGGGCAGGGAATGTCGCTAGTAAGCGTGATGTCTGTGAGTCATCGTGATGACTCACAGACATCACGCTTACTAGCGTGTATGCCTGCCTGCTGTCGGGCGGACACCGCGATCTGCAGTTATCCCGGCACGCCTGGAACTGACCGGGCCGATGTAGCTACGTCAGATATTGAGCGCCTTGGCCGACACCGTCCCGCCCTGCCCGGCCCGCCCTGCCCGGCCCGCCCTGCCCGGCCCGCCCTGCCCGGCCCGCCCTGCCCGGCCCGCCCTGCCCGGCCCGCCCTGCCCTGCCCGCCTGGCCCGCCCGGCCGGCGGTGCCTGGCCCCGACCCACGGTGCTGGCCCGCCTGGCTGGCGGTGCCTGGCCCGCCTGGCCCACAGCGCCCGGCCCGCCCGGCCCGCAGTGCGCGGCCCCGGCCGGCAGTGCCTGGCCCACCCGGCCCGTAGTGCGTGGTCCCGGCCCGTAGTGCGCGGCCCGCCTGGGCTGCCGCCCGGGGCGTGTCCGGCTTAGATGGCCCTGTCCGGGCCGGGCCGTTGGATCTCGGCCCGGCTGTCAGCGGGCGGTGAGGGTGAGGTCGGCCTCGGCGGGCGGCGGGGTGGCCGCTTCGGCGATGCGGCGGCGGCGGAGCTCGATTGGGAGCACCACCAGGGTGACCAGCGCGCCGAGTGCCCCGGTCACCACGAAGCCCCAGAGTGGCGCGCTGGCGTCGATCACTGCGCCGGCGAGCGGTGCGCCGACCGCGATGCCGACGGTGACCGCGGAGCCGTGCAGACCCATCGCCTCACCGCGTACCTCGGCCGGAACCAGGCGGCTGACCGCGTCCGAGCCGGCCGCGATGGTCGGCGCGCAGAGCGCGCCGGCGGGGATCAGCGCCAGGCAGAGCAGCCACCAGTGCGCACCGCCCAGTCCCACCGGAATGGTGCACAGGGCCAGCGCGGCGGTCAGTGCCAGCGGGGAGAACGAGCGGTGTACGGCCCCGTAGGCGAAACCGCCGGCCAGCGAGGCGACCGCCCAGATGGCCAGGACCACGCCGGTCCAGCCGACCTCGCCGCTGGCCCGCAGGACAGCGACCACCGCCACGTCGGTGCCCCCGAGCACCAGGGTCGCGGCCGCGCTGAGCGCCAGGATGGCGAGCAGCCGCGGCGTCAGCCACTCCCGGCGCGGCACCCGGCGTTGTGGGCCGGTGGGCTCGGTGGCCTCCCGGATCGGTGGGTTGACGACCCACAGGGCGATCCCGGCGGCGACGATGCCGCCACCGACGAGATACATGGTGGTCTGCGCGGAGATCGCGGTGACCAGGGCCACCGCCAACGCTGGGCCGATCATGAAGGACAGCTCCACCGACATCGAGTCCAGTGCGTAGGCGGGGCGGCGTTGGTCCTCGGGTACCAGGGCGGCGATCGACTGACGGACCACGGAGAAGATGGGCAGGGCCAGGGAGCCGGCCACGAAGGCGGCCGGCAGGAGCACGGGGTACGCCAGCGACGGCGCGGTGGACCAGAAGATCGCCTCAGCGATCGCGGTGAGCACCAGGACCGGGCGCAGTCCACGCCGGTCCACGAGTCGGCCGAGCAGCGGCCCGCCGATCGCCGCGCCCACCGTGACCGCCGCGCCCACCAGGCCGGCTGCCCCATAGCCCCGATCAAGATCGAGGACCACGTGGAATGTGAGCGTTACCCCGGTCGCGGTGAGCGGGATGCGGGCGAGGACGGCAACCAGTAGCAGCGACCGCAGGCCGGGCAGGGCGAGCGCCCGCCGGTAAGGCTTCATGTTCACGTGGGTCCGTACCTCCGGCGACATCCTCGACCGGCGGCGGCCCCTTGGCCAACCAATTAGCGCTTCATGCGGCCCTGATCACAGGCTGGCCGTGCATGAGCACCCCGGCGCCCTCCATGGCGCGTAGGGCCACGTCGGTGGTCGCCGGGGCGACGGCGGCGGTCAACTCCAGCAGCACGCTGGTGGCGAAACCCTCCCGGGCGGCGTCCAGCGCGGTCGCCCGGACGCAGTGGTCAGTGGCTATGCCGACCACGTCGACCCGGTCCACGTCGCGTCGGCGCAGCCAGTCGGCCAGACACTCGCCGTCGTCGGCATGGCCCTCGAAACCGGAGTACGCCGCCGCGTGCTCGCCCTTGTGGAAGATGGCCTCGACCTTCGCGGTGTTCAGTTCCGGGTGGAACTCCGAACCGCTGGTGCCGACCACGCAGTGCCGGGGCCAGGACTCCACGAAGTCCGGGGGATCGCCGAAGTGGGCACCCGGGTCGACGTGGTAGTCCTTGGTGGCGACCACGTGCGTCCACCGGTCCGGCTCGGCGGCGAGCAACCGGGAGATGCCGGCGGCCACCCCTGCGCCGCCGGCGACGGCCAGTGAGCCGCCCTCGCAGAAGTCGTTCTGCACGTCCACGATGATCAGCGCGTTGGCCATCGGGGGGTTTCCTCTCTCCGCACGGTCGGTCGGTGGTGCTCGGGGATGACTCAGCCAGCGGGTACGACGGTGACCGGCACGGCCGGGTCGCCGGCCGAGAGCTTCAGTCCTTCCCACGGGATGGAGATCAGGCACTCCCGCAGGTGCTCCCGTGACTCGTCGAGGGTGGGCAGCGGCACCGACTCGCCGGCGACCACGTACGACTGCTGGAGCAGGCGGTCGTTGGGCTGCCGGTCGGGAACGCCCTGCGGGACGATGACCTCCTCGGTGGCGGTGCCGGTCGGCTTGTGCCGGCGGACCGCTACCTTCCGACCGCCGATGGTGGCCTTGTGCTCGGAGCGCTTCACGACCGGCCGGCCCTCGACCTCGACCAATTTGTAGACCAGCCCTGCGGTCGGTGCCCCGGAGCCGGTGACCACGGCCGTGCCGGCGCCGTACATGTCCACCGGTTCGGCGGCCAGCGCGGCGATCGCGTACTCGTCCAGGTCACCGGAGACGATGATCTTGGTCTCGGTGGCGCCCAGCGAGTCGAGCAACTCCCGGGACTGCTGAGCGATCACCGCGAGGTCGCCGGAGTCGATCCGTACCGCCCGCAGGTCCGGCCCGGCCACCGCGATGGCGTTGCGGATGCCCTGGCTGATGTCGTACGTGTCGACCAGCAGCGTGGTGTCCTTGCCCAGCGTGGCGACCTGCGAGGCGAACGCCGCCCGCTCGTCGTCGTGCAGCAGGGTGAACGCGTGCGCCGCCGTGCCCGCCGTCGGGATGCCGTAGCGCGCGCCGGCCGCGAGGTTGGACGTGAACCGGAACCCGGCCAGGTACGCGGACCGCGCCGCAGCCACCGCCGCCTCCTCGTGTGCCCGACGCGACCCCATCTCGATCAGCGTCCGGCCCCGCGCCGCGGTCACCATCCGGGCCGCCGCGGCGGCCACCGCGCAATCGTGGTTGAGCACGGACAGCGCCACCGTCTCCAGCACCACGCATTCGGCGAAGCCACCGGAGACGGTGAGGATCGGTGAACCGGGGAAGAACAGCTCACCCTCGGCGTACCCGTCGATGTCGCCGGTGAAGCGGTAGTCGGTGAGCCACGCCGCCGCCGTCTCGTCGACCACCCCGGTCCGCAGCAGGAAATCGACCTCGGTGGGGTCGAACCGGAAGTCGCGGATCAGCTCGATCAGCCGGGCCGTCCCGGCGACCACGCCATACCGGCGGCCGCTGGGCAGCCGGCGGCTGAACACCTCGAAGACGCACCGGCGGTCGGCGGTGCCGTCTTTCAGTGCCGCGCTGACCATGGTCAGCTCGTAGTGGTCGGTCAGGAGCGCGGGGCGGTGGTTGCTCACCGCCCCAGCCTAAGGTTCAGCTCGGGTCGCCGCCGTCGTGGCCCGGGATCGAGCGCAACGCCGCCCACAGTTCGGCCCGGCCGGTGACGCCGAGCTTGGCGTAGATCCGCTGGAGGTGGTTCTCCACGGTGCGCGCCGAGAGGAAGAGCCGTTCGGCGATGGCCCGGCTGGGAGCGCCGTGCGCGGCGAGGCGCGCCACCTGCCATTCCCGCTCGGTGAGCACTGGCGCGCCGGCCTGGAGCGCCGGCGTTCGGATCAGGTCACAGCGCCCGAGCAACCCGGCGAGGCGTTCCCGGGCGTCGTTGGCGGCGGCCGAGTGCTGCCGGCGCAGCCGTTGAACGGCCTGGGAGGTGGCCTCTGCGGCGTACACGGTCAACTCCAGGGCGGCGTAGTCGTCGGCGACCGCCAGCAGATCGGTGGGGGAGTCGGTCACCGCGGCGCGGGCGTGCCGGGCCAGCAGCGGCGGGAGCACCCCGTCGACCCGCTCGGAGAGCTCGGCGAGGCGCTGCGCGACGGTGCGGCGGCTGCCGTCGGAGCAGGTGGGGCCGACAGCCATGCCCGCCTGGTCGAGTCGGACGAGGTCGTGCAGGACATGCACCTCGTGCCCGGCGAAGCCGTCGGAGCGCAGCCGGTCCACCAGGTCACCGAGGTGTTTGATCGCGCCCGGCAGGTCGCCCGAGGCGGCGAGCGACGCGCCCCGGGCCTGCTCCAGCCACGGGTAGAGCACCGCCATGCCCGGCGCGTGCGTGCGGTCGGCTTCGGCCATCGCCGCAACCGCCTGCGCGGCGTCCCCGCGCAGCGCCGCCGCCTGGGCGCGTTCGGCCTGGGCCAGACCGGCGTAGACCCGGCTCGTGGCCAGTACCGCGCAGGCACCCAGCGAGGTACGCATGGCCGCATCGCTCTGCCCACGCAGCCGGGCCGCGTACGCCTGGAGGATGGCCAGGTAGCCGGTGCCGAGGCGGAAGTCGCCGGCTCCGGCGAGGTCGGCGAACTCGTCGGCCACGATCGCGTCGATCCCGGCCAGGTCGCCGGTGAGCATGAGCCGGGTGCCTCGGGCCAGTTCCAGGGCCAACTGGAGGTACGGCATGTCGGTGCGCCAGCTCGCCGCGGCCGAGTGCACCTGGGCGATCGCCGTACCGCTGCGGGTCAGCTCGCCCTGCGCGGCCTGGACGTACGCGATGGTGGAGCGGGCCAGCTCGCGGGCGGCGACGCCCGCAGCCGGACGGTCGAGCACCCGTCGGCTGAGCTGCACGGCGGTGGCCGTGTCCAGGCGGTGCAGGCGCATGATCGCCTCGAATGCGTGCACCCGGGACCGGTCGGCGGAGTCGCTGAGCTGCTCGGCTCGGCTTGCGATCTCCTCCACCGTGGACTGCCGGCTCAGCCCCCAGTAGCTGACCATGCCGCGTACGGTCAGCCACCGGCAGAGCCGCCGCTCGTCGCCGGGCTCGGGGGTGACCGCGTCGAGGACGTCGATCGCCTCGTCGGGCCGGTCGGCGAACATCAGGATGGTGGCCAGCAGCTCCGCCGCGTCGTAGCCGCCGTCGGTGTGCAGCGCGGCCCGTGCCAGGCGGGTCGCCAGCGGCACGTCGTAGCGGGTGAACGCCTGCACCGCGGCGTCCAGCAGCAGAGCTGGATCCTGTGCGGTGCCCGAGTCGAGTCGCCAGACCGCCACCCGCAGCAGGTCGTCGCGTCGGCGTTTGCCGACCTGCTCGAGCAGCTCGGCGAGGTGTGCCTGAAGCCGGCGGGTGCGGCTGACCGGGCAGCGACGGCGCATCACCTCGCCGTAGAGCGGGTGTGCCAGCCGGACGTTGGTGCGCCGGTCGTGCTGGAGGACGGTGATCAGCCCGCGTTCCTCGGCGGTCTCCACGTCCGACTGTTCGGCGGCCTGCCTCAGGAGGTGCAGGCCCAGTGGTTCGCCGAACGCGACCAGCTCGACGACCGCGCGGACGCCGTCGGTGAGTTTGCCGACCCGGGTGTCGATGAGGTCGGTCAGGTTGGGCGCCAGTTCCAGTCGCCCGGTCCACTTCCAGATCCCGTACGTGCGCTTCAACTCGGCGCTGCCGTTGGCGGCGTGCACCAGCTCGCGCAGCAGCAGCGGGTTGCCGGCCGACAGCCGGCCGAGCCGGTCGGCGGAGTTGGCGTCGACCGGGCCGCCCAGGATCGCCGCCAGCAGGTCGGTGGTCTCCTCCTGCGGCATCGGGGTCAGCTCGACGTGCTCGACCAGGTCGTCGGTCCAGAGTGCGCGGATCGGCAGCGGGATCTGCTCACCGTCGCGCAGGGTGCCGACCACTGTGGCGTTCTCTGCGCGGGCGACGAGATGCACGAGTGCGGCCGAGGGCGGATCGAGCAGGTGGGCGTCGTCGATGGCGAGCACGATCCGTCGACCGGCCGCCTGCTGTTGCAGCACGTTGAGCGCCCAGCGCAGGATGCCGGCGGGGGAGAGGCCCTGCGGCTGCTCGGCGGGGAGGACCTGGACGAGCCCACCGAACGGCAGCGCCGCAGTGGTGGCGCTGGCGGCGATGGACCAGATCGCGAACCGGTCGGTGGGCAACGCGCCCACGCCCTCGCGCAGCAGGCGACTCTTGCCGATGCCAGCGCTGCCGCTGAAGAAGAGCCCGCGGCCGGCCTCGCCGGTCACGGCCTCCAGCAAACGGTTGAGCTCATCCGTGCGGCCGACGAACTCCCATCGACTCATTCGCGCAGCATATCGACCGGAATCCGTCCGCGCCCGCACCGTCACCGTGCGAAGTTGAGTAATCGCACAATTACCGCTGAGTATTCGAGGTGTTCCGCCCGGTCGTCGGCCCGCCCGTAGTCTTCCGACATCCGATTGACGTACCGGAAATTCCGCGACCGGGTCTCCGGTCACCCGCAACGGGAGGCACCTGATGAAGCAGGGCCCTCTCCCCTCGGTCGATTCGCCGGACGACATGACCGGCCCAGCAGACCTACCGACCTGCGGCCCCCTCCCCACCCGGGTCGGCGTGTCCGGCGCCGCCCCGGATGAGCCGCTCGGTGTGGTCGCCGTTGGCCCGGCCGGTGCTGAGCGGCGTGCTGTGCTGGCCACCCTGCTCGAGCTCGACCCGGTCATGCTCACAGTGCCGGCGGGCAGTTGGTTGGTGATGCGCGACGCCAAGGTGCCCACCCGGGCGGCGTTCGTGCCCGGTTACCGGCAGCCGCACTCGTACGGCGCGGACCGGGACGCCGCCGGTCCGGCGTTGGCCCGCCCGCCCCGGCGTGTCGAGCTGAGCGTGCCCCAGCCGCTGCTGCGGCACTTCACCCTGGTCGACGTTCCGGACACCGCCACCCTCGGTGTGTCCGGCACCCGGGTGCTGCTCGAAGCGGTGGGCCGGGCCGGCGCGATGCTCTTCGTGATCGCCGCCGACCAGGCCTTCACCGCCGCCGAGTTGAACCTGCTCGCCGAAGTCGCCCCGACCTCGGTGGAGGTCGTCTTCGCGGTCACCCCGGGCGCGGCGGGCTGGGCTCCGCTGGCCGACGGCACGGCGACTACGGAGGGCGCGGGGGCGTCCGTCCCGCCGGTCGGGGGTGCGGAGACCGAGGTGGATGCGGTCGCGGTCACTGTGGAGGCGCATCGGGCGGCGCTCCTGGCCGCCGTGCCGGCGCTGGCCGGCGCGCGGTGGTTCCCGGTCGACGGGGCCGACACCGCCGCCGACCTGCGGCGGGCGCTGGTGGGTTGGGCGTCGCGTGAGGGGTTGCAGCGGGCCAGCGTCGACCCACCGATCCTGCCGGGCCAGCAGGGCCGCGTGGCCGTGGCCGCCGATCCGGGCGACTGGTCCGAGCGGCTCGACCGCCATGCCCGCTCGTGTGCTCAGCGGATCCGCCAGCACCTCGCCCTGGAGTTGGCGAACATCCACCTTCGGGCCGTTCAGGAGATCGTGTTCGGAGTCGGCCTTGCCGGCCTACCGGATCTTCTCGACCGTGAGATGGCGGCGCTGTCGTTGTTGGCGACCGCGCAGTGCGATCAGGCGGTGCGCGGCATCATGACCGACGTCGCGTCCCAGGTGCTCGGCGCGCCGCCGGCCGAAGGCGTGCGCCGCCGGATCGCCACCGCTGTGCAGTACGGCCTGGCCGATCACCGGCCCGGCCACGAATTGGACAAGGTGCTGTTGATCACCAGCACGGCGGGCGTGGCCGAGTTGACCGGCCTGGAGGCGATCGACGCCGCCGCCAGCTATCCGATGGCGTCCCGGGACGAGGTGCTCCCGCCCATTGCGGTGGCGCTCTCCGGCGGGTGCTGGCAGCAGTGGCGTACGCCGGGCAACGGCGACCACAGCGCGGCGCGAGCCTGGTCCCAGCGGGCGGTGCGCGAGGTCGAGTTGGGGTTGTCCAGGGAGATCTCCCGACGGTTCGAGGTGATCCGCCTCTCGCTGGGCGTGGTGCTCTCCGATGCAGTCGATCACGGCATTCTGCTCGCCTGACGGCGCGCCCACCGGTTGGTCCGGGTCCGGGCCGGACCCCGCCGCCGATGGCGTGCGGGGCGGGTCGGGAGGGCCCGGGGTGGGTGATCCGCGCCGGTCCGGCGTTCCGGTTCCTCGGTTCCGGGAAACCGGTGGCACGATGGGGGGCATGGCGGCTCCGCAGGTTGCACCGGTCGAGACGCCGGACACTGACGAGGTGCCGGCGTCCGACCGGCAGTGGGTGACGATCGTGTGGGACGACCCGGTCAATCTGATGACGTACGTGACCTGGGTCTTCCAGAAGCTTTTCGGCTACAGCCGGGAGAGGGCCGAACAGCTGATGCTGGACGTGCACCACAAGGGCCGTGCCGTGGTCTCCACCGGTGCCCGCGAACGGATGGAGCACGACGCGTCGCAGCTGCACGCGTACGGGCTGTGGGCGACGGTGGACAGATCATGAGCATGTTCCATCGCCAGGCCGGTCACTATGTCGCCGTCTTCGCCGTCGACGAGGTGCGGGTGCTGCGCAAGGTCGCCTCCGAGGTGGTGGGTCTTCTCACCGACGGCTTCGACCACACCGACCCGGTGGTCGGTCGGCTCTTTCCGGCGGTCTACCCGCAGGACGCTCCGGGCACCGCCGAGTTTCGCCGCTACACCGAGGGCGACCTGAAGACCGCGAAGATCGATCAGGCGGGGGCGATCCTGGCCGCGTTGCCGGACGAGGCCGGCGGCGAGGTGCGGCTGGACGCCGAGGCCGCCGAGGCGTGGTTGCGGGCGCTGAACGACGCGCGGCTCGCGATGGGCGTCCGCCTGGAGATCAAGGATGGCACGGATCTGGGCGAGGAGCTGGACGACGCTGTCGCTGAGGACCCGGGTTCCAGCCGGGTGTTCCAGCTTTCGGTCTACGCCTATCTCGGGTATCTACAGGAGTCGCTGCTCAACGCCTTGATCGACTAAGGGTGACCGGCACCACTTCGGCCTGTGCCCGGCAGGCGTTAGGCTGGTGCACGTGCTGAGCATCGACCGGTCGATCATTGACGCGATCGTCGCCCACGCGCGCCGGGATCACCCTGACGAGGCGTGCGGCGTGGTCGCCGGTCCCGTCGGCAGCGACACCCCGACCCGGCACATCCCGATGGACAACGCGGCGCGGTCGATGACCTTCTACGAGTTCGACTCGATGGAGCATCTGCGCGTGTGGCGGGAGATGGACGACCGGGACGAGGAGCCCGTCGTCATCTACCACTCGCACACCGCCACCGAGGCGTACCCGTCGCGGACGGACGTCGCCTTCGCCGGTGAGCCGGGGGCGCACTACCTGCTCGTCTCGACCCGTGAGCCCGACTCGGAGGAGATCCGGTCGTTCCGGATCGTCGACGGCGTGATCACCGAGGAGCCGGTCCGTGTCGTGGAGGCCGGTGTCGACCCGCACGCCGTCCAGTCCTACATGTTCGGGCAGAGCCCGGCGACGGTCGATTACGAGTGTTCCGGCCGCTGACCTGTCAGCGCCGCAGCCATCTCGTCCCGTCACCGTAGGCACACCCGATCGAGGAGTTCCCCATCATGGCTATTGAAGTTCGCATCCCCACCATCCTGCGCAGCTACACCGGCGGCGCCAAGGTCGTCGACGGCACCGGCGACACGCTCGCCGATCTGCTCACCGACCTGGATTCCCGGCACGGCGGTCTGCGCGGCCGGCTGATCACCGACGCGGGCACTCTGCACCGCTTCGTCAACGTCTACGTCAACGACGAGGACGTCCGCTTCCTCGGTGCCCTCGACGCGAAGCTCTCCGACGGCGACAGCGTCACCATCCTGCCGGCGGTGGCCGGCGGCGCGTTCGGCTTCGCCGCGGCGGCGGCGATCAGCTCGCACAGCGCCGCGGCGGCGGCGATCAGCTCGCACAGCGCCGCGGCGGCGGCGATCAGCTCGCACAGCATCAGCTCGCAGGGTGCCGTCGACGCGGTGGCCCGCGACGCCGTCGCGGCTCGCTGAGGTCGGCCGCCATGGCGCGGTACGACAGCCTGCTCGACGCCTGCGGGGGTACGCCGCTGGTCGGCCTGCCCCGACTGTCCCCGACGGCGTCCGAGGGGGCCCCTCCGGTGCGGCTCTGGGCCAAGCTGGAGGACCGCAACCCCACCGGCAGCATCAAGGACCGCGCGGCGCTGTTCATGGTCCGGGCGGCGGAGGAGGCTGGCCGGCTCCGCACGGGTGACACTATCCTTGAGCCGACGAGCGGCAACACCGGCATCTCGTTGGCCATGGTGGCGAAGATGCGCGGCTACCGGCTGGTCTGCGTGATGCCGGAGAACGTCTCCACCGAGCGGGTGCAGCTGCTCCGGATGTACGGGGCCGAGATCATCTTCTCGCCGGCGGCGGGTGGTTCCAACCAGGCGGTCGCCACGGCGAAGCAGATCGCTGTCGAGCACCCCGACTGGGTGATGCTCTACCAGTACGGCAACGAGGCGAACGCGCGGGCGCACTACGAGACGACCGGGCCGGAGCTGCTGCACGACCTGCCCAGCATCACGCACTTCGTGGCCGGGCTGGGCACCACCGGCACCCTGATGGGCACCGGGCGTTATCTGCGGGAAAAGGTCGAGGGCATTCAGATCGTGGCTGCCGAGCCGCGCTACGGCGAGTTGGTCTACGGGCTGCGCAACATCGACGAGGGGTACGTTCCGGAGCTCTACGACGCCTCGGTGCTCTCCCGGCGGTTCTCGGTCGGCACCCGGGACGCGGTGTTGCGTACCCGCCAGCTGGTGGAGGTGGAGGGCATCTTCGCCGGTTTCTCCACCGGTGCGATCCTGCACGCCGCGCTGGCGGTGGCGCACGAGGCGGTGCGCGACGGCCGGCGTGCCGATGTGGCCTTCGTGGTCTGCGACGGTGGATGGAAGTACCTGTCCACCGGCGCGTACGGCGGCACCCTCGCCGACGCCGAGGACGCCCTGGAGGGGCAGCTCTGGGCCTGACCGATCTGGTCTGCCGACTACGGGCCGTCGACATTCGTCGACGGCCCGTCCGCGTTTTGAGGTACCGCGAGCAGGTGTCACGTTCGTGACAACTTCCGTTGGATGATTCTTGCTGCCGGGTGCGCCAGCGTAGGCTGCGCAGCGTGGCGTACGCGTCGGTAGAGATCATGGCTGGGACTATCGCCGGCACAGCTGCTACTGACAGTGACAGCGAGACCACTCGATGCGACTGACTGTTCTGGGGAGCGCCGGCAGTTTCCCTGGCCCCGAGTCGCCCTGCTCGGCCTACCTCGTCGAGGCCGACGGTTTCCGGCTCCTGGTCGACTTCGGCTCGGGGTCGCTGTCCAGCCTCCAGCGGTACGCGGGGTTGCACGCCCCGGACGCCATCCTGCTGACCCACCTGCACTGTGATCACATGTTCGACGCCGTGCTCTACGTGGTGGTGCGCCGGTACGCCCCGGACGGCCCCTACCCGGCGCTGCCGGTGTACGCGCCCGCCGGTGCGCCGGACCGGCTCAGCGCCGCCTACGGGGACGACGGTTCGGTGGAGGACGTGTACCAGTTCTACGCGCTCCAGCCGGGCACCTTCCCGATCGGCCCGTTCGCCGTCACCGTCGACCGGGTCAACCACCCCGTCGAGACGTACGGTGTGCGGCTGGAGCACGACGGCCGTTCGCTGTGCTACTCGTCGGACACCGCGCCCTGTGAGGCGCTGCTGCGGCTGGCCCAGAACGCCGACGTGTTCCTCTGCGAGGCCAGTTACCTCGACGGCGTGGACAATCCGCCGGATCTGCACCTGACCGGCCGGGAGGCCGGCGAGGCGGCGACCAAGGCCGCTGTGGGTCGACTTCTGCTCACCCACCTGGTGCCCGCCTGGGGCAGCGAGGCGCACACGTTGGAGTCGGCCGCCGCCGCGTACAGCGGGCCGCTCGAAGTGGTCCGGCCCGGCGCCAGCTACGACATCTGACGCACCGGGTCCCGGTTCGCGGGGCCTGGGCCGCGGTCTTGTGCCGTACTGTTCGCCGGCCGGTCAGCGGGCGGTCGTCTGGCGCACCAGTGGCACGCGCACGGTGTGGGCATGCGGATCGCCATCGTGACCGAGTCGTTCCCACCTGATGTGAACGGCGTCGCGCACTCCGTGGTGCAGACGGCGGAGCACCTGCTCGATCGGGGCCATGAGCCGGTGGTCATCGCCCCCGCCCCGCCGGGTGCCGGCCGGCAGGGCATCGACCGGCTGCCGTACCCGGTGGTGCGCATCCCGAGCGTGCCGCTGCCCCGCTACCAGGGCTTCCGACTGGGTGTGCCGACCACCGCCCGACTGACCGGGGCGCTGCTGTCGGCCGAGCCGGACGTGGTCCACCTGGCCAGTCCGTTCGTCCTGGGCGCCCGGGCGGCCACGCTGGCCAGCCGGCACGGGTTGCCCATGGTGGCGGTCTACCAGACCGATGTGGCGGCGTACGCGCGGGCGTATCGGGTCAGTTGGGGCGAGGCGGCGGCGTGGCGGCGGATCCGCGAGATCCACAACTCGGCGCAGCGCACCCTCGCCCCCTCCACCCGGGCCGCCGCCGACCTCATCGCGAACGGGGTGCAGCGGATCTGGCTGTGGCGGCGCGGTGTGGACGCGGTCCGTTTCGATCCGGCCAAGCGGTGTACGGCGTTGCGGGACCGGCTGGCACCCGGGGGTGAGCTGCTTGTCGGCTACGTCGGCCGGCTCGCCCCGGAGAAGCGGGTGGAGTTGCTGGCGGCGACGTCCCGACTGCCCGGCGTACGGGTGGTGGTGGCCGGCGACGGCCCGACCCACCGCCAGTTGGCGCGGGAGCTGCCCGGGGTGAACTTCCTGGGGGTACAGCAGGGCGAGGACCTGGCGCGGCTCTACGCCAGCCTGGACCTGTTCGTGCACACGGGACCGCACGAGACCTTCGGGCAGACCATCCAGGAGGCGCTGGCCTCCGGGGTGCCGGTCGTGGCGCCGGCCAGCGGCGGCCCGGTCGACCTCGTCGACCACTGTGTGACCGGGCTGCTGGTGCCGCCGAACGACGGCGACGCGCTCGCCGCGGCGGTGGCCGAGCTGGCCGGCGACGCCGACCGGCGGCGGGCCTACGGGCTGGCCGCCCGGGTCGCGGTCAGTCGCCGCAGCTGGGCGGCTGTCGGCGACGAACTGATCGGGCACTACCACGCGGTTCGCGCGGTTTCCGCCACCGTCGGCCTGCCGGCCGCCTCGTGACCGGGGCGGCCGGCGGGTTGCGGATCCTGCGGCTCGCCAACTTCGTCACGGAACGCTCCGGCGGCCTGCGGACCGCACTGCGGCACCTCGGGGAGGGTTACCGGGCGGCCGGGCACGAACCGGTGCTTGTGGTGCCCGGTCAGCGGGCCGCCGACGAGACGTACCCGTGGGGGCGGGTCGTCACCGTGCCCGGCCCGGAGCTGCCCGGCAGCGGCGGTTACCGGCTGCTGGCCGGCCGACGCCGGTTGGCTCGGCTGCTCACCGACCTGGCACCGGACCGGTTGGAGGTCTCCGACCGGTTGTCGCTGCGCTGGACGGGCCGGTGGGCGCGGGCGCACGGGGTGCCGTCGGTGATGGTGTCGCACGAGTCGCTGACCGGGCTGCTCGGCCAGTGGGGGGTGCCGGACGCGCTGCGCCGTCCGACCGCCGACCGGCTCAACCGGGCGACCAGTCGGGCGTACGACCGGATCGTCTGCACGACCCGGTGGGCGGCCGGGGAGTTCGACCGGATCGGCGCCGACAACGTGGATCTGGTGCCGCTCGGGGTGGACCTGGACACCTTCACCCCGCACCGTGCCGACCCCCTCATGCGCGAGCGGTACGCAGCCGACGGCGAGTTGCTTCTGGTGCACTGCGCCCGGCTGTCCCCGGAGAAGCGGCCGGAGTTGGCCGTGCAGACCCTCGCCGAGCTGCGCCGGGAGGGCGTACCGGCGGTGCTGGTGATGGCCGGCGACGGCCCACTGGGCGGGGCGCTGGCCCGGCGGGCGCAAGGGCTGCCCGTCACGTTCACCGGGTTCCTGCCGGACCGCGCCACGGTGGCCGCGTTGCTGGCCAGCGCGGACGTGGTGCTGGCGCCTGGCCCGGTGGAAACCTTCGGTCTCGCCGGCCTGGAGGCGCTGGCCTGCGGCACTCCGGTGGTGGTCAACGCGGCCAGCGCGCTACCCGAGGTGGTCGGCGGGGCCGGCCTGGCGGCGTACGGCTCGGGGGTCTCGATGGCGGCGGCGGTGCGGCGCCTGGCGGCCCGACCGGAGGCGCAGCGGCGGCGGGCGGCCCGGGCGCGGGCCGAGGAGTTCGGCTGGCCGGCCGCGGTCGCCGGGTTCCTCGGTGTGCACGGCGCGGACGTTCCCCGGGGCACCGCGAGCGGGGTGGATCGCCGCACCGCATAGGGTGCAGGCATGGCGCGACCTGACGGGCGAGGGCCCTCTCAACTCCGACCGGTGACCCTGAGCCGAGGCTGGAGCACCCATCCGGAGGGCTCGGTGCTCGTCGAGTTCGGCGGCACCCGGGTGCTCTGCACGGCGAGCGTCACCGAGGGGGTGCCCCGCTGGCGCAAGGGCTCCGGGCTCGGTTGGGTGACCGCCGAGTACGCGATGCTGCCCCGGGCCACCAACACCCGCTCCGACCGGGAGAGCGTCAAGGGCCGGGTCGGTGGCCGTACCCATGAGATCTCCCGGTTGATCGGCCGTAGTCTGCGGGCCAGCATCGACCTCAAGGCGCTCGGGGAAAACTCGATAGTGCTCGACTGCGACGTGCTCCAGGCCGACGGCGGCACCCGCACGGCCGCGATCACCGGCGCGTACGTCGCGTTGCACGACGCGGTGAGCTGGCTCGCCGCCCGCAAGTCGCTGGCCGGTAAGCCGGAGAAGGTGATGCACCGCTCGGTGGCCGCGGTCAGCGTGGGGATCATCGCCGGGGAGGCCCGGCTCGATCTCTGCTACGAGGAGGACGTCGCCGCCGAGGTGGACATGAACGTGGTGTGCACCGGCAACGGCGACTTCGTCGAGGTGCAGGGCACCGGCGAGGCGGGCGTGTTCGCCCGCGACCAGCTCGACGCCCTGCTCGACCTGGCCGTCGCCGGCTGCGCCGAGTTGGCCGAAGCCCAGCGGAAGGCACTCGCATGAACAAGGTCCTGCTCGCCACCCGTAACCGTAAGAAGCTGGTCGAGCTTCAGCGGATCCTGGACGGCGCGCTCGGCGCGCACCGGATCGCCCTGCTCGGGCTGGACGACATCGAGCAGTACGCGGAGCTGCCGGAGACCGGCCTGACCTTCGGCGAGAACGCGCTGATCAAGGCGCGGGAGGGCTGCCGGCAGAGCGGCCTGCCGACCATCGCCGACGACTCCGGGCTCGCTGTCGACGCGCTCAACGGGATGCCGGGGGTGTTCAGCGCCCGCTGGTCCGGCAGGCACGGCGACGACCGGGCCAACCTTCAGCTGGTGCTGGACCAGATCGGCGACGTGCCCGACGAGCAGCGGGCCGCCTCGTTCGTCTGCACCGTCGCGTTGGTGCTGCCGGGCGGCAAGGAGCACCTCGTCGACGGCCGGCAGTCCGGTCGGGTGCTGCGCGCGCCGCGCGGTGACGGTGGGTTCGGCTACGACCCGATCTTCCTGGGCGACGGACAGGACCGGACCAACGCCGAGCTGACCCCGACGGAGAAGGACGCCATCAGTCACCGGGGCAAGGCGTTGCGCGAGCTGGCCAAGCTGATCGCCAAGGTGCTGCCGCCCGCCGCCTGACCCGCGGCGGACGACAGCGACCCGCCGGAGGTCAGCCCAGCGGGCCGACCTCCCGTTCGATGGCGGCGCGCAACTCCGGCCCGCCGACGACGGCACGGGCCGCCTCCATCACCGGGGCGAGGAACACGTCCGGGCCGGGCTCGCCGGCTGCCGTACCGAGCGCGGCGACGGCCGCCCGGCCGGACGGGGACGGCTCCAGCGGGGCGCGCAGTTGGAGGCCGCGTACGCCGGCCAGCAGCTCCACCGCGAGCAGGCTGGTCAGGTTGTCCAGGACGGTGCGCAGCTTCTTGGCGGCGGCCCAGCCCATCGAGACGTGGTCCTCCTGCATTCCGCTGGTGGGCAGCGAGTCCACCGAGGCGGGGGCGGCCAGTCGACGGTTCTCGGCGACGATGCCCGCCGCCGTGTACTGGGCGATCATCAGCCCGGAGTTGACCCCCGCGTCGGGGGAGAGGAACGCCGGCAGTTCCCGGGAGCGGGTGACGTCGAGCAGCCGGTCGACCCGCCGCTCGGCGATCGCGCCCACCTCGGCGGCGGCGATGGCGAGGAAGTCCGCGGCGAAGCCGAGCGGTGCGCCGTGGAAGTTTCCGGTCGACTCGACCCGGCCGTCCGGCAGCACCACCGGGTTGTCCACAACGGACACCAGCTCCCGGCCGGCGACGGTGCGGACGAAGTCCAGGGTGTCGCGGGCCGCGCCGGCCACCTGCGGCGCGCAGCGCATCGAGTACGCGTCCTGCACGGCGTGCGCCAGGTCGTCGCGGTGCGAGTCCATCACCCGGGAGTCCTGCAACAGGCGGTGGATGTTCGCCGCCGACGTCGCCTGACCGGGGTGTGGACGGATCGCGTGCAGCTCGGGCAGGAACGGCCGTTCCGAGCCGAGCATCGCCTCGATGGCCAGCGCGGCCGTCACGTCGGCCATCGCGAACAGGTGCTCCGCGTCGTGGATGGCCAGCAGCAGCATGCCGAGCATGCCGTCGGTGCCGTTGATCAGCGCCAGCCCCTCCTTGGCGGCCAGCTCGATCGGCTTGAGCCCGGCGGCGGTCAACGCGTCGGCGGCGTCCTGCCGTTCACCGGCCGGGCCGAGCACCCAGCCCTCGCCGAGCAGTACCAGCGCGCAGTGCGCCAGCGGCGCGAGGTCACCGGAGGCGCCCAGCGAGCCGTGCTCCGGAACCCACGGGGTGATGTCGTGGTTGAGCAGGTCGACCAGTGCTTCCGCGACCAGCGGCCGGACCCCGGAGCGGCCCAGTGCGAGGGACCGGACGCGCAGCAGAATCATGGCCCGGACCACTTCGCGCGGCATCGGGGCGCCCACCCCGGCGGCGTGCGAGCGGATCAGCGCGTGTTGCAGCTCGGCCCGCCGCTCCGGCGCGACGAAGGTGTTTGCCAACGCGCCGAACCCGGTGGAGACGCCGTAGACGGGACGGCCCGACGACTCGATGCCGTCCACGATGGCCCGGCTGGTCGCCATCGCGTCGATGGTGGCCGGGGCGAGGACGACGGTGGCGGTGCCGCGGGCCACCGCGAGCACGTCGTCGGTGGAGACTCCGGTGGGCTGGATGGTCACGTGCGTCATTGCGGAACTCCGTTGCGTATTACCTGGCGGATCAGGGGGACACCGGGCCGGTAGGCCAGGTGCAGGTGTGACGGCGCGTCGAGGACGACGAGGTCGGCCCGCGCGCCGGGCGTGAGGACACCGATGTCGTCGCGGCGCAGCGCCCGTGCGCCACCGGCGGTGGCGGCCCAGACCGCCTCCGCCGGGGTCATCCGCATCTCGCGGACCGCGAGGGCCACGCAGAACGGCATCGACGAGGTGTACGACGAGCCGGGGTTGCAGTCCGTCGCCAGCGCCACCGTGACACCGGCGTCGAGCAGCCGGCGGGCATCCGGGTAGGGCGAGCGGGTGGAGAACTCCGCGCCGGGCAGCAGGGTCGCCACGGTGCGGGTGCCCGACCCGTCGCTGTGGGCCGTGTCGGCCAGGGCGGCCACGTCGGCGTCGCTCAGGTGGGTGCAGTGGTCGACGCTGGCCGCGTCCAGCTCCACACCCAGTTGCACCCCGGGGCCGGGGCCGAGCTGGTTGGCGTGCAGCCGTACGCCCAGGCCGGCGGCCTGACCGCAGGCCAGGATGGCGCGGGCGTGGTCCACGTCGAAGGCACCCCGCTCGCAGAACACGTCGATCCACTTCGCGTACGGGGCGGCGGCGGCCAGCATCGGCCCGCAGACCAACCCCACGTAGTCGTCGGGGCGGTCGGCGTACTCGGCGGGCACCACGTGTGCGCCCAGGAAGGTGGTCTCGGTGCTGGTCTCGGCGGCGATCCGCAGCGAGCGGGCCTCGTCGGCGACGGTCAGGCCGTACCCACTCTTGATCTCCATGGTCGTGGTGCCCTGGCGCAGCGCCTCCCCGCGCAGCCGGCGCACCGTGGCACGCAGTTCCTCGTCGGTGGCGGCCCGGGTGGCACCGACGGTGGTGCGGATGCCGCCGCCGGTGTAGGGCTGACCGGCCATCCGGGCGGCGAACTCGGGGGCCCGATCCCCGGCGAAGACCAGGTGGGCGTGGCTGTCCACGAACCCGGGCAGCACGGCGGCACCACCGGCGTCGACGTGATGGTCGGCGGCCGGCGCGTACGTGGACGGCCCGACCCAGACCACCCGACCCGCCTCGACCAGCACGGCGGCGTCGCGGCGGATGCCGAGCGGACCCTCGCCGGCACCGTTGGTGACCAGTTCCCCGATGTTGTCGACGAGCAGGCTGCCGCTCATGCGGGCGTCACCGCCTCGATCGCTGACGACAGTTCGGCCGGCACGTCGACGGTCAGGTGCCGACCCTCGGCCACCACCACCCGGCCGTCCACCACCACCTGCTCGACGTCCGCCGCGCCGGCAGCGAAGAACGCGCCCACCGGCGGCACCCCGGCGGTGCGGGCGCTGTCCAGGCGTACCGTCACCAGGTCGGCGCGGGTGCCCACCGCGATCCTTCCGGCGTCGGCCCAGCCGAGCGCGGCGTGCCCGGCGAGGCTGGCCGCGTTCAGCAGGTCGAGCGGCGCGAAGTGGCCGCGCCGGCGGGTCCGCAGCCGTTCGTCCAGCTCGACCGCCCGAGCCTCCTCGAACAGGTCGATCACGGCGTGGCTGTCGCTGCCGAGGCTCAACCGGATGCCCGCGTCGGCCATCAACCGGGCCGGGCCGATGCCGTCGGCGAGGTCCCGCTCGGTGGTCGGGCAGAGGCACACCCCGGTCCGGCTGTCGGCGAGCAGGGACAGGTCCGCGCTGGTGGGGTGGGTGGCGTGGACGGCGGTGGTGTGCGGCCCGAGCACGCCGTGCTCGGCGAGCAGCGCGGTGGGCGAGTGCCCGTGCACGGCCCGGCACTCGTCGTTCTCGGCGGGCTGTTCGGAGAGGTGCACGTGCAGCGGCGCCTGCCGCTCCCGGGCCCAGTCGGCGACAGTGCGCAACTGATCGGCCGGGACGGCCCGCACCGAGTGCACGGCCGCGCCGACCCGGACGTGCGGGTCCGTCGGTTGGAACGCCGCGGCCCGCTCGGCCCAGCGGCCCGCGTCACCGTCGCCGAAGCGACGTTGCGGCCCGGCGAGGGGCTGACCGTCCACGCTGGAGGTCAGGTAGCAGGCGTCCAGCACTGTGAGCCGGATCCCGGCGTGCGCGGCGGCCTCCACCAGCGCCGCGCCCATCGCGTTCGGGTCGTCGTAGGCGCCGCCGTCCGGTCGGTGGTGCAGGTAGTGGAACTCGCCCACGCAGGTGATCCCGGCGAGCGCCATCTCGGCGTAGACGGCCCGGGCCAGCGCGAGGTAGGTGTCCGGGTCCAGCCGGTCCGCGACGGCGTACATCTGGTCCCGCCAGGTCCAGAAGTCACCCCGCCCGGCGTGGGTACGCCCACGTAGCGCCCGGTGGAAGGCGTGCGAGTGCACGTTGGACAGGCCCGGCAGGGTGAGGCCGGGCAGTGGCACCGCGTCGGCGTACACCTCGACCCCGGCCTCCGGCCCATGCGCTCCCAGCAGCGGCGTCACCGCGGTGATCCGGCCGTCCTCGACCTCGATCAGCACGTCGGGGGTGGGTTCGGCGTGCTCGGGCAGCCAGGCGTACTCGGCGAGCCAGCGGTTCGGTGTCACCGGCATGTCAGCTCCTCCAGCACCCGGGCCAGCGCCCGTACCCCGGCGGCGCAGTCGTCGTCGGTGGCGGCCTCGGCGGGGGAGTGGGAGACGCCGGTCGGGTTGCGCACGAAGAGCATCGCGGTGGGCAGGTACGCGGCGAGCACCCCGGCGTCGTGCCCCGCGCCGGTGGGCAGCACCGGCGCGTCGAGCAGCGTGGCCAGCCGTTCGGCCAGCCCGCCGTCGAAGGCGACCACCGCTGTGGCCGACTCCTCGGTGACGGTCACCGTCGTACCGTCGCGGCGGGCCCGCTCGGCGAGCTTGCCGCGTACCGCGTCGACCAGCCCGGTCAGCGTCTCCGGGTCGGCCGCCCGGGCGTCCAGCCAGCCGGTCACCTTCGACGGGATCGCGTTTGTGGCGTTGGGTTCGACGGCGACCCGGCCCACGGTGGCGTGCGCGCCCCGCAGCCGGGCCTCCTTGTTGGCCGCCAGCACCGTGAACGCGTAGGTCAGCATCGGGTCGCGGCGGTCGGCCATCCGGGTGGTGCCCGCGTGGTTGCCCTCGCCGACGACGTCGAAGCGCCACCGGCCGTGCGGCCAGATCGCACTGGCCACCGCTACCGGCGCGTCCGTGTCGACGAGCGCGCGGCCCTGTTCGACGTGCAACTCCACGAACGCGCCGAACCGGCCCAGCAACTCCGGGCGGGCGCCCGCCGGCCGGTCACCGAGCGCCTCGGCGAAGCTCACCCCGGCCGCGTCACGCAGGCCGGCCGCGCGCTCGGCTGACAGCGCCCCGGTGAGCAGCCGAGACCCCAGACACGGTACGCCGAAACGCGCTCCCTCCTCCTCGACGAAGGCGCCCAGCACCAGCGGTCGGCCGGGGGTGACCCCGGCGGCGCGCAGCTCGTCCACGGCGAGGAACGCGCTCACGATGCCGAGCGGCCCGTCGTACGCCCCGCCGTGCGGCACCGAGTCGAAGTGGCTGCCGGTGAGCACCGCGTCGGACGCCTCCGGGTCACCCCAGTGGGCGAAGAGGTTGCCGTTGCCGTCCTCGGTGACCGGCATGGCACGGTGCTCGGCCTGCGCCCGGAACCAGGCGCGCAGCTCCCGCTCCGGCTCGGTCAACGCGTACCGCAGATAGCCGCCGCTGTCGGCGTCCCGCCCGACCGGCGCGATCTCGTCCCACAGTGCCCGGAACCGGGCGGAAAGGTCGTCGCTCACGCCGGGTCGCCCTCCGTCATGGGTACCCGGACCCCGGTGCGGTCGGCGACCTCGCGGGCGCTCTCGTAGCCGGCGTCGACGTGCCGGATGACGCCCATCGCCGGGTCGTTGGTGAGCACCCGCTCGATCTTCTGACCGGCGAGGGCGGTGCCGTCGGCCACGCACACCTGCCCGGCGTGGATCGACCGGCCGATACCCACCCCGCCGCCGTGGTGGATGGACACCCAGGACGCCCCGCTTGCCGTGTTGACCAGGGCGTTCAGCAGCGGCCAGTCGGCGATGGCGTCGGAGCCGTCGGCCATCCCCTCGGTCTCCCGGTACGGGCTCGCGACGCTGCCGGTGTCCAGGTGGTCCCGGCCGATCACCACCGGGGCGGAGAGTTCGCCGGAGGCGACCATGTCGTTGAACCGCACGCCCGCCCGGTCCCGTTCGCCCTGACCGAGCCAGCAGATCCGGGCCGGCAGGCCCTGGAAGGCGACCCGCTCGCCGGCCAACTTGATCCACCGGGCCAGCGACTCGTTCTCCGGGAACAGGTCGAGGATGGCGCGGTCGGTGGCCGCGATGTCGGCCGGGTCGCCGGAGAGCGCCGCCCACCGGAACGGACCCCTGCCCTCGCAGAACAACGGCCGGATGTACGCGGGCACGAAGCCCGGGAAGTCGAAGGCGCGCTGATAGCCGCCGAGCTGCGCCTCACCCCGGATCGAGTTGCCGTAGTCGAACACCTCGGCGCCCGCGTCGAGGAAGCCGACCATCGCCTCGACGTGCCGGGCCATCGACGCGCGGGCCCGGTCGGTGAACTCGGCCGGCTTCGCGGCGGCGTAGTCCCGGGCCTCGGTCAGCTCCACCCCCACCGGCAGGTACGCCAGTGGGTCGTGCGCGCTGGTCTGGTCGGTCACGATGTCGATCTCGACGCCCCGGTTCAGCAACTCCGGGAAGACCTCGGCGGCGTTGCCGACCACGCCCACGCTCAGGGCCCGGCGCTCCCGCTTCGCGGCGCGGACCCGAGCGATCGCGTCGTCCAGGGAGTCGGCGACCTCATCCAGGTAGCGGTCGTGCACCCGACGGTCGAGCCGGGTGCGGTCCACATCCACGATCAGGCAGACGCCGCCGTTCATGGTGACCGCGAGCGGCTGCGCGCCGCCCATTCCGCCGCAGCCGGCGGTCAGCGTCAGCGTGCCGGCGAGGGTGCTTGCGAACCTCTTGGCGGCCACCGCCGCGAAGGTCTCGTAGGTGCCCTGGAGGATGCCCTGGGTGCCGATGTAGATCCACGAACCGGCCGTCATCTGCCCGTACATGGTCAGGCCGAGCTGTTCGAGGCGGCGGAACTCCGGCCAGGTCGCCCAGTCGCCGACCAGGTTCGAGTTGGCCAGCAGCACCCGGGGCGCCCACTCGTGGGTGCGCATCACCCCGACCGGACGGCCCGACTGCACCAGCATCGTCTCGTCCTCGCGCAGGTCGGTCAGCGTGCGGACCAACGCGTGGTACGACGGCCAGTCCCGCGCCGCCTTGCCGGTGCCGCCGTAGACCACCAGGTCGTCGGGGCGTTCGGCCACCTCGGGGTCGAGGTTGTTCATCAACATCCGCAGGGCGCCCTCCTGCTGCCACCCGCGGGTGGTGAGCTGGCTGCCCCGTGCGGCACGAATGGGCTGGGTCATCTCTGGTTCTCCTCCGGTCAACCGAGGAACAACTGTCGGCGGGCCGCGGAGGCTTCGAATGCCTCCAGTCGGCGCTGGGTGTCGGCCGGCGTGGCGTCGCAGATCGCCTGCAACAGCACCATGGCCAGGGTCATCGGGGCGGTGTGCAGGTCGAAGACGAGCTGCGCGCCGACCGCCGCGGCGAGCACCACGTCGGCGTGCTCGGTGGCCGGGCTGACCGGCGAGTCGGTGATCGCCACCACCGTCAACCCGGCGTGGCGGGCGTCGCGCAGCGCGTCCAGGGTTTCCCGGGGGTAGCGGGGCAGCACGAAGGCCAGGACGGCGGACGCCCCGGCCTCGGCCGCCTGCTCCAGGCGGTCGGTGAGCAGGCTGCCGCCGTCGTCGAGGACCCGTACGTCCGGGTGCACCTTCGCCGCGAAGTAGGCGAAGTACGCGGCCAGCGGCGCGGCGGCGCGCAGGCCGAGCACCGGCAGTGGGCGGCTCTCGGCGAGCAACCGCCCGGTCTCGGCGATCCGGTCCCGGTCGGCGAGCTGACCGGCCAGCCGGTCCAGGTTGCCCATCTCCGCGCGTACCGCCTGCTGGAGTTCGTTGCCGGTGTCCGTCGATCCGCCCGGAGTCGAGCCGGTGAGGTCGCGCAGCCGGCGGCGCAGGGCCGGGTAGCCGTCGTGGCCGAGCGCGACGGCGAACCGGGTGACCGACGGCTGACTCACGCCGGCCAGCTCGGCGACCTCGGCGGCGGACAGGTACGCCACACCGGGGGCGTGCTGCACCAGGCAGTGCGCGATTCGGCGCTGGGTGGGGGTGAGGCGCACCCCTTGGAACAGGTCGAGCACCCGGTCAGCGGGTGCCGCGACAGCTCCTTCATTCATGAGCTGACTCTATGCATAGAAACTTTCATAGACAACCACCTCGGGTCACCCCCCGCCCCCCATTCAGCCGTCGCGGCTCGTAACATGCGGGCGTCCAGCGCGAGCAGGATCGCGCCAGCGAGAAGGAGCGTCGTGGTCGCAGTCGAGGACGCCCCGCCCATTCAGGCCTCTCGTCCGGCACCTTCTCCGCCCGTCCGGGCGACGGTCGGAGAGGCGATGCCGATCATCGCCCTGATCGGGGCCTTCTTCGTCGTCAACGACATCCGGTCGTGGCTGACGGCCCAGTACTGGGGCGACGAGGCGTGGGTCGCGCTCTCGGTCCGCTTTCCCCTCGCCGACCTGCCGGTGACGACCTCGTCCAGCCCGATCGGGTGGAGTTTCCTGCTCCGACTCGTCCCGGACATCGACCACCTCCGGGTCGTACCCCTGGGGTTCCAACTGCTGACCGTCGTCGCGGCCTACCTGCTGGGCCGCTCGCTGGCGTCCGAGCGCGCCCGGGGCATCCTCATCGGTGTGGTCAGCGGGCTCGCCGTCCTGCTCCTGCCGGTCCAGCAGACCCGCCACGACCTGAAGCAGTACACGGCTGACGCCGCGGTGGCGGTCTGCCTGCTCGCCCTGGCCACCTGGACCGGGCGCGCCTGGTCCCGGCGACGGCTCGCGGTGGTGGTGGCCGCTGTGGGTCTGGGCATGCTGCTGAGTCACACCACCGCCATCGTCGCGGTCTGTGTACTCGGCGGTCTGCTGCTCTCCGTCGCCATGCGTCGGGAGTGGGCGAGGACGGTCGAGGCGACCGTCGCCGGCCTGGTCGCCGGCGCACTCGTCGCGACCGTCTACTTCGGAGTGTCCGCCCGGGGCAACAGCGATGCCATGCGGGACTACTGGGACGACTTCCTGCCGAGCATCTCCGAACTGCCCGCACACCTCGTGCGGCAGATCAAGGCCCTGTCACCGATGCTCGGCGCACCCGTGCCGATCCTCGCGGCGCTGCTCGTGCTCGGCGTCGTCACGCTGTTCCGACGCGGACACGCGGCCCCGGCGATCGCCGTCCTCCTGCTGCCGGTGGCGGCCAGCGGCCTGGGTGTCGCGGGGATCTACCCGCTGCTCGACCCGCGCACGTCCCACTTCCTGATCGTGGTGGCGGGCCTGGTGGCCGGCATCGGCATCGTCGGTCTGGCCGACCTGACCGTCGCACTGGTCCGCCGCGTTCTGCCCCGGCTGGCACCGGGCGTGGTGGCCGCCGTGACCTGCGCCGTCCTGCTCACCAGCTTCGCCGCCGTCAACCACCGCTGGTATCGCCTGGACGGCGACGAACCCGGGGTCTGGTCGGCGCACCAGGCCATCACCGACATCGGGTCGTCGACCCGGTACGTCGCGGCGCACAAGGGGCCGCACGACCTCGTCGTGGTCAGCGGGCCCGCCTGGTTCGGGTTCACGCTCTACTCCGACCAGGATCCACTGAAGCTGGTCGCGCCGGTCGGCGGCACCGTCGGTTGGACAGTCGCCATGCCCACCCGCGCCGATGTGATCCTCCCGAAAGCCGCCGACGCGCCGTCCATCAAGGACGCTCTCGACGAGATTCTGGCCCGGGCCGCGAAACAGCCGCCCGGCACCCGGGTCTGGCTGGTGCGCACGTACACCCACCCGAGCGAGCCGGTGTGGCAGGCCGCGCTCGCCGACTATCGCGTGGAACGCGTCACGTCCGGACCGGAGCCGGTGGTCGTGATCAGCCAAAGGTGACGGCGACGACGAGTTGACGGGTGACCGCCAGGCGACTGACTGTGTCACCGGTCGGTACCATGCGCCTGGCGGTCGAGCGGAGGAGTTGGCATGCAGCCGGAAGGCCCCTACAGGTTCACCCACTTGCTGGGCGGTTCACCGGTGGGCAAGGCCTGGGCCGCCATCGACGAGCAGGGCCGGTTCGTGAGTGTGGCCGTGCTGGATGCGACGGTTGCCGCCGCCCCCGGTTGGCGGGAGGCGTTCGCCGAGGTCGCTAACGCGCTCGCCCAGTCACCCGACGGACCCCCGATCACGTACGCCGACTTCTCGGCCGCCGCGCCCTGGGTGGCGTACGCCGCCGAGGCCGGACCCGCCCCGGAGAAGCTGTTCCGCGCGCTCGGCGTGGAGTACCAACCGGTGCCCGCCGCCCCCCGACCCGTCTCCGCCCCTCCCCAGCCGGTGTCGGGTGTGCCGCAGCCGGTGTCGGGTGTGCCGCAACCCGTGTCTGGTGTGCCGCAGCCGGTCTCCGGTGTGCCGCAACCCGTGTCGGGTGTGCCGCAGCCGGTCGTCGACATGCCGCATGCCCCGTGGGCGGTGCAGTCGGCCGCGATTCCGAACCAGTCGCCTGCCCACCCCGTCTCGGCCGCGCCGGCGTCGAGCGCACCCGCATCGCCCGCCGGGCCGGCCGGCCACGACGTCGCGCCGACGCCGGCCACCGTGTCCGGCCCACCGGCCGACGTGCCCCCGTTCGACCCGTACGCCGCACCCGTACGGCGGATCAAGCCCTCGGCGCCGCCCAAGCGGCGTACCGGCCTCTGGGCGGGTGTGGCCGCGCTGGCCCTGGTGGCCGTGGTCGGTGGCGGCGCCGGCATCTACGCCCTCAGCTCGGATGAGCCCGACGACCCGGATGCTCCGCCGACCGCCACCTCCAGCGGCTTTCCTGCCGCGACCCCGCTCGCCCCCGGCCTCAAGCCCTGGGCGCAGGCCGCCCTGCGCAGCCCTGAGGAGCGGGCACTGGCCGTTGCCGGGCCGTCCATGGTCTTCGTGGAGGTCGTGTTCACCGGCTACGTCCGCAGCAAGGCCGGCGGTGCCCTGCTGGACAAGGCCCCGGTGACCTTCAGCCGGCGCTGTAGTGGCGTGGTCGTCCAGCACGAGGGGTACGTCCTCAGCAACAGCCAGTGCGTGCAGCCCAGCCCGGACGTCCTGGTCGGGGGTGCCCTGAACGCCGTGGCCAACCGGCTCGTCTCCGAGGGCAGCCTGCAGGCCAAGGACATCAGCACCTACACCCGCAGTCGGTTGAGCACCTCGGTCCTGACCGGCGCGAACGCCGGCGACCAGCCGGAGACCCGGCTGTACGGGCAGCTCAACATCGCCAAGGGCGAGGTGACGGACAGCCCGGCGATTGCCGGCACCGTCGTCCAGGCCCTCCCGATCGAGGCGGGCAACGTCGCCCTGATCAAGCTGGAGCAGAAGAACCTGCCCACGTCGGAGCTGAACACGTCGGCCAGCGTCAGCCCGGAGACGTCACTGCTCGTCCTGGGCTACGGCACCACCGACACCAGCTTCCGCGCCGCCACCTACACGGTGCTGTCGAAGACGGTGACCGTGACCGGGATCGACTCCTCGACTCCGCTGAACCCGTACCGGATCAATGAGGATCTCGGGCTCTATTCGCGGGGCGGGATCGCCATCGACCCGAGCGGCCGCGTGGTGGGAATGCTGGACAACGACGTTCTGCGGCCTGACAAGGCGAACCGCCTCGTCGTGCCGGTCTCCGCCATGACCGCCCTCCTCCAGGCCGCCGGCGTCACGAACACTCTCGGCAAGGGTGACAACCAGTACCGCAGCGGCCTCGACGCGTACTTCGCCGGAGACGAGTCGAAGGCCATCGCGCGGTTCGACGAGGCCGCGCGGACCTCCCCGACCAACCTGCTGGCCCAGTCCTACCGACAGGCGGCCGTCGACAGCCGGGGGCCCGGCGACGATTCAGGCGGGTCGAGCTGGGCCGTGCCGGTGATCGCCGCGGCCGGAGGCGCGCTCGCTGTCGCCATCGTGGTGGCGGTGGCGATGCTCCTGGCGCGGCGGCGCAACAGCCGTTTCTAGTGCGTCTGGGCGGCACCCGGCCGGGGTGCCACGCCGCTGGCGGCCCGCGCGGAGCCGCCGATCCGGGTGCCGGTCAACCACGGGCCCAGCGGCGTGCTGATGACGATCCACGCGAACGCCCAAGGGACCACGAGAGCGGCGACCAGGTCGAGCACCCCACCGGACCTGGGCGTCTTCAGCACCCACAGGATGCCCGCGTGACTGAGCACGACGGCGATGCCGCAGCCGGCCAGTCGACTGATCACCCGCGACGCCCGCGCGCCGATACGCAGGTCGAGTTCCTCCGCGAGCCGGATGAGACCGACGCTGATCAGGACCGCGGTCAGCACCCCCAGCACCGGGGAGCCGAAGTCGCCGGCCTTGAGGTCCAGGTCCCGGTTGAGGCCGAGCAGCACGAAGCCGACCCCGATCGAGAGTGACGCCGCACCGGCGCTGGCCGGAAGACGCGGGCGGAGCCGCCGCAGCAGCCGCCCGGCCAGCACGAAGACCAGGCACGCCGGGACCAGGAAGAGCCCGAGCGGGCCGGCGGTGACAACGCTCGGCGCGAGGTACGCCGTGACCAGGCCGACCACCGCGACCGTCCAGGCGACCGCGGCGGGGAACCGCTCCAGCCACCGGAACGCGACCGCCGCGATGAAGAGCACCGAGACGAACCAGAAGGCGGAGAACGGTCGGACCGCAGCCGTGCCGCCGTAGAGCGCGTCACCGATGGTGCCCGGTGCGACCTGGCCGGTCGCGGCGTCGGCGGCGAGCAGTGCCGCGACCAGGATGAGGAACCACACCACGTAGGGCACGCCCAGGGTCGTCCACCGCTTGCGCAGCTCCCCACCGAGCGGTCGACCGGGCGACCAGAAGTAGCCGGTCAGGACGAAGAACACGGGAACGTGCCAGGTGTAGATGGCCGCGCGGGTCAGGCTGTCGCTCCAGACGTGGCCCGCGACAACCGCGGCGATTCCGACAATCCGGAGGAGGTCGACACCGGCGGAGCGGTTACCCGCCGCCGTTGTCGTGCTCGTTGCGGCCATGGCCGGCATCATTTCAGACAGCGGGACCGACCTACGCCCCGGATCAGCACCGGTTCGACCGGAGGTCGTGCCGGCGTCGTCGGATATGCCGCATCGCCTAATCTGGGGCACGACACGCTGCCCACACTGTGGAGGTTTCCCGGGTGTCTCGTCCCCACCCTCCGTGGGCCCGCCTCCGATCGGTGCCCCGACCGGCCTGGATCGGCTTCGGGGTGGTCGTCCTGCTCCTGGCGGCCGTCCCCGTGCTCGGCTGGTGGCCGACGAAAACCGGTGCGCCGGACGCGGCCTGGTCGGCAGCCGACGTGGACACCCCGCCGCCCGTCGCGCCCATAGACGGCACCGCCTGTGCCGCCAACGCGCACGGCATGGCCGGCTTCACCCCGGTCAGCGCCCTCGACCTGCCCGAGCGGAACGACCCCAAGAGGCCGCTTGCCCTCCTGTTCGACCGGGCCGGGGCGGTGGCCGGCGGGTTCGACCGGATCGGCTACTGCCTGGAGTTGACCGGCCCCACCGGTACGCAGTGGGTGTGGACCGCCATGTCGCCGTTCACGACCGACGCCCGACGCCTCGGCCTGCCGACCCGCGCCGGTCAGATCGTCCGCCAACGGATCGCCGATCTGGAGGTCGCCACCAACGCGCCGGGCCTGGCCACCGGCACCGGTCTCACGGGCTATCTGGAGATGTGGCCGAACAAGTACGGGCCGGTCAACTCCGGCCAGGTCCCGGGCGCCACCACCGACCGGTACGACGCCGACGACGACGTGTACTCGTCGATCGGGTACGGCTCCTTCCAGGTGCACACGATCGCTGCCACCCGCCCGGCAGCGGCACCCCCGCAGACGGTTCTCGCGGTCAACGGCTTCACCTCGGACGTCCAGCCGCTGTCGGTGGGCATCGGGACCGCCCCCACCGGTCAGCCCGACTGGACGGCCGCCGGTAACGCCAGCACGTACACCCAACGTCGGCTGACGGTCTACGCCCGCGCCTCGGTCCTCACCGTCGGTCAGCACCCTCGGGACCGGCAGCTGTACCCCCGGGACGCAGCCGGCGGCGCTGTCGTGCCGGTGGCGGGAAAGGCTACCGACCCGCGGGTCCGCGCCGTACGCCTCAAGGTCGTCAGCGGGGCCGACGGCTGGGACGAGACGGTGCCCATCGGTCCCGGCGGTGAGTTCGCGTTCCGGCAACGGATCACCGCCGCGCTGCGGGAGTACCGATTCGAGTTGCACGTGCTCGGCGACGGCGTCGCCCGACGGGCGGCCCTCTGGGAGGGCGTGGTGTCCGGCGACGTGTACGTCATCCAGGGCCAGTCCAACGCGGTGGCGGCCAGTCACCGGGGCTCGTCGATCGGCGAGGAGTCCCCGTACGTCCGCAGTTTCGGCTCGACCACCGGGGACCGGGTCCTCTCCGGCGCGGACCGTACCTGGAACTACGCCGTCTCGGGTACGGTCCGGCAGCCCGGCTCGGTCGGCCAGTGGGGGATCCGCGCGGCCCACCGACTCATGGACACCTACCAGGTGCCGGTAGCCGTGATCAACGGCGCGGAGAGCAGCAAGGTCGTGTCGTTCTTCCAACGCAACGACGGCAACCCCGGTGACCTGCGCACCAACTACGGCCGCTTGCGGCAACGACTCAGCGCCGCGAACGTCATCGGCGAGGTCCGGGCGGTGTTCTGGTACCAGGGCGAGGCCGACAACAACGACGCCAACGGGCACGTCGCCGGGTTCACCGCGCTGTTGACCGACTGGCGTCGGGAGGTGGGTTTCCGGACCGCCGGCGGCACCCGGTACTACGTCGTCCAGGTCGGCAGCTCACCGTGCGGGAACACCTCCGGCGGCCCGCTGCGTGAGGCCCAGCGACGGATGGTCGACACCCTGAAGGTGACGGTGCTGTCGACAACGGCCCTGTCGGGCCGGGAGGATTGCCACTTCGCCTGGGAACAGGGCTACCGCGAGTTGGGCGATCAGGCGTTCGCCGTGTTGGCCCGCGACATCCACCGCGGCCCCAGTGAGGGCGTGTCAGCCCCGAACCCTCGGTCGGCCGCCTTCACCGACGCTCGGCGTACCCAGGTGGTGGTTCAGCTCCGTAGCGGCGACCCGCTGACGGTCCGGGCCGGCGCGGGCACCGACTTCACGATCGACGGCAGCACCGCCACCGTCACCGCCGTCGAGTACAGCGAGGGAGGGCGGCTCGTGCTGAGCCTGTCCGGCCCGGCCGACGGCGCGACCGGGCTGAGTTACCGGGGCGACGCCGGACCCTGGTGCGTCAACGCCACCGGGGTCGGTCTGCTGGCGTTCAAGGGCCTGCCGATCGGTGCTGCCTAGTCACTCCGGCTGGCGTGGCGTCCTGGGTCCCTACCGCGCGGCGGCGGCGTCGTGCCGACCCGTCAACCGCCTGAGGGCGGCGAACCGACCTGGGTGGTCCACCAGGTCCACCGGCCCCGGGGCCGGTTTGCGGGCCGGGGCGGCGGACGCCGACGCGGTGAGGGCCAGCAGCACGATGATCCAGGTCAGCCCGTCCACCGACAGCGGGTTCCAGACGACCTCGGTGAACGAGTAGACGACGAGGAGCACCACCGGTGCCTTGGCGGTGAAGGCGTGCCCGTCCTCGACGTTGCGGTGCAGCAAGGTGGCCATCCACAGACCGAACAGGGTCAGCGCGACCAGCCCGCCGGAGAAGATGACCAGGACGTACCCGGAGTGGAAGAAGTGGGTCGGTGCCTTCTCGATGTCCTGTAGGTAGTACCACTTCGAGACGCCCACGCCGACGGCCTCCCGGCCGCTGAGGTACTCGCGGGCGGCGACCCAGATGTTGCCGCGGTTGCTCAGCGTGGTCTTCGACGCGCTCCACATCAGATAGGTGGCGGCTGTCAGCGCGCCGACGACGAGCGCCACGCAGAGCGCGAAGGGGATCCGTGGGCTCGGTCGCAGACGCTGCACGAGCAGTGCGCCCAGCATCCAGACGGCTACCGCGCCGACGGCCAGATAGCTGGTGCGGGAGCCCGTGGCGACGATCACCAGCAGGCAGAACGACGCCGTCGCCACCAGTTCGGCGCGGCGCATCGCGCAGAACGCGGCGACCAGGGTGAACGACGCCAGCATCGCCGCATAGTTCTCGGAGTTGTAGAAGCTCTTGAACAGCGCACCGGCCAGAGAGCACTTCTCCAGCTTCCCGCCGGTGCACGCCCGCCACGCCGCCTGCCCGGACAGAGCGGTCGGAATGGCCAGCAGCGCCAGGACCGCCAGCCCGGTGTAGGCCATCGCCCGTACGCTGACCGTGGTGCGGGCGGCCATCATCCAGACGGCGATCAGCAGGAGCCCGGCCGCCCCGTACGCCGGCAACCGCGACCCGTAGATCCCGGTGCCGGTGACGATGTCGATGAGGGCGCACCAGGCGAGTAGGCCGCCGGCCATCGCCAGCGAGATCCGCAGCCACAGATCGGACGGGCCGCGGAGGAGACCACGGCCGGAGAGCGCCAGCCAGGCCAGCAGGGCGACCACCAGCACGCCGATCAGCATCGAACTGTGGCTGCCGGCGAGCGCCGGGGCCGCGTTGGTGAGCAACGCGAAGCCGACCAGGGCGACCGCCGATGCCGGGTCGCCGAACGCGGTGGCGACGGACCGCCTCATCCGGATCAACCACAGAGCCACCGCTACGCCACCGACGGTCAGTAGGACACCGAAGATGGTGGTCACGTCAGACCCTTTCTCGGTCAGGTGCCGCTGCCGGTGCGACGACGGCATCGCGGTGCGGGTGTCGCCGCAGGGCGATGACGAGGCATCCCCACAGCAGAATGCCGAGCAGAGCGTCGCACAGGAGGCTCGACACGACCGCGCCCTGCCATCCGTAGGCGGGGATGAGCCACACGTTGAGCCCCGCGTTGACGACGCCCACCGCGATCTGGCACACCGTACGACGGCCCTGGAGTCGGCTTCCCGAGAGGGCGTCAGCGGCCAGGTAGTGGATCGACTTCAGGACCAGGATCGCGCTGAGGCCCTGTAGTGCCAGGGTCGCGTCCTCATACTCCGGTCCGAAGATCAGCGGCATGGTCCAGGCCATTCCGACCAGCAGCAGGCTGCTCGGCACGCTGAACATCAGGAAGCGAGGCAGAAGGCGACGGGCGAGCCCGAGCGCCGCCCGGGGTCCCTCGCGGCCAACCTCGAAGAAGCGGGGATAGGCGACCGCGGACATCGACCGGGCCGGCGTGTACGCGAAGTCCACCACCCGGTAGGCCGCAGCGTAGATCGCCGCCGCCTCGGTGGTGCCGATCCGGGACAGCATGACCTTGTCGATGTCGTTGTAGACCGTCTGGGCGGAGAGGCCGACGGCGAACAGCAGTCCGCTGCGGGCCTGGCGGAGTGCCGGCCCGACGGACCAGGAACCATCCCCTCCGCCGCGCAATCCGTACCAGGTGGCCAGCACGCAGACCACGACGGAGACCGCCAGCGCGGTGAGAGCCCAGTTCCGAAGGGAGATCGGCTCGTCCGCCGCCGCGAGGGCCAGCGCGCCGACCAGCCGGAACACGTGCAGCAGGGCGGGGATGACCGAGGCGACGAAGACCTTGCCCCGGGCCTGCACCGACGCGGCCACGGCCTCGATGAGCCGCCAGGCCACCAGGTCCGCGGCAGCGAGGCAGAGCATGTCGACGGCACTGACCTCGCTACCCCAGATCGCCACCCCGGCCGCGCTCACCAACACTGTCGCGCCCACACCGAAGACGACGGTCAGGACCAGGCCCCGCGTGAGGTGTCGGGCCCACTCGCTGGGGGCCTCGGCGTAGCTCTGGAAGATCAGACTTGGTGCGCCGGCGGACGCGAACGGGGAGACCACTGCGACGAGGGCGGTGACACCGACGAAGAGCCCGTAGGTGTCGATAGACATCTCCCGGGCCAGCAGGACGAAGAGCACGCCCTGCGCGAGGGTCCGTAGCAGTGTGCCGGTGAAGAACTTCCCGGACCGCTTCAGGAAGGTGTCGCGTCCGCTCGGGGGACGCCGATGCGACCGTGGCCGCGGTGCGGTCGGCTCGACGGAGCCGACCGCACCGGAGGGCATACTCACCTGTTCAACGCCTCCACCCACTGGCGGCCGACCTCGGCGGGATCCAGTGCCGCGCACCGGGCGTGCCAGGACTTCTCGAAGTCGGCCAGTGTCGGCCGCTGGGCACCGGTCAGCCGGAGCACCGCGTCCGCGAGGGCGGCCGGCGACGTGTCCGCCGCCAACGCTCCAGGCACGAAGGTCGGGATCATCTCGTCCAGCGCGGGCACCGGGAGGGCCGCCACCGGCAGGCCCGCCTCGGCGGCCTCGACCAGGCTGAACCCGAAGGTCTCGGCACGGGACGGGTGGACCAGGAGGTCCGCTTCGGCGAGTAGCTGGGCGACGCCCGGCACCCGTCCGAGGAACGTGGTCCGGTGTTGCACACCCAGTTCCTGGGCCTTCGCGTGCAGCAGATCCCGTTCCTCGCCGTCGCCGGCGAGCGTGAGGTGGTACGCCTCCGGCAGCAGGGCCAGCGCGGCGATGGCGCAGGAGTGGTTCTTGTACGGGCGGAAGGCGGCAGTGGTGAGGAGGTTGATCCGTCGGTGGTCCACCACCTCGCGCGGTGCGACGAAGGGCCGAGGTGGCATCGGGTTGGTGATGGTGACCACCGGCTGCCCCGGTGCCAGCTGCTGGACCGTGCGGGCGACACCGTTGGAGACGGCGACGACGAGCCGTGGACGCAGCCCCTTGAGCCGCGAGAACCGGGCCAGCGTGCGCACCCGGCGGTCGATCCGCAGACGTTCCGGCAGCAGGGAGTGCTCCCAGGCGACGTAGCTGCGGCCGGAACCGGCGAGGGCGGCACCGACCGGAACGCTGCCCCACAGCCCACTGGCCACGATCTGGACGTCCGGTGCCAGGTTCTGCAGGCGCCGGCGCAGCGGCGGAACAGACTCCATCAACCGGGTGATCCGGGAACCGAGGCCCAGGGTGTCGACTTCCAGGTCGGCCAGTTCGGCGGGGACCCCCCGGGACACGACGGTTGCCGAGACCTCGACCCCCTGGCCCTGGAGGCCGCGGATCAGCAGCGCCGCCGCCAGCTCCATGCCGTAGAGCGGTTCGAGCTGCGGCAGTACGAAGTGCAGACGCATCAGTGTGGCCGTTCGGTCTCAAGCGGTCGAGTGGGGCTGCTGGGGGCCTTCGACTTGCGCATGGCGACCCGTTCCAGGGTCGACCGGGGCACGAGCCCGAGCGCCGCCAGCACCGCGTTCCGGGCGGACGGAGGCGAGTTGCGGCGGATCGCCCGCACCATCTCCCGCACGCCCTCCCGGTCCCGGGCCTGGAGAGCGTAGCGGAGGGTCTGGGCCGCGATGAAGTCCGAGAAGGTCCCCGGTGCCCACACCCCCTCCCAGCGCTGGGCCCAGTGCCACGAGGTACGCCAGTCGGCGCCGGCCGAGATCGACCCGGGGCTGCCCACCGTGTAGACGGCCGTCGCCTCCTCCACCTGGACGATCTTCACGCGCGGCAGCCGGGCGACCCGGACCAGCCAGTCCCAGTCCTGGTGTCGGGGGAGCGTCTCGTCCCAGCGGCACTCGGTCGCCAACTCGTAGGTGGTCAGGAGCGTCGACGTGGGCAGCGACTGCCGGCCGATGCCGAGGTGCCGGCGGCGGAACAGGTAGTCCTCCGGCAGCACGCCGTCGGGGATCACCTCGGCGGGTGCCGGTGCCGGCAGCGGCTCCGCGCCGTCCTTGCGTTGCAGGATCCGGGACGACACGACGGGGCGGAACCCGGCCGCCGCGACCCGCTCGAGCGCGGGGACCTGTGCCGCCAGCTTGGTCGGCAGCCAGGTGTCGTCGTCGTCGAGGAACGCGACGTGGCTCCCCGGAATGGCGTGGGTGACTCCGAGGTTGCGGGCGTACGACCCGCGCCGGCCGCCGCCGGTGCAGACCACCCGGTCGATGTGCTGCCCCAGGTTCCGCACCGTCTGCGGCACCTCCGGGGTGTCACAGACGACCACGATGTGTACGGAGGCGCCCTGCTGGGATCGGGCGGAGAGCACCGCGTCGGCGATGCTGGGGCGGCCGGTGGTGGGGATCACGACGGATACGTTCGGCATTGCGTTCTCCAGGCGTTGGGGGTACGACCGGCACACGGCCGCCGGGCACGGCCGTTGGCCGTACCCGGCGGTGTGCCGGTGCGTGGGCGGATCAGCGGCCGCCGGCGCGGAACACCTCGGTCACCGTACGGAGCACCACCTTGACGTCGAGCCAGAGGGACCAGTTCTCGATGTAGAAGTTGTCGAAGCGGGCCCGGTCGGAGATCGGGGTGTCGCCGCGCAACCCGCTGACCTGCGCCAGACCGGTGAGCCCGACCGGAACGCGGTGGCGCATCGCGTACTGGGGGTATTCCGCCGAGAACTTCTCGACAAAGTAGGGGCGCTCGGGTCGGGGGCCGACCACGCTCATGTCGCCACGGAGGATGTTCCAGAGCTGCGGAAGCTCGTCGAGGGAGGTCCTGCGCATGATCCGACCGATCGGCCCCACCCGCCGGTCGTTGGCGATGGACCAGTTGGTCTGCGACTCGTGCTCGTCGACGGGGCGCATGGACCGGAACTTGATGATGTTGAAAGGTCGGCCGTGCCGACCGATGCGCTCCTGGTAGAAGAAGATGCCGGGGCCGCCGTCGATGAGCGTGGCGACAGCGCAGATGAGGAGCACCGGGCTCAGCAGGAGCAGCGCCACCGAGGCGAACGCGATGTCCGACGCGCGCTTGAGCGCGGACTGCGGGCCGGAGAGGGTGATGTCGCCGATGCTGACGACCGGGACCGCGCCGATGTGGTCGCCGTGCGAACGGGACCCCCAGAGGGGGGTGGCCGCCCACAGGTCGCACTCCGCCGTCCGTGGCCGGGCCAGGATCTCCATGAGTGAGGTCTCGGAGCAGTTCGCGTCCGCGACGATCACCACGTCGCACTCGCGCAGACGTACGAGGCTGTCGAGGTCGTCGAGGGATCCGATCAGCGGCAGCGCCGACGGGCCGTCCGGGGTGTCGACACAACCCACGAAGCGCAGGCCGTACTGGGGGTAGCGGCGCAGGAGCCGGGCGAGTTCCACGGCGGTGGGGCCACTGCCGACGATGATGGTGTTGTGCTCGACCCACCGGCGCTTGCGGGCGACGATGGCGAATTCTCTGGTGAAGGCCCGCCCGAGGATGACGAGCCCTGCCGACGCGGCGACACCGCGGGTGAAGCCGAAGACGTACTCGGCGGATTCGTGACGCATCGCCGCGACGATGGCGACCGCAGACGCCGCGGCCAGCAGACGCCCGCAGAGGCTCGGCACCTCGTCGAGGAAGCTCACGTGCCGTCGTGCCCGGTAGAGGCCGCCGCTGGCAAAGACGATCACGGTCAGGACCGTCATGGCCAGGGTGCCGCGCCAGTACTGCTGAGTGACGAGCAGCGGCGTCAGTAGTGCCAGGACGTCGACCGGCGCGGTCATCATCCAGGCCCGCAGCCACCGGGTCCGGGTCGAGGCGCGCGAGCCGGCGTACGGCAGGACGGCGGTCGTGTCCAGGCCGGCGCGAGGCTCGTGCTCTTCAGGTGCGGGTGCGGGTGCGGGTGCCGGGACCGGCGAGGTCGAGCGCCGGTCGGCGGGCGCCGGGAAGGCCGGGGTCTGGTGGCCGGAAGTCTGGTGGCCGGCAGGCTGGTAGCCGGGAGGTTGGTAGCCGGCCGGCTGGTAACCGGGGAACTGGTAGGCGGGAGGGCGACTCCCGCCGCGGCTCCCCTCGTCGTCCCCCTCACCGTCGCCCTGGGCGTCGGTGGTGTTTCCGGCCCGGTCCTCGGCCGGCACCGGTCGATGCCACATAGCGGGCTGATTGGACATTGTGGACCTCCCCGTGAGGGCCGGCTGACCTGGCCGGTCCGTAATTCGAGACAAGGCGGCGGACGGCAACGGCCACCGGCCCAGGGGTTACTTGGCGCTGGCGAGAATCTCGTCGACGGAGTCCCGGCGCACGGCATCATAGAAGGTCTTTGCCTTCTCGGTGTTCGCGAAGACGACGCTCTCGCTGCCCACTCGACCGGTGCCCTTCGTCGGGCTGGTGACGAAGGTGAGGTTACGACCACGGAGGCTCCGCAGGTCTGTCGCCATGCTGACGAGCGACATCTTCTCGTCCACCGCTACGGCGCTCGAGGTCGCCTTGACGAAGGAGTTGAGCCGCCCGGGATTGGTGACGATGCCACCGGACACGGCCTTGTCGAGGATGGCCTTGATGACCTGCTGCTGGTGACGGATGCGGGCGAAGTCGCCGTCAGCGAACTGTTTGCGCTGGCGGGAGTAGTCCAGGGCCGTCTCGCCGTCCATCCGCTGCATTCCCTGCTCGAACTTGCGGAACGGCGGGTGGATCGACGTGAACGACTTCTCCGCATTGATGTCGACGCCGTCCAGGGCGTCGATGATTTCCTTGAAGCCAGCGAAGTCGACAATCATCACGTGGTCGATTCGCACCGTCGTGAACGATTCGACTGTTTGCACCATCAGCGGAACGCCACCCCAGGCGTACGCTGCGTTGATCTTCGCATCGCGGCCGCCGTGCCCCCCGTTCTTGGCCTTCGGCACGTTCACCCAGGTGTCCCGAGGGATCGAGACGAGTTGCGCGCTGGCCCGGTCCTTCGGGATGTGCGCGACGATGATGGTGTCCGTGCGCGAGCCGCCAGTGCTCTCCGGGTCGCGGGAATCGCTGCCCAGGATCAGGATGTTCATCGCGCCGCCGGCCACCGCCTGCGGACGCCCCTCCTCGGGAACGTCGGCGAAGGCATCCACCCGGTCGATGTCCTTCTCGACCGAGCGGAGATAGAGGGCGCCACCGATCATGCTGCCGCCGCCCAGGATCGCTGCGACTACCAGGCAGATGACGAGGACGCGACGCCAGCGAGGGCCACGACGTCGCCGCTTGCCCCCGGCCGGGACATCCTCGTGCGGATCGACTGCGTGTGGATCGACGAACTGGGTGTCGGCATCGGTGTACCGCTGAGCACCAGACATGTGGGCGATGCTACTGATTGCGTGCGCCTGTCGTGCACCCTCGTCCTTTCGGCTATCGCATGCCTGCCGACCGGGGCGGCGAACCCGGCCCTGCGTTCGGACGGACTGCCGGTAACGCCGGCCCGGGAAGGTTTTTCAGGCCCTATTCTGCTGCCCCTGCGGTTGGGTGAAAGCAACGTGAACATCGGGTTTCGCGAGGACGCTCCCGCTGCCGCCCGAACCCTGCTACAACGGCAGCCGTGGATCGAATCAAGCTCCGACGGGCCGTCGCGCGTACTCCACTCGCCCCGATCGCCGCCTTTCCCAAGAGGCTTCGCACTGTCGCGCGGCACGACGCGAAGATGCTGCGCCGCTCGGCGCGCTGGCTGCTGACCTCCCGCGAGCACCACAACTACACGTACGACCTCACCTCGTTGAGCCGCAACCACCTCGCCTGGTTCGTCAGCGTGGTCTGCGACATCCCGGTCAAACAGGTACGGGCGTACCTCGGCGAGATCGAGTCGGACGACGGCCTGCGCCAACACCTCCTGGCGGCGATCGCCGCCTCCGACCGGCGCGGCCTCGCCGACAAGGAGATCCGCTACGCCCGGCGGATCGGCTGGTACGCCATCGTCCGTGCCACCCGCCCCACCCACGTCGTCGAGACCGGCGTCGACAAGGGACTCGGCAGCGTCGTCCTGGCGTCCGCCCTGCTGCGCAACGCGCAGGAGGGGCACCCGGGCCGCGTCACCTCCCTGGACATCAACCCCGAGGCCGGCTACCTCGCCCGGGTCGCGCCGTGGTCGGAGGTCGTCGACCTGGTGATCGGCGACTCGATCGCCTCGATCGGCGCGCTGGACCGCCCGGTCGACCTGTTCCTGCACGACAGCGACCACAGCCGTACCCACGAGAAGCGTGAGTTCGAGGCCGTGGAACCCAAGCTCGCACCCGGCGCGATCCTGCTCACCGACAACGTCACCACCACCAACGTGCTCGCTGAGCACGCCGAACGCACCGGCCGGCGGTTCCTCGCCTACCGGGAGACCCCGGCCAACCACTGGTACCCGGGCGACGGGATCGGCGTGGCATGGTAGCCGGGTGCGGCTGACCTCGATTCACACGTACCCCGTCAAGGGTTGTCACCGACTCGACCACGACGGCGCGTTCGTGCACCGGTGGGGTCTGGCCGGCGACCGGCGTTGGATGGTCGTGGACGCCGACGGGGTCGGCGTCACCCAGCGGGACACGACCCGGCTCGTCGGCCTGCGCGCCTCCGTGCACCCCGGGGGTCTGTCACTGCGCGCCGACGGGCACCCCGACCTCGACGTGCCCGAGCCGGCCGGCGGCGAACCGGTAGCGGTCCGTACCTTCCGCAGCCGCACCTTCCCGGTCCCCGCGCTGCCGGCCGGCCACGCGGCCGACGACTGGCTCGGAGCCCTGCTCGACCGACCGGTCCGACTGGTCTGGCTGGCCCAGCCGACCCGCCACCTGGCCGCCGGGACCCGCGAACACGACACCGGTGACCAGGTCAGCTTCGCCGACGCCTACCCGGTGCTGCTGGCCAACGCCACCTCCCTCGACGCCCTCAACGACTGGCTGGCCGAGGCGGGGGAGGAACCGGTGCCGATGACCCGCTTCCGACCCAACCTGGTCGTCAGCGGTGCCCCGGCCTGGGCCGAGGACGACTGGGTGGGTCGGCGGCTGCGCATCGGCGACCGGACGTTCCAGGCCGCCGGGCCGTGCGACCGCTGCGTGGTGACCACCACCGACCAGGAGACCGGGGTACGCACCAGGGAGCCGCTGCGCACCCTCGGGCGGCACCGCAACGTCAAGCAGAAACTCCTCTTCGGACTGAACCTGGTGCCGCTCGACAGCGGACCGCTGGCGGTGGACGCCCCGGTGGTCCTCGCGCCCTGACCGGGAGCCGACCAGCAACCGGCACCTCACGGTCACCGTCCGTCGATGCTGTCTTAGCTTTGGCTTAGCCCGCTTGTCCGTAGCCGACCGGGTCCGGCAGCATCGCCGTCGTGACGGACGGAAGCGCTGTCGACATCAACATCGACCTGGACCATCCTCCAGAGGACCGGCCCGCGCCGTCGTCCGGCGCGAAACCCTGGCTGGTAGCCACCGGCGTCACAGTCCTCGCGGCGACGCTCGGGCTCACCCTCACCCTGCGATCCGGCTCCACCCCGGCCTGCGCCGCCGGCCGGACGCTGGCCGCCGCGCCGCCCACCGGCAACGCCACGCACACCGGCAAGGCCACCTTCTACGACTCCCAGGGCGCCGGCGGCAACTGCTCGAACCCGGCTGCCCCCGCCAACCGGCTCTACGTCGCGCTCGGTCCGACGGAATACTCCGCCGGTGCCGCCTGCGGCGGATTCCTCGACGTCATCGGCCCCAAGGGCACCGTCCGGGTGCTCATCATGGACCAGTGCCCGGAGTGCGAGCCCGGCCACCTCGACCTGTCCCGCGAGGCGTTCGCCCGGATCGCCGACCCCGTCCAGGGCCTCGTTCCGGTGACCTACCGCGCGGTGGTCAACCCGCCTCTTCCCGGACCACTCAGCTTCCGGATCAAGGAGGGCGCGTCGCAGTGGTGGTTCGCCGTCCGCGTCGGCAACCACGGCAACCCGCTGCGGTCCGTCGAGGTCCGGCAGCGCGACAGCGACCCCTGGCAGTCGGCCGCCCGGCAGGACTACAACTACTGGCTGATCGCCTCCGGCGCCGGGCCGGGCCCGTTCACCGTCCGGGTCACCGACGTCTACGGCAACCGGGTCGCAGCCGGCGGCATCAGAATGGCACCGGGCCAGGTGCAGAACAGCACGATCCGGATGTACGCACCCGGTGCCGGTGCCGGTGCCGGTGCCGCCACCCGCCGTCCGTCCGCGTCGACCCGTCCGCCGAGCAGCCGACCCGCCGTCACGCCGACGCCGACCCGTCGCTCAGTCGAGGTGGCGAGGACGAGCGCTCCGGCCACCGACGCGCCGACCACCAGTTCGGCCCGGGCCAACGCCCGGTGGTGCGAGGGCTGACCGCTCAGCCGGCCACCGTCAGATCGAGCCACATCAGGATCTCGTCCCGGTCGTCATCGGGGGCCACCCGCAACGCAGCCGGAAGCCGGCCGACCTCCCGGTACCCGAGGCGACCGTAGAACTTGTCCAACCCCAGCCCGTCGCGCACCGTGACGTGCAGTGCCTCGTGGCCCAACGCCCTGCCCAGCCGCTCGGCCTCCACCATCAGCGCCGAGCCGTAGCCGGTGCCCTGGGTGTCCGGGTGAACCATCACCCGCTTCACAGTGCACCAGTGCGCCGTGAGCGGAAAACGGTTGTCACTGAAGATCAGCATTGCCGCCAGCCGGTCCCCGGAGTAGCCGACCAACAGTCGGTCCGGTCCGTCGGCGATGCCAGCGAAGGTCGGATCGGCGGTGACGTGCACGTCGGCGGCGGTGACCGGTGGTACGAAGCCAACCGCCCCGCCCGCGTTGCTGACGTCCACCCAGAGGTCGACGATCTCGGCGCGTAGCTGCGGGGTCAGGTCAGGATCAAGGACGAAGCGCAGACTCACGCTCGCCATCCTGGCTCAACGACCAGGGCCACGACCCGCGGCAGTGACGTGCCCGACAACCGATCCTGGCTCCGTCCGAGCCAGGATCCGTCGCCACTCCATGGCGATGTGGGGCCGACGGGATTCGAACCCGCACTGGTGCGGACCTAAACCGCATGCCTCCTGCCGTTGGGCTACGGCCCCTTGAAGCTGTACTCCACCAGCGTCCACGGCCACTCCGGCTGACGCGGCAGTCGCCTGCCTATCGGGAAGCCGGTCGGAGTAACCGCATCAGGATCGTAGACCACCTCGGGCTCCGCCAGTGCAGGCCGTCGCTGACCAGCGTATGTAGAGGTCTGACTGTGGCAATTAGGGCAGAGCAGACGTAAGTTGCGCGGCCGGTTGTCGAGAAAATCGCCATTGATGTGGTCCACGTGCAGCGTCAGCCTGGCGCCTTGCCACGTTGACCCGGTGCCGCACACCTCGCAGGTCTCGGGCAGGCCGATTGTCGCCAGGGCGCGTTTGAGGCGGATCCCCGGGATTCGGCGGGAACCGGCCGGCAGCACTACCAGCAACTCCGTGGGGGACATTCGCCGCCAACGCACGCCTCGATTGTGTGCCTGGCCGGTGAAGTGCGACGTGTCGATGCCGAACCGCTTGAGCTGTCGGCTGATGTGCGCGTGTGAGCCACCGCTGACGCGAACGCCGAGCAACCGCATCACCTCGGTGATGTTGCGGGCGACGGCGGCAGCGGCGGCCAGTGCTTCCGGCGTGTACTTGTATCGGACCACTGACGGACCGTAGCGCCCCGGTGCGACAGGTCAGTCCAGGCCGAGGTCGCGGCGGAGCTTGGCGACGTGCCCGGTGGCCTTGACGTTGTAGAGCGCCCGCTCGACCTTGCCGTCGGCGTCGATCACGAACGTCGAGCGGATCACGCCGGTGACGGTCTTGCCGTAGAGCTGCTTCTCGCCGTACGCGCCGTAGGCGGTGAGCACCGACTTGTCCGGGTCGGACACCAGCGGGAAGGTGATGGCGTCGCGCTCGCGGAACTTCGCCAGTTTCTCCGGCTTGTCCGGGGAGATGCCAACGACCTCGTAGCCGGCGGCCTGGAGTGAGGCGAGTGAGTCGCGGAAGTCGCAGGCCTGCTTGGTGCAGCCGGGAGTCATCGCGGCCGGGTAGGCGTACAGGACCACCTTGCGACCTCGCAGGTCGGCGAGGGAGAGCTGGTCGCCGCTGTCGGTGGCGAGGGTGAACTCGGGCGCGGGGTCACCGGGGGAGAGTCGGTCGGGCGAGGTCATGGCCCCGACCCTACCGCCGTGCCGGCCAGAGCCATCACCGACGACGCGGGCCGTCGCCACGAGCGCGCGCCTGTCGTCTGTCGGCTGGGATACGGGGGTGATCATCAGGGGGTGGGCTGGTGGAAACCCGCCGTTCATGCGCCTGACCAGGTAGAGGTGATCAAGGCCATGCCCTGTTGCCAGGCTCTGGCAACAACTAGTCCTGGGAAATAGGCTGTCCCACGCCGGCCCAGTCGGGCCCGCTGACGCGTAGGAGGTCGCGTGGAGACACTGGCGATGCACATCTCGAACGGGATCATCGACGGTCCCGTGGCGGCGATCTTCGCTGCGCTCGCTCTTGCCGCGCTCACCTTCTGCGTTCTGCGCGGCCGGCGCGACCTGGACGACCGGCTGGCCCCGATGGCCGGCCTGGTGGCGGCGTTCATCTTCGCCGTCCAGATGCTCAACTTCCCGATCTTCACGGCCGGTGTCAGTGGCCACCTGCTCGGTGGGGCGCTCGCCGCGATGCTTGTCGGTCCGTGGGTCGGCGCGCTCTGCGTCTCCGTGGTGCTGGTCGTGCAGGCGCTGGTCTTCGGCGACGGCGGCGTGGCGATGCTCGGCCTCAACATCACCAACATGGCGCTGCTCGGCACCGCCGCGGCGTACGCGCTGATCGCGCTGCTGCTGCGGGTGCTGCCCCGGACGCGGGCTGGTCTGGCGGTGACCGCGTTCGTCGCGGCGATGCTCAGCGTGGTGGTCGCGTCCCAGGGCTTCGTCGTGCAGTACTGGCTGGGCGGCACCACCGACCTGGGCGGCAACCTGGCCGGCCTGGCCGGCACGATGGCCGGAACCCACCTGCTGATCGGCATCGGCGAGGGCCTGATCACCGCGACCACCGTGCTCACCGTCGCGAAGGTGCGACCCGACCTGGTGTACGCGCTGCGCTCCCTGCGCACCCCCACCACCCCCGCTGTCCCGGTCTCCGGAGGTGTCCGATGAAGAACCGTTCCTGGGCCTTCCTGGCCGGCGGCCTGCTGGTCGCCCTGCTGCTCGCCGGCGTGGTCAGCAACTACGCCTCGTCCCACCCGGACGGGTTGGACTCCTCGCTGCTCAAGGGCTGCACCGTCGACGCCGACGACAACATCGTCGGCGGCAGCTGCCCGGCCCAGCAGGCGAAGGACCACGAGTTGGCCGACAGCCCGCTCGCCGACTACGGCGTACGGGGCGTGCGGAACAGCTTCGTCTCCACCGGCCTGTCCGGGGTGCTCGGGGTGCTGGTCACCTTCGCGGTCGGGGCCGGCGGGTTCTGGCTGCTGCGCCGCCGGGGCGGTACGCCGACCGACGCTGACGCGGCCACGCCCACCGGGGACGCCACGCCCGCCGAGGATGACGCGGCGACGTCGCGCGCCGCCACGACAAGCTGAACAGGGGTACGCGGATGGGAGCTGGTCACGGGCACGTGCTGTACCGCGAGTCGGACTCGCCGGTGCACCGGCTCCCGCCCGAGGTCAAGATCGTGGCGATGGTGGTCTTCACCCTCGCCGTGGTGGCCACCCCACGGGAGGCGTTCTGGGCCTTCGGCGCGTACGCCGTGCTGGTGGCGGTGGTGGCGACGCTGGCCCGGGTGGGCCCATGGTGGTTGCTCAGCCGCGCGTTGATCGAGCTGCCCTTCGTGTTGTTCGCGGTCGCCCTGCCGTTCCTCGGCAGCGGTGACCGGGTCGAGGTGCTGGGCCTGCGGCTGTCCGAGGACGGGCTGCACGGCGCGTGGAACATCCTGGCCAAGGGCACCCTGGGGGTGCTCGCCTCGCTGCTGCTCGCCGCGACCACCACCACCCGCGACCTGATCGTGGGGCTGGACCGGCTGCACTGCCCGCAGGTGCTCACTCAGATCGCCTCGTTCATGCTGCGCTACCTCGACGTGCTGGTCGGCGAGGCGCGGCGGATGCGGGTGGCCCGGATATCCCGTGGAGACGACCCACGTTTCCTGTGGCAGCTGCGGGGCTTCGCGGCCGGGATCGGGGCGTTGTTCCTGCGCGCCTTCGAGCGCGGCGAGCGGGTCTATCTGGCGATGCTGTCCCGGGGTTACACCGGGCGGATGCCCGCCGTGTGGCAGGGCGAGGGTGCGGCGAGCGCCGGTCAGTGGCTGGTTGCGGCGACCGTACCGGTGTTGGCGGCCTCCATCGCCGCGACCGCCGTCGTGCTGTCATGATCGGTGTCGTGCAGACCGCTGTCTCGCTGGACGTTCGGGGTGTTCGTTACGCGTACCCGGACGGGCACGTCGCCCTTCAGGGGGTCGACCTGAACGTGCCACGGGGCGACCGGGTGGCGCTGCTCGGGCCCAACGGCGCCGGCAAGACCACGCTGGTGCTGCACCTCAACGGCATTCTCACCCCGACCGAGGGCAGCGTGAGCGTCGGCGGGCTGACCGTCACCCCGGACCGGGGCACCCTGGCCGAGGTCCGCCGCCGGGTCGGCATCGTCTTCCAGGACCCGGACGACCAGTTGTTCCTGCCCACGGTGGCGGAGGACGTGGCGTTCGGGCCGGCGAACCTGGGTCTGCGCGGGGCAGAGTTGGCCGCCCGGGTGGACGAGGCGCTCGCCGCGGTGGGGATGAGTGAGCACCGGGGCCGGGCCCCGCAGCACCTGTCGTTCGGGCAGCGTCGCCGGGTGGCGGTGGCCACCGTGCTCGCCATGCACCCGGAGATCCTGGTGCTCGACGAGCCGTCGTCGAACCTGGACCCGGCGGCCCGTCGGGAGCTCGCCGAGATCCTGCGCGGCCTGCCGGTGACCCTGCTGATGGTCACGCACGACCTGCCGTACGCGGCGGAGCTGTGCGAGCGTTCGGTGATCCTCGACGACGGCCGGATCGTCGCTGACGCCCCCACCGCCACCCTGCTCAACAACGCACCCCTGCTGGCCAGACACCGTCTGGAACTGCCCTACGGCTTCACCCCCCACCCGTAGCTCCCCTCTCAGCGGCCAAACTCCGCCCCGCCCCGCGCGCCTCACGCCCCGCCCCCTGCCCCGCCGATCTTGCAGTTTCTGTCCCCGCCTTTGGGGTGAAAGCCGCATATGGCCAACCCAAAGTGCAAGATCGGCGGGGTGCGGGGCGCGGGGCGGGGGCGCGGGGCGGGTTGCGGGGGTCAGGGGGCTGGAGTTGGGACTGCTGTCGCGGTGGTGCGGGAGGTGGCGTGCAGGCGCAGGATGCCGGCGGCTGTCGCGCCGGCCCCGGTGATCAGGAAGAGCGCCACCATCACCCGGGCGGCCGCGGGCGACCAGGGCACCGGGGCGATGGCGCGGGCGAACACGGCTGCGTTCGACGCTCCGGCGAAGAGCGCCAGGCAGGCCCCGGCCAGCGCGACCACGAAGTCGGCGGCCGGGCGGCGGCTCAGCGCGTACCAGCCGGCGACGATCGCGCCGAGGCCGGTGATCAGGGGCCAGATCTGCCCGGAGAGCAGCCCGACGAGCACTCCGCCAACGCCCTGGGCCCCCGCGTCCAACTCCCGTCCCACCGGGTACCCGACGGCCAGCGCGCCGCCGACGATCAGCAGCACGCCGAGCGCGGACAGCGCGCGGGCGCCGGCCGGGGCGGTGGCGGCGAACAGGCCGAGCGCGCCCACCGCGAGCAGCCCCACGATGGTCACGGCCCACCAGGTGTACGCGTCCGGCGGCGGCACCCAGTCCAGCGTGCCGCCGATCACCATCGGGTCGGTGCCGTCGCGCAGCGGGATGGTCCAGTCCCGGACCCGGTGCTCGCGGTCCGGTGCGGCGCGTACCGCGGTCGGTGGTGCCGACTCCCGCCAGAGCGCGCGTTGGTCGTGCCAGCGCGCTGTGGTGCCGTCGTCGACCCGTTGCCAGGAGGGTGCGGCGGCCGGGTCGGCCTCGGCCGGGAGTTCGGTGTCCCCGTCGATGGTGCGGTTCAGGTACGTGGCGGGGGAGTGGCTGTTCTCGAAGACTCCGTCCGGGCCGACGCGCAGGTACGGCTCGCCGGAGTAGCCGATGACCTCGATGGTGCGGCCGGTGCGGTTGGTCAGTTCCAGTCGGGCGCCGGCCTCGATGACGCGTACCTCAAGCCCTGGCTGTGCCGGTGCGACGCCGGTGGTCCGGGTGCGGTAGTCGGTGCCGTCCGGCGCGTCCGCGCCGTGGGCGGCGGCGGGCGCCGCGCTGATCACCGTGGCCAGGCCGGCTGCGGCGGCGACCAGGCCGGCGCGGCCCAGCAGGGTACGGATCACTTGCCGGCCGCCGCCACGGCTGCGGTGAGAGCGTCCGGGGTGGGGTTCTCGACGGGTTGACCGTTGACCTTGACGGTCGGCGTGCCGGTGACGTTGCTCCGGCTGGCGTCGTCGGTGACGTGTTCGGTCCAACCCTTGTACGTCCCGTCCTTCACGCAACTGCCGAAGGAGCCCCGGTCGAGGCCCACGCTGGTGCCGATGTCGATGAGCGTGTCGTCGGTGAGCCCGGCGCTGCCCTCCGGCGGCTGCTGGGCGAAGAGCGCCTTGGCGTACTCGTGGTACTTGCCGCCCGCCGCCGCGCAGCCGGAGGCGGCCGAGGAGCGGGTGGAGTACTGGGTGGTGGAGAAGCGGTTGAGGTACGCGACCGGGTGGTAGACCACTTTCGCCTTGTTGTCGGCCACCAACTGTTCGAGGGTGGACCCGCTGGTCTGCTCGAACTGCTTGCAGGCCGGGCAGAGGAAGTCTTCGTAGACGTCGACGGTGACCGGCCCGCCGCCGGTGACGATGCCGGTGCCCTCCGCGTTGGCGCCGGGTGGGGTGGTGAAGTCGTCGGAGCGCTGGCTGGACCAGACGGCCCAGCCGATGCCGGCGGCGATGACCAGGACGACGACCGCGGCGGCGGAGACCCAGATCGTGCGGCGGCGGCGCCGCTCGCGGGCCAACTGCTCGCGGACCACCCGGGCGGCGTCCCGCTGCCCCTTGCGACTACTCATCCTCGTCCTCCACAACGGGTTCGCCGGACAACCACCCGTCCACCGATACCGGCGTACGCGGCCAGATCAGCAGAAATCCGGCCAAGACCAAGAATCCCAGGTCCCGGAGGATCTCCGGGAGGTAACTGGGTGCCTGCCCCGCCGCCAGTTGCCCGCCGCTGCCGAAGCAGCCGCAGTCGATGGCCAGCCCTCGCGCCCAGGCCGAGGCGATTCCCGCGATGAAGACCACCAGCAGCGCGGCGGACACCCCGGCGACGAGCCGGGTGGCCAGCCCGAGCAGCAGCAGCACGCCCAACGCCAGCTCGACGAAGGGCAGCGCCGCGCCGATCACTGTCGCCACGTCGTACGGCATCACCTGATACGCGTTGACCGCCCGCCCGGAGGCGGCGAGGTCGCTGACCTTCGACGCGCCGGCGACCAGCCAGACGGAGGCGAGGCCGAGTCGGGCCGCGATGCCGAGCCACGGCCGGACCAGTGGCCATCGGCCCGGCCGGGTGGAAGGTGCTGTCACGCTCATTTGTCGTCCCGTCCGCGCCGGAAGTTCCGCGTTCAGCCGGCCAGGGCGTCGCCGACCGCCTCGACCAGGTCGTCCCGGGCCCGGGCGACCCGGGACCGGATGGTGCCCACCGGCACCCCTTCGACAGCGGCGGCCTCGGCGTACGACAGGCCGAGCAGTTGGGTGAGCACGAACGCGGAGCGCCGCTCGGGGCCGAGGCGACGGACGAGGTCCGCGGCGCCGAACTGGCCGGCCGGGTCGGGGTGCGGTCGGTCGGTGTACGCGTTCGCCGCCAGGCGCTCGTCGAGCCGCCGACGCCTGATGACAGTGCGCAGGTGGTCGGCGCAGGCCCGGCGGGCGATGCCGAGCAACCAGGTGCGGGCGCTGGAGCGACCCTCGAAGGCGGGAAGTGCCCGGAACGCCCGCAGGTAGGTTTCCTGGGTCAGGTCGTCGGCGCTGTCCGGGTCGACCAGGGCGGCGGCGAACCGCCAGACCTCGGCCTGGGTCAGCCGGACGAACGCCGCCTGGGCGCTCGGGTCGCCGTCGCGGGCGGTCAGCGCCCACTCGGTTGCCGGGTCCCGGGCGACCTCGTCGGCCGGCTCTGCCGGACTGACGGCACCGGAGTCACGCGGGACAGGGATCACGACACACCAGGTTACGCGGCAGCCGGCGGCGCGTCAGGGTCGTTCGACCCTTGGATGGTCTGCGCCACGTCGGGAACTTTTCTCCTTTCCGGGCCGACTACCAGTTCATGACGTGCGACCACCGACGCCCCCACCCCCCTCGGGTCGCCGAAAGGCACACCTATCGGCGACCATGTCCGGCATGACTGTCGCCCCCCGCCGCTGGGCCGCCAGGCTGGCGGCAGCCGCCGGCCTGCTCGTCACCGTCGTCGCCCTGTTGATCGCGCCAGCCACCTCCGCCAGCGCCCACGCGGTGCTGGAGAGCAGCAGCCCGGCCGCCTCCTCCATCGTGCCGAGCGGGCCGTCCGAGGTGGTCCTCACGTTCAGTGAGTCGGTCCGCAAGGTGCCCGGCAAGATCCGGATCATCGCACCGGACGGTTCCCGGGCCGACCGGGGCGAACCGTCGTTCGGTGACGCTGTCGTGACCATCCCGGTGGACCCGGCCGGCTCGCGCGGCACCTACCTGGTCAGTTTTCGGGTGATCTCCGCCGACAGCCACCCGGTTTCCGGCGCGTTCACCTACTCGGTCGGCGCGCCCTCGACCCCACCCGTCGACTCCGGCACCGACAGCCGCGCCAACCCGGTGGTGGAGACGGCGGTGAAGGTCGCCCGCTTCCTCGGCTACGCGGGTCTGGTGCTGCTGGTCGGGCCGGCGCTGGTGCTCGCCGCCCTGTGGCCGCGCCGGCTCTCCCGCAGGGGGCCGACCCGGCTGGCCTGGACCGGCCTCGGTCTGGTGGCCTTCGCCACCCTCGCCGACCTGTGGTTGCAGGTGCCGTACACGGCCGGTGGTGGTCTCTTCGACGTCACCGGCGAGGGGTTCGGCACTGTCTTCGGCAGCACCTTCGGCGCCGCCCACCTGGTCCGACTCGGCCTGCTGGCAGCGTCCATCTTCCTGCTCCGCCCGCTGCTGGCCCGGCCCGCCGGCCGCGCGGACGCGATCATCCTGGCCGTGCTCGGCGGCGCTGCCCTGCTGACCTGGCCGCTGGCCGGGCACGCGGCGGCCTCCCCGGCGCCGGCGGTCTCGGTGGCGGTCGACGCGGTCCACCTGGGCAGCATGGCGGTCTGGCTGGGTGGTCTGCTCATGCTCGCCGTCTTCCTGCTGCGCCAGGCCGACGAGCGGGAGCTGGGCGCGATCCTGCCGATCTGGTCGCGCTGGGCGGCGCTCGCCGTCTCGGCGCTGCTGCTGGCCGGCACCGTCCAGGCGCTGATCGAGGTGGCCACCCCGCAGGCGCTCTTCGACACCACGTACGGGCGCCTGCTGCTCGCCAAGATCGGGCTGTTCGCGATTGTCATCGCCGTGGCCGCGTACTCCCGGAAGTTGGTGCGCAGTCGCGTCGCGGCGCAACGCCCGGTACCGGTGCGCCGGGCGGTCCTGGTGGAGCTGGCCGTCACCGTCGTGGTGCTGGCCGTGTCCGCCACGCTGGTGCAGACCACGCCCGCGCGCACCGCCGCGGCCGGGCCGTCCGCCGGAGCCGAGTCCGGCCTCTTCAGCACCAGGCTCTCCAGCCCGCTCCTGTCCGTCGAGGTCGAGGTGAGCCCGGCCGGGCGGGGCAACAACACGGTGCACCTGTACGCGTACGACAAGGCCAACCAGCCACTGCTGGTCGCGGAGTGGAAGGCGACAGTCGCGCTGCCCTCGGCCGGGATCGAGCCGATCGAGGTGCCGTTGCTGCGGTTGACGGACAGTCACGCCTACGGCGACATCAGCATGCCGACGTCCGGCGATTGGCAGCTGAAGATCACCGCCCGAACGACCGACATCGACCAGGCCACGGTGACCGCCACCGTGCCCATCCGTTAGAGAGGTTCGCGAAACCCATGACCCGATTCCGGCGTACCGCAGCCGCCGCTGCCGCCCTGGCGTTCACCGCCGCCGCCACCGCTGTGCTCGGCTTCGCCGGACCGGCGTCCGCGCACGTCACGGTGAACCCGAAGGAGGCAACCCAGGGTGGCTACGCCCGGGTGGCGTTCCGGGTGCCCAACGAGAGCGACACCGCGTCGACCACCAAGTTGGAGGTCGTGCTGCCGGAGAACGCCCCGGTCGGCTCGGTGTCGACGATGCCGGTGCCCGGCTGGACGGTCGCCACGGAGAAGCGCAAGGTGGACCCGCCGATCGAGGTGCACGGCAGTCAGCTCACCGAGGCCGTCTCCAAGATCACCTGGACGGCCTCCGCCGACGCGGGGGTGAAGCCGGGTCAGTTCCAGGAGTTCCCCGTCTCGATGGGCCCGCTGCCGCAGGTCGACTCGATGGTCTTCAAGGTCCTGCAGACCTACTCGGATGGCAACATCTCGCGGTGGATCGACGAGCCGGCGCCGGGTGCCGAGGAGCCGGAGCACCCCGCTCCGGTGCTCACCCTGGCCGCCGCGGCGGCGCCGGCGGGTTCGGCCTCGCCCAGCGCAGCCGTGGCCTCGCCCGATGACGATGACGACGACGACGGCAACGGGCTCGCGGTCGGCCTCGGTGTGGCCGGTCTCGTCGCCGGCCTGGCCGGTCTGGTGCTGGGCGGGCTGGCGTTCACGCGTACCCGCCGGGAACCGGTCGCGAAGGTCTGACCCTGTTTCACCCGCTGGCCCGCCGGATCTTCCGGCGGGCCAGCGTGCTTTCCGGAGTCGATGTCGACCGTGCCGTGGATATCCCCTGATCAGACGGTGTACGTCGGTAAGGTCGGCCGGGTATTTGGCTACGGAGGGGGACGGTGCGGATGCGGTTCGTGCGGGTGATCGCCGGAGTGCTGCTGTTGGTGGTGGGGATTCCGGCGCTGTTCGCCGGTGGCGGGCTGTGGCTGGTGACCCGACATGCCGACCCCGGCGGGTCCTTCGCCGCCCGGTTCGAAACGGTCCGCACGCCCGGTCACGCGATCGTCGTCACCGACCTCGACCGGTTGCTGCGGCAGGAGGCGCCCTTCGCGCGTACCGCCCAGACCCGGCTGCGCCTGGACGCCCGCACCACGGGCGGGCCGGCCTTCGTCGGCTTGGCGCCCACCGCCGAGGTGCGGGGCTGGCTGGAGGCGGTGCCGCACGCCACGGTCCGCCGGATGGCGCTGGCCCGGGGTCCGCTGCCGGTCCGGCTCGATCCGGCCGGACCGGCCGCCGACACCCCGGATGTCGCGCCGGCCGCCGGGTCCGTCACGCCGCTGGGCAAACCCTTCTGGGTACGCGAGGGGATCGGTTCGCTGGACTGGAGCGCGGACGACCTCGCCGGCGAACCCATGAGCCTGGTGGTGATGCGCCCCGACGGGGAGAACGACCTCGCTCTGGACCTGCACGCCGAGTTGCGTATCGGGTGGACCGGCCCGGCCACCTGGGGTCTGTTGACGGTCGGCGTGCTGCTGGTGGTGTGCGCGGCGCTGCTCCTGCTGCGGCCACTACGGCCACGCGAGGTGATCTTCGTGGTCGAGCCGGATCAGGTGCCGGTGCTCGCCGGCCGGCTCGGGGTCACCTCGCTGAGTGGCCTGGGCCCCCGGCAACCCGAGCCGACCTCGCCGTTGCCGCTCCGACAACTCGCCCCGGTCGGCTCCGGCGCCCCGGAACCCGCCCGGTCGGCGATCGGCGCGGCCCGCGCGGCCACCCTCGCCGACCTGGCCGAACCGGTCCGGCTTCCCCGCCCGCCGGAGGTGACGTTGAGTCTCGCCTGGCCGCCGGCCGACGTGGACGAGCCCACGGCCCGGCCGGTGGCGGCCCGGTCGGGTGACGGCCCGGCCGGTGGCGGCCCGGTCGGGTGACGGCCCGGCCGGTGGCGGCCCGGTCGGGTGACGGCCCGGCCGGTGGTGGTGGGTGAGACGGCGAGTGGCCCGCCGCGCTGCCGACGCGGAGGGCCACCCTCACCGGGGGAGCGGTGCTACCCGAGCGACGCTTGAGGTAGATGAGGACAGATTAGCGGCGAACATGACTACTCGGGAGGTCTGTCCATTTGGTGCGATTTTCCGCATCGAGCCCCGAGCGCACCGGCAACGCCGCCAGCAGCAGCAGGCTGAGCAGCACGTAGGTGTTCTGCACGACGAAGTCCACCGGATCGTGAGTGCGGACCGGCCCCGCGCCCCAGGCCTGGAACGTCACCACGCCGTAGATCGTCACGGCGGTGATGCCCAGCGCGAGCCCGGCCAGCCACCGACGACGGCGTGCCTCGTCCGGACGGTCCGCGCTCAACGCCGCGTCGGCGAGCAGCACCACCGCCGGCACGAACCAGTAGATGTGGTGGGTCCAGGTGATAGGGCTGGCCAGGGAACCGACCAACCCGGTCAACGTCAGGCCGGTCAACGCGTCACCGGCCCGCGCCGCGCGGGCGGCCCGCCACAGCCCGTAGCCGGCGACCGCGGCTACCAGCAGCAACCAGAGCAGCCGGTCCGGCTTCTCCGGCTCGGTGAACCGGCTGAGCAGGCCGAACAGCGACTGGTTGCCGACGATGTCGGTGCGTCCCACCCGCTCGGTGGTCCACAGCTCGTGCGTCCAGAACCGCCACGAGTCACGAGGGGCGATCGCCGCCGCGAGCAGGGTCGCCGCCGCCGCGGTCGCGCTCGCCACCGCCGCGGCCCGCCACCGCCGGGTGGCCAGCAGATAGACGATGAAGATGCCGGGAAAGAGCTTGAGGGCCGTCGCCAGCCCCACGCCCACCCCGGCCCAGCGTCGCGCCTGCGGCACCGCGAACAGCAGATCGGCCAGGATCAGCACGACCAACAGCATGTTGATCTGACCGAAGGTGATCGTCTCGCGGATGCTCTCCACCGCCAGCACCAGCAGGACGGCGGCGACCAGGGTGAACGTGCGGGGCAGGGCGTGTCGGGCGATCACCGGCGTCACCAGCCACCGGGTGGTCAGCACCACGGCCAGCACTGTGAGCGCCGTGAAGATCGCCACGGTGGCGCCGAGCCGTAACAGACCGAACGGCCACAGCAGCAGCGCGCTGAAGGGTGGGTAGGTGAAGTACAACTCGCCCTGCACCCGGTCGGGCTGGACGTAGTCGTAGAGCGGGTGGCCGACGCGCCACCAGTCCATCGCGGACATGTAGATCTTGAGATCGAAGAAGTTGTGCACGAGGCCGGGCAGATACAGCGCTGGCAGCACAGCGCCGAGGGCCACCACCGCGACCAGGCGACGGACCGTACGGCCGCCGGGATCGTCTTCGGTGACGGCGGGCGGTGCGACGGGTTCTGCTGGCACCCCGAAACCCTAGCGGTCCGGTCCGCCGAGAGCGCGCAGCCGCGGGGCGTGGGCTGCGCGTAGGCTGTCCCGGTGGCTGATCTCCTCGTCTGGATCGACTGTGAGATGACTGGGTTGGACCTCGGCAGGGACAAACTGATCGAGGTTGCGGCACTGGTCACCGATCCCGACCTCAACGTGCTGGGTGACGGTGTCGACGTGGTCATCCACGCCGACGAGGCGGCGCTGGAGGGGATGCCGGAGATCGTGCGGACGATGCACGCCAAGTCCGGCCTCACCGAGGAGGTCCGTCGTTCGGCGGTCACCCTCGCCGAGGCCGAGGACCTGGTGCTGGAGTACGTCCGCACCTTCGTCAAGGACCCGCGTACGGCTCCGCTCTGCGGCAACTCGATCGCCACCGACCGGGGCTTCATCGCCCGGGACATGCCCCGCCTCGATGCCCACCTGCACTACCGGATGATCGACGTGTCGTCGATCAAGGAACTCTGCCGCCGCTGGTACCCCCGCGTGTACTTCGGCCAGCCGCAGAAGGGTCTCGCGCACCGGGCGCTGGCCGACATCCGGGAGAGCATCCGGGAGTTGGAGTACTACCGACGCACCGTCTTCGTTCCGCTGCCCGGCCCGGACGTCGAGACCGCCAAGGCCATCGCCGCCGAACTCTGACCGCGGCCGCGCTGACCGGCAACCCGCTGGACGTGCCTGGCTGTGGTGTGGCTATTATTGGTCCGCACCCCGCCCGGAGCGATCAACCGGGCGACGGCGGCATGGTGGCTGTAGCTCAGTTGGCAGAGCACCGGGTTGTGGTCCCGGTTGTCGTGGGTTCAATTCCCATCAGTCACCCCACTGGTTTCACTGCTCAGGCCCCCTCCTCGGAGGGGGCCTGAGTCGTTGTAGGGGCGAGACGGGGGACGACGCGAAAGCCCCCTCCGGGGAGGGGGCTTTCGTCGGCTGGCTCAGGCGGTCGGTGTGGGGGACGGGGTGACCGCCCCGTCCGGGGCCGGGGTGGTGGCGTCCGGGTCGGCCGGAGGCTCGTACGGGAGGGCGCTGCCCTTGACGTACTCGTCCCAGCTCATGTTCCAGTCGGTCCAGCCGTTGCCGTTCTGCAGCTTGCGCTCGGTGCCCTTGACCGTGATCGGGTCGCCGATCTGGGTGTTCTTGAAGAGCCAGTCGCCGTTGGCCATCGACACGTTGACGCAGCCGTGCGACACGTTCGTGGTGCCCTGCTGGCCCTCGGACCAGGGTGCCGCGTGGATGAACTCCCCGCCCCAGGTGAGGCGCTGCGCAAAGTCGATCTTGGTGCGGTAGCCCTCGTCCGGGCCCAGCTCCTCGAACGTGTCGAAGACCGTCTTGCGTAGCTTCTCGATGACGACCATGGTGCCGCTGGACGACGGGGTGCTCTTCTTGCCCAGGCTGACCGGAATGGTCTTGATCACAGAGCCGTTGCGGGTCACCGTCATCCGCTTGGTCTTGTTGTCGACGGTCATGACCACCGCAGCGCCGATCTTGACGTCCACCGAGAGGTCGGCGCGGCCGTACCAACCCGCACCCATCGGCAGGCCGCCGGCCTGCACCCGGTAGGAGACCTTGCTGTTGGGCTTCCAGAACTCCTTCGGCCGGTAGCGGATCTCGGTGGGGCTGACCCAGTGCCAGATCCCCTCCTGCGCCGGAGTCGAGGTGACGGTCATCCGGCGCTGCACGTCGTCGCGGTAGTCCTCCGGGATGTCCCGGCTGAACTTCACGATCAGCGGCATGCCCACCCCGACCACCTGGTTGTCACCGAGGAAGCTGCTCACCCGCACCTGGTTGCCGGGCTTGGCCATGGTGGTGAAGGTGCTCGTCGCGGTGGCCGGAAGCCCGTCGTCGCCCTTGGCGGTCACGGTGGCCGTGTAGCTCGTGCCGTAGGCCAGCGCGCCAGCCGGAAGCCACGACTTGCCGTCCTTGGCGAGGGCGCCCTCGACCGCCTTGCCGGCGGCGTCCTTCAGCTCGACAGCGGTTTCCACGGCGTCCTTCGTGGTGAAGGTGATGCCGGTGGACGCCGCCACGTCCTTGGCGTCGGCCGCCGGCTCACTGATCGTCGCCGCGGCCTTCGGTGCCGGGTTCTCGCCGCCCCCGTGCCACGAGGACGACTTGCCGCCGTCGCCGTCGGTGCAGGCCGAGGTGAAGGCCAGCGCCACGGCGAGGAGCCCTGCCGCGAACACGCGGCGTCGCCCACCGGGCCTGATCAGCTGGTCCTGGCTAGCTCGCATGAAGTCCCTCACAGTTGTGGTCGCTGCCCCATCGTCTCTTACTGACGCGCCAGAGCCGGCCCCGGTTGCCGAGGGTGAACCGAAACACGCCGTCAATAGTGCCCGAATCCTGCTACTATTCGGCGTTTCGTGAGCCTGGCTCGTCTCCGTGCCGGGAGTGCGGGGTCGCCGCGTCGTCATCGACCGGCGGGAGTGCAAGAGTACGCCGGCCCGGCCAACGGCCGAGCCGGCGCAACGAGACCGACGGCTCAGACCGCCGGGCCGGCCCCACCACTGGGCACCGGCAACGCGCTGCCCTTGATGAACTCCGACCAGCTCAGGCTCCACGCCGTCCAACCGTTGCCGGCGGCGACCCTGCGCTCGGTGCCCTTGATCGTGATCGGGTCACCGATCCGGGTCTTGTCGAACAACCACCTGGCGTTCGCCATCGACACGTTCACGCAGCCGTGCGAGACGTTCTGCCGCCCCTGCACGTGCTCCGACCAGGGTGCGGCGTGGATGTACTCGCCGCCCCAGGTGAGCCGCTGGGCGAACTGGATGTCGGTCACGTAACGGTTGGCCGGATCCGGGTCGTCGCGGGTGTCGAAGACGGTGGCTTCCTTCTTCTCCATCACCACCATCGTGCCGCTCGACGACGGGGTGCTCTTCTTGCCCAGGCTCACTGGAATGGTGCGTACCGGCGTGCCGTTCTCGAACACCGTCATCTTCTTGTTGGCGTTGTCGACCTTCATCTCGAACGAGCGGCCGATCTTGGCGGTGGCCTTGCGGTCGATGTCGCCGTACCTACCGTTGCTCAACGGCATCCCCGCCAGGGCGATCCGCACGGCGATGGTGGTGCCCGGCTTCCAGTACTCCGGAGCCCGGTAGTAGGCCTGCGTGCCGCTGCTGACCCAGTGCCACGCGCCCGGCTGCGGCGGGTCGGTCCTGACGAACATCCGCTTCTGCACCGCCGCCCGGTCCTTCTTCGGGATACCCGGGTGGAACTCGGTGACCACCGGCATGGCCACCCCGTAACTCTTGTCGTCGAAGAGGTACAGGCCCGACCCGATCGTCGACTTCGGCTTGGCCATCGTGGTGAAGCTGCTGGTGCCCTGGCTGCTCGTACCGTCCGACGCGCTGGCCGTCACCGTGGCGGTGTAGCGGGTGCCCCACTTCAGCGGAGCGGACGGCACCCAGGACGAACCATCGCTCCGCAGCTTGCCCTCGATCGAGCCGCCGCCGTCCGCCGTCAGCGTGACAGCTGACACCTTCCCGCCGTCCGGGAGCTTCGCGCTGATCTCCGTGCTCACCGGCCTGTTCTTCGTGCCGTTCGCCGGGCTCAGCGTGAGTGCTGGCCCACTCGGTGTGCTCGGTGTCGAAGGTGCGGCTGAGCCGGGGGTGGCGCTCACGTCCGGGGACGCCCCGCCAACGAATTCCGGCTTCTTTCCGTCGCCGCCGCATCCGGTCAGTGCCAGCGCCGCCGCCAGAGTCAGGGCGCCCACCACCGCCCCGGCTCGCGTGAACCGTGCCATGCCCACCTCTGTTCTCGCGTACCTGGCGGACATCGTGCCGCATCGACGCCGCAACCCACGTCCCGATCTTGACGGTGGTGCCCGGTTCGGGGCTTTTGCCGGCAAAGCTCGACCGAAGGGGGGACCCGGGGAACCGAATTGGAGGCCGCTCGGGAGGGGTGCTAATGTTCTCTCCGTTGCCGAACGAGCGCCGCTAGCTCAACTGGCAGAGCAGCGGACTCTTAATCCGCGGGTTCGGGGTTCGAGTCCCTGGCGGCGCACCAACGATGAAGGTCCTGACCTGGCAGATCTCTGCCGGTCAGGGCTTTTTTCGCGTACGGCGGTGCGACGAGGTGCGGTGCCAGCGGCTAGAGGCGGAGTGCGGCTCGTACCAGATCAGCGACAGCTCGGGAACGGCTGTGCGGGGGCCAGGCGATGACCGTGGTGACTTCCGGCGCGTCCACGATCGGCACGGCGACGAGATCATCGTTCAACTGGGATCGGGCGGAGTCAGGCACGACCAGCAAGGTCCGGCCAAGGGCGATCAGCTGGAAGAGTTGGGAGTGGCTCTGTGCCTCAGGACCTGGGCCGTCGGGATAGGTGCCGTCATTCCCGGGCCAGCGCGGTAGAGGCAGGTCGGGTAGCTCGGTCACCTCGCTCAGCTGCAAACTCCTGCGAGTGGTGAGGGGATGGCCGGCCGGGAGGATGGCGACCTGGCCCTCGGTGAGCAGCTCCTCGGTGTCGAACCCTGTCAGGTCGTCGAACGGGTGGTGAAGGATCGCGACATCGGCACGGCCGGTCCGCAACAGCCGTTCCTGTTCGCCGGGGCCACACAGCACCACGTCGACGTCGACCGATCCCGGTTCGGTGGCGTAGGCGTGTAGCAGCTTCGCGAGCAACTCGCTGGTCGCTCCAGCCTTGGTCGCCAGGACGACGCTGGCGCGACCGGTGACGGCGAGAGCTGCGCGGCGGGTGCGATGTTCGGCAGCTTCCACAGCGTCCAGAGCTGCTCGTCCTTCGTGCAGCAGGACCGCACCGGCCTCGGTCAGGGTCACCGAGCGGCTGTCACGCTTCAGCAAGGCGGCACCCAGACGGCGTTCGAGCTGACTGATCGCCCGTGACAGTGGCGGCTGGGCTATGCCCAGGCGTTGCGCCGCTCGGCCGAAGTGCAGCTCCTCGGCCACGGCGACGAAGTACCGCAGCTCTCGTGTCTCCACGTGTCGAGCCTAGCCGGGAACGGAGGCGCGACGATACCGTGAGGGTATCGCCCATGACTCAGGTGGTCTTGGACGGCTTACGGGCCGTGACTCACAGTCGAAGACATGAGTGACACGAAGATCGCCCTGGTTACCGGGGCCAACAAAGGCATCGGGTACGAGATCGCGGCAGGCCTGGGCGCGCTGGGTTGGAGCGTGGGTGTCGGGGCTCGCGAGCAGACCCGGCGGGACGCTGCGGTGGCACGGCTGCGGGACGCCGGCGTCGACGCCTTCGGTGTCCCGTTGGATGTCACCGACGACAGCAGTGTCGCCGCCGCAGCCGATCTGATCGCCGAACGCGCCGGACGCCTCGATGCCCTGGTCAACAACGCCGGAATCACCGGCGGCGGGCCGCAGCAGCCGAGCAGCGTCGATCCGGCCGTCATCCGTACGGTGGTGGAGACCAACGTCATCGGCGTCATCCGGGTGACGAACGCCATGCTGCCGTTGCTCGGCCGGTCGGCCTCGCCGCGCATCGTGAACATGTCCAGCAGCGTCGGTTCTCTGGCCCGGCAGTCCGGCCCCGGTGGTGAGACCTCCACAGGTCCGGTCGCTGTGGCCTACGCGCCCTCCAAGTCGTTCCTGAACGCGGTGACCCTTCAGTACGTCCGGGAACTGGCGGACACGAACATCCTCATCAACTGCGCCTGCCCGGGCTTCGTCGCCACCGACCTCAACGGCTTCCGTGGCGTGCGTACTCCCCAGGAGGGCGCAGCGACCGCCATCCGCCTGGCCACACTGCCCGACGGGGGCCCCACCGGCGGATTTTTCGAGGACGCCGGTGTGGTGCCCTGGTGACGGCTCGCGGCTCGCGGCTCGCGCGCCGGCCGACGAGAGCGGCCCGGCGCCATCGGCACCGGGCCGCTCGCGCCATCGGCGCTGCACCCACTCCTACGTGCACAAGCCTCAGTAGTCGATATTGATGGCCGCGATCTGGCGGGTGCCGTTGGAGACGATGGCAGGGCCGGCGAAGCGCGAGCTGGAGTAGGTCAGTGCCGTCTTGTGGCCGGGACTGTTGAACCAGGCCTCGATCATCTGCTCGGGTGTGGCGGTGCCCGAGGACGCGAAGAGGACCTCATGGCCGCAGTGCTCAAACGCGCCCGCATCAAGGTTCTGCTTCACGCAGGCTTCCCCGGCGCGTTGCTCCGTGGCGCGCAGCGCTACCTCCGGCAGCCCGAGCGCGCGGCGTCGCTCGTTGAGCAGCACCAGCAGACGTTGTTCGGCGGCGGAGACACCGGATGCCGCATTGGCAGACTTGGGTGCCGACCTGGTCGGTGACGTGGTCGGCGCCGGCGACCTGACCGGCTTCGCTGACCTGGTGGGCGTGGAGGTCGCCCGCGAGGTGGACGGCGACGCGAACGCGGGTTCGGTGGTTTCGTAGCCGGGTTCGATGATCGCGGTTGGGGGCTGGGCGCCGGTCGCGCTCGCCGGCCGTTGCGTCGGCCTGTCCGCGTAACTGGCGATGAGGATCCCGCCGCCTCCGATCAGGGCGACGGCCGCGAAGGCGCCGACCAGGGTCTTGGGCAGAGACAGTGCCGTGACGCCGGCCTGATGCGACACCCCGCCGGTCTTCGCGGATGCGCCGGTCGGCGCGACGTCCCGCAACGCCCCGGCGGTCTTCACGGGGGCGCCGGCGGGCGCGACTCCCTGCGACGTGCCGGAGACGGTGTACGCCTTGCGCGTGACGTCCGACGCGAGGCCGGCCGGGAGCGGTGTGAGTGCCAGGCCGGCCAGCAGCCGTTCGGCCGGAACCAGATCCGACGCGGCGTTCGGGCACCGCGCGCAGGTGCGAATGTGCCGCGCCAGTCGCTTGCGCCACACCTGCGCGGGCTGGCCGTCCCAATCGGACGCCGTGTCGATCAGGCCTGCGCAGCCGGGCCGGGCGGAGAGGGCTCGCACCACCAGCCGAGCGGTGTCCAACTGTGCCTTCATCCGGGCCACCCGGACGGTCACGTGGTGCGGGTCCAGTTGTAGGGCATCGACCAGGTCGGCGCGGGAAAGGTGACCGGCCTCGGCCAACCACCACAGGGACAGCAGGTGGCGGTGGTCATCGTCCAGCCAGCGGGTGGCCAGGACCACCTCCCGGCGCTCATTGGACAGGCGAAGCTTGGTCAGCGTCAGGTCCTCGAAGTCGGAGCCCGGGACGACCAGATTGTCGATGTCCTCCGGCGGCGCCGGTGTGACGTGCTGGTACTGCCGGTAGGCGCGGATCTCGTTCATGGTGACGGCCACCAGCCACGACCGGAAAAGCCGCGGATCGCGTACGCCCGCCAGTCCGCGCACGACGCTCAACATCGTGTTCTGCACCACGTCGTCGACATCCGCCGACCGATTCAGTGCCCGGCCCACGATGTTGTACACCAGTGGCAGGTAATGCGAGACCAACGCGTCCATCGCCGCCTGGTCGCCGCGGCGTGCCGCGTCCACCGCCGCCGACATGTCGGTGCTGTTCGGGTACGCGTGCTCGGTCACGCTCACAACCTCGCCTTCACGGGACATCTTCGTACACCGTGGAGATCGGTTGGCACCCGTCCAGGTCACACAAACTGACTTCCTCATCGTCCACCGCGAGTGACGACGTCCAGGCCGAAGCCCCCTCAGTGCGGTGCCAGCCAGCCTTCAGCTGACGGACACCAACAGGCTCACCTGTTGCTGTTGAGGTGGACGATGGTGCCGTTGAGGGCGGTCGCGAAGAGCGTCCACGCGACGTACGGGGCCAGTGCGACGGCCGCGACGCCGTCGGCCTGTGAGGCTCGGCGGAGCAGCACGAGGTTGGAGGCGTTGAGCGCGGCGATTTCGGCCAGCGCGATGGTGGGTCTGTGGGCCTTGAAGAACAGCGCGCTCCAACCGAAGTTGAGGGCCAGGTTGAGCCCGTAGGCACGGGTGAACGCGGCGCGGTCGGTTTCGCTGGTGCGGTCCAGCACGCGGGCGCCGGCCACCGCGATCAGGGCGTACAGCGGCGTCCATACCAGCGGGAACGCCACGGGCGGGGGTTGCCAGGTCGGCTTGCGTAGCCGTTGGTACCAGCGTGAGGACGCGTCGGTGACCGTCGCCCCGGCGGCGGCTGTCACGGTGACCGCTGCCGCGGTCCTAGCCAGGGTTGGTAGTCGCATGCTGTTCAGCTACCCGGCCTGCGACGGATCAATCGCGCCCCGTTCGCCGGCTGAACGGCGGTGGAACGAGAGCGAAACGCTGTCGGAGTGTTCAGTTAGCCTCGGCGCCATGCCGATGATCACCATCACCGATGAAGTGACCGGAGCGCCGAGTGGTCCTGAGTGGACCATGGACGTCTTCGAGGAAGAGGTACGCCTCGGCGAGTTGATTCGGCGGCGGGTCTTTCTGGAGGTGGCGGAGTCCGGCGGGCACGTCGATCCGGAGGAGCGGACCCGGGCGACGCTCGAGGCGTTCGGCCGCAACGGCTTCGTGGTGCTGGTCGACGACCGGCAGGTGACGGCCCTGGACGACAAGGTTCACCTGCACGCGGGGTCCCGGATCACGTTCCTCAAGCTCGTCCCGCTGGTGGGTGGCTGATGAGCGACTCCGATCCGGAGCTGGCGCTACGCGAGCTGATCGCCACCGGCACCGGGTGGTGCGAGCAAGCCGTCGGGTCTGACTCGCGGTACGACCGTCGGGAGTACGCCAGGCAGGTGGCGGCGCTGTGCGCGTTGGCGCCAGCCGGCAGGGGCCCGGTGCTGCTCGCCGCGCTCAACGACCCGGACGGCCCGTACGATCTCGCACCCGCCCAGCGGGAGCTGCTGCCGGAGACCACCGAACATGTCCAGGTGCTCGGCGCCGCACTGGCAGACCTTGATGATGCCGGCGCGGATCCGGATCGGTGGGTCGCCGCGGCGCTGACGCTGATCAAGTACCGGCCGCAACGGCCCTACATCGGCGAACCGTGGGACGGTGCCCGCCGGGAAACGTGGGCCCGGGCCGAGAAGTTCCTGGCCGGGCGGCCGGTGCGGGTGCGGCAGGCGGTGTTCGACGCGTTGACGGTGCCCGGGGAGGACAGCGACGGGCGGCTCAAGCTAATCAGGATTGTGCTCTCGGGCGGCGGGCTGGGCAGTGCCGGATGGCTCGACCGGCTGAGCGGTCAAGCGTGGCTGGGATTCAACAGGTGGAGCTGGGGGCTCAACGACCTCACCTGGGAGTCCATCCAGGCCCGGGCGCGGGCCGGACGTACCCACCCGGCGGCACTGGCGACCTGGCGTCGGACGCGGATCGAGCGCGGCTCGTACCACCTGAGCGACGAAGGCGATCGGATGTGGCCGATCCCCAACGTCGGCGAGCGGTGGGCCGACCGCGCCGTCGCCGACATCGAGGCGATGCCGGAGGAGTGTGGGGCCGCCTGGCACGCGCTGTTGGTCCACTGTCCGCTCGGCGCGGACAAGGCCAAGCCGACGACCGCCTGGCGCAAGACCGGCCGGTCCCTGCTCGACGCGGTCGGCGGCGACGAGTTCGCCGCGCGTCTCGACGACTGGCTCCCGCTGGTGGGTCAGGCGCGCACCCTGCCGCTGCGCATGACGACGTGTTGCCCAGGCCACCTGGCGGATGCCTCACCAAGGACGATCGACCGCTACAACGTGGGGCTGCTGTGGGGGCTGATCTGGATGCGGGCGATGCTTCCGCCCTCGGAGGAGACCCTGCGCAGCCTCGCCCACATCGCGGAACGGGCCGCCCGCAAGATTCCCGGGCACGGCCCGGCGAGCCCGAAGCTGGCGAACCTCGCCGTTGCGGTGCTCGTCGACACCGATCACCCCGCCGCCCTCGCGCAACTGGCTCGGCTGGCCTCGCGGTTGACCTACAAGAGCACGCTCCGCATTGTCGAGAAGGGCCTGACCAAGCACGCCGAGGCACGCGGCGTCGGCCGCGAGGACGTCGAGGAGATGGCGCTGCCCGGCTTCGGGCTGCCGCTCGCGGACAAGCTGGGTGACAGCTCGTACGAGGTCGAGGTGCGCGGCATCGATGCCACAGTGGTGTGGCGCAACGCCGACGGCAAGGTGGTCAAGGCTCCGCCGGCTCAGGTGCGCAAGGACCACGGCGAGGAGTTGAAGGAGCTGAAGGCGACAGTCGCGGACATCGGCGCGACGCTGATCGGGACCCGCGACCGCCTGGAGGGGCTGCTGCGGCGCGACCGCGCGTGGACCGTCGAGCAGTGGCGGGAGCGGTTCCTGGACCACCCGCTGGCCCGGACCCTGGCCCGCCGGCTGATCTGGACCGTCGACGGCGTCGCCTGCTGCTGGGGCGGCGACGCCCTGCGGACCGTGGACGGCACGGTGTTCGAGCCCGCCGGCGACGCCACGGTACGGCTGTGGCACCCGGTCGACGATCCGGCGGCGGTCCCGGCCTGGCGGGACTTCCTGGCCCGGCACACGATCACCCAGCCGTTCAAGCAGGCGCACCGCGAGCAGTACCTGCTAACCGACGCGGAGCGGGCCACCGGCACGTACTCCAACCGGTTCGCCGCGCACATCGTGCGCCAGCACCGCCTCATCGCGCTGCTGTCCCGGCGAGGCTGGTCGCACGTTCGACACCGCAACGACGGCGCCAGCTACCAGGACCCCTGGCTTGCCCTTCCGGACTGGGAGATGCGCGCCGTGCTGCACATCGCCGGGATCGAGGATCAGGGCGACGACCTGATGTTCGACACGATGGGGACCGACCAACTGGTGTTCCTCCGGGGGGAACGCACGCCGGTGCCGCTGGAGGAGGTTCCGGCGGTCGTACTGAGCGAGGTGATGCGTGACGTCGACCTGTTCGTTGCCGCGGCCGGGGTGGGCAACGACCCGAACTGGTACGACGGCGGTCCCCAGGGCCGGTACCGCGACTACTGGTCGCAGAACAGCTTCGGCGACCTCACCCCGACGGCCCAGACCCGCCGGGAGGTGCTGGCCGAGCTGATCCCCCGGCTGGCGATTGCCAACCGGTGCACGTTCACCGACCGGTTCCTCGAAGTGCGGGGTGATCTGCACACGTACCGCATCCACTGCGGCTCGGGCAACATCCTGATCGCCCCGGACGACCGGTACCTGTGCATCATTCCCGACTCGGCGAAGGCGAAGGAGCCGGAGATGTACCTGCCCTTCGAGGGCGACAGCCGGCTCGGCGAAATCATCAGCAAGGCGTTGCTGCTCGCGGCTGACAAGAAGATCAAGGACCCGGTGATCCTGCGCCAACTGTGAGGCGGCGGGTGACGGCGCCGGGCTGAGGCCACGGCGCCGTCACCCGGCAGGTCAGCTGGAGGTCCGCCTCGGGAGTAGCAGCTCCTCGTGATCGAGTTCTCGTTCCAGCACGCGGAGTTCCTCATCCGGCAGCCGGCCGGAGTCGCGCCAGCGCACGAGCTCCTCGCGCTGCGCGTCGATGGCCGTCCGGCGAACCCGAAGCGCCCTCTCGTACTCCGGGGAGGTGGGCAGTTCCGATGAGTCGCTCTGCTCCAGAAGGTCCAGCCGCCCGCGGTAGCGCGCCAGGCGGGCCAGCAGCTGCGTACGGGTGGTGTTGACGGCCACCGCACTGTCCGACTCCACGGCGGCGACCTCGTCGAGGCGGGCCAGGGCGGCCTCGACCGCCGCCGAGCGGGCCTCGTTGCGTACCCGGGCCTGGTCTGCTTCGTTGGCGCGCAGGCCCAGCATCCGCACGAGCGGCGCGAACGTCAGGCCCTGCCCGACGAGTGTCACCAGGACGACCACGAAGGTGCAGAACAGCAGGAGGTCACGGTCGGGAAAGGGTGCGCCGCTGTTGGTGGTCAGCGGCAGGGTGAAGATCGCGGCCAGGCTGATCACGCCACGGGTGCCGGACCAGCTCAGAGCCACCACCTCACGGGAGGTGAGCCGGCGGGCGTTGCGGTCAGCGCGCTCGATCCGCCGGGCACTCCCGGGTTCGTCGGGGTCGTCCTGCTCGGAGATGCCGCCCAGTCGAGTGTGCAACGACCGAGGGAGGGACTGGGTCATCACCAGCCACGCGGGGCGCAGCAGGAGCACCACGCCGACCGATATGGCGACAGCGATGACGATTGTCGACGTGTCGTACTGACGTAGGCCCTTGACGACTTCGGGAAGCTGCTGGCCGATGAGCAGGAAGACGAAGCCTTCGAGGAGGAAGTCGACCAGCCGCCACACCGCGCTGGTCTGCAGCCGGGCGGCCCCCGAGGTGAGCTGCGGCGCCTTGTGACCGACGATCAGCCCGGCGACCACCACGGCGAGCACCCCGGAGACGTGCAGTTCCTCGCCCAACAGGTAGGCCACGAACGGTGTCGCGAGCGAGATGGCATTCGACAACAGTGGGTCCGCCGTGAACGGTCGGGCCAGACGTACCAGCCAGGCCACTGCCGCTCCCACGGCGACCCCGCCGACCGCCGCCAGGACAAACTGGGCAACGGCGGACGGGAACGAGAACTCACCACCCACCGCGGCGGCCACCGCGACGCTGAGCATCGTCAGCGCTGTGGCGTCGTTGAGCAGCCCCTCGCCCTGAATGATCGTGACCATCTTCGGTGGCAGGTTCACCCGGCGGCCCACAGCCAGGGCGGCCACCGGGTCGGGTGGCGCGATGGCGGCGCCGACCGCGATCCCGGCAGCGAGCGTCGCCCCGGCGACGAACAGGTGGAACCCGATGCCGACCAGTACCCCGGTGAGGAGCACCAGCAGCACGGACAAGCTGACCACGATGCGGAGGTTCCGGCGGATGTCCAACAGCGAGGAGTCCAGTGCGGCACTGTAGAGCAACGGCGGCAGCACGATCATGAGCACAAGGTCGGGGTCAAGGCCGACGTTGGGGCCGGGGAGCAGCGCGTACACGATGCCGATGAGCGGCAGAAGCGCCGCGGCCGGCAGCCCGGTGCGGGCCGCCACCCACCGCACGACGACGATGACCGCGACAGCGGCGAGCACGAACAACAACATCGAATGGGTGCTCACCTGGTTGACATTCCCCTGGATCGGCGCGAGGTTGCTCGGAGCCACCGCGGGTTCGTGGCCGAGCCGGCCGAACGGTACCGTCGGCGCAGCATGCAGCAGTGACGAGCGTACCCGCCTGGGCACCGGACCTGACCGACTGCTGAACACGGCCACCGTGCCCGACACCGGCGACGACCACCGGTACCTCAAGGTCACGGCCGGGACCGGTCCCCGACAGAGCGTGCGAAGATCGGCCGTCGCGCCCCTACAGTCCGCACCATGAGGTGGACGGTGCGACTCGCGGTCACTCTTCCCGTACTGCTGACCGCCCTGGCAGCCGGTGCCGTGAACGCCGTCGCGGCGCCCGCCGACGGCGACCTCGGCCTGGCCCTGCGGCCCGGCCAGGATCAACAGGGCTGGTGACATCGAGCCGACGACACTGCCGGCCTCCGGCGCGTACACGGTGGTGGTGGACCCGTCCGGATTCGCAACCGGGCAGGTCACGCTGACGCTGCGGTGAGGCGAACCCCTGCCTGTTCGGGTGACGTCCGCGTGCTAGCGTCTCGTCCCGTTGCCAGCGAGCGCCGCTAGCTCAACTGGCAGAGCAGCGGACTCTTAATCCGCGGGTTCGGGGTTCGAGTCCCTGGCGGCGCACCAACGAGCAAGGCCCTGAACTGGTGAATCACACTGGGTCGGGGCCTTTTCGCCTACGGCGATGGTGGGTGGTAGCTCGGCGGGTGCTCGGGAGCCGATGGACCTGTCGTGGTCAGGTGCTATCGGGCTGCGTCATCGACGCCATCCTGGAGCATTCGCCGGCCGACTATGTCCGTGGGCCCACGATGCCGTCCGAGTCGCCGGCCCTTGGGCTGGGGCACCTACAGTTCGAGGCGCTGATCACCACCGCCGACTGTCGGCCAACCCGAACGACTTCGCCCTGGTCGCGCTCCTGGGTCGGGTTGCGGATATCGCGGTCGACCTCGCCGTCGCAGCGGCGGCTATGCGACATCGTTTGCGAGCTTCGTCCGGACGGTACCGAGCCTGGTGGATCATGATGTCGTTCCGCCTCGGTCGATCGTCACCTTCTGTCATACCCTCCGGCTACGGTGCCGGCCGTGATGGCATCATTCGAGAAGCCGCGTCGCGTAAACGGCAGGCCGGTCTGCGCCTACGGTGATTGCGCGCGTCGACGCGACGGTGCAGCAGGCTTGTGCGGCCCTCATCGACGGCGTCAGGAGCAAGGACTTCCGCTGGAGAAACCGGTCGCAAGTCGATCCGCCAGCGGTGTCTGCACCTTCAACGGTTGTGGACGTCGGAAGACCGCGCGTTCGGCATTCTGCGCTGCGCACACACGCCGGCAGAACCTCGGATTGCCAATGGATGCGCCAATCAAGAACCGGGGTAGCGCCCGCTGCCACGTCGAGGAGTGCGCCAGGCGACCCCTGCCGGGCTCGCAGATCTGCGAACGCCATCAGCTGCGCCTTGACCGCGGCCTTCCGCTGGATGCACCGAGATCCGCCTTGTTCGGACCGAAAGTGTGCTCTGCCGGCGAGTGTGGTCGATGGGTTGCCGCAAAGGGATTGTGCGCTGGCCATCGACGACGCCAGAAACAAGGCTTGCCCATGGATACGCCGTTCCGTGCCGAAACTCCACGCCGATGCGAACGGCCTGGTTGCGACCACCCGCATAAGGGGCGTGGACTTTGCAGCGCCCACTTGCAACGACAACGAAAAGGGCTCGATCTAACTGCGCCGGTGCGGGAGTCGTGGCTCGGGCGCGAATGGCCGGACACGTGCACCTGGCGGGACTGCGCCAGACCACTCCGATCGGCCGGGCTCTGCAGCCTGCACTACGGACGTCGCTACAACGGGCTGACGATGGACGGGCCTCCGCGGAAGAATCCCCGGATGCCGGGCGTAACTCTACGCAAAACTCTGCAAGGTTACGTTCACATCTTTGTGCCCGACCACCCGAACGCCGTTGGGCAGGGTTGGGTGGTCCACCACCGGTACGTCATGGAGCAACATCTGAAACGCCTGCTACAACCGCATGAGAACGTCCATCACAAGAACGGTGACCGTGCCGACAACCGACTCGAGAACCTGGAGATCTGGATTACTGCCCAGCCAGCCGGCCAGCGAGTCCCCGACAGGATCGCCCATGCTCGTTGGCTCCTAGCGCAGTACGGCACTGAGGAAGAGCAGCTGGAGTACCAGAATGCGCAGGTGAACCCATGAGCCGACAGGCATGCGCCTACAAGGGATGTCGCCGACGGCCGGCATCGTACGCATCGCTCTGCGGATTTCACCAACTCCGCCAGGGCCAGGGCCTGCCGATGGACATGTCGACGACCGAGTTGCGCCGCCTGCGCTCCGAGAAGCGCGTTTGTGAGGTCGAGGGCTGCAGCAGGCTTCGGAAGCTGGCCGCATCCCTGATGTGCGATCCGCACCAGCGACGGGTGGACCGAGGCTGGGCTTTGGACATGCCTATTCGCGGCGAACCCCAGACGTGCAGCCACTTAGGATGTAGCCGACCGTGTCGGGGCAAAGGTCTCTGCAACGCCCACCTTCTACGCCAGCAGCGAGGCACCGACATGGACGCGCCGATGCGCGAATCGGTACGGTCGGAGCACAAGCCGGAATTTTGCGAGTGGCAAGGCTGCACCGACCCGTATTACTCCCGTGGCCTCTGCCAACTGCACTACATGCGGAAGTACAAGGGCACCGACATGGACGCTCCAACCCGCAGCCGCCCAGTTCCCGGCGTATCGACAAGGACGACAAAATTCGGCTACGTCCATGTCTACCTCCCCGACCACCCCAACGCTCAACACAAAGGCTGGGTCAACCAACATCGGCACGTGATGGAGCAGGAGCTAGGTCGTTATCTCGTCCGGCACGAGAACGTGCATCACAAGAACGGTGACCGCGCGGACAATCGCCCTGAGAACCTAGAGCTGTGGATCACCGCGCAGCCATCGGGACAAAGGGTGGAAGACCGAGTGGCTCACGCCCGCTGGCTGCTTTCGCTTTACGGCTCTGAACGCGAGCAGCAGAAGTACGGAGATGGTGCTGGCAACCCCCTCGCGAATGCTCGGGCCCACATCTGACTGGGCGTTATTAACTGCACTTCGCCGCCGCTGACGCCATCGGCTGCCAGGCCAGGACGTGGCCATACTCGATGACGAGGAGTTCTTTGGGTAAGTGGTCGATGCCGGTACCGGGCGCCTGGCCGACCAACTCGCCATCCAGGCGCTCAGCAAACGGGACTACAAGACGTTGGACGGAGGGGTTGGATGCCGCCTTCACTGTGATCAGGAGGCAGAGTGTCGCTGGTCGCGCCAGGACAGGCTTCGGTCTCGGACCTTCGCCGGCGCTCGGTCCCCACAACGGAAGCTGTTCCAACGGAACCACCCACCTCGCGCCCACCCATGTTGAGGACACATGCGCACCACCACGATCGGCGACGTGAAGGTCCTGCTGCCGGACCTCGAACCGGACGACCTCGACACCACGACGAATCTCGCCGACGGCCTCACCGAGGCCCTCATCGAGGGCGCCGCGTGGCACGGCTCGCACCTTGAGGACGCCCACATCCGCAGCAGTCTGATCACCGGCGTGGACCTGAGCGAGAGCACCTGGGAAGCCGGGAGCCTCTACGGCTGCGAGATCACCCGCACCGACTTCTCCGGCGCGACCCTGACCGGCATAGCCATCGAACGCTGCGCCATCACCGGCTCCCGGTTTACGGGCACCAGACTCACCGACGTACGCCTCAAGGACGTCCTGTTCGACGGCTGCCGCTTCGACTACTCCACCTTCCACCGCGTCGCCGCCGCCGGTTCGGTCGCGTTCACCGACTGCACTCTCACCAACGGGGCGTGGTCCTCCTGCCGACTACCTCGCATCGCGCTGCGGTCATGTGACCTCGCCGGACTGGAACTGGACTCCTGCCAGCTCGACGGCACCGATCTGCGGGGCAGCCGACTCCAGGGCCTCAAGACGCCGCTGGACAACCTGCGCGGCGTCACCCTCGGCGAGGACCAACTTCCTGACCTCACCCAGCTGGCCGTCGCCGCCCTCAACCTCACCGTCCGCAACGACTGAAGCCGAGGAGGCATCGTGCTCGCTGAACCCACCGGCAGCCCGGACACGATCCTCGTCTGCATCCGGGGCAACTCCGGCTCGGGTAAGAGCAGCATCGGCCGCGAACTACGACGCCGGCACGGCCGGGGCTGCGCCCTGGTTGAGCAGGACTACCTGCGCCGCATTCTGCTGCGCGAGCGCGACAAGCCCGGCGGCGCCGCACCGGCGTTGATCGGGCAGACCGTCCGGTTCGCGCTGGACCACGGGTACCACGTGGTGCTGGAGGGCATCATGCACACCAGCCGCTACCCCAGCATGCTGACCTCCCTGCGGAACAGCCACCGCGGCCGCTCGCTGTTCTGCTATCTCGACGTGTCCCTGCCCGAAACCTTGCGCCGGCACCTCACCCGCCCGCAGGCCAGCGAGTTCACCGCCGAGCACGTGAGCAGCTGGTACGCCGCCCATGACGTCCTGGGCTGGCCTCGACGGCCTCGTCCTGCCCGAGACCACCGGACTGGACGAGGCCGTCGAGGCCATCGCCGTTGCTGCCGGGCTGCCCCAGACCGGACGCGACGACGACCTGCTACCGAACCTTGCGCCCCAGTAGAGCAGCCCAACCGGCTACCGGTGCCGCCGTTTCGACGCACCGTTCCCCAACGTCGGTCCCGGGTTGCCAGACAGTCCGCCAAGCACGGCGACTGCGACGGCGTGAAGCTTGCCTACCGCGCCCGTACGAGCCAGCTCTCGATGACCGTGAAGTCGTGCTCGGTCAGCCCGCGACGTGGGTCGACCCGATGCAGCAGGGCCGGGCCTGGGTGATGAGCCGACACCCATTGCTGATCAGCGTGGGAGATCTCGTCGTCCACCCAGACGAAGGGGCGTCCCTGCGCCCACTCGACCAACCCACGGGTCTTCCAGTGCAGGAGCCCGACCTCGTCGGAGTCGGGCCAGTCCACGACGGGCAGGGTCGGTAGCCCGAGCAGGGGGGCGAGCACGTCGTTCGCGTCGTCCATCCAGGTCGTCGCCCACACCAGGTCACACGCCAGGGCCTCCAGCCGGCGGCCGTGTTCTGGATCGACCTTGTGCAGCAGGGGATGGGTGTCGGCCGGTAGGACCGGAGCCGGGGTGTGGCCATGCGGTATGCCCGGCTGAGTCGCCGTGGGTGTTCCGAACGGGATGAGGGTGCCGTCCACGTCGAGGAACAGCAAGGGAAGCGGCGCAGGGTCGGGCATGGCCCCAGAGGCTAGCCCTTACCCCGCCAACGGCTACCTCCGTGCTCGGTGAGAAGGAGGCGCCCACACCGTCATCCCGAGGCCATTCGTTCCGCTGCAGCTCCGTGCCGGCGGACGTGCGCCACCGACGGCGAACCACGGCAGGGGCGGTGCCCGGGCGCATCTCACCGGATTTCCGCTCCGGCGGTGCCGGTGACCCGACCACACGGCAACGCCACAATCCACACCCTCAACCAAGGAATTCTCGTGCGTTCGCCGACACCTTCACGTATTGCCGTAGGCACTGGCAGTGACGAGTTCCGGCTTGATCCTCTTGATCCGCAGGTTCGGGGTTCGAGTCCCTGGCGGCGCACCAGCGATGTTCAGAGGGCATGACCAACCGGTCATGTCCTCTGAGTTGCGTTGTCCGGCGGGGCGACGCGGATCACGAGTGGAGCGACCAACCGCGATCGTCCATCGGACCGCCTGCTCTCGTACGACCACCGCGCCGACCGAGGCGATGAGCTGCGCGTAGGGCATGCGCGTGCGCGGTGCCAGCGGTGGAATCGCGCGGTAGAGCACGGTTGCCGACCGCCACTCCCGCCGCCATCGCGAAGAGGAACGTCAGCCGGCGGCTCATCCCTGACGGCGGTGCCATGCGGGGTGGTGCCACCCCTGCCACGCTACGGCGCGGGGACGGGCGCGCGCCTCGACGAGGGCCCTGAGCGAGCAGGATCGGCTCCTGGTGATCAGGGATCCGTACGCGCCGAGGGCGATGACTCCGGCGGCGACCGGCCTGACGACCGGCCGGCTGACGAACACCGGCCGGCCGACTTCAGTCACCCCACGATGTCCCAGGTCGTTCGGCACTTCTCGTCGGCGCCGTTCGCGCCTTTGCGCTCACATGCTTCGACATAGACTCTCGTGCCCGCCAGCAGCCTGACGTAGTAAGGCTCGGAGCAGGTGCCGCTGCCGCCCGCCGCGTGGAGCGTGACCTTGGCGTACACGGGCTCCCACCAGATCCGGCCAATGGTACGGCGGCCGTCCGCTGCGCCCTCGTCGCAGGCTCTGAACGCCGCATCGATCCCGGAGTTGGTGTAGATGGCGAAGCCGTTGCCGGCGGAGTACGGGTCGGCCGAATACACGATGATGGGGTACCCCGCCGAAGCGGTGCTCGTGGTGGCCACGAGCCCGGTGGCCGTGAGCACCAACGCCATCAGCGTGGCACCGAACCAGCGTGAACTCTTGCGGATCATCGGCAACCTCCTACCGTCGAGAAACGACCGGTGTGGTCGTCACGATCGATGGTGGGCGCGATCCGTCTGTGATGACAGACGCGCGGGCAGTTCCGAACAGGTCCGAACACTCCGAACGCCTCCGGTGCGCCGCTTCTCAGGTCGAATTGTCATGCGACCCCAGGCCACCGGCTTGGTGGCGATCAGGAGCCGCCTGCCGAACGCGGCGCGTACATGATCAGGGCGACGCCGATCAGGCAGATGCTTGCGCCGATGATGTCCCAGCGGTCGGGCCGGAACTTGTCGACGATCACGCCCCAGGCGAGGGATCCGGCGACGAACACGCCGCCGTAGGCGGCGAGGATGCGTCCGAAGTTCGGGTCGGGTTGAAAGGTGGCGACGAATCCGTACGCGCCGAGGGCGATGACTCCGCCGGCGATCCACCACAGGCCGCGGTGCTCGCGCCAGCCCTGCCAGACCAGCCACGCTCCGCCGATCTCGAACAGGGCGGCGACGACGAACAACAGGATCGAGCGGACGACGGTCATCCGTGGACCGTACCCATGGTGGTGAAGGGGATGGGACAGCACGGCTGCCCGGCGCACTCGACGAGGTCGTCGCAGCCGGCTTTCACCGCGGCGCGCAGTGTGTCGGCGATGACCTGCAAATCGGCGATCTTCGCCTCGACCTCGGCGATCTTTGCCTGGGCACGGGACCGCAGGCCGGCGTCGGCGTGGCGACCGTGACGGTGCTCGCCCGCGTCGAGAAGCTCGGCGACCTCGTCGAGGGTGAACCCGAGCCGCTGCGCCGCTTTGACCACCTTCAGCAGGGTGACCGTTTCGGTCGGATAAAGGCGGTGCCCGCCGAGGCTTCGGTCTGGTTCGGCGAGCAGCCCGCGGCGTTCGTAATAGCGCAGCGTCTGCGGGTTCACTCCGGCCGCGGCGGCGACCTGGCCGCTGCGCAACCCGCTCACGTCGTCATCCCGGCGGCGGCGCGCTGCGCGAGCGCGTCGAGGGCGTCGACGTGCGCGACCGGCACCCGTACGTCGAGGCGCAGCGTGTGTGTGTCGGCGGCGAGGGTGAACGAGAAGAACGAGCAGCAGGAGCTTTCCCGGCCGATGAGGTCTCGGGCGGTCGCCTCGGCGGCCGGGTCGAGACGCCACAGCAGTTCGGTGGGGGACAGCCGCTGCTGCGCCAGCAGGAAGGTGGCGAACAGGTTGTCGAATTCGACCAGCCGCAGCGGCCGTTGCCCGCTCGGCAGGGTGCACGACTCGGGCACCCACGCCGGGGAGTCAGTGGTCATACCAACGACGGTAAGCGTGTACCTGGGTACCGGATGCAAGCCGGACGCTCAGCAGGCTCACCGACCGGTCACCACGGTCGCCGGTGCGGGGCGCTGAAACCGCGCTGACTCGTGCTCAGCCGGCGGCGGGTGACGCGGCAGGCGCGTCGAGGGCCGGTGCCACGACGGCGAACGCCTGGTCCATCAGCTCGGCCAGGTGCTGCTCGTCGTCGCCCGGCTGCCACCGCTGAAGCACCGTGTCGAGTGCCAGCAGGGCCATCCCGGCGGCCATCCGTGGGTAGGGGTCGGTGTGCGGGTCGAGGCGACGGCGGTTGGCCAACTCGGCGGACAGCTCGGTGCGCCACTCGATCTGGCGTTCCAGCCAGCGGGCGTGCAGGGCGGGGGTGTCGAGGATCAGACGGACGACGACCCGGGCCCGCTCGGAGTGCTCCGGGTGGTCGTTGCAGGCGGCGAGCGGCACCCAGAGTGCGTGACGCAGCGCGACCGACGGTGCCTCGGCGGACGGCCGGGCGGCGAGTTCGGTGATGATGTCCGCGCTGGTGTCGGCCAGGAACCGGACGACCACGTCCTCCTTCGACGCGAAGTAGCGGAAGAAGGTACGCCGCGACATGCCGGCCGCCGCCACGATGTCGTCGACTGTCACCGCGTCGAAACCCTTGGTCGCGAGCAGCATCAGGGCGGCGTCACGCAACTCGTCGGCAACGAACTGGCGTTTGCGCTCGGCCAGGCTGTTGTCCGCACGGGATTTCATCAGTCGATGCTACGTCATTCGCTGCCGCTTGATGCCGTTGTTGGCATCATGCGCATTGCTTGACACTGAGTGCCACGAGTAGCACAGTGGGTCGCATGACTGTCGATGGTTGGTCCACTGAACAGATCCCCGACCTGAGCGGCCGTACCTTCGTCGTCACCGGTGCCACGGCGGGCCTCGGCCTGGTCACGACCCGGGCACTCGCCGTCCGCGGTGCGCGCGTCGTGCTGGCCGTCCGCGACGAGGAGAGAGGTCGCCGGGTGGCGGCCGACATCGCCGCAGCCCGGCCCGGCGTCGACCTGGAAGTCCGGCGGATCGACCTCGCCGACCTCGACTCGGTGCGGGAGTTCGCCGACGGCATGCACGCCGACCATCGCCGGGTGGATGTGCTGATCAACAACGCGGGGGTGATGGCCCTGCCGCGCACCCTCAGCCCGCAGGGCCACGAGATGCAGTTCGCCACGAACCACCTCGGGCACTTCGCTCTCACCGGGCTCCTGCTCGACCTCCTGCTGGCCGGCCGGGATCCACGGGTGGTCACCGTCACCTCGGTCAACCACCGGCAGGCGAAGATGCGCTTCGACGACCCGACCGGCGAGCGGGGCTACTCTCCGATGGGCTTCTACAACACATCCAAGCTGGCCAACGCCATCTTCGGCTACGAGCTGCACCAGCGGCTCAGCGCCGTGGCGAGTCCGCTGGGCAGCTTCCTCGCCCACCCCGGCTACACAGCGACGAATCTGCAGAGCAGCGCCACCACACCGATCTGGCGACTGCTGCTGGGCCGGATCGGCAACCCACTCCTCGCCCAGCCGGTCGACCGCGGTGTCTGGCCGCAGCTGTTCGCCGCCACCGACCCCGGTGCGCAGCCGGGCCAGCTCGTCGCCCCGGGCGGGCCGGGCGAACTGCGCGGCCACCCCGCGCCGGCGAAGCTCTCCGCCGCCGCGACCGACCCCGAGCACGGCCGCCGTCTGTGGGAACTGTCCGAACAGGCCACCGGCGTACGGTTCGGCGCGCTGCGACCGGCGAGCTGATCGCTGCGCATCCGGCAGCCGTCACGTTCCGCCTTGCCAGATCGTCCAGGGGCGAGCAGACACAACGGAGGAAAGAATGTTCGCTGCCTACGTCACGGTCACCATTCTCGCGTCGATCTTCACCGGCTTCGCCGCCGTCACCTACCTGATCGGTCACGACTATCCGAAGGCCCAGGCGGACATGAAGCGCGTGCCACGGTCATGGGTACCGCGGTTGGGCATGGCGCTGGCGGCAGGCTCGTTGGGGTTGCTGGCGGGCTTCGCCGTACCGCTGCTGGGCACCCTCGCCGCCGCCGGGCTGGTGCTGTATTTCATCGGCGCGCTCATCGCGCATCTGCGCGTCGGCTCCCGTCAGCTGGTGGGCTGGGCTGTCTTCTTCGTCACCGAGGTGGCCGCGCTGACAGTGAACGTGCTCTACCACTGGTGAATCGGTTGGTGCGCCTCCCACGACGTCCTGGGCTGGCCCGACGAACTCATCCTGCCGGAGCAGCTATTGCCCGGTCATCGAGGGGCATCTATAGTTGCGCGGATCACAACAATCATGGCCGTGGTGACGCGGCCGGGTCGTCGAAGCGCTTCGACGATTCGTCGTTCAGGCCCGTCAGCCGGGTGTCGAGCCTGGTCACGCCGGCCTCGGCGCCCGCTGGGCGTCTGTCGTACGACATGAGGAGAACCGCATGCGGAACTGGCGCCTTCGGCGCGGAATCACCGCGCTCGCGCTCGCCCTGCTGGCCCTACCGGCCGTTCCCGGCACCGCGCTCGCCGAACCCACCTACCCGTTCCGAGATCCCAGCCTGCCCGTGAACGTCAGGGTCGACGACCTGCTCGGCCGGCTCACGCAGGACGAGAAGATCTCCTGGCTGCACCAGTACCAGCCGGCCATTCCCCGGCTGGGCATCGGCCTGTTCAAGACCGGCACCGAGGCGCTGCACGGGGTGGCCTGGTCCACCGACATCGACAACAACGGCGCGGTGGTCAAGGCTCGCGGCACCGCCTTCCCACAGCCGGTGGGCATGGCGAGCACCTGGAACACCGACCTGATCCAGCAGGTCGGTTCGGCCGTCGGCGACGAGGCGCGCGGCTACCACGCGCAGAATCCCCGGGTCTGGGGGCTCAACCTCTGGGCGCCGGTGGTCAACCTGCTGCGCGACCCCCGGTGGGGCCGCAACGAGGAGGGCTACTCCGAGGACCCGCTGCTCACCGCGAAGATCTCCACCGCGTACGGGTCGGGAATGACCGGCGGTGACCCGAACCACTTGAAGAGCGCACCGACCCTCAAGCACTACCTGGCCTACAACAACGAGGTCCGACGCGACGTGACCTCCTCGAACGTGCCGCCTCGGGTGCTCAACGAGTACGACCGCGCCGCCTTCAAGCCGGCCATCGCGGCCGGTGCGGCGACCGGGGTGATGGCGTCGTACAACCTGGTCAACGGTCGTCCGGCGACAGTGGACCCGGACCCGATGACGGTGTTCCGGGACTGGACCGACAGGCCGCTGATGAACGTCACCGACGCCTGGGCGCCGAACAACCTCGTCAACACCCAGAAGTACTACGCCACCCAGGCCGAGGGCAACGCGGCGATCATCAAGGCCGGCCTGAGCAGCTTCATCACCGACGACACGAACGCGCAGCCGACCATGACCGCGATCAAGCAGGCCCTCGCCAGCGGTCTGCTGACCGAGGCCGACATCGACGCCCGGATCCGCGAGATCCTCAACATTCGATTCCGGCTGGGTGAGTTCGACCCGGGTGGCGGCCGGCACGGCGGCATCACCCCGGACGTGATCAACAGCCCCGAACACCAGCGGTTGGCTCGGCAGGCCGCCGGCGAGGCGATGGTGCTGCTGAAGAACGAGCGGCAGGCGCTACCGCTGGATCCGGCCCGGACCCGCAAGGTGGCGGTGCTCGGCCCGCTGGCCGACACCCTCTACTCGGACTGGTACGGCGGCGACCTGCCCTACCAGGTGACGGCGCTCGACGGCATCCGCGAACGGCTGGGGCGGCTCGGCCAGTGTGCGCGGGCTCGACGGGGCGGACCGGATCGCGCTGAAGGACGTGTCGACCGGCCGGTACGTCTCGGCCACCGGCACCACCGACGCCGACCCGGTCCTCGGGACCGGCGCCACCCCGGCGCTCGTCGCCCAGTTCGACGTGGTCGACTGGGGGCAGGACGTGGTGACGCTGCGCAACGCCGCCAGCGGCCGCTACCTCGGCTACAACTGGGGGCCGTTCATCACCCGTGACGAACAGCCGAACGGCTGGTACGTCCAGCAGCAGTTCAAGCTTGAGCCGCAGGCCGACGGAACCGTGGTGCTGCGCTACGTCGGCTACGAGACCACTGAGAGCTGGTTCGGTGCCGACACGTACGTGACGGTCGGCGACGACGGCGCCCTCAAGCTCGGCGCATCGACCCCGGACGCAGCTACCCATTTCAGTCGCGAGGTGATCAGCAGCGGCATCGACCGGGCCGTGGCGGCAGCCAAGGCGGCCGACACCGCGGTGCTGGTGGTCGGCAGCAACCCGTTCATCAACGGTCGCGAGGCGCACGACCGGACCTCGACGGCGCTGAGCGCCGGCCAGGAGGCACTGGTCAAGGCGGTGGTCAGGGCCAACCCGCGGACCGTGCTCGTGCTCCAGACCAGCTACCCGGTCACCATCCGATGGGAGCAGGAGCACGTACCGGCCATCGTCTGGACCACCCACGCGGGCGCGGAGACCGGTCACGCCATCGCCGACGTCCTCTTCGGCGACCGTAACCCGTCCGGTCGGCTCACCCAGACCTGGTACCGCTCGGACTCGCAACTACCGCCGGACCTGCTGGAGTACGACATCATCTCGTCCGGGCAGACCTACCTCTACAACAGCGCGAAACCGCTCTACCCGTTCGGCCACGGGCTGTCGTACACCCGCTTCCGGTACGGCCAGCTGCGGGCCGGTGCCCAGTCGGTGGCGGCCGACGGCACCATCACAGCCAGTGTCGACGTGACGAACGTCGGCAGCCGGACCGGGACCGAGGTCGTTCAGCTCTACACCCACCAGCGCACCTCGCGGGACACCACCCCGATCCGCCAGCTCAAGGCGTTCCAGCAGGTGAAACTCGCGCCTGGGCAGACCCGTACGGTGACCCTGCGCCTGCCCGCCGTGGATCTGGCGCACTGGGACGTCACCCGCGGCAGGTGGGTGGTCGAGTCGTCAGTCCACGACCTGATGGTCGGGGCGTCCGTCGAGGACATCCGCGCCCGCGCCGCGGTCCGGGTCCGCGGTGAGACCATCCCGGCCCGCGACCTGTCCCGGCCCACCCGGGCGGAGAACTTCGACAGGTACGCGGGGGTCCGGCTCGTCGACGAGACGAAACCCCGCGGTACGGCGGTCGGTGCCACCGCCGCCGGTCAGTGGATCTCCTTCGACGGTTCCGCGCTGCGTGCCGGCGAGCGCACCTTCACCGCGAAGGTCGCCAAGGCCGGTGCGGGCGCCGGCACGATCCAGATCCGGATGGGGTCGCCCACCGGCCGGCTGCTCGGCACGGCCACAGTGCCCAGCACCGGCGACGACTACCGGTACGTCAGCGCCAGCACCGAGTTGGCCCGGGTCGTCGGTACCCACGACGTGTACCTGGTGTTCGACTCCCCGCTGCGGCTGGCGGAGTTCTCCATCAGCTGACCCGAGATCGGGGCCGGGTCGATCGTCGACCCGGCCCCGACCCGGCTCGGGCCGCGTGGCGGCTCGGTGCTCAGCGGCGACGTCGTCACAGCACTGTGGATTCGTCGGACGACGTGATCACGGTTGTCCGGGCGACATGGCTGGTCTGCCCGGTCCGTGGGCATTTATGCATAGACGCTCCCCGATTGCCTGTTGCATTGGTCAGACGTGTGACCTACGCTCCCAGTAAGAATTTCGGGGCGGTTAACAAAGAGTGCGGTCGGGGCGACGGAAATCCCCGCCGGCCCTTCGTGGCGTCGCTGTTCCGTACTCGTCGCTCGATACGCACTTTGGGCACCACATCGACGACCAGTGAGAGGAACAGACGTGAAGTCAGCCTTATCCACCGCTCGAATGTCAGTGTTGGCGGCGGCGGCGCTTGTCGCCGCCACACTGCCGGCAGTGCTGACAAACCAACTCCCGGCCTCGGCCGCGGTCCAGGCGACCTACTATGTCGCCCCGGACGGTAGCGACGCCAATCCGGGAACGTTGCAGTCGCCGTTCAAGACGATCCAACGTGCGCGGGACGTCGTTCGAACGATAAGCGGAAACCTGACCGGCGACGTCAACGTCCTCCTCCGGGGCGGCACCTATCCGGTGACCAGCACCATCGAATTCGGGTCGAGTGACTCCGGCACCAACGGATACCGGATCAGCTACGGGGCCTACGCCAACGAGAAGCCGGTCCTTGACGGTGGCGTCCAGGTGACCGGGTGGACCCAGCACAGCGGCAACATCTGGAAGGCGCCGCTGGACCGCGCCAACAAGCTGCGGGCGCTCTACGTCAACGACAAGCGTGCTGTCATGGCGACGAAGACGATCAGCTCCGGCGGGTGCTTCGGGACGTACAACATCACGGCCAACCAGGCCGCGTGGGCCTGGGAGTCGGGGTCGCAGTGCGACGGCGCCAGGTACAACCAGAGCGACTTCCCCGCCATCGCGCGCAACCAGGACGACATCGAGATTGAGACGGGCACGACCTGGACCACTGCCATCGTCGGCGTCCGACAGGTGACCACCGACGGCGGGAGCCGGGTCGCTCTCTTCCAGCAGCCGGGTGCGGCCATCGCGCAGGGCGCGTTCAACGGCAACGCCCAGGTCGGCGGCACCCACAAACTCATGAACGCGTACGAGTTCCTGGACGCGCCCGGTGAGTTCTACTTCGACAAGGGCACCAAGACGGTCTACTACTACAAGGCCAGTGCCGAGAACATGTCGACAGCGACGGTCTACGCGCCGAACAACGTCACCACAGTGCTGCGCGTGGCCGGCACCTCGACGTCGAGCCATGCCCGCAATATCACGTTCTCGGGTCTGACGGTGCGGCACTCGGACTGGAACCTGTTCAACGTGGCCGGCTCGTCCTTCAAGCAGGCGCAGCAGGGCAACCTCGGAGCGCAGGTGTACGCCAAGGGCAACTTCCACGTCTACCACTACCGCAACGTGGACGTCACCCCCGGCATCATCCAGATCCAGAACGCTGACGGCCTCCTGTTGCAGCGCAACCGGATCGAGCACACCGGCGCGGACGGCATCAGCATGGTCAACGACGTGCAGGGCACGCAGCTGATCGGGAACGCCACCAACGACATCGCCGGGTCGGCCATCAATGTCGGTCATCCCCAGCACGTCTACATCGGCGACGGCACGTCGACCAACCGGGAGAAGTACTCCGCGTCGGTCGAAGGGCTGCCGAAGAACATCGACATCAAGAACAACTACCTGTACGACAGCGCCGTCCTGTTCAACGGGCACAGCCCCATCTCGGCGTACTTCGCCGACACCCTCACCATCCAGCGCAACCGGATCGAGAAGGCCCCGTGGTCGGGCATCACGCTCGGCTGGGGCTGGTGGAACTTCGACGGGTCGTCGGGTTCGATCCAGCCCAACCGGCCCACCACGACGGCGAGAAACAACACCATCAGCTACAACCACATCATCGACACGGTGCAGCGCCTGAGTGACACCGCGCCGATCTACACGCTCGGCAGCCAGCCCGGGACGACGATCACCAACAACTATCTCCAGGGCGTGCCCTCGGGCCACAAGTACGGACTGCACCCGGACGAGGGATCGGCCTTCATTACCTTCCGGGACAACGTGCTGAGCATCGACAAGAACGTCACCTGGATGATCAATTCAGACGACTTCGGGCGCAAGCACGACCTGAGCATCACCCAGATCTACGGCCCGATCAACAAGGTCTCCAACAAGAACCTGCCGAACAGCACGGTCGCCGACATCCTCGTCTCCTCCGACTACGTCTGGCCGGCGGCGGCGTACGGCATCGCGGCGAACTCCGGCCTTGAGGACGCCTACCGGGACATCATCCCGGCGAGCAACTTCTCCGCGCCGAACTACGTGCTGCCGGCCAGCACGTTCGTCGCCAGTGCCACGGCGTCGATCCCGATCCGGAGCACCGGCGACGCCACCAAGTCGGTCTGGTTGGCGCCGTACGGCACGACCACCTTCACCGCCGGGGCGACGATGACCAGGGCGGCCGGCAACGCGACCTCCATCGCCGTACCGGCCACGCAGGGCGAGTACCGGCTCTACGTCGTCGACGGACAGGGCAACAGGTCGGCCGAGTCGACAGCGATCGTCCGGCAGCAGCAGGGCGGCGGCAGCGGTACGGGGCAGGGGCAGCTCGTGGGTGGCCAGTCCGGCCGCTGTGTCGAGGTGCCGAACTCGTCGACCACGAACGGCACCCAGGTGCAGCTATACGACTGCGGGAGCGGCACGAACCAGCGGTGGACCGCCACCAGCAGCAAGCAACTGACCGTCTACGGCAACAAGTGCCTGGACGCGTCCGGGAACGGCACTGCCAACGGCACCCAGGTCATCATCTGGGACTGCCACGGCGGCACGAACCAGCAGTGGAACGTCAACAGCAACGGCACCATCACGAATGGTCAGTCCGGGCTCTGCCTCGATGCCAACGGCGCTGGCACCGCCAACGGCACCAAGATCATCCTGTGGTCCTGCAACGGTGGTCCGAACCAGCAGTGGACGCTGCGTAGCTGATCCACCCAGACTCCGGGGCCAGGCCGACACGGGCCTGGCCCCGGGCTACTTCTGGTAGCCGTAGTTGTCGCAGGTCCGGCGGCCGAGGACGCAGTTCTTGGTGCGCTTGTTCATGGTGTCGACGTCCCACATCACGAACGCGTCGCCGTGCATCGACGAGGCGCTCTTACCCTCCTTGTCGGAGGAGAGGTAGTAGCCCGCCGGGGTGCCCTTCGCCGGGTACTGGATGTCGAAGGTGATCGCCGGGATCCGGACCGGGTGGCTGGTCGGGCAGGAGTTGCCGCTGCCGTACGCCACATGGTCCTTGTGGTTGGGGCTGTCCAGGTGCTTGCCGTCCCAGCAGTCGGGGAACTGCATCATGAAGTGCAGCGTCGCGTCGCCCCCGCAGATGGGCCAGTTGCCATTGGTGCTGCGGGCGATGCCGTCGAGGTCACCGGGGCCGTAGAAGGCGCAGTAGAACTGGCCGGTCGCGCCCCGCGGGGTCGGCTTCTTCTTCTTGGCGTCGCCGGAGATCATGCGCAGGCCGTTGGGCATCGGCATCTGGCCTGTCGAGTTCTTGGCCAGCGAGCGGTAGTAGACCCGGAACCCGGTGGTCTCGACCGGCTTTCCCGTCGCGTTGTCGTAGAGCGTGGGCACCCAGTAGGCGGAGTGGTCCTGGACGGGCTTGCAGGAGGTGGCCGTGAACTTCGTCAGGTCGCCGGCGACGGTGCTCGCGTCGACGGCCTTGTTACCGACGAACGAGTGCATGTGTGACGCCCCCGGTAGGCCGGGGGCGACGATCGGGTCGTCCGGTAGCCGGTGGCTGTACTGGCAGTCGGCCCGGAACTCCGGGAGGTTGCCCACCCCGGACGGAACGGGGTCGATCTTCAACGCCCGGTACGCGTCGGCCTGCGCGTTCCAGGTCGCCCGGTCGACCGGAATCCAGCCGGTTGCCGGGGCCTTCGGCGCGGCAGCGGTCGACGGTGTCGCGCCGGCCGACGGGGTCGTGGCGGTCGACGGCGTCGCGGCGGCCGATGCCGCCACCCCGGGCGATGCCGGCTGCCCGGCCGGTGGCGAGGGGTATTCGAGGGCGTTGGCCGCGTTCGACGGCTCGGGCGTCACGTCGCCACTGGCCAGGTACACGCCTCCGGCGGCGATGACGAGCGCGACTGCGGCTCCCGCGGCCGCGCCCAGTCTGTTGCGGGTGAACCAGCTCGGCGGGCGGTGACGGGGCGGCGGTTGGCTCGCGTCCGGTTCGGGCAACGAGGCGTACGACACGGGTCACTCCCAACGAGCAGACGACGGCGCTGACCCGGACGGCCACGGCCGCCGTATGGTAGGCGCTTCCCGATCACGACCGACAGTTTCCTAAAGCTTCCTTAAAGAAGGTTGGTCGTTCGTGTCCCGCCCAGCCGCAGCGTCCCCATACTGCTTGCCACCTGGGGGTGGAGGCAGCGACCGTCCGGTCCGACGATCGGTGCCCCCACCGGCACTGCCGTCGTCGTTACTTGGCGGCGCTCAGGGCGACAAGTGCCTGGGCGGTGCGGAAGTACGGGCTGCGACCGAGGTCGCCAACCGTGGTGATGTTGAACGCCTCCTTGAGCAGCTTGGCGTCTCCCGCGCTGACGCCGGTGAGGGCGCTCACGGGGGAGTCGACCAGCTCGGCGAGGGACTTGTCCTGGTAGGCCTTGACGACCAGCTTGCTGAAGTCGGCGGTGACGCTCATGCGATCTCCTACGAGCAGCAGGTGGGACATCCCACCCGGAAGCGGAACTAGCGGCTGAATTAGATCATTACGGACGGGTTGCGTCCACAGGGGACGGTTGGTCTTCCCGAGCCGTGCGCGCGGCCTTCGGCAGCCGGTGCTCCAGATCGGTAGTGATCACGCGTAGCTGTGCCAACAACATCCGGGAAAGAGGCGGAACGCGCGGACGATGCGGGCCAGGCGCAACAGCCTCAGCATCGTGACGTTCTCGCGTACGCCGGGCATCAGCGGCGCCACGACGATGAGCAGGTCGAAGACGTCCGTTCGGTACGTCGTCCGCCCGATATCACGCCTCCGGCGTGACCTCAGCCTGCTGCTCCGCGCTCGAAGACTCCTCGACCTCGTTCGCCGCCGGCGTGGACGTCGGCTCGATCCAGGAGAACTCGATCTCGACGGACACCTCCGTCTCGCTCTCCCGTTCGATCTCCAACTCGCACCGCACGGTGTCCGCCACGGACACGGCACCCGCAGCGCCGTAGAAGAGCCGCCCGTCGGCTTCCAGCTGGTTCGCCAACTGACGCAGCCAGGCGGCCAGGTCCGAGCGTGACACCGTACGGGCGTCCTCGTAGATATCCATGCCCGCCATGCTCGCACTCCACATAGGACCGCCGGGGAAGGGCTTCGGCCGCACGCACGTCGGCCGCATGGTATGGATCTTGTGGTGGTGGGCCGTCAGCAGGGGAAATGTCGGCGAGCGAGGTGCTACCGGACAGTTGGCGGGTACTGGTGGGGGATGACGTCGACCTGGAAACCCCACGAGAAACACGGTGGCCTGTCGGACAAGGACAAGCGCGAGTTGCCGGAGAGCGTTTTCGCGTTCCCCGACAAACGCAAGGAGCCGATGACCGACGCGGGCCACGTCCGTAACGCCATCGCCCGGTTCGACCAGGTGCAGGGCGTTACCGACAAGGAGCGTGACCTGGCATTTCAGAACATCCTCGCCGCTGCCGCCCACTACGGTGTCGAGGTCGCGGAGACGAACTGGCGTCAACTCGGCAAACTTCCGCACACGCCGAATCCGGCCCACTGACCGATTCTGGCCGCGTACCTGCCGGATAGGGACGCCCGCCCTGGGTAAGCGGCGCGGATGCCCGCGAAGCAGCAGCCAGCAACCGGCGACGACCCGTCCCCGCGCGAGGGGGCCAGGGCCATCCGGGTGTCGGACGGCCTGCGCGAGCGGGTGCGCCACGGGCTGCGTACCCGCGCCTGGCGACTCCGTCTCTACGGGTTGCTGTCCGTGCAGGCCGGCGTCGCGGCGGCGCTGGCCTGGTTCGTGGTGTTCCAGTTCCTGGGCAATCCCACCCCGGTCCTCGCGCCCACCACCGCGGTCGGCATCGTGGCCGCCTCGATGGGCTCACGCCTGCGGCGCACCATCGAACTGCTGGTCGGGGTGGTTCTCGGGCTCGCCGTCGGTGACACGCTCATGCCGTTCTTCGGCATCGGGGCCTGGCAGACCGGTGTGGTCGTCGTGCTGGCGATCATCGTCGCGGTGCTGCTCAAGGGCGGCGGTTCGCTGCTCACCCAGGCCGGCGGCACCGCGGTGCTCATCGCCACCCTGGAACCTCCGGTACGGGACCTGTCAGTGCCCCGTTTCGTCGACGCCGCTGTCGGCGGGTTGATCGGGCTGGCGGTCGGTCTGCTGGTGGTGCCCATCCACCCGCAGCGGACGGTGCAGCGGCTGGCCGAACCTGTCCTCGACCCGGCCCTCGTCGCTCTGCACGACCTGGCCGCAGCGCTCCGCCGTCGCGATCTCGGCGCGGCCCAGCGGGGTCTGGGCGCGCTGCGGACGCTCAGCCCTCGACTGAGAGCGCTGGACGAAGGGCTCGACGCTGCACAGGAGGTGGTCCGACTGGCACCACTGCGCTGGCGTGAACGACCATCCCTGGCCTTCTACACCGAAGCCGTCCGCCACATGGAGCGCAGCCTGCACAGCTGCCGGTCCATCGCGAGGCGGCTCACGAAAGCCCTTCGGGACGACGAGCCGATATCCGAGGAGTTTCCCGCGGCGATCGACCTGCTGGCAACGAGCGTGCAGACCCTCAGATGCGCGATCCGCGCACGGGAGGAACCACGGGAGGCCCGCCAACAGATCCTGGCGGCTGTCGAGCTGATCGGGAAGGCGCAGGGGGCAGCCGCAGCGGATCCGACCCGCCCGCACACCCACCGGTTGGGCTACTCCGGCATGATCGCCGCCGGTGAGTTCCGTACGGCGGCACACGATCTGCTCATCGCCAGCGGGTTGGATGCCGACCGGGCGGCGGAGCTGGTGCGGCGGACGGCGGACCCGGACGAATGGGGCTGAGCCGAGCCGTCACGTCGTCTTGAGCGAGGCGAGGATGTCGAGGTAGTGCGGGTTCTTCATGACGCCCAGCACGTTGCCGAACGGGTCGACGACCGCCGCCGTGACGAACCCCTCGTCCCCGTGCGGGGTGATCGGCTGGTACTCCGTGGCACCCATCGCCAACAGCCGCGCGACTGTCGCCTCGAGATCGTCGACGCACCAGTGCATGACCGCGCCGCCGGGCCCGGTCGCCGCGCCGGCCGGCGCGTACCTACTGTCGATGATGCCCAACTCGGCCTGGTAGTCCCCGATGCGGAACTCGGTGTAGGCCGGGCGTCCGTCGGGGCCGGGGCGCATGAAGTACGCCTCGATCCCGAGGAAGTCCGCGTACCAGGCCGTGGCCGCTGCCACGTCGTCCGCCCAGATGTTCAGTGTGGCGAATCCTCGCAGGCTCATCGGGTGTCCTCTCGTCTCGTCGATGTCGTTGGTGATGACGCTATCGACGATTGCGGAAGGTTTGCTTCCTCAATGAGCGGTGGGTCTCGGCCGTGTCGGGCGGCGGGTCGCATCTTCCGTCAGTTCCCGGGTAGTCGCTGCCATTGCCAGCACGGATGGCGGGGGACAACGTGCAGAGCTACCCGGCAGTCGAGAACCACGGTCTGATCGGTGACCTGCAGACCGCTGCTTTGATCAGCACGGACGGCACCGTCGACTGGTTCTGCGCGCCGCGCTTCGACTCGCCGAGCGTCTTCGGCGCGCTGCTCGACCGCCGCAACGGTGGCCACTTCCAGCTCTCGCCCGACGGCGTCGACTACTCCAGCAAGCAGCTCTACCTGCCCGGTACGCCGATCCTGATCACCCGCTTCCACAGCGCTGACGGTGTCGGGGAGCTCTTGGACTTCATGCCCGTCACCGGTGCGGAGGCCACCGACCGACATCGGTTGATCCGCCTGGTCCGGATGGTCCGGGGGAGCATGCAGTTCCGCTTCCACTGCCGCCCGCGGTTCAACTACGGGCGTGATCCGTACGAGTTGGAGGTGCACCCCGAGGGCGACGTCTTCCGGAGCCCGACGCTGACCTTCTCCCTCGCCGCCTTCAAGGACGTGGAGCGGGCGTTCCACGTGGGGGACTTCCACCGCGACGCCGACGGCGTGTCCGCGCGGTTCACGCTGCACGCGGGCGACATCGGCGGGGTTGCCCTGGAGACGGCCAGCCCGGACGCGCCCCGGGCACTGAGCACCGAGGAGGCGTGCGAACTGCTCGCTGAGACCCGCGACCACTGGCGGCGGTGGGTGGGCCGCTCCCGCTACAAGGGCCGCTGGAGGGAGGTGGTCGAGCGGTCGGCGATGACCATCAAGCTCATGACGTACGCACCGACCGGCGCCCTTGTCGCCGCGCCCACCGCTGGGCTGCCCGAGCAGATCGGCGGGCAGCGGAACTGGGACTACCGCTACACCTGGATCCGGGACGCGTCCTTCTCGGTGCACGCGTTGCTGCGCCTGGGCTTCACCGACGAGGCCCAGAAGTATCTGCTCTGGCTCGACGCGCGCATCCGTGAGGCACGGGACGGCAACATGCCCCTGCAGATCATGTACCGCATCGACGGCTCACCTGACATCCCGGAGGAGGTGCTGGGTCACCTGGAGGGCTACCGCGGCTCGGCACCGGTGCGGATCGGCAACGGCGCGGCGGACCAACTGCAACTCGACATCTACGGCGAGGCGCTCATCTCGTTGGAACTCGCGGACCGCAACGGTCTGATCGCGCCGTACGAGGGGTGGCGCAAGACGGCAGGGTTGATGGACTGGCTCTGCGACCACTGGGACCAGCCCGAGGACGGGATCTGGGAGACCCGGTCCGGCCGGCAGGACTTCACCTACGGTCGGGTGCTCTCCTGGGTCGCGTTGGACCGGGCCATCCGGATCGCGCGACGCCGGGGCCGCCCCGGCGACATCGCCCGCTGGTCCGCCGAACGCGACGCCATCTACCAGCAGGTGATGACACGCGGGTTCAACCGGGAACGTGGCGCGTTCGTGCAGCACTACGGTTCCGACATCCTGGACGCCTCGCTGCTGGCGATGCCCGGGCTGAACTTCATCTCGCCGACCGACCCGATGTGGGAGTCGACGCTGCGGGCCATGGACGCCGACCTCGTCTCCGACAGCCTGGTCTACCGCTACGACCCGAGGGCCTCGCCGGACGGTCTCGCCGGCACCGAGGGCACCTTCAACATGTGCACCTTCTGGTACGTGCAGGCGCTCGCCCTGGCCGGCCGGCTCGACGACGCCCGGTTGACCTTCGAGAAGATGCTGACCTACAGCAACCCGCTCGGCCTCTACTCCGAGGAGATCGCGCCGACCGGCGAGCAGATCGGCAACTTCCCGCAGGCGTTCAGCCACCTCTCGCTGATCAGTACGGCGGCCCACCTCGACGACCTGCTCGACCAGGGCTGACGGTCCGGTCAGAACAGCGTCAACGGCTCGACCGGGATCGGCTCGGGCAACGCGTCGAGCCCGGGTACGCGTGCCCGTACCTCGTCGTGGAACCGGCGGGCGAGCGTCGGCGCTTCGGCGTTGTCCGGGGTGTGGATGAACATCGTCGGCGAGCGTCCCTCGCGTAGCCAGGTAACTGTCACGTCGATCCAGCGCTGCCACCCCTCGACCGTGCGCGTCGGGTCGTCGCGGCCGAGGTAGCGGACGATCGGCCGGTCGGTCAGCGCGAGGGACCGGAGCGGCACGCGGGGCTTCTTGGTCCAGGCGTCCCGCTCCGCGTCACTCGTGGGCGGGCTCGCGAAAAAGGCGGTCGTGTCGAAGGGGATCCACTCGGCGTGGGCGGCGGCGAGGGTCGCCCCGAGCAGTCGGGCCGCTCGCTCCTCGGTGAAGAACGCCTGATGGCGCACCTCCACCGCGTACCTGTGGGACTGCGGAAGGTGTTGCAGGAAACGGCCCAGGGCCGGGACGTCGGCGGGCGCGAACGAGCCGGGCAGTTGGATCCAGAGGGTGTGGGCGCGCGGGCCGAGCGGTCCGATGGCGTCCAGAAAGGCGCTCAGTGGTTCGTCGACGTTGGTGAGCCGGCGTTCGTGCGTGATGACCTTGGGAAGCTTGAGGACGAACCGGAACTCGGGGTCCGTCTGGGCGGCCCACGAGGCCACGGTTTCCCGGGCCGGGGTCGCATAGAACGTGGTGTTGCCCTCCACTGCGTCGCACCAACTGGCGTAGTGCGCCAGGCGCTCGGTGGGTGGCAGCCGGTGACCCGGCCACGACCGGTGACTCCACATCGCGCACCCCACGTGCAGACGCATGACCGCCCTTCCGACTTGACCGGAGCCCACCGTATCCGGGCCGACAGACCCGGTGGGACCCACGGTCCGGCAGGTAGGGTCCGTCGCCATGCGTGTGCTGTTCGCCAGTCTTGCGTCCGTCGGTCACACCTACCCGCTGATCCCGCTGGCGATCGCCGCCCGGGACGCCGGGCACGAGGTCCACTTCGCCGCCGGCCCGGAGGTGCACGCGCCGCTCGCCGCGAACGGCCTGCGGCCGTTCCGCCCTGGCGACGCCTTCTACGAGGTGTACGCCGAGGATCTCGCACCGGAGCTGGCGCGGCTGCGGCCCGACCTGGTGGTGCACGAGTGGGGGTTGCCGGGGGCGGCCGTGGCGGCTCACCGGGCCGGGATCCCGGGCCTGTGGCACGGGTTCGGCCGGATGTTTCCCGAAGGCATCGGTCTGGAACTCCCGACCAGGAACGCCGAGGTCGTCGGCAGGCCGCACCTGGACATCTGGCCACCCTCGCTGCAGGACAGGGACTTCCTCGCCACCGAACGCCGGATCGAGCTGCGACCGGTCGCGTTCTCGACGCCGGCCCCACTGCCCGCTCGCCTGGGCCGGCCGCTGATCTACCTGACCCTCGGCACCGCGTTCGGTACGCCTGAGCTGCTCCGCACGGCCATCGCCGGTCTGGCGACGCTTGGCGCGCAGGTGGTGGTCGCGGCGGGCCGGGTGCCAGTGGAACAGCTCGGAGAGATCCCCGACCAGGTCAGCGTGCATCCGTGGGTGTCGCAGGCGGAGTTGCTGCCGCTCGCCGACGTGGTGGTGCACCACGGCGGCAGCGGCACCACCCTCGGCGCGCTCGCGGCCGGCGTACCCCAGTTGTTGCTGCCGCAGGGCGCGGACCAGTTCGCCAACGCGGAGGCCCTCACCGCGGCCGGGGTCGGTCTTCGGCTCCTCCCCGGGGAGGTGGACGCGAGCGCCATCGCCGAGCAGACACACCTCCTGCTTCCGCGGCGTGGTCAGGTCGACCAGCGGCACGCCGCACGACTGATCTCCGAGGAGATCGCCGGCATGCCGTCGCCGGAGGCCGTCGCACAGCTCCTGCCGGAGTACGCCGCCTGACGGGACCACCATCGTCAACTCAGGGTTGACGAGGCGCATGCGTCAACCTATGGTTGACGCATGACAGATCCTCTTCAGATCGGCAGCACCGTCAAGCTCGACGACCTGATCCAGGCGATCAAGACAGCGCACACCGACGCGCTCGACCAGCTCACCGACGCGGTCATCGCCGCCGACCACCTCGGCGAGGTCGCTGATCACCTGATCGGGCACTTCGTCGACCAGGCCCGGCGCTCGGGCGCCTCCTGGACCGACATCGGCCGCAGCATGGGCGTCAGCAAGCAGGCCGCCCAGAAGCGCTTCGTGCCGAAGGCGACCGACGCGGCCGCGCTCGACCCCAACGCCGGCTTCGGCCGGTTCACCCCGCGCGCCCGCAACGTGGTGATGGCCTCGCAGGAGGAGGCCCGCGCCAGCGGCAACGCCGAGATCGGCCCCGAGCACCTGGTGCTGGGCCTGCTGGCCGAGCCGGAAGGGCTGGCCGCCAGGGTGATGGCTGGTCGCGGCGCCACCTCCGAGGCGGTACGGAAGGCGGTCGTTGCCGTCCTGCCACCGCGCGTCGAGCAGGTGCCGGACCTCATTCCGTACGACGCGCGCGGCAAGAAGGCGCTGGAGCTGACCTTCCGGGAGGCGCTGCGCCTCGGGCACAACTACATCGGCACCGAGCACATCCTGCTCGCCCTGCTGGAGCAGGAGGACGGCGCCGGCGTGCTCACCAACCTGGGCCTGGACAAGGCGACGGTCGAGGGCGACCTGGCCAGCGCCCTCGCCGCCGCCGTCGGAAAGAAGTGAGAACGCGGGGTCAGGACGCCTCAGGGAAGCCGTAACGCAGGGCGTGCTCCGGATCGGCCGGGTCGATCTGGCGTACGCCCGCGTCGGCGAGTCGCTTGTTGACCTCGTCGAGCTGCTCGCGCACCAGGCGGGCCTCCTCCTCGGTGACCCGGCCCCGGTGTGGCTTGCCGGCGTGCTCCAGCGTGCCGTAGTCGATCTTCTCGGTGGTCTTGCGGGCCTTGGGCGGGCGGACCCGCTCGGCCGTCTTCAACAGCTGCGCCATCGGCACGTCGGTGGCCATCGCGTCGAACTCGCTGGCGGTCAACACCACCCGGCGGGGCTCACCGTGGCCGTGCCGATCGTGGATCTCCACCACCGCCACGTCCAGTGCCGCGTCGTCGATGTTCTCCACCTCGCCCGGGGTGGCGTCCAACTGCACGGGCCCGGCGACCAGGTCCGGGTGCTCCAGTACGACGACGCGGACCACCTCGTCGTCCTGCTGCAGAACCGTGCCGGTGAAGTCGGAGACGTGGATCGTCTTCTTGCCCATGCGCGGAGCTTCTCCTGTCGTAGGCCGGGATGGCGGACCACAAGAAATTACCCGACAGGTGTGCGAAAGCCGCCGCTGGACCTCCTCCGGTGTGTCGGCCCCGGGCGAACGTCAGAGGCTGCCCTTCGGTGCCACCCGCTCGGTGGGGCGTCAGTGGTTGTTCAGGCGGTGCCGACCGGAGCTGCCGACGGACAGCTTGTTCAGGCCGGCCCACGACAGGCCGCCGCCGACCGTCCGAGGGTTCCGGTAGCGCGGCTGGGGCGGATTGCCCCCGACGGCCTCCGCCGCCCGCCAGAGTCGCTCGGGATCCTGCTGGTAGTGGTCGCTCGGCTGAATCGGCATGCGTTCACCGTCCCAAACAAAGGTGTCCAGATATGGAAATACATATGACGGTCGATCCCAGTGCTCGGTTCCCGGGCCCTTTTCCGCTCGGCCCTGACGTATCCTGCGCCCGGCCCTGCCTTCCGGCGTACGGTGATCGACGACGGGTCGGGTGACGCGGGGAGGTGCGCATGCTCGACCGGCGACTTCACCTGCACCTGGCCACCTGGCTCGGCCAGTGGCCGGCCGGGCCGGGGTTGCACGTGGTCGCCTCGCAGCGGCGTGCCGAACCGGCCTGGGACGGCCGGTTACGCCCCGCGCTCGCCGTGGACACCGGGCAGAGCGCCGTGCTCTCCGTGGCGCCGGACCGGGTGGCGGCGATCCGCGCGTTGGTTCGCCGTACGCCGGCTCGGTTGCTCGCCGCGCTGCCGGAGGCCGTCGGCCGGCCCGAATTCTGCGTACACGACGGTCCGTTCCGGTGGAGCCGGACACCCGCTCCGCTGCCCGACGTGGGGGAGTGGACCGAGCCGACCGCCACCGGGCTGCCGCCGTGGCTGCGACTCTTCGACCGGCCGGTACTGGTGGTCCGTGGCCCGGACGGTGCCTATCTGGCCGGTGCCGCGATCAAACGGCACGACGCGTACGGGCACGAGTTGGCAGTCGGCACAGTGCCGGCCGCCCAGGGGCGTGGTCTCGCCCGTCGGCTGGTGGCCCAGGCTGCGCGGCGGGTGCTCGACGAGGGAGCGATCCCTACCTACCTGCACGAGCGGGACAATCACGCCTCGGCTCGGGTCGCCGAAGCGGCTGGCTTCCCGGACCGGGGCTGGCGCGCGTACGGGGTCTATCCGCGCTGACCGGCCCGAAGCCGCAACTGTCCGCGATCTTGCACTTTCTGTCGCGACATACCCGGGCATTCCACGCATCTCAACCACCGAAACTGCAAGATCGGTGGGGTGGGGTGGGGTGGGGCGGGGTGGGGTGGGGTGGGGTGGGGGCGGGGTGATGGGCGCGGACCGTGGATCCCGGGCCGGATCCACGGTCCGCAACCTCCCCCCAGGCCCCGGTTCCGGGTGTAGCGGCGGGCCGCTACGTGTCGATCACGCTACGTATCGAACAGGCTCGGGGCAAGGTTGAAGCTGTCGGTTCGGAGTGTCGAAAAGCGGACTTGACCTGCTGCTTCGCCAGCCGAAGGAGGTCGACCGGATCAGTGACGGAGCGTACGAATCAGGTCGAGCACCTGTCGGGTCACCGGCCGAAGGACCCGGAGTCGGGACAGCGCCACGAGGCGATCGATGAGCGGCACGGCCCCGTCGATCAGTTGGCGGGTCTTGGTCTGGCCCGGTGATCGGTCGTGCACCCAGTAGAGGATCACGCCCATGTACGCGAGCCAGAGCAGCTCGGGCAGCTGTGGACGCAGCTCGGCGTCGACAGTGGCCGTCGAGCCGGTCAACACCTCGCCGAAGAGGTCGATGGCCGCCTGTCGGGGGCCGGAGGACTCAGCGGAGAAGGGGCTCAGCGGCGAGGTGGGTTCCGCCGCCGTCTTGAAGAAGGTCGCCGCGAATCCGTGTGAGGGCGTCAACACGTCGATCCCCGCGTGCAGCACTCCGGCGAGCCGGGGACCGAACGCCTCCTCCCGATCGAGCACGGGCTGCGCGGCGGCCCGGTGCTCGACCTGGGACTGGGCGTAGAACTCCTGAATCAGGTGGTCCTTGGAGCCGAAGTAGTAGTAGGCGTTGCCGACCGCCACGCCGGCCTCCTGCGCGATCGCCCGCATGGTGGTCTGGGCGTATCCGCGTTCGCGGAACAGCCGCATCGCGGTGTCCCGGATCAGTTGCCGGGTCTGCTCGCCCCGGGCGGTGGCTGGGTCACCCGCAGTGGTCGTCTGCGCAGGCTCTTCGGTCATCGAGGTCACCGTATCCCGCCGGTTCGTCGGTCGGCTCGGCCCACGGGTCGCGGATCCGTTCGCGGATCGCCGAGGCGGCGGCCACCGTCTGGCGGGCGAGGGGCAGCAGGTGCGGTCGGGCCAGCCGCTCGGCCGTGGACCGGTGGTCGGTCAGCGCCCAGAGGCAGGCGAACCAGGCGCCGTCGCCCGCGTACACCTCGCCGGTGTCGGCGATCACGGTGAGGTCGCGCAGCGTCGCGTCGTGGTTCAGGCCGGGGAAGCGCCGCCGGGCCTCGGTGGACCCGGCCGGCACGAACTCCAGGGGTACGAGCTGGGCGCGGGACGACAACCAGCGGCGGGCGGCGCGGCAGATCGGGCAGGCGGCGTCGAACAGGACGGTGAACCCCCGGATCCCACCGCCGGAGTGAGCGGTGGGATCCGGGAGCCGACCGCCGCCGCCGGTCGGGGGCGCGGTCATCGGGTTTGTGGGTTGTTCGTCGGGCCGACGCCCGGCTGCGGGCCAGCCGGCGGGGGTCCTGCCGGGTGTGCACCGGTCGGCTGCGGTCCGCCCGGGTACGCGCCGACGAACTGCGATCCGGGAGGGGCGGACGGCATGGGGAGTCGGCCGATCGGGGCGAGCGGGGGGTGGGTGGCGAGCTGGCGGAGTCGGTTTCGGCGGTAGCGGCCGAGCGCGAAGACGTTGAAGAAGTGCAGCGCGCCGAGCACCAGCAGCACCAAACCGATCTTGATAGACAGCTCCTCCATGGCCTGGCTGGTCGAATCGACCGGGTCGGGGTGCTTCATCGCCACCGTGACGTAGCCGAGGTTGAGCAGGTAGAAGCCGACCACCAGGAGGCTGTTGACGGCCCGGGCGAGTCGTTCCTCGGCGAACACCTCCTCCAGGAAGACCTGCCCGTTGCGGGACAGTGCTCGAGCCACCCAGATGGTCAGGCCGATGCTGACCGCGAGGTAGATCACGTACATCCAGACCTTGATGTCCATGTGGACGCCCTTCTTGAACATGTTCAACTACCGACGTCATCAGACTAGGGCCGATGTTGAACATGTTCAAGAAGTGGCGACCAGTGACTGTGGACACTTCGGCGCGGTGCCGGGGCGCGACATCCGGCCGAGCTTTTCAGCCCGGCCGGAGAACGCCGCGGCTCAGCCGGCCAGGCCGAGCACCTCGGCAGCCGCGCGACCGTTGGCGTGGCTCGCGCCGTAGGTGGTGACGAAGGCGCGGACGCCGACGGGCCGCCACTGTGCCGGCCAGCCCATCTCCACCACTGTCACGGGGTGCTGGGCCGCCAGGTCGGCGATCAGGTCCGGGCCGCCGGGCAGCCGGTGCAGGTGTCGTCCGACCAGGACGATGGGACGGTCGCCCGCCAGCCCGCGCAGCGTGGCCGGGTCGGTCTCTGCGGCGATCACCCGGATCTCCGACACCCCGTCCAGGTGCGGACCGAGGCCCCACGGAACCCGCCCCTCGGCGATCGTCGACTCGGTGTGCAGTTGCACCACAAGTGGCTGGTCCAGGCCGGTGAGCAGGCCATCCACCCGGACCGCTCGACGCGCTGCCGCGTACCCCAGCTCGGTGTCGCCGGTGGCCGGTGACCCGCTGGCGGCCCGGGTCCAGGCGGCGAGATCGGCGGCGCGGCCGGCCGCCTCCTCGACCCGCGCTCTCGCCAGCCGGCCGTCGGCGAGCGCGTCGACGATCTCGGCGGCCACCCGCTCGACCAGTTCGGCGTCGACCTTCGCGCCGATGCAGAGCAGGTCGGCACCCGCGCTCAGGGCCCGGACCGCAGCCGGCCCGACCCCACCGGCGGCCACCGCGGCACCCTTCATCTCCAGCGCGTCGGTGATGACGGTGCCGGTGAAGCCGTACTCGGTGCGCAACAGGTCGACAAGGACGGCTCGGCTGAAGGTGGCCGGGTCGGCGCCGGTGAGTGCCGGCACCCGGATGTGCGCGGTCATCACGGCGCGCGCCCCGGCGGCGACGATGGCCGCGAACGGCGGTAGGTCCCGCTGGCGGAGCAGGCCCAGCGGAGCATCCACTGTGGGTAGTTCGTGGTGGGAGTCGGTGACTGTGGCACCGTGCCCGGGGAAGTGCTTGGCGCAGGCGGCGACGCCGGCGGCCTGCAACCCGGCCACGGCGGCGGCCGAGTGGGCGGCCACCCGCACCGGATCCGCGCCGAAGGACCGGGTGCCGATCACCGGGTTGTCGTCGGCGGTGTTGACGTCGACGGTGGGAGCGAGGTTGACGGTGATGCCGAGCGCTGCCAGTTCGGCGCCGATCGCCTGGTAGACCCGTCGGGTGAGGGCCACGTCGCCGATCGCACCCAGGGCGGCGTTGCCGGGGTACGGGCTGCCGGTGGCGTGCGCCAGCCGGGTCACGTCGCCACCCTCCTCGTCGATCGCGATCAGCGCGTCGGGTCGACCGGTGCGCAGTGCGGCGGTGCTCGCCGCCACCTGCGCGGTGTCGTGCACGTTGGTGCCGAACAGGGTGTGCCCGGCCAGCCCGTCGGCCAGCAGGTCGACCGCCCAGTCCGGCGGAACCGGTCCCGGGTACGCGGCCAGCAGCGTGCCCAGCGCGAGCCGGCGCAGTCCTGGATCCAACCCCACGTGTTTCCCCCTTCGGTGCCCCCGCGGGTACGAAACGTCGTACCGGTGGTGGTCTTGGCCCTGCCGACTCGGCCGAGCGTCCCACCGTCGGGTGACCGTTACGCTACGGCTACCCGTTCGCAGGTCGGTTTACAGTTAGCAAAGTTTACTAAAACTAGAGGACGTGTCATGAGTGCGACCCGGCTGCCCGGCACCCCCCGTCTGTTGCGGGCGCTCAACGACCGTGCCGCGCTGGAACTGCTCCTCGAACGCGGCCCGCTGACCCGGGCCCGACTCGGCGAACTGACCGGTCTGTCGAAGGTCACCGCCTCGCAACTTGTCGAGCGGTTGGAGGAACGCGGCCTCGTCGCGCGGGTCGGCGAGCAGGCCGGCGGGCGGGGGCCGAACGCCCAGCTCTACGCCGTCCGCCCGAGCAGTGCGCACGTCGTCGGCGTGGACGTCGGGCCGGACCGGGTGGTGGCCGCGTGCGCCGACATCACCGGCGCGGTCATCGGCCGGGTGGAGCAGTCGACCCGGGACACCGACGACCCGGTGGGCGTGGTGCACAACGCCGTCGTGCAGGCGGCGAGCAGCGCCCAGGCGCAGTTGAGCAGCGTACGACGGATCGTGCTCGGCACGCCGGGCCTGGTCGACCCCGGCACCGGCGACATCACCTTCGCCTTCAACCTGCCGCGCTGGCACAGTGGTCTGCTCGCCGCGTTGCGGGACGACCTGCACACACCTGTAGTCTTCGAGAACGACGTCAACCTGGCGGCCGTGGCCGAGGCGCAGTCCGGCGCGGCGCGAGGGCTGTCGGACTTCGTGCTGGTCTGGGTGGGCGCCGGCGTCGGCCTGGCGATCATGCTGGGCGGGCGGTTGCACCACGGCAGCAGCGGTGCGGCCGGCGAGATCGGCTACCTTCCGGTGCCCGGCGCGCCCATCCCGCGCGACGTCTCGCGTCGCGCCAAGCCGGCCTTCCAGCAGCTGATCGGTGCGGACTCGGTGCGCGCGGTGGCCAGCGAGCACGGCTACCCGGATGCCGACGCCGCCGAGGCGGTCCGCGCGGCCGTCGCGGCCGGCGCTGACGGCGGCCCGATGCTCGACGAACTCGCCCGTCGGCTCGCGCTCGGCGTGGCCAGCACCTGCGTGGTGCTGGACCCGCCGCTGGTCGTGCTCGCCGGCGAGGTGGGCCAGGCCGGTGGCGCGGCGCTCGCCGACCGGGTGCAGCAGGAGGTCGCCGCGATCACCCTGGTCCAGCCGCGAGTGGTGCCGACCGGGCTGACCGAGGAGCCGATCCTGCACGGCGCGCTGCGCACCGCCCTCAACGCCGTGCGCGACGAGGTGTTCGGCTCCACCGTCGGCTGAGCCCGCTGCGGCGGTCATGTGAAGGAATATTTCACCGCGCCCCCACGGCTTGCAAGCTCCTGCCGGGCGTCGCCTGGCCGTTCCGTCGGGCCGCCCGGACCGGGGCGACCCGACGGCCTCGACTCAGATCAGGTCGCGGCGACGGAACACGGCGAACGCCGCCGCGGTCAGACCGCCGGTGATCGCCAGCAGCACCAACAGCGCCGGCAGCCAGGTCACCGTGTAGAACCCCTCGCAGTACGGGAGTTGGCCGCTGCCCCGGCAGACCTGTTCGTCATAGAACCGCGCCTCGCCGTTGAGCCACGCCCCGATGTGGCTGGACAGCATGAACAGGTCCGACTTCCGCGCGTCGATGATCTCCAGGACCACTCGGCCACCCAACTCCCAGACCACCGCGTACGCGGCGAGCGCGCCGAGCGCCGCAGACGTGTGCCGACCCAGCGTGGCGATCGCGAAGCCCAGCGCGGAGGCCAGCAGCACCAGCACCAGGCCACGGCCGTGCACCGCGCCGAGTGAGCGCCAGAAATCGCCGTCCAGTCTGCCCGGCAACCCAAAAGCCTGCCCGATCACCCAGAACGTGGCGAGATAGACCACCGACGCCAGCAGGGCCAGGACCAGCACCGCGCCGAGCAGGGTGCCCAGCTTGGTCGCGAGCACCGTCAACCGGCGCGGTCGCCAGAGCAGCAGGTTCACCACCCCGCCCGAGGTCAGGTCCGCGCCGATGTAGGAGGCGCCGACCAGGAACCCGAACAACACCAGGAACGCGATGAGGAAGTACAGCAGCGGTTGGGCCTGCTCGGCGAAGGTGAACACACCCGGCAGGAAGTCGGCGGCGATCGGCAGCCGGTCCTGCCGGATCGGGTCGATCTGGGAGCAGTCGCTGGGGAAGTACCTGTCCGAGTCGGAGGTTGAGGTGCCGTCCTGGCGGGCCAGGCACTCCTGGTGGGTGGCCTCCATGTCACGCCGCGCCTCGGCGGCCTGCGTCCGCGCCGAGTTCAGCTCACTGACGCTCGGTTTGTGGGAGCCGGCAAGGGTGGTCGCCGCCGTGACGGCGAACGCCAACGCCAACAGGACCACCATGAGCTGCACGAAGCGACGCGCGGACAGTCGCTCCAACTCGGCACGCACCAGGTTCACGCGTCCACTCCCCGATCGAGGTCGATCACAGCTTCGTCCTGCGGCAGCGACGGGTCGCCGACCTGCCGGGGCACCGACGGATGCTCGTACGCGCCGGTCAGCTCCAGGAAGACGCTCTCCAGATCCGGCCGCAGCGGCGTCAGCTCGCCCACCCACAGACCCTGCTCACCGAGCACCCGGCTGATCGCCGTCGGGTCGCTCACCCCGCTCACCACCAACGCTCCACCGTCCACCACCGCCGTCAGCTCGGCCGCGTGCAGCAGCTCGACGGCCCGCTCCGGCTCGGCCACCCGGACCAGGAACTCGTGCCGGTCGTGGCCCGCCAGCACCTCGTCCACCCGACCGGTCGCGACCCGCCGCCCCCGAGAGATGATCGTGACGTGGTCGCAGATGAGCTGGATCTCGCCCAGGATGTGACTGGACACCAGCACTGTCACCCCGTTGGCCGCCAGCGACCGCATCAGGTCCCGCATCTCCCGGATGCCCGCCGGGTCCAGGCCGTTCGCCGGCTCGTCCAGGATGAGCAGACGCGGGTCCTTCAACAGCGCGGACGCCACCGCCAGACGCTGCTTCATGCCCAGCGAGTAGCCCTTCACCCGCTCATCGCCCCGGTCGTGCAGGCCCACCAGATCCAGCACCTCGTCCACCCGCGAGACCGGCACACCACCGGCGCGGGCCAACAGCCGCAGCGTCCGGTAGCCGGTGAAGTTGCCGAAGAACTGCGGGCTCTCCACGATGGCGCCGACCTGACCCGCCACCCGGGGCAGCAACTCCGGCGACGGTTCGCCGAGCACCGTCATCCGGCCGCTGTCGGCGCGTACCAGCCCGAGCAGGGCCCGCAGGGTGGTGGTCTTGCCCGAGCCGTTGGGGCCCAGGAAGCCGTGGACCTGGCCCGCCTCGACCAGCAGGTCGAACCCGTCCACCGCCACCCGTCGGCCGCTGCGCAGGCTGCGGAAGCTCTTGCGTAGACCCTCGATCTCGATGACCGCGCTCATCTGCGCAGCTCCGTACGTCGGCTGGGCATGGGCCGTCCTTCGGGCTTGGTGATCAATGACACGGCGCTTCACCCTATGGCTGAGGTGCCGCCCATGGGGGGCACCCCGGCGCTGCGTGGTTGGATGGTGCGGTGAACCCGGATCTGGTGGTCAGCCTCGACGGCGTCGGCGTGCGCCGCTCCGGCACCGCCCTCCTAGAGGACCTGACCTGGCGTGTCGAACTGGACGAGCGGTGGGTCGTGCTCGGCTCCAACGGCGCCGGCAAGACCACACTGCTCAACCTCGCCGCCGGCCGGCTGCACCCCACCACGGGTGTCGCGCACGTGCTCGGCGAGCGGATCGGCCGCACCGACGTCAACGAGCTGCGTACCCGGATCGGGCTCACCACCGCCGCGATCGCCGAGCGGCTGCCCGCCGACGAGCGGGTCAGCGACGTGGTGGTGACCGCCGCCTGGTCGGTGGTCGGCCGTTGGCGGGAGAACTACGACCGTGGCGACGAGGCGCGGGCGCGGGCACTGCTGAGTCAACTCGGCGTCGGTGGTCTCGCCGAACGCCGCTACGGCACCCTCTCCGAGGGTGAGCGCAAGCGGGTGCAGATCGCCCGTGCCCTGATGACCGACCCGGAGCTGCTGCTGCTCGACGAGCCCGCCGCCGGGCTCGACCTGGGCGGTCGGGAAGACCTGGTCGCCCGACTGGCCGAGCTGGCCTACGACCCGGACGCCCCGGCCATGGTGCTGGTCACCCACCACGTCGAGGAGATCCCTCCCGGTTTCACCCACGCGATACTCCTGCGCGAGGGCGGGGTGGTCGCCCAGGGCCTGCTCGCCGAGACGCTGACCGGTGACAACCTCTCCAAGACCTTCGGGCTGCCACTCGTCGTCGAGCGGTCGGGCGACCGCTTCACCGCCCGCGCCGCCTGAGCGCCGGACAGGCGGAGACGGCCGTGCCGCAGACCCGGGTCGCCGTGGTGGGCAGCGCCAACATGGACCTGGTCGCGATGGCACCCGCGCTGCCTCGACAGGGCGAGACCATGCTCGGCACCGACTTCGTGATGGTGCCCGGCGGCAAGGGCGCCAACCAGGCCGTGGCCGCGGCCCGCGCCGGCGCCTCCTGTGCCTTCCTCGGCGCGATCGGCTCGGACGCCTTCGGCGTCACCCTCAAGGCCCGCATCACAGCGGCCGGCGTGGACACCAGTCAGCTTCGCGTGGTCTACGGCACCTCGGGAGTGGCGCTGGTCATGGTCAACGCCCAGGGGGACAACGCCATCGTGGTCACCCCCGGCGCGAACGACGCCCTGGTCGGCCTCACCGAGGAGGAGCTGACCACCGTCCGTACGGCGGACGTCCTGGTCGCGCAACTGGAGATCCCGGTGCAGACCGTGACTGCCGCCGCGGTGGCCGCCCGCGAGGCCGGCACCAGGGTCATCCTGAACGCCGCTCCGGCGCGGGACCTCCCACCCGAGCTGCTCGCCGCCGTGGACCTGCTGGTCGTCAACGAGGGCGAGGCGCAGGCGCTCGCCGGCCGGGGTCGGGAGGAGCCGCGCGCGCTGCTCGACCTGACTCCCCGGGCCGTGCTCACTCTCGGCGGGGAGGGCGCCTGGTACGTCGACCGGGACGGCACCGAGGTGCACGTGCCGGCGGTACGGGTCGACGTGGTCGACTCCACCGCCGCCGGTGACGCGTTCACCGCCGCGCTGGCCGTCGGCTGGGGCGAAGGGCGCGAGCTGGTCGACGCGGTGCGCTGGGCGTCGGCGGCCGGCGCTGCCTGCGTGCGCAAGCTCGGCGCCTCGGTGGCGCTGCCGCAACGCGCCGAGATCGACGAGCTGTACGCGCCGGCCTGACCCCGTTGCGCGCCGCCGCCAGCTCGGCCAGACCGTACGGGGTGTGCAGGCTCGCTCCGCCGACCACCGGCACCGGCCCCGGCCGCTCGGCGCAGACCACGAGGTCGTACCAGTCGACGTCGAATTCGGGCCGGGCCAGTCCGAACACCTCGGTCACGATCCCGGTCTCGAACACCGACACACCGCGCCCGCCACGACGATCACCTGCGACTGCTGATCCACGGCACGGGCGGGCTGGCGTTCACCCCACCGGCTCGTCGGCGAGCTTCTCGCCGCGGCGGCGCAGCATGCCCAGCCCGGGGATGCCGGCCACGGCGAGCTTGAGGTCACGGGTGACGTCGAGCAGGTCGTGCAGGTCCGGGCCGACCCGGTCCAGCGTGGCAAGGATCGGCAAAATGTCCGCCGTCAGATGTTCCCGGAGCTTGGGCAGCTCGTCGATCAGATGGATCGCCGCGGTGATCTCCTCGTGGCTCAGCTCCCCGACGAACCGCTCGGCCATCGGTGCGGCCCGGCGCAGCGCCGGCTCGTACGCCGACAGCAACTCGGCCGCGGTGGCCGCGGCCTCCGTCGCGGTGCCCACGGTGACGGAGGCGCGCTTCGCGACCCGGTCGGCCTCGGCGACCACGGTGCCCGCCACCCGGGAGACCCGGTCGGCCTCGGCGACCACAGCGGCGGCGGCGGTGGCCACCTCGGTGGCCGTGTCGATGGCGGTGGTCGCGGCGGTGCTGATGACGGCCACCTCGCGAACCGCGCCCTCGGCGTCGGTGAGCACCTGGTCGGTCCGATCCAGGGTCGTCTCGATCCGGTCGACCACGCCGTTGATCCGGGCCAGGAGCTGCTCCACCCCGTCGAGCACGGCGAACGCGCGGGCGGGCACGGCGGCCATCGAGGCGGCCGAGCCGAGCGCCTGGTCGAGGGCGGAGCGGGTCAGACCGACCACGGCGGTCGGGGTGGGGAGGGGAATCGCCATGGGGCCAAGTGTGCGTCGGCCGTGCCACAACCGCCCGTCGGAGCAGGTCAGCGTGACTGTCGACCGGCGGTGTCGGCGCGGGCCACCCGCAGCGCCCACCAGATCAGCGGCACCTGCAACGGCACCCGGCCGTACGCGATGGCCCGCTGTGTCGGGCGTCGGCGCCGCCAGTCCACGGCCATCTTGACGTTCGCCGGCAGGACGGCGACGAAGAGAGCGGCGGCTGCCCGGCCGCCGGCCCGCCGGGTGGCCGGGTTCGCGACAGCCGCAGCCACCACCAGTTCGGCGACCCCGCTGGCGTACGTCCAGAAACGGGGCGGGCCGGGCAGCACACGCGGCACGATCGGGTCGTAGACGCCGGGGCGTACCAGATGGGTGACGCCGGCCGTCGCGAGCAGGCCGGCCAGGGCGACGGCCTCGCGGCGGCGGGTGGTCATCGGTGGTCCCCCTGTTGTTCGACGGCGCGCTGCACGGCCCGGTAGATCTGCCCGAACCGTAGCGCGTCCGGGGTGCGCACCAGCAGGTCCTCCCGACCGTGGTGCTGCACCCACAACTCGTGCACGTGGCTGCCGCGCTCGTAGGAGCGGTCCAGCCAGCCGAGGGGAATCTCCAGGAACGGTGCCAGCGCGAGCGTCCCCGCCGCGCAGGCGGCCAGGATGATCAGCGCCAGCTGCCAGTTGCCTCGGTCCTGAGCCGACCAGGCCAGCGACAGCACGCAGACCACGGCGACCAGCGGCGGCAGCGAGAGCAGCAGGACCAGGACACCGCGCCCCAGCACACGGCCGCGTACGGCGAGGGTCTTCTGCCCACGTGCGTGCCAGACGAACGTCACGTCGGACAGGGCGATCACGTGACCACCCGCCCGGATCGACTCGGAGGTCACCTGCACCGCGTCGTCCCGGTAATAGAGGGTCATCACTAAGCCTAACCACCGCCGGGCAACCTCGCCGAGTCCGGCCGTGCCCGTGCCCGTGCGGTCTGCCGTGCCCGTGCGGTCTGCCGTGCCCGTGCCCGTGCGGAACGGGCCGGCTAGCGGCGCGTGGCGGGGTGGGCCGGCTGGCTGTGCTCCACCGCGCGTTGCACCGCCCGGTAGATCTGCCCGAAGCGCAGCGCGTCACCGGTGTGCAGCAGACGCACCGGCTGGCCCCGCCAACGGGCCCAGATCTCCAGTTGGCGGCTGCCCCGGGCGTACGAGCGGTCCAGGTGTTCGAAGAGGAAGTCGGCGACCGGCCCGACGGCCAGGCCGACCAGCACCGACGCGCCGACGATCGCGATCGTCACGGTGGGGGAGCGGTGCAGCCAGACGGCCACGCCGATGCCGAGCACCGCCGCGACCAGCGGGCCGGCGAGCGCTGCGCCGATCGCGCCCCGCCCCACCAGCACACGCCAGGAGCGGGTGCCCCGGCGGTGCCAGATCATCGTGATGTCGGCCAGCTTGTAGCTGCGACCGTCCACGCGAAGAGTGGTGGAGGTGACCTGCACCGACCTGTCGTCGTAATACGTGACCATGGCTGGACTCCCGCCCACGGGGCTGACACCACACTACTTACCCAAACGAGCCGGGTCGTAAGGTTGGCACGCGACTTCGACGAGGAAGTGAGGGCAGCGTGGGCGAGTTCGTTCGGCTGGAGACCACTGACGGCATTGGCACGATCCGGCTGGAGCGGCCGCCGATGAACGCGCTCAACACCCAGGTGCAGGAGGAGTTGCGCGCCGCTGCGACGGCGGCCACCGCCGATCCCGAGGTCCGCGCGGTCATCGTGTACGGCGGGGAGAAGGTCTTCGCCGCCGGCGCCGACATCAAGCAGATGGCTGACATGTCCTACGTGGACATGGCCGACCGGGCGGCGAACCTGTCCAGCGCGCTCGGCGCGATCGCCCGGATCCCCAAGCCGGTGGTCGCCGCGATCACCGGGTACGCCCTCGGTGGCGGCTGTGAGCTGGCGTTGGCCTGTGACTGGCGGATCGTCGCCGAGGACGCCAAGCTCGGTCAGCCGGAGATCAAGCTCGGCATCATCCCGGGTGCCGGCGGCACGCAGCGGCTGGCCCGCCTGGTCGGCCCGGCCCGCGCCAAGGATCTGATCATGACGGGCCGGATGGTCGACGCCGAGGAGGCCCTGCGGATCGGCCTGGCCGACCGCGTGGTCCCGGCCGCCGAGGTCTACGAGGCCGCTGTCGCCTACGTGAAGCCGTACCTGAGGGGCCCGGTGCAGGCGCTGCGCGCGGCGAAGCTGGCGGTCGACGGCGGCCTGGACATGGACCTGAACTCGGGCCTCGCCTGGGAGAGTCAGCTCTTCGCGGCGCTGTTCGCCACCGACGACCGGCGCGAGGGCATGGCGGCCTTCGTCGAGAAGCGCAAGCCGGGCTTCACCGGCCGCTGATCCGTCGCCTCCCGCCCCGACGGCGCTCTGACCTCGGCACCGTCCACCGGCCGGGGCCACGGTCGCAGGGCCAAGTGACTGGCCGGTAACCTGTGATCCCGGCCACGGACGATGGGAGCGACATGACGGAGCGGATCGAGGGTCACGGCGGCGAGTTGGCGCTCGCGGCACTACGCGCGCACGGCGTACGGGAGATGTTCACGCTGTCCGGCGGGCACGTCTTCCCGCTCTACGACGCCGCGTACAAGACCGACTTCCCGATCTACGACGTCCGGCACGAGCAGTCCGCGGTCTTCGCCGCCGAGGCCGTGGCCAAGCTCCAGCGCCGCCCCGGCCTCGCCGTGCTCACCGCAGGGCCCGGTGTCACCAACGGCATCTCCGGCATGACCAGCGCGTTCTTCAACGCCTCGCCGGTGCTGGTGCTCGGCGGGCGCGCGCCCGCGTTCCGCTGGGGCTCGGGCAGCCTCCAGGAGATGGACCACCTGCCGTTGGTCGCCCCGGTCACCAAGCACGCCGAGACGGTGTTCAGCACCGACGACATCCCGCGTGCGGTGGGTGCGGCGCTGAACGCCGCGCTCACCCCGCACCGGGGCCCGGCCTTCCTCGACTTCCCGCTGGAGACGGTCTTCTCGGTCGCGGAGGCCGAGCTGCCCACCGTGACGGGTGTCGACCCGATCGCCCCGGACCCGGAGGAGGTCGGCCGCGCCGCGTTGCTCATCGCCGGGGCGCAGCGGCCGGTCATCATCGCCGGCTCCGACGTGTACGCGGGCGACGCGGTCGCCGCGTTGCGCGAGGCGGCCGAGGCGTTGCAGGTGCCGGTCTTCACCAACGGCATGGGTCGCGGCTCGCTCCCGCCGGAGCACCCGCTGGCGTTCGCCAAGGCCCGACGGGCCGCGCTCTCCGGCGCCGATGTGGTCGTGGTGGTGGGCACTCCGCTGGACTTCCGGCTCAGCTTCGGTGACTTCGGTGACGCCAAGGTGGTGCACATCGTCGACGCCCCCAGCCAGCGGGCGACGCACGTGCAGCCGGCCGCCGCACCCGCCGGTGACCTGCGCCTGATCCTCTCCGCGTTGGCCGATCACTCCGGTGACCGCGCCGACCACTCCGACTGGATCGCCGACCTGCGGGTCGCCGAGGACGCGGCGAAGGCTCGGGACGCCGCGGAGATGGCCGCCGAGACCGACCCGATCCGCCCGGCCCGGATCTACGGCGAGCTGCGTCGAGCGCTCGCCCCGGACGCGATCACCATCGGCGACGGCGGCGACTTCGTGTCGTACGCCGGGCGGTACCTGGAGCCGGCCCAGCCCGGCACGTGGCTGGACCCGGGCCCGTACGGCTGCCTCGGCACCGGCATGGGTTACGCGATGGGGGCCCGGGTCAGTCACCCGGACCGGCAGATCTGCGTGCTGATGGGTGACGGCGCGGCGGGCTTCTCGCTGATGGACGTCGAGTCGCTGGTCCGCCAGAAGCTGCCGGTGGTGATCGTCGTCGGCAACAACGGCATCTGGGGGCTGGAGAAGCACCCGATGCGTGCCATGTACGGCTACGACGTCGCCGCCGACCTCCAGCCGGAGCTGCGGTACGACACGGTGGTCAGCGCGCTCGGCGGGGCGGGGGAGACGGTCGCCAAGGCGGCCGACCTGGGCCCGGCGCTCCAGCGGGCGTTCGACTCCGGAGTGCCGTACCTGGTGAACGTGCTCACCGACCCGACCGACGCGTACCCCCGGTCGTCGAACCTGGCCTGAGTCGCACCCGCCGCCGCCGTCGCTCCCGCGCCGGCGGCGGCGCGCTCACACCTCCGGTCGGTCGCCCTCGCGTGGCGGCTCACCGTCGCGGCGGCGCAGGTCGTCCTCGCGTCGCCGCAGGTCTTCCTCCCAGCGTTGGAACAGCTCCTGGTCCTGCTGCTGGGCGCGTTCCTCGACGGAGCGCAGGAACTCCGGGTCGTCGTCGGGGGCCACCTGCCGAGGACGCTGCCGCTCGCCGCCGCCCGGCCAACCCTTGCCGGCGCCGGGGCTGGGCTCCCGGCCGACGATGAACCAGGCGATCGAGCCGACCAGCGGGAAGAACAAGATGATCAGCACCCAGGCGATCCGGGGAAGGGCGCGAACTTTGCCCTCCTCGGCGGAGAGACAGCTGATCAGCGCGCAGACGGCGAGGACAATCTGCACCAGGAAGAGGAGTACGCCAAGCCGGGCCATGCACCCATGATGACGCACCTGCGCGCGTCACCCCAGTCCGCGCAGCACCAGCAGCACTCCCAGTAGCGCCAGCACCACGGTGCCCACGGTGACCAGGGGCAGTGTCCGGCCGCCGGTGCGGGCCGGACCGGTGCCCGTGCCCCGGGGCCAGCAGAGCACCAGCAGGGTGCCCCACACCAGAACGGTGCCGCCGGCGATCAGCGCACCGGTCGGGTCTCCCGTCGCCGCCAGCCGGACGGCGAGCACGCTCACCACGGTCACCGTGAGCAGGGTGCGCCGCCAGGCCAGCCGGGTCCGCTCCGGTTGCAGCCCCGGGTCGCGTTCGGTGTTCACCGCCCGCCGACCGCCCGCATCAGGACGGCGACCACCAGCAGCAACGCGCCGCCGCCGACGGCGAGCGCCAGGATGGCGGGGAACCGGGAAGCGGGCAGTTCCTGACCGAGCCGGATGGCCCGCTCGGTACGCGCCCAGTGGTCCACAGCGCGGATCGCGACCGCCGCGCCGAGCAGCAGCAACGCCACCGCGATCACCTCACGCAGGTGGCTCATCGGCAGGGGTGGCAGGAACTGCGCGGCGGCCAGCCCGCCTCCGACCAGTGCCAGCCCGGTGCGCAGCCAGGCGAGGAAGGTCCGTTCGTTGGCCAGGGAGAAGCGGTAGTCCGGCGGTTCACCGACCGAACGCAGCTCCGTCGGGTCGAACCACCGCCTGATCGCCTCCCACACAGTGGGAGAATATCCGTTTCCCTTCCCGCTTAGCCTGGTCCGGTGACTGATCTCGACGTACAGACGCTGCGCGACGCCTACGACAACCAACTCCGCCCGGAGATCCCCGACCCGGTTCCGGCCGGGGTGACCGTGGAGCGGGACGGGCCGCTGGTCCGCATCATCGGGCTCGACGCCGGCGGGTTCCTCACCTACCGCACACTGGGCGGGTTGACAGGTGACGCGCTGGACGAGCTGATCGCCCGGCAGGTGCAGCTGTTCCGTGAGCGTGGCCAGTCCGTCGAGTGGAAGCTCAACGAGCACGACGAGCCGGCCGATCTGGCGGACCGGCTGCGCGCTGCCGGCTTCGTGCCGGAGGACCGCGAGACCGTCGTGGTCGGGCCGGTCGCCCCGCTGGCCGCCGCGCTGCCTGTCGTTCCCGAGGGGGTACGCCTGCGTGAGGTGACCGCCCGGGAGGACCTGGAGCGGATCGCCGCCATGGAGGAGGAGGTCTGGCAGGAGGATCGCTCGCACCTCGTGACGGGCCTGGCCAAGGAGATCGACGCCGACCCGAACTCGATCACCGTGGTGGTGGCCGAGGCGGGCGGGACTGTGGTGAGCGCGGGCTGGGTGCGGTTCCCGGCGAACACCGGCTTCGCCACGATGTGGGGTGGCTCGACCCTGCCGCAGTGGCGGCGCAAGGGCATCTACCGGGCGTTGGTCAACTACCGGGCGCGGCTCGCCGAGCAGCGGGGTCGGACGCTCATGCAGGTCGACTGTTCCGAGGACAGCCGGCCCATCCTCCAGCGGCTCGGCCTCGTCCCGGTCACCACCACCACCCCGTACGTCTACACTCCGTGATCATGGAACAGCGGTTGACGGACGAGGAGCGCCTGACCCTCAAGACCGGTGCCTTCGGTGCCGTCTTCCTGGTCTCCAACGCCGATCCCGGTGTGCTGGGGGTGATCCGGGAGAGCATCGCCGCTTCCGGCGCGCTGGCCGACGCCAGTGGCACTGTCAAGGAGGCGCTGACCACCGGCCCGCTGCCGCGACTTCCGCGGGACTCGCAGCTGGAGATCGAGTCGGTGGTGCTTCCGGCGCTGGGCGAGGCGGTGCGGATCCTGCGCGAGAAGTCCCCACGGGACGTGGACGCGTACCGCGATCTGGTGTTGGCCGCGGCGGAGCAGGTGGCCCGCGCGCACGACGGGGTGGCGCCTGCCGAGGCGGCGGCCATCGACCAGATCCGGGTCGCGTTGGCCGAGCCGGCCTGACCGGCCGCGCGTCGGTGAGCTGTGTCACGCTGAGTGCTGCGGGAGTGCAACCTACTGGCAGGTAACATTGCGCCGTGGGCAACTGCACAACCGCCCGCGGTTGACCTGGCGTCGACCGACGCGCGACGCTGCGCCCCATACCGGGCGAGCGAATCGCAACACCACACAGGAGGGTCGTCGAAGCGCGATGAACATCGTCGTACTCGTCAAGCAGGTGCCTGATTCGGGCGCGGACCGCAACCTGCGCAATGACGACAACACCGTCGACCGCGGTTCGGCGAACAACGTGATCAACGAGATGGACGAGTACGCCATCGAGGAGGCGCTGAAGATCAAGGAGGCGCACGGCGGCGAGGTCACCATCCTGACCATGGGTCCGGACCGGGCGACCGAGTCGATCCGCAAGGCGCTCTCCATGGGCCCGGACAAGGCCGTGCACGTGCTGGACGACGCCCTGCACGGCTCGTGCGCCGTCGCCACCTCGAAGGTGCTCGCCGCCGCGCTCGGTCAGCTCAACGCCGACCTGGTCATCTGCGGTGCCGAGTCCACCGACGGCCGGGTCCAGGTCATGCCGCACATGATCGCCGAGCGGCTGGGCGTCGCGGCGCTCACCGGTGCCCGCAAGCTCACCGTCGACGGCGCGACGCTGACCGTCGAGCGGCAGACCGAGGAGGGCTACGAGGTGGTCACCGCCGCCACCCCGGCCGTGGTCTCCGTCTGGGACACCATCAACGAGCCGCGCTACCCCTCCTTCAAGGGCATCATGGCCGCCAAGAAGAAGCCGGTGCAGACGCTCTCGCTGGCCGACCTCGGAGTCGCGGCCGACGAGGTGGGCTTCGACGGCGCCACCAGCGCCGTCGTCGAACACACCAAGCGCCCCCCGCGCTCCGGCGGCGCCAAGATCACTGACGAGGGCGAGGGCGGCGTCAAGCTGGTCGAGTTCCTCGCCACCGAAAAGTTCGTGTGAGAGGGGGGTCTGACATGTCCGAGGTTCTCGTCGTCGTCGAAGCCACAAAGGAATTCGGCGTCAAGAAGGTCACCCTGGAAATGCTCACCCTCGCGCGTGAGCTGGGCACCCCGAGCGCTGTGGTGCTCGGCGGCGCCGGTGCCGCCGAGGCGCTGAGCGGCAAGCTGGGCGAGTACGGCGCGGAGAAGATCTACGCCGCCGAGGGTGACGAGATCGACGGCTACCTGGTGGCCCCCAAGGCGACGGTGCTGGCCGAGTTGGTCAAGCGCGTGCAGCCGGCCGCCGTGCTGCTGGCGTCGGCCCAGGAGGGCAAGGAGATCGCCGCCCGGCTCGCCGTCAAGCTCGACAACGGCATCCTGACCGACGTGGTCGGCCTGGACGCCGACGGCACCGCGACCCAGGTCGCCTTCGCCGGCTCCACCATCGTCAAGTCCAAGGTCACCAAGGGCCTGCCGTTGGTCACCGTCCGGCCCAACTCGGTCACCCCCGCCCCGGCGGCGGCCACCCCGGCGATCGAGCAGCTCAGTGTGTCGGTCACCGACACCGACAAGCTGGCCACCGTCGTCGAGCGGGTCGCCGAGCAGAAGGGCTCCCGCCCCGAGCTGACCGAGGCCGGCGTGGTCGTCTCCGGCGGTCGGGGCGTCGGCAACGCCGACAACTTCAAGCTGGTCGAGGAGCTCGCCGACCTGCTCGGCGGCGCCGTCGGCGCGTCCCGCGCGGCCGTCGACTCCGGCTTCTACCCGCACCAGTTCCAGGTGGGCCAGACCGGTAAGACGGTCTCCCCGCAGCTCTACGTCGCCCTCGGCATCTCCGGTGCGATCCAGCACCGGGCCGGCATGCAGACCTCGAAGACCATCGTCGCGGTCAACAAGGACGGCGAGGCGCCGATCTTCGAGCTGGCTGACTTCGGGGTGGTGGGCGACCTGTTCAAGATCGTCCCGCAGGCCGCCGAGGAGATCCGCAAGCGCAAGTAAGCCAGCGATACGTCAGTGGCCGCCCGTTCGCACGGGCGGCCACTGCCGTATGGGAGCTGATCGGCGAGCCGGGGAGCTGAGCCGGCCCGCCGATCAGCCCGTCAGGGAGCCCCTCAGCAGGCTGTCGCCGGAGTGGCGGGTGTTGTTGTCGTACTGCTCGGCGGAGACGTCCACCACCGAGTAGCTCTTGAGGTCGACATTCGGAGGCAGGGGCAGCAGGGCGTCCGAGCCGCCACCCAGGGTGCCGACCGAGAACATCTCCATGGTCGTCGGATTGATGAGCCAGACCTCGTAGTACCCCGGGACGCTCGGGAGATTCGCCACATGCAGATGTAGTTGGCCGTCCTGGAAAACCCGGGCGTCGCCCTTGGCCGTCGGCGGGGTCGCTCCGTACGCGGCCAGCGGAGCGCTCGCCACCACCACCGGCGTCGGGGTGGGCGTCTGATCGTCCGGTCGGAGCACCGAGACGGTGCCCACGACGGCAACCGCCGCGGCGGCGGCCGCGGTCACCGCTGTGGCCACCCAACCGGACCAGCCGCGACCCCGGCGGGATCGCCGCGCCGGGTCCAGCCGGGTCACCGTCGACCCGGCCGCCGCGCCGGAGGTCCGCTCGGTCGTGGTGGTGTCGGCCTGTCCGGCCGTCGTGGTGTCGGCCTGCCCGGGCACCCGGTGTCGACGGGTCTCGGTCAGCAACGGCCCGGCCTCCGCCGCCCTGACCTGGGCCTCGATGCCCTGCCAGACGTGCTCCGGTGGGTCGGGCAGGTCGGCCAGGCCCTGCGTCTCGGTGCCGAGCCCCGCCACCTGCTGAAGGCTCGCGACCTCCGCGCGGCAGAGCGCGCAGGTGGAGAGGTGGGTGCTCTCCCCGTTGTCCGCCTCGCTCTCACCGAGTGCCAGAAATACCAGCCGGTCGTGGTCCAGGTGCTGCACCGTCCACCTCCCATCTGCGCTTCAAGCTCGCCATGCCGCGTCGGATGTGACTCTTCACGGTGCCCAACGGCACGCCGGTCACCGCGGCTATCTGCTGGTGTGTCAGGTCGTCGTAGAAGGCCAGCTCCAGCATCCGTCGCTGGTCGTCCGGGAGGCGAGCCAACTCGTCGGCGATCACCAACCGGTCCACCACGCGGTCCGGATCCGGCTCGGTCTGCGCCGGCTCGGGCAGTTGTCGGACCGTCTCCACCACCCGGGTCTCCCGGGCCGAGGCGCGCATCCGGTCGATCACCTTCCGCCGGCCGATGCCGAGCAACCAACCGATCAGCGACCCCTTGGACGGGTCGAACGTGTCGCGGCCCAACCAGGCGGCGACGAACGTCGCCTGGGTGGCGTCCTCGGCGTCGCTGCGGTTCGCCAGCATGGACGTGGCCAGATGGAGCACGGCACGACCGTAGCGGTCGTACGCCTCGCGCAGCGCCACGTCGTCGCCGTCACGGAACCTGCGGTCGAGGTCGTCCACCGGAGGGTCCGGTTCCTGTCGTAGCGCCGTCATCGGGCGGCTCGCCTTCGATGGGGCATACCCGACTGTAGCTGCCACAGTCTCCGCCCCACTTCCCCGGTCGATGTCATCTCACCTGCTCTTCGTCTCCCGACCCCGTTGCGGATGCGGTCGGGGCCGGAAAAGAAAAGTGCCTCCGGGGCGCATCCGCCCGTCCGACAGCCGGCGTAACCCGTTCTGCAAGCCAGGCCTGACGAATCAGCAGTTATCACCAGGAGGCAGACATGCAGCTCTCGTACTTCCGTCGGGTCGCCGCGGGCGGCGCGGTAGCCGCGCTGACCTTCGCCGGCGTCGGTGGGCTCACCGCCGGCCCGGCGTACGCCGCCACGTCGAAGGTCTCCGTCGTGCACGGCATTCCGGACACCCCGGTCGACGTCTACGTCAACGGCAAGAAGACGCTCGACAACTTCAAGCCCGGTGACGTCGCCGGACCGCTGAACCTGGAGGAGGGCGACTACGACGTCGCGCTCACCAAGCCGGGCGAGCCGATCGGCAGCGCGATCCTCAAAGTCGACAACGCAGCGGTGCCGGGCGGTGCGAACATCAGCATCGCGGCCCACCTCGACGCCGCCGGCCAGCCGAAGATCACCCCGTTCGTGAACGACGTCTCGAAGGTCGACGCCGGCAAGGCGCGGCTGATCGTCCGGCACACCGCCGCCGCTCCGGCGGTCGACGTCCGCGCCGGTGGCAAGCCGGTCTTCGAGGACCTCACCAACCCGAACGAGGCCAAGGGTGACGTCGACGCGGGCGAGGTGAAGGCGGACGTGGTGCTGGCCGGCACCGACACCGTGGCCATCGGCCCGGCGGACCTCAACCTCAAGGAGGGCACCGCCACGATCGTCTACGCGATCGGCTCCGCCGAGGGCAAGACCCTCGACGTGGTGGCCCAGACCATCACCGGCCTGCACTCCGCCCCGGGTGGCGTGCCCAGCGGTGACGGCGGACAGGCCGGCACGGGCGTGGACACCTGGTGGTACGTGCTCACCGGCGCCGGCGTACTCCTGCTCCTTGGTGGTGGGGTGCGGATGGCGACCGCGCGGACCGGCCGCAAGTGACGGTGCGCAATCGCGGCGCGCTGGCGGCCCTGGCCGCCGGCGTTGCCGCGCTCACCGTCGCCACGCTCGTGGCGTGCGGCTCCCAGCCGGCCGAGGACGTGGGCGGCGACGAGGCGGCCAACCTCGCGACCGCCACCCCGACCCCGTCGGCCAGCGCGGCCGATGGCCAGTCTGTCCCGGTGACCGTCGGCGAACTGCCGGCCGGGGCGGAGATCGTCCCGCCGGTGCGGCTGGTGATCCCGGCGATCGACGTCACCGCCACGATCAACGCTGTCGGCATCAACAAGCGGACAAACGATTTCGAGGTGCCGCCGAGCGTCGACAAGATCGGCTGGTACCGGTACGGGCCCGGCCTGGAGGCGAACGCCGGCTCGATCGTCATCGCTGGTCACGTGGACAGCGCCCAGCAGGGCAAGGGCGCGTTCTTCCGGCTGCGGGAGCTCGATCAGGGCGACACCCTGACCGCGACCGGCAGTGATGGCGAGGCCCGCAAGTACCGGGTCGTGGCCCGGGAGGAGTACGACAAGACCAAGATCCCGCTGGACCGGTACTTCGCCCGCGACGGCAAGCCGCGGCTGACCCTGATCACCTGTGGTGGGCCGTTCGACGCCAAGGCGCGCAAGTACCGCGACAACATCGTCGTCACCGCGGTGCCCGCCTGACCGGGCCCGCACGCGTCGGGCCGGGGTGGAGTTCCGCCCCGGCCCGTGCGCGCAGTCCCCTCCGGCATCCGGTCCCCAAGGTGTCGGCCGTACGCTGAACGGTGATGGCTTACCTGGATCACGCGGCGACGACTCCCATGCTCGACGAGGCACTGGAGGCGTACGTCGCTACCGCCCGCGAGGTCGGCAACGCGTCCTCCCTGCACGCGTCGGGCCGCCGTGCCCGCCGCCGGGTCGAAGAGTCACGCGAACAGGTGGCCGCTGTGCTGGGCGCGCGGCCCTCTGAAGTGATCTTCACCGGTGGTGGCACGGAGAGCGACAACCTCGCTGTCAAGGGCGTCTTCTGGGCCCGCCGCGCAGCCCGCTCCGACCGCCGCCGGGTGGTCTCCAGCGCCGTCGAGCACCACGCGGTGCTGGACGCGGTCGACTGGCTGGCCCAGCACGAGGGCGCCGAGGTCGGCTGGCTGCCGGTGGACGCCGTCGGTCGGCTCGACCCGCAGACCCTGCGCGCCGAGTTGGCCGCGCACGCCGACCAGGTGGCCGTGGTCACCGCGATGTGGGCGAACAACGAGGTGGGCACCGTCCAGCCGGTGGCCGAGCTTGCCGCCGTCGCCGCCGAACACGGTGTGCCCTTCCACACCGACGCCATCCAGGCGGTCGGACAGGTGCCCGTCGACTTCAGCGCGAGCGGGGTCGCCGCGTTGACCGTCACCGGGCACAAGTTGGGCGGCCCGATGGGAGTGGGCGCGCTGCTGCTCGCCCGGGACGTGCCGGCCACGCCGCTGCTGCACGGCGGCGGCCAGGAACGCGACATCCGCTCCGGCACCCTGGACACCGCGGGCATCGTCGCCTTCGCGGTCGCTGTGGAGACGGCGGTGAAGGGTCAGCAGGAGTACGCGGCCCGGGTGGCCGCGCTCCGCGACGACCTGATCGAGCGGGTCCGCCAGGCGGTGCCCGAGGTGATCTACAACGGTGACCCGACCGATCGGCTGCCCGGCAACGCGCACTTCTCCTTCCCCGGCTGTGAGGGGGACGCGCTGCTGCTCCTGCTCGACGCGCAGGGAATCGCCTGCTCGACCGGCTCGGCCTGCTCGGCCGGCGTGGCCCAGCCCTCGCACGTGCTGCTGGCGATGGGCGCCGACGACGACCGCGCCCGCTCCTCGCTGCGCTTCACACTGGGCCACACCAGCACCCAGACCGACGTCGACGCCCTCATCGCGGCCCTTCCGGCAGCAGTCGACCGAGCCCGCCGAGCCGCAGCCCTCCGCACCCCCCGCTAACCACCGGGCCCCCACCCCCTGATTTCCGCGATCTTGCACTTTCGGTCGTCTGTTCGCGTCTTGTGCGGCATATGTCCCAGCAGAAAGTGCAAGATCGCGTGGGCGTGGGCGTGGGCGTGGGCGTGGGTTTGGGTTTGGGGTTTGGGGTTTGGGTTGGGGTTGTGGGGTGGCGGGGGGTTCGGGGCTGGTGGATAGGGTTGTTGTGGGGGAACGGGCGGGACGGGGAAGGGGAGTGGGTCAGTGAGGGTTCTGGCGGCGATGTCGGGTGGGGTTGACTCGGCCGTGGCGGCGGCACGGGCGGTGGCGGCCGGGCACGACGTGACCGGCGTACACCTGGCCCTCGCGCGCAACCCACAGACCTACCGGACCGGGGCGCGCGGCTGCTGCACCCTGGAGGATTCCCGGGACGCCCGGCGGGCGGCCGACGTGATCGGCATTCCGTTCTACGTGTGGGACATGGCCGACCGCTTCCACGAGGACGTGGTCGACGACTTCGTCGCCGAGTACGCCGCCGGCCGTACGCCGAACCCCTGCCTGCGCTGCAACGAGAAGATCAAGTTTGCGGCGGTGCTGGACCGGGCGGTGGCCCTGGGTTTCGACGCGGTGGTGACCGGGCACCACGCCCGCCTCGGCGCGGACGGGCTGCTGCGGCGCAGTGTCGACCTGGCCAAGGACCAGTCGTACGTGCTCGCCGTGCTCACCCGCGAGCAGCTCGACCGGTCGATCTTCCCGCTCGGTGACCTGACGAAGGCGCAGGTCCGCGCCGAGGCCGCCGAGCGTGGCCTGACCGTGGCCGACAAGCCGGACTCACACGACATCTGCTTCATCGCCGACGGGGACACCCGCGGCTTCCTGGCCGGCCGGCTCGGTGAGGCGCCCGGCGACGTGGTGGACGCCTCCACCGGCGCGGTCGTCGGCAGTCACAGCGGCGCGTACGCGTACACGGTGGGGCAGCGTCGCGGGTTGCACCTGGACCGGCCCGCCCCGGACGGTCGGGCACGCTACGTGCTCTCCATCACGCCGAAGACCAACACTGTGACGGTGGGCCCGGCCGAGGCCCTGGACGTGTCCGACGTGCACGCCGTACGTCCGGTCTGGACCGGCGGCGCCCGACCGGACGCCCCGGTCGAGTGCGAGGTGCAGTTGCGCGCGCACGGCGACGTGGTGCCGGCGACCGTCGCCCTCGACGGTGACCGGCTGCACGCCGAGCTGCGCCGACCGGTACGCGGCGTCGCTGCCGGTCAGGCCCTGGTGGCGTACCGACCAGATCCGGCCGGCGACGTGGTCCTCGGCTCCGCGACCATCACCGGCTGACCGCACGGCCTCGGTGTTCCCGGGATAGCCTTCGCCCGTGACAGATCAGGCGTGGCCCTGGCCGGCCGGCGCGGCAACCGGAATCGGCTCGCTGCCCGGCACCGACATCGGCGAGGCTCAGCGGGTGGTCCTCGGTGAGCTTCCCGAGCTGCCCCACCTGCCCGAGTTGCCGGCCCGTGGCCCCGGAGCGGACATCATCGGCCGGTCCGCCGGACTGCTCGTCGAGCTGCCGGTCGAGGTGTACGCGGGGCGGTGGCGGGTCGCCCCACGCCCGGGCCGCGACCTGCGCCGGGCCCGTGACCTGATGGAACGCGACCTGGACCAGCTCGCCGAGCAGGCCGAGGGGTACACCGGGCCGATCAAGGTGCAGGCCGCCGGCCCGCTCACACTGGCCGCCTCGCTGGAGCTGCCGATCGGTGGCCGACTGTTGCGCGATCCCGGCGCGGTCCGCGACCTGACCGGCTCCCTCGCCGAGGGGCTGCGCGCGCACGTCGCGGCGGTCGCCCGCCGGCTGCCCGGGGCGTCGGTACTGCTGCAACTGGACGAACCGTCACTGCCGACCGTGCTGGCCGGGCGGGTGCCGACCGAGAGCGGGCTGGGCGCGTACCGGGCGGTCGAGTCGGTGGACGCCGCCGCGCTGCTGCGCACTGCCGTCGACGCGGTCGGCGTACCGACGCTGGTGCACTGCTGCGCTCCGGACGTGCCGCTGGAGCTGATCCGCTCCGCCGGCGCCGTCGCGGTCGCCCTCGACCTGGACCTGGTCACCAAGCTCGACCCGCTGGGCGAGGCGATCGACGCCGGCCTCGGGTTGCTGGCCGGGGCCGCGCCGACCCGGCCGCCGTCGGCCGGTGGCGCGCCGAACTCCGCGCAGATCGCCGAGCGGGTACGCCAGGTCTGGGACCGCCTCGGCTTCCCTCGTCGCCAACTCGCCCAACAGGTGGTGGTCACCCCGGCCTGCGGCCTCGCCGGCGCCACCCCGGACTACGCGAGGGCGGTGCTCTCCGCGTGCCGGGACGCCGGCCGGCGCCTCGCCGAGGACTGAGGTTTCCTGTCGTACCCGGTGGGCAGGATGACGGTCATGATTGGACAGATGCGTTCAGTGGTGATCGACTGCCCGGATCCGCGGGCGTTGGCGGCGTTCTACGCCGAGTTGCTCGGCGTACCGTTCGCCGAGGGCGACTCCGATGACGACTGGGTGGTGCTGGGCGGCCCGCCCGGTCACCAGCCGCGCCTCGCCTTCCAACGGGCGCTCAACCTGCGCCCACCGGTCTGGCCGGATCCCGAGCGCCCACAGCAGTTCCACCTCGATGTGACGGTGGACGACATCGAGGCTGCCGAGAAGGCTGCGCTCGCGCTGGGTGCGCGGCGGCTGCCAGGTGAGGGTGAGGGCTTCCGCGTCTACGCCGACCCGGCCGGCCACCCGTTCTGCCTCTGCTGGGACTAGGGCGCTGGTTTCGGAAGAGCTGGCCGGACCGGCATGGGTTGCGGCGGCCGGGCATCATGGCCGCCGTGATCCACACCTCTGCGCTTCGCGCCTCCGGTTCGCTCTTCGGCCTCGCCTACGGTGACGCGCTGGGCAAGCCGACCGAGTTCCTGACCGTCGCCGAGATCGAGCGCCGGTACGGCCCGACCGGTCCACGCGAGCTGGTCGGCGAGCCCGCACTGGTCACCGACGACACCCAGATGGCCCTGGCGGTGGGTTGGGCGCTGCACGAGGCGCCGTCGTTCACGCCGGAGGCGGTCGAGCCACTGCTGCGGCGACGCTTCCTGGCCTGGGCGGCCAGCCCGGACAACAACCGTGCCCCGGGCATGACCTGCCTGCGCGCCTGCGCCGAGCTGAGCCGTGGGGTGCGCTGGCAGGAGGCCACCGTGAGCGGGTCGAAAGGGTGCGGCGCCAACATGCGGGTCACCCCGGTCGGGTTGCTCGACGTGGACCTCGACACGCTCGCCGGGTTGGCCCAGTTGCAGGCCGGGCTGACCCACGGCCATCCCACCGGCCTGGCCGCCAGCGAACTCACCGCTTATGCGGTCTTCGTGCTGCGCGCGGGCGCCACCCTGCCTGAGGTGCCCGCGCTGCTCACCGAGCGGGCGCTCGCCCAACGCCTGGTCTACCGGGAGCGGTGGCTGGGCGACCTCTGGCAGCGCCCGGGGGTCGGCACGCCGGAGGAGTTCATCGCGCGAGGCTGGGACGAGTGTCTGGCGGTGCTGGGCCGACTGACAGACACCCTGGCGCGGCCGGACGACGGTGGTGACCCGTGCCAGGCCACCGGGGAGGGCTGGGTGGCCGAGGAGGCGCTGGCCACCGCGCTGCTCTGCGCCGTACGGCACGCCGACGACCCGGTCTCGGCGCTGGCTCGGGGCGCGACCACCGCCGGCGACTCCGACTCGATCGCAGCCCTGGCCGGCGCGTTCGTGGGCGCGGCCGTCGGCATGACCGCCTGGCCGCGCGAATGGGTCAACCGCATCGAGTACGCGGACCAGCTCGCCACACTCGGCGCGACCTGGGACTGACTCGGACCGGCCGGCGTGGTCTGCCCCGGCCCGCGCGGCCGGCGTGGTCTGCCCCGACCGGACCGGCCGGCGTGGTCTGCCCCGACCCCCGCGGCCGACCCCCGCTCATGATCAACTCGGGTTCCTGTAAACCGGGGCATCCGGGAGCTCAGGACACCGCGACTTTCAGGAACCCGAGTCGATCATGGCGGGCGGGCGGGCATGAAGGCGGTCGAGGGTGGCCGGCGGGCGGCCACGAGGGGTGGTCAGGAGGTGGGGAGGTGGCGCAGGCTGCGGACCTTCCGCCACAGGTCGGCGTCGCAGCGGCCGGCATGGTCGGCGAAGGCGGCCGAGTTGAGTCGGATCGGCTCGGTGAGGCTGAGATAACTGTCGTGCTCCGCGCCCGGGTCCCAGTCCCGGGTCGGAATCCGCACGTGGTCGTCCCGGTCGCTCTTGTCCTGGCTGGTGATCTTCAGAACGTCGGCGCCTCGGGAGTCGGCACGCAGGACCAGGCACGGGCGCACCTTCGACCCGGTGCCGTCGGCGTATGGCACGTCGGCCCACCAGATCTCGCCGGCCGCCGGGGCGTCGCCGTGCCGGTCGGTGTCGCGCGAGCGGGGTTTGGTGGAGGGCCGTTCGGCGTCACGGGGCCGCGGCGGGGTGGAACGACGGCCACCGGCGTCGCCCCGATCCGGCCGGGTGCCCGGACGCCGGTTGGCCACCCGGTGCCGCCAACTGTTCCACGCCCAGCCGGCGGCCACGGCCAGCAGGATCGCCACCGCCCAGAGCAGTGCCTCGCGCATCCGTACCTCCGCGTTGCGGCGACCCGCCGGTCGCACCGTCCGGCGATCCTTGCACGCCGCCGCCCGTGCCGCCTGCCAACCACACCGCGGCCGTGCCGCCTGCCAACCACACCGCGGCCGTGCCGCCTGCCAACCACACCGCAGCCGCCCCGCCGCACGCACACCTCGACGACGCCGCGCCGGCCGTCACTCGATGGGTCGGTAGCTGGAACGGCCGGTCGACGGCTACCGAGCGTCACGGGATCACCGGATGCGGCTGAGGGCGGGGTCGCTTCGGGCGCGGGTGGGCGGCGGATTGTCCCACCGGCCCGATACGGTGCCGGAGTAGCGTGATCAGGGAGGTCGCAGGCGTGTCCGAAGGTGGCGGTGTGTCCGAGGAGCAGATCGGTCAGCAGGTCAGCCCGGCGCAGGAGGCGGCGGCCGGGGCTGAGCCGACGCCGCAGGCCCGGGAACGGCACGCCGCGCTCAGTCAGGAGTTGACCGAGCACCAGTACCGCTACTACGTGCTGGACACGCCGACCATCCCCGACGCCGATTTCGACAGGCAGTTGCGCGAGCTGGAGGCACTGGAGGAGGAGTTCCCGGCGCTGCGGACGCCCGATTCGCCGACCCAGCGGGTGGGTGGCACCTTCTCCACCGACTTCACCCCGGTCACCCATGCCGAACGGATGCTCTCGCTCGACAACGCCTTCGCCGACGAGGAGTTGGCAGCCTGGGCCGAGCGGGTCGAACGGGACGCGGGCGGTCCGGTGCCCTACCTGTGCGAGCTGAAGGTCGACGGCCTGGCGATCAACCTGACCTACGAGAACGGCCGGCTGGTCCGGGCCGCCACGCGGGGCGACGGGCGCACCGGTGAGGACGTCACGGCAAACGTGCGCAGCATTCGGGACGTGCCCGGCCAGCTCGTCCCGTCCGCCGAATTCCCGGACGTCCCCGAGTTGGTGGAGGTCCGGGGCGAGATCTACTTCCCGATCGCGGCGTTCGCTGATCTCAACGCGGGTCTGGTGGAGCAGGGCAGGGCGCCCTTCGCCAACCCCCGCAACGCCGCCGCCGGCAGCCTGCGCCAGAAGGATCCACGGGTCACCGCCACCCGGCCGTTGCGCCTGGTGGTGCACGGCATCGGCGCCCGTCGTGGGTTCCAGCCCACGGCGCAGTCCGAGTCGTACGCGGCACTCAGGTCGTGGGGGTTGCCGACCAGCGACCGGTGGCGGGTCGTCCCGGATCTGGCCGGCGTGGCGGAGTTCATCGCCTATTACGCCGAGCACCGGCACGACGTCGAGCACGAGATCGACGGCGTGGTGGTCAAGGTCGATCCGGTCTCCATCCAGGGCCGGCTCGGGTCAACCAGTCGTGCCCCCCGCTGGGCGATCGCCTTCAAGTACCCGCCGGAGGAGGTCACCACCAAGCTGCTCGACATCGACGTCAACGTGGGGCGCACCGGCCGGGTCACCCCGTTCGCCGTGCTCGAGCCGGTGCGCGTGGCCGGTTCCACGGTCGCGCTCGCGACCCTGCACAACGCCCGCGAGGTGGAGCGCAAGGGGGTGCTGATCGGCGACACGGTGGTGCTACGCAAGGCCGGCGACGTGATCCCCGAGGTGCTCGGCCCGGTGGTGGACCTGCGGCCCGCCGATGCCCGGCCGTTCGTCATGCCGACCAGTTGCCCGGCCTGCGGCACTCCGCTCGCGCCGTCGAAGGAGGGCGACGTGGACATCCGTTGCCCCAACACCCGCAGCTGCCCGGCGCAGTTGCGGGAGCGGGTGTTCCACCTCGCCGGTCGGGGTGGCTTCGACATCGAGGTGCTCGGCTACAAGGGCGCCGCCGCCCTGCTCGACGCCGAGATCATCAGCGATGAGGGCGACCTCTTCCACCTCGACGCCGAGCAGCTGTCCCGGTCGCCGTTCTTCGTCAACAAGGACGGCAGCCTGGGCACCAACGCCACCAAGTTGCTGGACAATCTCGCTGTCGCCCGGGAACGGGACCTGTGGCGGGTGCTGGTGGCGCTCTCCATCCGGCACGTCGGCCCGACCGCTGCCCAGGCGCTCGCCCGGCACTTCCGCTCGATGGACGCCATCGACGCGGCCACCGAGGAGGAGTTGTCCTCCGTCGACGGTGTCGGGCCGACCATCGCCGCCAGCATCCGGGAATGGTTCGCAGTGGACTGGCACCGCGAGGTCGTCCGCAAGTGGGCCGAGGCCGGCGTACGGATGGCGGAGGAGGCCGTCGACGAGGGGCCGCGCCCGCTGGAGGGGTTGACAGTGGTGGTGACCGGCACCCTCGCCGGCTATTCGCGCGACCAGGCCGCCGAGGCCGTGCAGAGCCGGGGCGGCAAGGTCAGCGGGTCGGTCTCCAAGAAGACGAGCTTCGTGGTGGTGGGGGACAACCCGGGGTCGAAGGCCGACAAGGCCGTCAGTCTCAAGGTGCCGGTGCTCGACGAGGACGGGTTCCGGCTCCTGCTGGAGGCGGGCCCGGAGGCCGCGCGCGAGGTCGCTCAGCTCGGGGAGTGACCCGGCCGGTCGCTGGGCACGGCGACTGGCCGCGTATACCAACTTAATTACGACTACGACCGATTCGTGACTGTCATACCGGGAAACTGGGGGCCGAGGGCGTTTCATTGGGTCACGGCGCGCGCACCGGCACGCCGATGGTCGGTCGGGAGGTGTGGTGGAGGTCGCCGACCCACGCAACTCGCTTCCTGCGGGACGGGTCGCACCGTTCGCCGCCTTCGTCGCCGGCATCCTGGCGGTCGCCGCGCTGACCGCCGCCGTTCCACTCGCGACGCTCCCCGGCGAGTTGCCCGACCTGCCGGTGGCGTTCTGGACGATGGCCGCGCTCGCTGTGGTCTGCGACGCGCGCCCGTTCGTGCCGCCGGGGCGCCGGCAGACGTCGGCGGTGTTCCCGTCCACCTGCTTCACCTTCGCGATCCTGCTCGGCTGGGGTCTCGGCCCGGCGGTGGTGGTGCAGGCGGTGGGCGTGGTCGTCTCGGGTTGGCGGATGCGGCACGCCGCGTGGCGCACGGCGTTCAACGTCGGCCAGTACGCGTGTGCCCTCGCCGCCGCGTACGGGGTGATTCAGCTCGGCTCCAGCACCATCTTCTCCGGCGGGCGCTTGCACTGGACCGACGTGGCCGCCGTCGGCGGTGCCGCGTTGGCCTGGTTCGTCGTCAACTACGGGTTGGTCAGCTGGGCGGTGCGGCTGCGTTTCGGGGACCGGTGGTGGCCCACCCTCCGCCAGGGCCTCGGCTTCGAGTTGCTCTCCACCGGCTCGCTGCTGCTGCTCGCCCCGGTGCTGGTCGCGGCGGCGCGGGTCAGCGCCGCGTTGATTCCGCTGGTGCTGGTGCCGCTCTTCGCCGTCTACCGGATGGCGCGGTTGACCAACGAACAGCAGCACCTCGCCGCCGCCGACCCGCTGACCGGTCTGCCCAACCGCAAGGCGCTGCTGGCCGAGGTGGCCGAGCAGGTGCACCTGCACGCCGAGCGGACCGCCCGCGGCGAACCCGACGGGCAGCTCGCGCTCCTGCTGATCGACCTGGACCGCTTCAAGAACGTCAACGACGCCCTCGGCCACGCCGTGGGCGACCGGTTGCTGGTCGAGGTGAGCGCCCGGCTGACCGACATGCAGCCCCGACCGCAGATGATCGCCCGGCTCGGCGGTGACGAGTTCGCGATCGTGATGACCGGGCTGACCGACGTCGCTCAGGCGCGGGAGTTGGCCGACCGGGTGGTTCAGGCGTTGGCCGAGCCGGTGCCGCTCGACGGGCTGCCGTTGGACGTGGGCGGGTCGATCGGAATCGCCTTCTTCCCTGAGCACGGCGAGGACTTCGCCACCCTGATGCGCCACGCCGACGTGGCGATGTACGACGCCAAGCACCGCAACGACACGGTGGCCGTGTACGCCCCGGAGTCCGACCACAACTCCGCCGAGCGACTCGGCCTCCTCGCCGACCTGCGGCGCGTACTGGAAGCCAGCCCGTCGACCGAGCTGCCGGCAGAGGTCGAAGCGGCAGCCCAGGAGGAGGACGCGCAGCCGGACGGCAACGGCCGGCACAGCGGGCCGAGCGACGCCGAGCGAACTGCCGACGTACCCCTTGTCGCGTCGGCGGAGGTGCGCGGCGGTGACGGAGCGGCGCTGCCCACCGGCGCGCCGGCCGAGGGCGCGCTGCCCACCGCGGCGTCGGACCGGTCCGCGCCAGCGGCGGACCCGGCGTCAGCGGTCGCCACAGCACGGCCGGGAGCTGCCCGGTGGTGGGCCCGCCGTCGGCACACCGACGCCGACCTGGTGCACTCCGATGAGCTGATCAACCGGATCGCCACCGGAGCCGACCCGATCCGGGGCCGCAACGCCCGTGCCACTGTCGCCGGCACCCGTTCCGGCTCGGCTCGGGAGCGGCGCGCCGGGGGCGGGATCGGCCGGCGGTCCCCGAACGGGAGCGCGGTGGGCAGGGGTCGCACCGGGGCGCGGCGGGACGTCGGGCCGGGTACACCCGGGCAGCCGCTCGAACCGACCGGGTGGGCACACGCGGACGAGGAGCCGGCCGACGACGCCGGGGAAATCACCATGTACTACCAGCCGCAGATCGCCATCGCGACCGGCGAGGTGGTCGGCGTCGAGGCGCTGCTGCGGTGGCGGCACCCCCGTCGGGGCATGGTCGACCCGGAGGAACTGATTCGGGTCGCCGAGCAGAGCGCCGTGATGCGACTGCTCACCCGTCGTGTCGTCGACGACGTGGTGGAGCAGCTCGCCAAGTGGTCGGCGGCCGGCATCGGCCTGCGCGCGGCGCTGAACGTGAGCGTCCGTGACCTGCACACCGGCGAGATCGCCGACCAGATCGCCGACCGGCTGGCCCGCTACGGGGTGCCGGCCGAGCGGCTTCAGGTCGAGATCACCGAGGGCGCGTTGATGGCCGACCCGCGTCGGGTGCTGGCCACCATCTCCCGGCTGCACCGGATCGGGGTGGCCATCGCGCTCGACGACTTCGGCACCGGCTACTCCTCGCTCCAGCACCTGCGCCGGTTGCCGCTGTCCGAGGTGAAGGTGGACAGGTCGTTCGTCCTCGGTATGGCCGACGACACCGACGACGCGGCGATCGTCCGGTCGATGATCGAGCTGGCCGGCGCGCTGGGGCTGCGCGTGGTGGCCGAGGGTGTCGAGGACGAACGGACCTGGCGGATGCTGCACGCCGCCGGCTGCGACGCCGCGCAGGGCTGGTTCTACGCCCGGCCGATGCCGGCCGAGGAGTTGGTCATCTGGCTGACCCGGTACCGGCCGGTCCGCCCGACCGGCGGGCACCCGCAGCCGGATGCCGCTCGCCGCCCCACCCGTTGACCCCGCGCGAGGGCCGCTGGAGGGGGAGTCGGGGACGCGGCACCGGAGCGGAACAATAGACTCGCTCCGGTCACCGCGTGTCACGCTCCACCCGTCGCGCGGCCGGCACACCGCCCGACCAGCAGGAATTCAGAAGGGGGCACGGATGGCCGCCATCTCCCGCGAGGAGGTCGCGCACCTGGCGCGCCTGTCGCGGCTCGCCGTCACCGAGGAGGAGCTGGACACGTTCGCCGGCCAGCTCGACGTGATCCTCCAGGCGGTCGCCCAGGTCGGCGAGGTCGCCGCCGCGGACATCCCGCCGACCTCGCACTCGGTGCCGCTGACAAACGTCTTCCGCGAGGACGTCGTCACGCCGTGCCTGACCCCGGAGGAAGCGCTGTCGGGCGCGCCCGACGCCGAGGACCAGCGGTTCCGCGTACCGCGGATCCTGACCGAGGATGTGGCCTCATGAGCGAGCGGCAGCGGAGTGACGGCATGAGCGATCTCATTGGTATGACCGCGACGGAGATCGCGGCCCTGGTAGCTGGGGGCGAGACGTCCGCAGTCGAGGTGACCCAGGCGCACCTGGATCGGATCGCCGCGGTCGACGACCGGGTGCACGCCTTCCTGCATGTCGACACCGAGGGTGCGCTCGCCGCTGCCCGCGCGGTGGACGAGCGCCGGGCCGCCGGCGAGGAGTTGGGCCCGCTAGCGGGTGTGCCGGTCGCGGTCAAGGACGTGCTCGCCACCCGGGGCATTCCGACCACCGTGGGGTCGAAGATCCTGGAGGGCTGGCGCCCGCCGTACGACGCGACGATCGTGCAGCGGCTGCGGGAGGCCGGCACGGTGATGCTCGGCAAGACCAACATGGACGAGTTCGCGATGGGCTCGTCCACCGAGTACTCGGCGTACGGCCCGACGCACAACCCGTGGGACCTGAGCCGGATCCCCGGTGGTTCGGGTGGTGGCAGCGCTGCCGCGTTGGCCGCGTACGAGGCGCCGCTGGCGATCGGCTCGGACACCGGCGGCTCGATCCGTCAGCCCGGCGCGGTCACCGGCACCGTGGGCGCGAAGCCCACCTACGGCGGCACGTCCCGGTACGGGCTGGTGGCCTTCTCCTCGTCGCTGGACACTCCGGGCCCGTGCGCCCGCAACGTGCTCGACGCGGCCCTGCTGCACCAGGTGATCGGCGGGCACGACCCGCGTGACTCCACCTCCATCCCGCAGCCGGTGCCGGACGTGGTGGCGGCGGCGAAGCTCGGCGCTACGGGTGACCTGACCGGTGTGCGGCTGGGCATCGTGAGCGAGTTCGTGGGCGAGGGTGCCGAGCCGGGCGTGATGGCCGCGTTCCGTGAGTCGGTGGACGCGCTGACCAAGATGGGTGCCGAGGTCGTCGAGGTGTCCTGCCCGACGTTCGCGTACGCCCTGCCGGCGTACTACCTGATCGCCCCGAGCGAGTGTTCCTCCAACCTGGCCCGGTTCGACGGTGTCCGGTTCGGCCTGCGGGTCGGCGACGACGGCAACCGGTCGCTGGAGGAGGTCATGTCGCTGACCCGCGAGGCCGGCTTCGGTCCGGAGGTCAAGCGCCGCATCATGATCGGCACGTACGCGCTGTCGTCGGGTTACTACGACGCGTACTACGGGCAGGCGCAGAAGGTCCGGACCCTGATCACCCGGGACTTCACTGCCGCGTTCGAGCGGGTCGACGCGCTGATCTCGCCGACCACCCCGTCGGTGGCGTTCCCGATGGGTGCGCGGACCGCCGACCCGTACCAGATGTACCTGGCCGACCTTTACACGATTCCGACGAACCTGTACGGCGGGCCGGGCATCTCGGTGCCGTGTGGGCTCTCCGAGGGGCTGCCGGTCGGTCTGCAGGTGATGGCCCCGACGATGGCCGACGACCGGATGTACCGGGTCGCCGCCGCGTTGGAGTCGGCGATCGGCACGTTCACCCCGCCGGCGCTGTAGGCACGAACGGGGCCGAGGCGGGTCGGGACGGGCGGTTCACGCCGGTCCGTGACCCGCCTCGGGTGTTTCGGCGGTTGGCGGACCGGCGAGGTAGCGGCGGGCCCGTTGGGTGGTGCGCCAGTGCTGGTAGAGCACCACCGCCCAGACCACCGCGCCCAGTCCGGACGTCCAGCGGGCGGACGTGCGGTCGGTGCTGATGGCGTTCAGCATCTGCAACGCCAGGACAGCACCGAGGGCCCAGAACACCCACCGTCGACGTACCTGCCGCTCAGCCTCCTTGCGGGCCAGTGCGTCGATCTGCGGGTCAGTGCTCGACCCGTCGCGCAGTGCCGCCTTCACCCGCCGACGGCTGGCCGGGTCGGCGCCGTCGGACACAGAAGAGTTTCTCGTCATCCATGCGTTGATCAGCAGGATGACTGCGACGCCCAGCGTCGCAGTCACCAGGAGGAGCAGCAGCCGGATCAGCGGGTCGCCGGCATCCCGTTTCCCGTCGGAGATCAGCATCCCGATGGCGAACGTGGCGGGGACGGTGGCCGCCAACAGCACCACCGCGGCCCTGGTCATCCGGCTTGAGCGCCGCCGGGCCTCCATGACCGGCCGGGCCTGCACTCCTGACTCTCTCCCCGTATTCGTCATCGCCGTTCCCTACCCCGCCGCCGACGACGCCACGCGCCCGTGACGAAACCCGCCCGAGGATTGATCGGACAACCCCATTAGGCTGGACAGGTTCTGTCCGGATCGCGCCTGGAGCGTCTCATGACCACGACACTGCCCGCGTACGACGAGGTCGTTGCGCGCTTCGAACCGGTGATCGGCCTGGAGACCCACGTCGAGCTGGGCACGAACACCAAGATGTGGTGCGGTTGCCCGACCGACTTCGGCGGCGAGCCGAACACCCGGGTCTGCCCGGTGTGCCTGGGCCTGCCCGGGTCGCTGCCGGTGGCCAACAAGGCGGCCATCGAGGCGATCATCCGGATCGGCCTGGCGTTGAACTGCTCGATCGCCGAGTGGTGCCGGTTCGCCCGGAAGAACTACTTCTACCCGGACATGCCGAAGAACTTCCAGATCAGCCAGTACGACGAGCCGATCTGCGTCGACGGTTACCTGGACGTCGAGGTGGGCGGCGAGACGGTGCGGATCGAGATCGAGCGGGTGCACCTCGAGGAGGACACCGGCAAGACGCTGCACGTCGGCGGCGCCACCGGCCGCATTCACGGGGCGACGGAGTCGCTCGTCGACTACAACCGGGCCGGCATTCCGCTGGTCGAGATCGTCACCAAGCCGATCACGGGCACCGGTGCGCTCGCCCCCGAGGTGGCCAAGGCGTACGTCGCCGAGTTGCGGGACGTGATCCGCACCCTGGGCGTCTCCGACGTGCGGATGGAGGAGGGTTCGCTGCGGTGCGACGTGAACACCTCGCTCAACCTGCCGGGCGCGGAGTGGGGCACCCGCACCGAGACGAAGAACGTCAACTCGCTGCGGTCGGTGGAGCGGGCGGTCCGTTCGGAGATGCTGCGGCAGGCGTCGGTGCTGGACGCGGGCGGCCGGATCACCCAGGAGACGCGTCACTTCCACGAGGACACCGGTGACACCACCCCGGGTCGCTCGAAGGAGACGGCCACCGACTACCGGTACTTCCCCGAGCCGGATCTGGTGCCGATCGCCCCGGACCCGGCCTGGGTCGCCGAGCTGAAGGCCGCTCTGCCGGAGCTGCCCCGGGTGCACCGGCGTCGCCTCCAGGAGCAGTGGGGCCTTTCGGACCTGGACATGCAGTCGGTGTTGAACGCTGGCGCGGTCGAGCTGATCGAGGCCACCGTTGCTGCCGGCACCACCCCGGCGGCGGCCCGCAAGTGGTGGCTGGGTGAGCTGTCCCGCCGGGCCAACGAGAGCGGTGTGGAGCTGGGCGAGATCGGTGCCACCCCCGCGCAGGTCGCCGAGCTTCAGGGTCTGGTCGACGCCGGCAAGCTGAACGACAAGATGGCCCGCACGGTGTTGGAGGGCGTGGTCGACGGTGAGGGTTCGCCCACCGAGATCATGACCAGCCGGGGCCTGGAGGTCGTGTCGGACACGGGCGCGCTCACCGCCGCCGTTGACGAGGCGATCGCCGCGAACCCCGGCATCGCCGACAAGATCCGCAGCGGCAAGGTCGCGGCGGTCGGCGCGCTGGTCGGCGCGGTCATGAAGACCACCCGTGGTCAGGCCGACGCGAAGACGCTGCGTGAGCTGATCCTGGAGCGCCTCGGCGTCCAGGGCTGAGAGACCCGCCCGGAGGAGGCCGCCGCCGTGACCCGGCGGCGGCCTTCCGCCACCCCCTGCCGACTGAGCGGCCACCCCGCACCCCTCGCGAGGGCGTCAACGGCGACGCCTGGATGGAGCCACAGTGACCCAGCATGACCTCGATGTCCTCGACGAGATCCAGCGGCGGGTGCTCTGGCTCGCCACCCGGATCGTGGACGCCGCCAATCATGACCGGGCCACCGGCGACGGTGTGAAGGTCGGCGGCCATCAGGCGTCCAGCGCCTCGCTGGTCACGGCGATGACAGCGCTCTGGTTCGCGCACCTGGACGCCGAGGACCGGGTCGCCGTGAAGCCGCACGCGTCTCCGGTGTTCCACGCCATCCAGTACCTGCTCGGCAACCTGGACCGCTCCTACCTGCCCCGGCTGCGGGCCCGCGGCGGCCTCCAGTCCTACCCGTCGCGCACCAAGGACCCGGACGCTGTGGACTTCTCCACCGGGTCGGTCGGCCTGGGCGCTGCCGCGCCGCTCTTCGCCGCCGCCACCCGGCGGTACGTCGACGCGCACTTCGGGGCCCGCCCGCACTCCCGGTTCGTGGCGCTGATCGGCGACGCCGAGCTGGACGAGGGAAACATCTGGGAGGCGGTGGCCGACCCGGCGACCACCGGGCTGGGCAACGTCATGTGGCTCGTCGACTTCAACCGCCAGTCGCTGGACCGGGTGGTCCCCGGCATCCGGATCAACCAGTGGCGGGGCCAGTTCGAGGCGGCCGGCTGGCACGTTGTGGAGGTCAAGTACGGCCGTAAGCTCGCCGAGGCGTACGCCCGGCCGGGCGGTGAGGCGCTGCGCGACTGGATCGACGCGATGCCGAACGAGCAGTACCAGTCGCTGTTCGGGCTGGCCGGTCCGGCGTTGCGCAAGCAGTTCCTGGACGGCGCGCCGACCGGGATCGCCGAGCTGATCGCCGGCATCGACGACGAGGACCTCGGCCCGCTCGTCACCGACCTGGGCGGGCACGACCTTCAGGCGATGCTCGACGCGTACGCCCAGTGCGACGCGGTCACCGACCGGCCCAGCGTCGTCTTCGCGTACACGGTGAAGGGTTGGGGGTTGCCCATCGCCGGCAACCCGCGCAACCATTCCGCGTTGCTCAGCTCGGAGCAGGTCGACACGCTGCGCGCAGCGCAGGGGTTGACCGCCGAGACCGAGTGGGACCGCCTCGACCCGGCGTCACCCGCCGGGATCCAGGCCGGCGCCCGCCGGGAGGCGCTGTCCCGTGCGCCGCGCGAGCGTGCGCTGGGGGTCACCGTCCCGGAAAGCACAGGAGTACGCGCAACCAAGCCGATCTCCACCCAGGAGGTTTTCGGTCGGGTGCTGGTGGACCTGGCGCGCGACCGGGAGGTGGGCCGCTACCTGGTCACCACAGCCCCGGACGTGGCAACCTCCACCAACCTCGCCGGGTTCATCAACAAGACCGGGGTGTTCGCCCCCACCGAGCAGCGTTCCTGGACCGAGGACCGGATGCTGCGCTGGACCGAGAGCCCCGCTGGGCAGCACATCGAGCTGGGCATCTCGGAGATGAACCTGTTCCTGCTGCTCGGTCAGCTCGGGCTGTCCTGGGACCTGTCCGGGCAGCCGCTGCTACCGGTGGGCACCGTCTACGACCCGTTCGTGCTGCGCGGCCTGGACGCGTTCCTGTACGGCACGTACTCCGGCTCGCGGTTCGTGGTGGCCGGCACGCCGTCCGGCATCACCCTCGCCCCGGAGGGCGGCGCCCACCAGTCCACGATCACCGCGTCGGTCGGCCTGGAGCTGCCCGGGGTGACCTTCATCGAGCCGGCGTACGCGGCCACCCTCGACTGGCTGCTCTGCGACGCGCTCGGTCAGATCGCCGGTGGGTCGGCGCCGGCCGCCACCGCCGCACCTGCCGAGGACGGCGCGTACTACTTCCGGTTGAGCACCCGACCACTGGACCAGACGCCGTTCGAGGCGGCCCGGGCGCGGCTCGGCGACGCGGTGCTGCGCCGGCAGGTCGTCGCCGGGGCGTACCGGCTGGTCGACGCGCACCAGGCGTACCCGCACCTGGTCGACGCCCCGGTGGTGCAGCTGGCCGCCTCCGGCGCGGTGCTGCCCGAGGTGCTGGCCGCCGCTGCGGAGCTGGCCGACGAGGGCGTCGCCGCGCACGTGGTGGACGTGACCTCGCTGGACCGGCTCTACCGGGCCTGGCAGCGCACCCTTCGCCAGGGCGTGCGGACGGCCACGGTGCCCAGCGTGCCGGGCGCGTTGCGGTCCGCGTTCGCCGATCGGGTGCCGGTGGTGTCGGTGCACGACGCCGCGTCGCACGCGATGGCCTGGCTCGGTTCGGCGGTCGGCGCACCGGCGGTGCCACTCGGTGTGGACGAGTTCGGCCAGTCCGGCAGCGTCGCCGAGCTGTACGAACTGCACGACCTGCTGCCCGGCAGCATCGTCAACGCCGCCCTGGCCGCCATCGCCCTGCGCTGACCGGCCGGCCCGCTGGCGGGCGTCGGCGTCGGCTCAGCCGGTCGGGGTGGGCGTGGGTGTGGCGGGGACGCCGCCGCTCAGCGTCGGTGTGGGCGTGGGTGTGGCGGGGACGCCGGCGGTCGGGTTCTCCACCAGGCGTCGTTCCAGGTTGACCTGGGCCTGCCCGGTGCCGCCGACGGTGATGGTGTCGTACGCCTGGAGCAGCTTCTGCTGGTCGAAGTAGAGCACGCTCATCGACAGCGGGGTGGGCTTCTCGCCCTCCAGGCCACGCAGCCCGGCGCCGCCGGTGGAGCCCTCCACCATCAGCGTGGTGGGCTGCTGCCCGGGCGCCTGCGGCAGCTCGGAGACCTGCCGGGAGTGGGTGTGCCCGGCCAGCACCAACGGGCACGTGCCGGCGAGCGGCCCGGCCGACGCGGGGTCGTGCACCAGCGCGATGTTGACCGGTCGCGGTGAGCTGCGGACCGTCGCGGCGAGCTGGTTGCCCGCTCCGATCACCTGGTCGGCCACCTGCTGGGTCAACCCGCTGCCGGCCGGGGAGGTGTTCTTGTCCGGGGTGAAGCGCGGGTCGCCGATGCCGGCGATGGTCAGCCCGGCGACGGTCGTCGTCGTGTTGTTCAGCACGATCGCGTTCGGCTGACGGGCCACCGCGGCGGCGGTCTTGCCGGAGTCGTGGTTGCCCCGGATGAAGACGTACGGCTTCTTCAGCAGGCCGATCGAGGCCACGAAGGAGGCTTCCGGTTCGCTGCCCCAGTCGGTGATGTCCCCGGTGTCGATCACCACGTCGATGCCGAACTGCTCCACGACCGTCCGGATCAGCTGCCAGCCGGTCGGGTTGAGGTGCATGTCGGAGACGTGCAGCACCCGGGTGGTGCCCGGGGTCGGCTCCAACAGCGGAAGCGCCGACACAGTGGTGTAGAGCTGGCTGACGTTGCCGACCAGGCGCTGCAACTGCTCCGCGTACTTGGTGTAGTCGTTGGCGATCCGGCGGGCGTCACCGACGATGGCCGGCGCGTTGACCAGCAGCCCCTCGTAGCGCGGTTCCTCGATGGCCTGCGGGCGAAGGGTGGCCGCCGCCGTGCCGAGGCTGCTGGCGGTGACCAGCAGCGCCAACCCTCCCGCCCAGGCGGTCCGCCGGACGTCGCGGAAGATCAGCCCGGCCAGGATCAACGTGACGAGCACCGACGCGCCGAGGGTACGCAGACCGAGGCGCATCACCCCGGAGCGGACGTCCTCCACCGCGCTCTGGCTGGCCCGGCTGATGCTGGCGGGATCGTCGATCAGCGCCTCGGTGCGCCCCTGGTCGAGGGCGCCCAGCCGGACGGTGAGATGGGTCGGCCCGTCGTGGCTGTCGAGCAGCAGCGCGCCGAGCGGCGGGATGTCGACGGTGGTGCCGCCGTCCCGGGCGGGGGAGATGCTGAGATTGGCCCGGAACGGGCCGATGTCGGTGCTCACCTGGCCACCGGCGAGCACCCCGAGCACCGCCCCGGCCAGCGCCACGGCGAGGACGGCGACGATCAGCCCGAGGCGGCGCAGCGGGCCGACCGCGCCGACCCACCAACCGGTAGGGCGCGGCCGATCGTCGCCGGTCACCGGGTCGTCCCGGTCATCGGCGTCGTCGTGCCGCTCGTCGCGTTGCCCGTCCATGCTGAGAGTCTGACCTGCCCGTCGGAAGATCTTGGCAAACCTGAACGGATGGTGACGCAATCAGCTGCGTCCGCCGTCACCACCCGCGAAGACCACCCGCAGGAGCCGGTCGTCGTCGCCCGCCGGGTCGCCCCGGCCGTCGTGGTTGGAGGTGCTCACCCAGAGCGACCCGTCCGGTGCCGCGGCCACCGCACGCAGCCGACCGTAGCGGTTGGTGAGCAGCTCACTGGGCTTTCCGAGCAGGGTGCCGGTGTCGGTCAGCTCCATCACCCAGAGGCGCTTGCCGCGCAGACAGCCGGTGACCAGCAGTCGGTCCGTGGCGGCCAGACCGGAGCAGGACGCGTCCGACGTCGCCCACTGCACGATCGGGTCGGTGAACCGCTTGTCGCCGGCCTGGCCCTCGACCTCCGGCCAGCCGTAGTTGCCGCCCTTGTTGATCTGGTTGATCTCGTCCCAGGTGTTCTGGCCGAACTCGACGGCGTACATCCGCTTCGCGGCGTCCCAGGCGAAACCCTGGACGTTGCGGTGCCCCAGGGACCAGACCGGGGAGTTGGGGTACGGGTTGCCGGCGGCGGGCTTCCCGTCCGGGGTGATTCGCAGGATCTTGCCGCCGAGGCTCTTCACGTCCTGCGAGAGGGGGCGCTGGCCGGCGTCACCGGTGCTGACGTAGAGCTGCTTGTCCGGGCCGAAGCCGAGCCCTCCGCCGTTGTGCACATTGGCTTTGGGGATGCCGGTGAGGATCGGGGTGGGCTGCCCGCCGAGTTGCAGTCGGGCGACCCGGTTGTCCCGTTCGGCGGTGTAGTAGACGAACACCGTCCGGTCCCGGGCGTAGTCGGGGGAGACGGCGATGCCGAGCAGGCCACCCTCGCCCGCCGCGGCCACGTCGGGGATCGTCTGCACCGGGCGGACCCGCAGCCCGTCCGGCCCGGACTCGGGCCCGACCTGGAGGATCCGGCCGTTGTCCCGTTCGGTGACCAGCGCGCCGCCGTCCGGGAGGAAGGCGATCGCCCACGGCACCCGCAGCCCCTTGGCGAGCACCGTCGCCACCGCCTGCTGGCCGGCGCCACCGGGGCCCGCCGAGGCGGACGGGGTGGGCAGGTTGGGCGGTTCGCCGGCCGGGTCGGGCTCCGGCTCACCGAAACTACAACCGGCGGTGAACAGCAGCGTCGCGCAGGACGCCGCGAGGGCCACCCGGAGGCGGCGGATGCGAGGGTACGGGGGACGGGCGCTCACCCGGCCCAGCGTAGCCCGCCGCACGACCCGGCCGGGCCCGTCGAGATGCAACGGATGCCGATGGACCCGCCCGATGAGCCCCGGTGGGCCACTCACCGAGCCCGCAGGGCCAGCAGCGCGGTGTCGTCCTCACGGTGCTGGATCGAGGCGAGCAGCAGGTCGCACAGGTCGTCGAGGGGCAGCTTGTCGGTGTCGGACAGCCGGCCCGCCAACTCGGCCAACCCCTCGTCGATCGAGCGGTCCCGCCGTTCGATCAGCCCGTCGGTGTAGAGCAGCAGGGTGTCGCCGGTGGCCAGGCTGGTGCTGTGGCTGCTCCGCGGCGACGGACGGGCCAGGCCGAGCAGCGGCTCCGGTGTGCCCTGGAGGACCTCGACCGCCCCGCCGAAGCGGACCACCAGGGCCGGCGGGTGCCCAGCGTTGGACCAGGTCATCTCGTGCACACCGGCACGCTGCGGACAGATCCGCACCAGAGTCGCGGTGGCGGCGATCGGCAGCCGCAGGCCACGGATGGCGCTGTCCAGGTTGCTCATCAGTGCCCCGACCGCGTCCGGCCGGCCGAAGGCGTCGCCCCGCACCAGGTTGCGCAGCTGGCCCATTGTCGCTGCGGCCTCGATGTCGTGCCCGGCCACGTCCCCGATCGCCGCGATCACGTCGCCGTCGGGCTGCACGAAGGCGTCGTACCAGTCACCGCCCACCTCCACCCGGTCGGCCGCCGGCTGGTAGCGGGCCGCCAGCTCCAGCTCCGCCACCACCGGCAGCCGGGGCAGCATGCTGTGTTGCAGCACCTCGGCGACGTGCCGCTGCTCGCCGTACATCGAGCTGTTGCCGACGGCCTGGCCGGCCCGGCGGCCGATGTCGACTGCGGTGAGCAGGTCGCGGTCGTCGAACGGCTGACGCTTGCCGCCGTTGACGAGCGTGATCGCCCCCAGCACCGTGCCGCTGGCGGCCCGCACCGGCACGCTCAGGTAGGAGGCGATGCCCAGGCGCTGTGCGATCAGTGTCATCTCCGGGTTGGTGGTGCCCCTCGTGACGTCGGCCAGGGACGCCACGCTGCCGAGCCGGGGCTGGCCGGTCCGGAGCACCGCCCGGATGACCGACTCGGGGCTCAACCCGCCGCGCAGCAGCTCGCCGAACCGGTCGACGTCCGCGGTGCGGGCCGGGTCCCGGTGCACCGAGACCACCTCGCGGGGCAGGCCGGTCGGCCCGATCAGGGTGAGCAGGCACCAGTCGGCGAGCAGCGGCACCATGGTGGCGGCGAGCCGGCGCAGCGCGATGCCCACGTCCAGGGTGCCGGCCAACGTCTCGCTCACCCCGGCCAGCAGCTCCAGCCGCTCGTGTGCCTGCACGGCCCGCCGCTGCGCCTCCTGTGCGCCGTCGAGCGCGATCCGCAGCCGCAGCTCCGACGAGCAGGCTGCGGCAAGGTCGGCCAGGGTCCGCAGCTGCGCTGCCGTCCAGGCGCGGGGCTTGCTGTCGATGGCACAGAGCGAGCCGAGCACCCGGCCGGACAGGTCGGTCAGCGGCATTCCCGCGTACGCGACCACGCCGAGGTCGTCGATGGCCAGGTTGTCCCGGACACGGGGGTAGAGCCGGGCGTCCGGCAGCACCATCGGCGCCTCGATGTCGACCACGTGCTGGCAGAACGAGTGGCTCAACGGAGTCTGCCGCCGCTGCGACCAGGGCTCGGGCAACCCGACAGCGCCCGGAAAGAACTGCCGGTCGGCGGAGACCAGGGAGACCAACGCGACAGGCACGTCCAGCAGGTCGCTGACCAGCCGGGCGAACCTGTCGAACGCCACGTCCGGGGTGGCGTCCAGCCCGGTGTCGGCGAGCGCGCGCAACCGTTCCGGATCGCCGAGCGCCTCGGGTGGGGCGATCGAACGCCGGTTGGTGGCGGGGGAGCCGTCGGTCATCGTGCACCTGTCTGCCGGGCGGAGGCGGACCGGCCCTCCGACCCTCTCTTATACCTCGCACGGGCTCGTGCCGAACATCGGTGTGCTGAGTCTCGCCCGTCCCGGCCTCGTCCGCCACAGTCCGGGACACCCGTTCGCCGCCGTGCCCGCACCGGTCGCCGCGTCGGGGACTATCGTCGGCGGACGTGAAGGTATGGATTCCGCACCAGGCCGGCCTGAACCTCCTGGGCGAGCTGCCCGCGGACGTGACGGTGGAGGTCTTCGAGCACACCGACCGGATGCCGTCCGATCCGGCCGACGTCCGCTTCTGGGTGCCGCCGTTCCTGGGTGGCTCGGACGGGACGGCGGTGCTGCGGGAGCTGCCCGACCTGGCGGTGGTGCAGTTGCTCTCCGCCGGGGCGGACGCCTGGGCCGGCCGGACACCGCCGGCGGTGACGCTCTGCGATGCTCGGGGTGTGCACGACCCGTCCACCGCCGAGTGGGTCGTCACCGCGATCCTCACCCAGCTGCGGGCGTTCCCGGCGTTCGTTCGGGCGCAGGCCGAGCGGCGCTGGACGTTCGCGGAGAACACCCCGACCGACGAGCTGACCGGCAAGCGTGTGCTCATCGTCGGGGCCGGCTCGATCGGCTCGGCCGTGCGCGACCGGCTCGCCCCGTTCGACGTGAGCTTCACCCTTGTCGCCAGGTCGGCCCGCCCGGAGCAGGGGGTGCACGCCGTCGAGGAGCTGCCCCGGCTGCTGCCCGACGCGGACGTGGTGGTGGTGATCGTGCCGCTCACCGACCAGACCCGTGGCCTGATCGACGAGAAGTTCCTGGCCGCGATGCCCGATGGGGCGCTGCTGGTCAACGCTGCCCGGGGCCCGGTGGCGCACACCGAGGCGCTCGTCGCCGAGCTGGGGACCGGTCGGATCTCGGCGGCGTTGGACGTCACCGACCCGGAGCCGCTGCCCGCCGACTCGCCGCTCTGGGTCATGCCGAACGTGCTTCTCACCCCGCACGTCGGCGGATCGGTGCGCGGGTTGTTGCCACGGGCCTACCGACTGGTGGGCGATCAGGTCCGCCGGTTCGCCGCCGGGCAACCGCTGATCAACACGGTGGTCGACGGCTACTGACCGGGGGTTTCCGCCGCAGCGTCCGGCAGCGTTTGGCCGGTCGCCGCGACCAGTCGGGGCAGATCCGCTCCTCGGACGGCCGGCAGGGTGACCTGGTGGCCGTCGTCGAGCCGGGCCACCGCGCGCCCGCGCTGGTCGGTGGTCAGCTCGAGGACCTGGTTCCAGTCGATCCGACGCTGCCCGACCAGCGCCCGGATGCGCAGCTCCCGCGCGTCGGCGTCGGTGCCGGCCCGCCAGGCCCACACCGCGACGGCGAGCGGGACGAGCAGCACCGGCAGCAGGTAGTCCCGGGCGTTGGCCAGCGGCAGGGCGCCGACGAAGGCGATGATCGCGGCCACCAGGATGGCTTGGTTGTACCGGAAGCGGACCGTGTCGGGCTTACTCACCCTCCGATGATCCCACTCCGGGTTGTTTCGGCTCGCGGCGGGCGGTGCCGGCAGCGTGCGGTACGCCGTACAGTGACACAGGTCGTTGTCTCCCCTGAGTGACCGGCAAGTAACCAATTCGGCCGTCCATCGTTGCCAATCGTGGGTAGCGGACTCGCAACGTCCGATGTCCCGCACCGCCGCACCGCCCCCGTGCCCCCTCACGAAGGCGACCGCCGTGCTCCTCGCGTACCCGTTCCGCGTTATCGTCCCCCGCCGTGCGGCACCGGAGGCCGCCACGTCCGTGGCGGTGGCGCTGCTCCTTCTCGCCGGTTCCGTCGACCTGGTCCCGCCCTCGGTGGTGATCGCGTTGGCCGCCGGTGCCGGCGCCACGCTCGCGGGCCTTCGACTGTCCCGGCTGGCCGCCCGGCGCGGCACCGATCCGACACCGCGTGCGGCGGGGGTGCTGCTCGACGCGGCGGTGGTGGCGGCGGGCCTCACCGCCGTCGTGTTGCCGCTGGCCGGCATCGGGCACGCCGTCGCCGTGCTGATCGGGTCGCTGGTCGTGGCGGCCCTCTCGGCGGCCGGTCTGCACCGGCTCCCCGGCCGATCCCGTGAGGCGGCCCCGGTCCGGTTGCGGTGGCTGGTCGAGTCGACCGGCCCGGCCGTCGGTCTGGCTCTGGCCGGCTGGTTGCTGCTGCCCCCCGACGGCACACCGGCCCCGGTCCGGCTGGTCGCCGCGTTGACGCTCGGCGGGTTGGGCATGGCCGCGTTGAACGCGTTCGCGGGGCCACGACGGCGCTCGGGTGCCGCGGTCTGCCGGGGCGGCGTGCTGCTAACCCTGGGCGGGCTGGTGCTGCTGGCCACGTTGCCGGCCGCGCCGGGCGGTCGGGTGGCGCTGCTGGCCGTACCCCCGTTGGTGTTCGGGATGTTGCTCGTCGCCGTTGGCGCGGCGGATGCGGCTGACGACACGGAGCCGGCGGATCCGGTCGCCGCGGCCTGGCCCCGGTCGGTGCTCCCCGCGGCGGTGCTGCTGCTGGCATCGGGTCTGCACCTGAGCGCCGGCCGCGCACCGGACCAGACGAGCGTGCTGTTGGCCCTGGCGGCGGTGCCGCCCCTGGTGCTGCGCGAGCTGCTGCGCGCCGGTGACGCGTCCAGGTCCGCCCGGCGGGCCGCTCATCGGCGACCTGCCGGCCGTTCGCTGCGGCACCGCCGTCCGGTGCCGGCACGCTGGCCGGGCACGCCGGAGCCGCCGCCCGAGCAGGCCCTCGGCGTCCCGGAGGGCGCGGCCACCGCCACGGGCGTCGGCTCCACCTGGTCGCCTGACCACAGTTCCGCGTGGTCGGGGCTCAACCGGCCAGCCGCTTCGGCGGGCGGCACCCCCGGCGACCGGGTCGCCCTGCTGGACGCCCTGGCCGCGATCGGCGACGTTCCGGCGCCGGCCGGTGCGCTGCTGCTCGTGGACCTGCACGGCACCGAGGGGTTCGGCCCGACGGCCCGGGAGGACGTGCTGGCCGAGGCGGTGCACCGGGCCCGCGCGGTCATCGCCCCCGACGATCTGGTCACCGGCTGCACGGCAACCGGCTTCGCGGTGGTCACGGCCGCCGGCCCGGTGCTGGCGTACGCGCTGGGCACCCGACTGTTGAGCGCGCTCGACCCGCCCTACCGGCTGGCCGGCGCGATGCTGCGCGTGCAGACGAGCATCGGGTTGGCCGAGGTGAGCGGCGCCGGGCCGGCGGACGTGCTCCGGCAGGCCGAGCTGGCCCGGCGACGGGCCGTGCAACTGGGCCGGGGCCGGGTGGAGTGGTACGACGCGTTCCTGGAGGAACAGCTGGTGCGTCGGCTCGACCTGGAACGCGAGCTGCCCGGTGCGGTGGCGCGCGGGGAGCTGGACCTCGTCTACCAGCCGGTGGTCGACCTGGCCGACGGGCAGCCGGTGGGCGCGGAGGCGCTGCTGCGGTGGCGCAGCCCGGTGCTCGGCACTGTGCTCCCGGCCGAGTTGCTGCCGGTCGCCGAGGACCTGGACCTGGTCGGCGAGTTGGAGTGGTGGGTGCTGGACCGGGCCTGCCGGCAGTTGTCCAACTGGTCGGTGGGCGTCCGGGAGCTGTGGATGGCCGTCAACGTCACCACCCGGGAGCTGACCACTCCCGACTTCGTCCAGCGGCTCGCGGCCGTGCTGGCCGCGTACGGGGTGCCGCCGGAGCGACTGGTGGTGGAGGTGAGCGAGCCGAGGGTCGCCGGTGACCTGTCGACGGTGGTGGCTCGGCTGGCCGGGCTGCGGTCGCTGGGCGTGCGCACCGCGTTGGACGACTTCCGGGCCGAGCACGCCTCGCTGGCCCAGCTTCGCCGCCTGCCGATCGACCTGCTCAAGGTGGGCCCGGAGTTGGTGGGCGCACGGCCGGACGGGCAACCGCCGCTGATCGACGTGGTGGTCAACGTGGGCGAACGGTTGGGCGTCGAGATCGTCGCCGAGGAGTTGGAGTCGTCGACGGAGGTCGAGGGCGCGCGCCGGGGCGGTTGCCGGTACGGGCAGGGGTTCGCGCTGTCCCGGCCGGCGACTGCCGAGCGGGTCGAGGCGTACTTCGAGGAATTTCCCTCAGCGTCCCGCTGAACCGGTTCATCTCCCTCGCGGCGGTGCGGTGCTGCCACGCGGCGTGAGGTGGGGTGTCTCGTCCTGCACCCGCCCGGCCGGTTGCCCGGCGACGACGGCGAGCAGTTGCCGGGCGGCGTGCGCGCCGTACGCCGGGATGTCCCGGCCCAGCGCGGTCAGCGGCGGGTGCACCAGCCGACACAGCGGCGAGTCGTCCCAGGCCACGATGGACAGGTCGCCGGGCACGGTGAGGCCCATCTCCTGAGCGACGGAGAGCCCGGCGATGGCCATCACGTCGTTGTCGTAGACGACAGCTGTGGGCCGGCCGGCCGAACTCAGCAACCGGCGGGTGGCCCGGCCGCCCTCCTCGCCGGTGTAGTCGGACCAGACGGTGACCGCGTCGACCAGGCCGAGCCGCTGGCAGACCGCCGCGAAGGCGTCGGTGCGGATCTCGGTGTGCCGCAGCTCGGGCAGACCGGCGACCCGGGCGATCCGGCGATGCCCGAGCGCGACCAGGTACTCCACCGTCTCGGTCAGCGCGGCGGCGTCGTCGGACCAGAGACTCGCCAGCTCACCGGTGCCGCCGGGACCGCCGATCACCACCGCCGGCAGTTGCAGCTGTTCGAGTGCGGGGATGCGACGGTCGTCGGTGCGCAGGTCGCAGACGAGCACCCCGTCCACCCGTCGTTCGCCCCACCAACGCCGGTAGACCGCGATCTCGGCGTCCGGGTCGGCCACCACCTGGAGGGTCAGCGCGTACGAGCGGGCGGAGAGTTCGGCCTCGACGCCACTGATCAGCGCCATGAAGAACGGCTCGACGCCGAGGGTCCGCGCCGGGCGGCACAGGGCCAGGCCGACAGCCCCGGCGGTGGCGGCCGAGAGGGCGCGGGCGGCGCTGCTGCGGCTGAAGCCGATCTCCGTGGCGATGGCGAGGATTCGCTGCCGGGTGGCCTCGGAGACGCCGGGCTGCCCGTTGAGCGCGTACGACACGGCACCCTTGGACACCCCGGCGCGTTGGGCGACGTCGGCGATGGTCGGCCGCTTCACCGGCGTGCTCCTTCGCTCTCTGGCCGTTGACAGCCCCGATTCCGGACCGTAGCGTGGCTCAGCTTATCCGGTTCAGTTGGCATCTTTCGATGCGGGAAGGTGCGGTGACATCGTGAGTCGACAGGCACTCTACGACGGTTGGACAGTGCGGGCGGCCCCCGGAGCGCAGGTGCCCGAGGAGGTCGCCGGCCGGTCGGTGCCGGCGACAGTGCCGGGCTGCGTGCACACCGATCTGCTCGACGCCGGGCTGATCCCCGACCCGTACCTCGACGACAACGAGTTGGCGCTGGCCTGGATCGGGCGCACCGACTGGGTCTACCAGACCACATTCGTCCACCGGGCGGGCGACGAGGAGCGCGTCGACCTGGTCTGCGCCGGCCTGGACACCGTCGCCACTCTCACCCTCAACGGCGTCGAGGTCGGCCGGACCGCGAACATGCACCGCGGCTACCGGTTCGACGTGCGACCGCTGCTGCGTGACGGAAACAACGACCTGGTCGTCACGTTCGACTCGGCGTACCGCTACGCCGAGGCACAGCAGGAACGGCTCGGCGACCGACCGAACGCCTACCCGGAGCCGTTTCACTTCATCCGCAAGATGGCCTGCAACTTCGGCTGGGACTGGGGGCCGACACTGGTCACCGCCGGCATCTGGCAGGAGATCAGCCTGCACGCCTGGTCGACCGCTCAACTGGCCACCGTCCGTCCGCTGGTCACCATGGACGGTCGCGACGGCCGGGTCGAGGTGCACGTCGAGGTCGAGCGTGTCGCGGACGTCCCGCTGACCGTCCGCGCCGCCGTGGCCGGCGTCCGCGCCGAGGTGGTCGTCCCGGCCGGGCAGCGCACGGCCGTGCTCACCCTCACCGTCCGCGATCCCGCGCTGTGGTGGCCCCGGGGGTACGGCGAGCAGGCCCGCCACCCGATCGCTGTGACACTGCACGCACCGGACGGCGACACAGTGGACAGCTGGTCGCACCGGATCGGCTTCCGCTCGGTACGGCTGGACACCACCCCCGACGCGCACGGCACCCCGTTCGCGTTGTCGGTCAACGACGTCCCGGTCTTCGTACGCGGGGTCAACTGGATCCCGGACGACGCTTTCCCCACCCGGATCACCCGGGCCCGGTTGGCCGAGCGCTTCGACCAGGCGGTCGCGGCCAACGTCAACCTGTTGCGGGTCTGGGGCGGCGGCCGGTACGAGTCGGCGGACTTCTACGACCTCGCCGACGAGCGCGGCCTGCTCGTCCAGCAGGACTTCCTCTTCGCCTGCGCCGCGTACCCGGAGGAGGAGCCGTTCGGCACCGAGGTCGCCGCCGAGGCCGCCGAGCAGGTGACCCGGCTCGCGCCGTACCCGTCGCTGGTGCTCTGGACCGGCAACAACGAGAACATCTGGGGCTGGCACGACTGGGACTGGCAGCAGGCCCTCGCCGGGCGCACCTGGGGGCGCGGCTACTACCTCGACGTGCTGCCCCGGATCGTCGGCGAGCTGGACCCGACCCGCCCGTACTGGCCGGGCAGCCCCTGGTCGGGCAGCGAGGCGCTCCACCCCAACGACCCGGCGCACGGCACCACCCACATCTGGGACGTGTGGAACACCGACGACTACACCAGATACCGGGAGTACGTCCCGCGCTTCGTCGCCGAATTCGGCTACCAGGCCCCACCGGCGTACGCGACGCTCCGCCGCGCGTTGAGCGACGAACCCCTGGCCCACGACTCACCGGGCATGGCGCACCACCAGAAGGCGGCCGGCGGAGACGCCAAGCTCCAGCGCGGCCTCGACGCGCACCTGCCCACCCCGGCCGACTTCGACGACTGGCACTACCTGACACAGCTCAACCAGGCCCGCGCGATCCAGCTCGGGGTGGAGCACTTCCGCTCCCACCGGGACGTCTGCGCCGGCACCATCGTCTGGCAGCTCAACGACTGCTGGCCGGTGACCTCCTGGTCGGCCGTCGACGGCGACGGCCGCCGCAAACCCCTGTGGTACGCGCTGCGCCACGCGTACGCCGACCGGCTGCTCACCGTGCAGCCCCGCGACGGCGGCCTGGCCCTGGTAGCGGTCAACGAGACCGCCGAGGCGTGGGCCGTACCGGCCGCGGTCACCCGGTTCACGCTCACCGGGGAGCCGAGGGCGAAGACCTCGGTCGACCTCGACGTCCCGGCGTACTCCTCGGTGGTGCTGCCGCTGCCCGCGGACCTGGCGCGGCCGGAGGATGCCCGGCGCGAGTTGCTGGTCGCGGAGTCCGGTGGCACCGCGGAGCGCGCCCTGTGGTTCTTCGCCGAGGACCGGGAGGTGGACTGGCCAACGGCGGCCTGGGACGCGACGGTCGAGCCGGTCGACAGTGGGCAGCGGGTCCGGGTCACGGCCCGCACCGTGCTACGCGACCTGACGCTGTTCGCGGACCGCCTCGACGGCGCCGCCACGGTGGACACGGCCCTGGTCACGCTGCTGCCCGGCGAGTCGACGACGTTCACCGTGCACGTGGATCGGTCGCTGGACCCCGCCGCACTGACCGCACGCCCGGTGCTGCGCTGCGTCAACGACATCGCGTCGAGTCAGCTCACGGTCCCATGATCATGCTCAATCGATGAAGTAGTGGGCTCGCACGGCTGCGGAGGCCGCTGCTTCCCGGTGTCGGGTTGCGTGGCCGCTGGGTGTCACTGGTGCCGGGTGCCTGAGGTGGCCGGGAGGTAAGGGCTCGTCGATTGTCCTTTGCTCTGCACCCGCGGACGCGACGGTCACGGTCTGCGACTGGTGCTTATCGGGGTGCAGAGCAAAGGGGGCGGGGGTAGCCTGTGCCCCCTCACCAAGCCCAGGCAGTAATCGGGGAGCCAATGATCACCGACCATGTCCGGGACGCGGCGGCGACGGCGTTCGTCTTCGGCTTCTTCGCCATCAGTTGGTTCGGTTGGGCGCAGGAGGCGCCGCCCAAGCGGTGGCGGCCAGTGCTCATCGCCGGGTCGGTTCTTTCCCTGCTCACGGCAGTCGCCGGGGCCCTGCTCGCCTGGCGTCACTGGTCGGACGGTACGGCCTTCGACGCCGACACCAGCCCTACCTTCGGCATCGTCGTCGGCATCGAGTTCGGCGTCGCCGCGGTCGGTGCGGGACTGCTCGCAATGCTGCGGCGCAATGAGCTGGCCGCCCCCTGGATCGCCCTCGTCGTGGGCGTGCACCTTTTCCCGGTTGCGGCGCTGATCGACTATCCGTTGATTCATCTGGTTGCCGTGCTCGTCACCGTGGTGGCCCTCGCGGCGGTGCCGGTGGCCCGGGCCCGCGTCGTGGCGGTGAGCGCGGTGGTCGGGCTCGGCACCGGCGGAGTGCTCCTGGTCGCCGCGGTGTCCTCGCTGCTCATCGCTGTGTTGGGCTACTGAGCGGTCGCCGGCGAACCGGGGTGACATCGCGGCGCTTGCCCCTCGGCTGACACCCGCGAGCGGTGGGCCTGAAGGTGACTCCTCCAGGTCCGCCGCTCGTCGGAACGCGCTGTGGGTCAGGGGCGGGCGGCGGCGAGCACCTGGCCGACCAGGGTGCCCGAGGTGCCCGAACGCTCGTACTCGGGCCGGTTCAGGCTGCCACCCATCAGGGGCGCCGGGTTGCGGTGCACGGCCGGGCTGTCCGAGCTGACCAGGGCCGCGAAGTGGTACTCGTCGGCGCCGGTCGCCTCGACGATCCGGGCGATGTTGCGCGGGGTGATGCCACCGCCCGGCATGACGACGATCCGGCCGGCGGCCCGGCGTACCAGGTCGGCGATGAGCGGAGCACCCTCCAGCACGCTGACCTCCTGACCCGAGGTGAGCACCCGGTGCACGCCCAGCTCGATCAGCTGCTCCAGCGCCGCGTGCGGGTCACGGGTCATGTCGAACGCCCGGTGGAAGGTGATGCTGGCGTCGCCCGCGGCGGCGATCAGCCGGCGGGTGGTCGGCACGTCGATGTCACCCTCGGCGGTCAACGCGCCGATCACGATGCCGTGCGCGCCGGCCGCCACGGCGGCCCGGACGTCCCGCTCCATGGCCTCGATCTCGAACGGCGAGTAGATGAAGTCGCCGGCCCGGGGACGGACGATCACGTGTACCCGGATCCGGCTGACCGCGCGCATTGTCGTCTCGATGGTGCCCAGGCTGGGGGTCAGCCCGCCGTCAAAGAGCGCGGAGCACAACTCCACCCGGTCGGCGCCGGCCTCCTCGGCGGCGACCGCTCCCTCGACGCTGTCGATGCAGATCTCGAATGTGTTCATGATTCTTCCTTTTCCGTGCGAGGCGATGCCGCTTCGGTCCGAGACGATGCTGTGGCCCAGTCGATGACGGCCGTGACGGCACCGACGGGTACGCCGCCGCCGAGCACCGGCACCTGGCGCAGCGCGTCGGCTCCACCCACCGGTACGCCCACGGCGTCGAGGGCGGCGAGGGCGATTGCGGTGGTGGCTCGGGGCGAACCGTCGATCGCCTTCACCGCCACCGCGTGACCATCCGGTGCGGCCACCGCGAGCACGCCTTCGGCCCCACCCTTGGCGAGGACGCCGGGCAGCGCCCGCATCAGGTCGGTGTTCGGGTGCCCGTTCCAGCCGCCGACGTACTCCGGGTGTTGGCGCATGGCCTGCGCGACCAGCGCCTCGTCGCTGCCGGCGGGCGCGGTGACCAACGCCTGGAAGGTGCGGGCCAGGCCGGTCAGCGACAGGCCGAACAGCGGTGCACCGCAGCCGTCGACCGCGTGGTGCGCGACCGGCGCGGCAGCCAGCCGGGCGACGGCGGCGGCGGTTTCCCGCTGGAGCGGGTGGTCGGGGTCGAGATAGTCGTGGGTGCTCCAGGACCTGGCGACGCAGGCGACGAGCATCGCGGCGTGCTTGCCGGAGCAGTTCATCCGGATCCGGTCGCGCTGTCCGCCGGCGCGGATCAGCCGGTCCCGGGTCGGTTCGTCCTCCGGCCAGTCCTCCGGGCAGCCGAGCGCGTCCTCGGTCAGGCCGGCCCCGGCCAGCATCGCCCGAACCACCTCGACGTGCCGGTCGTCGCCGGTGTGACTGCCGGCGGCGACGGCCAGCGCCGGGCCGGTCAGCTCGTCGCCAGCAGCGATCCGGCAGGCCAGTGCCTGCACCGGCTTGAGGGTGGAGCGGGGCAGCACCGGCTCGTCGGGTACGCCGGCGGCGAGCGCGACAGCCCCGTCCGGGGCGAGCACCACGACGCTGCCGTAGTGCCGGCTCTCGACGAAGCCGTTACGCACGACCCGGGCCAGTTCGGCGTAGCGGAAGATGGTCACCGGGGGGTGTTCCCTTCGAGGAGTGGCGGGGGCAACTCGGCCGTCCGCCGGCCGCGCCGTCCGCCGAAGCGGCCGTTACGGGCCTGGAGTACGCGGGCGAACTTCGACAGCGAGGCGTTGACCACCAGGTAGATCAGCGCCACCACCAGGAACGTCTGGATCAGCAGGTGGGTGTACGAGGAGAGCACCTGCCCGCTGTAGAGCAGCTCGGTGTAGCTGACCACGAAGCCGAGCGAGGTGTCCTTGAGCAGCCCGACCAGCTGGCTGACCAGGGACGGGGCGAGTTGGAGCAGCGCCTGCGGCAGGACCACCAGGGCCATCACCTGGCCGCGGCGCAGCCCGACCGCGAGGCCGGCCTCGGTCTGCCCTCGGTCCAGCGCCAGGATGCCGGACCGGAAGATCTCCGCGAACGCCGCCGAGTTGGAGACCACCAGCGGCACCACGAGCTTCCAGAACAGCGGGAAGTTCAGCCCGTACTGCGGCAGCGCGAACAGCGTCACGTAGATCAGCAGCAGGGTGGGGACGGTCCGGAAGATCTCCACGTACGCGCCGGCCAGCCAGCGCAGCGGTCGATGCGTCGACAGCCGGCCGAGCGCCAGCAACAGCCCGAGCGCGGCGCTCAGCACGGCGGTCGCGGCGGCGGCGCGCAGCGTGGCCCACAGGCCGTTGAGCAGGTACCGCCAGATGGGCCAGGTGGTGAACGGCTCCCACCGGGCGGCGGCCAACTCGCCGTGGCTGGCGAACTGGTAGACCGCCGCGACCAGGGCGCCGGCCAGGACGACGGCGCCGAGCACTGTGGCGATCCGGATCCGCCGTTGGGCGCGCGGGCCGGGTTCGTCGAAGAGGATCTGTTGCGTCTTGTTCATCGGACGATCGCCAGCCTTCGTTCGAGCAGGCCGGTGACCTGACCGATGATCAGCGCCAGCAGCATGTAGGCGAGACCCGCGCCGGTGAAGACGGCGATCGGTTGAGCCTCGACCAGGTTCACGGTGTTGGCCGCCTGGGTCAGCTCGACCACGCCGACGGCGGCGGCCAGCGAGGTGTTCATCAGCAGCGCGATGCAGATGTTGCCGATCGGCTGGATCACCGCCCGCAGTCCCTGCGGCAGGATCACGTGCCGCAGGGACTGGCCGAAGGTGAGCCCGATGGCTCGGGCCGCCTCAGCCTGGCCCACACCAACCGTGTTGATCCCAGCTCGGATCGCCTCGGCCAGATACGCCCCCTCGTACACCGCGATGACGATCGCGGCGGAGGTGAACAGCGGGAACGTGATGCCGATCGTCGGCAACGCGAACACGAAGAGCACCAGTAGCGCCAGCAGCGGCAGGTTCTGGAACACCTCCACGTACGCGGTGCCGATGGCGCGCAGCAGCGGGACGGGGGCGATCCGCAGAGTGGCCACGACGATGCCCAGCAGCATCGCGCCGACGGTGGTCACGACGGTCAGTTCGACCGTCGTGACCAGGCCGTGGCCAAGCTCGCTCAGGTGGGCGGTGAGGGCTTCCATCGGTACGAGAGGCTGCTCAGGAGCCGTCGGCGGAACCGAGGGCGGGCGGGGTGGGCGCCCCACCCTCCACCACCGAGCCGAGGGTGCCTTCCCAGACCTTCGCCCACGTGCCGTCGGCCTGGATCTTCTTCAGCCAGTTGTTGACGAACTCCTTGAACTGCGCGTCCTCCTTGTTGAGGCCGATGCCGTAGGCCTCGGTGGTGAACGGCTCGCCCACCACCTTCATCCCCGGGTTCGCCTTGGCGCCCGAGGCGAGCAGCGTGAAGTCCTGCACGTACGCGTCGCCGCGCTTCTGCAGCAGTGCCTGCAACGCCTGCGGGTCGGTGCCGAAGGCGATCTGCTTCGAGCCGGGCGCGGCGGTGGGCAGCGCGGTGACGGCGGGGGTGTTCGCCCCGACGATCACGGTCTTGCCGGCGAGGTCCTTGACGCTCTTGATCGAGGTGTCGTCCTTGCGGACCCCGACCGCGAGGCCGGAGGTGAGGTACGGCCCGGCGAAGGCGACCTGGGTGGCCCGCTGCGGGGTGATCGTGTACGTCTGGAAGACCGCGTCCACCGACTTGGCCTGGAGCATGGCCTCCCGGGTCTGGGTGCCGATGGTCGTCGTCTTCACCTCGGGCTTGCCGATGATGTACTTCGCCAGCAACTTCGCCATGTCGGCGTCGAAGCCCTCGATGGTGCCGCTGACCGGGTTCTGCTGGGCGAGCAGCGGCGCGTCCAGGGATCCGCCGATGTTCAGGTAGCCGCGCTTGCGGATCGCCTCCATCGTCGAACCGGCCGGGATGTCCGCGTCGGTGGCGACCGGAGCCGCGTCGTACACCGACTGAGCGACCACGCCGTCGCCGCCCAGACCGGGGTTGCCGGGCAGCGTCGGAGCGCTGCCGCCACTGTCGCCGCCGCAGCCGGCGGCGGCGAGGGCCACCGCCACCGCGGTGGCGGTGAGGGCGAGCGACCGCCGCCCGGTGAAGCTCATCTTGAGGATTGACATGACACCCTCCCGTTGGGGGCTAGTGCTGGAGGATCTTGGATAGGAAGTCGCGGGCCCGCTCGGTGCGCGGAGCTGCGAAGAAGTCGTCGGGTTCGCCGGATTCGACGATCCGGCCGTCGTCCATGAAGACCACCCGGTCGGCGGCGCGACGGGCGAAGCCCATCTCGTGGGTCACCACGATCATGGTCATCCCTTCGGCGGCGAGGGAGACCATCACGTCGAGCACCTCGTTGACCATTTCCGGGTCGAGGGCCGAGGTCGGCTCGTCGAAGAGCAGCACCTTCGGTTGCATCGCCAGGGCTCGGGCGATCGCGGCCCGCTGCTGCTGCCCGCCGGAGAGTTGGGCCGGGTGGTGGTCTGCCTTGTCGGCGATGCCGACGCGCTCCAGCAGGGCCAACGCCTGCTGCCGCGCCTCGGGTCGAGGGATCCGGCGGACCCGGGTGGGGCCGAGGGTGATGTTGTCCAGCACCGTCTTGTGGCCGAAGAGGTTGAACGACTGGAAGACCATGCCGACGTCGGCGCGCAGCCGGGCCAGCGCGCGGCCCTCGGCGGGCAGCGGTTCACCGTCGATCTCGACGCTGCCCTGCCCGACGGTCTCCAACCGGTTGAGGCAGCGGCACAGTGTCGACTTGCCGGAGCCGGAGGGCCCCACCACGACGACCACCTCGCCGGCGGCCACCGTGAGGTCGATGTCCTTGAGCACGTGCAGCGGACCGAACCACTTGTTCAGGCCGCGTACCGACACCATCGGTCGGTCCGCACCCGTCGTCTCCGGTGCCACCAGACGGCCTCACTTCCTTCGACTACAAAACTAAGTCAGCTTCATATCGAACCAACAGCGCCATCTAAAGGTAGCTAGCAAACTAAGTCAACCAGTTGCTTGAACAAACTGCGGGTGCTAAGAAGCTGACGTGACGATTGACGACGCGCCACGCGATGCCCTCCGGGGCGGCCCCCGAGAGCTACTGCGCTGGGTGGCCACCGGTGCGGCCGTCAGTCGGGCCGACCTGTCCCGCCTCTCCGGGCTCTCCCCGTCGACGGTTTCCCAGCGGGTCGAGGCGTTGATCAGCCAAGGGCTGCTGGAGGAGGCCGGTGCCGGGCGGTCCCGGGGTGGGCGGCGACCCCGCCAACTCGCCGTGCCCACCGGCGGCGCGGTGGTCGGCGCCATCGACCTCGGCGCGCATCACGCCCGCGTCGGCGCACTGGATCTCTCCGGGCGGGTGGTCCAGGCCCGTACCCTGCCGGTCCGCATCGAGGACGGCCCGGAGGCGGTGCTCGGTGCACTACTCGCCGAGGTCGCCACGCTGGTCGGCAGCGATCCGGCGGCCGGCGGCGGCTCGGCACCAGGTGCGCTCCGCGGCGTCGGCATCGGGATCCCCGGCCCGGTGCAGCATTCCACCGGGCGGATCGTCAGCCCGTCGCGGATGCCCGGCTGGAACGGCTTCGACGTCGCCGCGTTCTGCGCCGGTCGCGTCGACGTGCCGGTCGTCGTGGACAACGACGCCAACCTGATGGCACTCGGCGCGCACCGCACCGCGCATTCCGAGTTGGACCACGCCGTCTACATCAAGGCTGGCACCGGAATCGGCTCCGGTGTGATCTCCAGTGGACGGTTGCACCGGGGCGCGCAGGGGTCGGCCGGGGACATCAGCCACTGCCGGGTGGTGGCCGATCCCGCGCCACCGTGCACCTGTGGAAACGCCGGCTGCCTGGAAGCCGTGGCCAGCGGTGCCGCGCTGGTCACCGCGCTCCGGGAGCAGGGCGTGCCGGTCTCCGACCTGACCGGTGTGATCCGGCTGATCGACGACGGTGACCGACAGGCCACCGCTCTCGCCCGGCAGGCCGGCCGCGCCGTTGGCGAGATCCTGGCCGTGGTGGTCAACTTCTTCAACCCGCAGGTGGTGGCCATCGGTGGTCGGCTCGCCGACTGTGAGCCGCTGCTGGCCAGCATGCGGGCCACCCTCTACGAGCGGTGCCTCCCGCTGGCCACCCAGACCCTGCTCATCGAACGGGTCGCCGCCGGCCAGGACGTCGGCATCACCGGTGCCGCCCACCTCGTGATCGACCACGTCGTGGCGGCCGCCTGACCTCGCTCACAGCGACCGCATCGCTCACCCAGGGTGACCCGTATCAGTGTTTCATGCCAGATTTATCTACTTTTGCGCGTGCGTCGGCACTGATCATCCTGACATTTTCCTTACAGGCAGTCACGTAGCCTTCCGGTGTTCCTCACCCACCCGTGACTGCTCCTGGAGGTTCCGACGTGCGGATCAACGGACGGCTGCTCGCGCCGATCTCGTTGGCAGCGGTGCTGGCGACCGCCGCCTGTGGCCTCTCGGCACCGGCGTCCGGGCAGGCCGAAGTCCCACGTTCCGGCCCGAGTACGCAGAGCTCAGCTCCGAGCCCCGACGACACGCCGACCTCCAGCCCGACCCCGGACATCCCGACCGACGCGCAGGTCCCCACCAGGGCCGCCGGCACCTTCACCACCGCCACCGGCAACGGTCGCGTGATCGGCAAGGGCAAGAAGCGGGTGCGCTACAGCGTCTCGGTGGAGAAGGGCATCGCCTGGGGTGACATCCCCGCCTGGAAGCCGGCCCGGTTCGCCGCGAGCATCGAGCAGGTGTTGGCCGCACCGAACGGATGGGCCACGTCGGCACAGCACCCGGTCACGAACGCGGCGGTGAACCTGAACCGGGCGTCGTGGTCCTTCCAGCGGGTCGGCAGCTCAACTGTCGACGTCGACGTGCGGCTCGCGACACCGAGGACAGTGGACAGACTCTGCGGCGCGAGCGGTGTCGACACCGAGGGGGTCTACTCCTGCAAGTACGGCAAGACCATCATGATCAACCTGCGGCGGTGGCTCCAGGGCTCACCGGGATATCCGGTCAGCATCGACGAGTACCACGCCGGCGTTATCAATCACGAGTTCGGCCACTTCCTCGGCTTCGCCCACATGAAGTGCGGCGGTCGCGGCAAACCGGCCCCGGTCATGATGACGCAGACGATGGGCCTGGGCGGGTGCGTGCCCAACGTCAGCCCGTTCGTCGGCAACGGCCAGTTCGTCAGCGGACCGTGGGCGCCGTCCTGATCCGGTGATCCGGACTAGATGGCCTGAGGCCCACCGAATTGGACGGTTCCGCGGGATCGGATGGTCGAGGGTTCCGTGGTCGATGTCCTTATGGGCTGTGCCGGTTCTGCGGAGAAGCCGCTTCCTCCTCCGGCTCCTGATCGGGGCATGAACAGGCTTGCGGTCAGACAGCGAGGCATTTGTAGGATATCTGACAGAGTCGGGAGTGGAGGTGTTTCGACGCTTGCTAGACCGAGTTCAGTAATTGTCCGAACGGCTGACATTGAACTGGTCAGATCGGGTGCCTTCTGAGCTGCCTCGTCGTGTGGTTCCAGCCCGGCCGGAGGACTAATCTCCAAGGGTGTCTATGGCACTGTGCAAAGCGCTTTGCTTCTTTGCGCAGCAGCGCCAGTCAAGACCCGGGAGACACCACTCGATGACGGCACCCAACGAGCCTCACCAGAATCAGCTCCCCGCCGGCCAGCCGCCGATGCCACCGACGGCTCAGTTCTCGCAGGTGCCCGCCGGGCAGTTCCCGCCGACCCCGTTAGGTCAGTCTCCGCCGCCGCCCGGCCAGTTCCCGCCGCCGTCCGCCCCAAAGAAGCGTGCATCATGGCTACTTCCCACTCTCATCGGGGTCGGCGCGTTCGTGGTGCTGTGCTGTGGTGGCGCTATAGTGGTCAGTCTTACCGCTGATGACAAGAAAGTTGACGCCGCCGCCGTTAGCGGTGGCGCACCCGCCGCTACGAACAGCGTTGCCGCGAGCGCAGCGCCACTGGCAGGCGAGGCGGTCGCACCCACACCGGCCAAGACTTCAGCGGCTCCCGCAGAAACGAAGCCCAAGGTAGCCGGCATCGGCGACAAGGTACGCGGCGGTGATTTCGAATTCACCGTCAAGAGTGTGAAGTGTGGGATCGCGAAGGTGGGCAGCGAGTTCCTCAACACCAAGGCGCAGGGCACGTTCTGCAGAGTCAGCGTGACGGTTAAGAACGTTACTAAGAAGGCGCATAGCTTCCACGCCGACGGCAGTCTTTCCGCGCAGGACGGGAGTGGCCGGAAATACGAGGCCGACGGAGAGGCAGGGATCTACGGCAATGATGACGGGCAGGGATTCCTCGATGAGATCAATCCGGGCAACTCGGTGACCGCGAATGTGTTCTTCGACGTTCCGAAGGGCACCAAGCTCAAAACGATCACCCTGGACGCCGGGCTGTTCACCCTCGCCGAGGACGCCGTCGTCGCACTCTGACCGTCGCCAAGCCTCCCGGTGATTTTGCTTGACCAGTGTCACGATGCGCTCTCAACGCCCGACACGTCCACCGAAGTACTCGACCGGCCGTCGCGCCCGGTCCGCCTGAGTGAAGAGCGAGGCCCCCGGCAAGCGCTGGGGGCCTCGCGTTAGGGCCGGTGTTGGGTAGTGATACCCCAAGCCAGCGTGCGCCGGGTTACGTCTGAGGAGTCACCTGACGAAGGCTCGACGCGAGCGCGCTCGCTACGAATAGTTTAGTGGCGGTGGGTCCCCCGAACGAAGCTTGCCCAGGCGGTGGGGGAGAAGGTGAGGGCCGGGCCGTGCGGGTCCTTGCTGTCGCGGACGGCGACGATGCCAGGCAGGTTGTCGGCGACCTCGACACACTCGCCGCCGTTGCCTGCGCTGCGGGTGCTCTTGCGCCAGGAAGCGCCCGTCAGGTCAACCATGGTGAACCTCCCCGATGATCTTATTGATCAGTTGGAACGATTGTCCCTCATCAAGAGCGAGTGACAGCAGGCTCGACCAGACCTTCTCATAGGTCGCGAACTCCTTAGGACGGTCGAGGTAGAGAGCGCCCGTGATCGCCTCGCTGTAGACCAGCGGCGGCTCAGGCGTGCTTCGGTTGCCGAGCGGAAAATCAAGGAGCACGAACTCGCCAGCAACGGTCCCGTGGTGGGGCCCCGCGATCAGGGGTAACACGCGAATCGAGATGTTCGGTAGGCGGGTCAGCCGTAGCAGGCTGTGGAGTTGGTCCGCCATGGTCTCTGGGCCGCCTACCGGCCGGAGGAGCACTGACTCGCAGAGCACCACCTGCACCTGCGGAGCCCGTGGGAGGCGACGGGTCAGCAGCGACTGCCGTTGCAGTCGAAGCTCGACCGCGCGTTCCCGGTCGTCGTCGCACATGTCGGGCTGGTCGATGCGGTAGATGCCCCGGGCGTAGTCGCGGCTCTGGAGGATGCCGGGCACGAGACTGTTCTTGTAGAAGCGGAGCTTCGACGACGCGGATTCGAGGCCCACGTACAGCTCGAACCATTCGGGGACGGCATCGCCGTACGCGTGCCACCAGCCCTTCGCTCTCGTCTCGCCGGCCAGGGAGGTCAACGCCCGGGTCAGGTCGCTCGTCGCTCCGTACAGCTCGCACATGGCTCGCACATCGACGCCGCGCACCGAGCCGAGCCCACTCTCGATCCGCCACACCTTCTGGCGGCTGCACTCCAGCGCTTCGGCGACCGCGTCGAGGGTCGCCCCGGCCTCGGTGCGCAGGTCACGCAGCGCCCTGCCGAGCTGGCGTCGGGGCACCGTCGAGCCCATGTCATCGGCCACCCGGCTCTCCTTCCTGTTGAGTTTTGCAACATCAGCACAGCCGTTCTGCAACAGGGGAATGGTGCGTACAAATAGCAGAACAGCATGAGTCGAAATTTATTGTGATAGTGCCTCCGACCTTACAAGATTGGTCCGACAACGCCTATGGGTGCGCAATTCCCACGCCTGCGAGGGCCGATCAATTCGAGGAAGGGTGGTGCTGCTTCGTGCGCGCGTTTCTCCGTCATCTCCGGGCCGAGCCACCCCAGCCGGCGCCCTACCGGGCGGCCAACTACGTACCCCTCAAGCCCTGGCAGGTCCGCGGGCGCCGGTTCACCCGCCGTGGCCGGCGTGGCGTGGACGCCGTGGAGGTCGCCGAGTTCCTCGACCGGGTCGCTCACGATCTCGCCGACGTGTACGCGGCGCTGGGCAGCAGCCGGCGGGAGACCGAGCGGATCAAGGATGCGCTGAGGTGCTGGCAGTCGCGGCGGGCCCGCGAGGACCTGGCGGCCCGCCGATGAGCGCCCGCTGGGTGGCGCACCTGCCGTTCACCGCCGCCGACCTGCCGGCGGCCCAGCAGTTCGCCGGCACCCTGGCCCGCTCGCTGAGCTTCCTCACCGAAGTGGACGCCGGTGAGACCACCGTGTCCGCCGAGGACGCTCAGGGCGTACGCCATCGGGTGTTCTGCGACCTGCCGCTCGACGGCGGTCGGCGGTGCGTGCGGCGGGTGGAACACGACGGTGACTGCGCCGCCCGGTGGTGTCGGTGACCGCCGTGCCCGTCGTCGTCTGCCCGGACTGCGACGGGATGACCTTCACGCTGGAACCGTGCCGGTGCACCACCTACGGCGACCGGTTCCTCGCCGACGCCGACGTGCTCGGGCCGCGCCGGGAGGCGTACCGGAGCTGCGAGCAGTGTCGCGGCGCGGGCACCGTCGCGTACCCCTGTTATCGCTGCGGGCGGCGCGGCCGGCGGCGGGCGCAGCTCGTGGTCACCGTCGCCAACCTGGACACCGGCGCGGTCGCGTCCCACCAGGTCGCGCCCGGCGGCCTCGACCCCCACCCCGACCCGGCGGGCCTCTGGGTGGTCGACCTTGCTTCCCGGGTACGCGAACTCGCCGCGACCGTCGGCGCGGTCCTGGATGAGGCCGACGCGCCTTCGCTGTGGCTGGACCGGCAGTGGCAACCCGACCTGCCGGCCGCGCAGCGGTACGAGCTGGAGGCCCACGCCATCCTCCGGGCCGATCACGCACCCTGGAGGCTGGTGCTGGGCCGATCCACCGCCCCGCCGACCGTCGACCCGGCCGCACGGCTGGTCCGGCTGTGTGCGCTGGCCGACCTGCTGCTGCTCGACCTGGTCGTCGAGGTCCGCCGGCAGGGCGTGAGCTTTTGCTGGGCCATTCGGTACGAGGTGCCCGGCTCACCGGTGCCGCTCGCTCCGCCCGGCTGGTGCGGGGACCTGCTGGAGGTGTTGGCCTGCACCGACGTGGCCGACGCGCTTAGCGGCCTTGCCGAGCGAGGCCTGGCCGCTCCCGCCCGGCTGCTGCGCCCCGACTCGCCGCGCCCACCCGCCGCTCCGGCCGTGGACGTCGACCAACTCGAACGACGCGTCCTCGCCGACTGCGTCGACGCGGCCCACGGCGACGAGTTGCCCGGCGCGCAGGCCCTGTGGCGCAACGGCCGCTGGTGGCACACGACTCTGCGCACTGGCGAGCCGGTGGAGACCCTCGCGGAGCAGCCCACCGGCCAGGTCGTCCGCCGTGTGCGGGTGCCGGTGAGCCGCGGCTACGAACCACCCGACCCGCCCTGGCTGGGTGAACCCGTCCATTGGCGGCCCTGCCCGGACTGCCGACCCCACAGCCGGCTACGCGCCTGCGACTGCCGGCTCGGCGGTCGCGCGGCCGACCCCGACTGCCCGCACTGCTGCGGCGCCGGCCTGCGCCCATCCGCGTTGCACTGCTTCACCTGCGGGGACAGTCAGCGTCTGCACCAGACGGTGCTGGTCACCGTCACCGACCTGCGGCACCGGGTGATGCACCTGGCCTGGCAGGCCGGTACGCCCGAAGTCGCTCCGCTGGTCGCCACCCAACCGGGCGGCAGGCCCGTCGTCCAGCTTCCGGGCCGTTATCGGCTCGGCTCCTGGGCGGCCGTGCTCGGCGCGCGGCCCGACGACCTGGCCGATGCCGACGGCGGGCAGCAGATCGGCAAAGACCTCCGCGACGGTTACGTAACCCTGCCCTGGGCCGGGGCCGACCCGGTCGGGGAGCACGTCCGCAGCGCAGGCCGGGGCGCGGCGGCCGGCCGTCTGATCGTGGTGGCGACGCCTCCCGACGCGCCACCGCTGGCCGAGTTGCTGCGGCTCGCCCTCGGCCTTGACCTGGCCCTCGTAGTGGCCATGTGCGACCTGCGGCACAACGCCGCAGACCCACTGCTGGCCGACGGAATGCGCTGGTCAGTCGAGGTGAAGCCGCTCGATGCGCCTGTCCGTCCCGACGACTTCCCCTACCGACCAAGTCTTGCCGCCGCGCTCTCCTGGTGTGTCGAGTGCCTGACCGACGCCGTCGCCGGGGCCGCCCCAACCGACCCGAGGGCGTCCATCCCGGTGCCCTGCTCCGGGCCGCGTCATGTCGCCGATCCCGAGCAGGACCTGTTGCGCCTGGCGGCCCGGCACGCCGGGCATGTGGTCACCGTTCGCTTCACCCGCGCCGGCTGCACGGTGCACCGCCACGACGACGACGGAGTACGGCTCCTCGCCGCTGCCCCCGACCTGCGCGATCTACGGTTGACCTGAGGGTCGCCACGCAGCGGTGATCGACACGAGATTGCAGAAATCGGGGTGTCCCGGTCGACGGGACACCCCGATATCGCGGAACTCGTGTTGATCTTGTCGCAGCGGCGGCGTGACGTCCCGGTGGTTACTCCGGGACACGGCGGTAGGCGCCGTCGCTGGCCGAGGTGGCCATCGAGGCGTACGCGCGCAGCGCCGCCGACACCGGCCGCTGCCGATCGGTCGGGGTGTACGGCTTGTCGCGCTTCTCCTCGGCCACCCGGCGAGCCTCCAACTCCTCGGCGGGCACGTTCAGCTCGATCGACCGGGCCGGGATGTCGATGACGACCTCGTCGCCGTCGCGGACCAGGGCGATCAGCCCGCCGGAGGCCGCCTCGGGGGAGACGTGCCCGATGGAGAGCCCCGAGGTGCCACCGGAGAATCGGCCGTCGGTGAGCAGCGCACAGGAGCGGCCGAGCCCGCGGCCCTTGAGGAACGAGGTGGGGTAGAGCATTTCCTGCATGCCGGGGCCGCCCTTGGGCCCCTCGTACCGGATCACCACGACGTCCCCGGCGACCACCTGCTTGGCGAGGATCGCGGTCACCGCGTCGTCCTGCGACTCGTAGACCTTCGCCGGGCCGCGGAAGGTCAGGCAGTCGTCGGGCACGCCGGCGGTCTTCACCACGCTGCCCTCGGGTGCCAGGTTGCCGTGCAGGATGGCCAGCCCACCGTCGGCGGAGTAGGCGTGCTCGCGGTCCCGGATGCAGCCGCCGGCCGCGTCGGTGTCCAGCGACGACCACCGGTTGGTGGTGGAGAACGGCTCGACGGTACGCACTCCGCCCGGCGCGGCGTGGAACAGCTCGACAGCCGTCGGGGTGGGGGAGCCGCCGCGCACGTCCCAGTCGGTCAGCCACTGCGCCAGCGAGGGGGAGTGCACGGCGTGCACGTTCCGGTTGAGCTGCCCGGCCCGGTCCAGTTCGCCGAGGATCGCCGGGATGCCGCCGGCCCGGTGCACGTCCTCCATGTGGTAGTTCGGCGAGTTCGGTGCGACCTTGGCCAGGCACGGCACCCGGCGGGAGATCGCGTCGATGTCGGTGACGCCGAAGTCCATCTCCGCCTCGCGGGCGGCGGCCAGCAGGTGCAGCACCGTGTTGGTGGAGCCGCCCATCGCCACGTCCAGGGCGACAGCGTTCTCGAAGGCGGCCTTGGAGGCGACAGTACGCGGCAGCACCGAGTCGTCGTCGCCGTCGTACCACCGCTTGGAGATCTCCACGACGGTCCGGCCGGCCTCGACGAACAGTGACCGGCGGGCGGCGTGGGTGGCAAGCGTCGAACCGTTGCCGGGCAGCGCCAATCCGATCGCCTCGGTGAGGCAGTTCATCGAGTTGGCGGTGAACATGCCGGAGCAGGAACCGCAGGTCGGGCAGGCGGAGCGTTCGATCTCACCGAGCTGCTCGTCGGTGACCGCCTCGTTGGAGGAGGCGATCATCGCGTCGATCAGGTCGATCTTGCTGTGCACGACGCCCTCGATCGCCATCGTCTTGCCGGCCTCCATCGGGCCGCCGGAGACGAAGACTGTCGGGATGTTGAGCCGCAGCGCGGCCAGCAGCATCCCGGGGGTGATCTTGTCGCAGTTGGAGATGCAGACCAGGGCGTCCGCGCAGTGCGCGTTGACCATGTATTCGACAGCGTCGGCGATCAGCTCACGGCTGGGCAGCGAGTAGAGCATGCCGCCGTGGCCCATCGCGATGCCGTCGTCGACAGCGATGGTGTTGAACTCCCGGCCCACCCCACCGGCCTCGGCGACCGCGTCGGCGACCAGGCCACCCATGTCCTTGAGGTGTACGTGACCAGGCACGAACTGGGTGAAACTGTTGGCGATGGCGACGATCGGCTTGCCGAAATCGTCGTCGGTCATCCCGGTGGCCCGCCAGAGGGCCCGGGCGCCGGCCATCGTCCGACCGTGTGTGGAAGTCCTCGACCGCAGCTCAGGCATGCATACCAGCATGACACCGTCGACGCACCGGCCCGCCCCCGTATCTGCCGTGTCCCAACAGATGCACACCCAGCCCCCCATGACGTGCGCCCATCCGGCACTCTTGGAGGCGTGCATTTTCCACCGGGCATGGTCGCTGTCGCGGCGCTCAGCGGGCTCGTCGCCGCGGTGGCCGCCGTGCTGCTGACCGTCGTCGCCCGGCGGCGGGCGGTGCCGCGTCGGCCGGCACACGTGCTGCTCGCAGGCGCCGCCGGAGTTGCCCTGCTCAGCCTTTTGGCCGGGGTGGTCGCCACGCTCAGCGCGAACGACCACTGGGCCCACGAGCAGGGGCAGCGCACCGGTTGGGCGACGATGGTGGCGATCGGCACGGCGGTGAGCGGGCTGGCCTTCGCGGCTGGTCTGCTCCGGCTGCCCGGGGTGGCCGCCACCGCGGCCGGAACGGCCCGGCTCGCCCTGGACGGCCTGGTCATGGCGGCGGCGCTGTGGTTCGTCGGCTGGGTGCTCTTCTCCGAGCCCACCCGGTTGCTCGGTGCCGCCACACCGATGGCCTGCCCGGCGATCCTGGTGGCCACTGTGAGCGCCGCGCTCAGCGCCGGGCTCGTCGTGATCGTCGTCTTCCGGGCCGCCACCCCACGTCGACGGCTCGCCGCGCTGGGCGCCGGCATCAGCGCGGTGACCTGCGGCGGGCTGGGTCTGAGCGCCGGGCTCTGCCAGGCCGGGCCGACAATGGCGCTGACCGGCGCGGTGGTGCTCGCCGCCGGCCTGCTGACCGTGGCGCTCACTGTTTACCGGGCCGACCGGCCGGGGCAGATCGACCTGGACCTGGTCGGTAGCGACGGCGAGTACGCGATCGCCCCGATGCTGGCGATGGCCGCCTCGGCCATGTACCACCTCGCCCAGGACGGCCGGTTCACCGCGGCGGGCATCGTGGCCGGCAGCGTGGAGGGCTTCGCCCTGGTGGCACGGCAGTACCTCACCCTTCGCGACGTCCGGGGGTACGCGAGTCGCCTGGCCGAACGGGAGGCGCACTTCCGTGAGCTGGCGCACACCGATCCGCTGACGTCGTTGGCCAACCGGCGCGGGCTGCTCCGGGCGCTGCACCGCAACGCCGCCGACCACAACCCGTGTGTGCTGCTCGGCCTGGACCTGGACGGCTTCAAGAACGTCAACGACATGCGGGGCCACGACGTGGGCGACGCCGTGCTGGCCGAGGTGGGCCGGCGGCTGCGCGGCAACCTGCGCCCCGGCGACGTGGCCGCCCGGCTGGGTGGCGACGAGTTCGCCGTACTCATGCAGGGCCGGCCGGTGGAGGCGGACCGGGTCGCCGAACGGCTCCTCGGGGTGATCAACCGCCCCTACGACCAGCCGGAGGGGCCGGTCTTCCTGTCGGTGAGCATCGGGGTGGCCGACTGGGCCGACGAGCCGGACGTGGAGTTGCTGCTGCGCCACGCCGACCTGGCGTTGCGCTACGCCAAGCAGCGTGGCAAGAACCGGATCGAGCGGTACGACGCCGCGTACGACCAACTGCTGCGCCGGCGTACGACGGTGGAGCACGAGCTGCGCGGCGCGATCGACCGCGACGAGCTGCGGTTGGCGTTCCAGCCGGTGGCGTCGCTGCCGTCGGTGCGGCCGGTCGGCGCCGAGGCGCTGCTCCGCTGGCACCATCCTGAGCTGGGCAACGTGCGTCCGGACGAGTTCATCCCGCTCGCCGAGGAGTGCGGCATGATCGCCCCGCTCGGTGCCTGGGTGCTGCATCAGGCCTGCTACCAGCTCTCCCGGTGGCTGGCGGACGGGCACGACGTCTGGGTGTCGGTCAACGTCTCCCCGCGCGAGCTGCACGCCCCGGAGTACGTGGTCCAGGTCGCCGAGGCGCTGCGCGCCCACCATGTGCCGCCGCAGCGGCTGGTGCTGGAAGTCACCGAGCACGCGGTCGCCACCGACCTGGACGAGCTGATCCGGCGGCTGACCGCGCTGCGGTTGACCGGTGTCCGGATCGCGCTCGACGACTTCGGGGCCGGCTACTCGTCGCTGGGGCAGCTGCGCCGGTTGCCGATCGACATCCTCAAGATCGACCACAGCCTGGTCGCCGAGCACGAGCCGGTCCGCCCGGTCGGCCAGGACGGCCCGGCGTTCGCCCCGATGGTCGACATCGTCATGCGCCTGGGTCACCAGTTGGGGCTGGAGGTGATCGCCGAGGGGGTGACCACCCCGACGGAGTTGGCCGCGGTGGTGGCGGCCGGTTGCCGCTTCGGCCAGGGCGCGCTCTTCGGCTGGGGGGTGCCGGCCGAGCACCTGGAGGCGATGCTGGAGGCGGCCACGTCACCGGGTGCGCGTCCCGCTCCGGTGCCCGCGCCACGCCGCGCTCCGGGCATGTCCGGGCAGCTCAACCCGCCCGCCGATGGCGCGTCGCCGGTCGACGCGCCGACCTCCGTTAACCAACATGTGGGATCAGTTGACTCATCGCGTGAGATGCGTCAGGCTTAGCCGCATGTCGTCGTACCGGTCGCTGCGAGTACTTACCTGAGCGCACTCTCCCTCACCGAGAGTGCGCTGGCCCCGTGCATCTGCACGAGGGCCGTTTTTATTGCCATCGGAACCTGGCGAGCGGGCCCCGCCCGCGTCGCATCGCTTGACTAGCCACCAGCCACTCCAGCCGAAGGCCAGAACCGCCATGACGAGACCCACGCCCGAGACCCTCGCCCACACCGCCCGCCGGGCCCGCGCGACCGCCGACCCGACCGCCGACGTCGACCAGGCCGCCACGCGCACGGCCAACCCGGCCGCCCCGGCGGTACGGCCCGCCGCCGCGACCCCGATCTCCGGGGCCGGCTCGCTCGTGCGGTCCCTCGAGGCGCTCGAGGTCGACGTCGTCTTCGGCATTCCGGGCGGCGCGATCCTGCCGGCGTACGACCCGCTCTACGACTCGACGGTCCGGCACATCCTGGTGCGGCACGAGCAGGGCGCGGGGCACGCGGCGACCGGCTACGCGCAGGCCACCGGCAAGGTCGGGGTCTGCATCGCCACCTCCGGCCCGGGCGCGACGAACCTGGTCACCCCGATCGCGGACGCGTACATGGACTCGGTGGCGATGGTGGCCATCACCGGGCAGGTGGCCAGCCCGTTGATCGGCACCGACGGCTTCCAGGAAGCGGACATCCAGGGCATCACCCTGCCGATCACCAAGCACAACTTCCTCGTGCAGAACGCCGAGGAGATCCCGCGGGTGCTGGCCGAGGCGTTCCACCTGGCCAGCAGCGGGCGACCCGGCCCGGTGCTGGTCGACATCCCCAAGGACGTGCTCCAGGCGCCGACCACCTTTTCCTGGCCGCCCACCCTGGACCTCCCCGGCTACCGGCCCACCCTGCACCCGCACGGCAAGCAGATCCGGGAGGCGGCGCGGCTGATGGCCGCAGCCCGACGGCCGGTGCTCTACGTCGGCGGCGGGGTCCTCAAGGCCGGTGCCACCGACGGGCTGCGGCGGCTGGCCGAGCTGACCGGCATCCCGGTCGTCACCACGCTGATGGCGCTCGGCGCGTTCCCCGACTCGCATCAGCAGCACCTGGGGATGCCCGGCATGCACGGCACCGTCGCCGCGGTCTACGGCCTGCAGAAGGCGGATCTGATCGTCGCGCTCGGCGCACGCTTCGACGATCGGGTCACCGGCAAACTGGACTCGTTCGCCCCGGACGCGGTCGTGGTGCACGCGGACATCGATCCCGCCGAGATCGGCAAGAACCGGCACGTGGACGTCCCGATCGTCGGCGACGCCAAGCACGTCATCGACGAGCTGATCGCCGCTGTCACCGCCGAGCGGTCGTCGGGGCGCACCGCCGACCTCGGTGACTGGTGGACGCAGCTGAACGACCTGCGCGACCGTTACCCGCTGGGCTACGACGAGCCGGTCGACGGGACCCTGTCCCCGCAGTACGTGATCAAGCGGCTGGGCGAGATCGTCGGCCCGGACGCGATCTTCGTGGCCGGGGTGGGCCAGCACCAGATGTGGGCGTCGCAGTTCATCTCCTACGAGAAGCCGTACACCTGGTTGAATTCCGGCGGTCTCGGCACGATGGGTTACGCGGTGCCGGCGGCGATGGGCGCCAAGGTCGGCAAGCCGGACACTGTGGTCTGGGCGGTGGACGGGGACGGCTGCTTCCAGATGACCAACCAGGAGTTGGCCACCTGCGCGTTGGAGGGCATCCCGGTCAAGATCGCCGTCATCAACAACGGCAACCTCGGCATGGTCCGGCAGTGGCAGACGCTCTTCTACAACGAGCGCTACTCCAACACCGAGCTCGGCACCCACAAGCACCGCATCCCCGACTTCGTCAAGCTCGCCGAGGCCCTGGGCTGCGTCGGGCTGCGGTGCGAGAGCGCCGATGACGTGGACAAGACCATCGCCGCCGCCATGGAGATCAACGACGCCCCCGTGGTGATCGACTTCGTGGTCGGCAAGGACGCGATGGTCTGGCCGATGGTCGCCGCCGGCACCAGCAACGACGAGATCATGTTCGCCCGTGGCGTCCGCCCGGTCTTCGACGAGGATGACATCTGATGAGTGAGCGAAGCGAACGAATCATCAAGCTCAGTGTTGCGCATGGCCATGCCATGACCGAGCGAAGCGAGGCCATGGCATGACCATGCACACCCTGTCCGTGCTGGTGGAGAACAAGCCGGGCGTGCTCGCCCGGGTCTCCGGCCTGTTCTCCCGGCGCGGCTTCAACATCGACAGCCTCGCGGTCGGCGAGACCGAGAACCCGGACGTCTCCCGGATCACCATCGTGGTCAACGCGGAGTCGTCCCCGCTGGAGCAGGTCACCAAGCAGCTGAACAAGCTCGTCAACGTGCTCAAGATCGTTGAGCTGGATCCCCAGGTCTCGGTCGCCCGGGAGTTGCTGCTGGTGAAGGTGCGCGCCGACCGGGCCGCGCGGTCGCAGGTGCTGGAGACCGTCAACCTGTTCCGCGCCCGGGTGGTCGACGTCGCACCGGACACACTGACCATCGAGGCCACCGGCACCCCGGACAAGCTCGACGCGCTCCTGCGCGACCTCGAGGCCTTCGGCATCAAGGAGATGGTCCAGTCCGGGCTGGTGGCCATCGGGCGCGGCTCGCGTTCGATCACCGCCGGTCCCGCGCTGCGGGCCGCCTGACCCGCCACCGGTCGGCCCTCGGCCGGCCGTCCGGCGCATTCATCCGCACAGACCACGACGGGCCGCCCCGGCCGTCGTACGAAAGGGAAGTTCTCATGAGCGTTGAGGTGTACTACGACGACGATGCCGACCTCGGCCTGATCCAGGCCAAGAAGGTCGCGGTGATCGGCTACGGCAGCCAGGGCCACGCCCACGCGCTGTCGCTGCGCGACTCCGGCGTCGACGTGGTGATCGGTCTGCCGGAGGGCTCGAAGAGCCGTCCCAAGGCTGAGGAGCAGGGCCTTCGGGTGCTCACGCCGGCCGAGGCCTCGGCCGAGGCCGACGTGATCATGGTGCTCGCACCGGACACCGCCCAGCGCAAGATCTATGCCGAGTCGATCGAGCCGCACCTGGCCCCCGGCAAGGCGATCTTCTTCGGCCACGGCTTCAACATCCGGTACGGCCTGATCAAGCCGCCGGCCGAGGTGGACGTGGCGATGGTCGCCCCCAAGGGCCCCGGCCACCTGGTCCGCCGCCAGTACAGCGACGGCAAGGGCGTGCCCTGTCTCGTCGCCGTCGAGCAGGACGCCAGCGGCAACGCGCTCGCGCTCGCCCTCGCGTACGCCAAGGGGATCGGCGGCACCCGTGCCGGCGCGATCAAGACCACCTTCACCGAGGAGACCGAGACCGACCTCTTCGGCGAGCAGGCGGTGCTCTGCGGCGGCGCCTCGGCGCTGGTGCAGACCGGTTTCGAGGTGCTCACCGAGGCGGGCTACGCCCCGGAGGTCGCCTACTTCGAGTGCCTGCACGAGCTGAAGCTGATCGTCGACCTCATGTACGAGGGCGGCATCGCGAAGATGCGCTACAGCATCTCCGACACCGCCGAGTACGGCGACCTGTCCCGCGGCTCGCGCATCATCGACTCCCGGGTCAAGGACGAGATGCGCAAGATCCTGGGTGAGATCCAATCCGGCGAGTTCGCCCGCGAGTGGGTCGCCGAGGACGAGGCCGGCCGGCCCAACTTCAAGAAGTGGCAGGCCGAGGGTGCGGCGCACCCGATCGAGGAGACCGGCAAGAAGCTGCGCGGCATGATGAGCTGGGTCGACCGCCCGATCACCGAGACCGCCTGACCCGTCCGACCGACGATCCACCGACAGCCCCTGGGCCGGCGCTCTCCCCAGCGCCGCCCCGGGGCTGCCCGGCATGCTGCCGCCCGTCGATACGTCGGGCGGCAGTGTTCGTGCGCCACGACTCTCCCGCAGTGACCGGCTGGCCGGTGCCGCCGGTGCTCGGCGCGGCCGGAGCAACCGTGTCGGTGCGGTGAACGGCCGATGTCCGTCGCTCGACCGGGCGTGTGAGGGCACTCACCCCGAAGACCGGAACACGCCGACCAGCGGGGCCCCTACGATCGCCTGTAGGTGCAGCAGCCGGCACCTGACGGCCACGGCACGGATCAGCGCAGGGCGCAGTGCGGCGCCCCGCCGCCCGGGCCGATCGCATACACGACCTCTACGAGGACCGATGAATCCTGTCGTACTGATCGCCGAAGAACTCGCCCCCGCCGCCATCGAGGTGCTCGCCCACGACTTCGACGTCCGTCACGTCGACGGCACCGACCGTCCGGCCCTGCTCTCGGCGCTCTCCGAGGCCGACGCCGTCATCGTGCGCAGCGCGACCCAGATCGACGCCGAGGCGGTCGCCGCCGCGCCGCGACTCAAGGTGGTCGCCCGGGCGGGCGTCGGGCTGGACAACGTCGAGGTTCCGGCCGCCACCGCGCGGGGCGTCATGGTCGTCAACGCGCCCACCTCCAACATCGTCTCCGCCGCCGAGCAGGCCGTCGCGCTGCTGCTCGCCGTCGCCCGTAACACCGCGAGCGCCAGTTCCGCGCTCAAGGCGGGGGAGTGGAAGCGGTCGAAGTACACCGGCGTCGAGGTGCAGGGCAAGACGGTGGGCGTGGTCGGGCTCGGTCGTATCGGGGTGCTCTTCGCGTCTCGCATCGCCGCGTTCGGCACCCGGCTGATCGCGTACGACCCGTACATCCAGCCGGCCCGCGCGGCGCAGCTCGGCGTCCGCCTGGTCGGCCTGGAGGAGTTGCTGCGGGAGAGCGACTTCATCTCCATCCACCTGCCGAAGACGCCGGAGACGGTGGGGCTGATCGGTGAGAAGGAGCTGGCGCTGGTCAAGCCCGGCGTTCGAATCATCAACGCCGCCCGCGGTGGGCTGGTCGACGAGCAGGCGCTCGCGGACGCGATCGCCGAGGGTCGGGTCGCCGGCGCCGGTGTCGACGTGTACAGCAAGGAGCCGTGCACCTCGTCGCCGCTGTTCGCCTTCGACAACGTGGTAGCCACCCCGCACCTGGGCGCCTCCACCCACGAGGCGCAGGACAAGGCCGGTCTCGCCGTGGCCAAGAGCGTCAAGCTGGCGTTGCAGGGCGAGTTCGTTCCGGACGCGGTGAACGTGCAGGCCGGCGGTGTGGTCGCCGAGGACGTTCGGCCGCTGCTGCCGCTGGCGGAGAAGCTCGGCCGGGCGTTCACCGCGGTCGCCGGTGGGGTCGCCGCCAGCGTCACTGTCGAGGTCCGCGGTGAGATCGTCAGCCACGACGTGTCGGTGCTCAAGCTCGCCGCCACCAAGGGCCTGTTCAGCTCCGTTGTCGAGGAGCAGGTCACCTACGTCAACGCCCCGCACCTGGCCGCCGAGCGTGGCGTCGAGGTCACCCTGGCCACGCTGGGCGAGACGGCCGAGCAGCCGACCCTGGTCACGGTGCGCGGCGCGCTGCCGGACGGCCGGACCGTCAGTGTCTCCGGCACTGTCACCCACTCGGGCGCTCGGGACGTGCTGAAGCTGACCGAGGTGGACGGCTTCGACGTGGAGATCGGCGCGGAGGGCATCCTGCTCTTCCTGCGCTACGCCGACCGGCCCGGTGTGGTCGGCACTGTCGGTACCCTGCTCGGCGAGTCGGGCATCAACATCGCCGCCATGCAGGTGGCTCGTCGGGAGGCGGGCGGTGAGACGCTGATGACGCTCACCGTCGACCAGGCGCTCGGTGCCGACCTGCTCACGTCGGCCGCCGATTCGATCGGTGCCACGTCGGCCAGCGCCGCCGACCTGCGCGACGAGTAGTAGACGACAAACACCGTGGGGGGCCTGGCGATTCGCCGGGCCCCTCGTCATTTCCCGTCCGTGCCGCCGGTCAGGTCAGCCGGGCAGCCGGGCCGGCGGCGGGTAGACCGAGCCGTCCTGCGGGTCGAAGAGCATCAGCCCGTGCTCGCCGGCCAGCCGCTCGATGTCCAGTAGCACCTGGTCCGCGCAGGTCGGGTGCAGGTTCAGCTCGACGTGGTCGTGGGCCGCGTGCAGCGGTGCCACCGCCCACGGGCTGTTCGGGCCGGGGTGACGGTCCGGATAGGAGGCGGTGATCGCCCGGTAGAAGCTGACCACCCGCGGATCGGGGTAGCGGTCCACGTGCCGCCCCTGCCGGCAACCGTTGACCGCTGTCCGCACGTCCTCAGGCGTCGCCCCGTCCTCCAGGGCCCACACGCTCAGATCGAAACTCACGGCGGATAGCGTGCCATCCGTCGTTCATCATGTCGAAACTGCCTCGCCGCCGGTCAACCACCGATTACCGCAGTCTCCGGTAGCGACGGTCCGGTGTGGAGACTCTTGCGTCGAGTTGCGTCGATTCGCTAGCGTACGCACTGCGGTCACTGGCCGAGTTCGAGGCGCCGGCCCGTCTTCGGGTGGCGCGGTCGACGTCCGGCCCGACCGGTCCGCACCCCTCGGTTGTGCGAGCCACGCGCACTCGTCGCTGACCGGCCCCCACTGTCGTTGCCGAGACCGTGGGGGCCGATCGCTATTTCGCTCCGCTCAGCGACGGTGGGCGAAGAGCGCGCGATAGTCGGAGTTGCCCCGGAACCACGCCAGGCCGGTGGGGCCGGCGGCGTAGAGCGCTGTGGCGTAGGCGTCGGCGATCGTCAGGTCGGGGCCCACCACAGTGGCGGCGACGAGGTGATCGGCCGGCTCGCCGGTGTGCGGGTCCACCACGTGCCCCTGCCGCCCGGTCACCCCGGAGGTGCCGACCGCGCCGGCGGTCATCTCCAGCACCAGCGGCGCGCGCTGGGGTGCGGTCGGGTGGTGCACCGCGACCCGCCAGGGTCCGCCGTGCGGCGCGTGGCCCCGGACGACGAGGTCAGCGCCGACGAGGACGGCGTAGTCGTGGATGCCGGCGTTGCGCAGTCGCTCAGCGGCCCGTTCCACAGCCCAACCGCCGAGCAGGCCGCCCGGGTCGAAGCCGCCGGGCACCGCCCAGGCGTCGAACCACCCGTCGGTGGCCGCGCGCATCGCGGCGCAGCGGTCCACCAGATCGGCGAGCGGCGGGTACGACTCCGGGCTGATCTCGCCCCGACGCAGCCGGGAGACCAGGCTCTCCGGCCGGTTGGGACCGTAGGTGAGGTCGATGGCGCGCAACTCGGCGACGCTGTCCCGCAACGCCTCGCCCACGCCCCGGCGGCCGAGCCACTCGGGGGCGTTGAGCAGCAGGGTGTACTCGGCGGTCGCGGTGCGTACGGTGTGCTGCACCGCGATCCGGCCCTCGGTGGCGGCAGCCGGGTCGATCCGGTGCCGGCGGCTGCCGAGTCGAAGGTCCGGCCGGCGGTTGCGGAACGCGGACGTGTCCGGCCAGCGGGTCCGCGGCTGCTCGTCGATGCGCATCGCATCTGCCCCCTCGCACATGGTGCCGCGTCGCCGCGACCCCGTCGGTCAGCAGGCCCCCGCGACCCACTGGGTACTACCGTAGGCAGCGGAGATGACCGCCCCATGAGTCCCAGCTGAGAGGGTGCTGTGGATCCAGAAATCCCGCATCGTGGACGCCGCGTACCGGGAGGCGGGACGGCGACGTACCGTTGCCCGAACAACCGTTGAGCAGAGGAGTGCGGTCGTGGCGCGGATCGCGGTGGTGGCCGGAGATGGCATCGGGCCCGAGGTGGTCGCGCAGGCCCGCAAGGTCCTCGACGCGGTGCTGCCCGACGTGCAGGCCACCGAGTACGACCTCGGCGCCGCCCGCTGGCACCGTACCGGAGAGGTGCTGCCCGACTCGGTGCTGACCGAGCTGGCCGGGCACGACGCGATCCTGCTTGGCGCGGTCGGTGACCCGACGGTCCCGCCGGGTGTGCTGGAGCGTGGGCTGCTGCTCAAGCTCCGTTTCGCCTTCGACCAGTACGTCAACCTGCGCCCGTCCCGGCTCTGGCCCGGGGTCGCCGGCCCGCTGGGCAACGTGAAGCCGGGCGAGGTCGACCTCGTGGTGGTGCGGGAGGGCACCGAGGGGCTCTACGCAGGCGCCGGTGGTTCCCTGCACCGGGACACCCCGGCCGAGGTCGCCACCGAGGAGAGCCTGAACACCCGGCACGGCGTGGAGCGGGTGATCCGCGACGCGTTCGCCCGTGCCGGCCGCCGGGAGCGGCGCAAGGTCACCCTCGTGCACAAGACCAACGTCCTCACCCACGCCGGGTCGCTCTGGGCGCGTACGTTCGACGCGGTCGCCGCCGAGCACCCGGACATCGAAACCGAGTACCAGCACGTCGACGCGGCGGCGATGTTCCTGGTCACCCAGCCCCAGCGCTACGACGTGGTGGTCACCGACAACCTCTTCGGCGACATCCTCACCGACATCGCCGCTGCCGTCACCGGTGGCATCGGGCTGGCCGCCAGCGGCTGCATCAACCCCGAGGGGGCGTACCCCTCGATGTTCGAGCCGGTGCACGGCTCGGCGCCGGACATCGCCGGGCAGGGCATCGCCGACCCGGTCGCCGCTGTGCTCTCCGCCGCGTTGCTGCTGGAGCAGCTCGGGCACAGCGAGTCGGCCGCCCGGGTCAACGCGGCGGTCGCCGCCGAGCTGGCCAGCCGCGCGCCGGGCGTGACGCTGCGTACCGAAGAGGTCGGCGACCGGCTCGCCGCCCACGCCGTAGCCTGATCACCCCGGCCCGCCTGGCGGCCGGCCTCGGGGCCGGTCTGCCGCGGGCAGCCCGACCGGCGCTACCCGCTTAACGACCGTTCGGGGTAAGTTTCTGGCACAGCCATGTCGGTGTGCGGTCCCGCATGCCGTTGTCCCGCAGGGAGGTCAGCGCGATGAGCGGTGGTGACAAGCTCGACTTCGAGATCCGTCCGAATGCCGCGCCGGTATCCGCCGCCGATCGGGCCGCACTGCTGACCAACCCCGGGTTCGGCAGGGTCTTCACCGACCACATGGTCACCGTCCGCTACGCCGACGGCAAGGGTTGGTACGACGCCCGGGTGGAAGCCCGCGCCCCGATCCCGATGGACCCGGCCAGCGCGGTGCTGCACTACGCCCAGGAGATCTTCGAAGGGCTCAAGGCGTACCGCACTGCCGACGGTGGCGTGACGATGTTCCGGCCGGACGCCAACGCGGCCCGCTTCGCCACCTCCGCACAGCGGATGGCGATGCCGGTGCTGCCGCCGGACGTGTTCGTCGACTCGCTGCACAAGCTCATCGAGATCGACCGGGAGTGGATCCCCACCGGCGAGGACGGCAGCCTCTACCTGCGGCCGTTCATGTTCGCCAGCGAGGTCTTCCTCGGCGTCCGGCCGGCCAACGAGTACCTCTACATGGTGATCGCCTCACCGGTCGGGGCGTACTTCACCGGTGGCGTCAAGCCGGTCACCGTTTGGGTCTCCCCGGACTACACCCGCGCCGCGCCCGGTGGCACCGGCGCGGCCAAGTGCGGCGGCAACTACGCCGCGTCGCTCGCCGCCCAGGCGGAGGCCATCGAGGCCGGCTGCGACCAGGTCGTCTTCCTGGACGCGGTGGAGCGCCGGTTCGTCGACGAGCTGGGCGGCATGAACGTCTTCTTCGTCTACGACGACGGCACAGTGGTCACCCCACCGTTGACCGGCACGATCCTGCCGGGCATCACCCGCGACGCCGTCCTCGCGCTGGCCGCCGGGGCCGGACACCAGGTCGAGGAGCGGCCGGTGAGCTTCGCCGACTGGCAGGCCGACGCCGCCAGCGGACGCCTGAAGGAGGTGTTCGCCTGCGGCACCGCCGCGGTGGTCACCCCGATCGGTGGGGTCCGCTTCCCGGACGGCGAGTTCCTGATCGGTGGTGGCGAGCCCGGTCAGGTCACCATGGCCCTGCGCCAGCAGTTGGTCGACATCCAGCGGGGCAAGGCGGCCGATCCGCACGGCTGGGTGCAGCGGGTTTTCTGATCTCCGTCGCCGCGCCGGCCCGTCCACCCGGACGGGCCGGCGCAGTCGGCGCTACGCGTCGCTGGGCTGCGCCTCAGTGGGCTCGTCGAGCAGGTGGTCGCGGAGCGCGGCGAGCTGTTCCTCGGTCACCCCGGCGTGGCGCAGGTACGCCTCGACCGAGCCGTGCCCCGCGCGCAACTCGTCGAGGAAGATCTGCATCGCCTCCGCGGGTGAGCTCAGGAACGGCGCCGGCACGTCCACGCCGCCCGGGGTGACGGAAGCCAGCCAGGCGCTGTACCGGGCCGACGCCACACTGCTCAACGCGTAGTCCGCGGTGATGTCCGCGTCGTCGACGCCGAGCACGGCGAGGGTCAACGCGCACACGATGCCCGTGCGGTCCTTGCCGGCGACGCAGTGCACCACCACCGGGGAGTTTGCGGAGTCGGCGATCAGGCCGACCGCCTCGGCCAGCCCGGCGGTGCCGGTCTGGGCCAGGTCGGCGTACCGGTCCGCGAGGTACCGGGCCAGGCTGGCGCCCTCCTCGTGCGGCGTACCCGCCCAGTCGGCGTGCTCCGGGTGGATGTTCCGGTAGGTCAGTCCCTGGTACTCCGGCACCCGGCCGTCGCGCTGCACCTCGGTGGGGCGGCGCAGGTCGATGACGGTGCGGATCCCGATCGCGGCGAACGCGTCGTGGTCCTGCTCGGTGAGGCGGTGCAGCGAGTCGGAGCGGTAGAGCCGACCTCGGCGGACCGACCGGTCGTCGTGGCCGAGGTGGCCACCGACGTCGCGGAAGTTGAAGGTGGCGGGGAGCGAGAGCTGGGGGTTGTTCTCGGTGGCGTCCACGTTCACACGGTAACGGCCGGTGGGACAGTGCCCCACCGGCCGTCGGGTCGAACAGTCAGCGTGCGGTGCCGGGCGGGAGCGCGCCGTACGTCTCGTCGTAGTAGCCGCCGAGCTGATCCCGGTAGCGCGGGTCGCTGTGGCTGGTCTCGTCGTACTCCGGGGCGGCCTTGATCTGGTCCTGGGTCCGGTCGACGGAGACGGTGCGCTGGTCGTGGTCGACCTGGTTGACGGTGCCGGCCGGCAACATCACCTTCTTGCCGAAGATCCAGGGCCCGGTGTCCACGACCAGGTAGCTGCCGCCCACCTCGTGACTGGCGCTGTCGATCTTGCCAATTCCCCCGTCGGTGGCCTCGACCTTGTAGCCGACCAGGTCGACGTCGGCCACACCGGCCTGGTCCCGGTAGCGCCAGGGGTCGAACGTGCCGGCCGGCGCACCGCCGGGCACCGCGCCCTGGTCGCCGCCGCGCAGCGGGTCCGGCCCCGCGTGGGTGGCGTGCGGATCGATCCTGTCCATGCCGTTCACTCCTGACTGTCGCCGATCGTCTCGCCGAAGGGTGGGTGCGTCCCCGCAGGAGCTACCCGGCCGTCGGGGGCCGGAAACGGCGATCAGGGCGCGGCACGGCGACAGACCGCTGTACGGCGAGGGGCCGCGAGGCGCGGCGTCGGCCCGTCTCGGGGCGTCCGTCAGGCCAGGGCGGTCTCGGCGTCCAGGGTGACCGCCGCGGCGTGCACCACGGCGGAGATCCGCAGGGCCTCGTGCAGCTGCTCCCGGGTGAAGCCACTGCCGCGCAGCTTCTTCTCGTGCAACTCTAGGCACACTTCACAGCCGGCGATGGCCGAGACGGCGAAACACCAGAGTTCGAAGTCGCCCTTGTCCACCCCCGGCCTCGCGATGATCCGCATCCGCAGTCGGGCCGGCATCGAGGCGTACCGCTCGTCGCCGATCAGGTGCTTGGCCCGGTAGTAGATGTTGTTCATCGCCATGATCGCCGCAGCGCCCTTGGCCGCCTCGACACCTTCCGGCCCGAGGTGCCCGAGCGCCTCGGCTGCGATCTCCCGCAGAACCACCGGGTTGCGAGCGGTCACCGCACAGGCCAGCGCGACGCCCCAGGTTTGTGGCGGGGTCAACGCCGAGGAACCGATTGTGGCGCCCAGGTTGAGCCTGATGTCGTTGGCGTACTCCGGCAGGGCTGCCTTGATCGCGTCCAGGCCCATGGTCAGAATCCGCCGGCGGAGGTCTCGTCGGCGATCCCCGTCGGGCTGATGGTGGTGAAACCCATCGGCCCGACGAAGACCACACACCACGTGCCCTCGTGGGACGTGTGGTTGACCGCCGTGGACGCGTTGTTGGCGCCCAGCGATACACAGGCGGCGAGGCCGTGCTCAGGTAAGCGGTCACTGACGGTGAGCACAGGTCCTCCTTGCTGACGGCACGGTGGCCATCATCGGATCCGTTCCCGATGCTTCCGCATGGCTGGTTCCCCCGATGAGTGGGCTGGGTGGCTTGTGAAGCCGATCACGAGCGGCGGTTCGGGGCGTACGAACCCTCCGTCACCATCCCGCTATATGGATTGTTCCTCCCAGATTCGGGGGAGGGGTGGCAGAGTGGCCATCGTGACCAGCACCGCCCTGATTATTGCGACCTAGCGCGCCGGCTCTCCCCTCTGCCGAGCGCGCAGACCTCCCGCATCCGCGGGAGGTCTTTTTGTTGCTCCGAGAAAGGATCCTGATGACGTTCCAGGTCTTCGACACCACGTTGCGCGACGGCGCTCAGCGCGAGGGGCTCACCTACTCGGTGGTCGACAAGCTGGCCGTGGCCCGGCTGCTCGACGAGTTCGGCGTCGGCTTCATCGAGGGTGGCTGGCCAGGCGCGGTGCCCAAGGACACCGAGTTCTTCCGCCGCGCCCGCACCGAACTGGACCTGCGGCACGCCGTACTCGTCGCGTTCGGCGCCACCCGCAAGGCCGGCGTCGCGGTTGCGGACGACCCCCAGGTACGCGCCCTGCTGGACGCGCAGACCCCGGCCGTGGCCCTGGTCGCCAAGGCCGACACCCGGCACGTCGAGCGCGCGCTGCGCACCACCGGCGCGGAGAACCTCGCCATGATCCATGACACCGTCAACCACCTCGTCCGCGAGGGTCGACGGGTCTTCGTCGACGGCGAACACTTCTTCGACGGCTACCGGCACGACCCCGCGTACGGCGCCGCCGTGGTGCAGACCGCGCTCGCCGCCGGCGCCGAGCGGATGGTGCTCTGCGACACCAACGGCGGCATGCTGCCGTCCCAGGTGACCGCCGTGATCCATGACCTGACGAACAGGCTGGGGATCGACGCCGGGCTGCTCGGTATGCACGCCCAGAACGACACCTCCTGCGCGGTGGCCAACACCATCGCCGCCGTCGAGGCGGGCGTCCGCCACGTGCAGGGCACCGCCAACGGGTACGGCGAGCGCCCAGGCAACGCCGACATCTTCGCTGTCGTCGCCAACCTTCAACTCAAGCTCGGCATGCCCGTCCTACCGGAGGGCTGCCTGGCGCAGATGGTGCGGGTCTCGCACGCCATCGCCGAGATCGCCAACATCGCCCCCGACACCCACCAGGCGTACGCCGGGGCCGCCGCCTTCGCCCACAAAGCGGGGCTGCACGCGAGCGCGATCAAGGTCGACCCGTTGCTCTACAACCACGTGGACCCGTCGGTGGTGGGCAACGACATGCGGATCCTCATCACGGAGATGGCCGGCCGGGCCAGCGTCGAGCTCAAGAGTCGTGAGCTCGGCCTGGACCTGGCCGCCAGCCCGGACGCCCTGAACCGGGTCACCAAGCGGGTCAAGGAGCTGGAGGCGGGTGGCTGGTCGTTCGAGGCGGCCGACGCCTCGTTCGAGCTGCTGGTCCGCTCCGAGATGCCGGAGGGCAGCCCGGCCCGACCGTTCACCCTGGAGTCGTACCGGGTGTTGGTCGAGCACCGTGAGGACGGCGCTGTGGTCTCCGAGGCGACCGTCAAGATCCGGGTTCGCGGTGAGCGGGTGATCGCCACCGCCGAGGGCAACGGCCCGGTCAACGCCCTCGACGAGGCGCTGCGGGTGGGGCTGGCGCGGCACTATCCGCAACTGCGCGACTTCGAGTTGGCCGACTACAAGGTGCGGATCCTGGAGGGCAGTCACGGCACCGGAGCGGTCACCCGGGTCCTGCTGGAAACCTCCGACGGCGGCGGCCGGGACTGGACCACTGTCGGCGTCCACCCCAACGTGGTCGAGGCCAGTTGGCACGCCCTGGTAGACGCCCTGACCTACGGCCTGGCCCCCACCTCCGTCTAACCCCACCCCACCCCGTTCCTCCCCACCCTCACTCTCGTCGATCTTGCACTTTGTGTCGACTGTTTGCGGCTCTTGTCGCTGATGTCGGGACAGTAAGTGCAAGATCGACGAGAGCGGGGGTGGGGCGCGGGGGCGCGGGGGCGCGGGGGCGCGGGGGTTAGGGGGTGCGGGGGTTAGGGGGTGGGTTGGGGGAGGGTGAGGGTGGCTTGGACGGGGCGGTGGTCGCTGCCGGGCAGGGTGAACACCTCGACTGAGCGGACTGCTATCCGGTGGTCGACCAGGACGTGGTCGATGGTGACGGGTGGGATGAGGTCACCGTCGTAGGGACCCCAGGTGCCGGTCAGGCCCGCCCCGGTGGCGTCGGCGGCGTCGACGTAACCGCTGCGCAGCAGTGCCCGCAGTGGACCGTGGTCGAGGGTCGCGTTGAAGTCTCCGGCGAGGATCCGCAGGCCACCGTCCGGGGTGGCCGGTGGTTGGGCGGTCAGGTCGGCACGCCAGGCACCCACCTGGTCCAGCGCGTACGGCGCCGAGGGGTGGGCCGACTCGACGCGGACCGGGGGCCCTCCGGGGACGGACACCGTCGCGTACGCCTGGCTGAAGCCCCAGCCCTCGAGGTTGCGTCGGACGCCGCCGTCGGTGATGGGCCACCGCGAGTAGAGCCCGGAGCCGGGGGTGCCGATCTCGGGGTTGAGCTGCCGGTGCGGCAGCAGCGTGGCGAGGCCGAGTTGATCCAGGGCGGCCTGCGCGTCCGGCGTGAACTCCTGCACGGTGAGCACGTCCACCTGGTGTCGCCGGACCAGCTCCACCAGTGTCCGCGCGTCGCCGGCCCCGGCGAGCAAGTTGGCGGTGAGCAGCCGCACGGTCGGCCCGGCCGCTGACGGCTGCGGGTTGGCCAGCGCCCGAGGTGCGACGGCACCGAGCAACGCCACCGCCGCCAGGGCCGCGACCGCCGCCGGCCACCAGCGCCGCAGGGCGAGCGCGAGGGCCAGGACCAGCACGCTGACCCCCGCGACGTACGGCGTGAACGCGAGCGCCTGCACCAACGGCCCCCGGTCCAGGCCGAGCAGTCGGGCCCCCGCCCAGAGGGCGGTGGGCGCGACGGCAAGCCAGCAGAGCGCAGTGCCGAGCCGGGCGTTCCGGTGCGCGGGTGGAGCGTCGACGATCACGAAGATGATCGTAGTCGGGCCCGACGAATCCATTTCATGAATGGTGATGCGCTCACATTTCATAATTGTCTGACGGTTGGTTGACACCCCGGAAAAGCGAGATCAACTATTGACTGGCAGCTTTTTCCGGTGCTACGTTCCATCTGGCTTAAACGACGCAACTCTGAGTAGTATCAGCAGCTCAGAGGGGATGCAGATTACTGAGAAATCAATCTCGGAGGGTGTGAGCAAGGCAGCTCTCCCCACCCAACTGTCGTCGTACGCCTATTTGTTGGCAGTCATCCGTCCCGCCCCGCGGGTCGGCCGAATTCGCACGCTCACACAAGGGGGACCTGTCATGAGCACATCCTTCCGACGTAAGGTGGCGGCGGTCACGTTCGCTGTCCTGGGGCTCAGTCTCGCCGGCGGGGGCATCGCTATCGCCCAGCCGTCGGCGAAGGCGCCGCAGGAATCGGTCCAACCGGCACGCGGCACGAACTCGCAGCCGCCGGTCAGCGCCGAGTCGGCGCGTATCGCGAAAGCCGCGCTGAAGGCGAGCGCGGCCACCCCACTGGTGGCCACCAACGTCTTCACCGTCGTCAACTCCAACGGCACCAAGGCGCGCGGCACCGGCACCGTGGTCAAGTACGGCGTCGGGGAGTACGAGGTGATCTTCGGTTACAACGTCTCGGCCGGTGCCTTCCTGGCCACCCTGTCCCTGTCCGGCTCCTGCTGCATTCCGCCGGGCGGCGAGGTCTCGGTCGCCCCGCGGTTGCTGACGCCCAACGCGGTCTTCGTGCAGACCCGCAACTCGGCCGGGACACCGGCCAACCTGGGCTTCACCCTGCTCACCCACACACCCTGACCGAACCGACACCCGGCCCCCGTCGCATCCGGCGCGGGGGCCGGACCCTGTCCGCTCAGCGTGCCGGCCCGCCGGCCGCTACCTCGGCCGACTCGGCCGGACAACCCGATCCGCTCGGCTTTCGCCTAAGTCGGAGTGCCCTGAGTACGGGGACGCCCCGACTTCCCTGAACCCGAGCGGATCGGCGCGCTCGACGCCGCCGCCGCGGAATCGGCGGTCGGCGAGGGCCTCGACCGGTTCGTCCCGGTCGAGCATTCGGCGGTTGGTCACCTGCCGGTTGGGCGGCCCTCGGCAGCCTCGCGACGGTCGTCACCCTTACGCGCGGCTCATCCCCATTCCGGCCACTCCGGGGCGGTCCGGCCCGCACAATCCCACGTTTGCCGGGCCTGTGCCCGGGAAGCAAGCACCGTGACGGACATCTCGGACACCCTGGCCAGCATGCCCAGCCCGGTCGATCCGGAGCCGACCGGCATCGAGCTGGAACAGACCCTCTTCGAGGTCAAACGCGTGATCGTCGGGCAGGATCGCCTCGTCGAACGCCTGCTCACCGCCCTGGTCGCCAACGGACACTGCCTCCTGGAGGGGGTACCCGGCGTGGCCAAGACACTGGCCGCGCAGACCCTCGCGACGGTGGTCGGCGGCACCTTCTCCCGGATCCAGTTCACTCCGGACCTGGTGCCCTCCGACATCGTCGGCACCCGGATCTACCGGGCGTCGAAGGAGACCTTCGACATCGAGCTGGGCCCGATCATGGCCAACCTGGTGCTGGCCGACGAGATCAACCGGGCCCCGGCCAAGGTCCAGTCGGCGCTGCTGGAGGCGATGGCCGAACGGCAGGTCTCCATCGGCGGGCGCAGCTGGCCGGTGCCGGAGCCGTTCCTGGTGCTGGCCACCCAGAACCCCATCGAGTCCGAGGGGGTCTACCAGCTCCCGGAGGCGCAGCGTGACCGGTTCCTGATGAAGGTGGTTGTCGACTACCCCAGCGACGCCGACGAGCTGGCCATCCTCTACCGGATGAGCACCGACCGGCCGACACCGCGTCAGGTGCTCGACGCCCAACGGCTGCGGGACCTCCAGATCCACGCCGAGCGGGTCTTCGTCCACCACGCGTTGGCCGAGTACGTGGTGCGGCTGATCCTCGCCACCCGCGACCCGGGCCGGTTCGGCCTACCGGAGATCGCCCCGCTGTTGGCGTACGGGGCCAGTCCCCGAGCAACACTGGGCCTGGTCGCGGCGGCCCGGGCGCAGGCCCTGCTGCGAGGGCGGGAGTACGTGCTGCCCGAGGACATTCGCGAGCTGGCCGTCGACGTCCTCGCCCACCGGCTGGTGCTCTCCTTCGACGCGGTGGCCGACGGGGTGACGGCGGAAAGCGTGGTGCGACGGCTCGTCGAGGCGGTACCGCCGCCCAGGCTGGCCACCGGACACCCGCTGCAGACACCGGATCTGGCGGCGGCATGAGACGCGCCGCTGTCGCGCCAGCCGACCCCGGCCTGGTCGAGCTGGCCCCGGACCAGCGCCTGCGTCGCCTGGAGCTGACCGTCACGCGCCGGCTGAACGGCCTGCTGCACGGTCAGTACCGTGGTCTGCTGCCCGGTCCCGGCAGTGAACCCTCCGGCAGTCGCGAATACCGGCCGGGCGAGGACGAGGTGCGCCGGATGGACTGGGCGGTGACCGCCCGGACCGCCGTGCCGCACGTCCGGCAGGTCGACGCCGACCGGGAACTGACCACCTGGCTGCTCGTCGACGGCAGCGCCAGCATGGAGTTCGGCACCGCCGAACTGGACAAACGGGAGCTGGCGGTAGCTGCCGTCGCGGCGGTCGGGTTCCTGACCGCGGGCGTCGGCAACCGCCTCGGCGCACAGGTGCTCCGCGCCGACGGGGTACGCCGCTTCCCGGCCCGCAGCGGGCGTACCCATCTGCTCTCCCTGCTTCGCGCGCTGCTCGCCGCCCCCCGGGCCACCGCGCCCACCGACCGGCCGGGGCGTGGGCCGGCGACCCGACCGCCCGACCTGGCGGACGGCCTCGACGCGCTGCACCGGATCGCCAACCGGCGTGGGCTGGTCGTGGTGGTCTCCGACTTCCTCGACGGACTGCCCGACGACCCGGGCCAGACAGCGCCCTGGGAGCGGACCATGCGCCGGCTGGCCGTCCGGCACCAGGTGCTGGCGATCGAGGTGACCGACCCGCGTGAGCTGGAACTACCGGACGTCGGCCTGATCACGCTCGTCGACCCGGAGACCGGTCGGCACCGAGAGGTGTGCACATCGGACCGTGGGCTGCGCGAGCGGTACGCCGAGGCCGCCGCCGCCCAGCGCGAACAGGTCCACCAGGCGCTGCGCCGCAGCGGGGCCACCCATCTGTCGCTGCGCACCGACGGCGACTGGAGCGCCGACATCGTCCGACACGTGCACGCCCAGCGTCGGCTGGCCGCCGCGCCGGCCGGCCGGCCCCGGGGAGGTGTCGCGTGATCTGGCAGTCGCCGCTGCGCCTCTGGCTGCTGCTCGGCGTGCTCGCCCTGGTCGTCGCCTATCTGGTGCTGCAGCGGCGACGCAGCCGGTACGCGGTCCGCTTCACCAACCTGCGGCTGCTGGACCGGGTCGCGCCGGAGCGGCCCGCCTGGCGTCGGCACGTACCGGCCGGACTCTTCCTGGCCATGCTGGCGCTGCTCGTGGTCGGCTTCGCCCGACCGAGCGCCGAGGTCCGGGTGCCCCGGGAACGGGCCACGGTGATGGTGGCGGTGGACGTCTCCACGTCGATGCTCGCCACCGACGTCGAACCGGACCGGCTGGCCGCGGCGAAGGAAGCCGCCCGGCGCTTCGTCGATGGCCTGCCCGACGAGTTCAACGTCGGTCTCGTCGCCTTCGCCGGGAGTGCCGCCGTACTGGTGCCCCCGAGCACCGACCGGGACGCCCTCGACGAGGGGATCGACCGGCTCGCCGAGGGCATCACCGGCGTCCAGGGCACCGCGATCGGCGAGGCCATCAACACCTCACTCGGCGCGGTCAAGAGCCTGGACAGCGAGGCCGCGAAGGAGACCCCACCCGCCCGGGTCATCCTGCTCTCCGACGGCGCCAACACCTCCGGGATGGACCCCATGGAGGCGGCGGCGGAAGCGGTGAAGGCGGAGGTGCCGGTGCACTCGATCTCGTTCGGCACCCCGTCCGGGTTCGTCGACCGAGGTGGACGGCCCATCCAGGTGCCGGTGGACGGACAGACCCTCAAGGCGGTCGCCGAGGAGACCGGCGGCATGTTCCACGAGGCCAGCACCACCGACGAACTGCGGGCCGTCTACGACGACATCGGCAGTTCGGTCGGCTACCGCACGGAGCGGCAGGACATCTCGGCCCGCTTCATCGGCCTCGGACTGGTGTTCGCGATGGGCGCCGCCGCCGGCTCGATGCGCTGGTTCTCCCGGCTGCCCTGACCTGCACGCACAACCGACGTCGACAGTGAGGAGTGCGCATGGCAGTGCAGACCGGACTGGGCGAACCGCGCGGTCCCTGGTTCATCTCACCGGAACTCGACCCGGACGGGCGCGGGTGGTGGGACGCGCCCGAACGCGACCCGGGCAGGCGAGGGCCCGGGCGGCTGTTCACCGTGTTGGCAGTGGTGGCGGTCTCGGCCGTCTCCGGTGCTCTCGCCGGCGGCGTGGTGGCCAGTCGGGACGGGGCTGGTGGCCCGGCTGCGGCGTCCGCCGCTCCGGTGCCGGCCGAGCTGGTCACCGCGGCCGAGCGGACCGTACCCGGGGTGGTGTCGGTGTTGGCCGGCGGCGCGACCAGCGGGTCCGCGACCGGCTCCGGCTTCGCCGTGGACGACCAGCAGCACCTGATCACCAACGACCACATCCTGGCCAAGGGGGGTGGCGGACCGGTGACCGTCGAGCTGCCCGACGGCCGCCGGTTCGCCGCCGAGGTGGTCGGACGGGAGCCGCGCAGCGACCTGGCGGTGCTGAAGGTGCCGGCATCGGCGGGTCTCACCCCGCTGCCCCTGGCCAAGCCCGGCGCGACCCGGGTCGGTGAGCCGGTGCTCGCTGTCGGTTCACCGCTCGGTCTGGCGGGGACGGTCACCGCGGGCATCGTCAGCGCGCTCGACCGGGAGGTGCGGCTCGGCAACAACCGGCACACCGCGGTGCAGACCGACGCGTCAATCAACCCCGGCAACTCCGGTGGGCCACTGGTCAACGCACGCGGGGAAGTGGTCGGGGTGAACACCGCGATCGCCACCATCGATGGAAACGGCTCGATCGGCATCGGGTTCGCCATCCCGATCGACCAGGTGCAGCAGACCGCCGACACGATCATCGGCAAGGGCGGCTGAGCTGCCCGAACACCCCTGACGGTGCCGGCACTGTCGGATATCCGGCCGGACGGCATCGGACAATGGAAATATTACGCTCGGTATGGATACTGGCTGAGGTGGAGCGTCCTCTTCTCACGGTCCTCCTGCTGGTGGGCCTGGTCATCGGATGTGCAGTGGGGTCGGCGTACGCCCGGGCACGGCGCGGGTGGAACGATTACCAGACCGTCAAGAAATCGGTGCCAGGCGCCCGCCGCGGCGCCTGGTCACTGATCCGCGGCGTCGTCGTGAAGGCCGCGGTCATCGGAGTGCTGCTCTTCGGCGCGGTGGCGTACGCGGCCGTCGGCTCCGACGAGGAGACCGCCGGGCCGGCACCCAGCCAGTCCCCGACGCAGAGTGAGCCTCCGCACCGATGACCCCCGGCAGGTCGGCGCGGGTTAGCCTCGGGGCGTGGACGACGGACTGCGGGTGACCGACCGGTGGGTCGTCCCCGCCGGGGAGCTGCGGGAGCGCTTCTCCCGCTCGTCGGGGCCGGGTGGGCAGGGCGTGAACACCGCGGACTCCCGGGTCGAGCTGAGCTACGACGTGGCCAACTCGCCGGCCGTGCCCGAGTGGCTGCGGCCGCGGGCGCTGGCCCGGCTGGCCAACCGCCTCGTCGACGGGGTGCTGACGATCGCCGCCAGCGAGCACCGTGCCCAGCTGGCCAACCGGGAGGCGGCCCGCGCCCGGATGACAGCTCTGCTGCGGGAGGCCGCCGCGCCCCCACCGCCGGCCCGCCGGGCCACCCGGCCGTCCCGTGGGGCCAAGGAACGCCGACTGGCCGAGAAGAAGCGCCAGTCCCAACGCAAACGGGACCGTCGCGCCGACGACGACTAGGCCGGTCCCAACGGGAACGGGGACAGCGCCGCGCCGACGACTACCCCGGGACGGCGGCGAGCAGCCGGTCGCGCAGCACGGCGGCACGCTCGGCGAAGCCGCGTTGCGCCGCCGCGTACTCCGCCCGACCGTCCGGAGTCTCCACCCGCACCGGCGGGTGGCCGAGGGCCGCCAGGTCATACGGGCTGGCCCGCATGTCCAGCGTGCGGATGTCCCGGGCCAGGCCGAACGCGTCGGCCACCAGCTCCGAGGTGACCAACGGCGACAACTTGTACGCCCACTTGTACAGATCCATGTTGGCGTGCAGGCAGCCCGGCTGCTCGTGCGCGTGCTGCGTCTCCCGGGTGGGGGTGAGCAGGTTCAGCGGGCGGGCCGGCGGGGTGAAGAACCGGAACGCGTCGAAGTGGCTGCACCGCACGCCCCGCTCCTCGACGACCTCGGCGGTGCGTTCCGCGCTGAGCCGCAACGGCCAGGCGTTGTGCCGCAACTCCTCCCGGGTCTGCCGGTAGACCATCGCCCACTCGTGCATCCCGAAGCAGCCGAAGTGCGGCGCCCGTCCGCGCGTCGCCTCCAGCAGGGAGCGGATCCAGGCGATCGACTCGCCGCGCCTCGCGCGTACCCCCTCGGTGTCGAGGATGACCCCGGCGGTGCCGGCGCGGTAGTCGCGGCCGAACTCGGCCGGGTCGGCGTCCCGTAGCTCGACCCCGGGCCCCGGATGCCAGCGCCGCAGTTGGGCCGGGCGGTGCGAGTAGTAGGTGAACAGGAAGTCGGCCACCGGATGCCGCTCACCGCGTCGTCGCCGGGCCAGGTGCGGGGTCAGCCAGACATCCACCCGCTCCTCGTGGGCCCGTCGGCGGGCCTGCCACTGCGCCGCGTCGAGCACGGCGGGGGCGAGGGCGGCGGTCACGCACCCCAGGGTACGACCGCCGCCCGCGCACCGGTCAGGGCATCTGCACCCGGACGCCTGCGGAGAACACCCCGCTGCGCAGCTCCAACTGCTGGGGCGGGTCCCGCCCGTCGACGGTGAAGACCAGCGGGAGCACCATCCGGGTACCTGCTGCCATCGGGTCGGCGAAGACGTCCCGACCCAGGTTCGCCGTCCGGGTGGCCGACTCGTCGGTGCTCACCCAGCGCCCGTCGGGCAGGTACGCCCGTTGCAGCTCGCTGTGCCAGGGCTGGTGGTCCCCGGTGACGTTGCGCACTCCGACGGTGGCCTCGCAGCGTCGCCCGTTCGCCGGTGCGGCACCGCCGCCGCCGGTCTTCCCGGCGGTGCCGGGCGCGCCGCAGGTCATCCGGTACACGGTGAACTCGAACGCCGACTCGCGCAGCGGCACTCCCATGGCCCCGGCGACTCCGGTTCCCACCCACGCGCCGCTGGTGGGCTGCTTCTGCGTGTCGATCGCCGCGACCTGCCGGGTCGCCGTCCAGCCCGCGGTGCCGACCACGCCGGCGAGCACCACCACGGCGGCACCCACCAACATCCAGACCGGCGGGGTACGCCGACGTCGCACCGGACTCGGGGCCGCCGGCCGGGGATAGACAGTCCCGCGGCCACCCTCGGCACCGCCGCCGGTGGAGAGCGCGGCAGCCGTCACCCGACGCCCGCGCCGACGTCGCCACACCCAGACCAGGGCGGCGCTGATCAGCAGCAGGACCGCCAGTCCGGCGAGCAGCACCGGGTAGCGGCGCCACGGTGGCGCCTCGCTCACCTCGGCCGGCGGTGCCGCTGCCGCCTGCCAGGTGGCCGTGGCGCAGTCGTACGGTCGGCTGCCGTCACTGGTGAACGCGCAGGTCGGCGCGGTCAGCGGCCGGCCCGGCGCGGTCGCCGCGAGCGCGGTGCCCAAGGTGGTGGTGCTGTGCGCGGGTAGCCGCAGCCGCCAGGTCACCTCGGTGGCCGATCCGCCGGCCGAGCTGGATCGGCCACCACCGCTGATCGCGGTCGTCGACGAGCCGGGCGGCAGTTCCTGACGCACCGTGGTCTCCAGCGGCGAGTTGCTCACGTTGCGCACCTGGATCCGGTACCTGGGTGCCGGGCTACTCTCCGTGGCGACCGCCACGGTGACCTGTTGCGGGGGTGCCGAAGCCGGTGCCCGGGTCGGTGGTGCCATCGCCGGTGGCGCCGAGGGCGGGGTGGGCTCGGTCACCCGCGCGACCATCGCCACCGGCGGCCGGGTTCCCACTGGTGCTGGTGTGGCGGCCGGTGGTGCGACCGCCGTTGGTGGTGGTGCGGCGGCCGGTGGTTGTGGCGTGGCCGCCGGTGGTCGTGGCGTGGACGCCGGTGGTTGTGGCGTGGACGCCGGTGGTCGTGGCGCGGCCGCCGCCTCCGGGGCCGCCGTCGGCAGGGCCGGCACGGCGGCGAGGATGCCGAGGCAGTGCACGAACACTGCGAGGGCTCTGTGGTGTCGTGTCGATGCAGGCATACGAACGAACCTCCGGAGCCGACGCTAGGGGCCAGCCGCCTCCGTGCGGGTACGAAGTCGAGAAGTCCGCCCCGGTCACCTCCAGCTCCGGTAGGGTGCCGCGCGCTGACGGGTTGAGCACACCCGAGCGCCTGTCCTGGCCGTCTGGGGTGCCGGCGGCGCTAGATTGGCCGGGTGCGTATCGCTCGTTTCGCCCATGCCAAGGGAATGTCGTTCGGTGCCGTCGAAGGCGAAGCGGAGGCTGGGCCGCAGGGTCTGACCATCGCCGAGATCGAGGGCCACCCGTTCGGCAATCTCTCCTTCAGTGGGGCCCGTTGGGCCCTCTCCGACGTTCGGCTGCTCTCGCCGATCCTGCCCAGCAAGGTGGTCTGTGTCGGCCGCAACTACGCCGACCACGCCGCCGAGCTCGGCAACGAGGTGCCCAAGGAGCCGCTGCTCTTCCTCAAGCCGTCCACCTCGGTGATCGGCCCCCGGGACGCCATCCGGCTGCCGATCTTCTCCAAGCAGGTCGAGCACGAGGCGGAGCTGGCGGTCGTGATCGGGGCGCCGGGTGCGCGCCGCGCCGACCGCGCGGCCGCCGAACGCGCCATCTTCGGCTACACCTGCGCCAACGACGTCACCGCTCGGGACCTTCAGCGGTCGGACGGGCAGTGGACCCGGGCCAAGGGCTTCGACTCGTTCTGCCCGATCGGCCCGTGGATCACCACCGGGCTGGACGTGTCCGACCTGGAGATCCGGTGTGAGGTGGGTCGCAACCCGGAGGAGATGGAGGTACGCCAACTCGGCCGGACGAAGGACATGGTCTTCGACGTGCCGGGCCTGGTGTCGTACATCTCGCACGTCATGACTCTGCTGCCCGGCGACGTCGTTCTCACCGGCACTCCAGCCGGGGTTAGCCCGCTTGTCGAGGGGGATACGGTCACCGTGCGGATCGACGGCATCGGCGAGCTCACCAACCCGGTGGTTCCCGTCGCCTGATCCGTCTGATGCCCCTGTTTCCGCAGCTCACGGGTGGTTCGGGGGGATCGGATTTGGCCTGCCGGCACCGGGAGGGTAAAGTTCACTCCCGGCGCCGCAAGGGGCCAATGGGGTATGGGGTAATTGGCAGCCCGACTGATTCTGGTTCAGTTAGTCTAGGTTCGAGTCCTGGTACCCCAGCGCTGCTGGAATTCGCGAGAATTTCCAGACGCTGGATTCTGACGGAGTTCTACTCCGCCCCTTCGGGGGCGGAGGGTGGTCTTCGGCAGAGTGCAGCTCCTCCGCCGCCAAGGTGGGGGAGCAAAAGTTGTTCTGGCCCCGTCGTCTAGCGGCCCAGGACGCCGCCCTCTCAAGGCGGTAGCGCCGGTTCGAATCCGGTCGGGGCTACAGCGTGCACAGCCCGTCTCACCTCGTGAGGCGGGCTGTTTCGTGTCCGCCCGTCGGTGCCCGGTCCGGCCCCCGCCGGGCCTTCGGGTGACGGCGCACCCCGCGCTCGCGCCCGGGTACGGTGCCGCTAGACTACATTCGCACCGCCCGCGAGGGTGGTGAACGGAAAAGTTCTGGCCCCGTCGTCTAGCGGCCCAGGACGCCGCCCTCTCAAGGCGGTAGCGCCGGTTCGAATCCGGTCGGGGCTACAACCAAAGGCTCATCTCGCAAAGCGAGATGAGCCTTTCCCGTCCCCCCCCCCCCCCGCGCACCCACCTTCGCCCCGGTTGATCATGAAGTTATTGCCCTCGCCCTCGGCGTGTCGTGGCAATAACTTCATGATCAACGAGGGTGGGTCGGGCTGGAGGGGGTAGGGGGCAGGGGGTAGGGGTAGGTGAGGGTTAGAGGCCGGACAGGCGTTGGCCGGCTCTCACCACTGCCATGGCGTGGCGTTCGCCGGGGCGGCGGCCCAGGCGCTCGATCGGGCCGGAGATGCTGACCGAGGCGATGACCCGGCCGGTGCGGTCGCGGATCGGGGCGGAGACGCTCGCCACACCGGCCTCCCGCTCGGCGACGCTCTGCGCCCAGCCGCGACGGCGTACCTCGGCGAGGGTGCGGCCGGTGAACTTGCTGCGCGGCAGCAGCGGCATGACCGCCTCCGGCGGCTCCCAGGCGAGCAGGATCTGGGCCGCTGAGCCGGCCGTCATCGGCAGCACCGAGCCCACCGGAACGGTGTCCCGTAGACCGCTGGCGCGTTCCGCCGCCGCCACGCAGATCCGCTCGTCGGCACGGCGCAGGTAGAGCTGCGCGCTCTCACCGGTGGCGTCGCGCAGCGCGGCCAGCAGCGGCTCGGCGGCGGTCAGCAGAACGTCCGGTGCGGCGTTCGCCAGCTCGCCCAGGCGGGGGCCGGGCCGCCATCTGCCCTGGGTGTCACGCACCAGCATTCGGTGAATCTCCAGGGCCTGGGCCAGGCGATGTGCTGTGGCCCGGGGCAGCTTGGTGCGTTCGACGAGTTCGGCCAGGCTGGCGCCGTCCACGCAGGCGGCCAGGATGACCACCGCCTTGTCGAGAACGCCGACACCGCTCATACTGTGTCCCACAAGCCGAAACTTACCTCCCAGAATTTAGGATGTCCAGATGGTGGGAGTCACTCCTGAGCCGAGGACCCTGGCCGAGAAGGTCTGGGACGCGCACGTCGTACGGTCCGCCGCTGGTGAGCCGGACCTGCTCTTCATCGACCTGCACCTGCTGCACGAGGTGACCAGCCCGCAGGCCTTCGACGGGCTGCGGCTCTCCGGACGCCGGGTGCGTCGTACCGACCTGACCCTCGCGACCGAGGACCACAACACCCCGACCGGGTACGACGACCCGGCGTTCCGCCTCCGCCGTGGTGACCTGCTCACCATCGCGGACCCCACGTCGCGTACGCAGATCGAGACGTTGCGCCGCAACTGCGCCGAGTTCGGAGTGCGGCTGCACCCGCTCGGCGACGACAACCAGGGCATCGTGCACGTGATCGGCCCGCAGCTCGGCGTCACCCAGCCGGGCATGACGATCGTCTGTGGCGATTCGCACACCGCCACCCACGGCGCCTTCGGAGCGCTCGCCTTCGGCATCGGCACCAGCGAGGTGGAGCACGTGCTGGCCACCCAGACGCTGCCGCAGAGCCGGCCGAAGACGATGGCCGTGAACGTCACCGGCCGGCTCGCGCCAGGCGTGACCGCCAAGGACCTGGTGCTCGCGCTGATCACGCAGGTCGGCACCGGTGGAGGTCGCGGGCACATCGTCGAGTACCGCGGCGAGGCGATCCGCGCCCTCTCCATGGAAGGGCGAATGACCATCGCCAACATGTCCATCGAGTGGGGCGCCAAGGCCGGCATGATCGCGCCGGACGAGACCACCTTCGCGTACCTCAAGGGTCGACCGAACGCGCCGCAGGGCGCGGACTGGGACGCGGCGGTGGCGTGGTGGCGGACGCTGCCCACCGACGAGGGCGCGAGCTTCGACGCCGAGGTGACCCTGGATGCCAGCCAGATCACCCCGTTCGTCACCTGGGGCACCAACCCGGGGCAGGGCGCGCCGCTGAGCGCGCCGGTGCCGGATCCGGAGGAGTTCGTCACCGACTCGGAGCGTGCCGCCGCACGCCGCGCCCTGGAGTACATGGACCTGCGTCCCGGCACCCCGCTTCGGGAGCTGCCGATCGACGTGGTGTTCGTGGGGTCCTGCACCAACGGTCGCCTGGAGGACCTGCGCGCCGCCGCCGACGTGCTGCGTGGCCACCGGGTCGCCGACGGCGTCCGGATGCTCGTGGTGCCCGGCTCCGCCGCGGTGCGCGAGGCCGCCGAGGCCGAGGGCCTGGACAAGGTCTTCGCCGACGCCGGGGCGGAGTGGCGGTTCGCCGGCTGCTCCATGTGTCTGGGGATGAACCCCGACACGCTGAAGCCGGGCGAGCGCTCCGCCTCCACCTCGAACCGCAACTTCGAGGGCCGTCAGGGCCGGGGCGGGCGCACCCACCTGGTCTCCCCGCCGGTGGCCGCCGCCACCGCCGTGGTCGGCCGGCTGGCCGCCCCCGCCGACCTGTAGAAGGGACCGACGAGATGGACAAGTTCACCACCCACACCGGCACCGCCGTGCCGTTGCGCCGGTCCAACGTGGACACCGATCAGATCATCCCCGCCGTGTACCTCAAGCGGGTGACCCGGACGGGCTTCGCCGACGGGCTGTTCAGCGCCTGGCGGGAAGATCCGGCATTCGTGCTCAACGATGAAAACTATTCCGGAGCGTCGATCCTCATCGCCGGTCCGGAGTTCGGCACGGGGTCCTCCCGGGAACACGCCGTCTGGGCGCTACGGGACTGGGGCTTCCGTGCTGTGGTCGCCCCGCGCTTCGGTGACATCTTCCGCGGCAACGCCCTCAAGGAAGGTCTGTTGCCGGTCGAGTTGGAATTGAAAGCCGTCGAAGAGTTGTGGGACCTGGTCGAAGCGGATCCCACCACTGCGGTGACGGTCGACCTGACCGCCCGCCAGCTCCGGGCGGGGGACGCCAGCTGGTCGTTCCCGCTTGACGACTTCAGCCGTTGGCGCCTCCTGGAGGGCCTCGACGACATTGGACTCACCCTCCGCCACGCCGCCGACATCGACTCCTACGAGGCGCGCCGACTGCCCTTCCTGCCCTCCGTGGCATAGCCGTTAGGCCGCCCGCGCAGCGGATTTCACCCCCATCGGTCCATCCGGTGGGGGTGAATCCGTTACGACACAAGGGCTTTTTTCTACCGAATGTTTGTGTCCCGGCAGCACAGGGCATACCGTGCGCGCAGAATGGCTCGCGACGAGTCAGTTGCACAATCGGGAGGAAGTCGTGAACAAGGCCGAGCTCATCGAGGCGCTCGCCGTTCGCCTGGGGGACCGGAAGATGGCGACGGCCGCGCTCGACGCGGTCCTCACCGAGGTCCAGGCGGCGGTCACCAAGGGCGAGAAGGTGGCGATCACCGGATTCGGAGCATTCGAAAAGCGTGTGCGTGGCGCGCGAACAGCGCGCAACCCGCGTACCGGCGAGGCGGTGAAGGTCAAGAAGACGTCAGTCCCGACCTTCCGCCCCGGCGCCGGGTTCAAGGAAATGGTGGCCAGCGGCAAGGTGCCGAAGGCCGCGGCGGCGACGAAGAAGACCGCCACCAGCACCGCCACGGCCAAGGCGGCGGGCACGAAGGCGACCGGCACCAAGGCGGCTACCGCCAAGGCGGCGGGCACCAAGGCGACCACGGCGAAGGCGGCCAGCAAGAAGACCGCCCCGGCCAAGGCGAGCAAGACCGCCACGGCGACCAAGACGGTCGCCAGCAAGAAGACCGCCCCGGCCAAGGCGAGCAAGACCACCACGGCGACCAAGACGGCCGCCAGCAAGAAGACCACCGCGGCGAAGAAGACCACCGCCGCGACCCGGTCGACCGCGGCGAAGAAGACCACCGCGGCGGCGAGCAAGAGCACGGCGGCCAAGAAGGCGCCGGCGAAGAAGGCTCCGGCCAAGAAGGCGGCCAGCAAGCGCTGACCGAGAGGTACCGCGAGGGCGTCCACCAGTGGGTGGGCGCCCTTTCGGCGTACCAGGACGACTTTTTCGGCGTACGGGGACCGTTGACCGGGTTGGCCCGCTCGCGCAGAATCGCCGTGCCGGCCACCCCTGGGCCGGCCCGTCGACGGGAAATGGGGCGCCGGTGCGCTACCGACAGCTCACCACCGGCACGCTCGCGCTGGGCGTGCTCCTCCTCATCGACGTGCTGCGGGTCTGGCTGCCCGGCATCATCACCATCTTCGGTCAGGCAGCGTCCACCCCGGCCGAGCTGATGGGGGCGTTCGCCCTCGGCTGGTTCGTGCTCGCGATGGGCGCACCCGCCGTGGTCCGCCGGGTCGGAGCCCGCCCGGTCACTGTCGTCGCCGCCGTCGCGCTCGCCGTCGCCCGGCTCGCGCTCACGGCCGCTCCTGGCGGGCGTACGCAGCTCTGGTTGGCCACCGCCGGTCTGCTCGCCGGGTTGGTCTGGCTGGTCGGCGTCGCGGCCGACACCGACCGCCCGGTCCCGGGGCTGGCGTTGGGGTTCGCTGTCAACGCGGCAGTGCACGCGGTGCTGGACACCGTCGACCTGGTCTGGCGGGGTGACTGGGTGGCCTGGCTGCTCAGCGCCGTCGCGGTGGCGGTGTTCCTGGTCGGCACGGCGCAACCCGGCCAGCGCGGCGGTGCGGGTAACGCCCCCGCTGACGCCCCTGTCGGCCCCGCTGAGGCCCCTGCCGGCCCTGGTGGTGGCCGGGCCTGGCTGCTGGCCGGGCCGGCGCTGCTGCTGGCCGGGATGGTGGCGCTCTCCCCGGCGCTGGCCCGAACCGGAATGTCGTACCTGGTCGCTGGAGACGGGGTGGCTCGTTCGCCACTGTTCGGCCTGGCGCCGGTGCCGGTGGCGGTCGCCGGGTTCCTCTGCGCCGCGTTGACAGGGCCGCCGCGTGGGTGGGGCCGGGCGTACGGCCCGGTGGCGCTGCTCGGCGGCGCGGTGCTGTTCGCCCTCGACCGGGGCGACCTGCTCCTGCCGGCCATCCTCCTCGCCGCGGTCGGCCTCGGTGCCTGCCTCGCGCTGACCGACGAGACCCGCCAGCCCGCCGCCGACACCGCGAGCGCCGGCACCAGCGCCGCCCGGCGGGGGTACGCGGTGGCCGCCGGGATGCTCGTCTTCGCGCTGGGGGCGGTCGGTTACTACTCGGCCTACGACCTCGGCTACCCGAACGCGGCGGTGCCGGTGGTGGTGGCTGTGCTGATCGCCGCCGTGGCGTTCACCGCCCGCCCCGTCGTCGACCGGCTTCCCGGGCCGTTTCCGCCGCTCCGGGCCGCCGCCGCGGTCACCGCGCTGGCCCTGCTGGCACCGGTGCTCGCCGACGAGGTGCCGGTGGCCAGCAACCGGGACGGCCCGCCGGAACGGTTGACAGTGGTGGCGTACAACATCCGGATGGGGTTCGGGCTGGACGGCCGGTTCGACCTGGCCGGTCTCGCCGAGGTGGTCGAGCGGCAACGGCCCGACGTGGTGCTGCTCAGCGAGGTGGACCGGGCGTGGCTGCTCAACGGCGGGCACGACACCCTGGACCTGCTGGCCGACCGGCTCGGTATGCCGTACGTCTTCGGGCCGGCAGCCGACCCGGTCTGGGGCGACGCGGTGCTCAGCCGTTGGCCGGTGGACGATCCGCGGACCCTGCCGTTGGCCGCCGTCGGCGCGCCCACCGGCGCGCAGGCCCTCGCCGTCACGCTCGATCTCAGCGACGGTGTCCGTACCGCCGTTGTCAGCACCCACCTGCAACCACCACCCGGCAAGGGCCCGGTGGTCCAGGCCCGCGCGGTCGCCGACTTCGCCACCCGGTACGCGGCCGGTCTGCCGTTGGTGGTGGCCGGTGACCTGAACACCGAACCGGGCGACGAGGCGTTCGTGGAGTTCACCAGGGCCGGCCTGGTCGACGCGTTGGCCGCCGCCCGACCACTGGCGACCAGCCCGGCGGACGACCCGCGCCAGCAGATCGACCACATCTTCGTCTCGCCCGGCCTGACCCCCGGCGATCCGGTCGCGCCGCGCAGCACCGCCAGCGACCACCTGCCGGTCGCGGTGACAGTGACCCTGCCGCCCCGCTGACGAAGGCCGGCCCTACAGGCGATCGGCGGCCAACAGCCGGTCGGCGGCGAAGGAGAGCAGCCAACCTCCGCCCTTCGGCGTGGTGAAGTCCTCATCGGTGCGGCCGGTCAGCCGCTCCAGGGCGCCCGGCAGGACCTTGCCCTGACTGCACACCGCCGACTGCCCACCGGTGCCGGCCAACTCCAGCAGCCGGGCGGCGGTGTGCAGGATCTGCTCGTCGCCCTGCTGGCCGGGTTGCGGCTCGTCCAGGTCGCCACAGACCTCGATCGGCAGATCGAGCAACGCGGCGACCGGATCGAGTGTCTGCACGCACCGTCGCGGCGACGCCGACACCAGCCGGGCCGGCCGGATCAGGGCGATCAGCCCGGCCAGCGTGCTCGCCTGGGCCCACCCCTCGGCGTCCAGGGGTCGCCCGACGTCCGGGCCGGACCAGGTGGCCCGCTTACCGGCGTGCGCGTGCCGGACCAGCGCGACAGTCGCCGTCACCGACGGCAGCGCGGCGAACGCCGCCAACACCTCGGCGTCGTGCGGGTAACTGACCAACCGGATGGCGTCGTCCACCGCGAGCCAGCGGATGTCGTCCACCTCGGTGTCCGGTTGGAAACCGCCGCTGGCCACCGCGAGCATCGACCAGTAGTCGACGAGCTTGGGTTGCCCCTCGCTGCGGTAGCGCACCGACGGCAGCCGCACCTGCGGCACGCCCCGCACGTCGGCCTCCTCGGCCACCTCACGGACCGCTGCGGCCAGCGCGTGCTCGCCCGGCTCCAGCTTGCCCTTCGGCAGCGTCCAGTCGCCGTAACGGGGACGGTGCACCACGCAGACGCGTACGCCGTCGTCGGTCGGCCGCCAGGCCACCCCGCCCGCTGCCCGGATGCCCGTCACGGCAGCCAACTGGTGCGCCGTCGCCGGGTGGCCCGGTGCCAGGCAGCCGGGAGGAGACCCCGCGTCCGGCGTACCGACTGGCGTTCCCGCTCGGCCAGCCGCCCGGCGGTGACAGCCAGCTCGTGGTCGCCCGGTCGCTCGGCGGCGATCTCCAACCAGGTGTCCGCCGCCACCGCGGCGTCCTGGTGCTCGCCGAGCACGTCCTGCACCTGGGCGAGTGCGCGGGACAGCCGCCGCGCGCCCTTGCCGACCGTCGGGGCCACCGCGTTGACCGCGTACCGGGTCTGCTTGCCCTCCTTGCGGACGGCGTGCCAGCGGTCGTCCGGCGACTGCGCGTCGAGCCCGCCGACGCCGTCCGGCCCGGTCAACCGCCGCCAGGGGCGGGCCACCAGCGCGGGTAGCACCTGCGCGGCGGGCGCTGCCGCCCCTCGGGTGAACCGGGGCGCGCGGGCGGCCAGCACCAGGGAGTCCACCAGGGCCAGGTAGCGCGCGGAGCGCAGCATCTCGTCGATGGCGGTGAGCGCCTGCCGCTGCCGTTCGGCGAGCACCTCGTCGAGCCGGTCCACAGCGCCCCGGTCGAGCGGGCTCAGCGGATCGGCGTCGGCGGTACGGCGCAGCCGCGCGCGCAGCACCTCGGCGTCGCGGGCCGCGCCGAGCACGTCGGCCAGCCAGCGCAGCTCGGTGCGCAGCGGGCGGGACCAGGTCTTTCGCAACAACGGTTTGAAGGTGCGCAGGTCACTGCGCAGGCGTCGGCAGGCCACCCGCATCTGATGCACCGCGGTGTCGCCACCGGCTGCCGGGGCGCGCAGCCGGACCAGCGGGTCGTGCGCCAACAGCCGGCGGATCTCCTTGCGGAGCGACTCGGTCACCACGTCACCGGCGTTCGGCTCGGCGGTCAGCCCGGCCGGCGCGACCAGATCCGGATCGGCCTGCGCGGTCGCGCCCAGCGCCCGTACGTGCTTCGGCGTGAACGACCCGCCCTGGGCGCCGGCCCCGCGCAGCACCCCGCCGACCCGGTCGAGCAGTTCCCGGTCGCCGGCCTTCAGCTCCACCTCCACCTCGCGGAAGGTGTCGGTGGTGGTGCCGGAGTCGTCGAGCACCGTCACCCGGTCGTCCACCACCTCGGCGAGGACTGTGCCGGCCCGGTCACACACCTCGTACGCGTGCCGCACCGTGCGGACCACCGTCACCGGGGCCAGCGGCGCACCCCGGTGCAGGACGGTGACCAACTCCACCAGCTCCGGCGGCGGCTGCCCCTTCGCCCCGGCGCGGGAGATCTCGTGCCGGACGCCCGGGGTCCCGGTCGGCAGTTTCACCGTCCAGGGCAGCTCGTCACCCTTACGGTGGCGCAGCGAGGCACCGGCCCGGGCCAGCCGCAGGTCGACGGTGTCGAGGTAGCGGGCGACAAGCGTCACCGGTGGCAGTGCCCGCACCCGGCCGCCGGCCGGGGCCGTACCGGCCAGGTCCGGCAGCACGTAGGCGTCGTCCACCTCGTACTTCTGCTCCTCCTCGACCATCAGCTCAGCCTATGCGCTGCGCGGTCAGCTGGCCGTGCCACCGACGCGGCGCAGCAGCAGTTCCTGCAGATGGGCCCGGGCCGCGTTGTCATCGCCGGTACGCCGGGTCCAGGTCCCGTCGCCGGCCAGCTCGAACGCGTCCACTTCGGGGCTCATCGCGGCGGTGAGCACCTGGTCCAACTCGGCGCGGGCGATCGGGTCGCTCACCTGCACCAGCGCCTCCACCCGCCGGTCCAGGTTGCGGTGCATGAGGTCGGCCGAGCCCATCCAGAACTCGGCCTCACCGTTGTTGCCGAACCGGAAGACCCGGGAGTGTTCCAGGAACCGGCCGAGGATCGAGCGGACCCGGATGTTCTCCGACAGCCCCGGCACCCCCGGGCGCAGCGTGCACATGCCGCGGATGAGCAGGTCGACGTGGACGCCGGCCTGGGAGGCGCGGTACAGCGCGTCGGTCACCCCCTCGTCGACCAGGGAGTTGACCTTGAACTGGACCAGGCCGGGCATGCCCAGGCGGACGTGCGATATCTCCCGCTCGATCCGCTCGATGAGGCCGCTGCGGATGCCCTGCGGGGCCACCAGCAACCGCCGGTACGCGGTCTGCCGGCTGTACCCGGTGAGCACGTTGAACAGATCGGTGAGGTCGGCGCCGATCTCCGGGTCGGCGGTGAGCATGCCGAAGTCCTCGTACAGTCGGGCCGTCTTCGGGTGATAGTTGCCGGTGCCGATGTGGCAGTAGCGACGGATCTGGTTGCCCTCCTGCCGGACCACCAGCGCGGTCTTGCAGTGCGTCTTCAAGCCGACCAGGCCGTAGACGACGTGGCAGCCGGCGCGTTCCAGCGTGCGGGCCCAGCCGATGTTCGCCACCTCGTCGAAGCGGGCCTTCACCTCCACCAGCACCACCACCTGCTTGCCGGCGGCGGCCGCGTCGACGAGCGCGTCGACGATTGGCGAGTCGCCGCTGGTCCGGTAGAGGGTCTGCTTGATGGCCAGCACGTTCGGGTCGGCGGCGGCCTGCTCGATGAAGCGCTGCACGCTGGTGGCGAACGAGTGGTACGGGTGGTGCACCAGGATGTCCCCGTCGCGCAGGGTGGAGAAGACGCTGCGCGGCACCTCGCCCTCGGCGAGCCGGGGATGGGTTGCCGGCACGAACGGCGGGTCCTTCAGGTCCGGCCGGTCCGCCTCGCCGTAGACCTGCCACAGCGCGGACAGGTCCAGCAGGCCGGGCACCCGGAGCACGTCCTGGTCGTCCATGTCCAGTTCGCGGACGAGCAGCTCCAGCATGTGGTCGGAGATGGACGCGGCGACCTCCAGCCGGACCGGGGGACCGAACCGCCGTCGGGCCAGCTCCCGCTCAAGGGCCTGGAGCAGGTCCTCGTCGCGGTCCTCGTCGACCTCCACCTCGGCGTTGCGGGTGACCCGGAACAGGTGGCACTCGACCACCTGCATGCCGCTGAACAGCTGCCCCAGGTGCACCGAGATGAGGTCCTCCACCGGCAACATCCGGACGCCCGGCTGGTCCCGGTCCACCCGGACGAAACGGGGGACGTTGTTGGGCACCTTCACCCGGGCGAACAGCTCGGAACCGCCGTCGGGGTCACGGACCGCCACCGCCAGGTTCAGCGACCGCCCCGAGATGTACGGGAACGGGTGCGCCGGGTCCACCGCGAGCGGGGTCAGTACCGGAAAGATGTGTTCCCGGAAGTAGGTGCGCAGCCGCTCCCGCTCGCCGTCGCCCAGCTCGCCCCAGCGCAGGATGCGGATGCCCTCGTCGGCCAGCTTGGGCAGCACGTCGTCGACGAAGCAGGCGGCGTGCCGGGCGCCCAGCGCCGCGGTCCGCTCGGCGATCAGCTCCAACTGCGTACGCAGGGGCAGCCGGTCCCCGCCGCGCACCGGGAGGCCGGCGGAGAGCCGCCGCTTCAGACCGGCGATGCGCACCATGTAGAACTCGTCGAGATTGCTGGCGAAGATGGCCAGGAACTTGGCCCGCTCCAGCAGCGGGGTGCGCTGGTCCTCGGCCAGGGTGAGGACCCGGGCGTTGAAGTCGAGCCAGGACAGCTCCCGGTTGAGGAACCGGTCCTCGGGCAGCGGCGGGGGCGCTGCGGCCTCGTCGTCGTCCTCAGGCGCGGCACGGGTCGGCAGGTCGTCGGGCAGGACCTGGTGGACGCCACCGGCGGCGGGGCTGTCCGCTTCGACCTTCGGGGCGGGGTCGATGACCTCGTCCAGCCCGGAGGAGGCGGCTCCGGGATCGTCGGCGAGCGTGTCGGCGCGGGCGGCACCGGCACGTTCGGCGCGGGACGGGCGGAAGCGCCCATCGGTGCCGCGCGTACGGGAGCCGTTGCGGAGGTCGGTGGCGGGCGGGCGGGCCGGTTGCTCGCGAGGGGTGCTCACCCGCTCATAATCACCCGATTACGGTAAACGCAAAATGAACTTGGGCTCGCCGGCTCAGATCATCGTCGGCAATGTCACCCGGACAACCTCGCCGTCGGGATCCGTGTCGATGCGGACCCGCTGCCCGAGCCGGAGAAGCCGCAGCCCGGAGGCGTCGAAGGCCCGGGCGGGAAAACGCATCTCGGTGCCGTCGTCGAGCAGCAGGACACCGCTGCGCGTCGCCGCGTCGTAGCTGGCCACCGTGCCCTGCATGCTGGCACCGTACACCGGGCGGTTCGGCCTGTGGCGCGGGCTCGGCCCACCGGGCGGCTCAGCCTGCGGCGCGGGCCGGGCGACCGGCGGCCACCAACGCGGCAGTGCGCGGCCCCAGCCCGAGCCGGGCGGCGGCGGTCAGGTCCGCGGCGGTGTCCACGTCCCGGCGCAGGCTGGGCCAGTCGCCGTCGAGCGGCAGCGCCCCGCTCGCCGCGTGCGCTACCGCCGACCCCACCCCGAAACGCGGATCCAGCGGCACACCCGGCCCCGCGGTGAGCAGCACCGTGCCCCCGCCGGGCGCGTCCGGCAGGAACCGGCGTACCCCGGGTCGACCGTTCTGCGCCGCGAGCAGCGCGCCGGCCAGCTCGGCCGGGCGCAGCGCCGGCACATCAGCGGTGATCCCGGCCACCCACCCGGCGGCGGCAGCGGCCGCCCCGTGCCGGAACGCGGCGTTCAGGCCGGCGTCCGGTTCGTCCGGCAGCACCCCCGCGCCGGCGGCCCGCGCCGCCGCCGCCACCCGGGCGTCGTCGGTCACCACCAGAGCCTCGGCGACCGCCGGGCAGGCCAGCACCGCGCGGAGCGTGTCGGCCGCCAGGGCCAGTGCCAACTCCTCATGCGGTACGCCGGCCAGCGCGCCCCGCAGCCGGCTCTTGCCCACGGCCAGCCGCTTCACCGGCACCACCACGGCCCACCTCGGCTGAGTCACGTCCGCAATCCTGCCAGCCGTACGGCGGGCCCCTCGCTGGCCGTACCGGGGGCGAGCAGGCATGATTTCCGCTGCGGGCGTCGCGGGCGGGATTTCGCGGCGGTTGGGGCGCGACGAGGAGGCACAGTGGCACGGCGGAGCCTGGGGTTCTGGCAACGGTTCGCCGTGTGGCTGGTGAAGCCGGTGATGACCGTCTGGACCCGGCGTACCTGGCGTGGTCAGGAACATCTCCACGGCAACGGCGGCGTGATCATCGTGGCGAACCACATCTCCCACGCCGACCCGCTGGTGTCCGCGCACTTCATCTACGACTCCGGGCGCTGGCCGCAGTACCTGGGCAAGGCCAGCGTGTTCCGGGTGCCGGTCGTCGGCTGGATCCTGCACCGGTGCCGGCAGATCCCGGTGGAGCGGGGCAGCGTGGACGCCGTCCGCTCGCTGGACGCACTGGTCGCCGCGCTCGACGAGGGCGGCGCGGTCGTGATCTACCCTGAGGGCACCACCACGCGACAGCCGGAGCTCTGGCCGATGAAGGCCAAGACCGGTGCGGCCCGCCTGGCCCTGGCCACCGGCGCCCCGGTCGTACCGGTGGTGATGTGGGGGCCGGAACGGATCTTCGACCCGCGGACGACCCGTGTCAGCCTGCGCCCCCGGATCCCGGTGACCGTTGCCGCCGGGGAGCCGATCGACCTGAGCCGGTGGGTGGACGCCCCGCCGACCCGGGACACCCTCGAAGAGATGACGGACACCATCATGTTGCGGCTGCGGGACATGCTCGCCGAGATCCGTGGCGGTACCCCGCCGCCACTGTGGGAGCGGCCGGCCCGACCGTCCGTCGGCCGCGAGCAGCGGGACGACGCGGCATGAGCGAGCGAAGCGAGCGAATCATCGGGCTCAGTGGTGCCCTTCAGGCCGCCGCGCAGCGAAGCGGAGCGGTGGCATGAGCGGTCATGTCGCGGTGCTCGGTGCCGGTTCCTGGGGCACCGCGTTCGCCAAGATCCTCGCGGACGCGGGGCGGGACGTGACGGTGTGGGCCCGCCGGGCGCCCGTCGCCGAGAGCATCCGGACCGAGCGCCGTAATCCGGAGTACCTGCCCGACCTGCTGCTCCCGGCCCGTGTCACGGCCACCGCCGACGCCGCCGAGGCGATCACCGGGGCCGAGGTGGTGGTGTTGGCAGTGCCGTCGCAGACCCTGCGCGGCAACCTCGCCGAATGGGCCGGGCACCTGCACCCGGATTCCACCCTGGTGTCGCTGATGAAGGGCATCGAGCTGGGCACCACCAAGCGGATGAGCGAGGTCATCGTGGAGACCGCCGGGGTCGCCGCGGACCGGGTGGTCGTCGTGTCCGGCCCGAACCTGGCCCCGGAGATCGCCGCCGAGCAGCCCGCCGCGACAGTGGTCGCCGGAACGAACAGCGCCCGCGCCACGCTCGTCCAGTCGTCGATCCGGACGACGTACCTACGCCCCTACACGAACGACGACGTGATCGGCTGTGAGCTGGGCGGGGCGGTCAAGAACGTGATCGCCCTGTCGTACGGCATCGCCACCGCGATGGGCTTCGGCGACAACACCCGGGCCATGCTGATGACCCGTGGGCTGGCCGAGACGGCCCGACTGGGCGTGGCGCTCGGCGCGGACCCGATCACCTTCGCCGGCCTCGCCGGCATGGGCGACCTGGTCGCGTCCTGCTCGTCCCCGCTGGCCCGCAACCGCACCTTCGGCGAGCATCTGGGCCGGGGTGAGACGCTGGAGCAGGCCCAGACCGCCACCCGGCAGACCGCCGAGGGCGTGAAGAGTTGCCTGGCGATCCGCGACCTGGCCCGGGCGCACGGCGTGGAGATGCCGATCACCGAGCATGTCGAGCGGATCTGCCACGAGGGGATGGACCCGCGGCTCGCCGTGGAGACCCTGATGAGCCGCACCGCCAAACCCGAGTCGTACGAGTGAGGAACCCGATGAGCGAGTGGGGGGACGGCACCCGCTGCGTACGCGCTGGCCTGCCCGAGCCGGCGCCGGGGGACCCGTTCCTCCCCGGGCCGGTCTTCGCCGCGCCGTACCACCTCGACCCGTTCGAGGGTCAGGGCACGTCACCGAACGGCTACGGCCGCCCTGACAACCCGACCCGCCGGCTGTTGGAGGTGGCGGTGGGCGAGCTGGAGGGCGGTGACTGCCGGGTCTTCGCGACCGGTCAGGCGGCCATCACCGGCCTGCTGCTCACCCTGCTGCGGCCGGGGGACACGGTGGTGCTTCCCACCGACGGATACTTCCCGGTCCGGGCGTTCGCCACCGGTGTGCTGGAGGCGATCGGCGTCCGGGTGCTGTTCGCGCCGACCGTCGGGCCGTACCCGTCGTTCGAGGGTGTCCGGCTGGTGCTGGTGGAGACGCCCGCCAACCCGGGCCTCGACGTGGTCGACGTGGCGGCCCTGGCCGAGCGGGCGCACGCCGCCGGCGCGCTGCTCGCGGTGGACAACACCACCGCCACGCCGCTCGGACAGCGTCCGCTGGATCTCGGTGCCGACCTGGTGGTCGCCTCCGGGACGAAGGCGCTCACCGGCCACTCCGACCTGCTGCTGGGCTATCTGGCCAGCCGGTCCACCGAGCTGATCGACGCGGTGACGACCTGGCGTACCACCACGGGGGCGGTTCCGGGCGCGTTCGACGCCTGGCTGGCCCACCGGTCACTGGCCACTCTCGACCTGCGGTTGGCGCGGCAGAGCGCGAACGCCGCCGCGGTCGTCGACCTGCTCGCCAACCGGTCGGACGTGACAGGCCTGCGGTGGCCGGGGCGGCCGGACGACCCGGCGTACCCGGTGGCCTCGGCGCAGATGCGCCGGATACCGGGGGTGCTCTCGTTCGACCTGGGCGACGCCGACCGGGTGGGCCGATTCGTCGAGGCCGCCCGGCTGGTGGCGGCGGCGACCTCCTTCGGTGGCCTGCACACCACGGCGGACCGGCGGGCGCAGTGGGGCGACGACACCGCTCCCGGCTTCGTCCGGCTCTCCTGTGGCGCGGAGGACACCGCGGACCTGGTGGCGGACATCGCCGCCGCGCTCGATGTGGCCGGACCGGTTTGACGTCTCCTTCCCCCGCCGAGCGGGCCGCTCTCGTGAGTCGGTTGCGGGCCGCCGGTTGCGTCTACGCCGAGGACGAGGCCGAGTTGCTGCTGGCCGCCGCGCGCAGCCCGGCGGTGTTGGCCGACCTGACCGACCGTCGGGTGGCGGGCGAACCGTTGGAGTACCTGCTCGGCTGGGCGGAGTTCTGTGGCCTGCGGATAGCCGTCGACGAGGGCGTCTTCGTGCCCCGGGCCCGGACCGCGCTGCTGGTCGAGATGGCTGCCGAGTTGACCGGCGCGGCGCCGGCAGTGGTCGACCTGTGCTGCGGCTCCGGGGCCACCACCGTCGCGCTGGCGCACCGGCTCGCGCCGCGCTGGCTGGCCGCCGCCGACATCGACCCGGCGGCCGTGGCGTGTGCGCGTCGCAACGTCGCCGGGTTGGACGTCGAGGTGTACGAGGGTGACCTCTTCGCGCCGCTGCCCGAGCGGTGGCGGGGTCGGCTGGACCTGGTGGTCGCCAACGCCCCGTACGTGCCGACCGACGCGGTCGCGCTGATGCCGCCGGAGGCACGGCTGCACGAGGCCCCGGTGGCGCTCGACGGCGGCCCAGACGGGCTCTCCGTGTTACGTCGGGTAGGTGTCGACGCGGCTGGTTGGCTCGCCCCCGGCGGCCACCTGGTGGTGGAAGCCGGCACCACCCAGCTCGAAGCCCTCTGCGACGCGTTCGGCGAAGCCGGCCTGATCCCCACCGTCCACCACGACGAGGACCTGGACGCCACCGCCCTGACCGCCCGACGCCCCGCCTGACCCGCACCCCGTACCCCGTACCCCCGGAACCCCGTACCCCCCGGAACCCCTGACCCCGACCCCTGGCCCGCGTCGATCATGGAGTTGTGGTGCCTGGTTGACTCAGCTATGCGTTATTTGTCCCCCACCACAACTCCTTGATCGACCCGGGCGGGCTGTCCGGTTTCCGGTCGGGGTGCGGCTGGCGGGGCCGCCCGGGCATGGCGGGGGAGAGGGGTTGGCACTAGCCTCGGCTCACACTCATGACGGCGGGAGGCGGTTTCGGTGGGCAGCGCAGGGGTGCCGGTGGTCGTCGGGTTGGACAACGGCGGCACCAGCAACAACGCCACAGTGCTGACGGTGGACGGCCGTTTCCTGGTGGACGGGCTGTTGGAGATCCCCAGCGAGGTGCGGGCCGGGCCGGAAGCGGCGATCGAGGCGTTGGCCCAGGCGTTGGACGGCGCCCTGGCGCAGACCGGCGTGCCGCGTGACCTGGTCCAGGCGGTCGGGCTGGACACGCCCGGCCCGGCCAGCGCCGATGGCGTCATCTCGTCGCGGGGCTCCACCAACTTCTCTCAGCCGGCCTGGCGAGGCTTCGACGTGCGAGGGGCGCTGGAGCGACGGCTCGGGCTTCCGGTGATCTATCACAACGACGGCAACGCGGCAGCGCTCTACGCCCACCACGTCTACTTCGGCGCCGACGCGATGAGCCGCTCGTCGGTGTCCGCGATCGTCGGCACCGGCCTGGGTGGCGGTGTGGTCGAGAGCGGTCGGGTGATCGCCGGTGCGGCCGGCATGGCGGGGGAGCTGGGCCACGTGCACATCCCCCTGAGCGGGTTGCTCGGCCCGGGTCAGCCGGAGCCCACCTGCGCCTGCGGATTCACCGGAGATGTCGAGAGCATCGCCTCGCTGACCGGCATCGAACGCAACCTGCTGCCGTACTGGCTGACCCGGTACCCCGACCACCCGCTCGCCGCCGAGCCGGTGGCCCGGGCGGCAAAGCTGGTCCGGGGGTACGGCGAGCGCGAGGACGCCCTCGCGCGGGACCTCTTCACCCAGCAGGCGATGGCGCTGGGGCGGCTGTTCACCGTCGCCGCGAACTTCAGCGACCCGCACGCGTACTTCGTCGGCGGCGGAGTGGTGGAGGCGGCACCGGAGTTCCGCGACTGGTTCCTGGCGACGGTCCGCGAGCACACGGTGCTCCGCGAGGAGCAGGCGGCGGTGGCCACCTTCGCCCTGGTGCCGGATCGGGACATGGCCGGTGCCCGAGGCGTCGCGATCGCCGCGCTGGAGGCGCTACGCGCCACTCCGGAGCCCCGCCCGCTGGTTGCCTGAACCGGCGCGGGCCTCGGCCCGCACCGGCTCAGGCACCTCTGGTCAGCGCTGCGGTGCCGCCTGGACGATGGCGGCCCAGGCGGCACCTCTGGTCAGCGCTGCGGTGGGGCCTGGGCGAAGGCGGCCCAGGCCGCCGTCGGGAACAGCAGGGCCGGGCCGGCCGGGTCCTTGGAGTCGCGCACGGCAATGAGCCGCGGGATCGCGGCCACCTCCACGCAGGCGCCTTCGTCGCCGCTGCGGCTGCTCTTGCGCCAGCGCGCCGCGGCCAAGGCCGCTGTGATCATCGGGGTCATCGGTCCTACCGTCCCTTCAGGACTGACAGGAGCATCTCGCGGCTGTCCGCCGGGCTGAGCGCCACGCTTCGGAGATGCTCCATGATCTTGGTGCAGGTACGCGTCTCGCCGGCGCGGTCGAGGATCATCTGACCCGCGACGGTCTCCACCGACGCGATGATCGGGTCCTCCGGGTCGGCGAACTCGAGGATGTGCAGGGAACCCCGGGTGCCCCGGTGGTAGCCGGCGGAGAGTGGGATCACCTGGACGCTGATGTTCGGCAACTCGGCCATCTTGACCAGGTGCCGTAATTGCCCGTTCATCACCGACTGGTCACCGACCGGCCGTAGCAGCGCGCCCTCGTCGATGATCGCGTCGAGGATGGGCGGCTGGTCGGCGGTGAGCCGCTGTTGTCGGTCGAGCCGGATCTTGACCCGCTGCTCCACCAGGTCGTCGCCGAGGGTGTGCGGCCCGCCTCGCATGACGCCACGGATGTAGTCAGCGGTCTGCAACAGGCCGGGCACCACCGAGGGTTCGAAGTTGGCGATGGCGGTCGCCTCGGCCTCCAGTGCGATGAAGTCGATGGTGCGCGGATCCAGCAGGTAGGAGTACGACACCCACCAGCCGGGCTTGCGGGCGTCCTTGGCGAGCTGCACCGCCGCGGCCACCTCCTCGGCACTCACCCCGTACGACGTGAGCAGGGCGCGCACGGTGGCGGGGCTGATCAGGGTCTGGGCGTTCTCGTAGCGGGAGAGGGTGCTGCGGGTGCTGTTGATCTCGTCCGCCGCGGTCTCCAGCGTCAGCCCGGCGGCTTCCCGGTGGTGGCGCAGGGCGATGCCGAGCCGGCGGGCGCGGGCGGTCTTGGGGGCCATGCATCGATGGTCGCATACATTTGCGGGAACGTCTGCATGAGAGAACGTCTATGGGAGTTGCATTCACGCCTATACACGTGTCAATCTGTTATGGCGTCCTCACCGCCGGTTGTCGTGGCGACGGTGGTGGTGAGCGACCGGAGGGGATGGGGCGCGCGGCGATCGGGTTTCTCCCCCGTACCCGATCGTCGCGTGCCGCCCCTCCATTCCCCGGCCCGCCGGAAGGAGACGACGTGCGAACCCGCCCGGAGCCCCCCGCCGTACCCTCGGGCGGAGTGCGATGACCCGCTTCCTCGTGGTGCTCACCGACGTGCGCCCCGTCGAGGGCGTCAACCGCAACGAGCGGGTCGCGCCGGAACGGCGCCGGCAGGTCGTCGGGGCCAGCAGCCGGGAGGCCGCCGACCGCATCGCCGGAGCGTTCATGGCGCTGGGCATGGTGCGGGCCGGCCGGCAGCGGGTGAAGGTGATCGCGGTCGGCCGTCGGCACTCCCGAGACTGAACAGCCCCAGGTCGGCGGTCCGTGACACTGCCACCGTCCGATTACGCACCGTATATCCTCTCCTGACTGTTTGCCGTGTCGTCCCGTGGCTCGCCGGGTATCGCCTCGCCTCGCGGCCACGCACAGTAAGGTCAACCGGGTGAGCGCCACCAGCGAGCACGACCAGCCGCAGTCGCGTACGAAGAGGTGACCGGAGTGACCACCCCAGGCAAGACCCGCGTGGCGATCGTCTTCGGCGGACGCAGCCCGGAGCACGGCATCTCCTGCGTCAGCGCCGGCAGCGTGTTCGGCGCACTCGACCCGGACGAGTTCGAGGTGGTGCCGGTGGGCATCACCCGGGCCGGCCAGTGGGTGCTGACCAACGGAGACCCCGCCCAGCTCGCGATCAACGCCCGTCAGCTGCCGGAGATCACCGCCGACTCGGGTGACGACATCGTGCTGCGCGCCGACCCCACCGGTAACGGACTGATGGTGCTCGACCCGACCGAGGGCCCGCGGGCGCTGGCCGACGTGGACGTGGTCTTCCCGGTGCTGCACGGCACCTACGGCGAGGACGGCACGATCCAGGGCATGCTGGAGATGGCCGGCATCCCCTACGTCGGGGCGAACGTGTTCGCCTCCGCGGCCGCCATGGACAAGGAGTTCACCAAGAAGCTCTGTGCCGTCGAGGGCATCCCGGTCGGCACGTACGCCGTGCTGCGCAACGGCATGACACTCAGCGAGCAGGACAAGGAGCGGCTCGGCCTGCCGGTCTTCGTCAAGCCGTCCCGGGCCGGTTCGTCGTTCGGCGTCAGCAAGGTCACCGACTGGGCCGAGCTTGACGCGGCGGTCGCCGCCGCCCGGCAGTTCGATCCGAAGGTCATCATCGAGGCCGCGATCGTCGGCCGCGAGATCGAGTGCGGTGTGCTGGAGGGCGAGGCCGGTGGCACGCCCGAGGCGTCCGTGCTGGCCGAGGTGCGGGTCGTCGCCGACCACGACTTCTACGACTTCGAGGCGAAGTACCTCGACGACTCCTGCGAGTACGACATTCCGGCCGACCTGCCGGAGAAGGTGACCCGCCAGGTGCAGGAGTACGCGGTCCGCGCGTTCACCGCGCTGGACTGCGCCGGTCTCGCCCGGGCCGACTTCTTCGTCACTCCCGAGCTGGACGTCTACCTCAACGAGATCAACACGATGCCCGGCTTCACCCCGACGTCGATGTTCCCGCGGATGTGGGCGGCCTCCGGCCTGGAGTACCCGAAGCTGGTCAACCGGCTGATCCGTACCGCCCAGCGGCGCGGCGTCGGCCTGCACTGAGCCGTCCGAACCCCGCCCGCGCCGGCTGACCGGCGCGGGCGGAGTCGGTTCGGGTTCAGCGCTGGCAGCCGGACGGGATCGTGCCGCCGGAGGGCACGCTCGCCACGATCGTGCTGGAGATCGTCGGCAACCACTGCAACGGCTGCTCGTACGAGCGCGGGACGCGCACGGTGATCAGCGTCTCCCGGTCGACAGTGGAGAGGACCGCCGCGTCGGCCTGATCGGTCAGGTGCCAACAGACCCGGTTGACCGTCCAGACCTCGTCGGTGCTGGGAAAGGTCGGCTCGGTGCCGCCGCAGGCCACGGTGAGCGCGGGGTCGCCGTAGGCGGCGTTCTGCTCCGGGCCGGCGGTCACGGGCCGCTGGGCCAGGTCGCGGATGCTCGCCGGAAGCTGCGAGAGCAGGGCCCGGCAGACGGTGGCCGGGCGGGCGGCCAGCGCCGGGGCGGCCATCTCCACCGGGGTGGTGGACTGCACCCGGGCGGTGGTCGCGGAGGGCGTCGGCGCGGCGGCCGGCGCGTCCGGGCTGAGCTTGCTGAAGGCCAGCACGGCCACCAGCAGCGTGATCGGCAGCGCGATCAACGTGGCCAGCAGGGCCGCGCCACGCATGGTCCGATCACGGCCGGCCGGCGCGGCGGCGGCGGGATCGGTCGACTCGCGGTTACCGTCAGCCGGCTCGGACGTCCCGTCGGCCGCGTCGCGCGCCCCGCCGTCGTCCAGAGCCGAGGAGGAGGTCGTCATCTCGTCCACTTACAGCCGCACCACCGAACACGTGAGGGTGCGGGTGATGCCGGGCACCATCTGCACCTTGCTGACGATGAGTTTGCCGAGCTCGTCGACGGTGTTCGCCTCGGTGAGGACGACCACGTCGTACGGCCCGGTGACGGCGTCGACGCGTACCACGCCGGGGATGTCCGCGATGAGACCCGCCACGTCACGTGCGCGGCCGACCTCGGTCTGGATGAGGATGTACGCCTGTACCACGACTCGACCTCCGTCCGTCGCCGCCCGGGAGCGGCCCGAAGGGTGAAACTACCTTACGGACCAGGTCTGATCCCTATCGGTGGTCAAGGAGCAGCGGTGAGCGAGCACGGCGGGGCCGGACAACACGGGCGGAACGCCCGCGGTGGTGTCGGGGTGTCCGGGATCGGGGAGTTCGGGCTGATCGGGAAGATCACCGCTCGGCTGTCGTACGGGCCGACGACCCTGCTCGGCCCGGGCGACGACGCGGCGGTGGTGGCCGCGCCGGACGGCCGGGTGGCGGCCTCCACCGACGTGCTGGTCGATGGGCGGCACTTCCGACGGGACTGGTCCTCGGCCCGTGACGTCGGGCACCGGGCGGCAGCCGCCAATCTGGCGGACATCGCGGCGATGGGTGCCACGCCGACCGCCCTGCTGGTCGCTCTCTGCATGCCGGCGGACCTGGACACCGCCTGGGCGGAGGAGTTGGCCGACGGGCTCTCCGCGGAGGCGGCGACGGTCGGCGCGAGCGTCGTCGGCGGGGACATGGCGGCCAGTCCCACCCTGACCGTCGCGGTCACCGCGCTGGGCGACCTGGCAGGCCGTCCGCCCGTGCTGCGCTCGGGCGCCCGACCGGGGGACGTGCTCGCTCTGGCCGGGCGCACCGGGTACGCGGCAGCCGGGCTGACAGTGCTGACCCGGGGCTTCCGTACGCCCCGGCTGTTGGTCGAGGCGTACCGGCGGCCGCAGGTGCCCTACCAGGCCGGCCCGCAAGCCGCCCAGCTCGGTGCCACCTCCATGATCGACGTGTCGGACGGGCTCCTCGCCGACCTCGGGCACGTCTCGGCGGCCAGCGGGGTGGCGATCGACGTGCGCCGCGACGGGTTCGAGGTGCCCCGGCAGATGGCCGACGCGGCGCAGGCGCTCGGCGTCGACCCGTACACCTGGATCCTCGCCGGTGGCGACGATCACGCGCTGGCCGCGACCTTCCCCCCGGCGGTGGCGTTGCCGCCGGGCTGGCGGCCGATCGGTCTGGTCACCGACGGTGCCGGCGTGACTGTCGACGGCGTCGCCTACGACGGCCCGGCCGGCTGGGACCACTTCCGGTGAGGTCCGCGCCCGGCCGTACCCTGGATACCGTGAGTGAGATCGAGATCCGGGCGGTGCGGTTCGACGCACCGGTGGCGCAGCACCTGATCCATGCCGCACTGGCCGACCTCGGTGCCCGGTACGGCGGCACCGGCGACGACACCCCGGTGGACGCGGCCGAGTTCGAGCCGCCCGATGGCGCGTTCCTGGTGGCCTACCTGGCCGGTGAGCCGGTCGGCTGCGGTGGCTGGCGCAGCCACGGCGCGGACAGCGCGGAGCTGAAGCGGATGTACACGGCTCCGACGGCACGGGGGCGGGGGGTGGCCCGCGCGGTGCTGGCGGCCGTCGAGCGCTCCGCCCGCGAGCAGGGCCGCAAGCGGGTGGTCCTGGAGTGTGGCGACAGGCAGCCCGAGGCGATCGCCATGTACGGCTCCGCCGGGTACGAAAGGATCCCGAACTTCGGCTTCTACAAGGACGCGGAGGGCTGCGTCTCCTTCGGCCGTACCCTCTGACCTGCTCGTCGGGCCCGGGACTGGCCGGTGTGCCGGGCCCCGGCGGGGCGGTGTGCGGCGTCGTCCGCCCCGGGAACACGACAGAGCCGGCGGACCCTCGGGGTCCGCCGGCTGAGCCGAACGAAAGGTGGGTGCTACCGCGTCAGGCGCGGGTGACCTTGCCGGCCTTGATGCACGAGGTGCAGACCTTCAACTTCTTGGTGTTGCCGCCACCGGCCGGGGTACGCACCGACTGGATGTTCGGGTTCCAGCGGCGGTTGGTCCGCCGGTGCGAGTGGGACACGTTGTGGCCGAAGCCCGGTCCCTTGCCACAGACGTCGCACACGCTAGCCACGGGATACTCCTGGGATTGATACGTTCATGAGGTCGCCGGCAGGTGCTGCCCGGGCAACCTGGTCAGGTTACCCGATGACTCGCCGACTCGGCCAACCGGCCCGGTCCGGCGCTCGCCCGTGCCCCGGCTCACGCCTGGTCGTGGGCCCGTCCGCCCTGCGGTGGGCCGGCCCGGCGGCAAGGGTACCGGAGGCGCTCGTCCCCGCTGCGGCCAGCGCCGCACGCGCCCCGCGAGAGCCTGCGGCCTACGCCGCCCATGGCCCGCGAGAGCCTGCGGCCTACGCCGCCCATGGCCCGCGAGAGACTGCGGCCCGCGCCGCCCGGGCCCGGCGAGGACACGCCGGACGAGTCCGACGGGTGTCGGTGCGCGCCAGTAGGCTTCTGCCCGTGCTGGACACCCTCGACGCCGCCGCGGTCCGCCGCTGGTGCGCGAGCGGGCTGGCCGCACTGAAGCGTCACCAGGGCGAGATCGACCAGCTCAACGTCTATCCGGTGCCCGACGGCGACACCGGCACCAACCTGGTGCTCACCCTCACCTCGGCGCAGCAGGCCCTCGCCATGGATCTGGACACTCTCCCGCACAGCGGGCCGACAGCGCACGGGCACGCGCTGCGGCTGATGGCCCAGGGCGCGCTGCTCGGCGCGCGGGGCAACTCCGGGGTGATCCTCTCGCAGATCCTGCGTGGTCTCGCCGACCAGGTCGCCGGGGTGCCGGCGGTGCGTGGCCGGGAGTTCGCCGCCGCGCTGCGCTCCGGCACCACCGCCGCGTACACAGCGGTCTCCCGGCCGGTCGAGGGCACCCTGCTCACCGTGATCTCGGCCGCCGCCGCCGCGGCCGAAGGCGCGGACAGCGACGACCTGCCGGCGGTGGCCGGCGTCGCGGCCCGGGCGGCGGCCGAGGCGCTCGCCCGCACCCCGGAGCAGTTGCCGGCGTTGGCCCGCGCGGGTGTGGTCGACGCCGGTGGCCGGGGGCTTTGCGTGCTGCTCGACGCCCTGGTCGAGGTGCTGACCGGGGAGAGCGCCGACCGGCCCGCACCGGCACCGCGCTCCGCCCGCCCGGCGGCCCCCGTCGCCCGCGAGACCGGTTCGGACGAGTACGCGTACGAGGTGCAGTTCCTGCTCGACGCCCGCGCCGAGGCGGTCGACGGGTTGCGGCGGGCCCTCGACGCCCTGGGAGACTCGCTGGTCGTCGTCGGCGACGGGCGTGAGCCGGAAGGCACCTGGAACGTGCACGTGCACGTCAACGACGTGGGCGCGGCGGTGGAGGCGGGCGTCGCCGCCGGCCGCCCGTACCGCATCTCGGTCACCCGTTTCGCCGACCAGCCGGAGTCGCCCTCCGGCCCGGTGGTGGCCGGCCGGGCCGCGGTGGTGGTGGCCACCGGTGGCGGCATCGCCGACCTGTTCGCCGCGGAGGGCGCGACCGTCGTGCCGGGCAACCCGTCCACCGGTGAGTTGCTGGACGCCGTCCGCAGCACCGGCGCGGCCCGGGTGGTGGTGCTGCCCAACGACGCCAACACCGAGGCGGTGGCGAGCGCCGCCGCCCGCGAGGCCCATCGGTACGGCATCAAGGTGAGCGTGGTGCCGACCCGCTCGCCGGTGCAGGCACTGGCGGCGCTCGCGGTCCGCGACGGTGACCGCCGTTTCGAGGACGACGTGATCGCGATGGCCGAGGCGGCTGGGGCCTGCCGGTACGCCGAGGTCTGCCATGCCAGCCGGGAGGCGCTGACCGTCGCCGGCCCGTGCCGTCCCGGTGACGTGCTGGCGCTGGTGGAGGGGGAGGTGCACCTGATCGGCACCGACCTCACCGACACCTGCGCGGCGGTGGTCGACCGGATGCTCGGTGGTGGCGGCGAGATGGTCACCCTGCTGGCCGGGGTGGACGCTCCGGCCGGGCTCACCGACGCCGTCCGCGCGCACGTCGCGCGACGCTGGCCGTTCGTCGAGGTGCACGCGTACCCGGGCGGCCAGCCGTTTTATCCGCTCCTGGTAGGGATCGAATGAGCGAACCAGCCACCGTGGGCACTCCGCTGAAGAAGCTGGTCGGGGACAAGACAGCAAAGGCGCTGGCCTCGCACCTCGACCTGCACACCGCGGGTGACCTGGTCTACCACTTCCCGCGTCGCTACGACGAGCGTGGTGAACACACCGACATCCGCTCACTGGACGTCGGTGAGCAGGTCACCGTCATGGCCCAGGTGCAGCGCACCACTGTGCGCCCAATGCGTCAGCGGCGGGGCAACCTGCTGGAGGTGACCGTCGGCGACGGCTCCGGCGGAGTGCTGACCCTGACCTTCTTCGGCAACCAGGCGTGGCGGGAGCGCGAGCTGCGCCCGGGCCGGTGGGGCCTGTTCGCCGGCAAGGTCACCGAGTTCCGCAGCAAACGGCAGCTCAACGGCCCGGAATACGTCCTGCTCGGTGAGGGGGGCGACGGTGAGGCGGCGCTCAGCGACGACATCGAGGAGTTCGCCGGGGCGCTGATCCCGGTCTACCCGGCCGCCGCGGCTGTGCCGACCTGGGTGATCGCGCGCTGCGTGCGCGTCGTACTGGACACGTTCACCCCGCCGGACGATCCACTGCCGAGCGGCGTGCGGGCCAGCCGGAAGCTGGTCGGGCTGGGCGTCGCGCTGACCGAGATCCACCGGCCGTCCAGCAAGGAGGCGCTGCACCAGGCGCGGCGGCGCCTCAAGTGGGACGAGGCTTTCGCCGTCCAGGTGACCCTGGTGCAGCGCAAGCACAGGGCTGCCGACTGGCCGGCCCGGCCCCGCCCGGCACGCCCGGACGGGCTGTTGGAGGCCTTCGACGCCCGACTCCCGTACGAGCTGACGGCCGGTCAGCGGGAGGTCGGTGTGGAGATCGCGGCTGACCTGGCCACTCCGCACCCCATGCACCGCCTGTTGCAGGGCGAGGTGGGCTCGGGCAAGACGGTGGTGGCGCTACGGGCGATGCTCCAGGTGGTCGACGCGGGTGGGCAGGCCGCGCTGCTGGCGCCCACCGAGGTGCTCGCCGCCCAGCACCACCGCGGCATGCTCGACCTGCTCGGGCCGCTCGGGCGGGCCGGTGAGCTGGGCTCCGCCGAGCACGCCACCCGGGTCGAGCTGGTCACCGGCTCGCTCGGCGCAGCGGCCCGCCGCCGGGCGCTCGGCGAGGTGGCCAGCGGTGCCGCCGGCATCGTGCTCGGCACACACGCGCTGCTCTACGAGGGGGTCGACTTCGCCGACCTCGGCCTGGTGGTGGTCGACGAGCAGCACCGCTTCGGCGTGGAGCAGCGCGATGCCCTGCGTGCCAAGGCCGACCAGCCGCCGCACGTGCTGGTGATGACGGCCACCCCGATCCCGCGCACTGTGGCGATGACCGTCTACGGCGACCTTGAGGTCTCCACGCTCTCCCAGCTGCCCCGGGGGCGGTCGCCGATCGCCTCCCACGTGGTGCCGGCCGCCGAGAAGCCCGCCTACCTGGATCGGGCCTGGCGTCGGCTGCGCGAGGAGGTGGCCGCCGGCCACCAGGCGTACGTGGTGTGTCCGCGAATCGGTGACGGTCCGATCAGCGACGAGGAGCCGCCAGCCGAGGACGACAACGGCCGTCGGCCGCCGCTGGCGGTGACCGAGGTGGCCCCGCTGCTGGCCGAGGGCCCGCTGCGCGGCCTGCGGATCGGGGTGCTGCACGGTCGCCTGCCGGCCGACGAGAAGGACGCGGTGATGCGTTCCTTCGCGGCCGGTGACCTGGACGTGCTGGTGGCGACGACAGTGATCGAGGTCGGCGTGGACGTGCCGAACGCGACAGTGATGATCGTGCTGGACGCCGACCGGTTCGGTGTCTCCCAACTGCACCAGTTGCGCGGCCGGGTCGGCCGGGGTGCCGCCGCCGGGCTGTGCCTGCTGGTCAGCGAGGCGGCCGAGGGTTCGTCGGCGCGGGAACGGTTGGACGCGGTGGCGTCCACGAGCGACGGTTTCAAGCTCGCCGAACTGGATCTGGAGCAACGCCGCGAGGGAGACGTGCTGGGTGCCACCCAGTCCGGGCACCGCTCGCACCTGCGGTTGCTGTCCCTGCGGCGCGACGCCGACCTGATCCGCGACGCCCGCGCCGAGGCGATCACCCTGATCGAGGACGACCCGGAGCTGGCCCGCAGCCCGGCACTGGCCGCGTCGGTGGCCGCACTGGTGGACGAGGACCGCGCGGAGTACCTGGAGAAGGGCTGACCACGCAGGCCGTCGGGCTGCGCCGGCTGATGATCGACTCGGCTTTCATGAAACCGGGGTATCCCGCCGACGGGGATACCCCGGGTTCAGTGATGCCGAGTCGATCACGCAGGCCACTACATGGCTGAGGGCGCGCCGACCGGGTGGTCGACGCGCCCTCAACTGTCAGAGCGGGTTGTCTCAGGCGGTGAAGCGAACCCGACGACGACGGGCCACCACGAACAGGGCGGCACCGGCGGCCAGCAGCACCACGGCGCCGGCGATGATTCCGCCAGTGGCGGCACCGGTCAGCGGCAGAGCCGGCTCGTCCTTACCGCCACCCTGACCCGGGGTGCAGTCGGCCGGCTTCTCCCAGGCGATCGGGCTGGTGTCGTCGAGGCCCTCGGCCGCCGGCGTCACGGTCAGACCCTCGAACGCCTCGAACTCGACGACCACGGTCTTGCCCGGCTCGACGGTCCGCTTCTGCGCCTCACCCTTGTTCGGGGTCAGGGTCACCTCGAAGGCCTTGCCGTCCTCCGGGTTGGCGAAGCCGAAGATCAGCTTGTCGCAGGTGGACTCGTAGCCGGCCTGGGGCTCGCCCGGCTTGACGCAGTCCTCGGGGGTCGCCCAGGTGTAGGGCTCGCCGACCGGCTTGTCACCCTCGCTGACGGTGATCTCGCCGGCCTTGGCCGGAACCACGATGTCCTTCTTGCTCTCGCCCGGCTTGACGGTGTACGTCTCCGAGAAGCCCTTGGCCTTGACGGTGAGCTTGGCCTCGGTCGTGGCGTCCGCGCCGTTGGCGAGCGTCACCGTGACGGCGCCCTCACAGTCGGAGGCGAAGCTGGCGGTGGGGATGGACACCGCCGGCGGGGTCGTCGGCGGGGTGCTCGGCGGGGTGCTCGGGGTGGCGCTCGGCGTCGGCTCCGGCGACGGGCTGGCCGGCGGCTCATCCGTCTCGCAGGTGCCCTCGAACGTCACCTTCGCCGTGCGGGCGTTCTTCTCGGGGTAGCCGTCGTCCCAGCGGGCCTTCACGGCGAGGGTGGCCTCGGTGGCCGAGCCGGGCACCCGCTGCACGCCGGTGATCGGCGTGTTGACGTCGTACGGGTAGGAGGACTTGTCCGATGCCGCCACGATGTTGGTCACGGTGGTGTTGGCGGGGGTGAGCTCGACGCTCGCCAGCTGGAAGCTCTTCGAGGAGTAGTGGTAGACGCTCTTGACGGTCCAGTTCACCACCCACTCGCCGGTGGTGGTGTCACAGACCGCCTGGCCGCTCGGCTCGGTGTAGTGGGCGCTCGCGGGGCTCGCGATGACGCCGACGCCGGCGAGGCCGATCAGCGCACCCGCGGCGATGGCCGCGACGCGCCGGAACGGAGACTTGGGAGGGTTCACGCCTGCTCCTGGTGAGGGGGGTACGGATCGCGTGGCGGAAGGCCGGGAGGCATCGTGACCGGGCAGTCACTGCTCACCGGGGCGTCGCGCGACGCGGTGGTGTTCCCGCGGCGAAAGCGGGGACAGGGGGAGACTGTACTGATGGGTGGTTAATGAGGGGAGTTCAGATCATTGCCATCCGGCAATGTAGTTGATTCGTGATCTTTGATATACCGAAGGTGTCGGTCCGGTCACTGGGGACGGCCCGCGCCGCCCGGGCTCCACGATGGACGCCGTGCCGTCGGGGCTGCTCAGGTGCCCCCTGTCGTCGCTGGCCGGCCCGCTCATCGGATCCGCGCCGTGCTGACCGGGTCCGCGCCGCATCGCGTAGCGTCGCGGGCATGAGCAGGAGGAAACGGTGACCCGGATCGTGGCCGGGACGCTCGGTGGCCGGCGGATCGCCGCGCCACCCGGCGCCGGCACCCGACCCACCTCGGACCGGGTTCGGGAGGCGCTGTTCAGTGCCGTCCAGGCCGCTGTCGATCTCGACGGTGCCCGCTTCGCGGATCTGTACGCCGGCTCCGGCGCGGTCGGGCTGGAGGCGCTCTCCCGAGGTGCCCGGCACGTGTTGCTGGTCGAGTCCGACCCGCGGGCGGCCCGGGTGATCCGGGAGAACGTGACGGCCCTCCGTGCGGGTCCGGCGGCCCGTCTGGTCACCGGCAAGGTGGCGACGGTGCTGGCCGCCGGGCCGGACGACGGGCCGTACGACGTGGTCTTCGCCGATCCGCCGTACGCGGTGCCGGACGAGGAGATCACCGCGCTGTTGGCCGCGCTGGTCGACGGCGGTTGGCTGGCGCCCGACGCGTTGGTGGTGGTGGAGCGGTCCCGCCGCACCAGGGAGTTCGACTGGGTGGAGGGGATCACCGCCGAGCGCAGTCGCCGTTACGGCGAGACCACCCTTTGGTACGGTCGCCGATCATGAGACGTGCGGTGTGCCCCGGTTCGTTCGATCCGGTCACCAACGGACACCTCGACATCATCGGGCGGGCCAGTCGGCTCTTCGACGAGGTGATCGTCGGTGTGCTGGTGAATCAGTCGAAGAGTGGCCTGTTCACCGTCGAGGAGCGCATCGAGATGCTCCGCGAGGTGACCTCGTCGTACGGCAACGTGCGGGTCGAGTCGTTCCGAGGGCTGCTGGTGGACTTCTGCCGGGCGCAGCAGGCCAGTGTGCTGATCAAGGGCCTGCGGGCGGTCAGCGACTTCGACTACGAGTTGCAGATGGCCCAGATGAACATCGGGCTGGCCGGCGTCGAGACGCTTTTCATGCCGACCAACCCGCTCTACTCGTTCCTCTCGTCGAGCCTGGTGAAGGACGTGGCCAAGTGGGGTGGCGACATCTCCGCCCACGTCCCCGACCCGGTCCGCGAAGCCCTCCAGGCCCGCCTGGGCCCCCGCCGCTGAACGGACCCTGACTCCCTTCCACCTTCGCGATCTTGCACTTACGGTGCCCGCATCGCTCCTTTCGGCATGGTTTGACGTGACCGCAAGTGCAAGATCGGCGCGGTGGGAGCCGCGGGTGACTATGTCGCGACTCGCCGGGTTGGGGTGAGTGGGGCGGCGGTGGGGCCGGCACGACATGATTGGTGGCGCGGGGAACGGCCGTAGCCCGCATCATGGAGGTCGGCCGACGAACGACAGGAGTGAGGTAGCCGGTGGACCCGCTCGATCGCATCGAAGAACTGATCGCCATCCTGGAGCAGGCCCGCTCCGTCCCGATGTCGCGCAACAACTGCATGGTCGACCGGGGTGAGATGATCGCTGCCCTCGATGAGATGCGTGCCGATCTCCCCGCCGACCTGCGTCGCGCCGCCGCGCTCCTGGAGGAGCGGGACAAGATCATGGACGCCGGCAAGCGCGAGGCGGACCGGATCATCAGCGAGGGTGAGGCAGAACACGCCCGCCTGGTCTCGGTGAACGAAATCACCGTGTCGGCCGAGCACGAGGGCGCCCGGATCATCGGCGAGGCCCGCGCCGAGGCGCAACGCCTGCGTGAGGAGGTCGACGACTACGTCGACACCGCGCTGGCCAACTTCGAGCAGTTCCTCACCCGGGCGCTGGCCTCGATAGAGCGCGGCCGGGACAAGATGCACGCGCTGCGGGAGATCGGCACCTTCGCTGGGGATGAGGCGGAACGCCCGCTACCCTTCTGAGCGGCACCTCACCAGCCGACTTCTCAGGCGGGCGTCGCCCCCGGTTCGACGGTCGGGCGGTCGTCCAGGTAACCTTTTTTGTCGGCCTCTCACCGGCCGGAGTCTAACTATGCCCAAGCACTCGCCATCGACACTCAACCCCAGGGCGCCGCTGGTCCTCGACACGAGGGACCTGCCGCGTCGCCCTGGCGCGTTGCGTGAGGTCCAGCGGGTCGTGCCGGCACCGGCGGACCTCGGTGTGGAGTTGATCGGCGTGCCGGAGGGCGCGGACCTCGACCTCGATCTGAGGTTGCAGTCGGTGTCCGAGGGCGTGCTCGTCTCCGGGACCATCACCGGTCCCGTCCGGGGTGAGTGCGGCCGTTGCCTGCGCGAGATCAACGACTCGATGGGCGTGACGATCCAGGAGCTGTACGCGTACGAGGACAGCACCACGGACGCCACGACCGACGAGGACGAGGTGGGCCGGATGCAGGGCGATCTGATCGACCTGGAGCCGGCGCTGCGGGACGCGTTGGTGCTCACGCTGCCGACCAACCCGCTCTGCCGGGAGGACTGCCCAGGACTGTGCCCTGAATGCGGGGCGCACTGGGACGATCTGCCGGCCGACCACAGTCACCAGCAGATCGACCCGCGTTGGGCGGGCCTGTCGCAACTGACCGTTACAGAGGAGTAAGAACCGTGGCCGTCCCGAAGCGCAAGATGTCGCGCAGCAACACCCGGTCCCGCCGGGCGAACTGGAAGGCGACAGTGGTCGCGACCGTCGCGTGCCCGCAGTGCAAGTCCCCGAAGCTGCCGCACGCCGCCTGCTCCGTCTGCGGCACCTACAACGGCCGCCAGGTTCTCGAGGTCTGACCTGGACGCCGAGTGACGCCCCCGACCCCAGGTCGGGCGGCGCGCGCATCCTGGCATTCGCCCGGTGCCCCGGCTCCCTCCGACGCCGGCCGGCCCAGTCCGGCCGGCGTTCCGGTGGAGCCGGGCGCCGCGCGGATCGCCGTTGACCTCCTCGGCGGGGACGACGCTCCCGCCGTCGTGGTTGACGGCGCTCTGCGGGCCATGCGCGCCGACCCCGACCTGCATCTGCTTCTCGTCGGTCCGACCGAGGTCGCCGACGAGCTGATCGCTGCCCTCGATCCCGCGCAACGCGCCCGGATCGCGGTGCGGCCCGTTCGCGATGTCGTCGGCATGGCCGACCATCCCAGCGCCGCCCGCTCCGAGAGCACCGTCCGGGCCGCGGTCACCGCCGTCCGGGACGGAACCGCCGACGCCCTGGTTTCCGCCGGCGCCACCGGCGCCACCGTCACCGCGGCCGTACTCGGCCTCGGCCGTTCACCGGAGATCCGCCAACCCGCGCTGGCCGCCACCCTGCCCGCCGTGGCGGGGCCGGTCGTGTTGCTCGACGTCGGCGGCTCCCTGGAACCCCGCCCGGCCACCCTCGCCCGCCACGCCGTGCTCGGCGCCGCCTACGCGGCGGTGGCCCACTCGATCGCCGCGCCCCGGGTCGGACTTCTCTCGGTCGGCACCGAGGCCGGCAAGGGCGACCGGGTCCGCCGCGCCACCGACCCCCTGCTCGCCGTCGAACCGCTGCCCGGCGCGGCGCGCTACGTCGGCCTGGTCGAGGGGTACGACGTCGCCCTCGGCGCGCGCGCCGATGTGGTCGTCACCGACGGCTTCACCGGTAACGTGCTGCTCAAGGCCATTGAGGGCGCGTACGCGATGGCCGGCGGCCCACCTGCCCAGGGCGGCGCGCCCCGCGCGGCGGCCCTGCTGGGCGTCGCGGGGACGGTGGTCGTCTGTCACGGGTCCGCCCGCGCCGACGACGTCGCCTCCGGCATAGCTCTCGCCGCCCACCTGTGGCGGCGGCGCGCCACCGATCTGGTCACCGCGTTGCTCGACCGCGACGCCGCGACCGGTCGCACCGACCGCTCCACCGACACCGAGGTACGCACATGAGCAACGACAAGCGGCGGCGGGCGTCCGTCGGTCACCTGGAAGCCGCCTTCGGAGTGAGCCTGGAACCCGAGCTGCTCCAGCGCGCGTTGACCCACCGGTCGTACGCGTACGAGAACGGCGGGCTGCCGACCAACGAGCGGCTGGAGTTCCTCGGCGACTCGGTGCTCGGCGTGGTGATCACCACGGCGCTGTTCCACAACCACCCGGACCTGCCCGAGGGGCAGCTGGCCAAGCTGCGGGCCAGCGTGGTCAACATGCGGGCGCTCGCCGACGTGGCCCGCGGTCTGGGCCCGGACGGGCTCGGCGCGTACCTGCTGCTCGGCAAGGGTGAGGAGACGACCGGTGGCCGGGACAAGGCGAGCATCCTCGCCGACACGCTGGAGGCGCTGCTCGGCGCGATCTACCTCCAGTACGGCCTGGACACCACGGGGATCGTCATCCACCGGCTCTTCGACCCGCTGATGGCCGAGTCGGCCGGTCGTGGGGCCGCACTGGACTGGAAGACCAGTCTCCAGGAGCTGACGGCCGCGCTCGGTCTCGGCGTACCGGAGTACCGGATCGAGGGCACCGGCCCGGACCACCTCAAGACGTTCACCGCCTGGGTGGTGGTTGCCGGCAACCGGTACGGCGGCGCGGAGGGGCGCAGCAAGAAGGAGGCCGAGCAGCGGGCCGCCGAGGCCGCCTGGCGGACGCTCGCCGAGCAGAACGGCCAGAACGGCGACGGCGGCCAGGGTGGCCAGAACGGCGACGGCAGCCAGGGTGGTCAGAACGGCGACGGCGGCCAGCGTGGTCCGGTCGCCGACGATCGTCAGGACCAGCCGGTCGACCGGGACGACTCGGCCGACCGCGGCGAGCCGTTCGGGCCGCTGGAGAGCGCCGAGCGGGCGGCGGAAGCCGAGCAGGCCGACCACCTGGCGCAGGCGCTGCCGGCCGGGGGCGCCGACGGCCACGAGACGGGCCGCCCGCGTGCCTGAGCTGCCCGAGGTGGAGACCGTCCGGCAGGGGGTGGCCCAGTGGGTCGTCGGCCGCCGGATCTCCTCGGTCGAGGTTCGTCATCCGCGTGCGGTCCGCCGGCACGCTCCCGGCGACGTGCACTTCGCCGACGTGCTCGCCGGCCGGACGGTGCTCGACGCCCGCCGTCGCGGCAAGTACCTGTGGCTGCCACTGGACAGCGGTGACGCGATCGTCGGGCACCTCGGCATGTCGGGTCAGCTGCTGCTCCAGCCACCCGGCACGACGGACGAGACCCACCTTCGGGTCCGGTTCCGGTTCAGCGACGACGGCCCGGAGCTGCGCTTCGTCGACCAGCGCACGTTCGGCGGGCTCTCGGTGAGCGAGGGCGGCGCCGAGTTGCCCGACGAGATCGCGCACATCGCCCGCGACCCGATGGACCCGGAGTTCTCCGACGAGGCGTTCGTCGCGGCGCTGCGCCGCCGGCACACCGAGGTGAAGCGCGCGCTGCTCGACCAGACCCTGATCTCCGGGGTGGGCAACATCTACGCCGACGAGGCGCTCTGGCGCGCCAAGCTGCACGGCGGCCGACCGACCGACGCGTTGACCGGCCCGGCCGCGCAGCGTCTGCTCGGCCACGTCCGCGACGTGCTGGCCGAGGCGATCAGCGAGGGCGGCACCAGCTTCGACGCCCTCTACGTGAACGTCAACGGCGAGAGTGGCTACTTCGACCGGGCGCTCAACGCCTACGGCCGTGAGGGCGAGCCGTGCCGTCGGTGTGGCGCGCCGATCCGCCGCGAGGCGTTCATGAACCGGTCCTCGTACAGTTGCCCGCACTGTCAGCCACGGCCCCGGGGTGCCCTTCGGGGATGACCCGGAGCCGGCTCGGGGCGATGCCGGCGGGTCGCGGCCCGTCGCTCGGGGCAGGCCCCCGGTGTACGTCCGAATCGCGGGCCGATGTCCCGCGAACGCACCCCCGCGCACGGTCCGCTGGTTCCAGGGTGAGCCCAGGTCGATCCCCGATGTGACCGCCTCGTCACGCACCTAGCGTCAGCACCGTTGACAGGGGGTTGACGTGACAGGGGGACCCGAGATGGGCAGAAGACCGGTGACGGTGCGGCTGGCGCGGTGGAGCGCCGAGCACCCGTGGCGGGCGATCGCACTGTGGGCCGTGTTCGTGGCGGTGTGCTTCGTCGGCGGCAACGCCGCCGGACTCAACGAGGCCACCAGCGGTGACCAGGCGATCGGCGAGGCAGGGCGGGCCGGCCTGATCGTCGACGCCGCTGACTTCGACGACCCGGCCGTGGACAACGTCCTCATCACCTCGTGGGGTGGCGCGTTGGACCCGGCGGCGGCGAAGTCGGCGGCCGACGACGCGGCGGCCCGGCTGCGTACGGTCACCGGGGTTGCCGGGGTGGGCCAGCCGGTCACCGCGCGGGACGGCTCGGCGCTGCTACTGCCGATCACCATGTCGGGTGACCCGGAGACGGCATCGGAGCGGGTGCAGCCGTTGCGGGACGCCACCGCCTCCGTGCAGGCCGCGCACCCCGGGCTTCGCGTCGAGCAGGTCGGCGGACCGTCCATCGGTCAGGCCCTCGACGACACCCTGGGCAAGGACTTCAAGCGCGCCGAGCTGCTCAGCCTGCCGGTCACCCTGGCGATCCTGATCATCGCGTTCGGCGCGCTGATCGCGGCGAGCGTGCCGGTGCTGCTGGCCCTCTCCTCGGTCGCCGCGGCGATGGGTCTGTCCACTCTCGCCTCGCACCTGGTGCCGGCCACCGACACCACGGCACCGGTGATCCTGCTGATCGGCATGGCGGTCGGCGTCGACTACTCGCTGTTCTACATCCGTCGAGAGCGGGAGGAACGCGCCAAGGGCCGCTCCGGTCTGGACGCGGTGGAGATCGCCGCGGAGACCTCCGGGCACGCCGTCGTGGTCTCCGGCTTCGCGGTGATCATCTCGATGGCCGGGCTGCTGCTCGCCGGCGACGTCGTCTTCTCGTCCCTCGCCATCGGCTCGATCCTCGTGGTGGCCGTCGCGGTGACCGGTTCACTGACCGTCCTGCCCGCCCTGCTGGCCCGACTCGGCCGTTGGGTGGACCGGCCACGGGTGCCGCTGCTCTGGCGACTGACCGCGCCGCGTACCGGCCGGCACGGTGAGCCCCGCGCGCCCCGGCTGTGGCCGGCGGTGCTCCGGCCCGCGCTGCGCGCGCCGGTGGCGACGCTCATCATCTCGGTCGGGCTGCTCCTCGCGCTGGCCGCGCCGGCGCTCGGCATGAAGCTGAAGTTCCCCGGCATGGAGGACCTGCCCCGCACGACTCCGGCGATGCAGGCGTACGACCGGCTCACCACCGCCTTCCCGAGCGCCGGCACCAATCACGTGGTCGCCGTCCGGGCGCCCGCCGACCAGGCCGATCGGGTACGCGCCGCCCTCACCGGCCTGTCCACCCGGGCGGCTGCCGATCCGCTGTTCGCCCCGGCCGAGGCGGACGGCCCGAAGATCGAGGTGTCGGCCGACCGGCGGGTCTCGGTGCTGGACGTCCCCACCCCGTACGCCAGTCGGGACGACCGGTCGGTGCAGTCGTTGGAGAAGCTGCGCGGGGACCTGGTCCCGGTCGAACTGCGGGGCATTCCCGGCATCGAGTACGCGGTGGGCGGGAGCGTTGCCGACAGCGAGGACTACGCCCAGCACGTCCGGGACAAGTTGCCGCTGGTCATGGGCTTCGTGCTGGTGCTGACCTTCCTGGTCATGACGTTCACCTTCCGGTCGGTGGTGATCGCGGCAAGCTCGATCGCGCTGAACCTGCTGTCCGCCGGCGCCGCGTACGGCCTGCTGGTGCTGATCTTCCAGGGCGAGTGGGCGCAGGGACTGCTCGGCTTTACCTCGATGGGCGCGATCGTGTCCTGGCTGCCGCTGTTCCTGTTCGTGGTGCTCTTCGGCCTCTCGATGGACTACCACGTCTTCGTGGTCAGTCGGATCCGCGAGGGCGTCCGGTCCGGCCTGCCCAACCGCGACGCCGTGTCGTACGGGATCACGTCGTCGGCCGGGGTGGTGACCAGCGCGGCGATCGTGATGGTCGGGGTCTTCTCGATCTTCGCCACGCTGAGCACGATCGACATGAAGCAGCTCGGCATCGGTCTGGCGGCGGCCATCCTGCTGGACGCCACCATCATCCGGGGCGTGGTGCTGCCGGCGTTGATGACCATGCTCGGCGACGCCAACTGGTGGGCCCCGCAATTCCTGCGCCCCCGCCCGGCACCCGCCCCCACCGACCCGCCGTCCTCCGCCCCAGAGCTGGTCCCAGTGCCCTAACCACCCGCCCCCGCGCCGCCCCCGCCCTCGCCCCCGCGCCGCCCCGGCCCCGTCCCGCGCCGCCCTCCAGCCCGTCGATCTTGCAGTTTCTGTCGTGGCGAAGCGGGGCCAAACCGGCAAACCGGCAACCGAAGTGCAAGATCGCCGGGGCGCGGGGCGCGGGGCGCGGGGCGCGGGGCGCGGGGCGCGGGGCGCGGGGCGCGGGGCGCGGGGCGCGGGGCGCGGGGCGGGGATGACGTGGGGTGGGGTGGGGTGGGGTTAGGGGAGGGGGCAGGGTTCGCGGGATGCGTCGAGGGTGTGGTCCTTTCGGATGGACGCGAAGCCGTAGCCGACGGTGGTGACACAGAAGTCGTCGGTCGAGCCGGTGTACTCGACGTGGAAGACCGGCTTGCCGGCGTCGCTGAACGGCAGCAGTTTGGCGCACTGGGCCAGCCGGACACACTCCTCGTTGACAGCGAAGTCGAAGTCCGGGGCCAGCGCGGCGAGCTGTGGCACGTCGTTGGCCAGCCCCGGGGAGAGGCTCAACGAGCGGGCCAGCTCGGCCAGCCGGCGGTTGAACAGCAGTTGGTCGTCGAAGTCGAGCGCGAAGCCGGAGCGCGCCGCGTACCCGTCGGCGTCGAAGAGCGCCACCGCGCCGAAGCCCTTGCCCCGGCAGAGCCGGAACCGGTCGGTCAGCACCGGCCGGAGTGCGTCCCAACTCCGGACGTCCAGCCACCGGCTGTCGGGCCGCCGCCCGGCCGCGCCCCGGACGACCTCGGGAAACCGGCTGGCGTCCGGGTCGTCGGAGCGGACCGATCCCACGTTCACCTGGCAGATCAGCCGGCGGTCCCGGGAGCGCAGGTCGGCGGTCTGCGCGGCGGTGGTGGCCACCGGGTCGAGGAGGAAGACGTGGGCGTCCACCGCCGGGTCGAGCGGGCCGCTGAGCTGCCACTGCCACTGCCAGTGCCGGGCCTGCGCCGCTGGCCACGCGGTGGGCGCCCCGGGCGGGGTCAGCGCGGGCCGGCACCCGTACGCCGGCACGACCAGGACTAGCGCGACGCTGGCGGACAGGACACGGCGCACTGGGCGTACGGCGACGCGTCGCCGCGGCCGGATCCGCATCGGCAGCTCCCGGGTCCCGGGCGGCCGGTCGCCGCCCGCACCGGTACGCGGCCCCCACGCTCCGGCCCGACGTACCTCACCGGGTCAACGAGCGCAGGGGCGGGAACGACGCGCGGTCAGCGCGGCGCCGCGAAGACCTGCGTCCAGTACGGTCCGTTGCTGTTGGCGATGCCGACGCCGATCTCGGTGAACGCGCAGTTCAGGATGTTGGCCTTGTGGCCAGAGCTGTTCATCCACGCGTCCATCACCGCGGCCGGGGTCTGCTGGTTCCAGGCCACGTTCTCGCCGTACGTGCGCCAGGTGTAGCCGACCCGGTCCAGCCGGGTGCCGGCGTTGCTGCCGTCGCTGCCGGTGTGCGACATGTTCTTGTTGTCGGCCTGGTCCTGGCTGTGCCGCTGGGCGGCCGTCATCAGCTTGGTGTTGATGCTCAGCGCCTTGCAGCCGGCCTTGGCCCGCTCGGCGTTGACCAGGTCCACCACCTCGCGGGCCTGGGCGCTGACGGTGCCGCTGGAGCCGCTGGTGCCGGTGGAGCTGCCGGTGTTGCTCGGCGCGGTGCTGCGCTGGACGCTGCGGCGCGACGCGGCGGTGCTCCGCGACGACGCCGGTGTGGGCTTGACGACCTTGGTTGGCGACGGGCTCGGAGAAGCCGGGCTGGGGATGGTCGACGGAGAGGGTGCGGCGAGGGTGTCCAGCGCCGGCTCTTCGGTGGGCGCGGCCGACGTCGCGAAGGAGTCGTCGACGGCCGTCGGCTGAGCGGCCCCGTCGTCACCGCCGGGCAGGGTGAGCGCGCCGACGCCGAAGCTCACCACGAGGGTGGCGGCCGCGGCGGCCCCTCCGATCATCAGTGGCCGGCGCCAGCGGCGTGGGGAGCGGTGCCGTCCCTCGCCGGGCCGGCTGGTCTCGGCGGTGCCGTGCCAGCCGTCGGTGGTCTCCGGGTCGGTGTAGGTGTGCCAGCCGCCGGGCACCTCGGCGCGTCGTCCGCCGGTGGTGTCCTGGGCCGGGCGGCTGTCGCCCCAACCGTGGGTCTCGCCGTCCGGTTGGTGGGCCCCCCACGCGGCGGTGCGGGCGTCGGCCTCCTCGGCGGGGATCGCCGGGTCCGGTAGCCGGCCGTCGGTGGGCTGCTCCCGGTGCCACTCGTCGCCCGGCTGGCCGGGTTCGTCGCCGAAGAGATAGGCCGAGCGGGGCTCCGGGCGGTCGTGCAGCCAGGCCGGCTCGTCGGTCGGCCCTCCGGCGCGCCGGGGGGCGCCGTTGGGGTCCATCGGATCGGTCCAGCCGTACACGCCTATGCCTCCACGGGTCGGTTGCGGGCCGGGCTGACGCTACGGCGCGCCTACGAGCTGCGGCAACGTGGCTAAGAAAGAGTTAAGGGGAAGTGGGACACGAGGGTGCTGACTTCCGCGGATCCGGGCGTACAGTAAAGGTGTCCGGACAGAGAGTGTCCGTGCCTTGCGGCAGCCCCCCGGCAAGTGGACAGGTCGACGTGGAGATGATCTACGGCCTGCGAGAACTTGACGAAGGAGGGGTTTGCGGCTCAATATATAGGTGTCGCCAGTCGCGCCCGGTCATGCCCAGATACAGCCTGGAATGACAGCCGCGTACAAATGGGCGCGCGTTTGGCCGGCCTTTCCGGCAGCGCATATCAAGGAGTCAGCATGGCGAAGGCCCTCTACGGCCACGTAGGTGCAGCGCCCGACCGGCGTCTGCTCGACGAGGTCACCCGACTGCGTTCCAGGGTTCAGGCGCTGGAGTTCGAGATCACGCGTCTGCGTGCCGACAATGATCGGCTCGCGGCGGCTGCGGCGGAGGCGGACGATCTTCTCCGTCTGGCCGAGCCGGCGTTGACCTGATCTTCACGTCGCAAAAACTGAATCGCACCACCGCAAAAATGCGCGCCGACACCTCAGTGCCGGCGCGCAACACTGTCCGGCACCTTTTCGGCGCCGACGATTCATGATCTTGCAGCCGATCGTGCGGGAAGCGCGCCGCACAGTTACCGAAAAGCGTGTCGGCGGATAAGCCGATCATGAAAGGCGCTTGTCTTTCTCGCGGTCAACCGAACAACAGCGCGCCCACTGCCGACGCGACGCGGGGCGGGTCGCGTGCCGGCCCGCTCCCACCGCCGGGTTAGTCTGCGGGTTCACCCAGGTCCCCACAGCCGGCGACGGTACGGCGGCCACCGGACGAGGATCGAGTAGGTGTATCTCAAGAGCCTGACGGTGAAGGGGTTCAAGTCCTTCGCCTCCGCCACGACGTTGAAGCTGGAGCCCGGGATCACCTGTGTGGTGGGCCCGAACGGCTCGGGCAAGTCCAACGTCGTCGACGCCATCGCCTGGGTCCTCGGCGAGCAGGGCGCCAAGGCCCTCCGTGGCGGCAAGATGGAGGACGTCATCTTCGCCGGCACCGCCGGCCGGGCCCCGCTGGGCCGTGCCGAGGTCACCCTCACCATCGACAACACCGACGGCGCGCTGCCGATCGAGTACACCGAGGTCTCCATCACCCGCCGGATGTTCCGTTCCGGCGAGAGCGAGTACGAGATCAACGGCAACTCCTGCCGGTTGCTCGACATCCAGGAGCTGCTGTCCGACTCCGGCATCGGCCGGGAGATGCACATCATCGTCGGGCAGGGCCGCCTCGACGGCATGCTGCACGCCAAGCCGGAGGACCGCCGCGCGTTCATCGAGGAGGCGGCCGGCGTCCTCAAGCACCGCAAGCGCAAGGAAAAGGCGCTCCGCAAGCTCGACGCGATGCAGGTGAATCTCAATCGCCTGACCGACCTCACGGCGGAGCTGCGTCGTCAGCTCAAGCCACTGGGCCGGCAGGCCGAGGTGGCCCGGCGCGCCGCCGCCATCCAGGCCAACCTGCGCGACGCCCGGTTGCGGCTGCTCGCCGACGACCTGGCCACCCTGCGGACCACCCTGGACCGGGAGATCGCCGACGAGACCGCGCTGCGCGAGCGGCGCGAGCAGATCGAGGGTGAGCACACCGAGGTGCAGGGTCGGCTCGGCGAGTTGGAGGCCGCCCTCGCGGAGGACGCGCCGCTGCTCGCCGCCGCCCAGGACACCTGGTACAAGCTCTCCGCCCTCCAGGAACGCTTCCGCTCGATCGAGCAGTTGGCCCGGGAGCGGCTGCGGCACCTCAGCGCCACCGGCGACGACGAGCGGCCCGGCCGCGACCCGGATCAGCTGGAAGCCGAGGCGGAACGCGTCCGCGAGCAGGAGGAGGAGCTGCGCGGCGCGCTCACCGACGACCAGATCCGACTGGCCGAGGCGGTCGAGCACCGCCAGGAGTTGGAGCGGCAGCTGGCCGCCGCCGAGCGCGAGTTGGTCGTCGCGGCCAAGGCCATCGCCGACCGGCGCGAGGGGATGGCCCGACTCACCGGCCAGGTCAACTCCGCCCGGGCCCGGACCACCAGCGCCGGCGAGGAGATCGAACGCCTCGCGATCGCGCACGCCGACGCGCTGGGCCGCGCCGAGCAGGCGCAGGCCGACCTGGACGCGGTCGCCGCCCAGTCCACCGAGGCCGACCGGGACAACGCGGACCTGGACGCCCGGCACGCCGAGGCGGTCGCCGTGCAGGAACGGGCCCAGGCCACCGTCCGATCGCTGTCCGACGCCGAGCGGGCCGCGGAGAAGGACGCCGCCTCCTGGAAGGCCCGTGAGGAGGCGCTCGCCCTGGGGTTGCGGCGCAAGGACGGCGCCGGGGCGCTGCTCGCCCGCGGCGGAGACGTGCCCGGCCTGCTCGGCAGCCTCGCCGGGTTGCTCACCGTCGCGCCCGGTCACGAGGCCGCGCTGGCCGCCGCGCTCGGCGGCCTCGCCGACGCCGTCGCCGTCAGTGGGGTGGACGAGGCCGTCGAGGCGATGCGGCTGTTGAAGATCTCCGACGCCGGCCGGGCCGGACTGCTGGTCGGTAGCCCGGCGGGGCCCGGCATGACCGGCTCCGCCGACGCGCTGCGTCCGAAGTTGCCGGACGACGCCCGGTGGGCGCCCGACCTTGTGGAGTGCAGCGCCGAGCTGCGTCCGGCGGTGCACCGGGCCCTGCGGGACGTGGCGCTCGTCGACGATCTCGCCGCCGCCGCCGAGCTGGTCGCCAGCAACCCCGAGCTGCGGGCGGTCACCCCGGACGGTGACGTGGTCGGGGCGTACGCGGCGGCGGGCGGGTCGGCCAAGGCTCCCAGCTACATCGAGGTGCAGGCCGCAGTCGAGGAGGCCCGCGCGAACCGGGTCACCGCCGAACGCGCCGGTCTGGAGCTGCGTGATCAGTTGGTCGAGGCGCGCGCCGAGGTGGCGACCGCCAAGGAGGCCGTGCAGCACGCCGCCGCCGAGAAGCGTGAGGCGGAGAGCCACCGCAACGCCGCCGCTCGCCGGCTGGCCGAGCTGGGCGCGGCGGCCCGTTCCGCGAAGGCCGAGACCGACCGGCTCGGCGACTCCCGCTCCCGCGCCGAGGCCGCCCGGCAACGGGACCTCACCGCGCTCGCCGAGCTGGAGGAGCGGCTACGGCTGGCCGAGGAGACCCCGGTCGACGCCGAGCCCTCCACCGAGGAACGGGATCAACTGGCGGCCATGGTGCCGCAGGCCCGGCAGAACGAGATGGAGGTCCGGCTCGCCGTGCGTACCGCCGAGGAGCGGGTCTCCTCGATCGCCGGCCGGGCCGACTCGCTCGCGCGGCAGGCCACCGCGGAACGGGCTGCCCGGGAACGCGCGGCGGCCCGGCGGGCCGCCCGCGCCCGGGGTGCGGGCATCGCCCGGTCCGTCGCCGGTGGCGCCCGGGAGGCGCTGACCCGACTGACCACCTCGATCGCGACGGCGGAGGAGCACCGCGACGCGGTCGCCCTGGAGCGCGCCGCGCGGGAGGCGGAGCTTCAGGAGGTACGCGGTGCCGCCAAGCGGCTCGGCGCGGAGTTGGAGCGACTGACCAGCCAGGTGCACCGCGACGAGGTGGCCCGGGCGGAGCAGCGGCTGCGCATCGAGCAGTTGGAGGCGAAGGCCGCCGAGGACTTCGGGCTGGACGTGGAGACGCTGGTCGCCGAGTACGGTCCGGCTCAGCCCGTTCCGCCGACCCCGGTGGACGTCGCGACGGCCGAACGTGACGGTCTGCCGGTGCCCGAGCCGGTGCGCTACGAGCGGCCGGTGCAGGAGAAGCGGGCCGCGAAGGCGGAACGGGAACTCGCCCTGCTCGGCAAAGTCAACCCACTCGCGCTGGAGGAGTTCGCCGCGCTGGAGGAGCGCTTCAAGTTCCTCTCCGAGCAGTTGGAGGACCTCAAGGCCACCCGTCGGGACCTGCTCACCGTGGTGAAGGACGTGGACGAGCGGATCCTTGAGGTCTTCGCCAGCGCCTTCGAGGACACCGCCCGGGAGTTCGAGCAGGTGTTCACAGTGCTCTTCCCCGGTGGCGAGGGACGGCTGATCCTCACCGAACCCGACGATCTGCTCACCACCGGCGTCGAGGTGGAGGCCCGCCCGCCGGGCAAGAAGATCAAGCGTCTGTCGCTGCTCTCCGGTGGCGAGCGGTCGCTGACGGCGGTGGCCATGTTGGTGGCGATCTTCCGCGCCCGGCCCAGCCCGTTCTACATCATGGACGAGGTGGAGGCGGCCCTGGACGACGTCAACCTGGGCCGGTTGATCACGTTGATGGCACAGTTGCGCGAGAAGAGTCAGTTGATCGTCATCACGCACCAGAAGCGGACGATGGAGATCGCCGACGCGCTCTACGGCGTGACCATGCGCAGTGGGGTCACCCAGGTGATCAGCCAACGGCTCAACCGGGCCGACGAGGACGACCAGCGGCACGGCCGCGGCGAGGAGAACGGGTAGTGGCTCGGGAACGCGCGACGGCGCTCCTGCTGGACTTCGACGGTGTACTGCGCCGGTGGGACCCGGCGGTGGCCGCCGTTGTCGAGCGGGAGTACGGCCTCTCCGAGGGGGTGCTCGGTGAGATCGCCATGCAGTGGGGGCGGCTCCAGCCGGTGCTCACCGGCCAGGTCAACCACGCTGAATGGATGGACAGCGTGGCGGACGCCCTGGCCGAATCGGTGGGCAGCCCGGAACGCGCCCGCGCCGCTGTGGAGCAGTGGCAGAGCTACCGCGGAGAGGTCGACCAGGAGGTGCTGGCGTTCGTTCGGGAGGTCCGTGCGGCGGGCGTCCGGGTCGGGTTGGGCACCAACGCCACCGACCTGCTCGACTCCGACCTGGCAGCGCTCGGCCTGGTCGGCGAGCTGGACGTGGTGGTCAACTCCTCGGTGATCGGCGTGCACAAGCCCGCCCCGGAATACTTCAAGGCCGCCTGCGTGGCACTGGCCACCCCGCCGGCCCGGGTCCTCTGCGTCGACGACGAGGACTGGGCCGTGCGGGGTGCCCGGTCCGCCGGGTTGTCGGCGCACCGCTGGGGCGGCCACGCGGACCTGCGTTACCTACGGGCGGCCCTGGACTACTGAGCGCCTGTCACTCGCCGGTGACGCCGTCGATGCGTTCCCGGATCAGGTCGGCGTGGCCGTTGTGCCGGGCGTACTCCTCGATCATGTGCACGTACACCCAGCGCAGGTTGAAGGTGCGCTTCTTCGCGCCGACCTCGGTGAACGTCTCGTCGAGCGAGTGGCCGGCGGCGGCCTCGCGGGCCAGCGCCACCTCGCGGTGGAAGATGGCGAAGTCGGCCTCGGCGTCGGCGGTGCTGACGTCGTGGTCGGCGTCCGGGTTCTCCGGGGTGAAGTACGGGTAGTCGACAGGCTCACCGGCGAAGTTCTCCCGGAACCACCAGGCCTCCACCTCGGCCAGGTGCCGGACCAGGCCGAGCAGGGTCAGCCCGGACGGTTCAACGCTGGGCGTGCGCAACTGCTCCTCGGTCAGCCCGGCGCACTTGAGCAGCAGTGTCTGTCGGTGGTAGTCGAGCCAGCCGTCGAGCATGGTGCGCTCGTCGCCGACGTACGGTTCGGGAGTCCGGGTGATCTCCGGTGCGGTCCAGGTCATGCCGCGCATCCTGCCCGGCACCCCGGACATGCCGCGACGGGTTATCAGGGCACCACGACGACCGGCCAGCGGCCGGCACGGACCAGCCGGGTGGCAACCGAGCCGACCAGCCGGTGTCCGGCCTGCTCGGAGGCGCCGACCACGAGCATGTCGGCCTGGAACTCGTCGGCCGCCGCGCACAGCTCGCCGTACGCGTCGCCGCGCCGCACCAGCAGGGTCACCGGAATGCCCCACTGCTCGGCCCCACGCCGGCACTCCCGGCGCAGCTCGTCGGCCAGCTCGTCGTGCGTGCGTTGGATCGCGCCGGCGTCCATGCCGGGAACCAGGGCGGTCAGCCCGCTCGGTGAGCTGACGAAGACCACCACCAGCGCGGCGCTCTGCCGACGGGCCAGGCCGGCGGCGTAGGCACCGGCCCGCTCGGAGGTGCGGGTGCCGTCGACACCCGCCATGATCACCCGAGGGCCGTCCGTGCCGCGCTCGAAGGGCAGCGGTCGGGTCCGGGGGCCGTACTCCTCGCGGTCCGGTGCTCCCACGCCCATGGCTCTACCTCACCTCTGCTCGCCGGTACGGATCACGGGTGCGCCAGCGCCGGCGGCGACTGTCGATTCCCGCTCGACCTGCTCGGAAACCGGGTCGCCGTTGTGCTGGCGCAGCGGCACCTCCTTGATGAAGACCACAGCGATCAGCGCGATCAACGCGAACGGGGCGGCGGCGAGGAAGATGTCACCGGCACCGTGGCCGTACGCGCTCTCGACGACAGCCCGCAGCGGGCCGGGCAGGGTGTGCACGTCGGGCAGGGCGCCGCCGCTGCCCGAGCTGGAGGCGGGGATGCCGAGTTGGGCCAGCCCGTCGGCGGTGTAGTCCTTGACCTTGTGGGCGAGCACCGCGCCGAGGGCGGAGACGCCGATCGCGCCACCCAGGCTGCGGAAGAACGCCACCACCGAGCTGGCCGCGCCGAGCTCGTGCGGGCCGACGGTGTTCTGTACGGCGAGGACCAGGTTCTGCATGGTCATGCCCAGGCCGACACCGATCAGCAGCATGTAGACGCTGAGCAGGGTGAAGCTGGTGTCGGCTCGCAGGGTGCCCATCAGCGCGAAGCCGACGGTGAGCAGCGCCGACCCGATCACCAGGTACCGCTTCCAGCGGCCGGTCTTGCTGATGACCCGCCCGATGACCGTGGAGGCGACCAGCAGGCCGAGGATCATCGGCAGGGTCATCAGGCCGGACATGGTCGGGCTCTGCCCACGGCTGATCTGGAAGTACTGGCCCAGGAAGATCGACGCGCCGAACATGCCCACACCGACCGCGATGCTGGCGACCACGGCGAGGGTGATGGTGCGGTTGCGGAACAGCCGCGGTGGGATCATCGGCTCGGCGGCCCGGGTTTCGACCCGGATCGCCAGCGCGCCGAGGACCAGGGCACCGACGACCATCGCGGCGGTCTGCCAGGACGCCCAGGCGAACTGGTCGCCGGCGAGCGAGACCCAGATCAGCAGCAGCGAGACGGCGGCGGTGATCAGGGTGGCGCCCCACCAGTCGATCTGCGCCTTCCGCTTGACCACGGGCAGGTGCAGGGTCTTCTGGAGCACGATCAGCGCGATGATGGCGAACGGCACGCCGACGTAGAAGCACCAGCGCCAGCCGAGCCAGGAGGTGTCCACGATCACGCCGCCGATCAGCGGGCCACCGATGGTGCCGACGGCCATCACGGCGCCGAGGTAGCCGCTGTAGCGGCCCCGCTCGCGCGGCGCGATCATCGTGGCCATGATCACCTGGGCCAGTGCGGTGAGGCCGCCTGCGCCGACGCCCTGGAGCACCCGGCAGGCGATCAGCTCACCGGTGCCCTGGGCGAGGCCGGCCAGCACCGAGCCCAGCACGTAGATCCCCAGCGCGAGCTGGACGAGTGTCTTCTTGTTGGTCAGATCGGCCATTTTGCCCCAGATGGGGGTGGTCGCTGTGGTCGCGAGCAGGGCCGAGGTCACCACCCAGGTGTACGCGGACTGGCCGCCGTGCAGTTCGGTGATGATCCGCGGCAGCGCGTTCGAGATGACCGTGGAGGAGAGGATCGCGACGAACAGACCCAGCAGCAGGCCGGAGAGTGCTTCCAGGATCTGCCGGTGGGTCATGTCGACGGCGGCCGCCCGCGTGGGGACTGTGGCCTGGCTCATCGTGTGTTGCCTCCGAGCGGAGTCGATGTGGAACGGCGGCGGGCTGGTACGCGTGGGCCGCCTGAGAATTGCCTGAGGCAACCGTATGCCTTGGTTGCCTGAAGCAACAACTTGTCGGACCGGCGCGCTATTCCCCCTCGCGATGCCTACTGCCAGGAGTCGTTGAACCGGCCGAGCAGCCGGGCGAACTCCTCGACGTCCCGCTCCGGCCAACCGTCCAGGGCACGCAGAAACTCACCCAGTCGCGCCGAACGGGCAACGTCGAACCGGCGCTGCCCCTCCTCGGTCATGCTGATCTGCGCGGCCCGCCGATCACTCGGATCGGGGTCGCGGTGGACCAGGCCGAGGACCTCCAACGCGTTGATCTGCCGGCTCAGCGTGCCCTTGCCCACGCCCAGCCGCGCCGCCAACTCGGTCAACCGGATCGACCCGCTACGCCGCAACCACAGCAACAACCCGTAGGTGTTCGGCTCCAGATTCGGGTGTACCTCCCGGGCGATCTCCCAGGAGACCGCCCGCCCACGGCGCAACAGAGCGGTCAACTCGTGCTCGACCGCCCGGATCGGCTCCGGCAGGTGCTCGTCCACGGCGTAGAGACTACGGCGCGGCCGGCTCGCCGTCGCCGGAGAGTCGACGCCGCATCACCGGGCGTAGGTGCCCGTCCTTCGTGGTGCCCTCGATGACCACGTCCGCCCCGCGCCCCTGATGGGTCAGAGTGGCCACCGCGTTGCCGAAGTACGGGCCGGCCAGCTTGCGCCAGCGCACCCCCGGCCGGCGTACGCCCGCCGAACGGGCCAGCGCCCGGGTGGCCCCGGCCGGACCCGGCGACCAGCCCAGTTTCATCAGTGGGCGAATGCCCGCCGGCACCTGGTTGTGGATCGGCGAACAGGTGAGCTGGTGCACCGGAGTGACCACCGCTGGGTCCGCGAACCGGGCCCGCGCCACGTACGAGTGGTGCACGTCACCGGAGAGCACGCTGATCGACGCCGGTGGGGCGTACGCCGGGCCGGCCCCGATCCGCGCGCCGGACTGCCGCGGCGTGCCGGTGCCGATCCTTGCGAACGTCTCCGCGAGCGCCTCGAAGGACCGCCGGAACGCCGCCCAGTGCTCCAGGTCCAGCGCACGCCGCAGCTTCTCCGCCCCGCGCGCCACCCACGGTCGGCGTGAGTCCGCCAGTTTCTCGTTCCACGCCTCGATGTGGTGGATGCCCTGCGGCAGCAGCCAGGGCAGCGAGGCGCCCACCACCAGGTGGTCGTAGACCCCGTGCGCCTGGTCGAGGAACCAGGCCCACTCGCCGGGCGGCAGCATCGCCCGACTGTTGGGCTCGAGCACCCGGCTGCACCGGTTGTCCAGCATGACCAGCCGGGTCCGGCCCAGATCCAGCGCGTAGCTCCACTGATACTGCACCGCGCGCCAGCGCTCAGTGTTGTGCGCCAGGTCGGACTCCTGGTCGACCCGGTGGCCGAACTCGCGCAGCACGCTGGTGGCGTCCTCGGCCGCGGCGACCTTCGCGAAGACCGGATCGGCGACGATCTCGTCGGGGGAGAGATTGCCCAGGTGCTGGTAGACCCAGTACGAGGCGAGCCCGCTGCCGATCCGCTCCGCCCACCACGGCTGCTCGCGTACCTCGGCCCGCCACGCCGCCGAGGTGTTCCAGTCGTCGATGATCTCGTGATCGTCGAAGATCATCACGCTGGGCACCGTGGAGAGCAGCCAGCGGATCTCCGGATCACGCCAGGACTCCAGATAGAGCTTGGTGTACTCGTCGAAGCTCACCACCTGGTCGGCCGGAGCGCCCTTCGGCCGCCGCCGCCGTCGACGCAGCAGCCGGCGGACAGTGGGCGAGGTGACGTCGGCGTAGACCTGGTCACCGAGCAGCACCAGCAGGTCGGGCAGCGGGTTCGACTCCGGGTCCGCCATCAACCGCCGGGCGTACGCGTCCAGCGCGTCAGGTGGCAGCTTGCGGGTGGTGGCGTGCTGAGTGGTCTCCCGGCACGAGCCGAAGATCAAATTGACCGGCTGGTCCCGGTCGTCGGCGGCCCGGGTGCGGATCACGCTCGGCGGGAACCCGCTGCTCGGCACCGGCCAGACGAGCTCGTCGTCGACGAGCACCTCGTAGGTGGTCTCGCTGTCCGGGGTGAGCCCCGCCACGACCACGAGGGCGTAGTGGTGGTCGTACGCCGAGAAGGTGGGCGCGGTGCCGGTGGCGCCGTCGGCGGTACGGACGGTGACCACGGCGGGCCCGGCGGTCTCTACCCAGATGGTGGCCCGGGTGTCCACGACTCGCCGCAGGAGTGGGCCGATGAGGAGGTGTGCGGCGGACATGGCGCGAGCCTACCGCCGGATTCCGGGCACCGGCTGCGGGCCGTGGCTGAGATGCTGGGCATCGCCCAGGGGGCGGTGGCTGAGATGCTGGGCATCGCCCAGGGGAGCGGTGGCTGGGACTCCGTGCACGGCTCGGGGTGCGGTGGCTGGGACGCCGCCGCCGGCATCTGACAGGATTCCGGCATGGCCGAATATCTCGTCCTCGCTCTGGTCCTGCTCGGTGTGCTGATCGCCGGCACAGTCGGGCTGGTCGTGCCGCGCCTGCGGCGACGACCCGAGCCCCCGCTGCCGCGCACGGAGGTCGACACCAGGGCTGAGGAGGACCTCGCCGGCCCGCCGGTCGAGGCACCGGAGTCCGATCTGTCCACCGGCGTCCTGGTCGAGCCGCCACCGGTGCTCGAACCGCAGGTCGAGGTGCCCGAGCCGACCGCCGGGCGGCTGGTCCGTCTCCGCTCGCGGCTGTCCCGCTCACAGAACGTGTTCGGCAAGAGCCTGCTCGGCCTGCTCGCCCGTGACCACCTAGACGAGGACGTCTGGGAGGAGATCGAGGACAGCCTGATCACCGCCGACGTCGGCGTCGACGCCACCCGCGACATCGTCGACCGGCTTCGCGAGCGCACCCGGGTGCTCGGCACCCGCTCGGCCTCCGAGCTGCGGGCACTGCTCGCCGCCGAGCTGGTCAACGCGCTCGACCCGAGCCTGGACCGCTCGTTGCGGACCGCCCCCAAGGACGGCGTGCCGGCGGTGGTCCTCGTCGTCGGCGTCAACGGCGCCGGCAAGACCACAACCTGCGGCAAGATCGCCCGGGTGCTGGTGGCCGACGGTCGCAGCGTGCTGCTCGGCGCGGCGGACACCTTCCGGGCCGCCGCGGCCGACCAGCTGGAGACCTGGGGCTCGCGCGTCGGAGCGGAGACCGTGCGGGGGCCCGAGGCAGCCGACCCGGCCAGCGTCGCGTTCGACGCCGTCAAGCGCGGCATCGACACCGGCGTGGACACCGTGCTCATCGATACCGCCGGCCGCCTGCAGAACAAGATCGGCCTGATGGACGAGCTGGGCAAGGTCAAGCGCGTGGTGGAGAAGCAGGGCCCGATCGACGAGACACTGCTCATCCTGGACGCCACCACCGGGCAGAACGGCCTGGAGCAGGCCCGGGTCTTCACCGAGGTGGTCAACGTGACCGGCGTGGTGCTGACCAAGCTCGACGGCACCGCCAAGGGCGGCATCGTGATCGCCGTGCAACGCAAGCTCGGCATCCCCGTGAAGCTGGTCGGCCTCGGCGAAGGCAAGGACGACCTGGCCCCGTTCGACCCGGCGCAGTTCGTCGACGCGTTGCTGGGGACCGAGGCCACCGGCCGGGACGCGTAGTCTCGGGTGACCACTGACGATCGCGCGTACGCGGGCTGGCGTGACCCGGGCCATCCTTCGCAGCGCCTCGGGAGACCGTACGTGACTTCGCAGGAGATCCCGCTGCACGGCGGCAACGTGAGCACCGTTGTCCGTGTGGGTGACACGGTCCGGCGCAACGCCGGGCCGTGGACCCCGTCCGTGCACGCGCTGCTGCGCCACCTGGAGTACGTGGGGTTCACCGGAGCCCCCCGGGCCCTCGGGATGGACGAGCGCAACCGTGAGGTGCTGTCGTACCTGGAGGGGGAGTGCGGAGAATATCCGCTCGCCCCGCACTGGGTGACCGACGAGGCCCTGGTCACCGTCGCCACGATGCTGCGCATGTTCCACGACGCGCAGTACGGCTTCACTCCTCCGCAGGCGGCGGTCTGGCGCTCGTTCGGGCCCCCACCGCCGGACACCGAGGTGATCTGCCACCACGACGCCGCGCCGCACAACGTGATCTGGCGTCCGGACGGCACCCTCGGGCTGATCGACTTCGACCTCGCCTCGCCCGGAGCGCGGATCTACGACGTGGCGTACGCGGCCTGGACCTGGGTGCCGATCTTCGCGGACCGCGACTCGATCACGCTGGGCTGGAAGAACCCGGACCGCCCTCGCCGCCTCCGGCTCTTCGCCGACGCGTACGGGCTGATCCCCCGGGACCGGCACCGGCTGATCCGGACCATCCGTAAACGGATCGTGGACCACGTCGAGGGGATCCGCCGGATGGCCGCCGCCGGTGAGCCGGCGTTCGTCCGGATCGTGCACAAGGGCCACCTGCGTCGACCGATGCGCGATCTGCGACTGCTCGACTACGAGCGGCACACCCTGGAGAACGCCCTCCGCTGAGCGCAGGTCCGGCGATGCTCGGCCGGACGCGTCACGCGCACCGGTCGATGCCGTTGACCGGTCAGCCATCGACGATCGCCGTCCGGTCGATCCACAATCGTCCATGCTGACGACTGTGCGGAGTTCGTGACACGTCCGAAACAACCCGTCACGAAACGGAAACCCGCACGGGACCCAAAGTGAAACAGGCGGCCGCGAAGCTTCCGCCCAACCGGCCTACGGGCGACGCTGCCCCGGAAAGCCGCGAAGGAGGACTTCACCTTTAGGAGGCCAGCGTGCCTGAAGCACCGACGATCGACGGCGCCAATACTACGTGGCTGCTGGTTTCGACCGCGCTCGTGCTGCTCATGACCCCCGGACTGGCGCTGTTCTACGGCGGCCTCAACCGGGCCAAGGGCGTACTCAACATGATGATGATGAGCTTCTCGGCTATCGGGCTCATCTCTATTCTGTGGTGGTTCTACGGATTCAGCGTCGCCTTCGGGACCGACGTGAACGGCTTCTGGGGCGACCCGGGCGCGTACCTCGGCACCAAGACCTTCCTCGCCGAAACCGACCTGTGGGGTGCCACGGCGGAGAACCCCAGCGGCATCGGCGTCCCGCTCTACGTGTTCATGGCCTTCCAGATGGTCTTCGCGGTGATCACCGTCGCGCTGATCAGCGGTGCCATCGCCGACCGGGCCAAGTTCGCCGGCTGGCTGCTGTTCGCCTTCGGCTGGGCCACCCTGGTCTACTTCCCGGTCGCCCACTGGGTGTGGGGCGGCGGCATCATCGGCGCTGACATCCACGCGTTGGACTTCGCCGGTGGCACCGCGGTGCACATCAACGCCGGTGCGGCGGCCCTGGCCGTTGCCCTGGTGCTCGGCAAGCGGCTCGGTTGGCCGCGGGAGGGCATGAAGCCGCACAACATCCCGCTGGTCGCGCTCGGTGCGGGCCTGCTGTGGTTCGGCTGGTTCGGGTTCAACGCCGGCTCCGAGCTGACCGTCGACTCGGTCGCCGGCCTCGCCTTCATCAACACCCAGCTCGCCACGGCGGCTGCGGTGCTCGGCTGGATCGCTGTCGAGTGGATCAAGGACCGGAAGCCGACCATGGTCGGTGCCTCGTCCGGCGCCGTCGCCGGCCTGGTCGCCATCACCCCCGCCTGCGGGTTCATCGCCCCCTGGGCGGCCGTCCTGCTCGGCGTCGTCGCCGGCGCGGTGTGCGCGCTCGCCATCAGCCTCAAGTACAAGCTCGGCTACGACGACTCGCTCGACGTGGTCGGCGTGCACTTCGTCGGTGGTTGGATCGGTTCGCTCTGGCTCGGTCTCTTCGCCACCAACTCGGTCAACGCCGCGATCACCGACGTGGTGGGCGCCTCCGACGGCCTCTTCTACGGCGGCGGCGCGACCCAGCTCGGGCGGCAGGCCCTCGCCGGCCTGATCGTCACCGTCTGGTCGTTCGGCATCGCCTGGGTGCTGGCCTTCGTCATCGAGAAGACGATCGGCTTCCGGGTCAAGGGTGAGGACGAGGTCGAGGGCATCGACATCGCCGAGCACGCCGAGAGCAGCTACGACCTGTCCCCGGCCGGTGGCGGCACTGGTGGCGCATTCGCGATGGCCGGCATCGGCACCCCCGGTGGCGGCACGACGAGTGGTGCCAAGCCGGAGGCGGAGCCCGCCGAGCCGGTCAGCGAAAAGGTCGCCGGTTAACGTTCCTGGGATGGAGGGGTTGGACATGAAGCTGGTGACCGCAGTCATCAAGCCGTACCAACTGGACGCGGTGAAGGAGGCCCTGCACGCCCTCGGGGTGGCCGGGCTGACCGTCAGCGAGGTTCAGGGGTACGGACGGCAGAAGGGGCACACCGAGGTCTACCGGGGTGCCGAGTACACGGTCGAGTTCCTGCCCAAGATCCGGGTCGAGGTGCTCACCGACGAAATCGACGTCGACAAGGTGGTGGACGCCATCGTCGGAGCGGCCCGGACGGGCAAGATCGGTGACGGCAAGGTCTGGGTCACCGGTGTCGAAGAGGTCGTCCGGGTACGTACCGGCGAACGCGGCCTCGACGCACTCTGACGCGGCCACGACTGACATGACCTCGTTGATCAAGAAGAACGCGTCAGGACCCGCCGATGACGGCGACGCGAACCTCTTGATCAACGAGGTCGTCGGCGTTCCCGGGGGGATCGGGGAAGCGGCCCGGCGGGGGCGGGCCGCCGCCTACGACTCGTTCCTGCGGGGGTTGCTGCCGCCGCGGGACGGGGTGGCACTGCTGGCCGTCGGGGGCCTGGGTCGGCGGCAGTGTGCCCCGTACAGCGACCTCGACCTGGTGCTGGTGCACGCCGGGGTGCCCGGCACGGACGAGTTGGCCGCCTCGGTCTGGTACCCGATCTGGGACGCGGGCCTGCGGCTCGACCATTCCGTACGCACCGTCGCCGAGGCGCTCTCGGTGGCCCAGGACGACGTCAAGGTAGCCCTCGGGCTGCTCGACGCCCGGTTGATCGTGGGGGACCAGGCGCTGGCCGACGCGCTGATCCGCACCGCCGCCGATCACTGGCGGCGTACCGCCGTCCGGCACCTCGCCGGCCTGCGCGAGGTCACCGAGGCCCGTTGGCAGGCCCACGGTGAGCTGGCGTTCCTGCTGGAGGGCGACCTCAAGGAAGCCGCCGGCGGTCTGCGCGACGTGGGGCTGCTGCGGGCGATCTCCGCCGCCGGCATCACCGACGCGCTGCGTCCTGCCGTACGCGCCGCTCACCTGCGCCTGTTGGACACCCGCGACGCGCTGCACCAGCAGGTCGGCCGACGGGTCGACCGGCTGGTCGCCCAGGAGCGCGACGGAGTGGCCAACCTGCTCGGCCTGCGACAACTCCAGCCCGGCGCGTCCGACGCCGAGGGGCGGCCGGGAGCCGTGGTGCACGACGGTGACGCGCTGCTGCGTCGGGTCGCCGGTGACGCCCGCACTGTCAGCCACGCCCTGGACGACGCCTTCCGGGCCGCCGACCGGCTGCGCTCCGGCCGTTCCCGCGGCGGCAACGGCCGTCCGGCCCGCCGCCCGGTCGCCCGTGACGTGGTCGAACACGACGGCGAGCTGGTGCTCGCCCGCACGGCGATCGGGGCACGCCCCGACCCGAGCCTCTCGCTGCGGGTGGCCGCAGCGTCGGCCACGACCCGAATCCCCATCGCGCGCGCCACGTGCGAGTGGCTGGCGGCGTACTGTCCGCCCCTGCCGGCCCCCTGGCCGGCCGAGGCCCGGGCCGCGCTGATCACCCTGCTGGGCGCCGGTCCCGGCCTGGTGCCGGCCTGGGAGACCTGCGACCGGTACGGGCTGGTCGACGGCTGGCTGCCCGAGTGGACCCGGCTGCGCAGCCTGCCCCAGCACAACCCGGTGCACCGCTTCACCCTCGACCGGCACCTCGTGCAGACCGCGCACGAGGCCAGCCGGCACGCCCGCGAGGTGGAGCGCCCGGACCTGCTGCTCCTCGGCGCTCTCCTGCACGACATCGGCAAGGGACTCCCCGGTGACCACAGCACCGTCGGCGTGCCGGTTGCCCAGGCGGTTGCCACCAGGGTCGGTCTGCCCACCGCCGAGGTCGAGCTGATCGGCAAGCTGGTCCGGCTGCACCTGCTGCTGCCCGACGTGGCCACCCGCCGGGACCTGAGCGACCCGGTCACCATCGCCTCGGTGGCCGAGGCGGTCGGGGACACCGGCACCCTCGACGTGCTGCACGCGTTGGTCCGCGCCGACGCGGCGGCGACCGGGCCGGCGGCCTGGTCCGACTGGAAGGGCCGACTCGTCGCCGAGTTGGTCGCCCGGGTCCGCACCGCGCTGGACACCGGCGTACTCCCCGAGCCACCCGCCCCGGACCCGGAGTTGCTGGCCGGGCCCCTGCCGGTCGTCCACCTGACCGGCGACCGGGTGTCGGTCGCGGCGGCCGACCGACGGGGTCTGCTCGGCACTGTGGCCGGCTGCCTGGCCCTGCACCGGCTGGAGGTGATCTCCGCGGACGCCTCCGCCGTCGACGGCCGGGCCCTGGTCGAGTGCCGGGTGCAGCCCCGCTACGGCCTTCCGCCGGACCCGGTCCCGCTCCGCGCCGACCTGCGTCGGGCGGTCGCCGGCGACGTGTCGGTCACCCAACGGCTGCGGGGCCGTGCGCTCGCCAGCCGTGGCGGCGGCGCGGCTCCACGAGTGGTCTGGCACCGCGAGGCGGCCACTGACGCCGTACTGCTGGAACTGCGCGCGGCCGACGCCGCCGGGCTGCTCTACCGGGTCACCTGCGCTCTCGACGAGGCCGGCGCTCTGGTGCGGGCGGCCCGCATCTCCACCCTCGGCGCCGACGTGGTCGACGCCTTCTACCTGGTGGGCGGTTGGCCGGACGACGCCACCCGGGCCCGCCTGGAAGCCGCCGTCCTAGCCGCCGTCTGACCGCCCCGCCCCGCCCCGCCCTGCCCTGCCCTCCCGCCCGGCCTTTCCGCCCCGCCCCGCCCCGCACTCCCGCGTCGATCTTGCACTTTGTGTCCTCGCATACCACGCAAAAGCCGCGTAGTGACGACACAAAGTGCAAGATCGCGGAGGGCGGAGGGCGGAGGGCGGAGGGCGGAGGGCGGAGGGCGGAGGGCGGAGGGCGGAGGGCGGAGGGCGGAGGGCGGAGGGCGGAGGGCGGAGGCGGGGGTGGGGGTACGTCGGGGGGCGTAGGGGCGGTGCCGCTCGTGGACGCACGTCGAGCGGTGTCTGCGCGGGCAGAATGACGGCCATGCGGCGAGGCGGGCAGTGGCGGTGGCCGGAGGTGGCGGCGGATGCCGTGCTCGCCCTGGTGCTGCTCGGGTTCGGATTGCTCGCCACCGGCCTGGCCGGGGACAACCAGCCGGGGTCGAGGCCGGTGGACGCCGTGAGTCGGGTGCTGATCGCCGTCGCGGCGCTCGCCCTGCTCGTGCGGCGGCGTGCTCCGGTCGCCGTCCTCGCCGTGGTCACAGTGGCCACCTCGACGTACCTGCTGGTCGGCTACCCGTACGGGCCGATTCTGATCACGTTCCTGGTTGCGGTCTACACCGTGGCCGGGTGGCTGCCGGTGCGACCGGCGGCGCTCGCCACCGGCGGCGCGTTCGTTCTGTTGTTGGCGCACGTCTTCTTCGGGCGGGGGCCCGCGCCGGGTTGGACGGGAGTGCTGCCCGCGTCGGCCTGGGTGGTCGTACCGTTCGCGGTGGGGGTGGTGGTGCGGGTGAGCCGTGAGGCGACCGCGCGTACCCGTGCCGAAGAGGCCCGCAGCCGAGTTGAGCAGGCGCGACGGCAGGCCGACGAGGAGCGGCTGCGCATCGCGCAGGAGGTGCACGACGTGGTGGGGCACGGGCTGGCCGCGATCAGTATGCAGGCGGAGATCGCCCTGCACCTGCTGCCGAAGCGGCCGGAGCAGGCGGAGGTGGCCCTGACAGCGATCAGCCGGACCAGCCGCGAGGCGCTGGACGAGCTGCGGGTCACCCTGGGTGCGGTGCGGCGGGGCGCCGAGCGCGAGCCGGTACCCGGCCTGGCCCGGCTTCCAGCGCTGCGCGACCGGCTGGCCGGGGCGGGGCTCGCCGTCGAGGTACGCGTGGTCGGGGAGCCCAGGGAGGTGCCGGCCGCGGTCGACCTGGCCGCGTACCGGGTGGTGCAGGAGGCGTTGACAAACGTGCTGCGTCACGCGGGAGTGGCGAGCGCGGAGGTGACAGTGGACTACCGCGTCGACGAGGTGACCGTCGAGGTCACCGACCGGGGGGCAGGTGCCGACCGCGCCGGGACGGCTCCGGCCGACGGCGAGGGCGGCCACGGTCTGGCCGGCATGCGCGAGCGGGTCGCGGCGCTGGGCGGGCGGTTGACCACCGGGCCGCGCTCCGGGGGCGGGTTCCGGGTGTACGCCGGGCTGCCCGTGGAGCCGACCACGTGATCCGGGTGCTGATCGCCGACGACCAGGATCTGGTCCGGCTCGGGCTGCGTGCGCTGGTGGAGAGCGAGGACGACCTGGCGCTGGCCGGCGAGGCGTCCGACGGGCTGCGGGCGGTCGAGTTGGCTCGTCGGGAACGGCCGGACGTGGTGCTGATGGACATCCGGATGCCCGGCATCGATGGCATCGAGGCGACCCGCCGGATCGTCGCCGACCCCGACCTGACCAGCACGCGGGTGGTGGTGCTCACCACCTTCGAGCTGGACGAGTACGTCTTCGACGCGCTGCGGCACGGTGCGAGCGGGTTCCTCACCAAGGACACCAGACCGACTGAGCTGCTGCGCGCGATCCGGCTCGTCGCCGAGGGGGAGGCGCTGCTGTCGCCGTCGGTGACCCGTCGGGTGGTGCGGGAGTTCGCCACCCGGCCGTCCCGGGTGCTTCGTCCGCACCCGCGACTGGAGGCGCTGACCGATCGGGAGCGTCAGGTCGTCGGCCTGGTCGGTGAGGGCCTGAACAACGAGGAGATCGCCGCACGGTTGGTGGTCAGCCCGGCGACCGCGCGGACCCACGTCAGCAGGGCGATGGGCAAGCTGGGAGCCCGGGATCGGGCCCAGCTCGTCGTGTTCGCGTACCAGTCGGGGTTGGTGTCGGGGTGAGGCCCGGGCCGGGCGACAGCGGCCCTACGGCCGGGCGGTTACCCTAGCGGTGGCCGGACTCCGCAGTGCCGGCCGTGTTGTGCCCGCCGGAACACTGACAAACGGGATGTTCGCGTGTTTGACACCTTGAGTGACCGCCTGTCCGGGATCTTCACCAAGCTCCGCGGCAAGGGGCGGCTCACCGACGCCGACATCGACGCCACCGCGCGCGAGATCCGTCTCGCGCTGCTGGAGGCGGACGTCGCGCTGCCGGTGGTCAAGGGCTTCATCGCGGCCGTCAAGGAGCGGGCCCGCAGCTCCGAGGTCTCCCAGGCGCTGAACCCGGCCCAGCAGATCATCAAGATCGTCAACGAAGAGCTGATCACCGTGCTCGGCGGCGAGGGGCGGCGGCTCCAGTTCGCCAAGCAGCCGCCGACGGTGATCATGTTGGCCGGCCTCCAGGGTTCCGGTAAGACGACCCTCGCCGGCAAGCTGGCCCGCTGGCTGAAGGGCCAGGGGCATCAGCCGCTGCTCGTCGCCGCCGACCTCCAACGCCCCAACGCCGTCGGGCAGCTCCAGGTGCTCGGTGGCCGGGCCGGTGTCGAGGTGTACGCCCCGGAGCCCGGCAACGGCACCGGTGACCCGGTGCAGGTGGCCCGCGCGTCGATCGAGCACGCGAAGCGCGCCGCCCGCGACATCGTCATCGTCGACACCGCCGGCCGCCTCGGCATCGACGCCGAGATGATGCAGCAGGCCGCCGACATCCGCGACGCCGTCTCGCCGGACGAGGTCATCTTCGTCATCGACGCGATGGTCGGTCAGGACGCAGTCCGCACCGCCGAGGCGTTCCGCGACGGCGTCGGCATCACCGGTGTGGTGCTCTCCAAGCTCGACGGCGACGCCCGTGGTGGTGCCGCGCTGTCGGTCCGCGAGGTCACCGGGCAGCCGATCCTGTTCGCCTCCACCGGTGAGAAGCTGGAGGACTTCGACGTCTTCCACCCCGACCGGATGGCCAGCCGGATCCTCGGCATGGGCGACGTCCTCACTCTGATCGAGCAGGCCGAGCAGGCCTTCGACTCCGATCAGAAGGAGAAGATGACCGCCAAGCTGATGGGCGGTGAGCAGTTCACCCTTGACGACTTCCTCGACCAGCTCATCGCGGTGCGGCGGATGGGCCCGATCGCCAACGTGCTGGCAATGATGCCCGGCATGGGGCAGATGAAGGACCAGCTCGCCGATCTGGACGACAGTCACTTCGACCGGGTCACCGCGATCATCCGGTCGATGACCCCGGGCGAGCGGACCAACCCGAAGATCATCAACGGTTCCCGCCGGGCGCGCATCGCCAACGGGTCTGGCGTCACCGTGATGGACGTCAACCAGCTGCTCAACCGCTTCGCCGACGCGCAGAAGATGATGAAGCAGATGGGCGGCATGATGGGCCTGCCCGGCGGTGGCCGCCGCAAGGCGACCAAGTCGCCGAAGAACAAGCGCAAGGGCACCAAGGGTGGCGGTCGTCCGCGTACCGGCGCCGGCGCCGGTATGCCCGCCGGTTTCCCGGGCGGCATGCCGCAGCTCCCGCCGGGGATGGACCCGAACGACCTCGCTGGCGGCCAGGGCCTGCCGCCCGGCTTCAAGCTTCCGAAGATCGACTTCAACAAGCTCGGCAAGGGCGGCGACAAGGGCCCGCGCTGACGTGTGTCGGTAACGGCGCGGGACGACCTGCTCGCCCCCGACGGGGCGTGATCGGGTAGGACTGTGCGCATGGCTCTTCATGTGCGCGGCGTTCTGCTCCCCGACGACGAGGTCCGGGATCTCTGGCTGGTCGGCGACCGGGTGACCTTCACCCCCGTACCCGATGCCCAGACCGTCGTCGACGGCGGCTTCGTGTTGCCGGGGCTGGTCGACGCTCACTGCCACATCGGCATCGCCCGAGGTGGCGCCCCGATCACCTCGCTCGACCAGGCCCGCGCGTTGGCCCACGTCGACCGGGACGCCGGGGTGCTGGCGATCCGGGACGCCGGCTCGCCGTACCCGTACCCCGAACTCGACGACGAGCCGGACCTGCCGCGACTGGCCCGCGCGGGCCAGCATGTCGCCCCGCCGAAGCGCTACCTGCGCGACATCGGCGTGGAGGTCGACGCGACCGAGGTGGCCGCCACTGTTGCCGCGCAGGCACGGGCCGGCAACGGCTGGGTCAAGCTGGTCGGCGACTGGATCGACCGTGGCGTCGGTGACCTGGCGCCGGCCTGGGACGCGGACACCCTCACCGCCGCGGTGCGGGCGGCGCACGACGCCGGGGTACGCGCCGCGGTGCACACCTTCTCCGAGTCGGCAGTCGAGATCATGGTGCGGGCCGGGGTGGACTCGGTGGAGCACGGCACCGGGCTCAGCCTCGACCTGATCGACGAGATGGCCCGTCAGGGCACCGCCCTGGTGCCCACGATGATCAACATCGCCACCTTCGGGGGCATCGCCGAGCAGGCGCGAGGCAAGTTTCCCGGGTACGCCGACCACATGCTCGCGTTGCGCGACGGCTTCCCCGAGGTGGTGCGTGCCGCGTACGAGGCTGGGGTGCCGATCTACGTGGGCACCGACGCCGGTGGCGGCATCGATCACGGGCTCGCCGCCGAGGAGATGCTGCTGCTGCACGAACGGGCCGGCATGGCACCCATCGACGTCCTCGCCGCCGCCTCCTGGGGCGCCCGCGCGTGGCTCGGCTTCGCCGGCCTGGTCGAAGGCGGCCTCGCCGACCTGACCGTCTACCCCGAAGACCCCCGCAGTGACCTGCGCGTCGTCCGTGCCCCGTCGCGCACGATCCTTCGCGGCCGCGTCATCCGCTGACCCCCAGCGAGCGCCACACCGCCCGGCCCCGGGCCGAGCCGGCCGGGTCGCAGGATCGCGCTCGAACCAGGATGAAATGGCCTCCGCGTTGGAGGATGCCACTACATCCATGATCGGGCGCGATCTTGGTCGTGGTAGCGAGATCAGGCGGGCCCGAGAGGGATCCCCGCAGCATCGGGGATGTTGCTGCCTCTTGCGCACCTGAGGCCGCAACATCCGGGAAGTTGCGCGGGGCGCGGGAGTGGGGGGTCAGGAGAGTGGGCGGGCGGCGGCGCTGAAGAGGCGTACGGCGAGGTCGGCGAGGGCCGTGGCGGTCTGCTCGATCGGTTCGCGGGGGAGCACGATGTGGCTGACCACCAGGCGGACGATGCTGTCGGCGGCGAAGGTCAGCGCGGCCTGGTCCGCTCCGGGCAGGTGGTCGCCGGCCCAGTCGATCAGGGCGCCGGACGCCTCGGTGAGCACCACCTCGGCCCGAGTGGTGAGGTACGGCAGTAGTTCGTCCGAGCCGCCGCGGGCGCTGGTCAGGATCGCCTTGATCAGCGGGTTTTCCGCAGCCGTGGTGAGGGTGTTTGCGATGGCCGCGTACGCGCCGGCCCGCACGTCGGTGTCGTGGGCGAGCAGAGCGGCCCGGACGGCGCCGACGAACCGGTCCACCTCCGCGCGGGCGAGCGCCTCGGCCAGCCCTGCCTTGCTGCCGAACTCGTTGTAGACGGTCTGTCGGCTCACCCCTGCGGTGTTCGCGACGGCACCCATCCGGACGCCGTCCCATCCGGTCGCGACGGTCAGCGCGCGGGCGGCGTCGACGATGCCGGTCCGTACCGGGGTGGGGTTCCTCTGCTCAATCATGGTGGTCGAAGTGTAGGCCGGCGCGCCGGCCGGACCGGTCGACGATCGGGCCGGCTCAGCTGCCGGTGTCGGGCCGCCCGGCGCACCCGGTTCGCGGCCCGGTGAGCCGGATCGGGGGCCTCGGACCCGGGGGTGGGAGCCGCTCCCCGGGCGTGCGGATGGAGGAAGGATTCGGCGGCGGGGGCCGACGATGCCGCGCCCGAGCGCACCGCCCTGACGAGCGGCGCATAGGATGTGCGGTCATGGCACGCGTGCTCACTCCCCGTGCGGAGGATTTTCCCCGCTGGTACCAGGACCTGATCGCCAAGGCGAAGCTGGCCGACAACGGCCCGGTTCGCGGCACCATGGTCATCCGACCGGCCGGCTACGCCATCTGGGAGCGTATGCAGGCCGAGATGGACGCTCGGATCAAGGCGGCGGGTGCGGAGAACGCGTACTTCCCGTTGTTCATCCCCGAGAGCTACCTCAAGCGTGAGGCGGAGCACGTCGAGGGCTTCTCGCCGGAGCTGGCGGTCGTCACCCACGGTGGTGGCAAGCCGCTGGCCGAGCCGGTGGTGGTGCGTCCGACCAGCGAGACGGTCATCGGCGAGTTCATGGCCAAGTGGATCGACTCGTACCGGGACCTGCCGCTGCTGCTCAACCAGTGGGCGAACGTGGTCCGGTGGGAGCTTCGTCCGCGGATCTTCCTGCGTACCAGCGAGTTCCTCTGGCAGGAGGGGCACACCGCGCACGCCACCCGTGAGGACGCCCGGGCGTACGCGCGGCGGATCCTGCACGAGGCGTACGAGGACCTGATGGTCAACGTGATCGGCATTCCGGTGGTGGTCGGTCTGAAGACGAAGCGTGAGCGCTTCGCCGGGGCGACGGCCACGTACACCTGCGAAGGCATGATGGGCGACGGCAAGGCGTTGCAGCTGGGCACCAGCCACGAGCTGGGCCAGAACTTCGCCAAGGCGTTCGACATCAGCTACTCCTCCAAGGAGGGCGGCCGGGAGCACGCCTGGACCACCTCCTGGGGCACGTCCACCCGGATGCTCGGCGGCCTGATCATGGCGCACGGCGACGACAACGGCCTGCGCGTGCCGCCGAGGCTCGCGCCGATCCAGGCGTACGTCATGATCGTCAAGGACGGCGACGGCGTCGGCGAGGCGGCGGCCAAGCTGCGCGACGCCCTGCGCGACGCCGGTGTCCGGGTCGCGCTCGACGACCGGACCGACACCCCGTTCGGCCGCCGGGCCGTCGACGCCGAGCTGCGTGGCTATCCGGTACGCGTCGAAGTGGGCCCCCGTGACCTGGCCGTGGGCAACGCGACGGTGGTGCGTCGGACCGACGGTTCGAAGACGCCGACGCCGGTGGCGGACGTGGTCACCGCGGTGCTGGCCGCCCTGGAGACCGACCAGCAGGTGCTGCACGACCAGGCGCTGGCCAACCGCGAGTCGCGCACCGTCGAGGTGGCCACCCTGGCCGAGGCGATCGAGGCCGCGGCGACCGGCTGGGCGCGGGTGCCGTGGTCGGCGGTCGGCGTGGCCGGTGAGGCGGAGGCGAACGGTCAGGGCGTCACTGTGCGCTGCCTGCTGCGCGCCGACGGTTCGGTACCGGACTCGGAGGACGAGCCGGATCTGGTCGCCATCCTCGCCCGCGCCTACTGAGGTGCGGCCGGGCAACCCCGTCGACCGGTTCGCGCCGGGCCGGCTGATCGTGCACCGCAACGTGCGGCGGGGGCGGATCGGGTGGGCCCGGCCGGCGCGGGTGGTCCTCGACGACGAGCGGGGTCTGCTGCTCTGGATCGCCAGGGACTCGCCGGTGGCGCACGAGGTGAACGCGGCGGGCCTGACCATGCGGTCGCTGCCGTTCGCCGACTGGATCACCCCGACGTACCGGTTGGCGGAGGGGCGCTGGAACGGCCCGCCGCTGCTGAAGTTCCTGCCCACCGGGGTGGCGCACTCCGTCTGGTGGTTCTCCGACGAGCGGGGTCGCTTCGCCAACTGGTACGTCAACCTGGAGGAGCCGGCCGTCCGCTGGGACGACGGCCCGGTCGCCGGTGTCGACATGGTCGACCAGGACTTGGACGTCGTGGTGCGACCGGACCTCAGCTGGGAGTGGAAGGACGAGGACGAGTTCGCCGAGCGGCTCGCCTTCGCCGACGACTACTGGGTGACCGACGAGAAGGCGGTCCGCGCCGAGGGGGAGCGGGTGATCGCGCTCGCCAAGGCCGGTGCGTTCCCGTTCGACGGCACCTGGTGCGACTTCACGCCTCCGTCGGATTGGGGCGTACCGGACAAACTTCCGCCCGGATGGGACCGTCCGCCGGTTCGCTGACGAGTGTTCCGGGTCACCGGTGACGCGGTGTCCGGGTCCGATGCGTGCGATCGACAGCGGATCTGGCAGAATGGGTCGCTGGTATCCGGCGCGCGTCCGGCGCCCTCTAACCCGGGCGCGTCGCCAGTCCACCGAGTAGTCTCCGGCCCAACCCCACGGGTCCGGTCGGCGCTCACCCATGCACACCGCCCGCCTGGGCCGGTGAGATCGCAACAGGAGCGAAACAACTGTGGCCGTAAAGATCCGGCTCCTGCGGATGGGCAAGATCCGCAACCCGCAGTACCGCATCGTCATCGCCGATTCGCGCACCAAGCGTGACGGTCGGGCGATCGAGTTCGTCGGGGTTTACCAGCCCAAGGAAGACCCCTCGATCATCGAGGTCAAGTCGGAGCGGGTCCAGTACTGGCTGTCCGTCGGCGCTCAGCCGAGCGAGGCGGTGCAGCGTCTGCTGGAGCTGACCGGTGACTGGCAGAAGTACAAGGGCCTGCCGGCCCCGCCGCCGCTCCTGGTCGCCCCCGAGCGGGCCGACCGCAAGGCGGCGTACGAGGCTGAGGCGAAGGCCGCCGCCGGGCTCGCCCCGGAGACCCCGGCCAAGCCGGCCAAGAAGGCCGCCAAGGCTGCCGAGGCTCCGAAGACCGAGGCTCCGGCTGAGGCTCCGGCCGCCGAGGCTCCGAAGACCGAGGCTCCGGCCGAGGCTCCGGCCGCTGCCGACGCCGGTGAGCAGGCCTGACATGCCACTGCGTCCGGCGTTGGAGCACCTGGTCAAGGGCATCGTCGACCACCCGGACGACGTCCGGGTGCGGCTTGTCGATTCCCGTCGGGGCAAGCGGCTCGAAGTCCGCGTGCACCCCGAGGACCTCGGCACTGTGATCGGGCGGTCCGGCCGGACCGCCAAGGCGCTGCGCCAGGTGATCGGCTCCATCGGCGGGCGCGGGGTTCGCGTCGACATCGTCGACTCGTACTGATGCAGCTCGTCGTCGGCAGGATCGGCAAGCCGCACGGTGTCCGCGGTGAGGTCACCGTGGAAGTGCGGACCGACGAGCCCGAGGCACGGTTCGCCCCCGGCACAGTGCTGCGCACTGAGCCGGGGGCGACGCCCCCGACTGCGTCCCCGCGCAGCAGCGGCGTGCTGCGCACTGAGCCGGGGGCGACACCCCCGCCGGCCAGCGATGAGCCCGGGGTGCCGTTCCGGGTTCCCGCGGAGCTGACCATCGAGGAAGCCCGCTTCCACCAGGGCCGGGTGCTGATCGCGTTCGAGGGCATCCCGGACCGCAACACCGCCGAGGCGCTGCGGGGGACGCTGCTCGTGGTGGACAGCGCCGACGTGACCCCACCGGACGACCCGGAGGAGTTCCACGACCACCAGTTGGTCGGTTTGGCCGTGGTGACCCCGGCCGGCGAACGCCTGGGCGAGGTCGCCCGCATCGACCACGCGCCCTCGTCCGACCTGCTGGTGCTGCGGCGCCCCGAGGGGCGTACCGCGTTGATCCCGTTCGTCCGGGCGATCGTTCCGGAGGTCGACCTGGCCGGCGGACGTGTGATCGTCGACCCGCCAGCCGGACTGCTCGACCTTTAGGACCAGCCCGCATGCGCGTCGACGTCGTGTCGATCTTTCCGGAGTACTTCGCCCCGCTGGACCTGTCGCTGATCGGACGGGCGCGGGCCAACGACGTACTCCAACTCGCCGTGCACGACCTGCGGACCTGGACCCATGACGTGCACCGCACCGTCGACGACACCCCCTACGGTGGCGGGCCGGGAATGGTGATGCGCCCCGAGCCGTGGGGTGAGGCACTGGACGCCCTCGCGCCGCTCGACGCCCCGCCGCCACGGCTGCTGGTGCCGTCGCCGGCCGGTGCCCCCTTCACTCAGGCCATGGCGTACGAGTTGGCGGCCGAGTCGCATCTGCTCTTCGCCTGCGGCCGCTACGAGGGGATCGACCAGCGGGTCCTGGCGCACGCCGCCACCCGGATGCCGGTCACCGAGGTGTCGCTCGGTGACTACGTGCTCTTCGGCGGCGAGGTCGCGGTCCTGGTGATGCTGGAAGCGGTCACCCGGCTGCTGCCCGGGGTGCTGGGCAACGCGGGCTCGTTGGACGAGGAGTCGCACGCGCACGGGCTGCTGGAGGCGCCGATCTACACCAAGCCGCCGAGTTGGCGTGGGCACGACGTGCCGGACGTGCTCCGCTCCGGTGACCACGGCAGGATCGCCCGCTGGCGGCGCGAGGAGGGTCTGCTGCGCACGGCCGCCCGCCGGCCGGATCTGCTGGCCGCGCTGCCGGCCGATCGGCTCGACAAACGGGACATCGCGGCCCTGGACCAGGCCGGATTTCAACCTCCACCGGGGGATGTGGCAAAGTAGGGGGGTTGCCGCATCCGTCCGCGCCCGCGGTCGGCTGCGAGGATCCCCGACCGGGGTCGGTTCGCCGATCACCACCCGGGAATCAGAATCACCCACCCGCGCACCGAGTGACGGTGCGCCGTGAGCCTTACGAGGACGCAGCGATGAACATCCTGGACGCCCTTGACGCCCAGTCGAAGCGGACCGACCTTCCCGACTTCCGGGCCGGTGACACCGTCAAGGTGCACGCCCGCGTCGTCGAGGGCAACCGGTCCCGTGTCCAGATCTTCCAGGGCGTCGTGATCCGCCGCCAGGGTGACGGTCTGCGCGAGACCTTCTCGGTCCGCAAGGTCAGCTTCGGTGTCGGCGTCGAGCGGACCTACCCGCTCAACGGGCCGGGCATCGACCGGATCGAGGTCGTGACCCGCGGTGCCGTGCGTCGCGCCAAGCTCTACTACCTGCGCGAGCTGCGCGGCAAGAAGGCCAAGATCAAGGAGAAGCGGGAGAAGCAGCCCAGCTGACTTCCCGCTCGCCACGCCGCCCGAGCTGCGCGTATGCCGTACCGACCAGAGCGCACTACCCTGGTCGGTACGGGCGCAGCGAGGCGGCGATCCCGCCCAGGTGGCGGGTAGTTGTCCACTACCGCCCGTGGAGCCTCGACGAGGCTCCCGGGCGGTGGTGTTTTCTGCGGACCGGGGAGTGGCGTGGTGCAGACGCTTGACGAGGACGGCACCGTCGATCCGTGGCGCCGACGGGCTCGCCGCACCCGCCGGCAGATGCCGCTCTGGCAGGAGTTGCCGCTGCTGCTGGTGGTCGCGTTCTGCCTCGCGGTGCTGATTCGCACCTTCCTGCTCCAGGCGTTCTTCATTCCGTCCGGTTCGATGGAGGACACCCTCCTCGTCGGTGACCGGGTGCTGGTCAACAAGGTCGTCTATGACGTTCGTGACCCGCTGCGCGGCGAGGTGGTGGTCTTCCGGGGCACCGACCGCTGGGCGCCGCAGGTCGACGAGCAGCCGAAGCCCGGCGTCGGCGGCCGGCTCGCCCGCACCGTCGGCGATCTGGTCGGGGTGAGTCGCCCCGGTGAGAAGGACTTCATCAAGCGGGTGATCGGTCTCCCCGGTGACCGGGTCAAGTGCTGCGACAGTCAGGGCCGGGTGACCGTCAACGGCGTCCCGCTCAACGAGTCGTACGTCCTGCGGGACTCACCCCTGGACCTGCCACCCAACCCGGCGGAGTGTCGCTCCCGGCGCTTCGACGAGATCGTCGTGCCACCCGGTCAGATCTTCGTGATGGGTGACCACCGTGAGGTCTCCCAGGACGCGCGTTGCCAGGGGCCGGTGCCGATCGACAACGTGGTCGGCCGAGCCTTCATGGTGGTCTGGCCGTCGTCGCGGTGGAGCGCGCTGTCGGTGCCGTCCACGTTCGAGGACGTCTCCGGGCCGGCCACGGCGTCCCCCGGTGCGACTCCGGCGCGACCGACTCCGCAGGGCGGTGTGCTGCTGATGCTTCCGTTGGCAGCCGCTCTACGTGGTTCCCGCGCGTTCCGGACGGTGCCGTCCAGCCGGGCAACGTAGGCTCCTTGGCGTGATTGACGAGCAGACCGACAAGCCGCGCAGCTCCTTCTGGAAGGAGCTGCCGATCCTGCTGGGTGTGGCGATCCTGGTCGCGGTGCTGGTCCGCGCCTTCGTGCTGCAGACCTTCTTCATCCCCTCCCCGTCCATGGAAAACACTCTCAAGATCGATGACCGGGTGCTGGTCAACAAGCTGGTCTACGACTTCCGGTCACCGCACCGCGGCGAGGTGATCGTGTTCAAGGCACCGACCGCCTGGAGCGGTAACCCCGACGGTGAGGACTTCATCAAGCGGGTGATCGGCATCCCCGGCGACCACGTGGTCTGCTGCGACCCCGAGGAACGGCTGATGATCAACGGCAAGTCGTTGGACGAGCCGTACATCTTCTCCATGGACGGGATTCGCGACAAGGCCGCCGACCAGGAGTTCGACATCACCGTGCCGAAGGGTCGGCTGTGGGTGATGGGCGACCACCGCTCCGCCTCCGGCGACTCACTGGAGCACTGGCAGCAGTCCCAGCAGGACATCACCGAGGCCACCATCCCCGAGAAAGATGTGGTCGGGCGAGCGTTCACCGTCTTCTGGCCGGTCAACCGGGCCACCTGGCTGACGGTGCCCGACGGGTTCGACGGCATTCCCAAGCCGTAGGCCGATGGGGCGTGGGCGATCCGCCGCCGGTCTGGCAGGCTGGTGCGGTGACCGTCTACACCCCTCGACGCGCGGCTCGCGTGCTGCTCGTCGACGCGGCCGGCAGGGTCCTGCTGTTCGAGGGCTTCGACCCGGCCCGACCCGGGCACCGATACTGGTTCACTCCCGGCGGCGGGCTCGATCCGTTGGAGTCGCCGGCGGCGGGCGCGGCCCGGGAGCTGGCCGAGGAGACCGGCCTGCGGCTCGACCCGGCCCAGTTGGGCGAGCCGGTCTGGGCCGATGCGACCGAGTTCTCCTTCGACGGCACCTGGTACCGCCAGGAGCAGGATTTCTTCCTCTTCCGGGTGGACTCCTGGCAGGTGGACACCACCGGCTTCAACGACATCGAGCGCCGCAGCATCGCTGACCACCGCTGGTGGGTTCCGGCCGAGCTGGTGGCCAGCGGTGACCGGTTCTACCCGCCCGAACTGCCCGCCCTGCTGACCCGGCTGGGGCAGTCGACCGCGGCCGGCCAGGGCGGAGCGTCGTGCTGACCCCGCCGCGCACCGTGGTGCGCCGCGAGGCCGGCCTGTACGCCCTGGAGCGGGCGTTGCAGCGGCGTGGTTTCCGGCACGTCGCCGGCGCCGACGAGGCGGGCCGGGGGGCGTGTGCCGGTCCGCTGGTCGCCGCCGCGGCGGTGCTGCCCGAGGGGCGGCGCGGCGAGATCGAGGGGCTGGCCGACTCGAAGCTGCTCACCCCGGCCAGCCGGGAACGGGTGTACGCGGAGGTGGTGGACCGCGCGCTCGCGTACGCCGTGGTGGTCATTCCGGCCGAGGAGGTCGACGCCCGGGGTCTGCACGTGTGCAACCTGGCCGCGATGCGCCGGGCGCTCGCCTCGCTCACCACCCGCCCGGAGTACGTGCTGACCGACGGGTTCGGCGTGGACGGCCTGGGCGTGCCCGGGTTGGCGGTGTGGAAGGGCGACCGGGTGGCCGCGTGTGTGGCGGCGGCCAGTGTGCTGGCCAAGGTTACCCGGGACCGGCTCATGGTGGAGTTGGACGGGGTGTTCCCGGCGTACGGCTTCGCCGAGCACAAGGGCTACATCACCCCGGAACACTCGGCGGCGCTGCGGGAGCACGGGCCGTGCCGGGAGCACCGGTTCTCGTACGTCAATGTCGCCGCGGTCTCCGGCCGCGACGGCCGGCCGCCGCGCGCCCGACGGCCCGGCGGCCACGGCCCGGACGAGCCGATGGAGCGCTCGTGGGCGTCAGGGGGTACCGTCGGCGTGGCGTTGGGCGAGCAGCCTCGGCCTCAGACGCCGGTGGGGGAAGATGTGGCCATGGAAGGCGGAGTGCGATGAGCGCGGAAGATCTCGAGAAGTACGAGACCGAGATGGAGCTGCAGCTCTACCGGGAGTACCGCGACATTGTCCGCCAATTCTCCTACGTGGTGGAGACGGAGCGCCGGTTCTACCTGGCCAACCAGGTCGACCTGCACGTGCGTAACTCCGACGGCGAGGTCTACTTCGAGGTCGAGATGCACGACGCCTGGGTATGGGACATGTACCGTCCTGCCCGCTTCGTGAAGAACGTCCGAGTGATGACCTTCAAGGACGTCAACGTCGAGGAGCTGGAGAAGCCCGACATCTCACTGCCCGCCGACTCTGGCTTCGGCGGCTGAACGCACCCGAACCGCCGGGCCGTGCCACGGGCCCCCACCCGTGACGTGACACCCGCCGCCGATCACTCGGTCGGCACCACGACCTCGACCCGCTGCACCATGTTGTTGGCGAAGCCGCCACGGTTCCACTGTTGCTCGACCGGCTGGGTCCGCCCGGACGCGTCGGTCGCCCGCGCGCCGAGCACGTACCGGCCGGGGGTGGCGACCCACTCGTGCCGCCAGCGCCGCCAGGCGAAATCCCCCGCGTCCGCCGGGTCCAGCTCGGCCTGCGCCCAGCTCCGCCCGCCGTCGGTGGTCACCTCCACGGCGACCACCGGGGCGTGCCCCGACCAGGCCCGACCATCCAGCGTGCACGGGCCCTGTCGCAGCACCCGACGACGGGACATGAAGTCGGGGAAGCCGGGCGGACGAACCAGCGCCCGTGGCTCGATCCGGGTGACCGGCACGCCCGGGTCGTCCGCGTCGCGGCGTACCCGGTAGGCCACCGCGTTCTGGTACCCCTCGAACGGCTCGGTCCGCAGCTCGATCGAGTGGACCCACTTCACGTGGGCCATTCCGTACCAGCCCGGCACGATCAGCCGCAGCGGCGCGCCATGCTGCGGCAGCAGGGGAGCGCCGTTCATCTCGTACGCCAGCAGCACCTCCTCGCGCAGCGCGTCGGCGACCGGAAGCGCACGCTGGTAGTCCTGCTCGATCCCACGCTCCACACCGTGATCGGCGCCGGTGAAGACCACGTCCACCGCGTCCGGGTCGACGCCCGCCTCCCGCAGCAGCGGAGCGAGGGGGGTGCCGGTCCACTCCGCGTTGCCGACCGCCTCGACCAGCCAGGGCTGGCTGACCGGTCGAGGGTGCAGCAGGGCTCGCCCGTTGCCGGCGCACTCCAGGGTCACCTGCCGGGTGACGCGGGGCCGTTCGCGCAGGTCGGCGAGGGTGACAGTCAACTGACTGTCGACCGCGCCGCCGATGGTCAGTGTGTGCGTCTCCGGGTCGAGCTCCGGGATGTCGTAGTGGACCAGCAGGTAGTGCAACCCGGCCGGGGTGACGTCGTAGCGCAGCGCCTCCAACGGGATGCCGTGGTTGCGGGCTGCGAGTCGCAGCTCCTCGGCGCTGATCGTCTCGTCCGGATCCGCGAGCCGGGCCGGGCCGCTCACGTCGGCCACAGTGGGCCCGGTGGGGGACGACGTCCGGTCATCGAGAGTGGTCATGCGGCCTCCCCGGCACAGACGGCGGCACCCGCCGTACGCGGCCCAGCCTAGGCCCTGCATGGCGGCCCGAGAACGACACCGGAGCTGCGGCCGCGTTCTCGCGGCGGGCCGTGGCCATCGTTCCGCCGTCTCGCATAGCAGATCATCGAGGGCTCCGGGTGGTCGTCCACAGCGCCTCCGGTTGTCCACAGCCTCGTCGGTCGGGCTGGCGGACGGCCCGGCGTCGGCTGGAGGCTGCCGTCATGCGACAGCCCTCCGTCCGTTCGATCCGCCGCACCGTGCTGCTCTGCGCCGCGCTCCCGCTCGCGCTGACCGTCCAGCTCTGCGGGCTGGCGGTGCTGGCAGCGGCGGTGCCCGGCCAGGCCCCGACCCCGACCGCGCCGGTCGCGGCCCTGGGGGAGCCGGTCGTCGACCCGACTCTGCCGGTCGCGGCCCGCGCCGCGCCGGTCGTTGGCCCGACGCCCGCCGGGCGGTTCCGGTGGCCGCTCGACGGGCCGCCTCGTCCGGTGCGCCGGTTCGAGCCGCCGCCGCGACCGTGGCTGCCCGGCCATCGCGGCGTCGACCTGGCCGCTCCCGCCGCGGCGGTGGTCCGCAGCGCCGGGCCGGGCACCGTGCTCTTCGCCGGTCTGGTGGCCGGTCGACCGGTGGTCACCGTGGGGCACGCCGACGGGCTGCGGACCACCCACGAGCCGGTCCGACCCGGCGTACGCCCCGGCGAGCCGGTCACCGCCGGCGCGCCGCTGGGCGAGCTGCTGCCCGGGCATCCGGGGTGCCCGGCCGAGGCGTGCCTGCACTGGGGCCTGCGCCGCGGCGAGGACTATCTCGACCCGCTGGCCCTGTTCGGCCTCGGCCCGGTGCGGCTGCTCCCGGTCGGGCTGGCCCGGGTGTCCGCTCCCGGCCGTCCGGTCAGCGCTGGGCGAGCAGTGCCGGCAGCCGTGCGGCCAGCCGTTCGTACTCGTCGGTGGCGTTGTAGACCTGGCCGGTGAGCCGCAGCCACCCCCGGCCGTTCCAGCTCATCACCGCCACCTCGGCGGCGAGCCGCTCACCGATCCGCGCCTGCAATGCCCGCGCCGCGTCGATCGTGGTGCCAGTGCCGGCCGGCAACGGGATGAGGCGCAGAGCCACCCCCGGCCCGCCGGGGTCGGGCAGATCGGCGGGGGCCACCCCCAGGGCGTCCCCCACCACCCGCTGGCCGTACGCGGCGAGCGCCGCGTTGTGCGCCCGCACCCGGTCGACGCCGAGGCTGCGCATCGTGAACAGGCCCGCCGGGGCGGCCAGCCAGGACGTGTAGTCGAGCGTGGCCTGCCACTCGAGCCGGGCCGGGAAACCCGACTCCTGCTCCCAGGACACCACCAGCGGCTCGATCCGGTCCTGCCACTGCGGTGCCACAGCCAGCAGGGCGGTCCCACGCGGTGCGAACGCCCACTTGTGCAGGTTGCCCACCCAGAAGTCCGCGCCGATGCCGGCCACCGAAATGGGCAGCATGCCCGGGGCGTGCGCGGCGTCCACCAGGACCGGCACGCCGTGTTCGCGGGCCACCCCGACGACGGCGGCGGTCGGAAACAGCTTCGCGGTGGCCGAGGTGAGCTGGTCGACGACGAGCAACCGGGTCCGCCCCGGGCGCAGGCCGGCGCGGATGATCTGCACGATCTGCTCGTCCGTGGCGGCCAGGGGGATCGGCAGGACTCGGCTGACCGCGCCGGTGCGGCGGCACTCGCGCTGGATCGCCAGGCTCACCGCCCCGTACTCGTGGTCGGTGCTCAGCACCTCGTCGCCGGCCTTGAGACCAATCGACTGGAGCACCACTGCGACGCCGGTGGTGGTGTTGCCCACCAGGGCGCTGCCGTCCGGGTCGGCGCCCAGGAACCCGGCGAGATGCCGGCGGGTGTGCGCGATCCGGTCCACCAGCCCCTGGGTGAAGAAGCGCAGCGGGCTCGCCTCCATCTCGTCGCGCAGCCGCTGCTGGGCGCGCTGCACGTTGATCGGCACCGCGCCGAACGAGCCATGGTTGAGGTGGCTGACCGCCGGATCCAGGGAGAAGAGCAGGCGGGCGCCCGGGATCGGCTCAGGAGGATTCGGGACGCTCACCTGATGATCGTAACCGCCACGCTCGCGCGCCCGCGGCCCTTGATCAGGGCGGGCGGGCGTGCTCTCCGGCCCTTTGTCAGGCGCGCGGGTGCGCCTGCCGATAGGCGGTACGCAGCCGCTCGACCGAGACGTGGGTGTAGATCTGCGTGCTCGCCAGCGACGAGTGGCCGAGCAGTTCCTGCACGGCGCGCAGGTCAGCGCCACCCTCCAGGAGGTGGGTGGCAGCGGAGTGGCGCAGATCGTGCGGGCTGGTCGGGGGCAGCCCGGCGGTCTCGGCGTACGCACCGACAACCTGACGGGCGGTCGTCGGGTTGAGCCGACCACCCCGGGCACCCAGCAGCAGCGCGTCACCGGAGCGGGCGCCCACCATCACCGGGCGGCCCCGGCGCAGCCAGTCGTCCAACGCCCGCTGGGCGGGCACCCCGTACGGCACCGAGCGCTCCCGCCCGCCCTTGCCGAACACGCGGATCACCCGTCGGCCGTGGTCGACGTCCCCGACGTCCAACCCACAGGCCTCGCTGACCCGTACGCCGGTGGCGTAGAGCAGCTCCAACAGCACCCGGTCCCGGAGCGGAACCGCCTCGACGGCTTGGCTCGGGCCTGACTCGGCTGGCGGGTTCGGGGGAGGTGCCTGCCGGGACGGCGCCTCGACCAGAGCGGCGGCCTGATCGGCGCGCAGCACGCTGGGCAGATCCCGGTGCGCGCGAGGGCTGGCCAGCGCGGCGCCCACGTCGGCGGGGAGCAGGCCGGCCCGGTGTGCCCAGGCGCTGAATGCCCGCGCCGACGCGGCCCGCCGGGCCAACGACGTGCGGGCCGCACCCGTGGTGCGCTGCCGCGCCAGCCAACTGCGCAGCACCGACAGGTCCAGCTCGGCGAGGTCGACGCAGCCCATCCGGACGGCGTGGTCGAGCAGCGAGACCAGATCGGTGACGTACGCGCGGACGGTGTGCGCCGAGCGGTTACGCACCCGGGACAGGTGCTCGGCGAAGTCGTCGACAGCGTCGCGCAACGCTGGCGGGAGTGCCTGGTGCATGGCCCGGGTGCCCCGGTCCGGTCGGCTCATCGTGGCCGCACCGACGTACCGGCCGGTTCCTCGGCCCCGGCACCCTCACTGACGGCTGACACGGCACCAGCCTACGGCCGGTCCGCGGCCACCACCGGACACGACGCTGCCGGCGTCCACGCCTTAGCGGCGGTTGTTTCTCTTGCTCAGCAACACGACCAGGCCGACGACGAGCACGGCGGTCACCGCGAGACAGCAGAGCACGCTTACGTGCCACGGCTTGATTGCACCCATGACCGGGCACGGTACCGGCAGTATCGGCTGGCCGAGACCCCGATCGCGAGCGGTTACGGGCATCCCGGCCGGGTGGCGGTGACGCATCCGCTCAGGCAACAGGCCGACCGGACATCTCCGCCGCCGCACGCTGCTGTCTGGCGGGTGCGGCGATGGCGTAGCCGTCGTCACGACGGACCACCATGGACAGTTCCTCCAGCAGAGACAGCTTGCGCAATGCGGTCCGTACGTCGACGCCGGCGCGCGCGGAGAGTCGGTCCACGCCCATCGCGCCGCGGCGGGGAAGCGCCTCCAGCAGCGACCGAGCGTCGTCGTCCAACGCGTCGGTGGCCCGCTGCGGTCCACGCGCCAGCGGGGCCAGGTCCGCGCCGATCCGACCCACCTCCTCCAACACGTGCGCCACCCCGGTGACCAGCCGGACCTTGTCGGGGAACTCGCGCAGGAACTCGTGCGCGCCGACGGACATCGCCGAGGTCACCGGCCCCGGCACCACCATGGCCACCCGATTGACGTGGACGGCTCGCCGCGCGGTCTGCGTCGCGCCACTGCGCGCCGACGCCTCCACCACGACGGTGCCCCGGGTGCCTGCGGCGATCACCCGGTTGCGGATCAGGAACCGGGGCCGCAGCGGCTCGGCACCGGGCGGCCACTCGCTGACCAGCAGCCCCGTCTCGGCGATCCGGTCGAAGAGCGCGGCGTTGCCCATCGGGTACGGACGGTCGAGCCCGCAGGCGAGCACCGCGACGGTCAGACCGCCAGCGGTGAGTGCGCCCCGGTGGGCGGCGGCGTCGATGCCGAACGCGCCACCGGACACGATTGTCCAGTCCCGCTCCGCCAAGCCGTATCCCAGCTCGGTCGCGACGTGCTGCCCGTATCCGGTGGCCGCCCGCGCCCCGACCACGGCCACCGAACGATCCAGAGCCTCGCCGAGCGGCCAGCTCCCGCGCACCCAGAAGCACAGCGGCGGGGCGGTCTCAGCGTCCACCCGGCGGCTGACGTCCGGCAGCCGCAACGCGGCCAGGCTGGCGACCTGGGCCGGCCACTCCTCGTCGTCCGGCGTTACCAGGCGGGCACCCAGTCGGTCCGCCCGCTCCAGGGCCTCCGCGGCCACTGCCCGCGCGTCGCCGGCCGCCGAGCGTGCGGCGACAGTGGTGTGCAGCCAGCCGTCCGGACTGCCCCCGTCGAGCAGCAGTTCCAGGGTTTCCACCGGACCGTGCCGTTCGACCAGGTGATGCACAGCGCGCGTGCCCGGCTCCGCCAACCAGGTCAGGGCGACCCGGGCCAGCCGTCGTTGCTCCTCGGCGCTCATGTCGCCTCCCCCGTCCGAAGTTGAAGCGCCTCCCGGACGTCGTCCTGGTCAGGTCGGTCGCGACCGTCGAGATCGGCGATGGTCCAGGCCATCCGGATCACCCGGTCGAAGCCGCGCGCCGACAGCGAGCCGGAGTCGAGCCGGCCCCGCAGTTCCACTGTGACCCGGGCCGGCAGCCGCCACGGCGGCCGGCGCAGGTGCGGCCCTTCCACTTCGGCGTTGAGCCGTCGGCCGAGGTCTGCCCAGCGGCTGGCCGCCGCCTGCCGGGCCGCCGCCACCCGGGCGGCGACCGTCGCCGAGGGCTCGACACCGCCGTCGGTCGCCATCAGCTCGGCCGCCCGCACCGGCATCAGCCGTACCTGGACGTCGATCCGGTCGAGCAGCGGCCCGGAGAGCCTTCCCAGGTAGCGGCGGCGAACCAGCGGCGAACACTCGCAGTGCGCGTCGCCAGCCGGTTTCGCGCACGGACACGGATTGGCAGCCAGCACCAGCTGGGTCCGGGCCGGATACACGGTGCCGCCCCCGCTGCGGCTCAGCTGGATGCGGCCGTGCTCCAGCGGCTGGCGCAGTGCCTCCAGCGCACCCTTGCTGAACTCGGGAGCCTCATCCAGGAAGAGCACCCCGCGATGCGCCAGCGACACCGCGCCGGGTCGGGCCAGCCCCGAGCCACCCCCGACCAGCGACGGAATGCTCGCGGTGTGGTGCGGCGCCTGGAACGGCGGGCGACGCAGCAGCCGACCACCCGGCGGCAGCAGCCCGGCGACCGAGTGCAGCGCGGTGACCTCCAGCGCCGCGTCGTCGTCCAGCTCGGGCAGGATCGACGGCAGCCGTTCGGCGAGCATCGTCTTGCCGGCCCCCGGTGGGCCGAGCAGTGCCACGTGGTGCCCGCCGGCCGCGGCGACCTCCAAGGCGCGCCGACCCAGCTGCTGCCCGGCGACGTCGGCGAGATCCGGCCCACCGGTCAGCGGCTCCGGGATGTCCGCCGGTGGTTCGATCAGCGGGGTCCCGTCCCGAACGAAGGCGACGAGCCGGTGCAGGTTGTCCACCGCTCGCACCCGTACGCCGGGGATGACGGCGGCCTCGGCGGCGTTGCCGACCGGGACGATCACCCGCGCGACACCGGCCTGGGCCGCGGCGGCGACCATCGGGAGTACGCCGCGCACCGGCCGGACCGTCCCGTCGAGCCCCAGCTCGCCGAGGACCACCACTCCCTCCAGCGGGAGCAGCGGCAACTCACCCGAGCCGCCCAGCAGCGCTGCGGCGATGGCCAGATCGAAGGCCGACCCGAACTTCGGCAGCGTGGCGGGCAGCAGGTTGAGGGTGATCCGCCGGTTGGGCCAGCGCTGGCCGGAGTTGACCACGGCGGCGCGGACCCGGTCGCGGGCCTCGTGCAGGGCGGTGTCCGGCAGCCCGGAGATCACCACCGCCGGCAGGCCGGCGGCCAGGTCGGCCTCCACCTCGACGAGGTGTCCGGTCACGCCGACCAACCCCACGCAGAGCACCTTGGCGTAGCTCACGGCACATCACCGTTCCTCCGGGTACGCATGTCAGAACGCGCCCTTGAGGTGGTCGACCTGCGCCGGACCGGCGTCGGGCAGCCGCACCGACAGCACGTCGAAGCGCACCTCCTCGGCGGTCGTCCCGGTCTCGGTCAGCCACCGCGCGGCGAGCCCTCGCAGCCGGCGGGCCTTGGCCGGTACGACCGCCTCGGCCGGGGTGCCGAAGCCCTCACCCCGGCGGGTCTTCACCTCGCAGAAGGCGAGCACGGGCCCGTCCCACGCGATGATGTCGATCTCCCCGGCCGGGCAGCGCCAGTTCCGGGCGATCGGGCGCAGCCCCGCCTCGGTCAGGTGCCGGGCCGCACATTGCTCGCCGTACGCGCCAACCGCCTGGTTCCGCTTCGTCATGGCCGGCACGGTGCCCGCCGGAGGGTGGTCGCCGCGACCCGGCAGCAGCCCACCTGTGGACAACAGGGGTGCTGTGGACAGTCGGACGATCATGCCCGCGCTGTGCTACTGGCCCACCCGTGTCCGCGCTGCCCCGACGATCGAGGGCCCGTTCGGCCGGGCTGAAATGGCGCGGGCGTGGCCGGTCGCATACGGTGCCTGACGTGGACGGACGACGGAGTTTCCCGGAAGATCAGGAGTCGCGCTGGTACCCCGACGAGCGGGGTCGCGGTTACGGCGAGTCGGATTGGCGTGGCGCGGGCGAACCGCGCTACCGGGACGGTGAGATCCCCGAGCCGCGTGGCGCTGAAGACGGCCGCTCCGTCGAGGACACCGGCGTCGGCCGCCGCCGCGAGCCGGACTCGGGACGCTTCGGCGCCGTCGACGAGAGCCGCTTCGGTACGCCGGAGTCGGATTCGGGTCGCCTGAGCGCGGTGGACGTGGGCCGCTTCGGTACGCCCGAATCGGACTCGGGTCGCTTTGGCGCCCTGGACGCTCAGACCGGTCGGTTCGGCGGGAGCGAGGCTGATTCGGGGCGTTTCGGCGCGGTCGACCCGTTGGGTGTGGCGCGGCCGGAGGCGGACGCCTACCGGGCCACCCGGTCGCGGCGGGCGGACCGGGACCCGTCGGAGACCTCCGGGGAGCTACCCGGACGTAGGGCCGCCCGAGAGACGACCACGACGGGATCTCCGGTGACCAGCGCAGTGCCGGAGACCACCCGCGACAGCACGTCGACAGCGCCGGCCGGCGTGCTCGCTGACCAGGCTCGTCCCGCTCCGCTCGGTGGGTACCCGATCATCGAGCCGACCCGGGGTGGCGTCGACACGCCGCACCCGCTGGAGATGCCGACCGGGCCGATGCCCGGGATCGGCCCGCGACCCGACCTGCCCGCAGGTGAGCCACCGGTGTATCCGCCGGCCGCCGACGGCGTCTATCGGACCAGGCGACCGGTGCTGGCCGTACTCTTCGCTCTGTTGGTGTTGGTCTTCGAAGTCCCCGCGTTGCGGGTGCTGTTCGCTGGCGTGACCGGCGACCCGGTGGACGCCGGGAACGTGGTGGTGGGTATCGCCCTGGTTGCCGGACTGCCGATCTTCGCGACCGGGCTGTACGGGCTACGAACCGGAGGTCTGGCGCTCGCCGACAACGGTCGGGGCTGGCTGCGCCCACCGACGGCCTACCTGACCGTCGGCCTGGTGCTCTTCGTGGCCGCCGCGCTCGCCGCCGGCTGACCCGGCCCGCGTAACTCGCGCGAGAGAGCGGTGGGGCGGCGGAGCAGCACGCCACGCGCACCCCGGGGCGGCTGAACGGGTGAGGGGCGTACACTGGCCAACTGGCGACCGCCTCGTGCGGTCGACCTCGCGTGCCCTCTTCACGAATCGTCGTGGAGCGACGGCCTCCCTGGTCCCGATCTTGATCGGGTCCACCATGGGTCGGCGACCAGGCACCAGGACGCCCGGCCACCGGCCGGGCGTGACAACCAGGGACCTTGAGGAGTACCCCAACCATGGCCGTCGTGACCATGCGTCAGCTGCTGGAGAGCGGTGTCCACTTCGGGCACCAGACCCGGCGCTGGAACCCGAAGATGAAGCGCTTCATCATGACCGAGCGCAACGGCATCTACATCATCGACCTGCGCCAGACCCTCGAGTACATCGAGAAGGCGTACGAGTTCGTGCGTGGGACCGTCGCCGAGGGCGGCAGCATCCTGTTCGTCGGCACCAAGAAGCAGGCCCAGGAGGCGATTGCCGAGCAGGCGACCCGGGTCGGCCAGCCGTACGTCAACCACCGCTGGCTCGGTGGCATGCTGACCAACTTCCAGACCGTTTACAAGCGGCTTCAGCGGATGAAGGAGCTGGAGGGCCTGGGCGACCTCAGCGGCACCGCCGCCGGTTACACCAAGAAGGAGACCCTGCAGCTCTCCCGCGAGAAGATCAAGCTGACCCGCACCCTCGGTGGTCTGCGGGACATGCAGAAGCTTCCCGCCGCGGTGTGGATCGTCGACACCAAGAAGGAGCACATCGCCGTCGACGAGGCCCGCAAGCTGGGAATCCCGGTGATCGCGGTGCTGGACACCAACTGTGACCCGGACGAGGTCGACTTCCCGATCCCGGGTAACGACGACGCGATCCGCTCGGCGGAGCTGCTGACCAAGGTCGTCGCCGCCGCCGTCGCGGATGGTCTGATCGCGCGCTCCGGCCGTCGCCGGGGCAACGACGAGAAGCCCGAGGGTGTCGCGAGCGACGAGCCGCTGACCGAGTGGGAGCGCGAGCTGCTGGAGCCGAAGAAGGCCGACGAGGCCGCCCCGGCCGAGCAGCCCGCCGCTGCCGCCACCGAGCAGCCCGCCACCCCGGAGCAGCCCGCGCAGGCCGCCACCGAGCAGCCGGCGGCCGCCACCGCGGAGTGATCGCACCGTCGCTGCCCCGCCGTCCGTTTTCGCGGACGGCGGGCAGCGACGGTACGCCGGGCACTATCGGCCCGGATCCGGGTAACCGGCACCTCTGACCATCCACACGCCGTCTCAACATCGAAGAGAGAGCCATGTCCCAAATCACCGCCGCGGACGTCAAGAAGCTCCGCGACCTCACCGGCGCCGGCATGATGGACAGCAAGAAGGCGCTGACCGAGGCCGAGGGCGACTTCGACAAGGCCGTCGAGATCCTGCGCGTCAAGGGCGCCAAGGACGTCGGCAAGCGGGCCGGCCGTACGGCCGCGAACGGCCTGGTCGCCCACTCCGGCAAGGCGCTGCTCGAGCTCAACTGCGAGACCGACTTCGTCGCCAAGACCGAGTCGTTCATCGCGCTGGGCCAGCAGCTGGTCGAGCACGGTGAGCGCGCCGGCGTGAACTCCGCCGAGGAGCTGCTCGCCTCCGAGCTCGACGGCAAGGTCATCGCGGACCTGATCCAGGAGCAGTCCGCCAAGATCGGCGAGAAGCTGGTGCTCAACCGGTTCGCCCGGGTCGAGGGCACCACCGCCGTCTACCTGCACCGCAAGGCCCAGGACCTGCCTCCGGCCGTCGGCGTGCTGGTGTCGTACACCGGCAAGACCGACGAGGCCGGCGACGCCGACGCCCGCGGTGTGGCGATGCAGATCGCCGCGATGCGGCCGAAGTACCTCACCCGGGACGAGGTTCCGGCCGAGGTCGTCGAGTCCGAGCGGCGCATCGCCGAGCAGACCGCCCGCGAGGAGAACAAGCCCGAGGCGGCCCTGCCGAAGATCATCGAGGGTCGGGTCAACTCCTTCTTCAAGGACTTCGTCCTGATCGAGCAGTCGTCCGTCTCCGACAACAAGAAGTCGGTGAAGCAGCTGCTGGCCGAGGCCGGCATCGAGGTCACCCGCTTCGTGCGGTTCGAGGTCGGCCAGGCCTGAGCCGCCACCGGGCGCCACGCGCGCCCGTGGGCAGAAGACGTCAACGAGGAGGCCGCCGGTGTACGTGACAGGCACCGCGGCCTCCTCGTCACATAGGGTCGGCAGCGGCAGGTTCGCGGTACGCGCCGCACGGGGCGTGCGCGTGGGGAAGGGCGGGGCGGATGACGCAGGTTGTGAGTGACCGGACGCTGGAGCTGGACGATCCGACGGCACCGCCGCCGGGGCGCGCCCGCCGGGTGGTGCTGAAGCTCTCCGGTGAGGTCTTCGGTGGCGGCGCGATCGGCGTCGACCCGGATGTCGTCCAGGCCATCGCCCGGCAGATCGCCACAGTGGTCCGCCGCGGCGTGCAGGTCTCCGTGGTGGTCGGCGGAGGCAACTTCTTCCGCGGCGCGGAACTGCAGAAGCGTGGGATGGACCGGGCCCGCGCCGACTACATGGGCATGCTCGGCACTGTGATGAACTGCCTCGCGCTCCAGGACTTCCTGGAGAAGGAGGGCATCGAGACCCGGGTGCAGAGCGCCATCACGATGGCTCAGGTCGCCGAGCCGTACATCCCGCTGCGGGCCATCCGGCACCTGGAGAAGGGCCGCGTGGTCATCTTCGGCGCCGGCGCCGGGATGCCGTACTTCTCCACGGACACGGTGGCCGCCCAGCGGGCGCTGGAGATCCGGGCCGACGTGGTGCTGATGAGCAAGAACGGCGTGGACGGCGTCTACACCGCCGACCCGCGGATCGACCCCACCGCCAGTAAGCTCGACTCGATCACCTTCTCCGAGGCGCTGCGCCGCAACCTGCGGGTGGCCGACGCGGCGGCGTTCAGCCTCTGCATGGAGAACGGCCTGCCGATGCTGGTCTTTGGCGCGCAGGGTGACGACACCATCATCCGCGCGGTGGGTGGCGACAAGATCGGCACCCTGATCACCGCCTGAGTCCCGCCCACCGGCGACGACGACAGCGGTCTGACGACTTTCAGCAGAGCCCACCACGAGCACAGAAGGAGGCGAGGAGACCGGTGATCGACGACACCCTCCTCGAGGCCGAGGAGAAGATGGAGCGTGCGGTTGAGCACGCCAAGGAGGAGTTCGGCGCCATCCGTACCGGTCGCGCCAACGCCGCCATGTTCTCCAAGGTCATCATCGACTACTACGGCACGCCCACGCCGCTGACGCAGATGGCGTCCATCGCGGTTCCCGAGCCGCGGATGGCCATCATCAAGCCGTACGACAACTCGCAGATCAATGCGATGGAGAAGGCGATCCGCGACTCTGACCTCGGGGTGAACCCGAACAACGAGGGCAACCAGCTGCGCATCCTGCTCCCGCAGATGACCGAGGAACGCCGCCGCGACATGATCAAGGTGGCTCGGCACAAGGGCGAGGAGGCCAAGGTGGCGATCCGCAACGTCCGCCGCCGTGGCAAGGAGGAGCTGGACCGGATCGTCAAGGACGGCGAGGCCGGCGAGGACGACGGCCGCCGCGCCGAGAAGGAACTCGACGACCTGACCCAGCGGTACGTGGCCAGCATCGACGACCTGGTGAAGCACAAGGAAACCGAGCTGCTCGAGGTGTGACCCATGCTCCGAGGCCCGTTCCCGACGTCGGGAACGGGCCTCGTTCCATTCCTGGGTCAGCTCTGCCGTACCGGATGGGTGTGCGTCGCTGGCCGGCGGGCCGGCGGCGCCGGGTGGCGTCGGTGGGCGTGCCTCGTCCGCCGTGCCGATCCGGCGTGTGCAGTAGGCTCGGCAGGATTCCCGGCCACCGGGTGGTGAACACCGGGGATCGACCGACCGTCGGGGCGGTCAATCGGAGGAACATCGCACGTGTAGGGGATGCTTGTGGTCTTGCGTCATGTGGTGGTTCTCGTGCCGCTTCGCGGTGCGTGATGTCCCACCCCGACCCCTACGGCAGCGAGCCTCGCGGCTGGGACCGGCCGGAGCGCCCGGTGGCGCTGCCCTGGCCGGAGCAGGAGCTGGAGGCCGGCCAGTGGAGCCGCCGTCCGGCCGCCGGCCCTGAGCTGTACGCCGATCCGCACGCCCGGCCGTACGCCGAACCCTGGCCCGCGGACCCGTACGACGAGCGTGGCCGCCCGGTCCGCCCGGACGACCGTTTCGACGACCGTGACCGGCACGTCGACGACCGCAACCAGCCCGACCGGTACGACGACCGGGGTCGCGGTGACCGTTACGGCGACCGCGTGCCCGCCGGTGCGGACGGTGCCCCCTCCCGCGGCGGCCTCCCGCCTTTCGACGAGCCCGGCCGGTACAACGGCCCGGGACCGTTCGACGGGCCGTTCCGTCATGACGACGACGCCGATTACCCGACCACGCAGCTGGCGCCCATCGGGGCCGAGATCGGGCCGGATCCGGAGCCGACCGTCGAGCCGGAGCCGACGACCGGTCGACGGTCGAAGGGGCGACGTCGGGCCAGCCTCGACCGACCGGCCACGCAGCAGGTGGGCACCGGGCGGGCCGGGCGCAACCTGCCCGCGGCGATCGGGGTCGGGCTCGGCCTCGGCGCGTTGATCGTGGTGCCGCTGGCCTTCTATCCGTTGGCCTTCCTGCCGGTGATCGCCGCCGCGGTCGCCGTCGGCACCTGGGAGATGGCCCGCGCGGTACGACGCAGCGGCGCGCACCCGCCGCTGGTGCCACTGATCGCCGGCGGCGTGTTGACGGTGGGTCTGGCCTGGTACGCCGGCCCGGACGCGCTCAGCCTGGGGCTGCTGGTCACCGTGCTGGGCACAATGATCTGGCGGTTGGGTGACGGGCCCGCCGGTTTCCAGCGGGATCTCACGGCGGCCACCCTGATCGCCGTCTACGTGCCGTTCCTCGCCGGTTTCGCGGCGTTGCTGGCGGCGGCCCCCGACGATGGGCATCTGCGCATCCTGGCCACGCTGATCGGGGTGGTCCTCTCCGACACCGGTGGGTACGCGGCCGGGGTCTCCTTCGGCAAACACCCGATGGCCCCGTCGATCAGCCCGAAGAAGTCCTGGGAGGGCTTCGCCGGCTCGGTCACCGCGGCGGCCCTGGGTGGGGCGTTGCTGCTGTGGCTGATGTTCGAGGTGGCTCCCTGGTGGGGCGCGCTGTTCGGGGTGGCCGTCTCCTGCGCGGCGGTCCTCGGCGACCTGGCCGAGTCGATGATCAAGCGGGATCTCGGCGTGAAGGACATGAGCAACCTGCTGCCCGGCCACGGCGGTCTGATGGACCGGCTGGACTCGATCCTGTTCGCGGTGCCGACGGCCTACCTGCTGTTGGCGGTTTTCGTGCCGGTGGTGAGCTGAGGTATGAATCACGGCGTCCCGGTCATCCGGCTCCGGCGGTCGCGGCCCGTTCGACACCTCCGGACCGGCAGCCGCCGCCGACGGCGTGACACACTGGACCAGCCATGACGAGCCTGCCCTTGATCCCCGCCATCTCGGTCGCCCCCGCCGCGCGCCGGGCCTCCATGCCCCCTCAGCACCTCGCTGACCTGGACCTGGCCGGTCGCCAGGCGTTGGTTACCGGGCTGGGTGAGCCGGCCTTCCGCGCCAAGCAGGTCTCCAACCACTACTTCGGGCGGTTGGTCCGCGACCCGCAGGCGATGACCGATCTGCCCGCGGCGACCCGGGAGCGGCTGGCCGACCAGTTGCTGCCGACGTTGCTCAACCCGGTGCGCGAGCTGGCCTGTGATGACGGCGCGACCCGCAAGGCGCTCTGGCGGCTGCACGACGGCGCGCTGGTGGAGAGCGTGCTGATGGGTTACCCGGACCGGGTGACCGTCTGCATCTCCAGCCAGGCGGGCTGCGGCATGGCCTGTCCGTTCTGCGCGACCGGTCAGGCCGGGCTCACCCGCAACCTGTCGACGGCGGAGATCGTCGACCAGGCGGTCTACATGGCCGGGGTGGCGGCCTCCGGCGTGGTGGCGGGTTCCCCGCCGAGGTTGTCGCGCGTCGTCTTCATGGGCATGGGCGAGCCGCTGGCCAACTACAACCGGGTGATCGCGGCGATCCGTCGGCTGGTCAGCCCGGCTCCGGAGGGGCTCGGCCTGTCCCAGCGGCACATCACCGTTTCCACGGTTGGCCTGGTTCCGGCCATCCACCGACTGGCCAGCGAAGACCTCTCAGTGACCCTTGCGTTGTCGTTGCACGCGCCCGATGATGATCTGCGCGACGAACTCGTGCCGGTAAACCAGCGCTGGAAGGTAGCCGAGGTGCTGGACGCAGCGTGGGACTACGCCGCCCGGACGGGCCGCCGCGTGTCGATCGAGTACGCGATGATCAAGGACGTGAACGACCAGCCGTGGCGAGCCGACCTGCTCGGGCGGCTGCTGGCCGGCAAGTTGGCCCACGTGAACCTCATTCCGCTCAATCCGACGCCGGGCAGCCGCTGGGACGCGAGCCCGAAGCCGGTCGAGCGGGAGTTCGTCCGGCGGTTGCGCGACGCCGGGGTGTCCACCACAGTTCGGGACACCCGAGGTCGCGAGATCGACGGCGCGTGTGGCCAGCTTGCCGCTGCCGAAGACAACGACACCAACACCGACCGCGCCGGAGAGGCACCGGCGTGACCGGGCGTGGCGAACGAGACCAGGAGACATAGTGGCGAGTCAGGGTCAGCGTTTCCGGCGCAAGGCGCTCCGCCGGGGATACAAGGTCGACGAGGTGGATGCCTTCCTCGACCGGGTCGAGGCGACGCTCGACGGCCGACAGGTCGGTGCCCCGGTGGCCTCCCAGGAGGTTCATGACGTCGTCTTCCGGGTCCGCTTCAACGGCTACGACGAGTGGCAGGTCGACCTGCACCTGGACCGGGTCGAGCGGCAGCTGGCCGAGCTGGAGGAGCGCAACAGCGCCGGACGCGGCGGCGACCCCCGGATGGGTGACCGGATGGGCCCACCGGACCGGATGGGTCCGCCGATGCGTGATGAGCGGGGCATGGTCCCGCAGCCGATGCCGCCCCGCCCGATGCCCGCGCAGCCCGGCCCGCCCTACGGCCGCTACGACGAGCCGACCGGTGCCTTCGCCGGTGGGTACGACGCCCCCCGCGGCGGTGGTTACGACGCGCCACGTGGCCCGGCCGGCCCGCCGATGGGTCCCGTTGGCCCGATGGGCCCCGGCCCGATGGGTGGCCACGGCATGCCGCAGCGCGGCCTGCCCGCCGGCCCCAGCGGGTACGGCCCCCCGGACGACCAGCGCTCACCCGGTGGCTACGGCCCGGATGACCAGCGCGGCGGGTACGGCCAGGACGACCAGCGCGCGCCCGGCGGTTATCCGCCGCCGCCGGAGGAGCCGCGCTTCGACGGCTTCGAGGCCGGGCGGCACGGTCGCGCCGACATGACGGCCGAGATCCGGATGCCGGAGCGGGATCTGCGCGACATGCGCCGTGGTCCGGCCGGTCCGCCTCCGCTGCCGCAGCAGGGCATGGGTGGCCCGCCGATGGCCGGTCCGCCGCCGATGGCCGGTCCGCCTGCGGTGGCCGGTCCGCCGATGGGTGGCCCGCCGATGGCCGGTCCGCCCGGCAGCGACCTGTACCGGGTCGACCAGATTCGTCGCAGCTTCCAGGTGCGCCGGTTCGGCAGCGGGTACGACCCCGACCAGGTGGACCGGTTCTTCGACACCCTGCTCGGTGGCATGCAGCGCCGCAACCCGATGCCGGTCGACCCGAAGGACCTGGACACGCTCCGGTTCGGCCTGGTGCCGGGTGGCTACTTCGAGGCCGAGGTCGACGCCGCGCTGAAGGACGTGCAGGACATTCTCTTCGGGCGCTGACCCCGACGCGATACGGACGAGGGCCCGTCCCCCAGGTGGGGGCGGGCCCTCGGCGTACGTCGGCCGGTCGTCCGGCGGTGGGTCGGGTCAGGAGCGCAGACCGCTGCGCCGCAACACGATGTCGCCGATCACGATGATCAGCAGCAGCGCGGCCAGGCCGATCAGCCAGATGTCCTCGACCCTGCCCTCGTGGTTGCCGCAGATCATCGCCAGCAGCGCCAGTGCGGACAGCACGGCGCCGATCTGCCCGGCCTTGCGGTGCCCGGGCTTGTGCTGGTCTGGCGACGTTACCGGCTCGCTTCCTGCCACTGTCGGTCCTTCCCTCGCGATCGGATCTTTGGTTAGTCTGGCACGCCTCGTACGCGGTGCGGTGGGGTGGGGGTTTCCTGGCCATCGGCCCTGCCCCACCCGGGCTGGATGGCACTACCGGCGTCGCGGGGCGGCGGTCAGACTCGCTCCGGTAGCGTTTGGCGTACACCTGATTGTCTGTTTGAGGGGGACTGTGCGGTGCGAGTGACCGGAACCGGGCACGCCAGCATGCGGATCGACACGGCCGCGGGCAGCATCCTCTGCGACCCGTGGGTCAACCCGGCCTACTTCGCGTCGTGGTTTCCGTTCCCCGACAATTCACTGCTGGACTGGGAGAGTCTGGGTCAGGTCGACTACCTGTACGTCTCCCACCTGCACCGGGACCACTTCGACGCGAAGCACCTGCGCGAGTTCATCTCGAAGGACGCCACGGTCCTGCTCCCCGAGTTCCCCACCTCGGAGATGGAGGACGAGTTCCGGGCGCTGGGCTTCACCAAGTTCCTGAAGGCGCCCAACGAGCAGGTGGTGGAGCTGCCCGGCGGCCTGAAGATCATGATTCAGGCGTTGACCAGCCCGACCGACGGGCCGATCGGCGACTCCTCGCTCTGGGTCGAGTACGAGGGTGTGCGGCTGCTCAACCAGAACGACGCCCGCCCCACCGACCTGAGCGTCTTCGCCGAGCTGGGGCACGTGCACGCTCACCTGCTCCAGTTCTCCGGTGCGATCTGGTACCCGATGGTCTACGAACTTCCGCAGGCGGCGAAGACCGCGTTCGGTAAGCAGAAGCGTGACCGGCAGTTCGACCGGACCTGGCGGTACATCGACGACCTGAAGGCGTCGCACGTCTTCCCGATCGCCGGCCCGCCGTGCTTCCTCGACGACGCGCTGTGGCAGTTCAACGACATCCACGGCGACGAGGGCAACATCTTCCCCGACCAGTCCGTCTTCCTGTCGGAGTACGCAAAGGTCGGCGGCACCAACGGGATCGTGCTGCTGCCGGGCAGCGTCGCCGAGGTCACCACCGAGGGCGCGAGCACCACCCACCCCGTGCCGGTGCAGGAGTTCTTCGCGAACAAGGTCGCGCACCTGGAGGAGATGCGGGAGCGCAAGCGCCCGATCATCGAGGCGGAGAAGGCGTCCTGGCGGCACCCCGAGGTGGACGTGCTCGGCGAGATGAAGCGTCGGATCGAACCGCTGCTCGACGAGTCGATCTACCTGGCCAAGGGGGTCGGTGGCCCGGTCCGTTTCGACCTGGTGGGGTACGACGGCGAGAGTGTCGAGTCGATCGTGGTGGACTTCCCCGGTAAGGAGGTCCGGCCGTATGCGGACGAGAAGGTGCGCTACCGGTTCCGGACCGAGCGGTCGCTGATCGAGCACCTGCTCTTCATCGACGAGGTGGACTGGGTCAACTCGCTCTTCCTGTCCTGCCGGTTCTCGGCGGCCCGGATCGGCCAGTACAACGAGTTCGTCTACGCGTTCTTCAAGTGCCTCTCCGAGGAGAGGCTCCAGTACGCCGAGGGCTGGTACGACGAGCACGAGCGCAGCACCGACGCCGAGGACATCACGTTGGGCGACTGGGTGGTGCAGCGGCGGTGCCCGCACCTGAAGGCGGACCTGACCCGCTTCGGCATCGTCGACGGTGACCAGCTCACCTGCCAGTTGCACGGCTGGCGCTTCGACCTGCCCAGCGGCCGCTGCCTGACCAGCGTCGGCCACAAGGTGCGAGCCCACCGGGTGGACGCGGAAACCCCCGCCCCGGCCGGCGAAGCGGTGATCTGACCCCGCGCCCCACCCGCGATCTTGCACTTTCTGTTGCGCCGAAGCAGGGCGTACCGCCCATAGCGGCGACCAAAAGTGCAAGATCGCCGGAGTTCGGTCAGCGGCCGAGGTCGGTGAGGATGCGGCGGGCGGCGTTGTGGCCGGCGGCGCCGATGACGCTGCCGGCCGGGTGGCAGCCGGCGCTGCCGGCGTACACACCGTCGACGCCGGTGGCGTAGGGCATCCGGTCGGTGAACGAGACGGTGTTGTCGACGTGGTGGATGTGCCCGCCGGTGATACCGAAGTGCTCCTCGATGCCGGGCGGCGGCAGCGGCACCGCGTCGGCGATCAGCTCGCCGGTGCCGGGGGCGTACCGCTCGACGATCCCGAGCAGCCGGTCGACGTAGCCGGGCAGCTCCGCGTCCCAGGTGGTGCCGGCCAACTCGTAGGGCACGGACTGGACGAAGAGCGCCGACGAGTGGTGCCCGGCGGCGTCGGAGAGCGACGGGTCGACAGTGGTGTGCAGGTACCACTCGATGGTGGGCTCCGCCGGCAGCAGCCCGGCCTGCACGTCCGCCCACATGGCGCGCAGCGCGGTCATCGGTGAGGTCTCCGCCCCGCCGACCAGCGACGCCGACCCTGGCAGCAGGTGGATGGTCGAGCCGAACGGGCTCGGCGTGCCGTCCGGCAGGCAGGAGAACCGCGGCAGCCCGGTGAGCGCCAGGTTGAGCTTGAGGGTGGTGCCGGACCGACGAACCGCCGCCATCCGTTCGCCGAGCCGCGCCGGGAGCGCGCCGTCGGGCAACAGGTCCATCAGCCGGTACGGGTCACACGCGCCGAGCACCACCCGGGCGGCGACCTCCCGACCGTCGGCCAGCACCACTCCGCTCGCCGCGCCGCCGTCCATGGTCACCGCGCGCACCGGCGTACCGGTCAGGATTGTCGCTCCGGCGGCGCGCGCGGCCTCGGCGAAGGTCCTGGAGACGGTGCCCATCCCACCCTCGGCGATCATCCAGGTGCCGCCGGAGCCGGGCAGTCGGCACATGTTGTGCACGAGGAAGTTGTGGCCGGTGCCGGGGTCGTCCGGGCCGGCGTTGAGCCCGGACAGGCCGTCGGTGACCGCGTACATGCTGACCAGCAGCTCCGAGTGGAACTCGAACCGGTCCAGGTAGTCGGCGACCGAGCCCTGCACGAGGTCGACGAAGACCTGGCGCAGCGCCGGACGGACGTGCCGCTCGGCGGTCTCCTGGACGCTCAGCGGCTCGGCCAGCCAGGCCGGGGCGAGGTCTTCCCGTAGCGCGGCCAGCTCGGCCTGCATGGCGTCGTCGGCGGCCACGTCGGCGGGGGAGAAGAACTCGGCGAGCTGCGCCCGGGTGGCGGCGGTGTCACTGCCGAAGAGCAGGTACGGCGAGCCGAAGCCGCCCGGGGTGGGGAGGAAGTAGTGCGGGTCGCGGCGCAGCACCGGGATCCGTACGTCGAGCGTGGCGAGCAGCTCCGGGGGCATCAGCCCGAGCAGGTACGACCCGGTGGAGTGGCGCAGCCCCGGCACCTTCGGGAACGGGTTCTCGGTGCGGGTCGCGCCACCGATCACGTCGGCGGCCTCCAGCACGAGGACGTCCAGGCCGGCCCGGGCCAGCAGGACAGCGGAGACCAGACCGTTGTGCCCGGCACCGATGATCACGACGTCGGCGCGGGCCGGAATCTCACTGCTCATGCCGCGGCAGCCTAGTCCGCCCCAACACCCCAGGTCACCCCTTCCACCCACCCACCCACCCCCACCCACCCACCCCCACCCCGTCGTCCCGTTGATCATGAAGTTATTGCCGCGACACGCCGCGCCGAGTGGCAACAACTTCATGATCAACCAGGCCGGCGGGCCGGGTGGGGGAGGTGGAGGGTGAAGGTGGAGCCTTGGGTGGGGGTGCTGGTGGCGCGCACTGTGCCGCCGTGGGCCTCGGTGAGCTTGCGCACGATGGCGAGACCCAGGCCGCTGCCGCCGGTCTGCCGGCTCCGGGACTTCTCGGCCCGCCAGAAGCGGTCGAAGACCCGGGGCAGGTCCTCGGCGCTGATACCGCTGCCGGTGTCGGTCACCGAGATGGTGACCTCGGCGTCGGTCGCACCGGCGCTGATCGTCACGTGCCCGCCCGACGGGGTGTGCCGTACCGCGTTGGCCACCAGGTTGCCGACGGCCTGGCGGAGTCGGACCGGGTCGGCGTCCACCTGCGGGTCGGCCTCGGTGCGTACCGTGATGGTGACGCCGACCCGGTCGGCCTGGGCCCGGTGCGCCTCCGCGACCTGGGCGAGCAGGTCGGTGAGGTAGACCTGTTCACGGTGCAGCCGCAGCGCGCCCGCGTCGGCCTCGGCCAGGTCCTGCAGGTCGGTGATCACATGCTGGAGCAGTGTCGCCTCCTCCAGCAGTGAGGAGAGCAGCCGGCGGTCGGGGGCCGCGACGCCGTCCTCGACCGCTTCGAGCCAACCCCGGATGTTGCTCACCGGCGTCCGCATCTCGTGGGCGATGTCGCTGACCATGGCCCGGCGTAGCTGCTCCAGCCGTTCCCGCCGTTCGGCCATGTCGTTGAAGGCCTCGGCCAGCCGGGCGATCTCGTCGCGGCCGGTCACCCGGACCCGGGCGGCGCCGTCGCCGTCGCGCATCCGTTGGGCGGCCCCGGTCAGCGCGTGCAGCGGACGGGTCAGCCGGATGCCGGCGAGGACGGTGAAGCCGATCGTCACCAGCAGGACGAGTCCGGCGACCGCGACGATGCGGGTCTGGTTGGCGGGGGAGAGGTCGAAGGTGGTCGAGGGGCGACCGCCCGGGTCGGTGACGAAGAGGGTCGCGGCCGGGGCGACGTACGGGAGGAGCTGTTCGCGTCGACTGGTGCCGACGCAGGCGCTGACCGCCCGGTTGTGCTCCTGGTCGACGCCGGCCGCGCTGCGGGAGTCGGGTGCGCTGGCCGCCGGCTGCCTCGTCCAGGTCCAGTTCAGGTCCACCTGCACGGCGGGCAGGCGCCGCCGCGCCAGGCAGGTGTTCACCAGGGCGTTGAGCTGGGCGAGCGCCTTGCCCTCGGTGGCCGTACGGGCCGCGAGTTCTTCTCTCAGCTGAGCGCAGGCGGCACTGTCGGCGAGGTCGGTGCCGGGGGTGTCGAGGCGGGGGCGGCCGGTGGGCCCGTCCACGACGGTGGCGTCGATCTGCGCCCGGAGCCGCAGACACTGGGCCGCCCGGGCCGCCTTGTCGCGCAGCGCGGCGCGCTCCTCGGGCGGGAGCAGGTACGGCCCGGTGGTGCGCGGGTCGATGCGGCCGGTGCCGCCGTCACCGCTGCCCCTCGGCAGGGTGGTGCCGCCGTCACCGCCGCCCGGCAGTGTGGTGCCGGGTGTCAGGGCGGTGTCGACGGCGAGCGCGTCGACGGTCGCGGACGACGTCGTCGGCAAGGGGCCCGCGCCGGGGGCCGAGTCCGCGATCAGCGCACCGGTCTCGGTGGTCAGGGCGATCCGTCGGCCGACGTCCTGGGCGAGCGGCCGAAGGGCCGCGTCGACTCCGTCCCAGCTCGGGTGGGTCGCCGCGTACGCGAGCACTGTGTCGTAGATGCGGGCGTCGTCGGCGAGCGCCTGCCCCTGCTCCTGCCGGATCGCTCCGGTGGTGGTGCGGACGGCCAGCCACGCGGTCGCCGCGATCGAGCCGATGGCGATGAGGACGGCCAGCGCCAGCAGTCGGAGCAGCAGGCTGCGGCGCAGCGGGACCTCACCCGACACGGGGTGACTCTTCGACGAGCTTGTATCCGATGCCGTACACGGTCACCAAGCGGGCGGGCTTGCGCGGGTTCGGCTCGATCTTCCGGCGGAGGTTCATCACGTGCACGTCGACGGTCCGGTTGGTGATGTACCTGTCGAACCCGTGCAGGTAGCCCAGGAGCTGATCCCGGGTGAACGCCCGGGAGGGCTGGGCGGCCATCGCCTGGAGCAGCTGGAACTCACCGGGTGTGCAGTCGACGAGGCGTCCGTCGCTGCGTACCTCGTGGCGTACGGGGTCGACGTGCACGGCGCCGACCCGCAGCACCGGGTCCGCCGGCGTCCGTTGGCCCCGGCGCAGCAGGCTACGGGCCCGGGCGACCAGTTCGCGGGGGCTGTACGGCTTGGTCATGTAGTCGTCGGCGCCCAGGTCGAGGCCGAGCAGCAGGTCGTCCTCGGTCGACCTGGCGGTCAGCATGAGTACCGGCAGGTCGGACTCCCGGCGCAGGATGCGACACACGTCCAGGCCGTCGACCTTCGGCATCATCACGTCGAGGACGAGCAGCGCCGGGGGCCGTTGACGGATCTGCTCCAGGGCGGCCCGCCCGTCGGCCACCACAGTCACCTCGTGCCCCTCGCGTTCCAGATACCGGCGCGCCAACTCCGCCTGCTTCTGGTCGTCCTCGGCTACCAGCACGTACGCACACACGGCAGCGACTGTACGTGGCCCAGACCGGTTCCAGCAGGGCCGCTGAGCTGGGGCTATCGGATGACGACCGCTTCCTTACAGGTCTCTGACACCCGGGCGTGAAGCTGCACGCCATGACCAACTCAACCCATCGGGTCGCGGCCGGGCTCGCCGCGGTCGTCGTGCTCGTCGTCGCCCTCACCGGCTGCGGCGGCGGTGCGTCCAGCGCCGACAAGGACACCGCCAGCGGCGACGTCGCGTCGCTCGTCACCCCGTCCGCCCCGGCGAGCGCCACCCCGGCCGGTGGTGCCACCAATGGTCGGCCGCAGCTACGCCTGGACATGACCGACGAGGAGGAGGAGCGGCTCTGGGGGACGTACAACATCTGCCTGCACGACAACGGCGTGAAGCTGAACGACGGCCGGTCACAACCGGGCCCGGTGGGGGACGGCACGGGCCTGTCGCTGGACCAGAGCGGGGAGCCGAAGGCGGCGTACGTGGCGTGCGCGAACAAGCTGCCGCTCCAGCCGCCGGAGCTGGACCCGGAGAAGAACCCGAACTACGTGAGCCAGTGGAACGACTACGTCCAGTGCCTGCGCGGGCGCGGGCTGAAGATCCACTCACTGCCGGACGGCTCCGGCTGGACCTACGACGACGGCGTCGCCGACCCGACCAACGGACTTGAGGGTCCCGCGATGGACAAGGTCGAGCGGGAATGCACGATGGAGATCTTCGGTGCCAAGAAGTAACCCGACCGATGATCCTGGCCGGCGGACGACCCGGCGTACCGCGATCGTGGTGGCGGCGGTGACCCTGGTGGTCGCCGTCGCCGTCGCTGCCGGCGTCGGTGCGCTGGCTCTGCGGCGCCACCCCGGCGGTGATGTCGCGAGCGCACCGCCGCCGGTCACCACGACGACAGTGACCCGGGCCGACCTGTCGGACAGCCGCTCGCTCAACGGCACGCTCGGCTTCGGCCCGGAGCGGTTGGTGAAGGGTGCCGGGGAGGGCGTTGTCACCCGGCTGCCGAGGGTGGGCGACACGGTGGCCCGGGGTAAGCCGCTCTACTGGGTCAACGACAGACCGGTGCCGGTGCTGTTCGGCGGGACGCCGCTCTTTCGCACGCTCGACAAGCCGGGTCTGGTGGGCAGCGACGTACGGATCGTGTCGGACAACCTGAAGACGCTGGGCTACCACACCGGCTCGCAGCCGTCCCGGGCCACCGACGGCACGAAGATCGGCACGGGTCAGGCCCTGCTCACCAAGAGCCTCGTCGGCGCGATCAAGAAGTGGCAGCAGGCCCTCGGTCTGGACCCCACCGGCACGATCGGGGTCGGGCAGGTCGCGGTGCTGACCGGGCCGGCCCGAATCAGCGCGGTGAAGGCGCTGCCCGGTGACCCGGTCGCCGGTGAGCTGCTGGCCGTCACCGAGAAGGTCAAGCTGGTCACTGTGCCGGTCGGGGCCACCGACGTCGGCGCCATCACGGTGGGCGCCGCCGTGGTCGTCGCCCTGCCGGACAGCTCCGAGATCCCGGCAAAGGTCGCCTCGATCTCGCAGACGGTGCGCGGCGGGGGGTCGGACGGCGGCACCGGGCAGGGCAGCCCGCCCACCGTGGACGTCCTCGTCGCACCGACCCGGGCGGCGGACGTGGCCAAGCTGGACGCGGCCACGGTCCAGGTCCGCTTCACCACCGCCGTCCACAAGGGCGTACTCGCGGTGCCGGTCGGCGCGCTCGTGGCGCTCCGCGAGGGTGGGCATGCGCTGCAACTGCCCGACGGCGCGCTGGTGGCAGTGGAGACCGGGATGTTCGCCCGGGGCCTGGTCGAGGTCAGCGGCACCGGTGTGACCGAGGGCCTCGACGTGGTGACGGCATCGTGATCGCCGAAGCGGTGCTGAACGTCGAGGGAGTCAGCAGGACGTACCCCGGCGGGGTGACCGCACTGGACGACGTCTCACTGACCGTGCGCGCCGGCGAGATGCTCGCCATCGTCGGGCCGTCCGGGTCCGGCAAGTCCACGCTGCTGAACATCATGGGCACCCTCGACCTGCCGTCCAGCGGTCGGGTACGCGTCGCCGGGCAGGAGGTCACCGCGCTGTCCGACCGTCGGCTCTCCGCGCTGCGGGGCCGCTGGCTCGGTTTCGTCTTCCAGCAGTTCCACCTCAGCGACGGGCTGGATGCCGCCGAGAACGTCGCCACCGGCCTGCTCTACGCCGGGGTGCCCCGTCGTCGCCGTCGCCGTACCGCGATCGAGGCGTTGGCCCGGGTCGGCCTGGCGCACCGGGTGAACCACCTGCCGCAGCAGCTCTCCGGCGGGGAGCGGCAGCGGGTGGCGATAGCTCGGGCGCTCGTCAACGAGCCGGCGCTGGTGCTGGCCGACGAGCCGACCGGCGCCCTCGACACGGCGAACGGGGAGGCGGTTCTTGCCCTGCTCACCGACCTCAACGCGGAGGGCACCACCATCGCCGTGATCACCCACGACCGCGATCTCGCCGCCCGTACGCCTCGACAGGTGGAGATCCGCGACGGCCGGATCGTCGCCGACACCGTCGCCGGGAGCGGGGCGTGAGCGCGTCCCCGGGTGGCACCCGGTCGACCCGGCTCGCCCCGACCGACGTACTCCGGCTCGGTCTGCTCGGCCTGACCACCCGCCGGATGCGGGCGGTCCTCTCCGCCCTGGGCATCTCCATCGGCATCGCCACGCTGGTCGTCGTGGTGGGTATCCCCGCGTCCAGCCAGCGCGACCTGATGGAGCAGCTCTCCGCCCTCGGCACCAACCTGCTGCGGGCCGAACCCGTGCCCGATCAGAACCCGCCCGTCCTCCTGCCCGAGGACGCCGCCGCCATGGCGGCGCGGATCGGGCCGGTCCACGCGGCGAGCGCGGTCGCGAACACCCACACCGCCGTGCGCCGCAACGACCTGCTGGACCGGTACGACACGTCCGGGCTCACCGTGCTCGCGTCCCGGCCGGACCTGTTGGGGACCGTCAACGGCCGGGTCCGCAGCGGTCGGCCCCTCGACGACGGGTCGGCCCGGCTTCCGACCGCCGTCCTCGGCTACGTCGCGGCGAGCCGGCTCGGCTTCGCCAGTGTGGACCCGCGACAACCACCCCAGGTGTTCATCGGCGAGCGCTGGTTCACGGTGATCGGCATCCTGGACCCGTTGCCGCTCTCCCCGGATCTCGACCGTTCGGTGCTGGTCGGGTGGGACGCCGCCAGGGCCATGCTCGGCTTCGACGGTCACCCCACCGTCGTCTACCTGCGGGCCAGGGAGGACGCGTTGGAGGACGTCCGTGCCGTGCTGCCGGCCACCCTCAACCCGCAGTTGCCCGGGCTGGTCCAGGTCAGCCGCCCCTCCGACGCGCTCGCCGCGAAACGGGCCACCGAGGACAGCTTCTCCGCGCTGTTCCTCGGGTTGGCGGCGGTGGCCCTGCTGGTCGGCGGCATCGGCGTGGCCAACACGATGGTCATCTCGGTGCTGGAGCGACGTCGGGAGATCGGCCTGCGCCGGGCGCTCGGCGCGAACCGCGGCCAGATCCGGGTGCAGTTCCTCACCGAGTCGGTGCTGCTCAGCGTGCTCGGCGGTGCCGCCGGGGCCGCCCTGGGGGTGCTCGCCACTGTCGGCTACGCCAGCTACCAGGGCTGGCCGCCCACCATCCCACTGCCCGCTGTGCTCGGCGGAGTGACCGCCGCCCTCCTGGTAGGCGTGGTGGCCGGCGTCTACCCGTCGATCCGAGCCGCCCGCCAAACCCCCACCGAAGCCCTATCAACCCCCTGACGACCGGCCCCCGCTGCGGTGACCCCCTTGGTTGATCATGAAGTTATTGCCACTCGGCGCGGCGGGTCGTGGCAATAACTTCATGATCAACGGGGTGGCGGGTCGGGGGAGGGCGACGGGTCGGGGGTGGGGGCGGGGGTGGGGGTGGGGCGGTTGGTGCGCCAGTTTGAGAGGGCCAGGGTGGCGGAGTAGCCGGCCAGGACGATCACGTGGAACAGGTAGAGCCAGAGGAGGACGGCCACGCCGGCGCCGATGTCGTCGAAGCCGCCGAAGGGCACTCCCAGGTCCAGCGGGAGCGAGGCGAAGAGCACGAAGCCGTGCAGGAATCCGGAGAGGTTCGCCGCGGTGAACGACCCGACCCCGAGGGTGGAGAGCCAGTCCGGTGAGGCCGGCCCGACGACCCGGAACACCCACACCAGCACCGGCGTCAGCACCAGCCAGACCGCCAGGAACGACAGCACCACGCCGAGCACACCGAGCCAACCGCCCTGGCGTACGAGGCGGGTGGTGAGCGGAAGCGCCAGCAGGATCGACAGCAGCAGCGCGGGGGCCGGCGCGAGCAGTGGCAGCAGCAGGAGCCGACCCCGCCAGCCGACCAGGTGCTCGTCGGAGCGGGGCGCGGCCACAGAGACGAACGCCCGGCGCAGGCCCTCGCCGTACAGCGAGGCGGGCAGCAGGGAGGCCAGCGCCAGCAGCGGGGTCAACCCCACCCCGGCGTCGACCAGCGCCTCCACCGCCCGGGGCGCGCCGATCGCGGTGGGCAGGGCCTCCACGGCGTACGAGGTGAGCCGGCGTACCCGGTCGGCCCCGGCCACCAGCGCGGTGAGCCAGATCGCCAGCAGGGCGACCGGCACCACGGCGATCGCCCCGTAGAAGGTGATCGCGGCGGCGTGCAGCGACAGGTCCCGTCCGCGCACCGGACGGAACGCCGCACTGGTGATCCGTTTCGTGCGCTGCCATCCGTTGCCCATCGGGTCCTCCTTCCCTGTCGTCGCGGCTGTCACTCCTTAAGATCGCCGGTCATGACTGTTCTCACCACCGAACGCCTGATCCTGCGCGATTGGACCGCCGATCCGGCCGATCTGGCCCGGATCTACGACATCTACTCCCGCCCGGAGATCAGCCGTTGGTTGGGAGTCGCGCCGGGCCTGCCGCTGACCGACCCGGCGCAGGCCGTCGAGCGGTTGCGGATCTGGCAGGAGCGGCACGCCGCCGACGGCGGCCGGTACGGCACCTGGGCGATCGAGGTACGGGAGACGGGTCAGGTGGTGGGCACGGTGCTGCTCAAGCCGTTGCCGGGGCGCGACGAGTCGCGCCGGAGCGACGACATCGAGGTGGGTTGGCACCTGCACCCGGACGCGTGGGGCCACGGCTTCGCCACCGAGGCGGCCCGCGCGGCGGTCGACCGGGAGTTCGCCGCCGGCACCCGGCAGATCTACGCGGTCGTGGCGCCGGGCAACGAGCCGTCGATGGCTGTCGCTCGGAGGCTGGGCATGACCCATGTCGGTCAGCGCACCGACTGGTACGGCGGGGAGCTGCTGGAGACGTTCGTGCTGACCGCACCAGATGCCTGATCGTTCCCGCACGACCTGACGCAAGATCCGCGCAACTTCGGGGAAGGTGCTGCCTCCAGTCGTCGGGAGGCGGCACCTTCCCCGAAATTGTCTGCAGGTCGGGCCGTGGGTCGACTCCCAGGGCAGACAAGTTCGTCAATAGTCACGGCGGTCGAAGTGTTGACGCTCCCGTAGCACGTCAGTAACCTTTGGGCCAAAGTAACGCAAGATTTCGACAAAGGCGTGCACGGTTCTGTGCACACACTCGGAAGATTCAACGGGCCTCCTGGGGAGGCCCGTTGATGGTCGTACCCCTCTGGTGTTTCCAGGGCGGTCGGCGCCCCCGCGCCGCCCGTACCACCCGTCTCTCTCGACACCGGCCCTCTCGCGTCGGCCGGCGCTGCACCGCCGCACCCCCACCCCCGTGGTCCAGCCACCGCGGCAACCGTCCCCCGACGACAAGGACAGTGATGAGACGAACGAATCTGTTCAGGATGGTGGCGGCCACGGCCGCCGCCGCGCTGATCGCGACGGCCGGGGCGACCGCCCTCGCGAACCCGGCCGCCGCCGCCCGCCCCACCGAGGCGGGCGCAGCAGCACCGAGCGCCTTCGCCCCGGCGGCCACCAACCTCGCCCAGGGTCGTCCCACCCAGGAGAGCGGCCACGCCGACGTCTACGACTCGTCGAAGGTCGTCGACGGCAACGCGGGCAGCTACTGGGAGAGCGTCAACAACGCGTTCCCCCAGTGGGTGCAGGTCGATCTCGGCTCGTCGCAGAGCGTCAACCAGGTTGTTCTGAAGCTGCCGACCTCCGGTTGGGGGACCCGGACGCAGACGCTGAGCGTGCGGGGCAGCACCAACGGTTCGTCCTTCACCGACCTGGTCGGGTCGCAGACGTACACCTTCAACCCGGCGAGCGGCAGCACCGCCACGATCAACTTCAGCTCGGCCTCCACCCGCTACGTCCGGATCACCATCACCGCCAACAGCGGCTGGCCGGCCGGGCAACTCTCCGAACTGGAGGTGTACGGCAGCGGCGGCACCACCCCGGACACCACAGCGCCGAGCGTTCCCGGCAACCTCTCGTACACCCAGTCGGGCACCACCATCAGCCTCAACTGGGTCGCGTCGACCGACAACGCGGGCGGCAGCGGCATCGCCGGCTACGACGTCTACCGCAACGGCGCGTTCCTCCAGTCCGTCGGCACCGTGACCACCTTCAACGACACCCAGCCGGCCACGGCGACAGTGTCGTACTTCGTCCGGGCCCGCGACGCGGCCGGCAACCTGTCCGGCAACAGCAACACGGTGACCCGCACGGGCAGTGGTGACACCACCGCGCCGAGTGTCCCGGGGACGCTCTCGCAGAGCACGTCGGGCAGCACGATCACGCTCACCTGGGGGGCCTCCACCGACTCCGGTGGCAGCGGGCTCGCCGGCTACAACGTCTACCGGGGCGGCAGCCTGATCGCCACGTTGGGCACCGTCCTCACCTATCAGGACACCCAGCCGGCGACGGCGACCGTCTCCTACTACGTCCGGGCCCGCGACGGTGCCGGCAACCTCTCCGGCAACAGCAACACCGTCACCCGGACCGGCAGCAACCCGCCCGCCTGCACCAACGTGGCGCAGGGCAAGAGCATGACGGCGAGCGGCTCCACCTTCAGCTTCACCCCGGACAAGGCGAACGACGGGCAGCTCTCCACCTACTGGGAGGGCGCGGCGAGCTACCCGCAGAACCTGACTGTGGCGCTCGGCGCGAACCACTCCATCTCCGGCGTCACCGTGAAGCTCAACCCGGATTCGTCCTGGGGCACCCGTACCCAGACCATCCAGGTCCTCGGCCGCGACCAGGCCTCGTCCTCGTACACCAGCCTGGTGTCGGCGGCGGCCTACCAGTTCGTCCAGGGCAGCAACGTGGTGACCATCCCGGTCAGCGCGACCACCGCAGACGTGCAGTTGCGGTTCACCGGCAACACCAGTGCCCCGTCCGGCCAGGTCGCCGAGCTTGAGGTGTGCGGCACCCCGGCGCCCAACCCGGACCTGGTCGTCAGCTCGGTGACCTGGTCGCCCTCGTCGCCCAGCGAGGTCTCCCCGGTCACCCTCTCGGCCGTGGTGCAGAACATCGGCTCAGCGTCCGCCGGTGCGACGACAGTGAACTTCAGCCTGGCCGGCGCGGTCGTCGGCAGCGCCTCGGTGGGCGCGCTGGCCGCAGGCGCCTCGACCACTGTGTCGTTCAACGCCGGTACCCGGCCGATGGGCAGCTACGCCGTCTCGGCGGTGGTCGACCCGGCGAACACGATCGTCGAGCAGAACAACGGCAACAACAGCTTCACGGCAGCGTCGCCGCTGGTGGTGGCGCAGGCACCGGGCCCGGACCTTCAGGTGCTCAGCATCGCCTCGAACCCGCCGAACCCGGCCGTCGGGGCGTCCGTCACCTTCACCGTGACGGTTCGCAACCGGGGCACCACCGCGACCGGCGCGACCACCGTCACCCGACTGGTGGCGGGCAGCACCACGCTCAACACCAACACCGCCTCGATCGCCGCCGGCGCGACGGTCACCGTGGCCGTCAGCGGCACCTGGACCGCCACCAGCGGCGGCGCCACCCTCACCGCCACCGCCGACGCCACGAACGTGGTCGCCGAGACCAACGAGACCAACAACGCGTTCAGCCAGTCGATAGTGGTCGGGCGTGGGGCAGCCGTCCCGTACGTCTCCTACGAGGCGGAGGCCGGTCGTTACCAGGGCACGCTGCTGGAGACCGACGCCCTGCGGACGTTCGGACACACCAACTTCGCCAGCGAGTCGTCCGGTCGCAAGTCGGTACGGCTCACCAGCACCGGCCAGTTCGTCGAGTTCACCTCGGCCAACCAGGCCAACTCCATAGTGGTGCGCAACTCCATCCCGGACGCGCCCGGTGGCGGCGGCATCGAGGCGACCATCAGCCTCTACGTCAACGACGTCTTCTCCCGGAAGTTGACACTGTCGTCGAAGCACAGCTGGCTCTACGGCAACACCGACGGGCCGGAGGCGCTGACCAACACCCCGCAGGCCGACGCCCGGCGGCTCTTCGACGAGTCGAACGCGCTGCTGGCGCAGTCGTACCCGGCCGGCACCCGGTTCAAGTTGCAGCGCGACTCGGGTGACACCGCTTCCTTCTACGTCATCGATATGATCGACCTGGAGCAGGTGGCGGGGCCGGCGAGCCAGCCGGCCGGCTGCACCTCGATCACCTCGTACGGCGCGGTTCCGAACGACGGAATCGACGACACCGCAGCCATCCAGCGGGCGGTGACCGACGACCAGAACGGTGTCATCAGCTGCGTCTGGATCCCGGCCGGGCAGTGGCGGCAGGAGCAGAAGATCCTGACCGACGACCCGCTGAACCGGGGCACGCACAACCAGGTCGGCATCAGCAACGTCACGATCCGGGGCGCCGGCATGTGGCACTCGCAGCTCTACACGCTGACCGAGCCGCAGAACGTGGTGGGCGGCATCAACCACCCGCACGAGGGCAACTTCGGCTTCGACATCGACAAGAACACCCAGATCTCCGACATCGCCATCTTCGGCTCGGGCCGGATCCGCGGCGGTGACGGCAACGCCGAGGGTGGCGTCGGTCTGAACGGTCGCTTCGGCGCCGGCACGAAGATCAGCAACGTCTGGATCGAGCACGCCAACGTGGGCGTCTGGGTGGGTCGCGACTACGACAACATCCCCGACCTGTGGGGGCCGGCCGACGGGCTGGACTTCAGCGGCATGCGGATCCGCAACACGTACGCCGACGGCATCAACTTCAGCAACGGCACGCGCAACTCGCGGGTGTTCAACTCGTCGTTCCGCACCACTGGCGACGACGCGCTCGCCGTCTGGGCCAACCCGTACGTCAAGGACCGCAACGTCGACATCGCCCACGACAACCACTTCGTCAACAACACCATCCAGCTGCCCTGGCGGGCGAACGGCATCGCCATCTACGGCGGTTACGACAACTCGATCCAGAACAACCTGATCTACGACACCGCCAACTACCCGGGCATCATGCTGGCGACCGACCACGACCCGCTGCCGTTCTCCGGCACGACGCTGATCGCGAACAACGGGCTCTACCGCACCGGCGGCGCGTTCTGGAACGAGGACCAGGAGTTCGGTGCCATCACGATCTTCCCGGCCACCAGGGACATCGTCGGGGTCACCGTCCGGGACACCGACATCATCGACTCGACCTTCGACGGCATCCAGTTCAAGAACGGTGGCGGCAACATCCCGAACGTCGCCATCACCAACGTACGGATCGACAAGTCCAACAACGGTGCCGGCATCCTCGCGATGAGCGGCGCGCGTGGTAACGCCAACCTGACGAACGTGACAATCACCAACTCGGCCGACGGCAACATCGTCATCCAGCCGGGCTCGCAGTTCGTCATCACCGGCGGCTAGTTCGCCGCTTGATCAACACGGCTTCAGTGAAGTCGGGGTGTCCGCGGACTGCGGACACCCCGATTTCCATGAAGCCGAGTCGATCGCTTCGTCGCGTTCGCGGCGGTGAGCCGGCCCGTGCGATGATCAAGGCCGGCTCGCTGGCGGGAGGCTGACGAATCAGGATGGGTGTCGTGACGACCGGGCTCTGCCTCGCCGTACCCGCTCTGCTCGTGCTCTGGTTGTGGGGCCGACCTCTGCTCACCGGCCGCTGGAAGACTCCGGGCTGGTTCGCCGCGACGGCCGGGCTCTCGGTCGTCGCCACCGCTGTCACCTGGTTCGTCGGCGCGTTCTCGGGTTCATCCATGAGCTCGGAGGAGTCCTGCCGACAGGCCGGCGTCACCTACGACAGTGCCTACCGCGCCGCGCACTGGCGTGAGTCGTCGCGGTGGTTCCCCCTCCACGACCGGTGCAACGCCACCTACGACCTGGTGCCCGCCTGGATCAACCCGGCCCTGGTGCTGCTGTCCCTGCTGGCCGTCCTCTGCGTCGGCGCAGCGGTCTGGTTGGCCGTCGTGCGGCCTCGAACAACGACGAGTCGGGCGCCGGCCCGCAGATCTTGGACACTTTCCGTTCGGCCATGACGGAAACTGTCCAAGATCTGCACGCGCCTCGCTGCGGTGCAGTCCACTCGGATAGACGGACCCGGTGTGCGATGACGCGTTTCTGGGGCTGCGGTGGCTAGGCTGACCTGAGCAGAATGTCCCTCTGAGGGGGTGAGCCCGGATGGCCCAGGCCGCGTTCGCGCCGGAGCCGGCGCCGCAGCACACCGAGCCGTCGTTCGACGTGCTGCGGTGGCACGACGAACCCTGGACTGCGCAGCTCGCCCTCGACCTGTTGCCGGAGACCAACGGCCCCAAGGTTGAGGTCCTGAGCGGAAGCGTGATCGTGACACCACACGCGGGAATCGATCATCAGTCGGTCGAGCGGGAATTGCCCTACGTGCTGCACCGTGCTGCGCGGAAGGCCGGATTCTGGGTATATCCGGAGATCAACGTCATCTCCGGGGATGACCTCTTCATCCCGGACATCGCTGTGCTGCGGAAATCAGGTGGTGGCCGCACGACGGTCCCCATCGCCGAGGCGGTGTTGTTGGGGGAAATCGTTTCGCCGGGTAACCGGCGTAAGGACGTGATCGACCGACCCCGCGAGTACGCCGCCGTCGGGGTGCCGTTCTTTCTCCGGGTGGACCTGCGTAACCGGGTGCCGACCATTGCCCTGTTCGAGCTGTCCGACGGGGAGTACCGGCCGTTGGCCGCCGCTGCGGCGGGGAGCACCTTCGCGATGCGGGAGCCGTTCGAGTTCTCCATCGATCCGGCCGAGCTGCTGGACGAGGAGGAGCCGGCGGAGGGGGAGGGCTGAGGCTCCCAGCGGGCGTGCAGCGGCGGTGGGGAAGAATGGCCGGGTGACTACCCCCCGCGACCTTGTTCTGCTCGGGTCCACCGGCTCGATCGGCACCCAGGCCATCGACATCGTCCGGCGTAACCCGGACCGGTTCCGGGTGGTCGCCGTGGGTGCCGGCGGCGGCAACGTCGAGCTGCTCGCCACGCAGGCCCTCGAACTGGGCGTCGAGGCGGTCGGGGTGGCGAAGGCGTCCGCCGCGCAGGATCTGCAACTCGCGTTCTACGCGGAGGCGAGCCGGCGCGGATGGGCCACCGGTGACTTCAAGCTTCCCAAGATCGTGGCCGGGCCGGACGCCATGACCGAGCTGGCCCAGTGGCAGTGCGACATCGTCCTCAACGGGGTGGTCGGCTCGCTGGGCCTCGCTCCTACGCTGGCCGCGCTGCGCGGTGGTCGTACCCTCGCGCTTGCCAACAAGGAGTCGCTCGTGGCCGGCGGCCCGCTGGTCAAGGCCGCGGTGACGCGGCCCGGGCAGATCGTGCCGGTCGACTCGGAGCATTCGGCGCTGGCCCAGTGTCTGCGCTCCGGGACGCGGGGTGAGGTGCGGCGGCTGATCGTCACGGCCAGCGGCGGTCCGTTCCGGGGTCGGCGGCGCGACGAGTTGACGCAGGTCACACCCGAGCAGGCCCTCGCGCACCCGACCTGGAACATGGGGCCGGTCGTCACGATCAACTCGGCCACCATGGTCAACAAAGCCCTTGAGGTGATCGAGGCGCACGAGCTGTTCGACGTGCCGTACTCCGACATCACCGTGATGGTGCACCCGCAGTCGGTGATCCACTCGATGGTCGAGTTCGTCGACGGGTCAACGATCGCCCAGGCGAGCCCACCGGACATGCGACTGCCGATCGCGCTGGGCATGGGCTGGCCCGACCGGGTCCCCGAGGCGGCCACCGCCGTCGACTGGACGGCCGCGCACACCTGGGAGTTCGCGCCGCTCGACGACGAGGCGTTCCCGGCCGTCGCCCTGGCCAAGGCCGCCGGGGAGGCCGGGCGCTGCCGGCCGGCGATCTACAACGCGGCGAACGAGGAGTGCGTGGCCGCGTTCGTGGCGGGCCGGCTGCCGTTCCTCGGCATCGTCGACACCCTCGAACGGGTGTTGGAGGAGGCTCCGGACTTCGACGAACCAGGTACCGTCGAGGACGTGCTCGCGGCCGAGTCGTGGGCGCGCGCGCATGCGCAGGAGATCATCGCGGGTTCGGTGGAAGGAGCTTGATGTCGTACCTGCTCGGGGTGGTCCTCTTCGCCCTGGCCATTCTCATCTCGGTGAGCCTGCACGAGGCGGGTCACCTGCTGACCGCCAAGGCGTTCGGGATGAAGGTCACCAAGTACTTCGTCGGTTTCGGGCCCACCATCTGGTCGTTCCGGCGGGGTGAGACCGAGTACGGCCTCAAGGGCATCCCCCTCGGCGGCTTCTGCAAGATCGTCGGGATGACGCCGCAGGACGACGATGTCGAGCCGGGCGACGAGTCCCGGGTGATGTGGCGTTACCCGGTCTGGAAGCGGACCATCGTGATGGCCGCCGGGTCGATCACGCACTTCGCGCTCGCCCTGGTCACCATCTGGATCCTGGCCGTCTCCGCCGGCCTGCCCAACCCCGACTTCCCGACCACCGACGCGCAGGCCCGCCAGGAGCCCGCCGTCATCCAGCTCAGCCAGTGCGTGGTCCCGGAGAACGCGGTGCGCGCCTGCACCTCCGCCGACGCGGCCAGCCCGGCCGCCCAGGCGCAGTTGAAGAACGGGGACCGGATCACCTCGATCAACGGCACCCCGGTCAACTCCTACGGCGACCTGCTCACCACGCTGCGCAGCCTCAAGCCGGGCGACACCGCGCAGATCGCGTACGTCCGCGACGGGCAGCCGGCCACCACCAGCACCGTGCTCGCGCAGACGCAGCGTCCGCCGCTGGACAACCCGACCGGTGCCGCCGCCCCGGTGGCCGCCCTCGGCGTCGGGCTCGTCCCCAGCACGCCCACCCGCGTGACGTACGGCCCGGTCGGGGCCTTCGGCGCCACCGCCGACTTCACCGGTCAACTGGCCGTCGGCACCGTCCAGGCACTCCAGCGCCTCCCGCAGAAGGTCCCCGCCCTGTGGACCGCCCTCACCGGCGGCGAGCGCGACATCGACACCCCGATCAGCGTGGTCGGCGCCAGCCGGCTCGGCGGCGAGGCGGTCGAGAACAACGCCTGGCTGGTCTTCTTCATGCTCTTCGTGTCGCTGAACTTCTTCATCGGCGTGTTCAACCTGCTGCCGCTGCTTCCGGTCGACGGCGGCCACATCGCCGTCGCCTGGTTCGAACGAGCCCGCTCCTGGATCTACGCCCGGATCGGCCGGGCCGACCCCGGCCGGGTGGACTACCTCAAACTGATGCCCTTCACGTACGCGGTGATCCTGATCGGTGGCGCGTTCACGCTGCTGACCATCGCCGCGGACGTCGTCAACCCCATCACGCTCTTCTCAAGGTGAGTGCCTGAAGTGACAGCTATCAGTCTCGGTATGCCCGCCGTGCCGCCCCCGCCGCTCGCTCCCCGTCGGGCCAGCCGCCAGATCATGGTCGGTTCGGTTCCGGTCGGCGGCGGTGCGCCGGTGTCCGTGCAGTCGATGACCACGACCCTCACCTCCGACATCAACGCGACCCTCCAGCAGATCGCCGAGCTGACCGCGTCCGGCTGCCAGATCGTCCGGGTGGCGGTGCCGTCCCAGGACGACGTCGAGGCGTTGCCCGCGATCGCCAAGAAGTCGCAGATCCCGGTGATCGCCGACATCCACTTCCAGCCCAAGTACGTCTTCGCCGCGATCGACGCCGGCTGCGCGGCGGTCCGGGTCAACCCGGGCAACATCCGGCAGTTCGACGACAAGGTCAAGGAGATCGCCCGTGCCGCGGGGGCCGCGGGGGTGCCGATCCGGATCGGCGTCAACGCCGGCTCGCTGGACAAGCGGCTGCTGAGCAAGTACGGCAAGGCCACCGCCGAGGCGCTCGTCGAGTCGGCGCTGTGGGAGTGCTCGCTGTTCGAGGAGCACGGTTTCCGCGATATCAAGATCTCGGTCAAGCACAACGACCCGGTCGTGATGATCCGGGCGTACCGGCAGCTCGCCGAGCAGTGCGACTACCCGCTGCACCTCGGCGTCACCGAGGCCGGGCCGGCGTTCCAGGGCACCATCAAGTCGGCGGTCGCCTTCGGAGCGCTGCTGGCCGAGGGGATCGGCGACACGATCCGGGTGTCGCTGTCCGCCCCGCCGGTGGAGGAGATCAAGGTCGGCAACCAGATCCTGGAATCCCTCGGTCTGCGCGAGCGGGGCCTGGAGATCGTCTCGTGCCCGTCCTGCGGGCGGGCCCAGGTGGACGTCTACAAGCTCGCCGAGGAGGTCACCGCCGGCCTGGAAGGGCTGCCGGTGCCGCTGCGGGTCGCCGTCATGGGCTGCGTGGTGAACGGTCCGGGTGAGGCCCGGGAAGCCGACCTCGGCGTCGCCTCCGGCAACGGCAAGGGCCAGATCTTCGTCAAGGGGCAGGTCGTCAAGACGGTGCCCGAGGCCCAGATCGTCGAGACCCTCATCGAAGAGGCGCTGCGGATCGCCGACGAGATGGGCGCCGAGCTTCCCGAGGAACTGCGCGGGCTGGTCACCGGCCCGACCGTCACCGTGCACTGATTTTCGATGTGAAAAAAGCGGCCGTTCCCCGTGCGGGGAACGGCCGCTGTGCGTTTGTGCTGATCGTGCGCTGTGGTGCGGGCTGGCGCTGTGGTGCGGGCTGGCGCTGTGGCGCGGCCTGGCGTCACTCGGATTCGGCGAGGATCGCGTACAGCTTGCGCCGGGTCTCGTCGAGCACCTGGGCGGCCCGCTCACGCTGGTCGTCGGTGCCGTTCATCATCACCTGGCGCAGAGCGTTCATCGCCTGTGTGCCGGAGTCGCGGATGTCGTGCCAGCTGCTCACCGTGCCCTGGGCGACGTCCGCCCACGGCGGGGTCTGCGCGGCCTCGGTGGCCTCCGCCTGACCGGCCTCGGTGACGGTGAACCGCTTCCGCCCACCACCGGACTCCTCGGTGCTGGCGACGATCACGCCCTCGTCCTCGAGGAGCTGGAGGGTGGGGTAGATCGAGCCGGGGCTTGGCCGCCATGCACCGCCGGTGCGGGAGTCGATCTCCTGGATCATCTCGTAGCCGTGCATCGGCCGCTCGGTGAGCAGGGCCAACACGGAGGCTCGGACGTTGGGGCGTCTGCCCCGACCCCGTCCACGGCCCCGGCCGCCCCAGGGGCCGCCGTGTCCGTGCTCGTGGCCATGACCGTGCGGACCGGGCGGGACCGGTGGGAAGCCGAACCCCCGCATCCGGGCCTCGTGCATCGGGTGGTGCTGTCGGTGGAACCTCATGAGGCTCTTCCTTCCTTAGGACTATCGCTGATGCATCAACGATATATCGGCAATGCATCGCCGACAACCCCGATCTAACAAACCGTACGTACGTCTTGTTAGGGTGTCGGTCATGCGCCTGCTTCCCCCGCCGGGTCCGGCCCGGGTCCTCACCCTCGGCACTCTGGTCAAGACCGTGGGGCGGGGCCTCTGGCTCGTCGCCAGCGCGCTCTTCCTCACCCGGTCGGTCGGCCTGTCGGCCACCCAGGTCGGCATCGGGCTGACCATCTCGGCCCTGGTCGGTGTGTTGGCCAGCGCCCCGAGCGGCTACCTGGCCGACCGCGTCGGCCCACGCGGCGTGCAGGTCGGCGCGCTGTTCGCCGCCGGCACCCTGACCGTCGGCCTGGTCGCCGTCCGGTCGTTCCCCACGTTCGTGCTGGTGGGAGCCGCCACCGCGCTTGCCGACGCGGTCGAGAGAGGTGCCCGCGGCGCGTTGATCGCCGGAGCGATCCCGGCCGACCAGCGGGTCCGCACCCGCGCCTACCTGCGAGCCACCACGAACGTCGGGATCTCCGTCGGCGCCGTCCTCGGCGGCTTCGCCATCGCCGCCGACACCCGGACCGGGTACGTCGCGCTGATCCTGGCCTCGGCGGGGACATCCCTGGCAGCAGCGGTGGTCTTCCTTCGACTACCCACCGTCGCCCCGGTCGCCGCTCCGACGCACGGCCCTCGGCTGGTCGCCCTACGGGACCGCCCGTTCCTCGCCTTCACCCTGGTCGACGGGCTGATGTCGATGCACTTCAGTCTGCTCACCATCGCCCTGCCGTTGTGGATCGCCGGCCACACCCAGGCCCCAGCCTGGATGATCTCCGCGTTGACGCTGGTCAACACCGTGGCGGTGGTGCTCCTTCAGGTACGCGCCGCGGGCACCGCCGCCACCCTGCCCGGAGCCGCCCGCGCCGCTCGTCGAGCGGGCGTGGCCATCGCCCTGGCCTGCGTACTCTTCGCCGCCAGCGGCGCGCTGCCCACCGCCGGGGCGGTGGGCCTGCTCGGCCTCGGGGCGCTCGCGCACGTCACCGGAGAACTGTGGCACTCCGCCGCCGGCTGGGGGATCTCCTTCGGGCTGGCACCGGCGGACGCCCAGGGGCAGTACCAGGGGGCGTACGGCATGGGCTACGAGCTGGGCAAGATGCTCGCACCGGTAGTGGTGACCACCCTGGCCCTCGGCTGGGGCGTACCCGGCTGGCTCGTACTCGGTGCCCTGTTCCTCCTGCTCGGAGCCCTGGTGCCCCCGGTCGTCCGGTGGGCCGGGCGGACCCGGCCTCGGGTAACCGGTGCCGGCCTTGTCACTCGACCGGCGAAGCGGGGGGCTGATCTGGCAGGCTGATAGCCGTGCTGACGGTGCCGGTACGCCAACTGGGGGAATCGGAGCGCCGCGCGGTCGAGCGACTGCTCGACCATGACCCGTTCGCGGGCGCGCAGGTCGCCGAGCGCATCGCCGCGCGCGGACTCTCGTGGTGGCGGGCCGAGGGCAGAATCCTGGGGTACGGAGCCCGCCGCAACCTCGAATCACTCTGCTGGCTCGGCGGCAACCTCACGCCGGTGCTGGCCAGCGACGCCGCGGTGGCTGCCTTCGCCGACCTGCTCGCAGGCGAGGAGCGGCTCTGTTCCTCCATCGTCGGCCGGGCCGATGCCGTCCTCGGCCTGTGGGACCGCCTCTCCGACACGTGGGGGCCAGCGCGAGACGTTCGCCCCAATCAGCCACTGCTGGTCACCGACACGCTGCCACCCGTACCGGCCGATCCGGAGGTACGCCAGGTTCGCTCCGGCGAGGTCGACCGGCTCTTCCCGGCGGCGGTGGCCATGTACACCGAAGAGGTTGGCGTCTCCCCGCTGGCCGAGGACGGCGGACGCAGCTACCGCCGACGGGTCAACGACCTGGTCCGCACCGGTCGCGCGTACGCCCGCATCATCGACGGCAAGGTCGTGTTCAAGGCCGAGTTGGCAGTGGTCACCAAACGGACGGCGCAGATCCAGGGCGTCTGGGTGGCACCGGAGTGGCGAGGCCGGGGGATCGCCACCGCCGCCATGGCAGCCGTGGTCCGCGACGCGCTGCTGCGGGTCGCCCCCACCGTCAGCCTGTACGTGAACGACTTCAACCTCCCGGCCCGCCGCGTCTACGAGCGCTGTGGCTTCCAGCCGATCGGCACCCTGGCCACCGTCCTCTTCTGACCGCTGCCGGTGCGGGTGGTGATGCATCCCCGCAGATCTTGGACAGTTTCCGTTCTCGCGGCGGGCTCAAGCGGTGGTTGCAACACCGAGTAGCTGGGTCATCTTCTCACCGGGGGTGGCCCAGCCCAGGGTCATGCGGGGGCGGTCGTTGAGT